>NZ_CP107006.1:4982000-6227500 GCF_022867795.2 Chitinophaga horti | reverse complement strand
GATTCACTGCCTTCTTTAAAAGCCTCGGCGTTTGTAGCCGCTACCTCTGTCGCCACCACATCATCCTGCTTCTTTTCTTTTGCTACCAGTCCTTCACCAGGGCGGGTTACACCAAACGTTTGCAGGTCGTACAAGGCAAAACCTTCTTCACCCGTATTCTTGAGCAACAGGCCCTGGTCGCGGCGGCTCACCTTTAACAGGAACGTTTGTTCGGGGTATTCGTTTTTAGGGAAGCCCACCGTTACCGGTACCGCATCGCCCTGTTCCATTTTCGGGAGAATGATATAACCTTTGGGAGAAGAGCTGAGCACTTTACCCTTATATTTCAGGTAGAAAGGGGCGCTCTTTTCGTTCTGGATATATACAAAGTAGTTGGCTTTGTCCTGCGCGGCAAGGCTTCCGCCTATGAACAGGCAGCACAAAACACATATGATTGTTTTCTTAAGTTGATGCATAATTTTCGGACGTAGCTCCTTATAAAGCAAATATTATTCCAGTACTACCAGCACTTCGCCTTTTTCCACTGCAGTGCGCTCTTTCACCTTAATTTCCTTCACCACGGCGTCGGTAGCAGACTTAAATACGTTTTCCATCTTCATGGCTTCCAGTATCAGCACCGGGTCGCCTTTAGCGATCTGCTGACCGGGGGTAACCAGTATTTTGAGCACCATGCCGGGCATAGGCGCTTTGATGTCGTTTACCTTCTTCTTACCGGCATCTTTGATACCCATGGAAGCCAGCAGTCGGTCCATCGGCTCTTCCAGGGCTACTTCGTACTCCTGGTGCTCGATTTCGATGGTGACTGTTTTGGCGTCCCGGTCTATTTTCAGTACCTGGGCCAGGTAACTTTTGCCATCCATGATAAGGTGGTAATCTCCCGTAGGAAGCTGCACTGCGCTCCAGTTTACGGACTGTCCGTTAATGCCTGTACCGGTATTGCTGGCGGTAATCTCGAACGTTGCTTTGGCGTTTACGCTGGTTTTGATCATAATATAGCTGGTGCTGTATGACAAAAGTAACAATTTTAACCGCTTGCGTTGTATTTGGCCCATTTGTTTAAATTTGGGGCCTCCCCTCCCGACGGAGGGCTTATTTTTGTTTAAAACGCTTTACATGCATCGAACGAGTAAACTGCTTTGCCTGCTGATGGCCGGTATCACTGCCTCCGGAGTATTCCAGGGCGCCCGCGCACAATCAGCCGCTAATGAGAATGAAAACCCGGCGCTCAAAATTTACCGGGCCACCCCTACCAAAATCAACAACCTGGTGCACACCAAACTGGACGTGCGCTTCGACTATGCTAAACGTTACCTGAATGGTAAAGCGTGGATCACCCTTCGCCCTCACTTTTATGCTACCGACAGCCTGCTGCTGGACGCAAAAGGAATGGACATTAAAACCGTAGCAATTTCCAAAGCAGGTAAAAATACGCCGCTGAAATACGACTATGATGGCTGGCAACTGAACATCAACCTGGATAAGCTGTATAAGTCTACCGAGTCGTACGTGATTTATATCGAGTATACCGCCAAGCCGGATGAACTGACGGTAAAAGGCAGCAGCGCCATCACCGACGCGAAAGGCCTGTATTTCATTAATCCTGATGGTAAAGACCCTGACAAACCAGTGCAGATCTGGACACAGGGTGAAACAGAGGCTTCTTCTGTATGGTTCCCTACTATCGACAAAAACAACCAGAAAACGACTTCAGAAATAGCCATGACGGTGCCTAAAAAGTACGTAACCCTCTCCAACGGTAAACTGGTTAGCCAGAAGCCGAACACGGACGGTACCCGTACCGACACCTGGAAAATGGACCAGCCGCATGCACCATACCTGTTCATGATGGCCGTGGGCGATTTCGTGATTACGAAAGATGCGCCATGGAAAGGTAAAGAAGTAAGCTATTACCAGGAGAAAGCCTATGCCCCTTACGCAAAAGCGATATTCGGTCATACGCCTGAAATGATGACGTTCTATTCTAACCTGCTGGGTGTTGATTACCCTTGGGTGAAGTACTCCCAGGTAGTAGTGCGCGACTATGTATCCGGCGCTATGGAGAATACCACGGCTACGCTGCACGGCGAAATGGTGCAGAAAACCGACCGCGAACTGCTGGACGATAACCACCTGGCAGAATCTGTGATCGCGCATGAGTTGTTTCACCAATGGTTTGGCGACTACGCTACCTGCGAATCATGGAGCAACCTTACCCTGAACGAATCGTTCGCTGACTACAGCGAATACCTGTGGCTGGAACATAAATACGGCAAAGACGCGGCAGATGCGCACCACCTGGAATCGCTGCAGAACTATTTCAACTTCATCGGCTATGCCGGCGACCGCGACCTGGTTCGCTTCCACTATCGCGATAAAGAAGATATGTTTGATGCAGTGAGCTACCAGAAAGGCGGCCGCATCCTGCACATGCTGCGTAACTACGTGGGCGACGACGCATTCTTTAAATCACTGAACCTGTACCTGAAAAATAATGCCTTTAAAGCTACCGAGTCGCACCACCTGCGCCTGGCTTTTGAAGAAGTTACCGGCAAAGACCTGAACTGGTTCTGGAATCAATGGTACTTCGGACAGGGCTACCCTGAG
The DNA here is from genome assembly GCF_022867795.2 of Chitinophaga horti. Lineage (NCBI taxonomy): Bacteria > Pseudomonadati > Bacteroidota > Chitinophagia > Chitinophagales > Chitinophagaceae > Chitinophaga > Chitinophaga horti. Next base: position 6,224,896 of record NZ_CP107006.1, on the reverse strand, counting down.
CTGGACTTCAGCTACGATTACAACGACGCCACCAAAAAGGTGAAAGTAACTGTGAAGCAACAACAGAAGGGCGATAAAATCTTCACCATGCCTTTCGCGATCGACGTATACGAAGGTGGTAAGAAGACCCGCCACAACGTAATCCTCGACGAACGTGTGGATTCGTTCTTCCTGCCCTACAGCAGCAAGCCGGATTTCGTAAACGTAGACGGCGACAAGATCCTGCTGGCTAAAACGACCGATCACCGCGACATCAACACCTACATCTTCCAGTATAAAAATGCGCTTAACTACCAGGACCGCCGCGAAGCGATCAGCGCCACGCTGAAACAGCAGACCAGCAATGCTGCCGCCCGTGCCGTAGTAGTAGCCGCCATGAAAGATAAGTACGAAGGCCTGCGCGCCATGGCCGTAGGTGGTGTGAAGCTGGATAACAGTGATGTAAAAACGGCCGCCCTGGAAACCGTTGTATCCCTGGCTAAAGCAGATCCGGCGTCCGTTGTAAGAGCAACCGCCATCGGCCAGCTGGCGAAACTGAAAGACGGCCAGTACGCACCGTTGTTCGAAGCAGCTTTGAAAGATAAGTCTTACGCCGTAGCCGGCGCTGCCCTCAATGCCCTCAACACCCTGAACCCGGAGAATGCCTATGCAACGGCCAAATCACTGGAGCCGGCGGCTAAAGGCGCCCTGATGAACGCCATCTCCGCCGTGTACACGAAAAAAGCAGATCCCGCTGATATCGCCTTCTTCGATAAACAGTTTGCCACTGCAGGTGGACAGAACGCCAAGTTTAACGCGGCGCTGCAATACCTGGCCATGCTGAGCAAAGTGCAGGACAACGCTGCCTTTACCAAAGGCATCGATGCAGTGAAGGGTTTTGCCGACCAGATGAACAACGGTATGGTGAACAACTACTTCATTAACCTGATGCAGCCGATCGTGAAAACGAAACAGGAGCAGGCATCATCTGCTACCGGTGCTAAAGCGGAAGAGCTGAAACAACAGGCGGCCTATACCGAAAAGGTAATAGCCGAACTGCGTGCAGCTAAAACCGAAGAGTAGATTTTAACTTAGTTCGATACGAGGCCCGGCGGTGTATATACCTCCGGGCCTTTTCTTTTTTCTGTTATCTTTGGATAAGACCTCTTATCCACACGTTATGCCGTTATTACTTTCCTTCGCAGCTATCCTGCTTTTAATTGCCCTCATTGTAGGCCTCAAACTGGATACCTTCATTTCCTTTATCATCGTGAGCATTTGCCTGGGACTGGCCTGCGGGATGGACATTGCCGGCATCGGCTCGTCCATCAAAAATGGCATCGGCGGCACCCTTGGCTCTTTGCTGATGATACTTGTATTTGGAGCCATGCTGGGAAAGATCGTGGCAGACAGTGGGGCGGCGCAGCAGATCACGACATCGCTCGTGCGGTTATGCGGCGTGAACAACATCCAGTGGGCCATGGCCCTGGGCGGATTGCTGATCGGCTTCCCGATGTTTTATACGGCGGCGTTCGTGATCGTCGTGCCTTTGATCTTTGCAACGGGCATGACTACCCGCCTGCCACTAATGTACATTGGCATCCCGATGATCGCGGCGTTATCGGTATCGCACGGCTTTTTGCCACCACACCCCTCCCCTACGGCCATCTCTGCTCAGCTCGGGGCGGACCTGGGTAAAACCTTATTGTACGGCCTTATTGCAGGCATTCCCATTATCGCACTGGCAGGGCCGATCTTCGCGCGTACGCTGAAGAAACACCAGGTAACACCTAATCCAGACCTCGTGCATGTGCAACACCTGCCGGAAGATCAGCTGCCCGGACTCGGCATCTCCCTGTTCTGCGCATTACTCCCACTGTTCCTGCTGACCATCACGACCATCAGTAACCCTTTTATTGATGCGAACAGCCTGCCCGGCAAGTTCATCGCCTTTATCGGCGATGCCAACCTGGCCATGATGTTATCGGTATTGGTGGCGGTGTACCTGCTCGGCATTCGTCGCGGAGGTAAAATGAAACCACTTATGCGGCAGCTGGAAGATGCGGTGAAAGGCCTGGCGCCTATGCTGCTGATCATTGCCGGCTCCGGCATATTCATGCAGGTGATGAAAGACGGGGGCATGAACACCTACATTGGTGAGTCGCTGAAAAACCTGCCATTGTCGCCGCTGGTGCTGGGCTGGACGATCGCCGCCATCATTCGTGTATGCGTGGGATCTGCTACCGTGGCCGGACTCACCGCGGGTGGCATCCTGTTACCCTTGCTGCATGCGCCGCACACGCAGCCGGAGCTGATGGTGCTTTCGATCGGTGCGGGCAGCCTCATGTTCTCCCATGTGAACGACAGCGGCTTCTGGCTGTTCAAGGAGTACTTTAACCTCACCCTGAAACAAACCTTTTCCACCTGGTCGCTGATGGAAACTATTGTAAGCCTCGCCGGACTGGGAGGCGTGCTGGTATTACAGCAGGTACTGGCAATAATGGGAAATTAGAAAAGATAAGACACGCCCAGGCCAGCAATGCCCTCATTGCCGAAGAACGATAGTTTGTCGAACATATACTTGCCGCGCAACTCAAAGGCTGCTTCGCCGGAGCCGGCAGAGAAACGTAGTCCGCCACTCACCACCGGGCCGTTGGTATGCATATCGCGGCCATCTTTAGCGCCGCTGTTATGGAAGCCATAACCAGCACCCAGGAAGAACCCGAACCGGTGATCGCTGCCATCGGGCAATGCGGCTGCACCAAAGTTGAATTCAAGCAATAAAGGGATATCTACACAGTAAGAAGAGAAGTCGGCGCTGCTTGTTTCCTCCGATACATCGTCGCTGGAGGCGGACAATGTACTGCCCAGCAGGGCGGCATGCGTACCTACCGAAAAGGTAGCTTCTTTGCCCAGCTGTAAAAGGTTAAGCCGCGGCGAATACGTGAGGCCGATGGCCGTGGTAGGCCTGCCAAAATAAAAGCCCACACCTAAACCGTGGGAAAAAGAGGGCACATCATCCTGTGCGGTGGCAGGCGCAGTAAAGGCTAACAGGAGGAACAGGAACAGGCAATATTGTCGCATAGAGATAAACGATTACGCGAAAAATAGGCGTTTGTTCCGAGATACGCAAACGCGGGCAAGAAGATGGGTGATTTGGCCTGACAACCGGTAACGGGTACACTACGATACCTTCACCGGCTTGTCTTCCGCCGCACTCCAGCGCCAGGGCGTTTCATGCAAAGGCGTGCCGCCGATCCAGTGGTCGAGCGCAGCATAACCGGTGTAGTTCTCCTCCCCCGCCAGCACTTCCTGGCCTAAAGACGTGATACACATTTGTTCATTCCCTTCGATCACGCCGGCGTTACGCATGCGTTGGGTGATGATGTCGAGCTGGAAGTCGCCGAAGCCATAGATCTTCAGTTCATTCCAGAAGCGATTGTACAGGTTATACCAGGGCGCGCAGCCGAGTTGAAGGTTTTGCAGGAAGAAACGTTGAATGACATTGAGGCCATCTTCTACATAAGGGAGCCGCTGCAATTGCGCCTGTAAAGCTTCTGCCAGGAAAGGCAGGTTGCCCGGGGCGCGGTGCCGCATCTCATTTACTTTGGAAGGATCGTCGCCCGTATAGGCATTCCAGGTGTCGAGCGCCAGTTGCCAGTCTTCCTCGCGCAGTTGCGCTCTTTGTTCAAAAAGTGGTGGATAATGATGTGGTAACAGTACGCCGAAGCCTTTGAAGTTCACTACCTCGGGGTGGTGATTGATGGAGACCAGGCTTACAGGAGGTAGTTGGATATTGAGCTGACGCAGGTACCAGAGAACGAACAACAGGTTCAGCTGGCAAAACACATCAAACTCAAACCAAAGCACCAGTTCGTCGTAGTTGCCGGCCTGCTTCAGTTTGCCCAGTTCTTTTACAATGCTTTCGTTATAGTTGGAAGTATCGATGCCATAGTGCTCGCGGAGGTGCGCCGCCCGTTCTGTCAGAAACGTATCTGCATCCGGCGCTGGCGCTACCCGGCCTTCGCTGATCATTTCGCGGCACACGATGAAGTCGCCCGGTATGCCGGATTTACGGAATACTTCCAGTGTTGCATCTCCATTAAGCACATGCAGATAATTCATACCAAGGGGCATTTCATATTTTACGCGGTATGAATGGGGATAATAAGGTTTTCTGAGAGGATGTTACCAGTTGCCACTGGCACCGCCGCCGATACCGCCGCCGCCGCCGAAGCCGCCGAAACCGCCACCACCACCGCCGCCGGACCAGCCTCCTCCACCGCCGCCGAAGCCGCCGCCGAGAAATCCGCCGCCAACGCCACCGCCCCAACCGTTATAACCGCGCCTGCTAAACGTACCGCCGCCACCGCCGCCGCCTCTGCTCACGATCACCAGCACTACGATAATAATGATGATCATCGCAATGCCGCCGATACCGAGACCTCCGCCTTCGCCGCCGTCTTTAGGTACGGCATGAAACTCACCTGCTGCGGCTTTGATAACGCTGTTAACGGCTGCGTCCAGGCCGTGGTAATAATCGCCCTGGCGAAAAGCCGGTTTGATCTGGTTGTTGATAATCCGGTACGCGATTACGTCGGGCACCACATTCTCCATTCCATAACCTGTTTCTATCCTCACTTTGCGGTCGTCTACCGCCACGAGGATGAGCAGGCCATTGTTCTTATCTTTTTTGCCGATACCCCATTCTCTCAGGATTTTCGTGCTTACCTCTTCCGGTTCGTAGCCGTCGAGCGTTTTCACGATCACGATGGCCACCTCGTTAGATGTACTATCCTCGTAAGCCTCCAACTTTTGTTCCAGTTTTGCGGCGTCTTCACGCAACAGCACACCTGCAAAATCATTCAGCAAACGGGGCGGATTCATGGGCTTCGGGATGTCCTGCGCCCCGGCCATAAAGCCTGTCAGTATTCCGGTAAACACTAATAACCAGCGGAGTATCTTCATTGCTCTTGCTATAATTTATCTTCCAAACACGATGTCGTCGGGTAATTCATTTTTGTCTTCTGCGGCGTAGGGGAAATGATGACGCAGCGATTCGCCGATTTCTTTCACACATACTTCCAATCCTTCCACGATCAGGTTGCGCTTGAAGTAGTCGCGCAACAGCAGTGCTTCCTTTTGCCAGAACTCGCCTCCCACCTTTTCGTGGATGCCCTGGTCGCCCAGGATGGCGAACTGGTGGTCCAGCAGGGCTACGTATAACAGTACCCCGTTACGTTGCTTCGTTTTTTCCATGCCCAGCCCCGCAAATATTTCCTTTGCGCGGTCAAATGCATCTACATAAGCACAGCGGCTTTCGATGTAAACCCGCACTTCGCCGCTGGTAAGGCGTTCTGCCTGGCGAACGGCCGCTACCACTTTGGCTTTTTCGTCTTCGTTAAACAGTTCTTTTTTCGGGAAGAGGCGCATGGATGCTTATTTAAAACAGCGGAAGCGGTATTACCGCCTCCGCTTTCTTATAGATGATAATCAGATTAGAATTCTACTTTAGGCGCTTTCTCCGCACCAGCGTCGGCTTTAAAGTAACCACGTTGTTGCAGACCCGCAAAGCCAGCTACGATATTGTTCGGGAACGTACGGATGGTAGCGTTAAAGTCCCTTACAGTGTTATTGAAATCGTTACGGGCGTTCGCGATGCGGTTCTCTGTGCCTTCGATCTGTGCGCGCAGTTCGCCGAACTGGGCGGTCGCTTTCAGGTCGGGATATTGTTCTACCGTTACCAGCAGGCGGCTGAGTGAACTGTTGAGCTGACCTTGTGCGGCCTGGAACTCGTCGATTTTAGACTGGTTAAGGTCGCCGGTGTTTTGTATAGTTACGGAAGTGGCCTTTGCGCGGGCGTTGATCACTTCGGTGAGGGTGCTTTTTTCGAAATTGGCAGCCCCTTTCACAGTGGCTACGAGGTTATCGATCAGGTCGGCGCGGCGCTGGTATTGGGTTTGTACAGCACCCCAGGCGCCATTTACGTTTTCATCCAGCTTTTGCAGGGTATTGTATTTCCCGCAACCGGCAAAACCGATCAATGCTACAACAACAAGAACAACAATTAAAACAAGCGATGACTTCTTCATAATGACAGATTTTTAGTTCTTTCCCATGTAGGGGTTTATCAAACCTACACGAATTTATGCAAAACGCAAAACTACGGGATGTTTCAGCAATATGTAACCACCCGCGTACATATGATTTCTTAATACTTCTTAAAAAAAACTTATACTTAATTATTAAAATCCACGACAAAATATCTATGTTTGAGTGTGGTATTTCGGATTCGTATAGGTGATCTGTTCAGCTTTAACCGGGAATGCTAACTGTCGAATTGTAATTGGCAGCCAATCATGTGAGCGTAAAAAACAGTCTGCCGCTGTTTGCAACCCGCTTATTTTTATTAACTTACATTAAGTTTACAGCGTTAGATGAGTCAACAACAAATACGCATCCTCTATATAGATGATGAGGTACATAACCTGAACGCCTTTAAAGCAAGCTTCAGAAGATTATACGCCATCCAGACTGCGGAATCGGCAGAAGAAGCGTATAAGTTATTGGAAGAAAACGACTTCCACATCATTATCTCCGACCAGCGTATGCCTAAAATGACGGGCATCGAATTTTTCGAATCCATTCTTGAGAAGCATGCTGAACCCATCAGGGTATTGCTGACCGGCTATGCGGACATTAATGCCGTAATTGACGCGATCAACAAAGGCCAGGTGTACAAATACTTCTCCAAACCCTGGAACGAGGACGAGCTGAAACATAACATTGATAAGGCATACGAAGTGTACGCCCTCCGTAAAGAGAACCGCGAACTCACCGAAAAGCTGCTCGACGTAAACGAGAAGCTGGAGTTCCTCCTGCGCCAGAAGTTAATTTCCTAGTTTACCAGCATAAGCACCTTCTTCAGCCGCCGTTGTGTCACTCACTTCGGCGGCTGTTTCGTTATTGGCAGTGGCGAAAATTTATCCGCTACGGCGGAGCGGCATGTGTTCATTATCCGTTACCAGGTCGCGCTGCGGCGTGCCGTCGCGTTCGCAGTGGCGGATACGTATGCAGGTGGGTACGACTGTTAACTCCTCACTGCTCAACAGCACTTCGCTCCTGCACTCATTACCCGGGAAGTCTTTCACGATAACAACGATGCTGCCGCCTACAGGCAATGCGCGGGGTATGTAAGTAAAACGATCATGCCCGGCATCAGCGGCCTGGCCGGCTTCGAGCAGTACGCCGTCTGGGCTGTACACCTCGACCAGCACCTCGGCCACGAAACAATTATCTGTGGCGAAGACGGTCACTTTGCCCTTCTTTACCGACAATTCATGAATGACCGGGGCGACCAGGTAATCTGCGATGGCCATGTTGTGTACGTTTTTTCCTCCCGTACGGGCGGCCTGGTAGCGGGCTCTCAGTGGTGCATTGGCCCGCACATGAGCGGACCACAACGCCGCCTTTTTGAAATCGCCCTTTGTGCGCTCCTGGCCCGGCGTGCCCATACCCGGTCGTTTACACGGGGCTTTGGCAATGATTTCCTTTCCGTACCGGAAGTACTTTACCACCTGGTTGCCGAATTTGCCGGTGGCCCCGGAGGAGATGGCGTTAAATCCCTTTTGTATCATTTGCTTTTTTACAAAGATCGGGGGGGATGCGTGCTGGTTACCGTATCAATTAGTGGCAAAAAAGAGTCAAATTATGGCAAAGTATAGATCTGATGGTTCAGTGATGGTTGGGTGACGGTTGGGTATAGGCACCGTAGCGTCTGATGACGAGGCGTGTCAGCAAGGCGCCGGCATCGTTAATGACGTACACCCGGGGGAGCTGAGTAGAGAAAATGCCGTACAAGTGAGTGACACAACGGGGGCTGGGGAGGATTACGGGGGTTAAGTGCCCCCTTTTGTGGTTGCTTTCTGCAAATTCCTTTAAATTGCAGCCATTGTAAACGTCAATAACCATCATACACATGCAAGTTTGGAAAGATTACCAGGCTAAAAACAAAGACAGGTTCCTGGAAGAGCTGCTGTCGCTGCTGCGCATACCTTCTGTGAGCGCGGACTCCAGGCATAACGAAGACACCAAACGTTGCGCCGAGGCGGTGAAAGAGCGCCTGATCGAAGCGGGTGCAGAGAAAGTGGAAGTGTGCCCTACGGCCGGCCATCCTATTGTATATGGCGAAAAAATCATAGACGCTAACCTGCCTACGGTACTGGTGTACGGTCACTACGACGTGCAACCGCCCGATCCGCTGGAGCTGTGGCACAGTGGCCCGTTTGAGCCGGTAATTAAAGACGGTAAAATTTATGCGCGCGGCTCGGCTGACGATAAAGGCCAATTTTATATGCACGTGAAGGCGGTAGAAACAATGATCGCTACCAACACGCTGCCCTGCAACGTTAAATTCATGATAGAAGGTGAGGAAGAAGTGGGCTCTGCTAACCTCGGCATCTTCATCAAAGAAAATAAAGAGCGCCTGAAAGCCGACGTAGTCCTCATTTCAGACACGGCGATGATCAGCCTCGAAAACCCATCCATCGATACGGGGCTGCGTGGCCTGTCGTACATGGAGGTAGAAGTTACCGGTCCTAACCGCGACTTGCACAGCGGCGTTTACGGCGGTGCCGTAGCTAACCCGGCTACGATCCTCTGCCAGATGATCGCCAGCCTGCACGACAAAGACAATCACATTACCATCCCCGGCTTCTATGACGATGTGGTAGACCTGAGCGATGCGGAACGCAAAGCGCTGAACTCCGCTCCTTTCGATCTTAAAGAATACATCACCGACCTGGAGATTGCGGATGTTTGGGGTGAAAAAGGCTACAGTGTATTCGAGCGCACCGGCACTCGTCCGACGCTGGAAGTAAACGGCATCTGGGGTGGTTACACCGGCGAAGGTGCTAAGACGGTGTTACCTTCTAAGGCTTACGCAAAGATTTCTATGCGCCTGGTACCTAACCAGGATAACCATAAGATTTCCGACCTGTTCAAAGCGCATTTCGAAAAGATTGCGCCGAACAATGTGAAGGTGAAAGTGACGCCTCACCATGGCGGTAACCCGTACGTGACGCCTACCGACCACGTAGCGTTCAAAGCGGCGAACAAAGCTTACGCGGCTACTTTCGGTAAAGAGCCGATTCCTGTACGTGGCGGTGGTAGTATTCCTATCGTAGCGCTGTTCGAAAAAGAACTGGGCTTGAAAACGGTGCTGATGGGCTTCGGGCTGGATAGTGACAACCTGCACTCTCCCAACGAGAAGTTTGACCTGGCGAACTTTTATAAGGGTATTGAAACGATCCCTTACTTCCACCAGTATTTTACGGAGATGAGTAAGAAGTAGTGACTTCTGCGAAATAGAAAAGCGGTACTCTTTGGGGAGTACCGCTTTTTTTATTTAGTGCGAAGACTTACTTCACCGCTGCGATACCAGGCAATGTTTTGCCTTCGAAGTATTCGAGCATAGCACCACCACCGGTGGATACGTAGCTTACTTTTTCTGCCAGGCCGAATTGGTTTACGGCTGCCACAGAGTCACCACCGCCTACGAGGGAGAACGCGCCGCCGGCAGTTGCCTTCACGATCGCATCAGCTACGGCTTTAGTACCGCCCTGGAATTTCTCCATTTCGAATACGCCCATCGGGCCGTTCCAGAGAATGGTTTTAGAGTTAGCGATCGTTTCGCTGAACAGTTTTACCGATTCAGGTCCTACGTCGAGGCCCATCCAGCCGGAAGGGATGTTGTCGTTGGAAACTGTTTGTGTGTTAGCGTCGGCAGCGAACTTATCGGCCGCTACGGAATCCGTAGGCAGCAGCAGTTGTACGCCTTTCGCTTTTGCCTTGGCCAGCAGTTCGAGTGCCAGGTCCAGCTTATCATTTTCCACGAGGGAATTACCAATTTCTTTACCCTGAGCTTTCAGGAAAGTGTAAGCCATACCGCCACCGATGATGATATTGTTGGCTTTCTCCATCAGGTTTTCGATGATGAGGATCTTATCACTCACCTTTGCGCCACCCAGGATGGCCGTGAACGGAGATTCTGCACCGTGCAGTACTTTTTCAGCGTTGTTTACTTCAGCTTCCATGAGCAGGCCGAAGAAACGTTTGTCGGCAGGGAAGAACTCCGCGATAACCGCTGTAGAAGCGTGTGCGCGGTGTGCGGTACCGAAGGCGTCGTTTACGTATACGTCGCCCAGTTTAGCGAGTTGTTCTGCAAATGCTTTATCGCCTTTTTCTTCCTGTTTGTGGAAGCGCAGGTTTTCGAGCAGCAGCACTTCGCCGGCTTGCACGTTAGCAGCAGCTTTCTCCGCTACTTCGCCTACACAATCTTCGGCGAACTTAACGGTAGCGCCTTCCAGCAGTTTTACCAGGTGGTTTACCAGGTGTTTGAGGGAGTATTTATCGGTAGGACCATCTTTTGGCCTGCCGAGGTGCGACATGAGGATCACCGATCCGCCGTCGGCCAGTATCTTTTTAATCGTGGGCACCGCCGCTTTCATGCGGGTATCGTCGGTGATCTCGAATTTATCGTTGAGGGGAACGTTGAAGTCAACGCGGATGAGGGCTTTTTTACCGCTGAAATTGAAGCTGGAAAACTTGCTCATATTGCCTGGGTTTTAAGAAAGGTTAGTAAAAAGGAGAAGGGAGAAAAAGATAAAGGCGTGAAAACACCTTTACCTCTTCTCCCTTCTATGACAATAAAATTATTTGCTGATGAGGCCAGCGAAATGTTTCACGGTGCGAACGAGCTGAGAAACATAGCTCATTTCGTTATCGTACCAGGAAACAGTTTTCACCATTTGTACATCACCCTGGGTGATTACTTTCGTTTGGGTAGCATCGAACAGGGAACCGAAGCGGGTACCGATGATGTCGGTGCTTACGATTTCGTCTGTAGTGTAACCGAAAGATTCGTTAGAAGCAGCTTTCATGGCTTCGTTGATTTCTTCTGCAGTTACTTTTTTGCTGAGGATGGTAGTCAGTTCTGTGAGGGAGCCGGTGATCGTCGGAACACGCTGCGCGTTACCGTCCAGTTTACCTTTCAGGCTAGGCAGTACCAGGCCGATCGCTTTAGCAGCGCCGGTGCTGTTAGGTACGATGTTAGCGGCAGCAGCACGTGCACGGCGCAGGTCACCTTTAGGGTGCGGAGCATCCAGGGTGTTCTGGTCGTTGGTGTAAGCGTGGATGGTAGTCATCAGACCGGTAACGATACCGTATTTGTCTTCCAGTACTTTCGCCATTGGAGCGAGACAGTTAGTGGTGCAGGATGCGCAGGAGATAACTGTTTCAGAACCGTCGAGGATGTCGTGGTTAACGTTGAAAACAACCGTTTTCAGGTCGCCGGTAGCCGGAGCGGAGATTACCACACGTTTAGCGCCAGCAGTGATGTGAGCTTCTGCTTTGTCTTTGTCAGTAAAGAAGCCTGTGCACTCGATTACTACATCGATATTGTGCTCTTTCCAGGGAATCTGGGCAGGATCTTTCTGTGCGTATATTTTTACTTCTTCGCCGTTAACGGAGATAGAGTTGTCGGTGCTAGTAACTTCTGTTTCAAATCTACCCTGAGCTGAGTCGTATTTCAGGAGATGCGCCAATACCTTCGGGCTGGTAAGGTCGTTGATAGCTACCACGTCGATACCAGGCATGTTGTAAATCTGACGGTATACGAGGCGACCGATGCGACCGAATCCATTTATACCGATTTTGAGAGTAGTTCCCATTTTACACTAAAGATTTGAAGATGAAAAAAATTGAGAAGCAAATTTACAAGGTGTGCGGGTATAAATCAATATAAATTTGGGTTAAGAAATTTATTTTGGAAATATAAAAAGAGGGATTACCTTTGCAATCCCAAATACGAAATACGCCGCGTTGGTCAAGGGGTTAAGACGCCTCCCTTTCACGGAGGAATCACGGGTTCGAATCCCGTACGCGGTACGAAAAGGATTACATCCTCAAAATTCTAGGGTTGTTCTGTAAGGAGCAACCCTTTTTCTTTTCTGACAATTATTCCGACCAGGATAACTTTTCCCTAACGGCTTCTTCTACTATCTGGCAATAGTCATTGAATAACAGGCTATCCAACTCCAGTTCCAGGTCTTCCAGAATGATTGGAAGTCTAGTTAAAAACTCGTTATAGTCTTTCTTAAGTTTGGCATTGCCTGGAACTGTGATCCTCTTTGACGAAGTTTTTAGCCAATCACGAACCTTTTCCAAGACAACGACAGGATCGTTTTTGTGGGCCTTCGTATCTATTCCGTTTAAATCGGAAATATACTGCTGATATAGGTACTTTGTCTTTTCAAAAACAAGTCCGAATTTGACTTTATCTGATTTGGAACCAAAGTATTTCGCAGCGTAAAACAGGCCAGCCTCAAACGGCATATTAAACCTGGGCAAATTGTTCCCATTCACCTCAGTACGCGATAAATCATGAATTCCATACCTGCTTCCCCTGATACACCTTATGATTTTGTCAAGCCTGTTATCCGTACCATCATCTTCGCTCAATGCTGCTACCGGGAAAAAACCACACCGATAAATGGAATAGATCATTGCGTGCAGCAAGGGCCTGTAGTCATCGTCAAAAGGACAATTGATAAATACCTTATCATTGTAGGCTGGGGCTAACATAAAATGTAACAGCTATATTGTTGAGGAGGTTTTAGTTTTTGATACAACTATAGATGGTTGCTCACTCTTTTTAAAGCCAGATTTAATGGCAGGCTTTGAGGCGAACGCCGCAGATACCGCAGCTCTGACTTTTGAGCGCGACACTGTAGTTTTTCTTTTTGCTGACTTTAGTACGATATTGCTCATAGTCAAATCTAAGATTTTTCTGGCACTCAACAATTCAAAACCGAAATAAAATAAAACACCCGTTAAGTGTTTTAACAAGCCACAATCCCTTTATAATTCGGCCTTTACTCGGCCAATAGGAACCGCTAAATTATTAGCTATCACCTGCCCCCTACCAGTTTCAACCACATTTCACAAAAATCCTCTTTTCAGGGGAGAAACCCCACAAACACTGTCGTGTAATTTCGTTCAGAACAAAACGACAACACCCCATGAAAACGAGCCTTCTGATACTGACCGTGTTGCTGATCACAGGTACCGCCGAGGCGCAGTTCCTCAAAAAACTAAAAAGTAAAGTGACGTCGACGGTGGAAAGGAAAATAAATAACACGATTGACAGAACCATCAGCAAGACGACCGACAAAGTTGTTGACAGCACTTCACATAAAATTGAACGGATGGCGACGGATATAGGAAAAAACAAGAAACGCCGGAACCAGTCCGCTCCCGAACCTGAAGCGCCCCTGGCAGCTGACAGCACGATCCGGACAGAGCCTGAATAGCACATACATTCTTTATATCAATCCCAAATTCTTCCAAAAATGAAAATCATGATTTTAGTTGCATTTGCAGTGCTGTCGATGTTTACGGCCTGCAAAAAAGAAGAAAACGAACCGACAGACGGACCTCACAATCCGCCGGTTACATTCAAATACGACGTCACCAACTTCAATGATGGCTGGACCAGTACCATAAAGCCCGACTGGGTACAGGTCACTAAAGGTGACATGAAAGTATTGCTGCATTACCCCAAAGAAGGCACCGTTTTTCCGGCAGATCCGGATGTGCTGGTGGCAGCAGCCTGGAATATACTGGTGGCTCCACGCTACAGCAATATCAGGAATTATAAGTCAGACTATATTTCCGATTTTGAAAGGCCGGAGTTTGGCATGGCAACCGTTACTGAAAATGCTACGGGTAAATCTGTTTTCGTAGTGCTGTACAGGAAAGCCGCCGGGTGGATAGAATGCGTGTCGCCGGATAAACAAGCCTTTATCAATGAGTTTGGCTTTGACCCGGAAGCCGTGCCGAATGATTATGCGGCGGTCTCCATTTCAAACAAAGTACAAAACATGCTAGGCTATAACCGCTTCGCAGTGGCAGCTACCGACATTAATAATACCGGCAAATGGTCCGACCAGTATAGCAGCAACACCTTCTATTACAGTTATTATACCGGGTCGCTTGTTGGTTCGAGCACTTATACTTCCGCACAGTTTTTTGTGTTTGGCAAAAATCAATCGTACTACTGGGAATTAAGTGCAGCCAACAGCAGCGGTGGACAAACCACCTTTGTTCAGGCAAAAAGTAACGGCAATTTCAAATCCATCAATGAATGGCAGATTCAGTGTTCCGATATCGAAGGCAGGCCCAAAACTTTTGACGTCTATTTCTCGGCCTTGAAAAACGGGAGAGCGTTATTTATGAACGATGCCCAATCGCCGGGCAGTGGTGTTTTTACCGGTTTTGTATATGGCAAATAACGAGACGAAATCACCTTAACCTGATACGATCATGAAAAATTGCAGCAAAGTTAAATCCCTACTGGTTGTCGTCATTTTATTACTGCCTGCGTTACTACTGGCTCAAAAAAACCAGCTAAAGAAAAGGCACCCACTCAAAAAGAATTGGAAGCTGCCATGAAAGACGCACAGGGTATGATGAATGAAATGATGAAGGATATGGACCCTGAAGACAAAAAGATGATGGATAGCCTGGGCATTAAAATGCCGGATATGAAAAGTGCAGGCAAAAACCTTGCAGGTGTTTCAGACAAAAAGCTGGCTGAGGCCTGGGAGGATGAAAACCGTATTGCTCCTAAAAAGGATGCGTCCCGGATTGCGTCCATTGCAAAAGGGGTAACTGCGGCCCGTATCCCGGCGTATGTAAAAGCGATACAAACACAACTTGGTACTACTTTAGACGCGAATACCGTAACGCAGGGCGATAAAGTGTATCAGAAAATAAAAGCGAAAGCAAAAAATGGTAACGATGCAGCAGCAATGTCCAGTGCATTCTGGGCAAGCGGCCATCAGGAACTAACCGTTTATCTGCTGGGTAAAGTATGTGCCGATTACCCGACACAATACCACGCGCTGAACAACTACGCGGCCGTTCTTACCATGCTTAATGGAGAGCATTTAGCCATCCCGATCTTAGAGTATCTTAATACCAGCTTCCGAAGAAACACGACGGTGATGAACAACCTTGGGCAGGCCTGGTTTGGCCTTGGCGACTTAACCAGAGCACAAAACTACCTGGACAGCGTTACCGATGTATATACACATCACCCGCAGGCGACGTTAACACAGGCAGCCATTGAGGAAAGCAAAGGCAACACCAAAAAGGCAGCCGAACTTGTAAAAAAGTCTATCAAACATGCTTATACAAAGGAAAAAGAGGAAAAGCTGGCAAAGTTGTCAGAAAAGATCGGCAGCATCAACCTGAGAGTGCCTTTCAAACCAAGTTCTGACCCCCTGGGGTTAGGCAATACCAGGCGCCCCGATTACCCGAACAGCATCGCAGAAATAAATGCATTGTTGCCAATGTGGGAACAGTTTAATGATGGAGTGGAGAAGGCGATCTCCAAAACGGAAAAGGAGATCGCGGAAGAAACAGCATTGTACGCAAAAACTATTTCTGCAACAGCCGGTAAAGCCATGGCGGCGATTCAGCAAACCATCCAGACTGGTGAGGCCACGCCGGTGAATATAGAGCCGTTGTACGCCCGGAAGGCCGGCTTGCAGGTAAAGCAATTAGAAAGACACTATGCGGAAAAGATGAAAAAGCTGACTGAAAGCTATATGAAACTGCAGTCCGACCTTACTGAGATCAGGAAAAACCGGAAATTTCCTTCGGAGTATGAACCCTGCTCTGTTCACAGAGATGCCATTAACGACATGCTGAAAAAGCTGAATATGCGTAAGAAAGAATATGATGAAGAGGCGCTCACCGTTTTTAAACATTATGCAAACGACTTTGCGTACTGGGCGCAGTATACTACTTTAGATATCCACTCTTTCAGAGTAATTGAGCTGCAATTTAAATTGTTCTGGCTGCAAAAAAACAAGGAGCTGCAGCCTTTGGATATGCAGACTTACAAAAACGCATACGCGAGCTGTGAGGAGAAGGCAGAAGGCCAGCCGGGCAAGCTGTCGGAGTTTGATGATGTGGCCTGTAATTACAAGGCGGAAATCGACTTAGGCTTTGTAACCTACAAAATTAACTGCAGCCACAGCAGTGCCACCATCGAATTTAACGACAACGCTATTACATTCAAACAATTGGGCAACAAATATACTGGCAGCACCGTAAAAATAAACTCGGGCACCAGTGCTAAAGGAAGACTTGGTCCTTTGGAAATTAAAGGCGCAATTGGCAGCGACTTCACCTATGAACTGGATGAAAACAACGAGCTGAAAGACTGGAAGGGAACTGCGAATGCGAGTGTTGAAGGCTCGGTTGGTGTTGACGAGGAACCGATTAGCGGCGAACTTACGGTAAAACAGGAGTTTGAGCTGGAGATGAGTAAGAAAGCCGGTATAGGTGATTTTACGGCTACATCCTCCGCTACAGTAAAAGCAGGTATCGGTAACCAGGAACTGGAAGCTGGGATACAAAAAACAGTAAGCATTATCAGCGGCCACGGCACTGTATCCGGCACGGGCATCGCCAAAGGGATTATCATCAGGCAATGGTAAAAACCCGATCAACTGGTATTATGAATGGCTGGTAAAGCAGTGATCCTTCGGACGTCCGCCCCCTTGTGCGGTATGAGAAAAGACGATCAGCGCTGATCGTCTTTTCTCATATCCCCAGGTTATTTACTCTGTTTCGTGTTGCACCGTATCCTTCTCGATCGTTGGCCCTGGTGTCATGCTGCTATCCGGCTTGTTATGGATGAGCGAGGAATCGCTTTCCCGGGTACTGATCTCTGATGAGTCGGGCACACCGGGCGTATTCTGCGAGTTCTGATGACAGGCGCCTAAGGTAATGAAGGCGGATGCGATAGCGATGCGTGTAAGACTTTTCATGATAGTAACATTTGTTATTGTGAATACAAACATCAAACCGGAATTAATTTTACTGCTCAGTTACAGCGCGCTGAGGCGACGTTCAAAGCCGCGCTTCAGGGAATTATGCGTGGCCGTATCCAGCAAGTCCCGCTGCCGTTCCACCAGCTGCAACCCTTGCTGATACGCCGCTTTTGCTGCGGTTGGCTGCTTATCCCGCTGCAGCAATTCCCCTTGCGTATCGAACGCATTAGCGTCTTGTGGATATAAAGCAACTGCCCAGGCAGCCACCCGTATGGCTTCTGCGATCTTGCCGGAGTTAGCAAGGTTGTAGGCGATATGGTTGATATCTTCGGCAGTTGGGAGGCGTAGTCCGGTTTTTTCAGACTGTTGCGCATAAAACTGCTTCAGCTTTTCCAGGAACTGCGGATCATCCTTTGCATAGAAGCCTTCCACGGTTTCATCGATCACAAGTTGCCTGTTTAACTCCATTAAACCGCGCGGGATGCCCATCAGCGGGGTAAGCCCATGATCTGTGTCGGGGAGGTATTCAACTTTACTATGAAAACCCGGCTTTCTATTCTTCGCCAGAAAAGCACGCAGTTTTTCATTTGCAGGAAAGAAGCGGCTTTCCAACTTTCCTTCCTGCGAATACATCACGTACAGCATTTTCCTGTTAAGCGAAAGCGTTGACCAGCGGTGCTTCCACGCCTTTAGCAGCTGCTCCTCATCATAATATAAATTAGGGCTGATAGCGATTACCGCATTAAATAGTTGCGGCGCATGCATCAGGCTATAAATGGCAAATGTTGCACCGAGCGAATGGCCGATGGCCACATTGTAATGGTTGGTGCGGAAGCGTTTGTTCACCTCGGGTATCACTTCTTTTTGGAGAAATGCCAGCAGCGTATCGGCACCGCCAAGCTTCACTTTCGGAAAGTAATCCCTATAGGGTTGCTGGGTATGATTTTCGGGCAGAAATTCATACTGACGGTTTTTTGTTTTGATGCCAACGATGATATAGGGGGATATGAAGGTTGATGAAAACGTTGACAGATAGTTGCCCACCGCCATTAAGGTGTTAGTAAATGTGCTGTTCTGAGCATCGAACAAATAGACAACCTTGTAGGTGCGTCCCGGCGCGGATTCGTAACCTTGAGGCAGCAGCACAGTTATGTCCCGTTGATCATGAAAGTATTTGGAATCGATACGGATCGTTTCGGCAGGTTTAAATTGCGCAGTGGCCGACAGCGATAGGAGCAGGCATATCGCGGTAAGTAGTTTTACGAGCGTCATCTTCAATATTTTGCGCTACAAAAGAAGGCGATTTGCGCTACGCGAAATTGTACTTTTCAGCCAATAAACTCGAAAATCACATTATTATCCGCCAACTTATCTACCGACTTAAACAGCGCCTTCGGCGACTTACCAGACAACTTATTACACATCCTGATAAAATAAGGCTGGTCGTAATAATGACTATCGTAGCCAATATCTGTAAGCCGCTTGAACTTATCGTGCACGACCTTACCTTCCAGCGACTGCCGGAATCGGGCAATTTTCCGGTAGGCTACCGGCGACAACCCAATGTGTAAGTGAAACAACCGGTTCAGGCTGCGCTCCGAGATATTGACCATTCGCGCAATTTCCGGGACAGGCATTTCTTGTGAAAAGTCGCATAAACGATCGATAACTTGCTGCAACAGTGCGCTTTTATCGAACGGGTGGTACACCCCCAGGAGGAAGTCTTCCAGCAGTTTAACGCGCTGCCGGTTATCTGTTACCGCATAGAACTTATCAAGACAGGCGGTGTAGTCGTTGCCATCCCAGGCGGTAAATACATTGGCATGACCACTCACCGCTTCCGGCAGATTTTTACTGATGAAGTGGTTGATACCCACGGCGGTGAAGGCGATCGTCACTTTATCGATACTACCGTTCCAGGTTACGTACAATGGCGTTTCGCGTAAACCGTTTGAAATGGTAACAACCTTCGTTTCCGGGGTGGCGGATACCGTTGCGCGGTCGCCTGCTATGCGACAGTCAACGTTTTTATGGATATTAACCGGAATAGTCGTATTTGGGAAGGAAAGATAGTTACTGAGATGATCTGGTTGCTGTACCCGTACGAAGTAATAGTAGCGGATGTATTTCCGGAGCAACGGGTGAATTGGATAATGGGCTTCAAATATCATTGCGGTGGAATATTCCACAGTAATGTACTAAAAACCGGCCTGCTACGGAGCTGTTGCCTGTCTTTTTTGTACATTTAACCTGGCAAACGGCCGCCGCCAACATGAAAGTCATCATTTCCAACAAACACAACGACGTACTATCCAGCACCGACATGCCGGCCATAGCGCCGTTTGCCGGTCCCGACTATAATGAGATCAGCTACACCTCCAACGAGCCTTACTGGAAAAGCCAGGCGAGTGAGATTCGTTATGGTGGCACCCACATCGCCACGCATGATGTAAATATCCTGGAACCGGTGCAGGTGCGAACCGTTGATGCCCCCACAACGGTGAGTTTGTTCTTCGTGGAGAAGGGTGCCATCACTACGAAGGCACGTCAGACCTGGGAAATTTCCGCCATGCAGCACAACCTGCTGTTCAGCGCCTACGCGACTGATCTTACCCTGTTCGAGAAACAGCAGGCGTTGCGTTTGTCGATCATCAGTTTTACACCGGAACGTTTCCTCGCCATGTCGAATGGTGGTGGCAGATTCATGGAGACCATTGCCAACAGCATTGTATCCGGTAAAAACTTCTCCCTTTCAGAAAAACACAACTTTCGCCTGAGCCTGCGGATGCTGGAGATATTGAAGGGATTCAGGAGTACGCCGTACCAGGCATCTGCCAAGTCACTACTGATGGAATCGCGGGTACTGGAGTTGCTGGCGCTGCAGTGTGAGCAGTTTGAGCAGGACGAGCGGCCTGCGGAGACATTACGCCTTTCTACCAACGACATTAAAAAACTGCATGCCGTGCGCGACATGCTGCTCACCGATATTGCCTACACCCCTTCCCTGGCCGAACTGTCGAAGCTGAACGGACTGAATGAGTTTAAACTGAAGGCAGGTTTTAAACAGCTGTTCCAGCAAACAGTATTCTCCTTCTTACGCGACGCCCGTATGGAGCATGCATTGAAAGAACTGAAGAAAGACGATAAAAGCCTGACCGAAATCGCCTATGAATGCGGCTTCGCCACCCTCTCCCACTTCAGTGACGTATTCAAGAAAAAATATGGGGTAGCGCCTAAGAAGATGCGTTAACTCCGTTATTCGAAAGTAATAATCCTTTTCCCGATAATTTGCCCGACGGCGACATCTCATTTTTGTGGTCTAAATGACCAACATGAGATTACACCGTTTTTTGTACACCGTCGCCTTGCTACTTTGCGCCGCCGGTACCCATGCGCAGCTGCGTGATGTTACCGCGTCTTATTACTTTCACCCAGACTCCAAATACCTGCCCCCGCTGGACAGTGCAGATCAAAAGGGCAGCACGCAGCACAATGAATTTAACCTGAACATGAACATGACCCTCCGCCAGCGGATAGACACTACTACCGGCAAGGTAAGTATGCTCAGCGCCAGTGTGTGGGGGCGATATTCTGTACTTCGCAGCTCCGGTTTCAACAAAGCGATACTCCCCACCTCGCTGCTCGCCTCCAACCTGGGACTGCAATACTATGCCACGATCAGCCAGCGATGGTCGTATGCGGCGTTCCTGTCCGGCGGCTTGAACACCGGGTTTAAGGAGATCGACTTTAATGACATTTTCCTGAGTGGAGGCGTCATCTTCATTCGCCAGTTCTCTCCTAAATTTCGTTTAGGGATGGGTGTATTAGTGCACAATACCTTCGGTACACCGCTCGTATGGCCTGCCATCACGGCCGACTGGCGCTTCGGCAACAAGTTTAAGCTCGACATCCGCGTGCCGGACGAGGGCCCGGGCATTGCTTACAAGATCGGCATCGCCTACCAGCTTAATCCACGTTGGCAGGCCGAGTTTGCCTTTAAGCCGCATGTCCTTACTTACGACGTAAAACAAACGGCAGCAATCGACAATAGGTTGATGAGCTTCTGGCAATTGCCATTCGGGCTGAACCTGCATACGAAGCGTGGGCCGGTGGAGTTCTTTGGAGGAGCAGGGTTTACGGCGTTGCGGAGATTCGGGTATGGGGAGAAGAAGTTGTCGAAGATGTTCGCGAAGTACCCGTACTATGGGCTGGGGGCCAACTTATTTGTGAATGCTGGAGTGAAAGTGAATTTGCAACGATAACTTCCGCCATATCCCGGGGCGTTTTGTTGTGCATGCCGATGGCGAACTTGCAGTCCTATCCTGATTAACGGTCGGAGGCGACATATTGGATGCCGCTGAAAGAATTACTGGACCCACAGGGTAAAACCGTGCTGGGCGGACTGCAATACGAGTTTCAGATGGTTTCCGGATGCAATACTGCCCGGGCCGCATGCCGCAAACGCCCCCTTCTTTGTCGCAGACGTACCGCCCAAGGCTCAGGCAAACCAGGTAAATTCGTTGAAAACCTGATACTATGTTTGTTCATCATCTGGACCAGGACATCACCGTTTTCTACAGAGACGTACCGTCATTCCCCGCTGGCATTAAAGAGGCCTTCGACGAATTGTATGAAAAGTTTGAGGGCCGTAATTACTACGGACTGTCACACATGGACGTTGATGGCCGCGTTATTTACAAAGCAGCCGCAGAAGGCACCCTGCAGGAGGCCGCGCAATATGGCTATGGCACCACGAGCATTCCGAAGGGCGACTGGCTCACAGAAAAAGTGACAGACTGGATGTCGAAGACAGACAGCATCAAAGACGTATTCGGACAGCTGATGAACGACCCTCGTTTTGACCCCGCTTATGAATGCGTAGAATGGTATGTGAGTGACGATGAGATGTGGTGTATGGTACGTTGCTCCGCCTAACATTCCGTACATTGCAGTATGCACGAACAATACATGCAACGCTGCCTGGAACTGGCGCGCCTCGCCAAACAGCAAGGCGAAAGCCCGGTAGGATCGATCGTTGTAAAAGACGGCCTGATCATCGGGGAAGGTGTGGAGAGCAGCAAAGCCCACCTGGACATTACCTGGCACGCAGAGATCGTGGCGCTACGGGCGGCCATACAGCAGCTGGGCAGGCAGGATTTATCCGGCAGCATCTTATATACCACCCACGAGCCCTGCATCATGTGTTCTTATATGGTCAGGCATACCAAAGTGAGCACCGTGGTGATGGGGTTAGAGACCGGTGCGCTGGGCGGCGTTAGTTCTGAGATGCCGTTGTTGACGGCGGAAGGTATGGGTAATTGGGTGGCGCCGCCGGAGGTTGTTAGCGGTGTGTTGCGGGAGGAGTGTGAGGGGTTGCATGGATAAAAAAAGGGAATTGATAAACTTATGAACTTCATAATATGGACGAAAAGCTATTAAAAGAAGCTGAAGAGCTTCGCAAACAAGCGAAAAGTACTGGCAAAGCGAACATAAAGTATAAACTTGTTTCAGGTAATGACCAGCCCTTAGCCAAGGTTATTAAAACCCAGGCGCAGGCAGATGCGTTTATGAAGTTGCTCAAGAGCCTTTAAGCCGAGTTGTTACCACACCCTCCAGGGTGTTGCGTTATGTCACGGGCAATTGTCCTATTGAAACATCAAGTCGAGGGCGTTCGATGATCCTGACAATTACTCTACGCAAGTGATTGAAGAATTGATAAGAGAACAATTTTGGAGGGCGGAAACGCCTTCTTTTTTTTTGCGAAGACACCCTATCAATCTTTCCTGAAGATTGCATCACCCCCACAGCCTCCATAGATATCCACATCAAGTGAATAAGTTAAACAAACATTATAAACATACAAAACGTTGTGATAATAGTTCTTTGGTTTAAACATTCAAGCAACTGAAACACCTGAGGGTGTGCTCGAAAGAGCCATTTGCGCCGCCCTGCGGGTCGCGGCGCCGTAAAGTTAAGAGAACAAAAAAAGCCAGGACACACTGTTGTCTATATGGATGTGGTATCTAACCTGCGGAGATACTAAAAAAATCTCATGTAAAGTATGAGAAATTCAATCCACAGGCATCAATCAAAGAACGGACATCGACTATCGCTAACGAGTATTTCCATGTTAGCTCGAAAACTAGCTAAGACCAAAACGATCTGTCCAACTAGACAGAAAACTTTGTTCAAGGCGAAGCTAGGGGTCAAAACGCTACTATTCAGATGGACCCTGAGCGTTACATGGGTAAGAAAGAGAGGTAGTTAGTCCTGGCTTTTCTTAATGTAAAAAATGCTGCTCACATCATGATCAAATCAGAAAAGCGACTCTTACAGTTCTTGAGCACTACTTCAGGCCAAGTCAAAAAATTGGTGACGGATATCGACTCGGAATACCGTCATAAAACCGTCGACAAAACTAAGTACGGTGTTCCTCAGCGCGACAAGAATGGCAAAATCAGGAAGCGGGAATTGGACATAACACACTCAGAGCTAAAACGGATTCAGGAGCAGATCAACTTCTTATTACAGAAAATTCCATCCCCCGATTACAGTTTCGGATCAGTAAAGGGTAGAAATAATATTTTAAATGCGTACCAGCACTTCTCAAATAAATACTTTTTAACTATAGATTTTAAGAACTTCTTTCGAAACATCAATAACCGACAAGTTTATAGTATGCTAATAAGCGAGAACTTTTCGCCCGATGTAGCAAGAACACTAACCAGACTAGTCACCTATAAGGGGTTTCTACCACAAGGACCTCCATCATCGCCTATTGTAGCTAATATGGTCTTTAATCGAACCGGAAGGATTTTAGCGAAATTAGCACTGGAGCATCACCTGACTTTCACGGCATACATGGACGATTTAGTTTTCTCAAGTAAGGTCGATTTCAAAGATTTGATTCCTATTATTCTGAAAACAATCAGAGATGCTGAATTTAGACCGCATCCAAAGAAAATCAGCTATTCAAAAAGTTGCCCCGAAGTAACAGGGGTCCGACTAACAGAACATGGACTTTATCCTCCCGCATCATTACGAACAAAAGCCTTTACACATTTCCCACTGAGACACTATGTAAATTCATTTAGACCGTTCCGAAACATGACGAAATACCAAGCAACACCGGTCACCTAACCTTTATCTACACATCTTATATACAAGCCTGCCAATACGCAGGCCTTTTTCGTTTATGCTGATATTCGCAACCCCGCCGAAGTGAGTGACACAACGGCGGCTGACCAGGGAGATCACGTTTGCGCACTAACCCTTACCTTTAACTCCGTAAGTTGAACCTTTTACTCATTCCATTGTTACCCGCAGATATACAATAAAATCCACTTTACAGACATTGCTGCTTGCTGGATGGGCGCGAACTTTACGCGTTGAGCCCATTAACGGCATAAAGTATGCAGGAAACCTCTGGTATGAAGAAATATGACGCGATCATCATAGGCGCCGGTCAGGCCGGGGTGCCGCTGGCCAAAAAGCTGGCGAAAGCCGGTAAACGGACGGCGATTATTGAAAAACGCTGGCTCGGCGGCACTTGTGTAAACGATGGCTGCACGCCCAGCAAAACCATGATCGGCGACGCCCGGCTGGCATACGTTGCCCGTCAGGCAGAACGTATCGGTCTTCGGACGGAAGGCGTGGTCGATATTAATACGATCATCGACCGCAAAACAGGGATTGTGGAAAATGCCCGTAACGGTATTTACAAATCGATGCGCGAAATTCCCAACCTGGACCTCATGATGGGCACCGCTACCTTTACGGGACCGAAAGAATTGCGCGTGGATTATGTGAGCGGTAACATGGAATTTCTGTCAGCCGACCTGGTTTTTATCAACACCGGGGCGCGGGCGGTGATACCGGAAATTGAAGGGATCAACGAAGTGGGTTGCCTTACATCCACGTCTATCATGGAGTTGCGGGAAATACCGGAACACCTGGTGATTGTGGGCGGCGGATATATTGCACTGGAATTTGCACAATTATTCTGCCGTTTAGGCAGTAAGGTAACGATCCTGGAAAAAGGGCCGCGCATCTTAAGTAAAGAGGATGAAGACGTTGCAACCGAAGTGGGCACGATATTAGCGGAAGAGGGCGCCGGAGTCATTACGAATGTGCAGGTAGAAAAAGTGGCGCGAATACCGGGCGGGCAGACTGTAATCTCTATTCATACCGATGGAGGCCAGCAGCAAATCTCTTGTTCACATTGGCTCATTGCCGCCGGACGCGTCCCCAATACAGATGAACTGAACCTCGCCAAGGCGGGGGTCAAAACGAATGAAAAAGGGTATATCATTACCGACGAACGACTGCAAACTACCGCGCAGGACGTTTATGCGCTGGGCGATGTAAATGGTGGCCCGGCTTTTACGCACGTTGCTTACAACGATCATTTAATTGTACTCAAAAACATATTGGAAGAAGCTAACCTGAGCGCGCATAACCGCATCGTTCCGTACTGTATGTTTACCGATCCCGAATTGGGACGGGTGGGCATGACGGAACAGGAGGCGCGGGAAAAGGGCTTCCAGGTAAAAGTGGCGAAACTGAAAATGGCTAATTCTGCCCGTGGTGTGGAAAGCGGGGAAACACGCGGTTTTATGAAAGCGGTGGTAGATGAATACAGCGGGCAGATATTAGGGGCATCGATACTGGCGGCCCATGGCGGCGAAATTGTATCGGTACTGCAAATGGCGATGATGGGCAGCATTCCTTACGAATCTATCCGGAATATGATGTTCGCACATCCTACATTTTCTGAATCGCTGAATAACCTCTTTATGACACTCGACAAATCATGATTACAGCCTCGCATCTCGTTAAACGTTTTGATAACACGGTGGCCGTGAACGATGTGTCGTTTACGGTAAACGAGGGGGAAAACCTGGTATTACTGGGTACGAGTGGCTGCGGCAAAACCACTACCCTGCGGATGCTCAACCGGCTAACGGAGCCTGATGCGGGTAAGATCACGATCAATGGAAAGGATGTAACGGCACTGCAACCGGATATTCTGAGAAGAGGTATTGGTTATGTGATGCAGCACAACGGATTGTTTCCGCACTATACGGTGGAGGAAAATATTGCGATCGTGCCGCAGTTGCTGCAGTGGGACAAGAAAAGAATTAAAGAACGGGTGAAGGAATTACTGGGAAAATTGAACCTGTCGTACGAGCAACATGCGCATTTATTTCCGCAGGCATTGAGTGGCGGACAGCAGCAACGGGTGGGCCTGGCCCGCGCGTTAGCGGCAGATCCGCCGGTATTATTGATGGATGAGCCTTTTGGGGCACTCGATCCGATTAACCGGCAAAAGATCCGGAAGGACTTTGCGGAGCTGGAAGAACTTAAAAAGAAAACGATCCTGATGGTGACGCACGACGTACGCGAAGCTTTTGAGCTGGCAGATCGTGTGTGCCTGATGGACCAGGGACAGATCGTGCAACTGGGAACGCCGGCGGAACTGCGCGAGCAGCCTGCCAATGAATTTGTAAGCGCTTTTGTGAAAGGTCAATACGTATAATATGCCCATGGAAGGCTTTTGGGATTTCCTGGTATCGCAACAGGATAAATTACTTCGCCAGACGGTGTCGCACATCCAGCTCACGATCGTATCGGTGCTGGCGGCGATCGCTATTGGCGTGCCTTTGGGCATCCTGATCGCGCGGCGTAAGCGACTTGCAGGGCCGATCCTGGGGGTGGCGGGTGTGATGCAGACGATTCCAAGTATTGCCTTACTGGGTTTCATGATCCCGCTGCTCGGCATTGGTGCTGCGCCGGCCATTACTGCACTGTTCCTGTATGCGTTGCTGCCGATCATCCGTAACACGTATACCGGCATCACCGGTGTAGATGCCACGGTGAAAGAGGCGGCGCGGGCGATGGGCATGAGTAAAAAGCAGGTATTATATAAAGTAGAACTGCCACTTGCCATGCCGGTGATGATTGCCGGTATTCGCACGGCTACGGTGATTAACGTAGGGGTAGCCACGCTGGCTGCTTACATTGCCGCGGGCGGATTAGGTGAGTTTATCTTTGGTGGCATCGCGCTGAATAATACGAATATGATATTGGCAGGCGCTATACCGGCCGCGCTGCTCGCCCTTTGCTTCGACTTTATTTTATCGCGGGTGCAAAAGGCCAACTGGCGTAAGTATAAATTGAAACTGGGGTTTGCAGGGCTGTTGCTGACGACCTTTGCAGGCTATTCGATGTTGCCGGCAGTGAACACGAAACTGCTGGCTGGTTTCACGCCGGAGTTTATGGGCCGTATGGATGGTGATTTGGGACTGAAGAAATACTACGGCCTGCAAATTCCCACGGTGGTGATCAGCGACGCCGTGATGTACCAGGCCATGTACGAAGGCAAACTGGATGTGGTGAGCGGATACAGTACAGACGGTCGCATCCGGGCATTCGATCTTACGATTTTGGAGGATGATAAACATATCTTTCCACCTTACTACTGCGCGCCTTTAGTCAGAAACACCACATTACAGCAATTCCCGGAGCTGGCGGATGCGCTGGCCTTACTGAATGGCCGCATCAACGATTCGGTGATGACGTACCTGAATTACCAGGCCGACTACCTGCATCACACGCCGGAACAGGTGGCATCGGACTTCCTGCGCGGGCAGGGATTATTAAAAGCATCCCGCCATGGCAAAAAAGGCGTGATACGCATAGGCTCTAAAATATTTACCGAACAATATATTCTCTGCGAAATGTACCGCCTGCTGATCGAAGGCAATACGGAACTGTCGGTGGCGTCTAAAACTGGTCTCGGTGGCACCAAAATTTGTTTCGATGCATTGATGAACGACCAGATCGACTTTTACCCGGAATATACCGGAACAGGCCTGCTCGTCATCCTGCAACCACCGGAAACCACCACGGCAGCGCTCATGCGTGATAAAGACAGCACGTACGCTTATGTGAAACAGCAATTCAACACACAGTACCAGTTACAATGGCTGCCACCCATCGGCTTTAACAATGCCTATGCGCTGATGATGCGGAAAGAAACGGCGGCCACATTGCGGATCAGCAGTATATCGGACCTCACGAATTACCTCACCCAAAAAAGGAACTCATGACATTGAAAGAAAAATACGCCACCACGCGGCAACGTACGGAAAGGATATGTGCCCCGCTGCATACGGAGGATTACGTGGTACAGCCGGTTGCGGATGTGAGTCCGCCCAAGTGGCACCTGGGGCATACGACTTGGTTCTTTGAAACACTGATACTGAAGCCTTACTTAAAAGGCTACATGGAATACGATGCGAACTTCAATTTCGTGTTTAACAGTTACTACGAAAGTTTGGGTGTACGTGTCGTACGCACGCAGCGTGGTAACCTGAGCCGCCCGACCGTAAACGAGATCTATAAATACCGCGTATATGTAGATGAGGCCATGCAGTTGCTGCTGGAACAGCCGCTCACGCCGGAACTGGAAACGCTCATCGTACTGGGATGCAATCACGAAGAGCAGCACCAGGAGTTATTGTGGACGGACATCAAGTATATACTGGGCCACAACCCGCTGCTGCCGCCTTATGAGGAGAGTCAGCCCAGCGCCTGGGCCACGCCACCGGCACCATCGTTCACACACATCAAGGCAGGCCAGTACCAGATTGGTTATACGGGCGATGGATTTTGTTATGATAATGAATTGAACCCGCATACCGTTTATCTGCAGGAAGCCGAGATCGCCAATCAACTGGTAACGAACCGCGAGTACCTGGAGTTCATCAACATCGGCGGCTACAAACAATTCCAGCACTGGCATTCCGAGGGTTGGGACTGGGTACAAAACAATGACATAAAGGCTCCGCTCTACTGGCTGCAAGTGGATGGGCAGTGGCAGCATTACACCCTGCACGGCCTCAAACGGCTGGAACTCGATGAGCCCGTAGCGCACGTCAGCTACTACGAAGCTGCTGCCTTCGCCGCCTGGAAAGGTTACCGCCTGCCCACGGAGTTCGAATGGGAAGCAGCTTCCGGGCAATTTGAATGGGGACAGCGTTGGGAATGGACGGAAAGCGCCTACCTGCCTTACCCCGGTTTTCAACGTGTACCCGGCCCCGTGGGAGAATACAATGGTAAATTTATGGTGAACCAGAAAGTGCTGCGCGGCGCATCTGCCTTTACCCCACCCGGTCACAGTCGCGCTACATACCGAAACTTTTTTCACGCACATGTACGCTGGCAGCTTACGGGCATCCGGCTGGCACGCTAAACAAATTGTTGCATTATGAAAACACTTGCTTTACTACAACAGCCGCCTGTTATCCGCAAAACCCCTGGTCAGTTTTATACCGATGTACTTAAAGGACTGAGCGCCGATAACAAGTACCTCGACTCCAAATATTTTTACGATGCGGCCGGCGACAAGCTGTTCCAGGACATTATGCGATGCCCCGAGTATTATCTCACGGGCTGTGAGTTGGAAATACTGGAACAACAAAGCCGCGACATCGCACTCACGCTTTGTGCGCTGTGCTCTACTTTCGACGTGGTGGAACTTGGTGCAGGGGACGCGAGTAAGACGAGCATCCTGCTGAAACAGATACTGGACATGGGACTGGATTATACTTACTTTCCCATCGATATATCCGGTAGCATGATCGGCTACCTGGAAAAAACATTGCCACGGCAACTGCCCGGCTTAAAGGTGCACGGCCTGAACGGTGAATATATCGAGATGCTGAAAGCCAGTGCCTCACTCACCGCTAAAAAACGCGCCGTGTTGTTCATGGGCGCCAGCATTGGCAATGTACCGCCGCAGGAAGCAGCGGTGTTTTTAAAGAAGATACGGGAGCAATTACGCCCGGGCGACATCCTCATCACCGGCTTCGATCTGAAGAAAGATCCTGCTACGATACTGGCCGCGTACAATGATGCTGCGGGTATTACCCGTGAGTTCAACCTGAACCTGCTACGCCGCATCAACCGTGAGTTAGGAGCAAATTTCGATACGACGAAGTTCGAGCACTACCCTATTTACGACCCCGGTACAGGTAGCTGTAAAAGTTACCTGATCAGCACCCAAGAGCAGGAAGTGCATCTCGAAGATGCCTGCATTCACTTTGCGAAGGACGAAGCGATCTATATGGAGATATCGCAGAAATACAGTCTGGCCGACATCGACCGCCTGGCGCGGGAAGCCGGCTTCCGGAGCGTGCGGCAGTTTACTGACAGGCGCGACTGGTTTGTGGATGCGATGTGGCAAAGTTGCTGATGAAGGTCATTGTAGAAGTAGTCGATTATTTATTATTTTGATACTATGAAGATCACTTTCTTTTCCACCCAGCCCTACGACAAAACATTTTTCGACGAACACAATCACGCTTACGGCTACACCCTGGAATACCAGGACACACAGCTGAACAGGCAAACCGTTTCACTTGCGGAAGGCAGTGAAGCCGTTTGCGTGTTCGTGAACGACAAAGTTGATGAACCAGTGATTGCCGCATTGGCAGCGGGTGGCACAAAGATCATCGCCCTTCGCTGTGCCGGCTTTAATAACGTTGACCTGGAAGCCGCTAAGAAGCATGGCCTCCGCGTTTGCCGCGTACCCGCCTACTCCCCGGAAGCTGTGGCTGAACATGCACTGGCGATGATACTCACGCTGAACCGTAAAACACACAAGGCGTATAACCGGGTGCGTGAACAAAACTTTTCGCTGAATGGGTTACTCGGCTTCGACATCCATGGTAAAACGGTGGGTGTTGTGGGTACGGGCAACATTGGTAAGGCATTTGCCCGCCTGCTGCATGGCTTTAATTGTAAAGTGATTGCTTATGATATTGTGGCAGATGAATCGCTCGTAAGATCGGGCGTACAGTATGCCCCGTTGGAAACGCTGCTGGCGCAGTCGGACATCATTTCTCTCCACTGCCCGCTGAACGATCAAACCCGGCATCTTATCAATAAAAAAACACTGGAAGGTGTGAAGAAAGGCGTGATGCTGATCAATACCAGCCGTGGCGGACTTGTTTGTACCCAGGATGTGATCGACGCACTGAAGTCCGGCACGATCG
This sequence comes from Chitinophaga horti, assembly GCF_022867795.2. NCBI lineage: Bacteria > Pseudomonadati > Bacteroidota > Chitinophagia > Chitinophagales > Chitinophagaceae > Chitinophaga > Chitinophaga horti. The sequence goes on along the minus strand of NZ_CP107006.1, from coordinate 6,193,953 downwards.
GCTATTTGGGCATCGATGTGTATGAGCAGGAGGAAAAGTTGTTTTTCCGCGACCTGTCGGCCAACATCATACAGGACGATATGATCCAGCGGTTGATGAGTTTTCCGAATGTACTCGTAACGGCGCACCAGGCCTTCTTTACCCACGAAGCGCTGGTGCAGATTGCGGAGACGACGCTGGGTAACATCAAAAGTATAACCGAGACAGGTGAGGCCGTGAATAAGGCAGCATCCTTAGTATAAAATCTTCCTGAAAGTAATATTGATACGCCCTTCCTGCACCTTCGTGGTTTTGGGGAGGGCGTGTTCCCAATGGTGTTGGGTAGTGCCCGCCATCAATAACAGGCTGCCATGCGTGAGTTCCAGCGACACGACAGGTGCCTTCTTTTCATAATGACGCAGCTTAAAAGTGCGGGCAGCGCCAAAACTGACAGAAGCGATAACCGGGTTAATGCCGAGTTGCTTTTCGTTATCGCGATGCCAGCCCATACTATCCTGCCCGTTCCGGTAGTAATTCAGCAGGGCGCTGGAAAACACTTGCTGTGCTGCGCTTTCCACTTTTGTTTTAATGGTAGTTAACACCTCGTTCCAGGCCCGAGGCTGCATCGTGATGCCGGAATAAGTATAACTTTTATCCGCATCGCCGTACCAGGCGGTGAGGCGAGGCTGCATTACTTCTTTGCCGAACATTTTGATAGGCTCCTGCTTCCAGGCGGTTTCCTGCTGCAGGCGGCGGAAAAAGGTATCGCTTTCCGCCGCTGTAAAAAGCTGCGGGAACAGGTAAGCTTCGCCGTCGAATGGTAGTAAGTTATTTTCCGTCATTACCTGTATTCACCATCCAGCGGATGCCGTATTTATCTGTAAAATTGCCGTGGTAGTCGCCCCAGAACTGTTTCTTGAAAGGGATGTGTACATCGCCTCCGGCCGACAATCCGTCGAATACTTGCTTGCCTTCTTCGGCGGTTTCGTAAGCGATGGAAAGCGCCACGTCACCGCTGGTGCCTTTGGCGGTTTTGCCGGGCATTACATCACTGGCAAAAATGGTAATACCATCAGCATAAAACCGTGCGTGCAAGATTTTATTACGATAGGCTTCCGGTGCATTCATAGCGGGATTGTCATAACGAGTCACGATTTCCACTTTGCCGCCGAAAACATCTTTATAGAATGCCAGCGCCTCTTCGCAAGTACCATTGAAGCTGATGTAGGGAATGATTTGCTGAGTGGCCATAAAAAATAATTTAAGACAAGTTACTAAACACTACGCGTATTGCCAGCAGCAGGCACCGCCGATAAGCGCGGCAGCTTCGCCCAGGGCAGCAATGCGCACTTCTACCCCGTCGAACAATTCACCAACTTCTTTACGCAGGTCTGCTTCGAAGATAGGCCAGGCATTTGCGATATTGCCGCCGATCACCAGCACTTGGGGTTGATCCAGTTTGATGAAATGACGCAGGAATACGCCCAGGTGTACGCTAAACTCCCGGAACACCTGTGCTGCAATCGGATCGGTGGGCACGGCTTCTGCAATAGCGCGAACATCTTTAGCCGGCTGGCCGCTTAATTCCTGGTATCTTCTCAGGAAGAAACGGATGGCGGTATAATCTTCTGCCATCCCATCCAGGTAAGGTGTTACACTCAATTCCGCATCCGTAGTGATGCCTTTGTGACTGCGCGCAGAACCAATGCCCGTACCCAACGTAATACCAATCGCCGGATCGAAACCCCGTGCAGCGCCGCCCAGCACTTCGCCTTCCAGGAAGGCTTCTGCATCATTTCGCATTAAAACATGGGAAGACGGGATGCCGGCACTTTCGGCCAGCATGTTGCGCACATTGAGCCTGAACAAAGCCTCGTACTTATGAAACTGTTTATCGATCAGGCTGATGCCGTTGGCGTAATCAAAAGGCCCGGGCATGGCGATGCCAATACGTGTAGGACCGGTGCCGGCCTTTTCCCATACGGAATTAATGGCCTCCGACCAGTTGTGTATGATGTCTCGAGCGGGCGCGTGACTGTCTACCCGCAGCCGCACTACAGTGTTATCATCCAAAGTGAAAGCTTTGATATTGACGAGCCCCGCAGTAATATGCGAGCCGCCGATGTCGATGCCTAAAACGTGTTGATCGGTTGTTTGCATCTCCCAATATACGGGAATTAGCGATGCTGCACCGCTACACGCGCCGACGAATCGCGAATGATAAGCGAGATGGGCAGGATATCTGTTTGTAATGCCAGCGGTGTATTGGATTCGAGACTGTCGATCAGTCGGCCGATTACCGTTTCGGCGATCGTTTGTACCGGCTGGGCAACTGCTGTAACGGCCGGACTGAACAGCGAAAAATGCGGATGATCGTCGAAGCTGACTACTGCAATATCTTCCGGGGCGCGGAGTTGCAGGTGCGCCAGGGCTTCCAGGCCGCTCATGGTGAGGTAGCCGGTGGTAAATAACAACGCGTCCAATTCCGTATGTCGTTCGAGAAAATCGATGATATCCTGTTTGGCAGCTGCCGAGGTTTGTAGGATCAATGGCGGACAGTCGGCTTCTTCTATGGCTTGCGCGTAACCTCGTAGCCGGTCGGTCATCTGCACCTGCGACGAATCAGAGGTTACCAGGCCAATTCGGCGGAAGCCGTTTTGCAGCAGGTGACGGGTGGCTTTGTACGCGCCGCCGAAATTGTCGGCGACCACGTTGGCGCTCGGTAGTCCGGGGCAATACCGGTCGAACAGTACAACGGGCAGCCCATCTTCCTGTAAAGCCTGTATTTCTGCCACTAAACCTGGTGGCGGTGCAATGATGTAACCGTCGGCCTGCGCGCTGCGGAACACGTCCAGCAAGCCCTTTGCCACTTCGGCATCATTGGCCGTGCTGGCATAAAACAAGTGATACCCCCTTTGCCGGGCGATGCCTTCCATGATACGGGCGGCGGTGCCGAAGAACGGATCAGCAATGTCTTCCACCAGCATACCGATCGTACGCGTTTTGCCCGTACGCAGGCTTTTCGCGATCATGTTAGGGCGGTACCCAACTTCGCGGGCATGCGTGATGATACGCTGCGCCAGCGATGCGCTGATGCGTTTCTGTGCGGCCTTACCGTTTAACACGTAAGACACCGTGGCGGACGACACATTCATCTCACGCGCAATATCGTATATGGAGATCTTTTTCTTCACTTGTTTACATACGGTCAGGCCGTGTTGTTAATTTAAGTCTTAAAATTCTGAAACCGTTTACTGTGGCGGGTATTTATTTGGGCAAACGTTTGCACAAAAAGGCGAAAATCCGTACATTCATATTCCCCAGCCAGGGTCCCGTTATGAAAACAGCAAACATCACGATAAAAGATATCGCTAAGGCGTTGAATCTTTCTTTGTCCACCGTGTCGCGGGCATTGAAGAGCAGTTACAAGATCAGTGAGGCCACGCAGCAGCTCGTGAAGGACTATGCGGCCGAGCATCACTATCGGCCTAACCTGATGGCGCAAAGCCTGAAAAATAAGAACAGCCGCTGTATTGGCGTTGCCCTGTGCGCTATCCCCAACAGTTTTTATGCGGAAGTGATCAGCGGCATCGAAGCCGTAGCGAACGAGCGCGACTACCTGGTCATCGTTACGCAGAACTTCGAATCCTACGGTAAGGAACTGAAAAACCTCGAAAACCTTACCTGGCGCTCGATCGACGGACTACTGGTGTCATTATCTGCCGAAACGCAGGACGTATCTCACTTTAAAAAGATGCAGGAACAGGGGTTGCCGATGGTATTTTTCGACCGGGTGCCCGCAGACATGCAGGCGCATAAAATCACCACAGATAATTTTGGCGGCGCCTTTGAAGCCGTTAATCACCTCATACAAAACGGTCGCCGCCGCATCGCTTACGTGACCAGCGCCCCTTGCCTTTCCGTCACCCGCGAAAGGCTGGAGGGTTACAAGGCCGCGCTGGAGCAAAACGGCCTGCCGGTAGATGAAACTTACGTTAAATATTGCGGGCACAGCGGCATGCATACCGAAGAAGTGGAGCAGGCCCTGGACGAACTGATGTGTTTACCTGCCCCGCCGGATGCCATCTTTGCCGGCTCCGACCGTATTACCATGCACGCCTGTACCCTGCTGCGCAAGCGGCACATCCCGATACCGGAACAGGTGGCGCTGGCCGGCTTTTCTAATTTCGCTTCGCCGGAACTCATTGATCCACCGCTTACTACGGTAAAACAATCCGCCTTTGAAATGGGTGCCGCTGCTGCACGGCTGATGATAGAACTGATTGAAAGCAAACGACCCGTCACGCAATTCCGGACGATGGTGTTGCCAGCAGAACTCTGCGTGCGCGACTCCTCTGCCGCCCTCGCATTGCTGTAAGCAACGTATTGTTTTCGCAGAGGCAACCCATGCGCTTAACTTGTCGTTAATCTATCTTATATTTATAGAGAGAGCGGATAGGACAGCATAATTGACACAGCCGATGATCTGTGTAGTTCAACCATTAGCATGAAGCGACTTTTATTCCTTGTACTCCTGTTTGTCAGCAGCATAAACATTGTATACGCCGACCATATTACCGGCGGGGAGATGTTTTATACCCTGAGAGGCTTTGCCAATGGAAACTATACTTACGGTGTTACCATCAAATTATTCAAACGTTGCGGTGATCCGGTGCGTAACTTCCCGGACCCGATGTATGTGAGCGTTTTTAACCGCGCCACGAACATGCGCGTCCGCGACCTGCAGGTGAACAAAAACCGGGACGAGGGCTTAAGTTATCTCAGCAACGACCCGTGTATCACCAATCCGCCACTCATTTGTTACACCGTAGGTTATTATGAATTTGAAATCACACTTCCCGGTAATGTGGAAGGTTACCTGTTAGCTTCGCAGGTGACGTTTCGTATTGCGGGCATCAATAACCTGACCGGCGGTTACAGCCAGATAGGCGCTACCTATACCGCCGAAATTCCCGGTACGTTAAATGCGCCCAGCAACCCGGAAAACAACAGTGCGAAATTCATTGGCAGCGACCTGGTAGTGGTGTGTGCGAACAACTCTTTCAACTACAGTTTTGCCGCTTCTGATGCAGATAATGATCAACTCCGCTATTCCTTTTGCGATGCTTACCAAACGACCGGCCTTACCGGCGGCGGTGGTGGTGGCGGAGGAGGTGGTGGCGGTGGAGGCGGCGGTGGAGGCGGTAACAACTCGCAACCCGCTAAAGATCCTCCGTACGATGGCGTGCCTTATGGCGGGGAATTCAGTGGCTCGCTGCCGTTAGGTTCCAATGTAAGAATAGATCCTAATACAGGCTTAATAACCGGCATAGCGCCGGATGTAGGCATTTACGTAGTGACGGTATGCGTGCAGGAAATACGCAACGGCGTCACGATTGCCACGCAGCGAAAAGACTTACAGATCAACATTACCTCCTGCACGATCGCAGCCGCCTCGCTGTTGCCGGAGTATATGTTGTGCGGCAATACACAAAGTATAGCGGTGGACAATCGCTCCACCAGTCCGCTCATCAGCACTTACAACTGGGAGTTTACTGATGCACTGTCCAACACTGTTTATAGCAGCACCGATCCGGTGGCGCAATACACCTTTCCTAACGCCGGTACCTATACGATAAAACTGGTGATCAATCGCGGACAAACTTGTCCGGACAGCACCACCGCCACAGCCCGGGTATACCCGGGCTTTGTGCCTGACTTCACGGTGGACGGCAGTTGCTTTAACAAGGCGACGAGTTTTACCGATCGTACCACCACCGTGTATGGCAGCGTTAATTCCTGGAACTGGGATTTTGGCGAAAACTTTTTCTTTAACGATGTGGCCACCACGCAAAACGCCAGCTACACCTATCCCAGCATCGGGGCAAAATCAGTGCGCCTGATCGTAGGAAACACCGTTGGCTGCCTGGACACCCTCGATGCGCCGTTCGACATGCTGGACAAACCCACGATCCACCTTGCTTACAGGGATACGTTGATTTGTCCGCCCGACCAGCTGCAGCTGCTCGCCTCCGGCAATGGTATTTTCAACTGGACGCCCACGCCAGGCATGACTGCCAGCAACACCGCCACGCCCACCGTAGCACCAACGGCTACGACTAAATACTTTGTGACGCTGGATAACGACGGCTGTATCAACACCGACTCCGTAACCATCCGCACCGTGCCTTTCGTGAGCTTACGCGCACCGGCCGACACGACTATTTGCGCAGGCGATCCCATCATGCTCAATACCGTTTCTAATGGACTGCGTTATACATGGTCACCGGACGAGCAGGTGAACGATGCCAGCGTGCGCAGCCCGATCGCCTTTACGCGAACAACAACGACCTACTCCGTCACCGCCACGATCAGCGGTTGTACCGCCACCGACCAGGTAACGGTACGCACCGTGCCCTACCCCGCTGCCAATGCCGGCCGCGATATGCTGATCTGTTACGATGCCACTGCCCAGTTGCACGGCACCATCGTGGGCAGCTCCTACGTTTGGACAAACACTGGCACACTCACGGATGCGGGCACACTGGACCCGGTGTCGAAACCAACGGCGGCGGTTACAGATTACATCCTGTACGCCTACGACGTGCAGGGTTGCCCGAAGCCTGGCTCCGACACCGTGCGGGTGACGATGCTGCCTGAGATACAGGCGCTCAGCGGTAATGACACCGCTGTAGTTATCGGCCAGCCCCTGCAATTCAGCGCGAGCGGCGGCGTACAATACGAGTGGACGCCGGCAGCCAACTTATCGTCCAGCACGATCGCTAACCCGATGGGTACGTTTTTTACACCGTCGAATGGCATCAACTATAAAGTGTATGTGCTGAATGAAGCGGGATGCGTGGACTCCTCCACCCTGCGCGTGAAAGTATATTCTACCTTACCGGCCGTGTTTGTGCCTACCGGTTTTACGCCGAACAACGATGGTGTGAACGACTGGGTGCGGCCGATATCTGCAGGCATTGCCTCGATCGAATACTTCCGCATTTTTAACCGCTGGGGTGAAATGGTATACAGTGGGAACGTTGCAGGCAAAGGGTGGGATGGCACCATCAATGGTAAGCCGCAAGGTGTGGGCGTATATGTTTGGATGGTGAAGGCGAAAGACTATCTGGGGGGCGACTTTTCGCAGAGCGGAACGGTTACACTCATTCGTTAAAAAATAAAATATACTTCCAAAAGCCGCTACTGTTGTCGCTTTGCAGGCATCGCTCATTTATTTCCAAACTTTTATTTGGCGATTTCAAGCTGTTTCCTATCTTTGCGTTCCCAAAATACAGGGAACAAAGCGCCGCGTTGGTCAAGGGGTTAAGACGCCTCCCTTTCACGGAGGAATCACGGGTTCGAATCCCGTACGCGGTACGAAAGAGACGATCAATATTGGTCGTCTCTTTTTTTTATGTACAAGTGGGAGCAGGGTGCACTGCTTCCCTTACTACTCCTCCTTCCCAAACTTCCGCGGGAACCACGACAATGAAATCATAAAGTATTGCTGCAACACGTTGCTCGTCCCGCGCGTGAGCATGGTGAGAGACGCCTCGTTCACAATGCTCCTGTTCTGCCGCAGCAGGTCGAGCGCACTGCAGCGAATCTCGAGGTTATCGCCCTCCAGGAAACGGTAGGCGACGCTGGCGTTCCAGATCGAAAAAGTATTGGGGCTGAAACCAGATGTGGTGGCGCGGTTAACGGTGATGTTACTGCCGAGTGATAACTTACGGGTGATGTCGGTGCTGAGGGCGAGTTTTGAAAAGCCGGTGCTGTTGCGGAACTGACTCGCTTGCTGGTTGGCAGCGTAGAAACGCACCCCATTTTCCCAATAGGCAGACCAATGCTCCAGGAAATCATAATGAATGGTGGTGCCTAACGACGCCGCATACCCATCTGACCAGATCTTATCACCATTCACAAAAGAAGGTGTACGAAAAAGGTTTAACCCGGTGTTAAAAGTTAAATGAAACTGGTGTTGATCCCACTTTACGGCGGTGGAAAGTTTGCCGGTTACATTGGCGTACAGGCGGCCGTCCATATTAGCATAGCCGTAAACGCTGCGACCGGAATCGTCGATATGAATGCTGTCGGAAATGGCATTGTCGATCGTACCGGCACTCGCATCAATATTAAAGCTGAATACTTTTTGCGGGTGCAGGCTGCTGTGTTGAAAACTGAACCGCAATTCCCGCTTATCCGATTCGCGCAGGCCGGCGTTCGACTGGCGGATAAAAAACGGATCGATACTGTCTACCAGCCCGACGAGCTGCCCAATCGTAGGATATTCCGACGATAAGGCTAATGCAAATTTTAAGCGACGATGATACCCTCCCACTTGGAAGTTATTGTACGTAAAAGCCACGTTGGGTGTTGGTTTTACATAACTCCTACTGATGTTTTGATATGCCAGGGATGATTTAGTCTGCTGAAAATAATATTGCCCCTGTAATTGTAAACTGATCCCCCAATCCTTCGCATACCTGTCCGGCAGGTGGCGGGAAATTGTTTTTTCGACGGATAATGCCGGCCGCTCGTCCACCACCACCGCCTGCATGTCGTTCGTCAAACGCGGATTAACCACCCGCTCTCCCGTGATAAAACTTTCATCCCTCGTCAACTGCGACTCATCGCGCCTTACCAGCTGCAAAGCATTCGTGATTTTCGCCGAAAGGCCCGATACCGGGCGCTTCTCCGCCGGCCACCATTTCACCAGGTCACCGAAGCTGGCATTTAACTGGTGCGTCGCCTCTCTCCTCCTGGTCGTATAATGGCGATGCAAATCCCGGATATACCCGGTATCAGATGATAAAGAAAAAGTATTCGCCACATTACGGATGGCGTGGCGATCGTCGAACGACAGGGTGTACCGCACCTCCACTTCAGCCGGGCGAAGTGATGGTTTATTGCTTGTAAAACCAGCCTCCAGCTGCCACCTTCGATCATCGTTATGAATGCGTTCGTGCTGCGAGCCGGTACTTAACAACTTGTCATTGAACGTACGTCGCAACTGCTCCCATTCGCTGCTGCTGTTTTTATCTGTATGCAGTCCGGCAGAGAGATAGTATTGGTAGAAATTCTTTTTCTTATCATATCGAACATGCGCATCCTGCACCGTGCCGGAAGTAAACAGTTCCGACCGGCGCCGTTCCTGTTGCAGACTGTCGCTGCCGGAAAGCAACACGGTCTGCACATCGCGCAGGTTTATTTGTTCGTTATCACGGATGAAGTAAGTCCCCTTTATGCGGTCCACATTGTTTTTGCCTGGATTCGAAATAAAGTCATGCGTGAACAGCGCACCACCGGCGATCGGGCGATTAGCGCCGGGCATACTGAAATTCGGCTGGTAGTTCATGGATACCCCATTACTGCTGTACACACTATTCTCCTGCAAATCATCAATGTGATCCGCCACTTTGTTTACGTTGTTGGCGCCCGCCACCAGCAACAGCTCGGAGCGGCGATTGAACATATTCAGGCTGGCATCGGCGTCGTACCGGTTATCAGTACCATAACCCGCCGACACTTTGCCGAAAGTGCCCGTGCTCTTATCAGCTTTCAACTGGATGTTCACATTCGTCGTAGAATCTTCCTGCCGGCCCGATGTTGCCGCATCTGTATACACCTGTACTCTCTCCACCGCATCTTTAGGGATATTTTTGATGGCGATATTCGTATTACCGCCGAAGAAGGGCTTTCCATTTACCAGCACCTGGCTTACCTTACGGCCGTTCACGGTAATTTGTCCGTCGCCCCAAACGGTGACGCCGGGCAGGCGGACGAGCAAATCTTCCACCACTGCATTTTTATACACACTAAAGGCATCTGCAAAAAACTCCAGCGTATCACCATTAACCCGCACCGGTGGCGGCGTGATCACAGACACGCCCTGCAACTGGCGGCTTTGTATTTGTAACGCGATCACTCCCAAATTAACCTCGCCGTCCACCATGAATAAAACCGACGACGACTCATACCCCATGTAGCTGGCAACAAGCTTCAAACGTACGCCAGCCGGCACTTTAGGAAAGAGAAACTCACCAAAACCATCTGCCAGCTGATAACCGATGAGCGTGGAATCCTGCGCATGATAGATCGCTACGGTGGCCGACAATAAATCAATATCATTAGCCGTATCGCGCAGCTGTCCCTTTACGACGCCCGTATGACTCGTATCCGCCGGCATAGCCCATGCCTGCGACCAGCAGCCGTAAAAAATCACCAGGAAAAGAAAGCCACGCATGCGTCTAACGAGGTATCATTTGAATAATTACAGGATTACTTTTTTTATCGCTGTGCGCGAAATATTCGTCCAGCACAGCATTGTAGGTAGCGTTCTTTTGTTTGGCCGCCTCCCTGCCCGTAAACATCTCCCTGGAAGAAATGGCAGCATATACGGCCTGATGATCTGCCGCCAGGAAGGAATGCGTAATAAAATTGCCCGTAGCGAACGCGTTAACCATGCCGATAGGCAGCCAATAATTAGACGCATCCGGCGCGAGGTGGCTTACACTGTAAAAACCGCCATTGGCAAGGTTATATAGGAACGAGCTATGCTCTAATCCGCCACCGGACAATAGTTTAAAGAATACCCAATTCTTCACCTGGTAAAAACAAGCCGTTCCATAGATGGCTTTGGGCGCCGTAAACCGGACGTAATTGATTCGTTTTCCGAAGTAGGCAGGGCTGGTCATAAAGTCGGCCGGCAATGTTAACGCCAGTGGGAACACGAAACGGAAGGCTGCCATGACCGTGTCGGAAGAAATTTTATACACCAGCGGATCATATGGCCGCAGCAGGTGTACCGCATCTCCGGAGGAAAAAAACACACCTTCAAAATTACCCAGCCTGTCATCATTATTGATCACCTTATTAAATGGCTGGTAAGGCCAGGCTGCCTTCAGTAACGTTTCATCTGAGCGCCACTTCAATTCATGATCGAGCGTATCGGTTTTAGGCCGCTTGTAATTATAGTTGCACTCAAGGTACACGCGCACACCATCCAGCGTTTGAAAGTGTGCTACAGCATTTACATCTTTTTCCGTTGCTAAGAGCCGGCCGTTAATGTCGTAGGTTTTAATTTCATCGGATGGACTTTTAAAAGAGAAGGCCTGCCTGCCGTAGTCTACATTCAGGTAACGCACGCCCCAGAAAGCATCTGTTTTAGGAGGAAGCAGCACCTTCGTACGAAAGCGCCCATCTTTCTGAAAAACGTACACCGCGTTTGTGGCATAATCGACCACGATAAAAACCGAATCCAGCACATACAACTTATCTACCTGCCCGAACAGGTTATCCTTATTCGTTTCCAGCGGGATGTATTGTACGGATCGAAATAGCTTACTGACGGCCGATCCCATCGGCTGATCGGGATCGATACGAATTTCGACAGGCGCCTGTTGCGCCCTAGCGGGTTGAATACAACAAATAATGATTATTAACAGGCAAGTGGATATTTTCATTAACTGCACGTTGATATTGGTTAACTACATTCACAGGTCCGGGCTACACGATGATGGGTTTATGGCAGTTAAAGTATAAAACATATTGTTAAGGAAGTGATAAACAAAAAAGCGGCCGCCCGTACGGACAGCCGCTCGCATCTCATAAACAAGCTAAGTTACTTCACGCCCAGCGCTGCCAGTAATTTACCAGCTACCACTTCCGCCGAAGCCGGGTTCTGACCGGTCACCAGGTTGCCATCTTCCACAGCGAAAGGCCCCCAGTCTGCACCGCGTTCATATTTTGCGCCACGCTCTTTCAACATATCTTCCAGGGAGAAAGGTGTCATCGCAAGTGAACCGCCTGTCTTTTCCTCGCTGTTCGTAAAGCCAGCCACTGTTTTGCCTTTTACCAGGTATTCACCGCTTTTCAACTTTACATTTTTTAACACCGCCGGCGCGTGACATACCAATGCTACGGGTTTACCCTGTTCATAAAAGCCGCTGATCAACGCGATTGACTTCGCATGATCGGTAAGGTCCCACATGGGGCCGTGGCCGCCGGGATAAAATATGGCGTCGTAGTCAGCCGGGTTAATATCGCTGAGCGGGATCGTTGTATTCAGTCGTTGCTGCGCCGCCGGATCGGCCAGGAACTTTTTAGCGGACGGCGTCAGGAAACTTTCGCCTGTGCTTTTCGGGTCGATCGGTGACGGACCACCTTTAGGGGAAGCGATGGTAATTTCCACACCTTTTTCCGTTAGCAGGTAGTATGGCGTTGAAAATTCTTCGAGCCAAAGACCGGTTTTACCGGCGCCTTTTACTTCTCCGAAAGAGGTAACTACAAACAGTACTTTTTTTGCTTTCACCGGGGCGTCTGCATTTGGTGCAAGAAGGCCCAGGAGTGCGAATAAGAATGTCATATCGTGTGTTTTAATTTTACACAAAGCTACGGCCATCGCGCACCCTGGTAAAGGACATAACTCACAGTTTTGGTGTGACATAGATCACGTACTTTTGTCTTATGCACACCCTCTTAAGAAAACACCTCGAAGAACTGATTGAACTGACGGACGCCGAGTTCGAGTACATCGCCAGTCACTTTCAGTTGAAGCGGTTTAAGAAGCACGCCATCCTTATACAACCGGGCGAGCTGGTGACGCATGAATACTTCGTCCTGAAAGGTTTACTAAAAACATCTGCTACGGATGATGATGGTAAAGAGCACATCCTGCAATTTTCGATGGAGAACTGGTGGGTGTCCGACTACCAGGCTTTCATGACGGGCGGCAGGGCTACCTCCACTACGCAATGCCTGGAAGATGTAGAGCTGCTCTACCTATCGGCCCGGGATCGTCATAAACTTTGTGCTGAAATACACAAGTTCGAACACTTTTCCCGGTTGAAAGTCACTTCCGGCTTTTTGCATTTACAGCGGCGGGTGATGGCGTTATTGAGTAATGATGCGCAGTCGAGGTACCGACAGTTACTGGAACAATATCCTTCGCTGTTCCAGCGCGTGCCGAAGTCGCTGATCGCCGCCTACATCGGCGTATCGCGCGAAACGTTGAGCAGACTTCACGTATAATTTACAGGCTGTCTTTATCGATCCCCAGTTTTTTAATGCGGGAGTTAAGGGTAGACACATTCATATCGAGGATTTCAGCGGCGCCACCCGGACCGTAAATCTTTCCGTTACATTGGCGGAGCACGGCGATGATGTGTTCGCGCTCGTTCTCTTCAAAGGTTTTGAGTCCGGCCGGCACTTTATCGGCAGGTGCAGCCGGTAACAGGATGCGGGAAATGACATTATTTTCACTCAGCAGCACTGCACGTTCCAGCGTATGTTCCAGCTCGCGGATGTTGCCCGGCCAGTGGTGCGCCATCAGCGTATCCAATGCCTGCCGGCTCAGTTGCACCTTACCTTTGCCGGTTTTAGCGCCATACATTTCCAGGAAGTGGGCGGCCAGCAAAGGCACGTCCCCCTCCTTTCGCGCAGTGGCGGCAGGTGTACGGGGAATACGTTGATGCGATAATACAAATCCATCCGGAAACGTCCTTCGGCTACTTCTTTTTCGAGATTGCGGTTGGTGGCGGCAATAATGCGTACGTCTATTTTTTTGGTGGAGGTGCTGCCGATACGCTCCACTTCTTTTTCCTGCAACACGCGCAGCAGCTTTGATTGCAGCTCCAGCGGGATCTCCGCTATTTCATCCAGGAAGATAGTGCCGCCATCGGCCTGTTCGAACTTACCAATGCTTTTATCGCGCGCGCCGGTAAAGGCACCTCTTTCATATCCGAATAAGATAGATTCGATCAGTGTAGCCGGTAATGCCGCGCAATTCACCATGACCATGGGCTTACGGCGCCGGTTCGACATTTCATGTACATAGCGGGCCATCACTTCCTTACCGGTACCACTTTCGCCGGTGAGCAGCACGGCCGTTTCTACCGGTGCAACAATACGTAAATGCTTCAGCACTTCCTGCAGTTGCGGACTGTCGCCCACGATGCCGTGTGGCGTAGGTGGTGTTGGCAGCGGCGTAGCGGGTTGCTGGCGGGTGAGTGCATCAAGGTTGTGAAGGTGAAGGTAACGGGCAATTTCAAGACTGATAAGTACATCCTTCTCCCGGAAAGGTTTAACCAGGAAACCGTAAGGAACGGTAGCCTTGGCCGCTTCGAGCGTGGTTTTGTCGGAGTTGGCGGAAAGATAAATGAAGGCGATGTTACGTGTACGTAGCTCCCGGGCCAGGTCGATGCCGGTGGCTTTGCCGCGTAAGAAGATGTCGAGCAGTACAAAATCAGGTTTCTCCCGCTCTATTAAGGACAGCGCGTTATCCACGCTGGGGGCTATACCGCTAACGGTATAACCGGCCCGCTCCAGCAACATTTGCAGGTTGTTGGCCTCTATAAAGTTATCCTCGACAATCAGTATTTTTTCGCTCATAAAACCGGTTGCAAGGTAACGAATCCGGCCCTCAATAAAAAGCCGGCCCCTTGAGGAGGCCGGCCCAAACTATGCAGTGAGACCTGCGTTTACGCGAGTTTGAATATTTTTATTGGATGATGTGTCAAATTTATCGCAGGAAAACAACATCTGTGCATTAAGTAATTGTAAACGGAATGTTACCGGTGGCATGAATTGTGCGCGTACTCTTTAAACCATTGTATGCCTGAATTACCCGACCTGCAAGTATTTGGCGCCAATCTGCAAAAGATGCTGAAAGGCAAAACCGTGAGCAAAGTTCAACTCAAAACCGGCGCAAAAAGTAACACTACGGCAGCCAGCCTGCGTAAAGCACTGGAAGGCAGCAAGGTGCATAAGGTATACCGGGAAGGCAAAGAGCTGCGCTTTGCTTTTGATAACGACCATGTGTTAGGTATGCACCTGATGCTGCACGGCAAACTGATATATGTTGATACCAACGCGGAACAAAAGAACACCCTGTTCGGCCTTCACTTTCACGACGGCAGCACCCTTTCACTTACCGATTACCAGGGCATCGCCAACGTGTCCCTCGATCCGGAAGCGGCTACAGCACCCGATGCACTGTCGCCGGAACTGACGGCCAAATACCTGTCCAGCCGGTTCGAGGGGTCGCGTGCAGCGGTAAAAAACCTGTTGCTCGACCAGCACGTTGTTCGCGGCATCGGTAATGCTTATGCGGATGAGATACTCTGGGAGGCAGGCATTTCCCCGTTTTCAGTCGCAAAGGCCATTCCGGCAGAAATGATCGATAAGTTGCTGAAGGCGATCAAAAGCGTTTTGAAGGAGGCGATGGAACAGATCAGGCAGAAAGAGCCGGGCATCATTGCGGGCGAGGTGCGCGACTTTTTAAAAATCCATCAGCATAAAAACGCGGAAAGTCCCGGCGGTTACCCCATCCTGCAAAAAACCAAAGGTGGCCGAAAGACTTATTATACCGAAGAACAGACCCTGTTTGAATAATCGTTTTCCCTTTTCCGTAATATATTTTCCCGATCCGTCTTTCAGCGGCAGTGTTGCTCAGCTATTTTTGCGTCAGCTGTGAAAGCAAGGGACATTCCCGTTATCGTTTCCGTACGTAGCGGGAGTGTACCCGACAACTAGTTACGAACAACTCCGCGAAACGGTCAACTCCATGAAGCAACAAAAACGCCTCCGTTGGGCGAAACATCAGTCACGCTGGTTCGGCAAGTGGCACCTTTACCTTGGCATCATTGCCGGTGCGATTGTCGCATTTACCGGTCTTACAGGCAGCATATTGGTTTTTGATGATGAAATAGATCGCGCACTCAACCGCGAACTGTTCGACGTATTGGCCCAACAGCAAAAGATCCCCCTGGGTGAAGCCATTACGGTGATCGGACAAAAACACCCGACCATTCATCTCGATTATATCCAGAACCTGGGCGACAAACCTAACGACGCGTACCATGGGTATAATTTCGATACAGAGGAGCAATTCTTTTTCAATCCATACACCGGCGACCTCTCCGGCAAACGTATATACGAAACCAGCTTCATTCATGTAGTAACCGACCTGCATACCAGCCTGCTCGTGCCGGTAGCAGGGCAATATATCGTAGGCCTGGCCACACTCTGCCTGTTGATACTCACGATCAGCGGCCTGCGTTTATGGATACCCGATAAATGGAAACAGCTAAAATCTGTACTTACCGTTAATTTCAAAGCCAGCTTCAAGCGGCAGAACTATGACTGGCATAACGTGCTGGGCTTTTACTCTGCACCGGTGGTGAGTTTATTATCCCTTACCGGTGTGTGCATCACCTTTTCCATGCTGGTGGTGCCGCTGCTGTTTATCCTGAGCGGCCAGCCCCCGCAGGGCGTAGCGAAACTGCTCAGCGTACAAAGCATTTACGTGGCGGGCGCACAGCCTTTGTCGCCGGCAGAGATCGTACGGATTGCGGAACAACATATGCCGGGCAGCCGTGCCGCAGGCATCTCGCTGCCGCACGATAGCGTGTCGAACTGGCGCATCGATATGCTGGGCACACGTTTGCCGGTGGAAGGCAACCGCGAAATGATCATGATCGATCAGTACAGCGGCAAAATTCTTTTAAGCAGCCGGGCCGACTTCCCCGATGTGGGAAATGCTTACCTCAGCTGGCTAACGCCCATCCATTACGGTTCTTTCGGGGGACTACCCACACAAATACTCGCTATCATCGGAGGCTTAATGCCGCTGGTGTTGTTCGTTACCGGCTTCATCATCTGGTGGCCGCGTTATAAAAAGCAACGCAAAAACGGCGAACGGCCACGCCAGGAAAAAGTGCCGGTGCTGCAACAGGCAAGTCTTTCGGGCTGGTTATACTTTGTGTTTAACATCAAGAAGGGCATGCAGTACGCTGCCTGCTTTGTGGTAGTCGGCGCGCTCATGGGTGCATTATATGGGTTGATACGCGGCATCGTCATACAACCTGCCGTGTTCACTTTGCTGTTCACAACCGTACTGGTCGTGATCAACTTCGCGGTGGCGCTACCAGTGTTCCTGGTGGCCATTCCGTTTAAACGTGCCCGGCGGGCCGTGACGCGTTACTTTGCGTTGTCGCTTTCGTTCGCGGCAGTGTTTGTGGGCGTGTATTGGTTGCTGACGGCGACCGGCTTGAAGATCTTTTAGGAATCCTTACTGAATCTTTATTGAGGCTGGCCGTTGCGGTCAGCCTTTTTTTGCGGCTGGCTGCCAACGCACGACACCGCACCTGAGGGATTTGTTCCACACTGCACTGGTATGGCTGCCAACGGGACAGTAGCCTCACGGCACATTGCCGATATCGTGTCCACAGTAGCTATTTTGTTGGATATATGAAGGTTAGTGGTATTTCTGGTACGGAATTTTATGTACGAATTGCAGATCAAAATCTTCCACCATGGATGCTTCAATTATAACGGTGTACATTGATCACAGGCCTTACAACTTTTACATTGATGTAAATGCCGAAGAAGGAACAACAACTTACCAGGTACTAGCCCCAGGCGAGCAGTTCAACAGTATTGCAGAAGCCAATAATGAAGTATAGGAAGTTGCCGCTACAGACCTGGCCCCTTTGCCAGACAGATTAAGAGTTGTAGAGCGCGAACAGGTGGCGCGGATCATCTGGCAGGAAATTATCGATCAATTAAGCTGAAAACCTAAAGTCCCCGCTTTCTCATTACCTCCAGGAGCGTGGTAAATATTTGTTGCGGACGACCGATACACTTCTCCCGAAAAAACTCTGCCCATGTCATATCCGCATGGCAGGCCGAAATAGTTGTCCCATCTGCAAAGCGCAAAAACATCCGATCGTACAGCGTGATCAGCTGGTATGTTCCCTTTGATAAAGTAACACTATGATGCAGTGCACTCTGCGGCAGGAACCGTTTGCACTCTAGTGGCTTTTCGCTGTACAGTTTTTCCAGCAGTACATAGGTAACAAGTGCCTCAGGAACCTTGAGTGCAGTGGATAGTTGGCAGATGAGCGTTTTGTAATTGAGATCCCGCGAAACGGGAGGGTTGTAATTATTTAATGGGGCCATAACGCGACGATAGATTAGTGTGATGCAAATTGAGTTTTCTGTTTCTCTGCGGGACATCGAATTTAGCTAAAAACGCACTGATTACCAATTAATTTTGAAAACCCTCACATAGAATATATTACCATTTGTATAAGGCGGTGTGCAAGGGGTTCATGGGGTTGGGGGAGGATGGAGCAAGCGAGAAGGAGAAGTGGTGGCGAAGGGGAAAAGAGGCGAAAAGGGAGGAAGCGAAGGCAGAGGGAAGCAAAAGGCGGAGGGAACACAAGGCTAAGGAAAGCAAAGGCGGGGAAGCGAAAGGAGGACGTTGCACCACCCAACGTCTTTGCGAACGAAGTGAAGCAATCATCGTGTGTAGTCTCCGCGCCAGTGGTTCACGGGTACCCGATTTGACTGCAGCGAAGACTAGAGCGGAGGTTCGCTTCGCGCGCTCGCGATGACGGCTGGGGTGACGCGCGCCCCAGACGATGCTCCACGCGGTATTTTACCGCTACGTCGCAGTCACAGACCCCACGCATGATGTTTTTTACCGCTACGTCGCAGTTCCAGACCCTACGCATGCTATTTTTTACTGCTACGTCGCGGTTCCGAACCGCATGCACCTAGTGCGCCATCATTCCCGCCCCACTACCGGTAGCCAGCTGCCCGATATTACGGCGCCCTACCAGTAACAACACCAGCGCGGCGATGCTCGAAAAAGCCATAATACCGACCATTGGCAGCGCGCCCGCTTTCTCATCGAACAGGCTGATGCCTACGGAAGCCAGTGTACCGATGCCGAGTTGCATCGCACCCATTAAAGCAGAAGCGGTACCGGCATTACGGGTGAATGGAGCAAGTGATAAAGCAGATGTATTCGGATTCGTGAAGCCGAGGCAACTTAAAAAGATAAACAGCAGGAACAATGTAGCACCCAATCCAAACCAGCCGTTATACACGCCCAGCACAAATATCACACTGGTAATGGCCTGGCAGGCAAGCGCAACGGGCACTATCTGCTCACTCCGATATTTGCGAAGTACGAGTGTATTCAATTGGTTAGATCCGATAAATCCTACAGAAAGGCCTGCAAAAAGCCATCCGTACATCTTTTCGCTGAGGCCGAACACTTTCATGAACAGTAATGGCGAGCCGGCTACGTAGGCGAACAAGCCGGAAAAAGCGAAGGAGCCGGCGAGGGCGTAGGTGTAAAACTGCGGCTCCCGTATCACGGATAAAAAGCTGGAGATGATGGGGCCTGGTTTGAGCGACAGCGTAGTGTCGGGCTTGTAACTATCGGGTAGGAAGTATACGCACACTAGCAGCAGCACCAATCCCATTCCTCCTAACACCCAAAACACGGACGACCAGCCCCAGGCGGCCGTTACATAACTACCTACTGCCGGCGCGATCATCGGCGAAGCACCTACCACGAGAAACAGCAGGGCAAATACTTTTGCATTTTCTTCCACCGGGAACAGGTCACGCACCATAGCGATAGACGCCACAGCCGCAGCGCAGCTGCCGATCGCCTGGATGAAACGAAGCGCTACTAACTGATCGATGCCCGCAGCGAACGAGCAGCCGATGGAAGCGAGTATATATACACCCAACCCGATGAACAACGGCGGCTTACGGCCGAAACGATCGAGCAAAGGGCCGTACAATAACTGTCCGGCAGAGATGCCGATAAAATAACTGGCGAGCGACAATGATACATGCGACACCGTTGTGTTCAACGACTTCGCGATCGCCGGAAAGCCTGGCAGGTACATATCTATGGAGAAGGGGCCCAATGCGGTGAGGGACCCGAGGATTAATACAAGTGATACAAATGTTTTTCTGTTCATGTTTTTATTTTAGACGCCAATACAGCTTCCCGAAGACCGGTGGTCCTGGGCAGAGGTATTTGCAGTAATGCTGGATGATTGTTTTAAGTGAGGTTGTTGCAGGTTGAGGGCGTAAAGGTAGTCACTTTTTTGAAATGATGAAAAAAGTGCCGGGGTACAAGTGAGTGACACAACGGCGGCTGAGAAAAGTCCCCTCAGCTGGTACCAAAGTTGTTAACTTTATTATCATGATGCAACTGCAATACGATATGGTAAAGGGTTCGCGGCAAGTGCTGCTCGACTATTGCGCCACGCTGAGCGATGCGCATTTCCTACAGCCCTGCGAAGGATTTGGGCGCGGTGGTAGTATCCGTAACCTGCTCGTGCATATCTGTAACACTTACCAGGGCTGGATCGGCCAGGATGCACTGCAACAGGAGTTGCCGTTTACGCCGTACGAGCAGGTGCAAAACATCGACGATGCGCGGCAATTGTTTGCGGAGATCAACCTGCTGCTGGCAGATTTCTTCGCGCGTTATCCCGACCCGCAGGCGCGCATCGGGGACAGTACGGCGCTGGAACTTTTTACGCACGTGATCACGCACGAATTTCATCACAAAGGGCAGATACTGTCCATCAGCCGCCACTGGGGCCATATTCCGGTGGATACGGATATTAAACGGTAGCTACAAACGTTCCATCATCTTTTCGGGATGCGACAGGCCGCGGAAGCCGAACTGCTCGTAAAGCCGGTGGGCATCGCTGGTACCAAGTCCCCAGCGTTTCAGGGTTTGCAGTTCGGGGTGTGCCAGCATGTTTTCCATGAGTAGTTTACTGATGCCCTGCCCGCGATAAGGTTCGAGTACAAACACGTCCATCACCCAGGCAAATACGGTATAATCTGTAACGACGCGGCCAAAAGCGACCTGCGTGCCCGCTTCGGTATATACACCAAAACAAAGCGAATGTTTGATCGAGCGTTCCACTTCTTCGCGGCTTCTACCCCTTGCCCAGTAAGACCTGCGGCTCAGGAACTCGGTAATCACCTCCACATCCAGCCGCTCTTTTTCCGTGGATACATAGTATTGATTGTCGGCCATAATTTAAAGATAGCAATTAAAATAACAAGGCCGCCCCGTAGCGGGGACAGCCCTATTTGCTATGTAGTTATTCATCGCTGAAATGGGAATTTATAAAAGCGAACGGCTATTTAAACAATAAAGATGGTTTTATATTGATCATGAGATACGCCCAGTGATTGGCGCTTTGTGCATTGGCAACGTTCTTCACACCCGGCGACGTAAGGTTGGGCTGACTATTAAAAAAACTATACCCGGCTTCAAAACCAATCACTTTCGTAAGCGCGAAGTTGGCTGTCAGATCCAGCTCCTGGCCGAAGTTGCGGTTATGGCCAACAATATCGCTGGCGCTGTAAAACTGGTGTACATCGGCATTCAGCATCCACCTTTCGCCCGGTTTTGTTTTCAGGCGCAGGTAATAATCCTGCAAGCCGCGCGCACCAAAGCCGGATGCCACATAGAAGTAATCCATGTATCCCCAGAACTTATGCGGCGTGCCGTACAGCGGATCGAAGGCCTTGCCCGCACCGCCGCCTGTCGTATAATCACCACCTATTCCTACACTTACTTTTTTGCTCAATGCATATTGGAAAGCGGCGGAGAACAGCGCTGCATCGAGCTTTACGCCGTCGGCCGTTTTGCCGGTCTGGTAGTAGGCTGAGGACGTGACCGTGAGATCGTGGAATGTATTGGTGAAGTACACACCGCCGGTAAAGCGGTGATAAGCGCCGGCATCCCAGGTTTTCACGGGTTTGTTATCGACAGAGTCGTTGTGGTAGCGCGAGAACTGATCGGCAAACAGGAGCAGGGATACATTTCCTTTTTTCAGTTTGCGACCAGCGTAAATAAACTCCATTCCCTTGTACATGGCGCCGCCATTGGTATTGGCAGGGTAAGCTCCGGGCGGCGTTCCGTTATACAATGTGCCTGCTGCGTTTTCTTTATTTTGATTGAAAGCGCCACCGGCATGCAGCATCCACGGCCCGGTTTCATATTTTAACACAGCCCCGTCGTGCCTTCGCGCCTGCTGCAGCCAGTCGAGGTTACCGAGCAGGCGGCCATCGTCGTAATTCAGTTCCTGCCGACCTATTTTCAGGCTGAGGCTGCGGTTTTTCACGATTGTATCTGTAAGAAAAACTTCGCCCCAGGCTTCATGTAACATCAGTCCATTATTATCCTGCGTAGTTGTTCTGTTGATCGTCGATACATCCTGCCCCCAAACGCGTACATCCTGCACCGTGAGACCAAACTTTAACCGGTACCCCGACCAGCCCGCCGCCATTCGCGTGCGCTGAGACGTGAACAATGCGGGATTAGCTGTTTTAGGAAGCGGAGCGCCCTGTCCGTCGCGGTACTCCGTTCGGGTACGAAGTTGCGCATCGAGGGTCAACTGGGCTTTGAGCGGGGCGTAACAGCCGATCGTTACCAGCACAATGCATGCGCCGGTACGGAACAATTTTTTGCAGAACATTTTGGTTGATTTAAGTGAGCGAAATTTTACGCCATCACCACTGCTTCCTCTTTCCCGTTATTAATGCCGATATACACACGATCGTCTTCAACACGAACGGGATAAACGGTGATAGAACATTCGTGCTCGTCGGACAGGCAACGGCCATCTTCCAGCGAGAATGTTTTTTTATGGAACGGACAGGCCACTTTGGGCTCGCCCTGCTGTGTGCCGGTCATACCGCGGCTTAGCGCCATCTGCATCCGGTGCGGACAAAGGTTCTGGGACGCATACCATTCACCACGTCGCGCAAAGTTGAACAGCGCGATCTGCTCGTCATTGTATTTTACACAAACACCGCCGTTAGCCGGCACATCTTCCACTTTACAGGCAAAAAACCAGGTAATAACTTCTGTGTTCAGGATTGACATGATACTATCTTTTCTGTTTGACAATACGTTTCGTTATTCCATTCGGCTGCTTTCTTCTGGTCGCGCAGCGTATCAAACTTGATGTTCGGATCTTTTTCGCCGGGGGCGTTTACGAAGTGGTTAAAACGTTTACGCAGCTCCGGGTTTTCCACCACTTCGCGCCACTCGCATTTGTAATTATCCACCAGGTATTGCATTTCTTTTTCGAGTTCATCGGCAATACCCAGGCTATCATTCAATACTACATTTTTCAGGTATTCGATGCCGCCTTCCATTTTGTTGAGCCAGGTGGCAGTGCGGGTGAGTGGATCAGCCGTTTTGATATAAAACATCAGGAACCGGTCGATCAGGCGAATGCAGGTTTCGCTGTCCACATCGGTGGCGAGCAGCAATGCGTGCTGCGGTTTGGAGCCGCCGTTGCCGCAGACGTACAGGTTCCAGCCCCTTTCAGTAGCAATAATGCCAAAGTCTTTCGACTGCGCTTCGGCACATTCCCGAATGCAACCTGATACGGCCGACTTTAGTTTGTGCGGCGCACGCAGGCCACGGTAACGCTCCTCCACCCTGATAGCGAAACTCACACTATCATGCAAACCGAAGCGGCACCAGGTAGAACCTACGCAGCTTTTTACTGTACGTAACGCTTTACCGTACGCATGGCCACTTTCAAATCCTTCGTTGATCAGCTCCTCCCAGATGTTGGGCAAGTCGCTTACATGCGCGCCGAACATATCGATTCGCTGGCCGCCTGTGATTTTTGTGTACAGCCCGTACTTATCTGCCACACGACCGATCACCATTAATTTTTGCGGAGTGATCTCGCCTCCGGGGATGCGCGGCACCACTGAATATGTGCCTCCCTTCTGGATGTTCGCGAGGAAGCGGTCGTTGGAATCCTGCGCAGTATCATTGCCTTTCACGAGTACCATTTCATTCCATAAGCTGGCGATGATAGACACGACAACGGGTTTACACACCTCACAGCCGTCGCCATGGCCGTAAGCATCCAGCACAGCGTCGAAAGATTTCAGTTCTTTTATTTTGATGAGATCGAACATCTCCTGGCGGGAGTACTGGAAGTGCTCGCAAAGTACGTTGCGGATGTATTTACCCTGGGATTTGAGCGTGTAGGTGATGAGGTCTTTCACCATTGGCGTGCAGCCACCGCAGCAGGTCGCCGCCTTCGTGCACTTCTTAATATCATTGAAGGTTTCGTTACCATCTTCCACCGCTTTGCAGATGGCACCTTTCGTAATGCCTTCGCAGCTGCAGATCACCGCCTCATCGGGTAAGCCTTGTACACCTGCGCCTGTGTCGCTGCTGCCGCCGCGGGAGCCGAGCAGCACATCTTCAGGATTCTCCGGTAATTTGATTTTGTTCTTAGCAGTTTGCAGCAGCATGTTATAGGCAGCGGCGTCACCAATTAAAATACCGCCTAACAAATACTGACCATCATTACTTACGTTGATGCGCTTGTATACCCCTTTAACGTGATCTTCAAACACAATCGCGCGACATTCGCCTTCGGGTGTGAAAGGATCGCCGAAGCTGGCCACATCTACGCCGATCAGTTTCAGCTTGGTGCTCATATCGAAGGCCGAGAATCTCTTCTCTCCTCCGAAGATGTGATCCAGCGCCACTTCTGCCATTTCGTAACCTGGTGCTACCAGGCCGTATATCATGCCATCGAACAAGGCGCACTCGCCTACCGCATATATACTTGGATCAGAAGTCTGCATACGATCGTTCACCACAATACCGCCACGGCGGCCGGTTTCCAGTCCTGCGAGCGTCGCCAGTTCATCGCGTGGTTTAATCCCTGCGGATATCACCAGCATATCTACCTGGATGGATGTATCGTCAGCGAACTGCATACCTGTAATTACATCGTCGCCGGTAATTTCGGTGGTGTTTTTAGCCGTATGAATCTTCAGTCCGAGCGATTCCAGTTTATGTTGAAGGATGCGGGAGCCGTTTTGATCGATCTGCCGGGGCATGAGCCGGGGCGAGAATTCGATAATATGTGTATCGGCGATGCCGAGGTCGATGAGCGCTTTGGCAGCTTCCAGGCCGAGCAGGCCGCCACCGATCACGGCGGCGCGTTTTGCTTTGGGCGCGTAAGCCTGCATCATCTCCAGGTCTTCGATCGTGCGGTAGACAAATACGCCGTTCTTATCTACCCCCGGAATATCGGGTACAAAGGCAGACGAGCCGGTGGCCATGATCAGATAGTCGTAGTGTTCTACCAGCCCGGTATGTGTGAGTACTGTTTTAGCCTGCGTGTCAATATGTTGCACAGGATCGCCCAGGTGAAGGCGGATATTATTAGTGGTATACCAGTCCGGGGCGGCCATTTGCAGGTCTGCTTCGGTCTTACCGTCAAAGTAGCTGCTCAGGTGAACGCGGTCGTATGCCGGACGGGGCTCCTCCCCAAATACAACGATGCTGATTCCGGGTATGGCGCGGGCGACCAATTTCTCGCAGCATTTATAGCCGACCATACCGTTGCCTACAATAACAATTTTCATGGAGCGTGTTTTTGGGTAAATAATTTGACCTCTTATTTAATTACAATTATTTCTATATATCACTTTCCCTTCCAAACTATCCAAATAATTATATAATTACTATGATTTGTGTCATGAAATTAGGAGTTATTTGACTATTTTTATAATGAATTACTAGAAATAAGTCAGATATTTTAAAACATAATGTATTTTAATATGTCAATTCCATCTTTAAGTTTAGTAGGCGCCGGCCCCGGAGATCCCGAATTAATTACCCTGAAAGCTATCCGTACGATCGGCGCGGCGGATGTGATATTATATGATGCACTGGCCAATGAAGACTTGCTGCAGTATGCCCGTCCGGATGCGGTAAAACAGTTCGTGGGCAAACGTTTCGGCTGCCATGCCCTCTCGCAGCAGGAAATAAATGATCTTATTATAAGTTACGCCTTCTCCCACGGCCAAGTGGTCAGGCTAAAAGGTGGTGACCCCTTCGTATTTGGCCGCGCCGGCGAAGAAATAGACGCTGCGCGGGCACATGGCATTGCGGTTCAGGTGATTCCGGGCATTTCCAGTGCATTGGCGGTACCAGCTTCGCAGATGATACCCCTCACCTGCCGCGGCGTGAACGAAAGTTTTTGGGTAACGACCGGCACCACCCGCAGCGGCGACATTTCTGAGGATATACGGCTGGCCGCCCAATCGTCAGCCACGGTAATCCTGCTGATGGCCATGAGTAAACTGGAAACGATCATGGAGATATTTGCTTCCTACGGCAAAGCCGAAACGCCCGTAGCCATTATCCAGGACGGTACCACATCCCGCGAAAAAATCGTGATCGGCAAGGTAAAAGACATCGTTTATCGTGCGCAATACGAAGAAATGGGTAATCCAGCCATCATTATGGTAGGCGAAGTGGTAAATCTGCATCCATCTTTAATAAAAGAATATGTTAATTTGGAAGCCGGCACACGGGCCGTTAACAGTAAAACCTGAAGATGAAGAAAGATAAGCATGGCTGCGACCTTAATACCTGCCTGATGTGCAGGCTTTGTTTGAAAGATTGGCTGCCGGCCATTGAAGCGCATCGCACCAACTATGTTCTCAACAAAGGGCAGCTGCTGTTCTCCGAGCATGATGCGGTGACAGGCATTTACTTCATCTACTCCGGTAAAATGAAGGTGCACAAGCACTGGAGTAAGGATAAGGAACTGATCGTACGTTTTGCCAAAAGCGGCGACATCGTAGGCCACCGCGGCATTGGTACAGAATTAGTGTACCCGGTTTCAGCCACGGCACTGGAGCCGACGACTGTTTGTTACGTGGAGCTATCCTTCTTTAAATCGACCCTCAAAGTAAATAACGAACTACTGTACGAGCTCATGATGTTTTACGCCCGCGAGCTGCAGGAGTCGGAGAAAAAAATGCGCAACCTGGCGCATATGTCCGTAAAAGGCCGCATCGCCACTGCCCTTTCCATGCTTCAAGAGAAGTTCGGCACCAACAAAGAAGGCCATATCAACCTCCAGCTCAGCCGCCAGGACCTTGCGTCTTACACGGGCACCACGTACGAAACCGCTTTCCGCATGATGAATGAACTCATCAACGATAACGCCGTAGAAGTATCCGGCAAAAACATCCGCATCATCAACCAGGAAAAACTACATAAGCTAAGCCAGGAGCACATGGAGGAATAAAAAAGGCCTCCCTTGCGGAAAGCCTTTCTTTATAATAATATATGCTTTGTTGTTAGTGTACCGGCTCTTCGATTTTCACCGGCTCGGAGTTCACCACATCTACACGGTTGCTCGCCTTCACTTTCTCCGGTACGCCGCGGATATCCCAAACTATACCCAACGCGCCCAGTGCACGAATAATGTAGAAGGTAATATCCACTTCCCACCAGAAGAAGCCCTGACGGGTTGCGCTCTGGTAATAGTGGTGGTTATTATGCCAGCCTTCGCCCAGTGTAACCAGCGCCAGCACCAGGCTGTTGCGTGATTCGTCACCGGTACGGTAGCGTTTTTTACCAATTTTGTGCATCAGTGAGTTGATGGTAAAGGTGCCATGGAACAACAGCACAGTGCTCAGGAAGAAGCCGATCAGCAGGGTAGAAATACCGGCGCTCCAGTCGAACCAGCCGGTACCGTTCACTTTATTACCTACGAAATACACGGCTACAGCGAGAATTACGGCAGGCACCCAGTGGTACTTGTTCAGCCAATGCAGTTCTTTGTGATCTTTCCAGTCTTTGATCAGGTCGTAACGGGTTTCCTTATGATCTTTTGTCATAATCCAACCGATGTGTGAATACCAGAAACCGTACAGTTTTGCAGAATGCGGATCTTCCTCGGTATCGCTGTGTTTGTGGTGTACACGGTGATTAGCCGCCCACCAGAGCGCACCCTTCTGCAGGCTGCTCTGCGCGCCACCTGCCAGGATAAACTGGAACCAGCGTGAAGTTTTATACGACCTGTGCGAAAAATAACGGTGGTAACCACCTGTTACGAAAAACATGCGCGCTACGTATAACGCGGCGCATAAAATCCAGTCGAACGCTGTTACGTGCGTAAAGAACGCCAGTAACGGAACGAAGTGAATGCCTATAAAGTCCAGCTCGTGCAGCCAGTTAATTTGTCCTCTTTGTGGTGTTGTACTCATGTTGCGAAATTAAAATCCCTGCGATTCCAAAATAATGATTTTGATCAGCGAACCTGAAAAGTCCGGATGATTCTACAAATATACGGCTACTTCCTGACGTGTCTAATAGATAATGACTATCCGCTGATTAAGTTATTCAAATCAGAAAGTTTTTTAACATTATCTTAAGGCTTTAAATCGTTCGCTACGTCATGAAAAAACTGTTTGGGCATCTCTATTTCCAGGTGATTATTGCTATTATCGTCGGTATTTTAGTAGGACTATACTTTCCAAAATTCTCACACGTCGCTAAGCTGATCAGCGACATGTTTATCAATCTCATCCGCATGTTGATCGCCCCGATCATCTTTTTCACCATTGTTTTGGGCATTGCGAAGATGGGCGACATGAAAAAAGTGGGCCGCGTGGGCGGCAAAGCGCTGCTGTACTTCGAGATCGTGACCACATTGGCCATTTTTATCGGGCTGGTGGTTGCGAACTTTATGCAGCCGGGTAAGGGCATTGCATTTAAAAACGTGGATACGTCTAAGGTGGCAGCCTATGAACAACAGGCAGCCGGAGTAGACTGGACCGAATTTTTCCGACACATCATCCCCTCCAATGTAGTTGACGCGTTTGCGAAGGGCGATGTATTGCAGGTGCTGGTATTTTCCGTACTGTTCGGCTGGGGCCTTTCCAAGATGGGCAGCACCGGCGAAACGGTAATCAACACATTCGAAAAGATCTCACAAATCTTCTTCAACATTCTCAAATTCGTCATGAGACTGGCGCCGCTCGGTGCATTTGGCGGTATGGCCTATACAATCGGCGAGTTTGGGCTGCTGGCGCTGGTCCCGCTGGGTAAACTGATGGTCAGCGTGTACCTGACCATGTTTCTTTTTGTGTTTGTTGTACTCGGGCTGATTTGCACGTATTATAAGATCAGCTTGTGGAAATACCTGAAATTTATCCGGAACGAGCTGCTGATCGTGCTGGGCACTTCCTCCTCCGAATCTGCGCTGCCCGGCATCATGGAGCGACTGGAGCAACTCGGCTGCTCGCGACCCGTGGTGGGACTGGTAATTCCTGCCGGGTATTCGTTCAACCTGGATGGGACGAGCATTTACCTGTCGATGTCTGTCATTTTTATGGCGCAGGTATTTAATGTTCCGCTTACTATTGGGCAACAGGCGTCTATCATTTTTATCCTGATGATTACCTCGAAGGGGGCGGCTGGTATTACGGGCAGCGGGTTTATCGTACTGGCCTCTACGTTGGCTATATTGAAGGTGATACCCATGGAGGGACTGGCAATACTAGTGGGGGTAGACCGCTTTATGTCCGAAGCACGTGCCATCACCAACCTGATCGGAAATGGTGTTGCTACGATGGTAATTGCTAAACATGAAAAAGAATTTGACGAAGAAAAATATAAAGCCGCTATCTCCGGGCAGCCGCATCCAACTGAAAAACAGTATTTTCGGAGTGAATAATCATTAATGGCCTTTTTGTTACAACGGTTACGAGTCGTTACGGCACTAGCATGGTGCCTGATCATATGCAGCTGCCTGGTCGCCCGTGCGCAGCAGTCGCCCAATGCCTATACGTTCAAGCACCTCAGTATACAAGAAGGCCTGGCCAGCAATCACGTTTCCGCTATAATACAGGACCGCAAAGGATTTATCTGGATCGCCAGCACCGCCCTGCAGCGGTACGACGGTACCAACTTCATAACGATAGCGGATTACAACCGGGTGCCGGGTAATATCTATTATGAAGATATCTGCCTTATGGAAGATCGGAAAGGTCGCATTTGGGCAGGCACGCCGGATAATATTAGAATGTACGACCCGGTAACGGCGCGCGAAACGTTGATGCGCGTGCATGACAGTATCGAGATCCCGCAACAGAGCATTTCCTGCTACAACATGCTGGAAGATCATGAGGGGCAAATTTGGGTAACGACCCGTGCGGGCCTTTTGTGGTATGACGATGCAAAGCGGCTGTTCCGCCGGCCACCCGGTATTCCCGACAGCATCAGCAAACAGATGACCAGTGCTGTTGGGGAAGACCGGCATGGTAACCTTTGGCTTAGCGGCAAACAATCGCTTTACATTTTTAGTAAGGACCGCAAAACACTTTACTCACAAACATTTAATCCGGATCGCCTCGCGGCACTGAATATACCTGCCAGCGCAAAAAAAATATTTCCCGATCATCGCGGCCACCTGTGGATCGCGGGCCGCAACAGCGTGCTGTACCGCTACGACGCGGCAAATAATCAGCTGAAAGAATACACGTTTCCTCACCCCGACAAGACGGCCAGCGTTCGCGCTTACGACATCGCGCTGGATATGAACCGCCACATCTGGGTGGCAACAGAGCATAGCGGGATTTTTCGCTACGACAGCATCAGCGACAGCTTCAACGAACACATCTCGGGAAATAATAAAGATGAACTGGGGCTGCATTACGACTATGAAGTGAACTGTTTCCTCAACGATCGTGATGGCCACTTGTGGATAGGCACCGACGTGGGCGTAAACATCCTGAGCCTGCACAGCCAGTCTTTCACGCGGTTGGACCATCGCAGTAACGTATCCGCCTCCGGCACACGATTGCCCCGCTCTGAAGTAACAGACATCTACCAAAGCCCCCAGGGTGATGTATTTCTTGGCTACTGGGGAGAAGGACTTGCCTGGATGGACAGCCAGTTCCGCCTGAAAAAATTGTTCCGTTACAATGAGAAAGATCCGGCGAACAGCCTGCCGGAAGAACATAGCCTTGTTTGGAGCATCACCGCGTTAAAGAACGGCAACATCGCGATCGGGCAGGAGAATGGATTACTGTCCGTACTGGACACCAGGCAGCAAAAACTTACACATCACCACCCCGAAGTATTTGCCGACCAAACCGTACTGGCTATGCTGCCGGAGAACGATTCCACTTTATGGGTAGGATTGTACAAACGTGGCCTGGCGAAGTGGAACCCGCTAACCGGTAAGGCCGCGCTTTGTGAAGATGTGTTGCAGCATATTCACCGCAGCACCTCTGTGATGGACATTGTAGCTCAGGGAGACTCGCTGTTATGGCTCGCCACCAGCACAGGCGGCATACTTGTCTATAATAAAGAAAAGCAACGTGTTACCGAACGCGTTCTGTTCTGGCAACACGGCCTGGATACGATCCGCAACATCAGCTGCCTGTACCTGCTCAACGACTCCACCATACTGGCCGGCACCGATCATGGACTGTTTATTTATAACGCCCGCAACGGCAAGTATCAACCTTTAAAAGTAAATGATTCGTTTTTCGACGAATGGGTATTGAGTCTTAAAGGCACGCCCAACAACGGCATCTGGCTTACCACACAATACGGGTTTTACCAGTATGATCCACGTCACCAGGCGTTAGTATCGTTCGTACAAAACGACGACATCATCGACAACAACCGTAAAGTACGACGGCGCATCGCGCTGATGAACGACGGCCGCCTGCTCACCGGCGCTTCAGATCACGTACTGGCATTTGACCCGCTGCGACTCGTTACATCGCCGCCACCACCGGATGTTACGATTACAGGCTTCCGCGTGCTCGACCATGCCATGATCATCGATTCGCTGATCAGCAACGACCAGCCGGTAACACTTACTTACCGCCAAAACTTTATCAGTATTGAATTTAAAAGTCTGCAATACCACCAGGAACGGCTTCGATATTTCTTTAAGATGGATGGCGTGGACGAACGTTGGGTGAACGCCCAGGGATTACTCACAGCACGTTACACGAACCTCGCTCCGGGTAACTATACGTTCCGGGTACAAAGCGTTAACACCGCGGGCATCGTGTCAGAAAATATGACGACGCTCAGCATCGTGGTAAAACCAGCATTTTGGCAAACCTGGTGGTTCCGGTTGTTGTTGATATTATTTGGATTAAGCCTGGTGTACGGCTACTTCCAGGCGCGGCTTTACCTTGTAAAACGCGATGAAAAAAGACGTGCGGCATTTCAGCAGCAGATCGATCAGTTGGAAATGAAGGCGCTGCGGGCGCAGATGAATCCTCACTTTATTTTCAATTCGCTGAACTCTATACAAACGTTCATGTTGAAGAATGAAACGGAACAGGCACTCTCCTACCTGAGCCGCTTCGCCCGGTTGATCAGGAATGTGCTGGACCACTCACAGCTGAACAACATCACCATTGCCAAAGAGCTGGAGATGCTGGAAAACTACCTGGAGCTGGAACGGCTGCGCCTTGCGGCACAATTCGATTATCAGATCGTGATCGATCCGGACCTGGATATCGATTATACAGAAATACCATCTATGATCATTCAGCCTTTCCTGGAGAATGCCATCTGGCACGGACTATTGCACAAGACCGGCAAAGGTTTGGTCATCCTCAGTTTCCAGATCGTGAACGACCGTATACTTTGTACCGTGGAGGACAATGGCGTTGGCCGTGATGCGGCGACCGCGATTAAACAGGCGGCCAGTCAAAAACATATTTCCAAAGGCCTGCAAATTACCCGCGACCGCCTGTCCCTTTACAACAGCCGGTTCGGCATGAATGCGTCCTTTGATATTGAAGACCTGAAAGATGCAGAAGGCAATCCGATTGGCACAAGAGTGAACCTGTGGTTCCCGCTGATCGAAGATTGATAAAGGCCTGAAATAAAAAAGCCGCAACCCTAAGATTGCGGCTTCCAATATCCTCCAAAGGTTATATGCCTACTTCATAGTGCCTTTCTGGTATCGTTATATCTTTATAACCTTTCTTGTGCAGCCAGTCACGGAAGTGTGTTTGTACTTCGTACTCACCATGCACGAGGAATAATTTCTTTACATCAGATGGATGCTGGCAGGCCAGCCACTGGCTGAGATCTTCATAATCGCCATGGGCGCTGAGGGAACGAATGATACCTACTTCTGCCTTCACTTCGTATTTAGTACCGTAGATCGACACTTCTTTGGCACCGCGCATCAGCCGGCCACCGAGCGATTGCGGCTCACAGTACCCCACTAACAAAATGGTATTTTTCCATTCGTCGATGCCGTTGGCAATATGGTGCTTCACCCTGCCCGCTTCTGCCATCCCTGAGGCAGAAATGATCACGCACGGGTCCTTGCGGAAGTTGAGCAGCTTGGATTCCGAAACAGATTTAATATAGCGAAGACCTGGGAAGTCGAATGGATCTTCGTCCTTTTCCAGCATCTTTTGCACCGTGCGATTAAAGCATTCGGGGTGTTTGCGGGTCACGTCGGTCGCCTCCATCGAAAGCGGACTATCCACAAAAATATCCACCGGCGGCAAAATCCCATTCAGTTGCGCATTATTCAACGCGAACAGCAATTCCTGCGTACGCCCAACACTAAAAGCCGGTATGATCAGCTTGCCGCGTTTCTTCACGCAGGTTTCATGAATATATTTCAGCAGCTCCTCGTCCGCAGGCGCCACATCTGTATGCAGCGAATCGCCGTAAGTCGACTCCATGATAATCACATCTGCTTGCGGAAACTCCTCCGGCGACTTCAGGATTACATCGCGGTAGCGGCCGATATCGCCGCTGAATGTGATTTGTTCTGTTTTACCATTTTCAGTGATGCGAACGTGCACAGCAGCACTGCCGATAATATGACCGGCATCTGTAAACATCACTTCGATATCATCATCGATGCTAAACCATTGGCGGTACATGATCGGACGCAACTGCTCCAGCGAGCGCCTGGCATCTTCTATCGTATACAGCGGCTGCAGGTAACCACGACCTTCGCGGGCGAGGCGTTTATTGGTAAACTTCACATCATCCTCCTGAATTTCGGCGGAGTCCATGAGCAGTATCTCTGTAAGATCTTTCGTCGCGTGCGTACAATAGATCTTTCCCCGGTAACCCAGTTTTGACAGGCGCGGGATCAATCCCGAGTGGTCGATGTGGGCGTGGGAAAGGATCATATAAGTAATATCCTTTGGCTCGAATCCAAAATCGCGGTTCAAGGCATCGGTATCAGGCCCCATACCCTGGAACAGGCCGCAGTCGAGCAGAATTTTCTTCCCGTTCTTCAACGTAATAATATGCTTGGAACCTGTAACTGTGCGCGCTGCGCCGTGGAATGCAATTTTCATGATCTGTGCTGATTTGCTTTAAAAGACCAGGTGATGCGAAAAATGGCGATCACTTGTCCCTCTTTATCAATACCTGTGCTAACTACTTGCAGTGTGACCGGCTCACCCGTGGCGATGGTTTGAGAAACGGCTTCTGCCATCGCAGCACCCGCATTGCAGGTGAACCATGTAATACCTTTTGCCTTCTTCGTAAAATCCGCTTCCATACCGGTTACCAGCATCGATACAGGCCGGCTGGCAGCCCGTACATACATCATGGCCAGGGCGCCGGTACTCATTTCCGCCGCCATAGACAGGCAGGCGAAGTAAGTAGAGCGAAAAGGATTTTGCGACAACCATTTGAAAGGGACGCTGGCCGTACAGGCGTGCCTGTTAAGACTGGTAATACGTACGCCGCTGATAAACGCGATCGGTAACTTCGCGAGGATGAAGAGCTTAAATTTAAAGCCGTTCATCTGCTTGAGAAATGTATCTATGGCCTTATCCATCAGGACTTAGGCTTGTATTGGTCGGGTTTCAGCGCCGCGGGCGACCAGTTTTTGAAGAAGGACATCAGTTTGCGTTTATCGTAGCTGTCGGCCGATTCCAGCTGACCGGTATCCTGTATGTGTAATAATTTTCCATTGGCATCCAATACCAGCAACACCGGGAAGCCAAAACGCTGCGGGTAGCCATATTTGGCGAGCAGCGCGAGGTTCTGGTTTTCTTTGCTATAGTTCAGATGGTATACCACGTAGTTCTTGTCGCGATAATCGCGCAGCGCGGTGCTGTCTTCCACATACTTGTAAAGGCGTTTGCACCAGATGCACCAGTTGCCGCCCACCTGCACCAATACATGCTTCTTTTCCACGGACGCCTTTTTAATAGCGGTGGCCAGTTCGGCCTCGGCGTTGGCGTTCGGGTTGTAAATGCTGTCGAGGTGACTTGGCTTTTGTTTTACGGGCTGCTGTGCGAAGACGGGCAGCACCATCAGCATAACAAGGCAAAGTTGAATTAGTTTTTTAAGCATATTGTATGGTTTGCAAGTTCTTCACATAATTATAAATACCTGATTGTGCGTTCACTTCAGGCTCGCCAGGCGCCGGCGTGACCGGCATAT
Organism: Chitinophaga horti; assembly: GCF_022867795.2. NCBI lineage: Bacteria > Pseudomonadati > Bacteroidota > Chitinophagia > Chitinophagales > Chitinophagaceae > Chitinophaga > Chitinophaga horti. Next base: position 6,158,876 of record NZ_CP107006.1, on the reverse strand, counting down.
TGTTCATTTCGTTATCCAATATTACGGCATTCGTGTTATCTGCGAGCTGCAACGCCAGGATTGTTTTTACCTGCTGCTTCAGCGCATCGCCGTAAATGGGAAAACACACCTCTATGCGGCGATGCAGGTTACGGTTCATCCAATCGGCGGAGCCAAGGTAAATCTCCTCTGCCCCATCATTGTGAAAAACGAAGATGCGTGCATGTTCCAGGTAGCGGTCTACAATGCGGCGCAGGGTAATATTTGGCGCGTAACCGGGTACCAGGCAGCAAATACCACGAACGATCAGCTCAACCAGAACACCTGCCCTGCCGGCCTCGTACAACTTTTCGATCATCGCCCTTTCCTGCAAATTATTCAGTTTGATAGTGATAGCAGCCGGCTTACCTGCCTGCGCATGGCGTATTTCGCGGTCTATCATGTCGCGGAAACGGTCTACCAGGTTAAACTGGGCTACCAGTAATTCCTTGAACGGAATAAAACCGTAAGCCTGCGGTTGCTGGCGTGTTTGAAGGTACAGGAACAGCAATTCCATTTCCTGCGTCATGGTCTGGCTGGCAGTGAGCAACACATGGTCTGTATAAAAACGGGCGGTACTTTCATTAAAGTTGCCTGTCGCCATCAGCCCCACGTGATCCCAGGTTAAGCCACGTTTACGCTTTACCAGGGCTATTTTCGCATGCACCTTTAAACCCGGAATACTGTAGATGATCTTAACGCCCGCATCCTTCATCCGTTTGGCCCAATGAATATTATTGGCCTCATCGAAACGGGCTTTCAGCTCCACCAGCACGGTTACCTTTTTACCGTTGCGGGCGGCGCTGATCAAAGCGTTCACGATTTGCGAGCCGGAGGCGACGCGGTACAGCGTAACGTAAATTTCTTTTACATCGGGATCGATGGCCGCTTCATTGAAGAAGCGCAGAATATAATGGTAGCGTTGGTAAGGCAGATGCAATAACACGTCCTGCTGCAGCACTTTGTCCAGGATAGGCGCATGGTCCAGCCCGGGCACATTGGCAGGTGGGAACGAGGGATATTTTAAACCCGGGCCGCTTACCGGCATGGGCAGCGAATTAAAATCCTTCAGGTTGTGATAACGACCGCCAGCCACGCGCTCCTCCGGCAACACTTCAAAATAGGCGGCCAGCAATTCCAGCATATCTGCCGGCATAGACGGGTCGTACAGGAAACGGGTAGGCAAACCTATTTCCCGATGGAGGATCATCTTTTCCACCTGGGCCAGCATGTCGCTGCTCAGTTCATCCAGGTCCATTTCTGCGTCGCGGGTGATCTTTACGCTGTAGCAACCATTTATGGTATGATGGGGAAAAATGTAAGGCAGGTGTTCGCGGATCACATCGTCGAGCCAGGCGATATATGCAGGCGACTGCCCCGGCAAAGCCAGGAAGCGCGGCAGGTCGCCGGTAGGAATATTGACGATCACATACCGCGGTGTATCGGCACCATCTGATGTTACACTTACCGCAAAATACAGCGCGTTATTTTCCAGGAAAACTTTTCCAGGTTTATCAAAATTGATCCACAGCACCTGCAGGTACGACAATACTTTGGTGAGAAAGTAATCCGTTACCGTTTCAGCATGTTCAGGATGTAGTGGTTCGCCGTAGTACAAGTGGATGCCTTTTTCGCGCAGGCCGGGCAGAATATTTTTCGTGAGGATCTGCCCGTAAGTTTCCTGCTGTAGCCTTACTTTCTGGCGCACCTTTTCCAGGATGGCCGTATCCGGGGCGTCGCCATCTTTCAATCGCTTGGCCGGTCCCACCTGGCTCATGGCCAGGATAGCAGGCATGCGCACACGAAAAAACTCATCCAGGTTAGAAGAAAAAATAGAAAGGAAGTTGATGCGCTCATATAGCGGCACCCGCTCCTCCGCCGCCATCAGCAGCACGCGGTAGTTAAACGAAAGCCAGCTAAGGTCCCTGTCGAACAGCGGCGCGTTGGCGGTATGATTTTCTGCGGAAGGTATCATCTTAAATTATCTCGCTACAGGGAAAAAAACAGCCGCTATCACAAACGCCAGTACAGAGGCGATGATACCGAACATAAATACATTATAGGAAATGCGGAGCAATTTATACTTGCGTCCCAACACCACACCCAGGTGATAAATATCCTGGATCATGTTACCGTACAGGTATTCGGAGTTGCTCATGATCGTTTCCATGCCACGCTCGTAATCGAGGTACTGCATCTGATGAAAATTACCAAAGAACAACAGGTTGGCTTTCTTATCGCGGATATCCGCATCCGTAAACCGGCCACTGCTCACATTTGGGCGGGTGGCCAGCACGGCAAATATGATCGTACTAACGCTGGTAGTAATAAAAATAATCGAAGGCAGAATGTAGCTCGGATAATCTTCCAGCCGCCTGAACATCACCGACACCATGATGGAAATAATGATCGAGTTCACCGAGATCATAATATTCGCCTTTGTATCGGCCATCTGGCTCAGGTGTATATGGTTGGTGGATGTGGTGCGGAACATCGTTTCAATGCCCCTGTCGGGTTTTCTCACTTTCTTGTCTTTATCTTTTTCCTTATGCTCTTCCAGCTTAATTGTATGATTCATGGCATCTGTTGCACCGATAGCGCCCGGCGTAGGTTTAGCCGCGCTTTGTTTAGTAGCTTTATCGGCGGCGAGCAGCGCCTCCCGTTGCTTCTTCTCCAGTTTAGTACGAAGCCTTTCCAGGTTTTCTTCCTTCTGCGATTTTAGCAACGTCTGGCAATAAGAAGTGTGGTAGTGATGCGATTCAAGAAAAGCGATGGAACCCATCGTCCATTGTTCCGATGGTATTTTTTCGCCGGCCACCAGTTCTACTTCGCTGCGCAACCTTTTGTCGGTGTCGCGGTAGTCTTTGGAGCCCAGGTGAAACAGGTCGGCATCACAAACAATTTGTTCCAGCAGGGTATCGGGTGTTTGTGGCAGACGGGTAGCGAGTATACAGGCGCTAACGCCGGCAATGATCGATTCCGGGGCATTGTGTTGCTGAAGGAAAATACGTGCTTCTTCGGCACCGCGCTCTTCGTGACCTTTGCGCACGCCGAGTACGTAACCCATGTCATGGAACCAGCCGGCAATCATGACGATCGTAAGATCATCGTCGCGCAGGCGATAAAACGCACTGATCTGGGTAACAGCCTTCACCACCTGGCGCGTATGTCCAAGGTTGTGATACACCAGCACGGGGTTGGCGTTTTGTTCGAATTGTTGCGTAACGTATGCTTCTGCAGCTTCAATGAGAAGGCCTGTTTCCATATGATTAAGAGTTAAAAGCAGCACTTGAATGAGAGCAATTTACAGCATTTTTTGCGTTAATTTTACGACTCAAACATTGAGTATGAAACTGTATCCATGCTTTGCTTTGCTGCTTGCATTACTCTCCTGCAATGGCCTCACCGACGGCCAGGGCAGCAAATACGCCTCTCCTGCAGGGTACGATCTTAACACTCCGCAAAAGCTACATGTCCGAGAATCTATGCAAGAGATTTCCGGAATTATCCATCATGAACGGGACGGCATGTTTATGGCCATCAACGATGAAGAAGGGCGCATCTTCAAGATGGACGTTACCGTAGACGAGCCTTATGAGAACTGGAAGTTCGGCAAGAATACAGACTACGAAGACCTCGCCTTCACCGGGGAGGACTACCTGGTGCTGAAGAGTAATGGTATGCTTTACTGGGTCGAGAATATGTTTACTGACAGCGTTTCATCGCTTTCGTACGAGGCGCCGGTAAAAGGGAAACGCGAGTTTGAAACGGCATACTACGACAAGGCGGCCAAGGGCGTGATCATCATCTGTAAAAGCTGTGAGGTCGATAAAAAGATGGGCCGCACCAGCGCTTACCGGTTCGATATCAACACAAAAACATTCGATAATGAACCTTATTTCCAGATAAATGTCGAAGAGATATCGAAGCGGGTAAAGGAAAAGAAAGACAAACTAAAAGCCTTTCAGCCTTCTGCAGCAGCAATTCACCCCTTACAGAAGCGGCTTTACATCGTTTCGTCGGTAAACCACCTGCTCGTCATCACCAGCCTCAAAGGTGGCGTGGAAGAGGTGTTCGACTTGCCGCATAAACGCTTCAGGCAGCCGGAAGGGATTACGTTTGCACCTAACGGCGACATGTATATATCAAACGAAGCAGGAGAAGGCACGGCCAACATCCTGAAATTCACTTATCAACCAAGCAGGTAATATGCAAGCTTTCAGAAGATTGGCGGCACTCGTTGCCATCGCAATAATGACGCAGCAGGCCGTAAAAGCCCAGGATGTATTGCAACGCATCATCCTCATCGGCGATGCGGGCGAACTGCACCAGGGCAAAAATGCGGTGATCGATGCGGTAAGGCAACGCATCGACCTGAACAAAGGAAACAATACCATACTTTTCCTGGGAGACAACATCTATCCGAAGGGATTACCGTCCGAAGCCGCGAAAACTTACCCGGCCGCAAAGGCAATCATCGATTACCAGATCGGCCTGGTAAGAGGAACTACCGCCAACGGGTATATTATTCCGGGCAACCACGACTGGAAAAAACAAGGTCCCGGTGGCTGGGAAACAGTACGTAACCAGCAACGGTACATCGATTCGCAGTACCTCCCTAATGTGCAATTCTTTCCCAAAGATGGGTGCCCCGGACCGGTAGGCGTGCCAATCGGCAACAGCATCCTGCTCATTATGATGGATAGCGAATGGTGGCTGCATCAATATGAAAAACCAGGGCTCACTTCGTCCTGCGATTGTAAGAATGAGGACGAAGTGACAACGGCCATTACGGACCTCATCCTTCGTAATCCGGGTAAACTGGTGGTATTCGCTACGCATCATCCGTTCCGCAGTTACGGCCCTCACGGCGGTTACTACACCTTAAAACAACACATCTTCCCTTTTACAGACCTGAATCGCTCGCTGTACATTCCGCTACCTGTCATCGGTTCCATCTACCCTATTACCCGTGGCGTATTCGGCACGCCGGAAGATATTCCGCATCCGCAATACCAGCGCATGATCAAAAGCGTGGAGGCAGCAATACCGGCCGACCAGCCTACCGTATTCGTTTCCGGGCATGATCACACGCTGCAGTTTATCCGGGACAAACGTTTCCCGTACATCGTAAGCGGTGCCGGTGCGAAAGATAACCGTGTACGAAAAGGCAAAGGTTCGGAATTTGCCACCTGCGAAAATGGTTACACTGTGCTGGAAATGCTGGCGGATAGCACGCTGCGTGTGAATTTTTATAATGACGAATCTGCCACGCCGCTATTTACCACCACGGTCATGAAACTGACGTCCCAAAAGCTGCAGCAAACCGCGCCGGTATCTGGTAAAAAGATAGGTGATACGGTGGTGGTTGCCATAGATCCTGCATACAACAAGGCCGGGGTTATCCATCGCAAACTGTTAGGCGACAACTATCGCGCGGAATGGGCGCAGCCAATGAGTTTCCCGGTGATGGACCTGCAACGTGAAAAAGGCGGATTGAAAATATTACAACGTGGCGGCGGTAAACAAACCAGCTCGCTGCGGCTGGAAGATAGTGCCGGCAATGAATGGGTATTACGCTCCCTTCGTAAAAACCCGATCGTTGCCGTACCAGTGCCTTTACGCGAAACGTTTGCAGTAGATCTTGTGCAGGACCAGATATCCGGCGCCAATCCTTATGCGCCGCTCGTCGTGGCTCCACTGGCCACCGCCGCGGGCATTCCACATGCCAATCCAAAACTGGTATATCTGCCGAAAGACACTTCGCTTGGCATTTACCGCAACGACTTCGGCGACCAGGTATACCTGTTCGAGGAGCGCGAACCCGGCAGCGAGAAAAAGACTTACAACACCGAGAAGATGCTCGAAAAGCTGCACGGTGACAACGATAACGAGGTTGACCAGCACGCCGCGCTGCAAGCCAGGCTACTGGATATGCTCATGGCCGACTGGGACCGTCACGACGACCAGTGGCGCTGGGGAATGGCGAAAGAGAAAAAAGGGCGGTATAGTTTTTATCCAGTACCGCGCGACCGCGACCAGGCATTTTATGTAAACGAGGGCGTCATCACACGTATGTTGAGCTGGCGCTTCCTGCTGCCATTCGTACAGGGCTTCCGCGAAAAAATCCCCTACATCCAGGGCTTCAACTTCAATCCGCGTTACTTCGATCGCTCGTTCCTGAACGAACTAGATGAAAGCGACTGGCACAAACAAACACAAAAGTTTGTGGCCACCATGAACGACGAGGTATTGAAAAACGCAGTCGGCTATTTTCCGGACAGTATTGAACACCTGCCGGCTACCGCGCGCACGTACGACGTGCTGAAAGCCCGCAGAGCCATCCTTGAGGAACAGGCGCTGAAGCATTATCGCTTTATTTCGAAAGGTGTTGATGTGACAGGCAGCGAAAAGCATGAACTGTTCCAGGTGGAAAGGCTGGATGACGGCAAGGTGAAGGTGAAGGTTTCGAAGATTGCCAAAAGCGGTGATGTGGAGCAGACGCTTTATAAACGCACCTTCGACCCCAAGGTGACCAAAGAAATACGACTGTTCAGCCTCGGTGGTAAAGACCGGTTCGAATTATATGGAGACCACCGCTCCCCCATCCGCATCCGTATGATCGGTGGTAAAGATGCTGATACGTATATCGACAGTACTAACGGCCACTTCGGTAAACGCGTACAGATTTACGACCTTAATAATGGCAGCGACTCGTTCAACATGGCGCATCGCAACGCACGCCTGCGCTTGTCGTCGGACCCGGCAATTATTGAATACAACCGTAAAGCATTTTTGTATGATAAAGTGGTGCCCTTAGTTTTCGCCGCCTACAACCTCGATGATGGTATATCACTCGGCGCTGGTGTGCAATACACAAATCACGGATTTCGCAAACTGCCGTTCAAGTCGAAGCAAACGCTCACTTTCAGCCATGCCATCGCTACGCAGGCTTATAACTTCCATTACAACGGGCATTTCACCGATGTAATTGGCCGCACCGACCTGCTGGTGGATGGCCGCGCACGCGCACCACATAATACGATCAACTTCTTCGGGCTGGGTAACGATACAAAGTTCGATAAAGAGGTAACGGAAAAGCCGATTCAATACTACCGTACGCGCTTTAATTACTACACCGCCGATGTGTTGCTGAGCACCAAACTTGGCAACAAAATCAACGTCGCATATGGCCCGACCGTAAATGTATATTCATTCGACAGGCAGGACAATGACGATCGTTACATCAACAACTTCGATGATAACAAACTTGATTCGTTCAGCATTAACCAGCATAAATACCACGCGGGCGGCAAGTTGCGGCTGGAGATAGACACACGTAACAATACGTTGATCCCATCGCGCGGCATTCACTGGACCACGACGCTTACAGGCAACGTCGGACTCAATGACTTCAGCCGTAATTATTCGCAGCTGAAGTCGGACCTGAGCTTGTACCTGTCCTTCCGCGAACCGGCGAACTTCGTAGTCGTAACAAGATTCGGTGCCGGCCACACCTGGGGAAGTTATGAATACTTCCAGGCGCTATCGCTGGGTAGCAACAGCAACCTGCGGGGCTTCCGCAATAACCGTTTTGCCGGTCGTACGATGGCGTATAACAATACGGAGTTCAGGTTAAAGTTGTTCCAGTTCAGCACGCGGGTGCTGCCCGCCACGGTCGGCCTCATCGGCTTCAACGACGTAGGCCGGGTATGGGTGCCCGATGAAAAGTCAAGCTCCTGGCACGATGGCTACGGCGGTGGCTTCTATCTCTCACCGATTAATATGTTCATTATTACGGCAGAACTGGCGCACTCCAAAGAAGGCTTGCTGCCTTACTTCTCGCTCGGATTTAAGTTTTAACAGGTCAACGTATGTGCATAAAAAAATCCCCTGGCACATTACACGCCAGGGGATTTTTATTTTATTCTCTACTTACTCAAAATTAATTTCTACCCTCATCGCTTTCAAACCACTGATGCCCTGCAGTTCTTCCAGTTCCAGCATTTCAATACCAGGTTTCAGTATGTTTTTATTTTGAAGGAATTCGATGTACTTACGATATTCATCCGCCTCTCTCGCGTAGGAATACACTAGAGCGATAGTACCCGGCTGCGTAAGCCTTTGTTTCGTTTCGCGAATGCGTACTTTGTCAATACGCTTCTTCATGATCTCGTAACGGATATTGTAGGCACCTTCCACATCAAACCGGCGCTCGTCCTTTCGGAAGCTGATCTCGATCGGGTTACTGTGTACGAGAATGAGCTGTGTCGTCTGCAACGGCACCTTTAACGTCGGCGATAATTTATGCGTTTCGCGCGCAATGGCCGCCATCGATGTAAGCTGCCACAGGCGCAGGTTGCGCAGGTACAACAAGTCGAATTTTTTATCCGGCGCAATAGATTGTCCGATATAAATATTGTATTCCACGCCGTCCGTACGATATTTTTCGAAGTAACATGGGAAGGATTCCTGTACCGCCTCGCGCTCGTTTTCGAGGTAAGCATTAACGACAGTATTGATCTGTCCCAGGCTATCTTCGTACTCCCGGCGATGGTGAAAAACGTGACCGCTTTCTTTGTCGACTTTGCTAAAATAACTCTCCAGCACCTCTTTTAGAGTCGGATAGCCCTCGTACAGGTGCTGCAATGTAGGTGCAATCTCCTGGTCCAGGAAGTCGTTGATGCGCACTTCATCTTCAGCGAACAAGGTATCGCCGATGCTGTTGAGCAGCACATTATTTTTATACTGCAACTCCTCGAGCAAAGGCAGTTTTATTTGTCCGTTAATGTCAACGAACGTCTGTGCGATCAGTTGCAGTTGTTCCCGCAAGTCCTCGCGGATGGCCGTACCACGTTCGATGCTTGAATTACGGATGTCGATTGCGCCGTATAAAGGCTGTACACCTTCGAAACGAATGTTACCGATCTCTTTGGCATCATTGGCCAGGTAATCCCAGGCAGCCTCCGTAAATTTCCATTCCACCGCAGGTTGCAGGGCTGTAAACTTCTCCTTGATCACTTCCCCTATACGCTCATTCGCGATCTGGCGCGAGCGGCGCAATAACAAGGCAATGCTTGGATACACCGGCGTTAGTTGCATCATCACGTCATAATCCAATACTTCTGGTGTAGCGGAAGAAATTTCCAGCACGCCGAGCATATCGTTTTCGTGGTGAACAGGCAGCAGTATATAACTGTTGATGCCATTCAACGGCAAGTATTTCATGAACCCGTACACCTGCGCCACATCGCGGGTAACTTTCGACAGTACCAGCGGTTCTTTATTTTGGGTAAGATGTTCCAGCAGCTGGAGATACAGGCTCTGTCGCTCCGACTCGTTGCGCGCATTGCCCATCAGGATGCTCGAATTGCAGGAGCATTCCTCTACCACCCATTTGTTATTCACCTTTAGGAACGGTATCACATTTACGTTTACGTCCTTGATGCTGAGCAGCGATTGCAGGTAGTCCTGCAGCTGAAGGTAATTTTCTTCTTCATTACCGGCGCGAAGGTCCAGCACCATATTTTTAATGCCGGCCATTACTTCCTGCTCCGTAATGTCTTGCACTGACCATACGACAAAACCTTCCAGCTGGAACAATTCCAGCGGTAACAGTTCCTGCAGACGGCTGATGCTGCGTTGTTTGATGGCCATTTTGCAGGCCTCGCCGCAGTCGAATACAGGCAGCTCGCCTTTCACCTTAATATCTACAAAACGCGAGTCGATAAATACCTTCACGTAACGCTTCACGCCCGTTTCCGGGTTTACAATCGCATGCACCATTTCATTTTCCTGCTTCACAGGGAAATCGTACAGGCGTTCCAGTATCAGCTTGTAAAGCCATACCAGCTTGTCTTTCTTCACCTTGTCCAGCGACATGCCTGCCGGCACGGCCCTTAGCTCTTCGCCCTTTACGGAGAAGGTGTCATGAAACATCTGGCTATAGTGAAACAGCATAAACCGGTACGGCATACCGATCGCGTAAATGTCTTTCTTTTCGTTATTGGTAATGGGAAACACTGTCGATATCACCAGGTCGAAATAGTCCCTGTATTTCTCGGACTCGGCTTTAATGTCGATCGGTCCGGACAGGGCGGGATTACTCTCAAACTTATCGATAATGAGTTGATAGAAAGAGGCGGTCGCACCCGAGGAACTAACTACCTTATCCTTCAGAAACCGAAGGAATGGGCCGAAAGAAACCTGCGTATCAACTAACAGATCATCTTTGAAAAGCGTGGGATGTGCAGTCAACGTTTTCATATAAAAAATGTAATAAATGCCAGGTATTATTCAATACCCCTCTAAAGCATTACAAGTAGCAGCCGGTAGGAAAACTAATCAGATCTGTTAAACAGTGAAGTGTGTGGGGACAAAGGTACACAAAATTACGATTCCGCGCTTTTTTTCAAATAGATATAACTCCTGCCCGCAACGGCATCATCGAACGTAAGCGGCTCGCTATCAACATGTTTGAGGAAGTAAGCACATAACCCGAAGTCGCCTACACAACACAGAGTATGAAAACATAAAGTTCCCATGAGTGCCAACTGCCAGGCAGGCGCACACCAGGGGATCACCATCAACCCGGTTAAAGAAATTGCGACGAAAGGTGCCAGTCCGATCCGGTAATATTGCCGCGCCCCCAGTACCTGTAGATGAGCAACGGCGTAAAAAACGAGGTAGCGCCAGATGACGCCATAGCGCACATCCTTTGCACCATAATACTTAAACGCCAGCCCGTGTATCCATTCGTGTAAGGGAATAAGTACGGCAGTGAGTAACACGCCCAGGACAACGTAACCCACTGCCGCCCAAAACGACAACTGCTTCAGTACCAGGCACCTGGCGACTGAAGCAGTTGTTATCAAAAAGAATAAAATTGTGATCAGCTTGAATGCACGAACGAACGCATTGTTCGCTCCAAAGCCTTCCCGTACCGGCTGTAACATCTCACGAAAACTAAAGCTGTCTGCCAGTGCATATCCCTGCGATCTCAGTTCTTCGTGTACCCGCTCCGGTGTGCCCATTTACAAAGCGATTTCTACCTGGTTTTTCAGCAGGTCGTCGATCGTATCGCGTTTGCGGATCAGGTGCGGTTTGCCATCTTTGATCATCACTTCCGCCGGTTTCAGGCGGGAGTTGAAGTTAGATGACATTTCAAATCCATAGGCGCCGGCGTTATAGAACACCAGGAAATCGCCTTCGCGCACTTCGGTAATCTTACGATCCCAGCCGAAGGTGTCGGTTTCGCAAATATTCCCCACTACGGTATAAATGCGTTCGGTACCCTGCGGGTTGGAAATGTTGCGGATCAGGTGGAAGCTATCGTAAAACATCGGGCGTATCAGGTGGTTAAAACCGGAGTTCACCCCAACAAATACAGTTGCCGTCGTTTGTTTGATCACGTTAGCTTTCACTACAAAGTAACCGCACTGGCTTACCAGGTACTTTCCTGGTTCGAACCACAATTGCAGCGGACGTTTGTATTTCGCAGAAAATTTATTGAACGCCTCAGTGAGTTTTTCGCCCAGCAAGTCGATGTCTGTTTCAGGATCACCAGGCTGGTAAGCTACTTTAAAGCCGCTGCCCAGGTCAATGCTTTCCAGGTCCGGAAAATGTTCGGTCATTTCAAACATGATCTCCACACCACGCAAAAACACATCCACGTCCTTGATCTCGGAACCTGTGTGCATATGCAAACCGGTTACTTTCAGTTTGGTCGATTTCACGATGCGCTCGATGTGGCGGATCTGGTGAATGGAAATACCGAATTTGCTGTCCACGTGGCCGGTAGAGATCTTGAAGTTCCCGCCCGCCATGATGTGCGGGTTCAGGCGGATGCAGATTGGATAGCTGCCACCGAACGTGTTCCCGAATTGCTCCAGGATCGAAATATTATCGATATTGATGTTTACACCCAGCTCCTTGGCTGCAATAATCTCCTGCAGGTCCACACAGTTAGGCGTAAAAATGATATTCTTCGGATCAAAACCCGCACGCAGGCCCAATTCCACTTCCTGGATAGAAACTGTGTCCAGACCGCAGCCCAGCGAGTTCATATAGCGCAGGATGTTGATGTTGGTAAGTGCCTTACAGGCATAGAAGAAGCGGGTGTCCGACTTCGCGAACGCCTGTTTCAGCTTGGTATACTGGGTTTTAATTTTCTCAGCATGATAGATGTACACGGGGGTACCAAATTCTTCCGCCACTTTCACCAGGGTGCTGGCAGACAAAACATCGCTTTGCGTTTTTGGCATCGATTTAATGATTGAATGTGCGAAATTAAGAGAAAAGGCGAAGAAACACAGGATTATTCTTCCTCTTCGTTCACCATGAAGCCGTCCAGGTCGCGGCGCTCCTTCTTAGTAGGCCGCCCGATCTTACTTGGCCGCTTACCGGTATTGAAGCTGGATGCCATGCGCTGGTTCTGCTGCTGGTCTTCCTCCGGAGTGATATCTACATAATATTTCACCGCCTCCGAGTATTGCACACGGTTGTGCAGCAGGCCCGTTACCTCTATCTTCCATTTTCGCGCTTCCGTTTTTATTTCGTACTGATCGCCCAGCGACACCTGTTTGGCCGCTTTTACGGCAGTCCCGTTCAGCTTCACCTTGCCGCTGTCGCAGGCGGCGGCAGCCATCGTGCGGGTTTTAAATATGCGGATAGACCATAGGTATTTATCCACTCTCAGTTTCTCGTTACTCATACCACGAATTTATTACAAATCCTTCATGCAGCGAAGGTTACCATCGGGTGAAATTTACGCCTGTGCTTTCATCCCGGCGGGATATTGCGTACCTTTCGTACCTGGATTTATTGACAATGAAGAGAAATTATTTGTTCTACCCGGTGATCATCGGCATTTTTGGACTGATGATCTGGTTTGTAATCGCGCAGGGCGAGAAGCTCGTGCCCGAAAATGTGGCGACGCAAGTGTCTGAGAACATGGTCCCGGCGGCCAATGAACCCGGCATCCTGCAGGAACTTACCAGCCATATGCGATTGCCGCTCAGCATGCTGCTCGTCCAGATCGTACTGATCCTGGGCGTGTCCCGCCTGTTCGGCGCACTTGCACGCAAAATCAAACAACCTGCCGTAGTAGGCGAAATCCTGGCCGGCATCCTGCTTGGCCCATCGCTGTTCGGCATGATATGGCCCGAAGGCATGAATGCGATATTTCCCAAATCCAGCCTTAGTAGCCTTCAATTTCTTAGCCAGATAGGCCTCGCGTTTTTTATGTTCATCGTAGGCATGGAGCTGGACGTAGAGAAAATCCGCAACAAAGCCCACGACGCTGTGATGATCAGCCATGCGAGCATCGTGGTGCCCTTCTTTTTAGGAGTAACACTCGCCTATTTCATCTACCAGCACTACGCTCCGGCCAATGTCGGCTTCCTGGCGTTCTCGCTTTTTATGGGTATCGCGATGAGCATTACCGCCTTCCCGGTGCTGGCGCGCATTGTGCAGGAACGTAAATTAACCGGCACGCCGCTCGGCACATTAGCCATTACCTGCGCCGCGGCCGACGATGTAACGGCCTGGTGTATCCTGGCGGCCGTCGTAGCGATCGCGCAGGCGGGTTCTATACTGGGCGCGCTGGTAACGATCGGACTGTCCGCCATTTTCGTGGTTGGTATGCTGTATATCATCAAACCCTGGCTCAGGAAACGGATGGTAAAACAACCTGAATACGGTGAAAAGATGAGTCAAAGGCATGTAGCGCTCGCGTTCTTCACTTTACTTATCGCGGGGTATATCGCAGAAATCATCGGCATTCATATGCTTTTTGGCGCTTTCCTCGCCGGTGTGATCATGCCTTCTGAAATGAATATTAAACAATTACTGACGGATAAACTGGAGGATGTAAGCATCCTGATCCTCCTACCAATTTTTTTCGCCTTCACCGGTTTACGTACGCAAATCGGCCTGTTGAACGAAGGTCACCTGTGGGTGGTGTTCGGCTTCATTATGCTGGTAGCAGTAGGCGGCAAATTCGGAGGCAGCACCCTTTCCGCCCGCCTCGTGGGCCAGCCCTGGAGCGATGCCATTTCCATCGGTGCCCTCATGAATACCCGGGGATTAATGGAACTCGTCGTGCTGAATATCGGGTACGACCTCGGCATCCTCACCCCGCAAATCTTCGCGATGATGGTGCTCATGGCCCTCGCCACCACCTTCATGACCGGCCCGATCCTCGACGCTATCAATTACGCTGCCCGCCGCAAAGCCGCAGTAGCAGTATAAATATTGATCTTCTTCTTAAAGCTCCATGTGACCCGCGTTGCATGGAGCTTTTTTTCTCCTTCAACTCCCTCCCCAGCCGCCGTTGTGTCACTCACTTGTACGGCAGTTTCGCTTTTCGGCGAAGCGGCTCCGCTTTTCTTTCGTGGCCACAAACTGAAGCCTTCTTCATATGCGATCTTCGCACAAGTAGTTCATGGCTGCCAACCCTACTGCCGCGAAGACTAAAGCGTAAGTTCGCTTCCTTCCAGTCGCGATGACGATGAAAGTTGTTCATCCACTTCGTGGATTCGCCTCATCAAACAAACCTGAAAGTCACTCCCTTGCACACTATGCCTCCTACGGTCATCTTTTTACGCACATTATAACTACCCATAAAAACAAAAGAGGCCACCGCTTCCGGTGACCTCTTCAATATATTTCAACAAGCGTTATTTCAGTTTGGTATTGCTTACGCTAGCTCCTGTTTTCTTCTTAGCAACAGGCTTCTTTTTAGCCACCGCTTTCTTAGTAGCAGCTGGTTTCTTGGCCACGGTTGCTTTTGTAGCGGCAGGCGCCTTTACATCCGCTTTCGGCACCGGTGGCGGAAACTTGCTGCGGTCTACATTAGAAGCTTTGTCATCAAGTGCGATCTGAAGCGATTCTTTCAGGATCTCTTCTTTTTCAGCCTGGAACTCTTTCATTTTATCTTTCGGAATGCGCAGCTCGTAGCTGTTGTCAGCGCCGGCCATGCCTTCATAGAAGTTTGGGTTCAGGCGTTGCAGGTCGTCGTTTTCGATCTGCAGCCTTTTAGCGATCGCTTCCAGCCTGTATTTACCGGTAACGGTAAACACCACTGTATTGTAGAGCTCCTCATCTGTCAGCGGTTTTGCTGGCAGGGCGGGCATTGCGATAGCTACTTGTTTTGGTTTCCCTTCGTCACCTACACCGAAGAAGGCGTTAAACCTGTCGAGGATGTAACCGGTGGCAATGAACTTGTACACGTGGTTGCGGGATTCTGCCGGCAGGAAGTACTGGATACCCCAGAAATCCTGTCTGCCACTCATTTTCTGCGCACGGGTTACGCCACCCGGACCACAATTGTAAGCAGCTACTACGAGTAACCAGTCGTCAAACTGACCGTTCAGTTCATTCAGGAATTTGGCGGCAGCCACGGTGGATTTGTAGAAATCTTTACGCTCATCTACCTTTTTGCCAACACTCAAACCGAAAATACGGGCGGTGCTGCTCATAAACTGCCAGGCTCCAACGGCGCCTACGCGGGAGCGTGCGCTGGTGTTAAAGCCAGATTCTATAAGGGCCAGGTATTTCATTTCTTCTGGAATACCATGTTCCTTAAAAATCTTCTCAATCATCACAAAATATGGCTCACTTTTGGTAACCATCACTTGTAAGTGATTGCTGTAGCGGGTAGCGAAGTCGTTGATGTAACCACTCACGTAATGGTTGTTCATCTGTTCGTACACCTTCGGGCTACGAATGGTGGATGGCAACGATGCAGCCGCTTGTTTCAACGGAGTTGTAACAAATTGCGGACGCACAGTGTCCTTGGGTAAATGACCTTTTTTAAGCAATACAGCTGTATCGGCGGCGGCGACAGTTGTCTGAGGCGCGATCTCATTTACCCCATCCTTTGCAGAGACAGACGCAACGGCGCCCATCACCGGTAATAGCATGAGTAAAAAGACTTTCGTCATACGAGTTATATTTTAAACTATAGTTACTTGTTGCTTTATTGCAACAGATTCTTGGCTATCTGTAACAAGTGACCTTCGTCAAATTGCTTCGCTATGATCTGAATCCCATATGGCATCCCATTTGAATGCCTTTGTAGAGGTATAGATATTGCAGGAACCCCTGTGAGATTGGCAAGTACCGTATAAATGTCGGCAAGGTACATGGCAATCGGGTCTTCCATTTTTTCTCCGATCTTAAAAGCAGTGGTCGGAACGGTTGGCAATAGGATAGCATCATAATCCGACAAAATCCCGTTCATCTTTTCTACCACGAGGCGGCGCACTTGCTGCGCTTTCGTGAAGTAGGCGTCGTAATAACCGGCGCTTAGAACGAAAGTCCCAAGCAATATACGCCTTTTTACTTCTTTCCCGAACCCTTCTGACCGGCTTTTTTTGTAAAAATCGTTCAGTTCAAGTCCGCCGGTGGGGGTACGATAACCGTACTTTACACCGTCGAACCGCGACAAGTTGGAGCTCGCTTCGGCTGTCGTCAGCACATAATAAGCGGCAACTACATAGTCAAGGTATTCGAAATCAACCGCTTCCACGGTGTGACCAGTTGCTTTCAGATTGTCAAAGAATTGCTCATAGCCAGTTCGCATCTCAGCATCCAAACCTTCGTGGTGCAATGCATCCCTTAAATACGCGATTTTGTAGGATTTATTGTCTTTCAAACACGACTGATAATCAGGCACCTCTTTTTGAGAGGCGGTGCTATCATAAGTATCCGGACCTGCGATCACTTGTAGAACCGCGGCTACATCAGCAATATCCTTGCCAAAGATGCCAATTTGGTCAAATGAAGAAGCATAGGCAATTAACCCGTGGCGTGAGATACGTCCGTAGGTTGGTTTTAAACCGATAATGCCGCAAAAATCAGCCGGCTGCCGAACGGAGCCGCCGGTGTCGCTTCCCAGGCTTACCAGGCAAAGATCGGCCTGAACGGCCACTGCCGAACCTCCGGACGAACCTCCCGGCACCCGGGAGGTATCCAGTGCATTCAGCACTTTACCATGTGCGGAGTTTTCGTTGCTAGACCCCATCGCAAACTCATCACAGTTCAGGTTGCCTATAATAACAGCATCCGCTTCCAACAGCCTCTCGACTGCCGTAGCGGAATAAAGTGAAGTAAATCCTTTCAGGATATTGGAGGAAGCACTAACCTGGTGACCTTTATAACAAATAACATCTTTGATGCCTGTTACCACGCCACCCAGGGGGCCAAGCCGGGCACCGCTACGTACACGTTCGTCCAACGACCGTGCCCGTTCCAGTGCCTCTTCGGCGAATACTTCTACAAACGCATTTAAATGACGGAACTGATCGATCCGCTCCAAATATTGGCGCACGGCATTTTCACAGGTAGTATTTCCGGCATAGAGCGCTTCATGAAAAGACGATATGCTGCTGTATTCAGACAAATCTAAACCAGTTAAAATCTACAATGGGAGATTTGCAAAAAAGAAAAACTCCGGGGAGAGAATATTACGCTCAGTAATTAAACTAATTACTTCTGCTCTGTAGTTGAAGTCGGCTGGTCTTTCATACCGTCCTGGATCTCCTGGCGTACGTTATTCTTAGCGTCGTTAAACTCACGGATACCTTTACCCAGACCACGCATCAGCTCAGGAATTTTCTTACCACCAAACAGCAGCAACACTACCAGGGCAATCAACAGAATCTCAGTCATACCCAGGTCCTGGAACAGTAAAAGCGGCGTTTTTGCGATTATTGAAGTCATTTTCTCAGTTTTAAACGTTTAGCTAACAAAGATAGAGATTAAATCGGGTTTTCCGAGTTAATGCAGGCACTTTAAGTCTAATTTAAGAATTGCTCAATGCGGCATTACCGCACTACCGGGCATAAAAAGAACGGGTACCCAACGGGCACCCGTTATCACAAATTTTCCCTGTATATAAACTAAACCCTTTTCTCTTTGATACGTGCTGCTTTACCTGCGCGCTCACGGAGGTAGAACAGGCGAGCCCTTCTAACTTTACCTACTTTGTTCAGTACGATAGAATCAATGTTGGGAGAATATAAAGGCAAAGTTCTTTCAACACCGATACCATCAGAAATCTTTCTTACGGTAAAAGAAGCTGTAAAGCCTGTACCCTGGATCTTCACTACGTCTCCTTTGAATGACTGGATACGTTCCTTGTTACCTTCTACGATTTTATAGTTAACGGTAACGTTGTCACCTGCTTTGAATTTAGGAAACTGTTTCTTGGCAGTCAGCTGCTCGTGAACAAAAGAAATTGCGTTCATCTTTCAATTATTTAAGGACGGCAAAGGTAAGAAAGAATATTCACAAGTGTTAGATTTTTTGTGAGAAAATGTTGAAAAACACAACATGTCATTCAAACCCCGCGCGTAAGTTATTGGTTTATTGTTTCTTAAGTAAGTCCGGCCGGCGATCTTTCGTGCGTTTCATCGCTTCGTCGTGCCGCCATTCGTCAATTTTACGGTGGTCGCCGCTTAACAGGATCTCAGGCACCTTCCAGCCCCGGAAGTCTTCCGGACGTGTATACACCGGCGGAGCCAGCAAATTGTCCTGGAATGAGTCGAACAGGGCCGATGTTTCGTCATTCAGCACACCCGGTAACAGGCGGCCAATAGAATCTACCAGTACAGCCGCTGCTAATTCTCCACCCGACAATACAAAATCACCGATCGATATCTCCATGGTCACAAAATGCTCCCGGAAGCGCTCGTCAATGCCTTTGTAGTGACCGCAGATCATCAGCAGGTTGCCTTTCAGCGATAAACCGTTTGCCATCCGCTGGTCCAGCGTTTTACCGTCGGGGGTAAGATAAATCACTTCATCATAGGCTACCTGCTTCTGCAGGTCTTCGATAGCATTTACCAGCGGCTCCATCATCATGACCATACCGGCGCCGCCACCAAACTGGTAGTCGTCCACCTGCTGGTGTTTGAAGGTAGAGTATTGCCTCAGATGGTGCACGTTGATTTCCAGCAGTCCTTTTGCTTTCGCTCTTTTCAGAATGGAATGGGAAAACGGGCTTTCCAGCAATTCGGGCAGCACGCTGATGATATCTATTCGCATAATCCCTATTTATAAATGTCCAGCAAGCCCTCTGGCAGGTCGAGGTGAACGGTTTGTTGCTTCTTGTCGACCTTCTGCAGGGTTTGATCGTTGATAGGCAGTAACATCTCCTTTCCGTCCAATGTTACCTTTATCAACACCTGCATCGGCATTTCTATCACCTCTTCCACTACCCCCAGGCTACCTTCGTGCTTATCCTGCACCTGGAAGCCCAGTAACGACAGTGGCGCAGATGACGCGGCCTGTTGTTTAAAATCAGTTTCGGCCAGGTAAATTCCCCGCTGCAACAGCTTACGGGCCTGTTCGGGAGTCGACACCCCTTCCAGCTTTACGTACACATGCTCGTGGTCTTTCGGCTTTGCCCGCTCCATGAAATAGGGAATGAAACTATCTTTCCGCTCTTCCAGGAAAAGTACTTCCACACCTTTAAGCGAGGTACGTTTACCAAGACTGTGCTTGACCACTACCTCTCCTTCCAGGCCGAAAATGGCCGATATTTTACCTATGCTGAAATAATTTGTCATAAACCACCGTGCGGCTGGTGAGGGCCAAAAAGCAAAAAGGGAAAGTTTGCGAGCAAACCTCCCTTTCTGAATATGTTAATCTGTAAGAATTAAGCTTCAGCTTCGCCTTCAGCAGCTGGTTCAGCAGGAGCCGGAGCTTCTTCTACTTTCCTTACTACTGGTGCAGCAACTCTTGCTTTCTTCTGGCTTTCGCGACGGGCAGAAACTTTCTGCTCGTGATCAGCCTGCCATTGTTCGAATTTTTTGTAAGCTGTAGGCTCGTCGAACAGGCCCAGTTTCACACCACGCAGGAGGTGTTTCAGGTACAGCACACCTTTGAAAGACAGGATCCTTCTAACGGTATCTGTAGGTTGAGCACCTTTCTGCAACCAACGCAGCGCTTTCTCTGTGTCGATGTTGATGGAAGCAGGAACAGTCAGCGGGTTGTAAGTTCCGATCTTTTGGATGAACTTACCATCGCGTGGCGCACGCGCATCGGCTACTACGATGAAGTAAAAAGGTCTCTTTTTTGCGCCATGTCTCTGTAAACGGATCTTTACTGGCATAAATAAGTCGAATTATTTTTTGCGAGTGATTAAATATTGTTTCTATCGGGCAGCAAATGTACATTGAAAATTAATATTTCCCAAAAGTCATTTGCCATTTTTACAAAATTATCCTGTTCATTCCTGTTCACACCATTACTAGCGGCCCATTCTCATTCCTTTCAGGCCTTTTCCGCCGCCGGGCATCTTGTTCATCATCTTCATCATCTGGCGCATCTGCTCGAACTGCTTCATGAACTGATTTACGTCCTGAATGTCTTTACCAGCGCCTTTCGCAATACGTTTACGACGGCTGCCTTCGATCAGGTCGGGATTAGCCCGTTCGGCCGGGGTCATAGAGTTGATCATCGCTTCAATACCTTTGAAGGCGTCGTCGCTGATGTCCAGGTCCTTCACCGCTTTACCTACACCCGGGATCATACCCAGCAGGTCTTTCAGGCTACCCATTTTTTTGATCTGGGAAAGCTGTTCTTTGAAGTCGTCGAAGTCAAATTTGTTCTGGCGGATCTTTTTCTCCAGCTTTTTGGCCTGTTCTTCGTCGAACTGTGCCTGCGCACGTTCTACGAGGGTGGTAATATCACCCATGCCGAGAATACGCTGCGCCATACGTTCCGGATAAAATACATCCAGTGTATCCAGCTTTTCCCCCATGCTCACGAACTTGATCGGCTTCTGCACGGTATACTTGATCGTGAGCGCCGCACCACCGCGGGTATCGCCATCGAGTTTAGTCAGTACCACACCGGAGAAGTCCAGTCTTTCGTTGAACGCCTTGGCGGTGTTCACGGCATCCTGACCAGTCATCGAGTCCACAACGAACAGGATTTCCTGCGGGTTAACGGCCGCCTTTACATTGGCCACCTCGGTCATCATCACCTCATCTACAGCCAAACGGCCGGCGGTATCGATGATCACTACGTTATTGCCTTTCGCTTTCGCCTCTTTGATCGCATTTTCTGCGATCTGTACCGCGTTCTTATTTTCAGGCTCGGAATATACTTCCACCCCGATCTGGCCGCCCAGCACTTTCAGCTGATCGATCGCCGCCGGACGGTAAATGTCGGCCGCTACCAGTAACGGTTTCTTATTTTTCTTTGTTTTGAGGAAGTTGGCCAGTTTACCGGAAAAGGTTGTTTTACCCGAACCCTGCAAACCTGCGATGAGGATCACGGTAGGGTTATTTTTCAGGTCCAGCTCCACTTCGGTGTTGCCCATCAGCTCCACCAGTTCATCTTTCACGATTTTCACCATCAGCTGGCCGGGAGAAATGGCAGTAATTACCTTTTCGCCCATGGCTTTTTCTTTTACCCTGTCGGTAAAGTCCTTGGCTATTTTAAAGTTCACATCCGCATCCACCAGCGCGCGGCGGATCTCTTTCACAGTGGTTGCTACGTTGATCTCGGAAATGCGTCCCTCGCCTTTAAGCTGCTTAAACGCTGAATCCAGCCTCTCCGATAGTGATTCGAACATTGTTGGTGAGTTTTATGGTTACCACCGTTGTGGCGGTGGCTACAAGTATTAATAAAAAATGGTGAATATCAGGATATTCACCATTATAAGGTCTGCAAAAATATGTTTTTTCGAAAAGAAAATGCAAAACGGGACCGCTTATCAGCTACCGAGATAGTTTCTCAGCAGTTTGCTACGGGAGGTGGTACGCAGTTTCGTGATCGCCTTATCCTTGATCTGGCGCACCCTTTCACGGGTTAAACCAAACTTTTCGCCGATATCTTCCAGTGACATCGGATGTTCAACTGCGATACCGAAATACAGGATAATTACATCTTTCTGCCTGTCTGTAAGGGTAGAAAGTGAGCGCTCGATCTCGCGGCGCAGGGAGTCATGGTGATCCAGCTCCTCGTCCGCACTGGATGCGTTCGGATTTTCGAGCACGTCCAGCAGGGAGTTATCTTCCCCGTCGATAAAAGGTGCATCCATCGATACGTGACGGGCAGCAACGCCCAGCGTAGCCTCTACTTCTTCTGTATTGATTTCCAGGATGGTAGCCAGTTCGTCAGGAGACGGCTCCCTTTCAAACTCCTGTTCCAGCTGGGAATATGCTTTACTGATCTTGTTAGACAAGCCAACTTTGTTCAGCGGCAAACGTACAATGCGCGACTGTTCGGCCAAAGCCTGCAGAATTGACTGGCGAATCCACCAAACAGCGTAGGAAATGAATTTGAAACCGCGGGTTTCATCGAAACGCTGTGCAGCTTTGATGAGACCGAGGTTACCTTCATTGATCAGATCACTGAGTGACAAGCCCTGGTTCTGATACTGTTTGGCAACAGATACCACGAAACGCAGGTTAGCTTTGGTGAGTTTCTCCAAAGCGCGCTGGTCGCCCTGTTTAATGCGGATGGCCAGGTTCACCTCTTCTTCAGGCGTAATCAGATCTACTTTGCCGATCTCCTGCAAATACTTCTCGAGAGACTGAGACTCCCGGTTCGTGATAGATTTGGTGATTTTTAGTTGGCGCATTGACATAGCAATCGGAACAGTTACAGGTTAATGAAATGTTAACTTTAGAAGAATGCTGAACAAAAATAACTTTTTTTAGACGTCACCCAAAAAAAATTATTACCTGTTAGACCTTTTTCAATCAAAATCGATTGAAACCGATATTTCCCATAATCGTAGTGGCAGAACTCGTTACAGGAAAGGAAAAACGGGGAATGGTCAACATTGCTCAGTACCTGCAATTTACGGATTAAGTGTATATCGTCCGTTTATCGTCTTTAGAATATCTTTAGTTATAAACAAAATCGATAATATGCAAGAGAATCTTTAGCTGTGAAAATGAACAACTTATTCCGCTAAAAAAAACGCAGAAATAATTTTGATAGACTAAATATTTTTCTATAATTGCAGCATAGATGATTTGATTTTTTTTAATAAAACCGAGCAATGTCAAAGAAAGTGCAATATGAGTTAGAATATCCGGTACGGTGCTCTCCAGGTATCTTATATGAGTTTTTGTCTACTCCCGCCGGATTACAGGAATGGTTTGCAGACAAAGTAGATTTCAGGGATAACGTGTTTTCCTTTTCCTGGAACGGCTCTGCAGAAGAAGCGGAGGTATTGGAACAAGAGGAAGAAGAATTCATCCGTTTACACTGGCTGCATGCGCCTAAAGATGAATTTTTTGAGTTCCGCATCCGCATATCTGATGTAACCAACCAGACTATCCTGATCATTAAAGATTTTGCAGAAAAGAAAGAAGTGGCTGACCAGAGCCAACTTTGGGATTACCAGATCAAAGACCTTTTCCACCGTATCGGAAATTAATGTCTGCTTCCATGCTCATCCAGCAGACCCAGTAGTGTTGTATAATCCTTCTCTGCGTCTGATACTACGTTTTCCCAAACATCCAGTTCATAACGTTTAGCGAACTTCACAAAAGGCCGCCCGAGAATGTTATTTTTCCATACCTGTTCGGTAAATTCGGCAGCAGGGCGGTAATTATCTTCTTCGAAATGGTGCTCCCACGGATCTTCGTTTACGCAAATGTAAAAGCCATTAGCTGCAGTAATTCCCTGGCTGCGAGCAATTTTTTTTCAAACCTACTCTTTTCATCCCCTGATAAATGCAGTGTAAGGCTGAAGCAACGTCCCCACCAGAACAGCGTGCGGATGGCGAAGATATTATTGCCTTTAAAATAGCGAGGGTAATCCAATATCACATAAGGCAGGTCGCGATAGCGTTCGCCTTTAGATATTTTAGCGCCGTGTGACAGGCAGCCTTCCGGCAGCGGAAAGCGGGCTGTGAGCGGATGCGCCGCCAGCACTTCATGCAGCCTGCCGAACAGTTCGTACACCTTTTGCGTGATGTTCAACTTGTGAAAAATCCAAGATGCATCTGTTACGATCGCCCGCTCCTGCGGTGTTAGTCCGAATTGTTCCATAGCTGCCTGAAAATAATTTAACTGTATTTTAGCTTTCACCTCACGCTCCTTGAAGGAATCGTGTTAACTTTGTGCATCGCAAAAATAGCTTATTTGTGGCCCGTTTCGCCCGTACTGCTCGCGATTAAACATAAAATCACCGGTGAAGAAACTCGATAAACTCATTATAAAAGCCTTCCTGGGCCCGTTCATCGCTACGTTTTTCGTAACGCTGTTCGTGCTGATCATGCAATTTCTCTGGAAATACATCGATGACCTGGTGGGTAAGGGACTGGATACCGGAACGATACTCGAACTGCTCCTGTACACCACCACCAGCCTGGTGCCGCTCGCCCTTCCCCTCGCCGTACTGCTGTCGTCTATCATGACGTTCGGCAACCTTGGTGAAAGCTTTGAACTGGTAGCCATCAAATCTGCCGGCATTTCCCTGCTTCGCTTTATTCGTCCCCTGCTCCTCGTGTGTGTGGGCATCGCCATATTTGCATTCCTGTTTTCGAATTACGTGATACCGGTAGCGAACCTCAAGTCGAAGTCACTGCTCTGGCGCATCACCAACTCGAAACCGGCTTTCAATATTAAGCCAGGCGTGTTTTATACAGAGATCCAGAACTATACCATCAAAGTAGCGAAAAAGGATGCCGACAACCAAACGATCCACCAGGTAATGATCTATGATCGCAACGGCGCCGGTGGTTTCGACAACCTCACCATTGCCGAAAAAGGTAAAATGCAGGTATCGGAAGACAAACGTTTCCTGTATTTCATCCTCGAGAATGGATGGCGGTATGAAGAGCGCGGCCCGGCAAACAACCTGGAAAAGAACCAGCTGGTGCGCCAGGGTTTTAAACGGTATAAAAAAGCGTTTGACCTTACCCAGTTCGGACTCAACCAAACGGACGAAGACCGTTTTAAAGACAATCAGCAAATGCTGAACGTGCGGCAGCTCGACGTGGCGATCGACTCCCTGCAGAAAGAAGAAAAAACCTATCAGCAACGGGTGAACGCCTATGTAAGCTCCCGTTACGGATTCTATAAATGGAAAGACACAGGCTGGATGGCCAAAGCGCCCGCTTTGAAAGTCGACAGCTTCATGCAGATCATACCCGACAAAGATCGGCGTTATGTATTGGAGAGAACCGAACAAACTATCCGCGAAGCACAAACGAACATCGGCTCGCTGGCTACCGAATTTAAACAAAGGCACAGCGAAGTGCTATTGTTTAAAGTAGAATGGCAACGTAAATTCACCCTGGCTTTCGCGTGTATCGTACTATTCCTGATTGGTGCACCGCTTGGCTCCATCATCCGGAAGGGCGGTTTGGGTACGCCACTCGTTTTTGCGGTGATATTCTTTGTAATATTCAACATTTTCTTTATGATTGGGGAGAAAATGGCGCGTGGTGGAGTAATGCAAACCTGGAGTGGTATGTGGCTGTCCAATATCGTATTGATGCCCATCGCCGCATTCCTTGTGTATAAAGCGATGAACGATTCACAGCTCTTTAATAAAGAGTTCTATTTCCGTTCATGGCAAAAAATTAAGAAATTGATAAACAACAGAAAACAACAGCTTACAACTAAATAAAGCAACTTTAGAAATTGAAATAGCGGAGTTCGAGCAAGAAAACCTACAGACCTACAACTTTACAAACGCTCTTACCTTGAAAACACTGTCAACAATGGTGAGGGGAAATTCATATTTCTTCCTTCCCTTTTTCGCATGGCTTGCCATAGGCGCCACCCTACAATTTGTGTTCTTTACAAAAGAAGAACTGTTTATCGGCATCAACCAGGTGCACGCTCCCTTTGCCGACCACTTTTTTTCGTGGATTACCTGGCTGGGAGATGGTTGGGCATTCGGTGTTATGCTCGCCGTTCTGCTGGCTATGCGTAAGTACCGGCTGTTCCTGATGGGCGGCATTACGCTGTTACTGGTAGCACTGTTTGTACAAGTACTCAAACACAAGCTGGGCGCACCGAGACCAATGGCCTACTTCACGGACACGAGCATTATTCACACCGTAGAATGGGTAAGGGTGCACAAATCACTCAGCTTCCCTTCCGGACATACGGCCACGGCATTTGCCATGTGCTGCTTCCTCGCCATGACATTGCGGAATAAAACCGCGTCGCTTTGCTTGTTTGTAGTAGCTTTAGTGGCCGGCTGGTCACGCATCTACCTGGCGCAGCACTTTTTCGAAGACGTGTATATCGGGAGTATGATCGGCACCTTTAGCTGCATGCTGGTATTATTCGCCTTCCACCTGATGAAAGGAAGAACGCCGCGTTCCGGCCGCCTGCGCGAAACGGAACCCGCCATACCTGCCCAGGGCATCGGTGCCATGGCATAATTTTAAAAACTAGCATCCTGCATGAAGTACCTGTTTATTGCCTTAGCGGCCGCTTTGCTTTTCATTCCTTTTATTGGAGCCGTACACCTATTTGACTGGGACGAGGTCAATTTTGCCGAAGCTGCGCGCGAAATGATCGTTTCCGGTAATTACACACAGGTACAGATCGATTTCCGCGCTTTCTGGGAAAAGCCGCCGCTGTTTATATGGCTACAGGTACTGAGCATGAAAATATTCGGCATCAATGAATTTGCCGCCCGCTTTCCTAACGCGATTATCGGTATCGCCACACTGGTAAGCTTCTTTGCCATCGGCAAAAAGCTGGTAGACGAAAAGTTCGCCTGGTGGTGGACGCTCGTGTACGCAGGCTCCTGGTTGCCGCACTTCTATTTTAAGTCAGGCATCATTGACCCGACGTTCAATCTCTTTATCTTCCTTTCCATCTATTTTGCCTACCGCATTAACTGGGGCACCAAACCGATGCGTATGGCCATGTTGAGTGGCGCTATGCTGGGACTCGCCGTACTTACGAAAGGTCCGGCTGCAGTCATCATTTGCGTATTGTGTTTACTTGCCTACTGGATCTGGAATAAGTTCCGCATCGGTATTAAAGTGGTACACCTCCTGTTGATCTCCGCTTTTGCAGCCATTATACCACTGTCGTGGTTCGGGTACGAGATCATTTCCCATGGCTGGTGGTTTGTAAATGAGTTCCTTGTTTACCAGGTGCGCCTGTTCAGCACGCCGGACGCCGGTCACGGAGGGTCTTTCTTTTACCACTGGATCGTGCTGCTCATAGGTTGTTTCCCTGCCAGCATCTTCCTGGTGGCGGCCTTTCGCGGCCGTAAGGGCGGACAGTCGGTTTACACCGGCGAAAATATGGAGCTGAAGGACCTAAAACGCTGGATGTGGGTGCTGTTTTGGGTGGTGTTGATCCTGTTTTCTATCGTGGAAACGAAGATCGTGCACTATTCGTCGCTGTGTTACTTCCCGCTTAGCTTCCTGGCAGCGCTGTATGTATACCGCCTGGCAGAAGGCAAGTTTTCGCTCCGCAAATGGCATGTAGGGCTGCTCATCGGCATCGGTTGCCTGCTGGGCATCCTGATCGCCGCCCTGCCGCTGGTAGGTTTATATGCCAAAGAATTAATCCCGCATATCGGCGACAAATTCGCCCGTGCTAACCTGGAAGCCGTTGTTCCCTGGCACTTTGCCGAAACCGGTTTTGGCCTGTTCTACGTACTGGCTGTGATCATTGGTGGCGTTTTATTGCTAAGGGGCAAAGTGCGCAATGGGCTGCTCACCCTGTTTTTTAGTTCGATGTTTTTGATACAGGTAACCATGGCGCACTTCGTGCCGAAGGTGGAACTGTACTCACAAAACGCCGCTATCGAATACTTTAAACAGTTTGCCGGTAAAGACGTGTACGTGTACCCGTTGAATTATCATAGCTACGCCCACCTGTTTTACGCACAAAAACAACCGGCACCAAATGTAGGCCAGTACGATAAAGAGTGGCTGTTAAACGGGGCGGTGGACAAACCCGTGTATTTCATCTGCCGCATCAATCACAAAGACAAATATATTCATCACCCTAACCTGGAACTGACAGGCGAAAAGAACGGTTTCGTCTTTTTCCGAAGAAAATAATGAAGAAGCCCCCTGCTGCATATGCAACAAGGGGCTTTTTTTATCTGGATACGGTGCCCACTATTTCAGTGCAGCCTCATACCGTTTTTCTACTTCGGCCCAGTTAATCACATTCCAGAAAGCGGAAATGTAGTCGGGGCGTTTGTTCTGGTATTTCAGGTAATACGCATGTTCCCACACATCAAGGCCCAGGATAGGTGTACCTGTTTCCTTCACGATCTGCGTCATCAGGGGATTGTCCTGGTTAGGTGTAGCGGCTACGGCCAGCGATTCATCCTTCTTCACGATGAGCCATGCCCAGCCGGAACCGAACTGTGTCTTTGCAGCATCATTGAATTTAGTCTGGAACTGCTCCATTGAGCCAAAAGCCTTTTCGATGGCTTTAGCCAGTTTTGCGGAAGGCTTTCCGCCTCCTTTGCCGAGGATCGTCCAGAACAGGCTGTGGTTATAGTGGCCGCCACCGTTATTGCGGATCGCTTTGTCTTTTTCTGTCACCTTAGCCATGATCTGCTCCAGGCTCAGCGATGCATAAGCCGTACCAGGCAAGGCATCGTTCAGGTTCTTCACATAAGCTGCATGGTGCTTATCGTGGTGGATCTCCATCGTCATTTTATCGATGCTGGGTTCCAAAGCGCCATAGGCGTATGGAAGCTCCGGCAGGGTAAAGGGCGCTTTCTGGTCCAGGATACCCGGCGTAGCGGCCGACTGTGCAAATAAACCTTTGGGGCTTACCATGGCGGCTGCTCCTGCAATACCGGCGATCTTGAGAAATTCTCTTTTGTCCATATTAAAGCATGTTGATATTACAAATCTAACTGATCAGGTGCTACTTTGCACAAATTTTACACCAATCCTTCCCCACCCATCATAAATTAATAAGCTGCTGCGCTAAGAAATATCTCCCAACCTGCTTTAATAATTACAATTAGTAGATTTATAATAGAAGATTATAGTTTAATTTCAAATAAATTGCTATTTTACTTTTCATTCTTGTGTAGCAGTTAAGTATTTAATCGAATTTTAGCAATGAAGCTATTTGTCCCTGGTGAAGCATGCTACCTAACCCTTGGTAGCAGTACACCTGTTAGTCGTTTCAACTGTTTTAACCATTTCTTGCCTGTGCAGCAGGCGACGAGAGTCATCGGTCATTCTAAGGGGTTGAAACCTGATAATCACTTTCCCCGGGCCATTCAGCAACCTGGCGTTTGTTCACTCATCTTGTGATTGGCAAGACATTGATTTGCTCTTATTAATTTAAACAACAACAAATAGCCATTAACCGCGCGGCAGTTAACGGCATCGACGTTTTCAGCAACATCCTCCATGCAGAGCGGGATAATGCTGGTATTATACTGAAATCCAGTACTTTGAGCGCCGACTAAACACATGATGTTTTGCAATCATTTATATCTTTATTATAAATGGTACACCTTGAAGCTGAGATAAATCGAAAAGAATAATAGTTTTGAAAGTAATCCGGGGAGCAATGAACCCGCCCAATTTAGTTAAACCGTGAGCATAACCTATTAAATAGATAAAAGCGCCGCAAGGCAGAAAGATGATCCAGAACCGCGTCAACAGAGACAAAAGAGAACAGCTTGAATATACCCCGGCATTTTACCGGTTGGGGGATGCCGTGCAGAAACAGGCTTTGATCCAATTGCTCGAGCAGCAGGAGGATATACAGGTATTTGATGAACTGGATATACAGCTGAGAGAGCTGATGAAGATCCAACACCCTACCAGGAAGTTAACGACTGAAGAAATAACCGAACTGGCAGCCGCCCGTCTTGGCAACACGCCGGCAGAAGAATACGGCGTTTGGGTGTACTTTCCCTGGGCACGCCGTGTAGTACACATCGTTGACGAACAGGAGTTTATTGAACTTCGCACCGCCCGTAACATGCAGAAGATCACCCGCGAAGAGCGCGATCAGCTCGCCACCCGCAAGCTGGGTATCATCGGTTTATCTGTAGGGCAATCGATCGCACTAACGCTGGTGATGGAACGCCTGTGCGGAGAGTTACGCCTGGCCGACTTCGATGCGCTGGAGTTATCTAACATGAACCGCATACGCACGGGGATTTATAACCTGAATGTACCGAAGGTAGTGATCGCAGCCAGGGAAATAGCGGAACTGGATCCCTTTATCAAAGTGAAATGTTACGCGGATGGCGCTACTGACGACAACCTCAGCGACTTCTTAACCGGCGACGGTAAATTAGACCTGCTGATAGAAGAATGCGACGGAATCGACATCAAGATCATCAGCCGTATTAAGGCCAAAGCTTTACAAATACCAGTGGTGATGGAAATGAACGACCGGGGCATGCTGGATATTGAACGTTACGATTTGCAGCCCGATTACCCGATGATGCACGGACTTATTCCGGATATTGACATAAACACATTGAAAAACCTGACAAACGAAGAAAAAGTGCCCATTCTCGGCCCGATGGTTGACATGCATAATATGTCTCCCAGGATGAAACAATCCCTGGCTGAAATAGGAAAATCTATTACGACATGGCCCCAGCTGGCCTCTTCTGTCGTTTTAGGAGGGGCAATGGTCGCCGACACCGTGCGCCGCATCCTCCTCGGGCAACTCACTGCATCCGGCAGGTACTATGTGGATTTTGAACAGATCATTAAATAAATCTCGCGCATTAATAACTAAACGAGCAAACCAATGAGTATTACGATCAAGGTAAGAGCTTTTATTGCGCCAGAAGACCCGGAAGCGTGTATGCGCTTTTACGAGGGGCACAGCAAACTACTGGAAATACATTTCGGCATTGCCAAAATTACCTCTGGCAATGTAGACTGGTTGCAGCACAGGAACACGATCGTAGTGATCGTAGAAGATGAAACCGGCGAAAAAACTTACGGCGGCGCCCGCGTGCAGCTGGCAGACGGTGTAATACCCCTTCCTATAGAAACAGCGATCGGTAAGTACGATCCTAAAATATATACCGACGTTCGTAAAGGCAGCGCGGAGATCTGCGGCATGTGGAACTCCAAAGAGGTAGCCGGCATGGGCATCGGGAGCCTTATTCTCTCCCGCGTATGCGTAGCATTGATGACGCAGCTGCCGGTAGACAGGGTACACGTACTGTGTGCGCCAATCACTACGCGTATGGCACGCAGAGTAGGCGCCGTAATCGATACGTCGCTTGGCAACGAAGGCACCTTTTACTATCCTAAGGATGACTTTATTGCCACCGCCATGGTCATTAACGACCTTCACGTACTGCAAACAGCCGACGAGTCAGAAAAAACATTGATACGCGAACTGCGCAGGCAACCCAATCAAACCAGGACGGAAACAGGGCCTAAGGGAATATTTGAAGTAGCCTACCAGCTTGAAGTAGACTACACTCCCGAAGATGAAACCGCCGTTGATGTGCAGAACGAAGTGATCGAAAAGAAGGACTCCTGAACCCGGTCCGCTTACTAATATCCCGGTAACCCTGCCAATATTGTTCGCAATGCTGGCAGAAATCCATAATTTACAGCGTCTTAAATTCGTTCCTATCCTTATAATGATGTTAAAACGCCTCATCTATTTACTGCTATTAGTCCTTTTCGCCGCCAACGCCAGTAAGGCAGCAGGCCCCATTGTCGTTACGGACAGTAAGAAACTGATGAAAATCGGTAAGTCGCTGGAGCTGTACGTCGATAAAACCAACAAACTCACCATCGAGCAGGTGCAGGAAAAAGTGTTCAGGGCCTCTGACCAGGACGTGCCCAACCTGATGATCACTCCCTACACCCACTGGGCGCGCTTTTCGGTGGAAAACAGATCGGGCAGCGACGTGCTGCTGCTGGAGCTGGAGTACCCTACGCTCGATGATATATGCCTGTACGAGCAGCAACACGGCGGCGGCTTTATTAAAACAGAGCTGGGCACCATGAAGCCCTACCGCGAACGTTCCTACGATCACCAGAACTACATCTTTAAGTTGCAGGTAAATACCGGTGAAACCCGCCACTACTACCTGGCCATACGCGCCGATGAGCAGGCGCAGTTGCCGATATACCTTTCTACCGAAACAGCCATCAACGAAAAGAACACACAACGTAACTTCATTTTCGGGATATACATCGGTATCATCCTGGTAATGGCCCTCTATAACCTGTTTATTTACCTAACCACCCGCGATTCCAGCTACCTTATTTACGTAGCCTATATCGTTTGCGTAGGCCTTACGCAGGCGTCGCAGCAGGGCTATACGTTCCGGTTCCTGTACCCTAACAACGTTTGGCTGGTGCGGCACGACACCGTATTTATCCCGATCCTGAACGGGATAACGGCGGCCTTGTTCATACAGTCGTTCCTGCATACGAAAGAGCGTTACCCGCTCGGCCATAAATTGCTGCACGGCGTTACACTCTTCTACGTACTCTGCTTTATCCCCATGTTCTTTGACGCTTACATGGTGGCACAGGTATGGGTGCAGATAGTGGCCATGAGCGGATCGCTGATCGCGATCTTCGCGGGCGTGGTGGTGCACCGCACGGGCTTTAAACCCGCCAGGTACTTCCTGATCGCCTGGGGTATATTCCTTACCAGCGTGGTGATATTTGTGATGCGCAACTTTAACCTGTTGCCGTACAACGACTTCACCTATTACGCACTGCAGGTGGGCTCCGCAGCAGAAGTAACCCTGCTGTCGTTCGCCCTCGCCAACAAGATCAACATCTACCGGAAGGAAAAAGAAGAATCCGCCGCCCTCGCCCTGCAGGTATCGCAGGAGAACGAGCAGCTGGTAAGAGAACAAAACGCCGTCCTCGAGGCGAAGGTGCAGGAACGTACGGAGGAGCTGCAATCCTCCAATAAAGAACTGAACAAAGCCCTCAGTAACCTTAAATCAGCCCAAACACAGCTGGTGGAGGCCGAAAAAATGGCATCCCTTGGTCAGCTGACGGCCGGTATCGCCCACGAGATCAACAACCCGATCAACTTCGTTACTTCTAATATCAAACCGCTGAAGCTCGACTTCGCCGACCTCCGCTCGCTGTTACGTAAGTACGAGGAAATGGAATCGGCCCCGGCGGATACCATCCCGAAGCAGATACAGGAGATACAACGCTTCAAGCAGGAAATAGATATCGACTATGTGCATAATGAGATCGATACCCTTATTACCGGTATTGAGGACGGCGCCGCCCGTACCGCCGAGATCGTACGTGGGTTACGCACCTTCAGCCGCCTGGACGAGAGCGATCTTAAGACCGTAGACGTGCACGAAGGCCTCAACTCCACACTGGTACTACTCCGCAACACCATACCCCAGCACGTTACCGTCGTGCGGGACTATGGGGAACTGCCAAAGATCGAGTGTTACGCGGGCAAATTGAACCAGGTGTTCCTCAACATCATCAATAACGCGCTTAACGCCATTAAAATGAAGCCTGAGCAGGGAGAAGAGTCGGTTACCATCCGTACACGGCACCACGTGGACTCCAACCAGGTTAGCATCAGCATAAAGGATTCCGGTATAGGCATGACCGAGAAGGTAAAAGAAAAGATATTCGACCCCTTCTTCACCACCAAAGACGTGGGCGAAGGCACCGGGTTGGGCCTGTCCATCGTATTTAGCATCATAGAGAAGCACCAGGGAAGAATTTTAGTAGAGTCTCAACCTGGTAAAGGAGCAGAATTTATTATATATTTACCTTTAAATATCTCGAACCATTCGTCTCAACAAACCCTTTGATGAAAAATAACCGTATCAGAATACTGTATATTGACGATGAGGTTCATAACCTGAACGCCTTTATGGCGAGCTTCCGCAGGAATTATGAGATCTACATCGCTAATTCTGCGCAGGAAGGGAAACAGGTGTTGAAAGGGATAGACGTTCATATTATTATCGCAGACCAGAAGATGCCCACCACCACGGGTGTGGAATTTTTCAACGAGATCAAGAACGTACTGCCCGACCCCATCCGCATATTGCTCACCGGTTACACCGATGTGGAGGATATAATTGACGCCATCAACAAAGGCCACATTTATTCTTACATCAAAAAGCCCTGGGATGAGCAGGAACTGCACCGGACCATCAACAATGCCTACGAGATCTATTCCGCGCGCAAGCAGCTGAAAGAAAAGATCGTGGAGCTGGAAAAAACGAACGACGAGTTAAACCGGTTCATCTATTCCACGTCGCACGACCTTCGTTCGCCATTGATGTCGGTATTAGGCATTATCAACCTCTCCCGCCTCGATAACAGCGTAACCGACCCCAACGGCTACATGAACATGATCGAGATGTGTGTGACCAGGCTGGACGGGTTCATTCAAAAGATTATCGAATATTACCGCAATTCCAGGCTGGAACTCGAGTTTGAAAGAATCGACTTCAACAACCTGATAAAAGATTGTACGGATACCTTTAAACACCAGAACACCGCTATCAACTTTAATGTGGAAGTAGACCAGCCGGTGGAGTTTAAGGGCGATACGTTCAGGATCAGTGTTATTTTAAATAACCTGATATCCAACGCTGTAAAATACCAGAAGCCGGAGGAAGAAAACCCTACTGTCAACCTCATTGTAAAAGTGGAGCCCCACAAGGCATCTATCCGTATAGAAGACAATGGCATCGGTATTTTGAGCGAACACCTGAACAACATCTTTAAGATGTTCTTCCGTTCCAAAAACAACAATAAACCCGGTAGCGGTATCGGTTTGTATATTGTAAAAGAAGCCCTTACGAAGATTGGCGGTACCATTACCGTGGATTCCAGGTATGGAGAAGGTACTCAATTTGAAATAACCATTCCGAACAGAAATGAATTCGATTCCTGACCTCCGCGTCATCCTCATCGATGATAACGATATCGATTTGCTGCTGCACGAAAAGTTGATTTCGTTGCAGCAA
This sequence comes from Chitinophaga horti, assembly GCF_022867795.2. Taxonomy (NCBI): domain Bacteria; kingdom Pseudomonadati; phylum Bacteroidota; class Chitinophagia; order Chitinophagales; family Chitinophagaceae; genus Chitinophaga; species Chitinophaga horti. The sequence goes on along the minus strand of NZ_CP107006.1, from coordinate 6,123,947 downwards.
ATCAGCAGGACTGTGCTCTCGTTCACCAATGCGAACAAGGCGCTGGAATTTCTGTCGTCTAATATCACCCTGCCACATATTCCCCCCACGGTGATCCTGCTCGACATCCAGATGCCTGAAATGGACGGGTTTGAGTTCCTGCGCTCGTTCGACACCTACCCCCAAAAAATTAAGTCACAATGCTCTATCATCATGGTATCGTCTTCGCTCGATTTCGGCGATATTAGCCGTACCAACGCCAATCCCCTCGTAGTCAGGCTCCTCAAAAAGCCCCTGCAGGCCAGGGAACTGAAAGACGTGATCGAAGGTATTTTCAGAGACAACTATTAAATTTTCTTCCGGGAACCAGCTATTCCCTCTCCCCCAGCCGCCGTTGTGTCACTCACTTCAGCGGCAGTGCTGCTATTTGTCATATTGTTGATGATCGTTCGTCCTGGTTTCAAACAGGTTACGTGCCCACCTATTGATCACCTTACCCCGATTGCCCCTGCAATTGTATGAAGCGGCCCCTTCGCCGGTTGCCACCCTCTTAGTGAAATCCGCTGGTTCCTCCGGCGCAAGTTAAAATGCGCCTTGGTCCACGAAACTGCGCCGTCCGGCCACTAATGATCCTGCCAGGATGTGCAATAAATCCCTTCCTTTGTTAATATAGCCGAGACTGGTACCAGTCGACCGTTTATGCGGGAAAAGCGCCCAGTTGCCCTACTGTAAGTAGCCAGTTAGTAGCCAGATAGTAGCCAGTTAGTCCATTTATAAACTAAGGCGGGTAATGAGCTGATTGTTCCCTTGAGACACCGTATCCTGTAAAACCCATTAAAAAACAAAACCCTACTAATATTATAGATTAAATAGTAATTCCTTATATTTGCTGTACAAATTGTGCCGTATGAACATTCGCAACATTCAACAGAACTTAACGCAACATGGCCCGTCCATCATCGTGCTGCTCGTACTGGGATTGCTGATTTTGTCGCTGACGATGCGTAAACAGGCGAAAGGTTTCAGTAAGAACGATGTGTCCAAGGCACAAACGGCCGCTTCTATCTAGGTCATAACCACCCATTATACGTAACATCCTGCCGGGGCTTCTGCCGGGCAGGATGTTTCTTTTTCAGGCAGTCAGCCGGATATTACAAGATAACTTCACTGCATTTACATCGCGTCCCCATCCCCCAAAATAAAAAAAATGGAAACCCTTGTTGCTATTGATGCTAAACCGGTTTAACTTAGTGCAGCCACGAGCACAAAAATCAACCACTTAATGAAGACTTTTTCAGTTCAAAATCCACTGCCAGCATGAGAAAACAACTTTTTACCATCCTGCTGATCGCACAGGCGGCCGCCTACCCGGCGCTAGCACAAACGGGCGAAAAGCTGGTTTCATACGTAAATCCGATCATCGGTACCCAAAAAATGGGACACGTATACCCGGGCGCCACAGTTCCCTTCGGTGCTGTACAGCTTAGTCCGGACACCGATACGATCCCGTACGAGATGAATGGGAAGTACAATCCCGACGTATACCGCTACTGCGCAGGCTACCAGTACGACGATAAAACGATTACGGGCTTCAGCCACACGCATTTCAGCGGTACAGGCCACTCCGACCTCGGCGACTTCCTGATCATGCCGACTACCGGCGCGCTTCAGCTCAACCCGGGTACGGCGAACGATCCTAAAAGCGGTTACCGCTCTGCGTTTTCCCACGCCAATGAAGTGGCGGAACCAGGCTACTATAAGGTAAAGCTGGACGATCACGACATTACAGCCGAGCTCACCGCGAGCAACCGCGTAGGGTTTCATCAGTACACTTTTCACAAAACACAAAACGCACACATCATCCTCGACCTGATGTCGGGCATTTACAACTACGATAACAAAAACGTGTGGACGTTCGTTCGTGTCGTAAACGATACGCTGATCACCGGTTATCGCCAAACCAACGGTTGGGCGCGTACCCGTACGGTGTATTTTGCAATGACGTTCTCCAAGCCGATCAAACAATATGGTCACCGCAGCTACACCAGCGATGTGTACCGCGGCTTCTGGCGTAAGTTCGATGTTACACAGAACTTCCCTGAAATGGCGGGCCGCCAGTTAAGGGCGTGGTTCGATTTCGATACGGAAGAAGGAGAACAGATCAAGATCAAATTCGCGATTTCTCCTGTTAGCCAGGAAGGTGCGCTCGCCAACATGCGCGCCGAAATTCCGCACTGGAACTTTAACCAGGCCAAAGCAGATGCACAGTCATTGTGGGAAAAAGAACTGAACAAGATCGCAATTAAAACGAACAGCAAAGAGGAAAAACAGAACTTCTACACCGCAGTGTACCATACTTTCCTCGGCCCTACCACTTACATGGACACCGATGGCAGCTACCGCGGCCTGGACATGAACGTGCATAAGGCGAACGGCTTTACGAACTATACTACTTTCTCCCTCTGGGATACTTACCGCGCCCTGCACCCATTCTTTAACGTGGTGCAGCCGAAACGTAACGCCGACATGGTACAATCCATGATGGCGCACTACGATCAGAGCGTGCAAAAGATGTTACCGGTATGGTCACACTATGCGAATGAAAACTGGTGTATGATCGGTTATCACAGCGTATCGGTGATTGCAGACGCGGTAGTGAAAGGCAACGCGCCGTTCGATGCGAATAAAGCACTGGACGCCTGTGTGGCCACGGCTCGTTATAAAAAGTACGACGGACTGGAATACTACATGGCCATGGGTTATGTGCCGGAAGATAAAAACAGCTCCTCCGTATCCAAAACACTGGAGTATGCGTACGACGACTGGGCAATTGCACAAATGGCGCAGAAGCTGGGGCGCAAGGATATTTACGACGAGTTCATTAAACGCTCCGCCTACTGGCGCAATGTATACGACGCCAGCACAGGCTTTATGCGTCCGCGTATGAGCGACGGCTCGTTCCGCAAGGAGTTTGATGCGCTAAAAACACACGGTCAGGGCTTTATCGAAGGTAACGCATGGAACTACAGCCTGTACGTACCACAATACCCGGCCGAAATGATCGCGCTGATGGGTGGTAAGAAACAGTTCGCCACGCACCTGGACTCGCTGTTCACCATGCACCTGCCCGACGAATTTTTTGCCGAAACAGAGGACATTACCCGTGACGGCATCATCGGTAACTATGTGCACGGTAACGAACCCAGTCACCATACAGCTTACCTCTATAACTGGACCGACCAGCCCTGGAAAACACAGGAGCGCGTGCGTATGATCCTGAAGAAGATGTATCGCCCAACACCGGACGGTCTAGGTGGTAACGACGACTGCGGACAAATGAGCGCATGGTACATCTTCACCACGATGGGCTTTTACCCGGTTGCTCCCGGCTCCGTAGAATATTCACTGGGCAGCCCTGCGGTTGACGCGGCCACTATCCAGCTGGAGAATGGTAAAACCTTTGCCATGGAAGCAAAGAACCAAAGCGACAAGAATGTATATGTGCAGAAAGTGGAACTGAATGGCAAACCGCTCACTAAAAGCGTGATTACGCATACGGACATTATGAACGGTGGTAAACTCACGTTTTACATGGGTGCTAAGCCAAACAAGAAACTGTACCTTTGACCATTAAAAGAATAAATGCAAAGCCCGCATCCATGAGGATGCGGGCTTTTTTAATGATATAAATTCGTTGGTGTATACAACTAAGCGCGAGTAGCACCGGTAGGCTCATTGTCACTACATCTTACTCAACCACTCTTTCTTCTTCGCATCAAACTCCTCCTGGGTGATGATGCCTTCGTTCAGCAACAGTTTCAGCTTCTGCAACTGTTGCACAGGATCTACATCTGCATCTTTATTACCGAGCATCGTTTTACCTAATTCCAACCCGGCACCGAACTGCAGGCCGGCACCAGCCATACCACCTTCGTTGGCGGCGGCATCGCGGAGGGCTTTCAGCTTTTCCATGTCTACGTAATTTAAGCCCCCTTGCGCTGCGGCAAGATTATCGGCGGTTACATCTGCTATCTTACGGATGCGGGCCTGGGTATCTTTATCGAACAGGGTGCCGTTGATGCGGAAGTCGGTCAGCTCAAAACCAATCTCCGTAAAGGTTTCATTCAGCTTCGCGCTTAGCTGGGCAGATATATTTTCCAGTTGGGCATCAATTTGCTGGTAGCCTAAGCCGGCGGCAGCCAGGTGTGCCGCTAACGTTTGTGGTATGCGGGATTGCAGCAACTCGCGGGCCTCTTCTGTTTTGTACTCGTCGCGGGAGCCAACAACATTCTGAAAGAATGCGCCGGGGTCAGTTACTTTAAACGAGTAATTGCCGTGCAGGCCCAGCTCCACCGGGAAGTTATAGATCGGATCTACATATTTAACCGGTGTAGACGTGCCCCAGTGCTGGTTCACACATTCTGCCCTGCGATAAAAGTAGATACGCATTTTATGTTCGCTCTCGAATAACTGGCGCAACTTCAGCAGCGTGGTGATGAACGGGTGGTTGTCCGTACTGAGATCGAAGGTGCCTTCTTCCGTAATCACTTCCGTCATCTGGCCTTCATACACCAGTATGCAACCCTGCCCCGGCCCTACGATCAGTTTACTACGGTTCTTGATCTCGTCGCTGGTGAAGTGATATTTGTGAAACAGTACGCCCGGCTGCTGGTTTTCCCAGTCTATAACGGTGGCTAATTGTTTTTTAAAGAAGTCTTTTAAGCCCATGATCGTTATTTTATTTCGTGATGACTTACCAGCTTGCCGCTGGCGTTAAACACAAGTCCGTCGCGGTAGCTGGTGCCCAGGAAGCCCTCTTTGCAACGGATCATTTCATCAATATCCTGCTTAGCCTCCAGCGGTGTTGTCCATTTGATGGTGCCGGTGTTTGGATCGAGGCACTGTAAAGTGAACGGTGTTTCCGGCGAAGCATTGGCGCGGAAGAGGATCACCAGGTCCTTATCATCCGAGAAAAGTACTTCGGGGGAGAAGTACAGGCGGTCGGGCGTAATGTCTTTGTAAGACACGATGCGACCACGTTCCATTTCCCGTTTGGAGAGCAGCACCTTTTTATAGGGGATGTTGCCAGAATAAATACCCGAAGGCACCTGGTAGTCCTTACCCCAGCTAGGCCCCGTTACTAACCAGCGTGGCCCGCCGCTATTATGTTTGTGCACGATTTGCAGCAGTTGCGTTTTTTCATCGGGGAACTCGTGCCCCTTGCGGGTAAACGTAAAGTAGGTTCGGTCCGTAGCGCCCGGCAACAAGGTGGAGAAACCCTCCTGCGCCTTATCCAATTCAGTTTTAGTGTACACCTTGTTCACCAGCGGGTAGTAAAACAGGCTTTTACCGTCGTTGGTCATTACGGTGAGCCCGTCGCCATAGCTGTCGTACATAAATTCCACCGTGGCGATGCCCGATTGCAGTAACGGCTGATCTTTATAGAGCGAGCTGCTTACATCCGTAGCCGATTGCGCCGCAGGATCTATTTTGAATATTTTCGATTTGTTGATGATCGCATACATGTCACCGTTGGTGAACTGGCGCAGCTTTACGTCGGCAGTGGTACCCGCGTTGGGAAGATCGAGTTTTTTAGCGCTTACTTCTTCCTTTTTGATTGGATCGAAGAAGGCGGCGTACAAACCGTTTTTATCATCGCTGCCGGCGGTGCCCCGGTACATGCGGCCTGCCAGTGAGAAGAGCAGTGGTTCCCCGGCACTGCTCAATACCGGCGCGGTGCCTCCACTCCAGGTTGTATAGGTTTCTTTAGGGGCACTGGCTTCGGAAACGGAATAAGTACTTCCCGCGCTGCTGTCGTTGCCGATAAAAAAGAAGATGGCGACGAAAAACATAGCAGCGCTGACGATAGCGCCGAACACGATCATCTTTTTAGGGATTTGCGGCGCTTTATACTGGTAACCACCTTCCGTGCGATGCGTGACGGTGTGATACACATGTACATCGTCGCTGTCAATAAAATACTGTGTGTGGCAGCTTTCGCAGCGGTATTGGTCAGGTTTAATAGCGGTATGTTTTACGCTACCGCAGTGTGGGCATTTGATGGCCTTGATTTCTTTTGGCATTCCGTATATCGGGATTTAATGTTGCTGCCCCGGGTTAATGCTAACATCATGCCTATCGGCATTCACAAGTGTCAGTCTTCAGCAGGCGGGTACCCGGGTCGGTTATTTGCATGACAAAATAAGATAATTCGCCAGAATGGCCTAATACCGTTGAGCCGATAAGCGTGATGCGGTTGCAGTGAGTGACACAACGGGGGCCGATGGGAGGAGTGAAAGATGGTTACCTGAAAAATTTACGCTTAAAAACAACGAGGCCTCCTAGACAGGAGGCCTCAGAATGTTTATTGTGATCTATGTTCCAAGAAGAACAAGTTTGCGTTCCGGCAGCAGCCGGGACTATAATTAGTTTTTACTTTCGAGTCGTAAAGGTAGAAAAAGAATACGGGAAAGCCGCCTCAGTCGTTCCTTTTTGTTTATTGGGCGTAGCGCCCATTTTCAGGTCGAGTGTACCACCTTTCTGAATGTCGGTATGGGTAAGCCAGTTTTTATCGTATGCTTTACCGTTTAACGTAGCTGACTGAATGTAAAAGTTCGCGTCGCTGTTGTTGGGAGCATTGATAATGAACTTCTTACCATCCTGCAGGGTCACCGTCAGCTTCTTGAACAATGGCGTACCTATCACATATTGCTGCGTGCCAGGCGTTACCGGGTAAAAACCCATCGCGCCAAACACGTACCAGGCGGAGGTTTGACCGTTATCTTCGTCGCCGCAATAGCCATCAGGTGTAGCGTGGTACAGTTTATTCATCGTTTCGCGGATCCAGTACTGCGACTTCCAGGGCTGGCCGGCATAGTTGTACAGGTACAACATGTGCTGGATAGGCTGGTTGCCGTGTGCATATTGGCCCATGTTCATGATCTGCATCTCACGGATCTCGTGAATCACGCCACCATAATAGCTTTCGTCGAATACCGGAGGCATTTTGAATACAGAGTCCAGCATTTGCGCGAAAGCCGTTCTGCCACCCATTTTTTCGGCCAGGCCGGCAATGTCCTGGAACACGCTCCAGGTGTAGTGCCAGCTGTTACCTTCGGTAAACGCATCCCCCCATTTGAACGGGTTGAAAGGCGTTTGGAAAGTACCGTCCTGGTTTTTACCGCGCATCAGTTTCGTTTCCGGATCGAACAGGTTTTTCCAGTTCTGGCTACGTTTTTCGAAGCGGGCAATTTCTTCCTGCGGACGTTTCAGCGCAATCGCCAGCTGGTGAATGGTGAAATCGTCGAACGCATATTCGAGCGTACGGGCCGCGTTTTCGTTGATTTTAACGTCATACGGCACATAACCCAGTTCGTTGTAATACTTCACACCTTTGCGGCCTACAGCCGTCATAGGGCCTTCGTTTTCGCTGTTTTTGAGGATCGCCTCATACAGGGTGTTAATGTCATAACCACGAATACCTTTGAGGTAAGAGTCGGCGATAACGGCGGCGCTGTTAGAGCCGATCATCACGTTACGCAAACCGGGGCTACCCCATTCCGGCAGCCAGCCACCTTCTTTGTAGGCATTGGCCAGGCCTTCCATCATGTGGCTGTTAAGGTCAGGATACATAAGTGTGAGGAACGGGAACAGCGCGCGGAACGTGTCCCAGAAGCCGGTATCGGTAAACATGTAGCCGGGCAGCACTTCACCGTTGTATGGACTGTAGTGCATTACCTTACCACTTGCATCGAACTCGTAAAACTTGCGCGGGAACTGTAACGTGCGATAGAGGCAGGAGTAGAACGTGCGCACCTGGTCGATGGTACCGCCTTCTACGTCCAGACGGCTCAGCTCCTTGTTCCAGGCGGCTTTACCTTTCTGTTTGATGGTTTCGAAATCATCTTTTCCCAGTTCCTGTTTCAGGTTTAACTCGGCTTGCTCAAAGCTGATAAACGAAGATGCTACTTTCAGGTTTACCTGTTCGCCTTTCGCTGTTTTGAAACCTACGATCGCACCGGCGTGGTTGGTCGTCAGTTCCAGCGTATCGCCGGCGAGCGCCTTGTTTTTACCATTCCAGGCTTTGGATACGGTAAAAGGTTTGTCGGCATAGATGACGAAGAAGTTTTTAAAATTCTTCGGTACGCCGCCGCTGTTGCGGGTGGTATAGCCAATGATCTTATTTTCTGATGGAATTACTTTAATGTAAGAACCTCTGTCAAACGCATCCACCACGATAAAAGCGCTATCGGTAGCCGGATACGTGAAACGGAAGCGGGCAGCCCTTTCCGTAGGCGCGATCTCCGCGGTCACATCTGCATCGGCGAGATACACGCTGTAGTAGTAAGGCTTTGCGGTTTCTGCTTTGTGCGAGAACCAGCTGGCACGGCTATCTTCGTCGAACTTCATGCTGCCTGTAACCGGCATGATCGAGAACTGGCCGTAGTCGTTCATCCATGGGGAAGGCTGATGCGTTTGTTTCAGGCCGCGGATCTTGTCGGCGGAGTATTGGTACGTCCACCCATTACCCATAGTATTGGTTTGGGGCGTCCAGAAGTTCATGCCCCAGGGCAATGCGATTACGGGATAAGTATTACCATTGGAGAGGGATACTTTGGAATCTGTTCCCATCATTGGGTTTATCCACTCCACGGGGTCGGTTACCTTGGTAACGATCTGCGCTTTTGCGCTGAACACACCCATTGATAAGAGCAGCCATCCGAATTTTTTCATGCTTGATTAGTTTCTCTTTAAGGTTATAAACGATAACACCGTGCCCGAGGCGGAAAGCCTCAATGCACGGTGTTTTTTTATCTTCATTGATTCACTTCGTTATTCGTACCCGGTGTTCTGGCCGAGGTTCGGGTTCAGCGCCCGTTGATTTTGCGGGATCGGGAACACGTTCCATTTAGCCTGACCGGATGCCGGGTGGTCCCACCAGGTAGCGGTGGTAAACTTACCGAACCGGATAAGGTCCTGGCGGCGTTTGCCTTCAAAGATAAACTCTCTTCCCCGTTCTGCCAATAGCTCGTCCAAAGTAAGCGTTGCCGCGGTGTAGGCTTCGTTTACCCAGTCCTGTGCAGTGAATGCACGTTTACGCACATCGTTCACCAGCGTTACTGCCTCTGCGTTAGCCACTTTGCCATTGCCACGCATGATGGCCTCTGCTTTCCACAGATAGATTTCGGTGAGACGGTACAGCACGAAGTCGTTACCCCAATAGTTCACCTCATCTGTCAATTCACCGGGTACATATTTTGCAAAACGCGCACCGCTGTTCTCTTCACCGCGGGTCATACCACCCTCGCCGGTTTCACCTTCGGAGTTACGGCGGATCTCTTTTACGAACACCAGCGGTTTGCCGCTATATTCTTCGGTGCCCAACACAGGTTGACCATTGGTCTTTTTCACCTGCGGACCGATGAGCATCCAGCCTGTTTTACGCAGATCGTTGTCCTCGAACGCGTCGTATGCAGACGGGATTACTACGATACCATTGTTACCGTCGCGGTCTACGTTGTAAATTTCACGCTGCCTGTAATGCCAGAAGTCACCGTTCCAGCCAAAGTTGAAGTCGCCCTGCCGAAGGTCGTACGCGATCTGGAACAGGTTTTCGGTGGAAAGGTGATTGGTATTGTTAAACGCCTTGTAGATATCATTTTCCAGCACCGGAGCGCTGCCTGTAAGGGCACCACCTTCGCCCGCAATAATGCGGTTACACACAGCGATACAATCGGCGTAACGCGGTGTACCCGTCCACACTTCAGCGTTAATGTACAATTCTGCCAGCATGCTGAGCGCAGCCGCCTTGGTTACGCGGCCTGCTAAAGCGGTAGTGAGTACAGGCAGGGAATCCATGTTGTCGAGGATTTCCTTTTCGATCCATGCAAACACTTCCGGACGTTCCTTGGTTTCGGGGTTAAAGCCTTCGCCGGGAACGGTGGCGATGGGCAGTTTGCCGAACAGGTCCATCAGTTTGAGATAATGCCAGGCGCGCAGTACACGCGTTTCCGCGAGCAGCTCTCCTTTTTCCTGCTCCGTCATGCCGATCTGCGCGAAATCCACGGCGGCTAAGTCTTTGAGTGTATTGTTACAAAAACCCATACCGGAGAACATGAGCCTCCAGGCGTTTTCGATCGTACCTTCCAGCGGCACCCAGGTGTGATAGTGCAACCGTATCCAGTCGCCACCATCGTAGCCATGGCGGCCCTTCTGCGGCCATGCCAGCTGGTCGGCCGACAGCTCACTTAAGCGCCAGTAACCATTTTGTCCGGTTGGTGCAGCCCAGGCGTTGGCGTGGGTGTAAGGGCGTGTAACTGCTGCCAGCACTTCGCCTTTGTTGTGATAAAAATTATCTGCATTGATCCTGCTGTACACGTTTTCGTCCAGGTCCGTACAAGCGGCCAGTCCGGTTACAGCAGTCAGTAATATCATAAGCTTTTTCATACGATGCTTTGTTTTAAATCCTCATTAGAAACCAACATTCAACCCGATTGTGTACGACTGTGTACGCGGATAAAATCCACGGTTGTCGATGCTCGTCGTAAGACCGTTATCTTCCAGCTCGGGGTCAAGGCCGCTGTATTGCGTCATAGTAACCAGGTTACGGCCTGATGCATATACGCGCAGGTTACTGATGTACTTCGTATTCAGTTTGAAGTTGTAGCCCAGCGTGATGTTATCCAGTTTTACGAAACCACCTTTCTCCAGGTAGTAATCGGAGTACTGCGGATCATCTTTCAGGCGGGCGTTTTTAGTGATGGCGCTGCGCAGTACGTTGTTTGGCAGCCATTTCGCGTTACCGAAATACAGATCCTGCAGGTTGAGGATGTCGTACTTAAACTTACCGCGGAAGAATACCGTGAGGTCAAAATTTTTGTACTTCAGCGTGTTGCTCCAGGATGCCAGGAATTTAGGAATACCATTACCAATTACCGTATAGTCGTTGGCAGTAATCTGGTCGGCCCCTACCCTTTCGCCTTTTGCGTTGTAGAACAACCAGGTGCTGTCAGTATCGAAACCGGCGAAACGTTTGCCGTAGAAGTTACCGAGCGGCTGACCTTCCTGCACACGGATCGCGTTACCAAGCGCGCCTGGAGAAGGCAGTGAGCCGTACTCGAAGTAAGTAGCTTTAAACAAGTCGTTGGACAGTGATTCCAGTTTGTTGTGCTGGTACGTGAACGTTACGTCTGTGTTCCAGGTGAAGTCTTTGGTAGATACCGGTGTTGCGCTTACGATCAGCTCAATACCTTTATTGGAAATTTCACCTACGTTGGTAAATAACTGGTCATGGATGTAAGGCGGCTGCTGGGCTCTGTATTGTGCAAGCAGGTCGACGGTATTACGTTGATACAAATCGATCGAACCGCTGATCCTGTAATTGAGGAAACCGTAGTCGATACCGAAGTTCCACTCTCTTTTCTGTTCCCATTTTAAGTTGGGATTGGGGTTTACGGAAGGGCCGTAGGTTTGTGACCAGGTACCGTTTTGCAGGTACTGACCGCCAGTGCTGAGCGTAACGAGCGAACCGTAGTTGGCTACACCATCCTGACGGCCGGTAACGCCATAACCTAAACGCAGTTTTAACTGGTTGATGGCTGCGTTGCCTGCCAGGAAATCCTCCTTGTTAATCGCCCAACCTACGGATGCAGCGGGGAACGTACCCCATTTGTTGTTCGCACCAAAGCGGGAGCTACCTTCGCGGCGAAGTACTACCTGCGCCATGTACTTCTGTTTATACGAGTAGCTCAACCTGCCGAAAAACGCCACCAGCGTGTTATCCTCTTTGCTCGATCCAAGTCCCGGGCGTTTCAGCGCGTTGTTGGTAATCGCGTTACCGGCGCCGAGGTTCCAGTCCAGAAACGCATCTGTCAGGAAGCCGTTATTGTTCGCACTGAAAATTTCAGAAGTGAAGTATTGATAGCTGTAACCTGCCAGGGCAGTGATGCTATGATCTTCATTGATCGTAGTGCTGTAATCGATCACACCTTCAAATGTTTTATTGAAGTCGATCTGGTTGTGCTTTCTGGCATAACCGCCACCATTGTAATCGATCATGGACGAGCGTGATTCTTTAGAGCGATATTCACGATCGTTCCAGCTGTTGCGGATCAACGCACCGGTAGCTGACAGTTTCAGACCTTTCATTAATTCGAGCGTAAACTTCACATCGCCGGAAAGCGTTTGCTGATCGCGCTCGTTGAGCGTTTGTTGTAAACGGGCCAGCGGGTTGTAGTTGTTGAATGCGTTTGTTTCCAGGTAAGTGCCGTCTGCATTAAAGATGGGCGCAGTAGGGTTACGTTGCACTGCCTGTTCGAAGTCGCCGCCTGCACCACCGTTCAGGTTCGCTTTGTTGAAGTTGGCGGCTACGTTCATTTGCATGCTCAGTTTACCCTGTAAACCTGTCTGATTGACGTTTACACGACCACCATATTGCCTGCGTGAGTTGTCGATGGAAATACCGTTCTGGTCATTGTAGTACAATGATGCCCGGTAGTTGCTATTGCCCGTTCCGCCTGAGGCAGAGAGGTTATGATACTGGCTCAGGTTCTGTTCGTCGAGCAGCAGGTCATACATCTGGATGCGGCCACCGAGGTCGGTGGTGCCTGGCAATTTGAGGTAATCTGTTGCGCTGAGCATATCCGGCCTTTTGGCCACCGCATCGCGCTGGAAGTAAGTCGAGTAAGCGTAAGTAGGCTCTCCTGCCCGGCCACGCTTCGTCGTAATGAGGATTACCCCATTGCTCGCACGCGTACCGTAAATCGCGGCTGCCGATCCATCTTTCAACACGTCGAAAGAGGCGATGTCGTCTTGCTGCAGCAGGTCGAGGTTACCGCCGGGCACACCGTCGATTACGATCAATGGCTGCAAACCGGCAGACAAGGTACTGGCACCACGCAGCTGGATGGATACGCCGCCGTTCGGGTTGTTACCACCTGCGCGCGTAATGCTTAAGCCAGCCACCTTACCCTGCACGAGATCCAGCGGGTTGCGGGAACCGCCCTGGTTAAAGTCTTCGGGTTTCACTGTTGCAACGGAGGACGTTACTTCCGCCTGGCGTTGTGTACCGTAACCGATTACCACAACGTCCTTCAGTGATTTTACGGAGGCGCCCATTTTCACGTTCAATGGTTCGCTGCCCATGGGCACTTCCTGGTTTTCATAACCGATAATAGAAAATACGAGTGTAGTGGCTGTAGGTGGTGCTTCCAGCTTAAACGTACCATCGGGGCCGGTTTGCGAACCCGTGGTCGTGCCTTTTATCTGGATGGTGACGCCGGGTAGCGGCGTACCGTCTTTCGCATCGGTCACCTTACCTGTAACCTGCCTGTTCTGCGCAAAGGCGTGAAATGATAACAGCAATAACAGAAAGCCCTGCATTGCCGCCCGCATAAGAAGCGTGGATTTCTTCTCCATGTTGTTTGATGATTTAGATGTTGAAAATTCTTCTTTTACCGGCGCGCCTTTTCTCCCAACCTCAACAGGCATGGAAAGGCCAGGTCGTGCAGTGGTGATGCAAAACCGGTTCAAAAAGATATGCGTTTAAAATGTGCGTGCGTTTTTGGTCTTACTTACTCAGTCGGGTATTAGCGGTACTTCATGATTAATTTTACAGGTTAAAAAATACAATGCCCGCCCGTACGATATACAGGTTGAATTGTCGGTTTAATATGGGAAACACGGAATGACGGCAAATTTTCACTTCAAGCTAAATCGTTTTTGCTTTTAGTGTCAAAAAAAAGATTCTTGGAATCTTTTGCGTGTATCCTTAAATTATTTCCGGGAAAGTAATTGATATGGTCCCTTCGATTAACGTCTCATAAACACTCACTGGTTACTTTCAACAACATGGTTTCTACAATGTGCGTGGTTCCGATTTTTTCTCAATAACAAACAGATCAGGTAATTGATCTTTTTATCTTGATTAAAATTAAAAAACATTTCCGTTTTAATCCCAATATTTTTTAAAAACTCTTAAAACTGGCTCAGGGCAAGGCATTCATCTACTTACAACAATTCCATTTCACTTTGCTTTTTTTTACCCGAGCTCGTGTATTCAACAAATTCCGGGCCAGCAAAGTAATCTAGTAGAGAGGAAGATTTACGCGTAGTGAAAATGGGCAACGTCTGCTACAAAGTTGCTCGATTTATCAGCATAAAAAAAGAGCCTTGAAAGGCCCTTTGTTGCTTTAAATGAATAGTGAACAATAAAAAAACGATCTTCTATTATAGTCGACATTGCTGCCGTAATAATTACTTAATTAGAGGTGGTTGAAAGCCGTAACGCCGGGCAGATGTTCACACGGTCAGGCGTACACGTTTTATTGGCAATTGCGCTAGTCACATTAGCGGCATAGGTCATGTTCTATTGTTTCGCAAAACCGGTTTAGCAATAGTGGCTTAAAAAAAGATGTTTTGCTACATCCTTCGCTGCGATCCCTTTCCTGTCTGGTGGTTCTTCTCTGATCCATTTCACAAAACCCCTGGTTTCTACCTTGTAAAATTAAATTTTTTTTAAGTAATCAAAACGATCCCCTAAAAAAATTCCGCTGGTTAGGCGGAGCCGCGTTCTATGAACTGTGGCTCCAGCTCAACCTGGTTCACCATATTGCCATTGCGTGCCTTGTCCATCTGCTGCATCAGCAGTTGCATAGCTGTTTTAGCGATCCCCTCTATGGGCTGCTGAATAGCGCTAATGCCGGGAGGGTACAGGCGGAACAGGTCATGGTCGTCAAAACAGATCATGGCCAGATCGTCGGGCATACGCAGGCCGAGGGAGGTAATACTCTCTACGCCGAGGATGCCCAGGTAGTTGGTGGCAAAAAATACGGCATCGAGGCCGGGTGTATTTTTCAGAAAAGCGTTGATTTGTGCGATCGCATCGGCTTTATCACCATTGTAAGGCACCCGGAGGATCAGCTTTTTATTGGCCCTGATGCCATGTTCGGCCAGGGACTCGTGGTAAGCCTCCAGGCGCTCGTTCATCTGCACCAGATCGATATCCACCGTTACAAAACCGATCTTTTTATAGCCTTTGCTAAAGAAGTGCTCCATGCCCTTACGAATGCCTTTCGCATTATCTACCAATACATAAGACGCCTCCACTTCCGGGAAATAGCTATCCATCAATACCACAGGCTTTTCGAGCGATACGAGTTTCTTGATATCTTTCTCCATCCCGATGGTAGGCGTAATAAGGAAGCCGTCTACATGGCGCTGCGATAACATGCGAATTAACTCCCTGCCTTTCAGCGCGTTGTTCTCTGTACTACAATAAACAACCTTATAACCATAGGCTTCCGCCTCGTCTTCGATAATTTTTGCCAGAGCGGCGAAGAAGCTACCTGAGATACTTTCTACTATAAGTCCGAGTATTTTAGACTGGCCCGTGCGAAGGCTTACAGCCAGCTGATGTGGTTGATAGCCAGCCTTTTCGGCCACAGCGATCACCTTTTCGGCCAGGGCCTCGCTGATGCGCATTGTTTTAGCTTTGCCATTCAGCACAAACGACGCTGTGGACTTGGAAACGCCCGCCATTTTAGCCACGTCTTTTAAGGAAACTCGTTTCATAATACGTGGAGCAGGTTTAGTTGGTAATAGAAGCTCATACAGGTAACCAGGTTAGCTTGAACGGCCCAATTTAATATTTTCCGTCAGGTTATCATAATTTGTTAATATTCACCTACCCTGCGGCAATTCCGCAATGTTTATGGACAAACGGTTCGGAATCCTTACATCCTATCAACTTATTTATATAAATTTGCGCTAATAAGAATCCAGATCATATACAATTGCGTACGTATCATCAATTATCCATTCCTTTTGTTTTTCACCAGATACAATTAGAGTAACAGACACAGAATACCATTGCCAACATGCTTGGTCCATACGCTGTATGAGACCAGGTGACACTATTTGCTAATGCCAGGGGACACTCTTTTTCGTGAAATCTTACATGAGGTAGACGGATATCTCATTTGTATGCTTGCTACAGACGGCACTATCCGAACCTGGAATAAAGGCGGTGAAACGTTTACCGGTTACACGGCGAATGAAATTACAGGATGGAATTACAGTATACTATATACGCCGGAGAGCAGGTTTGAGCAGCAGCATACGCAATTGCTTACGCAAGCGCAACAATCCGGCGAGGGCAGCTACGAAGGTTGGATCGTGATCAAACACGGCATCCCGGTGTGGGCGCACCTGTACGTTACGCCTATCTATGAAGAAGAACAGTTGACCGGCTATGTACTTATAGCCCGCGATCTTAGTGAAAAGAAAGAGGCGTTGGAACGCATCCGCAGGGCCGAAGACCTGCAATACAGTCTTACCGCAGAAGTGGATGACTACGCCATACTGCACCTGGACCCGCAAGGATACATTGTTAACTGGAACATCGGGGCCGAACGCATTAAAGGTTATAAGGCGGATGAAATTGTTGGCCAACACTTCAGCAAATTTTATACGCCTGAGGCGCAACATATCAACAAGCCCGGAGAGTTGCTGCAAACTGCCCGTACGGTCGGCAAAGCCCAGGAAGAAGGCTGGCGCGTGAAAAAAGACGGCAGCCAGTTCTGGGCAAGTGTTACCATCACTGCACTGCATGGCGAATCCGGCGAAATCCTCGGCTACACGAAAGTAACCCGCGACCTTACCGACAGGAAGAAAGGGGAAGATGCACTGAAAGCTTACAATGAAATCCTCCGTTCCAAAAACCGCGAACTCGAGGAATTGACGTACATCACCTCTCATGACCTGCAGGAGCCATTACGCACGATTACCAGCCTGATCGAACTGCTTTCAGAATCGTATCTAAAGCACCCGGACGAACAGGTAAGCAGCAGTTTCAAATTTATTTATGATGCCGCGGCACGTATGCGCCAGCTCATTAAAGACATACTGGATTACAGCCGCCTGGGCCGCAACACCAACATGAAGCCGGTAAATCTCAACAGCCTGCTCAAAGTGGTGTGTGACGATCTCGACCTGGTGATCCAGGAAAAAGGTGCGCAGATTTATTACGAGGCCATGCCGACCATTACTGCATACGAATCAGAAATAAAACTACTGTTCCAGAACCTGGTACTAAACGCCATCAAGTTTGCAAGGCAAGATGTTCCGCCGGAGATATACATATCCCCCGTTAAACTGGATAACGGCTGGCAGTTCGCAGTGCGTGACAACGGCATCGGCATCGATCCATCGCACCTGCAAAAGGTATTTGTGATTTTTCAGCGACTGCACAATCGCAAACAATATGAAGGCACCGGCATCGGGCTGGCGCATTGCAAAAAAATAGTGGAACTGCATAAAGGGCATATCTGGGTTACGTCCACCATGGGCCAGGGCAGCACATTCCATTTCACAATCATCGACTAAAAACGCCGACTATAATGAAAAAAATTGACGGACTGGATTGCATACTGCTGGTAGATGACGACCATGCTACCAACTTTATCAATTCAATGATCATAAAGAGGGCACAACTCGATGTGCACGTGCAGGTGGTGACCAATGGTCAGGAAGCGCTTGACTACCTTACCGGTACCGGCGACTTCGCGAACAATACAAATTACATTCTACCAGGCATCGTGTTCCTGGATATTAATATGCCAGCTATGAACGGTTGGGAATTTTTGGATGAATACCATAAACTGCCCGAGGAGAAAAAGGCCGGTATCGTGATCGCGATGCTTACGACCAGTCTTAACCCGGACGATGAGCGCAAGGCCAACGGTATCGACGATATCCGCGGTTTCCTTAATAAACCACTGACAGTAGAAAAACTGCTGGAAGTGATTGAGCGATTTTTTCCGAACAAAGTGTTGGCAGAAGTAATCTAGCATTTATTCCTATACCGTTATTCAAGAAGCCTCCAGTTCTCTGGGGGCTTTTAGCGTTACGCTATTCATCTTCTTTTGGTTTGATAATGTTGTTCAGTTGGTCTTTGATGCGTGCCAGCGTACGGAGTTTCTTTTCTTTGGAAGATAACCTTGGTGCGCCCGGCTCATCGTCGCGGAACCGCTTGTTTAAACCATCGATGAATATTTGTAGTTGATCAGGGCCGGCGGCACTTGCCTTCTGAAGCTCTTTGTAGGCGGTGGTTACAGCATTCTTGTCCGCAGCAGGCACCTGTGCTTCTCCATCATATTTTTCGACAAGGCGGTCCCATATTTTTGCAAGAAGGTCGTACGCAGCCTGCTCTAACTCATGCAGGTGATCCATAGAGGGAAATTTTAAGTGAACCGCTAGTGGAGAAGGTTTGACTTTAGCAATTGGAGGCGGGAGAACGTTACTAAATATACAAAAATCAGAAAGTCCCGCCAAAAGCGAGACTTTCCTTTTTTTATGGTGGCTGATGACTAACGCTTATCAATCTGCATTGAGCACATACCGGATGGTTACGCCAAACGTGCGCTGGTCGCCCAATACGCCTGCATAATGACCAGCATTGCCGGCGGCAGGCAGCAGCTGCTCATAGTAATCTTTGTTCAGCAGGTTACGCGACCAGATGAAGGCCGAAAGACCCTGTGCCGCCCGGAAGCCTACCCTTGCATTTACCAGCGCGTAGCCGTCTACATTCAGGAATTTAGAGGGTGAAGGGCTGGAGGAGAAATCGGAACGGTAGTAGCTTTCCAACGCCAGGAAGAAGTTAGCGCGATGGCCCAGGAAGCTTTTGGTGGTGGTTTTTACCTCACCGCCCAAGGAGCCAGCCCACTCAGAAATGCCTGGAAGCTTACCGCCTGAAATGTCTTTAAACGCGCTGGCAGACCCGGTTTCTTCCAATGGCACAGGTGCATTTTTGAAGGTAATGTATTTACCGTCGGTGTAAGCCAACGCGCCGTACAGCGACACAAAACGGCCCGCTTTCAGGTTGGCATCCAGCTCAACGCCCTGTACACGTACCTTCTCAGCATTCGCCAGGTAGCCACGGTTTACGCCCACTTCAGCTGTTTGTACGTTGGTTTGGTAATCCTTGATATCTGTATGGTGATACACGATGTTAACCGTTGCATTTTTACCCGGAGAAGTTTTTAAACCCACTTCATAATGCGTTACATACTCCGGCTTGATCCTCGCCAGCTCCGTCATCACCTTTCCGCTGGAAGTTGGCAATCCTCCCAGGTTTACACCGATGGGTTTATAGCTGGTAGAGAAAGTAGCGAAGGCGTTGATCTTCTGTGTCGGTTTATAAGCCACCGTGATCTGACCGGATACGTTGCTCTCATCTACATCTGCACTAAACGCCTGATCGGTGTATACCGCGTTCTTCAGCGCTATCAATGCGGGATCGGTGGTTTGCAGGCCGCCATATGTTTTACGGTCGTAGTCTACTTTCTTTTTATCATAGTTATAACGTAAGCCTGGCAATACGTGCAATTGTTTCGTGATCGCCCAGTCTAACTGTCCGAACACCGCACCACCAAAAGTTTTGAGGCGGGAGTAAGTTTTGATGCCGAAGCCATCGAACAGGCCTTCCGTTTTCCACAGCTCGCTGGTTGAGTTTTGCGAGAAGCGCCATTGTGCGTCGCCGGATTCTTCGATATGGAAAGGATCTGTTTTCAGGTCTTGCCAGATGCCGAATACACCGATCACGCCACTCAGCTTAGAGGTAAGATCGCCTGCATAACGTACTTCCTGCGTCCATTGCTGGTGTTTAGAGGTAGCCTGTGACAGCTGGAGTACAGACAAACCGGTAAAGTCACGGTCGTTGGACGGGTCCCAGTTCCAGTAACGCCATGCAGAAGTAGAGGTAAGCGTACCGTTACCGATTTTCGCATCCACATTCACCGATACGCCACCCAGGTCGTTACCGGAGCGCCAGGTGGTGTTATGATCGATTTTACGGTCGAACGCATTCTGGCTGGGCAGCTGATAGTTCAGGTCTGCGATAATCGCATTAAACTGCCTGTAAGCCGCACGCTGCGTAGTTACCACGCCGGCGACTACCTGCGCATAACCGTCTGGACGCTGGCGCGTCGCGTCGCCGGCCAGGGTAATTTTCACCCGATCGGTAGGTGTATACAACAACTGGGCACGGAAGCCAAGGTTGTTGATATCGTTCACTTTTTTACCAGTAGCTACGTTGTCGATAAGACCGTCGCGCTGCGTGCCGGAGAAGGAGATACGGCCGGCCAGTTTCTTCGCCAGCGGCCCGGTTACGGCTGCTTTCGCCTGAATGTAACCGAAGTTGCCGTAGCTACTTTCGAACGTTACATTCGGCGTGAAGGACGGAGCTGCAGTGGTAATGTTGAAGGCGCCTGCCGTGGTATTTTTACCGAACAGGGTACCCTGCGGACCACGCAGTACTTCTATCCTTTCAATATCGATGAAGTCCAATGTAGTAGCAGCAGGGCGCGCAAAGTACACACCATCTACATAAAAGCCTACACCTGGGTCGATACCATCATTGGTCAAACCAAAAGTTGAACCTACGCCACGCACGTTTAACGTGGTGTTACGCGGGTTGGAAGAATATAATTGTACAGTAGGAATGAGTTCTTTCAAACGGTTCACGTTAAATGCACCCGCGTCTTTTACCAGACCGCCGCCTATCACCGAAATAGGAATAGGCACGTCCTGCGCACTTTCTGCACGACGGCGGGATGTAATCACCACCTCCGACAGCAAATCGTCCGGATGCAACGTAACCGTTACAGGCGTAGCAGCGCTTGGCAGCGGCACTTCCTGTGTTTTGAAGCCTACGTAGCTGATGCGCAATGTGGCGGGAAATGTCTTGTAGGTAACAATGGTAAACTCCCCTACTTCATCGCTGATCGCGTGGTTAGTGGAGCCTTGCAATAGAATGGTGGCGCCCGAAACGGCAGCGCCGGTGTTGTCTTTTACAACGCCTTTGATGGTGCTCTGAGCTACTGCACCTGCAATGAAGATCAGGGTGAACAATGCAGTGAGTAATGATGTTCGCATGTTTGCTTGATTTTAAAAAAGATTAAGGTTGACCCGGATAAACGACCCGGGACGAATTACGCCGGCTGCACACTGATTAGTCTACTGAATCTGTGGACAAATATAATAACATTAATCAGAAAGTCTAGTTATTTTATAGACTAAATAGCGAATGCTTCATAATTCATTCATTATTAGCCAGATGATTTATCCATTTTTTCTGATATCTTCGCAGCCGTTAATAACCTCGTACCCCGGTGCTATCAAATCAACTTCACATGAGTATCCGCAAAGCGACATCTAATGACTACCCCGACATTATGCGGGTGTGGGAATCATCTGTATTAGCTACCCACCACTTTCTGGCGCAGGCAGACTTCGAGTTATTTAAATCGATCATCCCTACGCAGGTATTACCGGTGCTGGAATTGTACGTGATGGGCGACAGGCACATTGCTGGTGTATTGGGCGTAGCGGACGGCAACCTCGAAATGCTGTTTATTGAGGAGGGCTCGCGTGGAGCGGGTTATGGCAAACAGTTGGTGCGCTTTGCCATAGACGAATTGAACGTGCTGCGTGTAGATGTGAATGAGCAAAACGCACAGGCGGTTGGGTTTTATAAGAAGATGGGATTTGTGCAGACGGGCAGATCTGATGTCGATGGGATGGGGAGACCTTATCCGTTGCTGCACCTTCAATATGTGGCTGGCGACTAACCCGATTTTACGGAAGGCAGTAATAATGCCTGATCCACGAGAAAGCGTTGCTACCGTTACTTCGGCGCAAACCCGATTCACGAACGACAGCATATACGATTAGTTTTACGCAAGCTAAACGGTTATAAGCCTTGATTAACTTTCACATGATCGTGTTGTTGACAAGCATTCGTCAATTGCTGGTTATCGGCCCAAAATTTCGAGGTAGTGCGGGTTGTACATAACGCGAGTACATTATCGAAAGGATGTACCACTATTGCAGGCGAGAGCGTGTGAGACACTATTATTTACGGAGAATTGGAGAAATATCTGTTAACAGAACAGGCTTCCGCGTTTGCGAAAGCCTGTGTCAACTTTGTGTGGAGGATAGCGGGGTCGAACCGCTGACCTCTTGCATGCCATGCAAGCGCTCTACCAACTGAGCTAATCCCCCGTAATAGAGGTTGCAAATGTAGCTGCTTTTTCTGAATTACAAAAAAAAGCCGGATGTTTTTTTCATCCGGCTTTTCTCGTCCATATTATTTACCTGTTCTAAAGGCATCTACCCCGGCTTTCAGCCAGTTGTAATACTCTTTCGCATCAGGTGTATAAGCTACTGGCAGGGTCATCAGCTTTTCATCAGGGCTGATAACAGCGTACATCGGTTGCGATTGATTCGCGAAGTTCACAAACTGCATCCTGGCGTACTTGCCACCTACGGTTTTAACGTCTTTCTTTTCACCTTCTTTGGTTTTGTAAGCAAAGAATTCGTCCTCTTTCAAACCTTTGCTGTCATCTACATAAAGCGATACAAGAATGTATTCTTTTTCGATGATCTTGCGGATGTCTGCTTCAGGCCATACTTCTTCCTCCATCTTACGACAGTTTACACAAGCCCAGCCGGTGTAGTCAAGCAGTACAGGTTTATTCTCTTTCTTCGCGAGCGCTAACGCCTCTTCGTAGTTGTTCACTACGTTAGGCTTCACGCCATGGTGACCTCCATAAATGCTATAGCTCTGTGGCGGAGGGAAACCGCTGATCAAACCACGATTGGTGTAATCCATCGGCAGCATGCCCGGCACGAGATAGTAAGCGGTGAATGCGAGCAGTACGACGATCGTACCGATACGACCTACCGTAAACTTCTTCACAGGGGAGGTATGCGGTAATTTCAGCCATCCCAGCAGGTAGGCGATCAGGCCGAGGGCGATAAGGGTCCAGATGGCGAAGAACACTTCTCTCTTCAGGATACCCCAGTGGCCTACGAGGTCGGCGTTGGACAGAAATTTGAAAGCCAGTGCCAGCTCCAGGAAGCCGAGTACTTTTTTCACGGTATCCAGCCAGCCGCCTGATTTAGGCAGTTTGTTCATCATACCCGGGAACAGGGCAAATAAGGCGAACGGCAGGGCCAAAGCCAGACCAAAACCACCCATACCCATGGTCAGCTGAATAGGGCCGCCATCGGTAGTGAGGGCGCTTACCAGCAGGGACCCCAGGATAGGACCGGTACAGGAGAAGGATACCAACGCCAGGGTAACGGCCATAAAAAAGATACCTACTACGCTTCCCATGTTTGCTTTGGAATCTACCTTACTGGCGAAGCTGCTCGGCAGCGATATTTCAAAGAAGCCGAGGAACGAAATGGCAAATATGATAAACACCACGAAGAAGAAGGTGTTCAGGTAAATGTTCGTAGAAATGTTATTTAGCAAGTCGGAACTAACGCCCGGAATGTAAAAAATAAGGCTCAGCAACACATAGATGGCAAAAATGAAGAAGCCATACAGCATTGCGTTAAACACGCCCTTCTTACCCTGCGCGCTCTTCGTAAAGAAGGTTACAGTCATCGGGATCATCGGGAATACGCAAGGGGTGATCAGCGCGATCAGGCCACCAATGAAGCCCAATCCGAAGATCGCCAGCAGGCCTTTACCTTCACCATTATCGATACCACCGATCGGACGAACAGGGTTTTTAAGGTCGATCGAAGGTACGAGGGTCGGATCTGCACCTTTGCTTACTTCGATAGTTCCGGCATCACCCGCCAGGTTGCCCTGTGCATCGGCCTTAAAGCGGAAAGGGATCGGCTCGGGGCCAAGGAACTCCTGGCCGTTGATCGCAAAGATGTTGATCACGCCGGAAGCCTGTCCCGCCGCAGTGTTCGTCACTTCGATCACATACTCGACGGCGTTCTCTACGTACTTAATATCGCTCTCCAGCACATCGTTCATCTCCGCTTTTGCTTCGGCATTCTCGGTAAAACTACCCACGGTCCAGCGCGTCTGGCTGGCGCTATCCAATTCCAGCACAGGGCCGAAATCGTCGTTAGCGGCTTTGGACAATACTTTCCATCCGGGAGCAATCGTTCCTTTCAGGTGAAGAGTGTATGACTGGTCGCCTTTCTTTTCAGCAGAATAACTCCAGGTAATGATTTGTTTTGTTGACTCCTGTGCATGTGCTCCCTGGCCAAACAACAGCCCTACACTAGCCAGCAACAGTATAATATACTTCATATAGAATATAGACTTAACAGGTTGTTACAGAGGTAAAACGAAGAAACGAGTTCCTTTACAGAACTCGTTCCCGGTTATATTTCTTTTAATAGATGTAGTACTATTTCAGGCTAACCGCAAACGGTACTTCTGTAGGAGGCAAACACTGATGGTCGTCGCACACCATAAATTCTACGGTGCCTTTCGCCTGTGCTGTTGCCTTACCTTTCACCTTGATCTTCTGTACGAAGGTCACTGTGTTTTCGAAAAACTTCATGTCTGATTTGAAGTTAGGATCAAACTCAGATTTCAGTTTACCTACTTCTTTCACTTTACCGTCCATAGTCAGGAGTGGGTTTTTAGCGAAAGTAAAGCTGGTAGGCACTGGGCCTTCACCAGTGAACTGGGAGTAAAGGTGCCAGCCTTTATCGATGGTGGCTTTGGCAGACAGCTCGTAAGTCTGAGCGTCCAGCTTTTTAGCCGAGAATGTCCATTTAACCGGATTGTCTTCCTGTGCAGATGCCAACAGTGGCATAACGAAGAGGCACAGGGCTGCTAACAATTTTTTCATAGCTACTTTTTTTTCTGGTTGGTTGATTTGATTGGTTTGGTTTTTACTTTTTATCAGTTGTTGTTGATGAGGCTCTGGAAAATCAGCTGGCCATCAGTGTTTCCGAGGATGGAGCTGGCTGCTCTTTCCGGATGCGGCATCATACCGAACACGTTTTTACCCTTGTTGCTGATGCCTGCGATGTTACGCAGAGCGCCATTCGGGTTAGCCTGTTCAATAATATTGCCAAACTCATCACAATAGCGGAATATCACCTGGTTATTTTTGAAAAGCTCTTCTACCGTAGCATCGTCGGCATAATAACGACCTTCACCATGCGCGATAGGAATCATCAGCGGACGGCCGGTTACGTCTTTCGTAAGAGAGGTAGTTGTATTTTCACTCTTCAGGAATACGTTTTTGCAGATGAATTGCTGATTCTGGTTACGCAGCAATACGCCTGGCAGTAAACCCGCTTCACAAAGGATCTGGAAGCCGTTACAAACGCCGATCACACGACCGCCTTTGTTAGCAAACTCCACCACGCTCTGCATGATCGGGCTGAATTTGGCGATAGCGCCGCAACGCAGGTGATCGCCGTAAGAGAAACCACCAGGTATCAGGATGCAGTCCTGGGTGCTGAACATGCTCAGGTCTTTCTCCTTGTGCCACAGGTTGATCACTTCCTGGTTCAGGTCATACCTTAATGCATCAATCATGTCCTGATCACAGTTGGAACCTGGAAATGTAACTACGCCAAACTTCATATTTGATTTAATTTCGTTGTTTTATTGTTGCTTCCTTTCGGAAAAGATTACAAATTTACTTCTATCCCGGGAATTTTCCTTCACCATTCATCCCGTTTTAACATTTTGCAGCATAGCCAAAGCGTAGCCAACGCCGCCATTTATCCCAACATAGCCCAAATCAGCTGCTGAAATACTGCATCACGATCACATACGCCAGCACGATAAAATGGCCGGTATTTGCCAACCCGTTATGATTGATCGACCAAAATACATTTCCCGCAAAAAGGCACAGCGGCAAAAGCGCCAGCACCCAGTTTACGGGCGAAAAATGCAGGCTGAAAAAGGGCACCAGCATAGCAATGATCACGTAAATAGCCAGTACAGACCAGATTTTACGGCCCTGGATCAGCATTTTCTTAAAGGTACGCTGCAACAACAGCCAGCCGAGCGCGAAGAATAGCAAGCTGGCGATGAGCGCACCCCACACTTTATAATCGTTGATCACCGGCATTTCCAGCCCCAGGTGCGGCAACACGTCCAGCACGTTACGATCTGTCAGGAACAGCCAGGTACCCAGGAGGTAAGCAGGGCAAATAAGACCTAATAAGGCGATGATCCACTCCGCCAGGCGAAAGGCCCGCATGGTGAGTAAACCGGCGTACAATAGCGCGCAGCACAGCACGGCAGGAGGATATATCAACCCCGCAATACCCAGCGCAAATCCAATATTGAAGGATACGTCGCGGGCGGATGAGCGGTTATACAGTTCGGTAATACTGGAAATGATCCAGAGCATGATCGTGTTTACGAGCAAAGCCGGGCTAAAGATGTTCCAGCCGGCATACAGCGAGGTGAACAACAGGTAACACATCGCCGGCAGGTGGTTCGGCTTCGAAAACAACCGGTGGTGGTTTACGATACGGTTTACCAGTAAGGCCTGCAAAAACAGCAGTACCAGCGCCAGCATGGTATAAAAGCCGGGACTCTTATCCACAAGGCCATCCAGCCACTGCGTAAACAGCCGGTATAACAAGCCCTCACTCCCATCTGCCAGGTAAGTTTGCGGCTTGAGGATATAGTAAAACTTGATAACGATGGTATATACCAGTAACAGTAAGACTGTCAGGGGATTACCCGAGCGGAAAAATCTTATCACAATGCAAAGGTGTGATTAAAACTCAATTTTTGCAAAGCAAATATAATTCCTGTAAATCGTTGGTATCACTACCGTACGCGCACCTATCTGCTTGCCATACCTGGGCATCCAGATAAAGCCTTTGTCGAGGTTGCGCAGGGTAGGCATACGGTTGATCTTACCATCCGGACCAATCGCGTTTTCCGTCAGCACATAATTTCTGCGGTCGAGGGTATTAAACAGGAAACGAAGTTCGCTGCCCACGTTTACCAGCATGTAGCTCAGGTAAAGGTCGGCCCCGTCGTCGAATTGCTCTTTGTTTACGAAGTTGCTCCAGCTTAACTCGCCGTCGGCATTGTACGACAGCACCGCTACGTTATCATAGTGGTAACGCGTACCCTGCTGGTCGTTCCAATACATCGGGTTGTAATAACCAGAGTAAGGTGAATAGTAAGGAGAGTAACCGCCCCAGCCACCGCCGTAAGGATAACCGCCGCCATACAGGTAGTTCCAGCGGTTCCAGGGTTGGTAACGACTGGAGGTGTAGTAAGACTCAGCGGTGAGCAGGAAGCCATTATCACTCGTGTTCACGATCTTGCGGATAAAGTAATCGTTGAACGCGGCTGCAGTAGAAGACTCGCCCCTGGCGCTGCCCTTCAGCTCATTACTGAAGGGGGAGATCTTTTCCATCATCAGCTTGCGGTTGGCGTAATCCATGCGGTTGATGTACAGTCCCTCTACGTTGCCGCGCTTCTGTTTGTAGTAGAAAGCGGTGATCAGCACCTGTTTGTCAGGATTGTCCAGCTTCATTTTCACCTCATCGAGCATCACGTTCTTCAGTTCAAACGGCACTACCTCGAATGAATCGATGGTAGGGCGCTTGAGGACGAGGTTGCCATTCAGGATATAATCCCGGTTGGTGGTGCGCTCAAGTTTGGTAAATACCAGGTCGCCCTCGTTCGTAAGGTTAAAGTTGCTGAGAAAGCTCTTCTTGCTTTCCATCGGCAGCGATAACCGGCTGTTGTTCACCAGGGCAAAAGCGCTATCGTACAGGAAGGTATAAAACACGTGATTATCTTCCTTGTCCTGGTTGATCTTGTACACCATGATGCGGCTTTTATCTTCCGACACCTCTACAGAGTACACTTTATTGTCTTTGGTATAGTTGCCGATGTGGGTGCTGTCGACCATGATGGGCGCCTTGTCAAACTGCCCGTCCGGATTAATGCGTGCACAGAAACTGTATACGACATCCCGGCGCTGGAACTGATAAATCATGAGCGCCTTGTTGGCATAACCCACAAAGTCAACCGTAATCAGCTTCTTGGGAAGAAAATCGTATTTCACACGGTCTTTCAGCTGCATGGCGTTATCGTACACCGAAATGTTATAATCTCCCCTGTCAGCCTTATATACCAGGATATTGCCCCCTATTTTGCCAAGGATTTCAAATTCGGTCGTCTTGTAATCGTCTCTCTCCGGTTCGGAATAGGTGACCTTTTGTGCCGACACCGTGCCGGCAAAAAGCAGCAGGGCGACCAACTGTAAACGAAATAAGCTGCGCATTGCGAGTTTGTTTTATGATACGGGGAAATAGGTCCTTACATTTCACAGGTTCTTCCACAACCAAACCTACACGAAAATTTACGTTCTGCAAAGGCTATTCCTTTAAATGTATTATACGTGGACACATATTGTATAATTCCAAAGCTGGGATTTTATTGTGTACTTTTAGTTAAAATTTTAAAAAGACAGCACTGGCATGGATACAATATTGGTTACCGGAGGAACAGGACTGGTAGGCAGGGCGCTCACATCTTTCCTGCTCGAGCGTGGCTACCGGGTGATTATTCTCACACGTAAACCCGGCTATTCCGATCATCCTCAATTGTCTTACGCCCAGTGGGACCCGGCCGCAGGCACCCTCGAAGCAGGCGTATTGCAACAGGCCGACTATATCGTACACCTTGCCGGGGCCGGCGTATCCGACCACCGGTGGACGGCCGCCTATAAACAACAGATCCTCGACAGCCGCGTGCAAGGCAGCAACTTCCTGTACGAGCAGTTAAAGCAGCAACCCAATAAGGTGAAGTCGGTGATCAGCTCGTCGGCCACCGGCTACTACGGCGAAACCACCAATGCCGACCGCCCTTTCCGCGAAACAGATGCACCCGCCAACGACTTCCTGGGCAAGGTTTGCCAGGCCTGGGAGAAGAGTGTGATGCAGATACAAAGCCTGGGTAAGAAGGTGGTGATATTGCGTACGGGCATCGTATTAAGCCGCGACGGCGGCGCCCTCAAAGAGTTTTACAAACCACTCCGCTTCGGCTTCGCTACTATCCTGGGTAGTGGCGAACAATATATCAGCTGGATACATATCCAGGACATGGTTCGGTTATACTTCAATGCCATCGTTAATAACGACCTGGACGCCGGCGCTTATAACGCAGTGGCTCCTGTGCCTGTGAAGCATAAAACCCTGGTAATGGCTATGGCCCACGCTGCCAAAGGCAAAAGCTTCATCCCTGTACCTGTGCCGTCTTTCGCGTTAAAGATCGCTTTGGGCGAGATGAGCGTCGAGGTATTAAAGAGCGTAAAAGCATCCAGCGAAAAGATCCAGCAAACGGGTTTCCAGTTCTCCTACCCGGAAATCGACAAGGCGATGGAGCAGCTGTTAAGTGTGTCGAAATAAAAACGGCGCATACAAGTGAATGTATACGCCGTCATTATCATAAGAAACTACATTACTCCTCGTAGCCTAACACCTTACGCATGGCTGCAGCCTTCAGCAAACACTCCTCCCACTCCTGCTTCGCATCACTGTAAGTAGTAATCGCAGAACCCGTCTGGAAGCTGAGGTAAAGGCTATCCGCATTATACAAGATGCTGCGGATCACCACATTGAAGTCAAAATCGCCCTCGGGGGTAATATAACCTACAGAGCCGGAATACAGGCCCCGCTTCGTTTTTTCATACTGTTCTATCAGTTCCATCACCCTTACTTTCGGCGCGCCCGTCATCGATCCCATGGGAAAAGCGTGGCGAATGGCGTCGGTAAAATGAAACTGTTTATCGAGCGTAGCGGTAACGGTCGATATAAGGTGGTGTACCTGCGGGAACGAATACACGCCGCATAACTCCTCCACCTTCACCGTACCCTGTAGCGCCGTGTGTGCAAGATCGTTGCGCACCAGGTCTACGATCATTACGTTCTCCGAACGTTCCTTAGGACTGTTTTCCAGCGCCTTTACGGCGGCGGCATCTGCCTCAGGATCGTCCAGCCGTTTGATCGTGCCTTTGATCGGCTGCGATATCAGCTGGTCGCCTTTCTTTTTCAGGAACCGCTCGGGGCTCGAACATAGCAGGAACTGGTCTTCGTTCTTGTAGTAAGAGGCGAAGGGCGCCGGCGATACTTCGTTCAGCTGGTTAAACAGCGGCAGCGGCTTCAGGGTAATGCCCTGCACATAACTTTCAATGCAAAAGTTAAGTTCATAGCAATCACCTTTGGCAATATGTTCCTGGATGGCCTTCACCGCGTCCAGGTAATAATTTTCAGTAACGCGCAACTGCAACGGTGGCAGTTTTTCCTTTTTGCCTTCCTTTTCAGGGTTCAGCGCTAAAAGGTCTTCATAGATAGAGTTGGCGAACTTACGGTTCACATTATGCCCGCCTATTTCCACTTCGCCGTTACGCGCGAAAAGGAGAATATCCGGCACAAAGAAATGCAGGTCAGGGAAACTCTTAAAATCGGGGAGCTCTGAAGTGAGGGCTTCGGTTTCGTTTTTGAGGTCGTAGGACAAGTGGCCGAAAAGCCAGTCCTGGTGCTCATTATGGAAATCGCGTAGGGTCTCAAAGGCATTGCCGGCATCGCAACTGATGTTAGCGACAGCGCCGGCGGCCAGTATGGCTTCATACTCGCTGTACGGGAATTCGTACTTATTACTGTCCAAAAAGCAACAAATGTTGAACCGGTTGCCCCAGCTCAACATTTGTTGTTTAAATACGGTCAGGTTGTCTACGGGAAATTTATGGAACGTCCTGATAGCCTATCTTTTAATGATTAAAAATCATCGTCGTCGTCGTCGTCGTACCGATCGTTGAACATGTCTTTAAACTCGTCGTCAATACCCAGGTCATCGTCATCGTCACCCTTTTTGGTGCTGGGACGTCCGCGTTTAGCCTTAGCCTTCGGCATGTCAAACTCTTCGAAGTCGGGATCATAGTCGTCGTCATCCGTCTTACCCCATGAATCATCCTCGTCATCACCTAATTCATCGTTGTCATCATCTTCCTCATCTTCGTCGTCACCGTCGTCTTTTTTACGTGATTTAGAGGCGGACTTATCTGATTTTTTGGAAGCAGCAGACTTTTTTGGAGTTTCCTCCTCATCGTCCTCGTCGTCCTCATCCTCGTCTACTTCCTTCTTTGGCTTTTCAGCCGCTTTCTTAGCCGGCGCAGGCTTAGGCGAAGTAGGTTTCTTGGTCTCTTTTTCTTTATCAGATTTTGATTTCATAATGAGTGTAACTTATATGTTTCTGACGTAAAGTTTTAACAGAATTTTTGTTTAGCCAAATTTTTTTTGCCCTATTTTTTTCGTACTTTTTTGACTTACTTTTCCAATATCTGGTCTCTGCCAGGGCCGTTTGACACGAACTTCACAGGTATGCCCAGGTATTCCTCTACGAATATCAGGAATTCTTTCATTTCTTTTGGCAAATCACTGTAGCTTTTACTATCTGCCGTCTTTTCGCTCCAGCCGCTGAATTTCTTCAACACCGGCTTGATATCCAGTCCGTTAAGCTGGAAAGGCAGTTCTTTCGTTTCTTTTCCGTCGATCCCGTAAGCCACACATGCTTCAATTTCGTCGAACGCGTCCAATACATCGCTTTTGGTCATTACCAGTTCCGTAACGCCGCTCAGCATGCAGGTATAGTTCAGGGCCACCAGGTCGATCCAACCGCAACGGCGTGGACGGCCGGTTGTAGCGCCAAACTCCCCGCCTACCTGGCGCAGTGTTTCGCCTGTCGCATCTTCCAGTTCTGTTGGGAACGGGCCGCTACCTACACGGGTGCAATATGCCTTCGTTACGCCGATCACACCTTTGATCCACTGGGGAGCAATACCCAAACCGGTACAAACGCCCGCAGAGATCGTGTTAGAGGAAGTTACGAAAGGATAAGTACCAAAGTCAACGTCCAGCATAGAACCCTGGGCGCCTTCTGCCAGTACTTTTTTATTTTCTTTCAGCAGTTTGTTCAGGAAGTATTCGCCATTTACCACGTTCATGGTACGCAGGAACTCTACCGCCTCGAAAAATTCCTTTTCCCATTCGGTAATATCCTCATCAAAGCTGTAATTAGACAGCAGTTGCTGGTGTTTCGCTTTCAGTTTGTTGTAAGCCTCTTCGAAGTTAGGTGCCATTACGTCGCCTACACGAATACCGTTACGGCCGGTTTTGTCCATGTAAGCGGGACCAATGCCTTTCAGCGTAGAACCGATCTTTTCATGGCCTTTAGCGATTTCGGAAGCTTTATCCAGCGCGCGGTGCGTGGGAACAATGATGTGCGTTTTCTCAGAAATGAAGAGGTTTTTCTTCAGATCGACTCCTTCGGCAGCAATTTTCTCGCACTCTTTCTTGAAAGTTACGGGATCGAGTACCACACCGTTGCCTATCAGGTTGATGGTATTGGAGTGGAAAACACCGGATGGAATGGTATGCAATACGATTTTCCGGCCTTCAACATACAACGTATGCCCTGCGTTCGGGCCACCCTGGAAACGGGCGATCACGTCATATTTGCCTGCAAAGTAATCAACGATCTTGCCTTTGCCCTCGTCGCCCCATTGCAGACCTAACAATACATCTACCATGATAATTTAAGATTTAATATTTCTTGCGGTTTTAAAAAGAAAGGCAAAAATAAGCGAAAGCTGCAAAAGGAGAAGTATTTTTTGGGCACCAGCAGCGGCCCTCCCCTCAACCGCCGTTGTGTCACACCCTTCAACGGTGGTCACTCCCCTCACCAGGGTGTAAACCTAAGTCCGGGTTTATCTCGCCAGGGTGTAAACCTATCTCGGGACGCGACAAACTGTAAACCTCTATACGGATTAACAAATACAGGTGTAAACCTTAATCCGGATTACCTCACACGGGTGTAAACCTATTTTAGGACGGGACAGTTACATAACGCTCGCATTGGACTTACATTGGACTTACATTGGACTTACATTGGACTTACATTGGACTTACATTGGAGTTCCCCTCTACTAATTAGGCGATTCTCCGACAATTCTACTGCCGGTTACCATCAACTTGCCGCCCTCACTACCGATACGGGGCGTTGGCAGCAGGCGTCCCCGAAAGGATGCATGAGATAGCCCGGGAAAGGACCGGCAGATGCAGTGAGTGACACAACGGCGGCCGGGAAAGGCTCCTGAAGATGGCTAAAAAAAGCGGGACCTTTCGGTCCCGCCCTTCCATTATGGCAAATTGTTATTCTTCCCAGCGGGTGACGGCCTGTATACCATCCAGGGTTTTAAGGCGCTGCAGCAGCTCTTCCAGCTCTTCCTTGTCATGCACGAACACCTTGATCCTGCCCTCGAAGAGGCCTTCGCGGCTTTCGATGGTGAGGGCGGCAATGTTCACCTTCAGTTCGCCGGAAATGATGTTCGTGATCTTGTGAATCACGCCCACATCGTCCATACCAATGATGCGAAGGCCGGTGAGGAAGGAAATCTCGCGGTTCTTTACCCACTTGGTTTTCACTACGCGGTGGCCGTAATTCGCCAATAACTGCGCGGCATTCGGGCAGTTCGTGCGGTGGATCTTAAGGCCCTCGCTCGCGGTTACGAAGCCAAATACATCGTCGCCCGGGATGGGGCGGCAGCAGTTGGCCAGCTTATAGGCGATCTTGTCGGAGCTTTCGCCGAAGATGATCAGCTCTGCATCCTTTTTAAGGTGTTTGCTGTTGGAATCCTCTACCTGCGGCTGTTCTACGACCTTAACGGGCTTCGGCGGGTCCAGGCGGTCGCCCAGTACGCTGAAGTTCTTCAGGTCCGACAAATCGATGTTTTTCACGGCGATCTGGTAGTACAGGTCCAGCGGGGATTGCTGCTTATAGTACTGCGTTACTTCGTTAATGTTATACTGGCTCATGGGCACCTTCAGGTGGCTGAACTTACGCTCCAGCTGGTCTTTACCATCCATGGCCACCACGCGCTTCTCTTCCTTCAGGGCGTCCTTGATCTTGGTTTTGGCTTTCGCTGTAATCACGAAGTTCAACCAGTCGTCGGACGGCTTCTGTTTGTTGGTGGTAATGATCTCTACCTGGTCGCCGCTTCGCAGTTTATGGCTGAGCGGCACCAGTTTATAGTTCACCTTGGCACCAATACATTTGTTACCTACCGCGGAGTGGATCGAATAGGCGAAATCCAACGTGGTAGAGCCTACCGGCAGTATACGCAGGTCGCCTTTCGGGGTGTATACATAGATCTCCTCGGTGAAAAGGTTACTTTTAAAGTCGGCCAGGAAGTCCAGTGTATTGGAATCCGGGTTGTTCAGTATCTCGCGGATCTGTGTGAACCACTGGTCGAACTTCGACTCCTGTACGGTATTGCTGCCTTCTTTATATCGCCAGTGTGCGGCCACGCCTTTTTCGGCGTATTCGTTCATACGTTTGGAACGTATCTGTACCTCCACCCACTTACCGCTGGGGCCCATTACCGTTACGTGCAGCGCCTCGTAGCCGTTACTTTTCGGGTTGCTGAGCCAGTCGCGCGTACGTTCCGGGCTGGGGTGGTAAAAGTCGGTGATAATCGAATATACCTTCCAGCAGTCGGACTTCTCCTTTTCAATGGCGCTATCCATGATGATGCGGATGGCGAAGAGGTCGTACACCTCTTCAAACTTCACGCCCTTGGTTTTTATCTTGTGGGAGATAGAGTGAATCGACTTGGGCCGGCCATAGATCTCGAAGTTGAACCCCTCCTCCTGCAATACTTCCTTAATAGGTTTAATAAATTCGTTGATATAGCGCGTACGTTCACGTTTCGTCTCCTTCAGCTTTTTGGCGATCTCGCGGTACGTTTCCTGCTCCGTGTACTTCATGGCCAGGTCTTCCATCTCGCTTTTGATGTTATACAAGCCAAGACGGTGCGCCAGTGGGGCGTATATAAACACCGTTTCAGATGCGATCTTCAGCTGTTTTTCGCGCGCCATGCTGTCGAGCGTACGCATATTGTGCATACGGTCGGCCAGCTTTATGAGTATCACCCGCGGATCGTCCGCCAGGGTGAGCAGTATCTTTTTAAAGTTTTCGGCCTGGGCCGTAGTGGTGCTGGAGTTGTTGTTGGAGTCTATTACGGTGGAAATCTTGGTGAGTCCATCCACGATGTGGGCGATTTCCTGTCCGAACTCGCGGTCTACGTCTTCCAGCGTTAACTCCGTATCTTCTACCGTATCGTGCAGCAGGGCGCAAATGGCCGAGCGTACGCCGAGGCCTATTTCTTCCACACATATCTGGGCTACGGCCAGTGGGTGGAAGATGTAAGGTTCGCCGGACTTGCGGCGCATGTGCCGGTGGGCGTCGGCGGCCATTTCGAAGGCGGTACGTACTGCTTCGCGGTCGCCTCCTTTATTGAAACGGGGTTTAAGGGCGCGCATGAGGGCCCGGTAGTGGCGAACGATCTCTTTTTTTTCCTGTTCTTCGTCGAGATTATATTTTTTAACAACCGCTGTATCCATACGTATCAAAATTACGAAAGTTCTGTAAAGGTTCCATTTGTACACTTCTACAGTAATCCCGGTGAAGATAAATGCATCTACATATTACGAAAAACGCCGTTATTAATCAATGATTTCGGGCGCGTTGTAATTATTTTTATAATTCCCAAAAAAGAATACCTTTGCAAACCCTTTAAATGGGGGTATGTTCTTTTCATGCGGGTGTGGTGAAATTGGTAGACACGCCAGACTTAGGATCTGGTGCTTCACGGCATGTAGGTTCGAGTCCTATCACCCGCACTTTTTCAGTTTTCATGCCAAATTCGCCCCAAAAAAGCGGGGCAGGGCGCTTTAGCCTGCTAAAACGGCAGGGCATTCCTCTCTGCAGGCTCATGGCACAATCTTCGTGCAAGGTGTATCACCGGCCTGAAATAAAACACGTGTTTTAATTATTAATATCATATAACAAAATGGCAACTGTAACCAGAGAAAACATTGGTTTATTGAATGATAAGATCACTGTGAAAGTGAGCCAGGAAGACTATCTTCCGAACTTTGACAAGGCTGTAAAGCATTTTACTAAAACAGCCAACATTCCTGGTTTCCGTAAGGGCATGGTACCTGCCGGCATGGTTAAAAAGATGCACGGTCAGGCTATTTTCGCCGACGAGGTTATCAAGACTGTAGAGAAAGAGCTGACTGGCTACCTGCAAACAGAGAAACTTGAGATTTTCGGTCAACCGCTTCCTCTGGAAACCAATTCCTTAAACTTTGATCACAACGCTCCTGCTGAATACAACTTCGATTTCGAGGTGGGCCTGAAACCTTCTTTCGAGGTAGATCCGCTGCTGGCAAAAACTTCGCTCACCAAGTATAACGTAACGGTTACGGATACAATGCTGGACGAGGAGATCGACCGTATGCGCCTCAAAGGTGGCGAGATGAGCGAACCAGAAAGCATTACATCAGAAGATAACGTAATAACCGTTACATTTGATGAGTCAGACTCAAAAGGAACCCTGACAGAAGGTGGTATCAAAAAGGAGAACACCCTTCTCGTTAAGAATTTCACCGCAGCTATCCAGGAGAAACTGCAGGGCAAAAAGGCAAATGACACCATCACCATCCAACTGTCTAAAGCTTTCGATAACGAAAGACTGGAATGGATTTTGAAGGACCTGGGCCTGGATGCCGCCGATAAAGACGCAGCGAAAAAGTACTTTACCCTCGCCATCACTAAAGTTGGCCTGATCACTAAAAAAGAACTGAACGAAGCTTTCTTTAACGAAGTTTACCCCGGCCAGAATATCACCACCGAAGAAGCTTTCCGTGCGAAACTGAAAGAAGAGATGGCGAAATACTGGGCGCAGGAAGCAAAGAACCACATGCACAACGACCTGTTCGAGACCCTGGTGCACGAAACACCGATCGAACTGCCTAAAGCGTTCCTGGTGCGTTGGTTACAAACCGGCGGCGAAAAACCGAAGACTGCTGAAGAAGCAGCCGCTGAATACCCTAACTTCGACCATCAGCTGCGCTGGACACTCATCAGCGACAAACTGATCCGCGATAATAAACTGGAAGTATCTTTCGACGAACTGAAAGATAACATGAAAGCCAAGATCATGGGCTACTTTGGCCAGGTTGGCGGCGCCACCGGCGAAGCCCCGGAATGGTTAGACAGCTACATGGAGCGTCTGTTACAGGACGAAAAACAAGTTGACCAGACTTACCGCGAAATGATTACCACCAAGCTGTTTGATTGGGCGGAGACTAAGGTGAAAGTGAAAAACGAGGATATCACTGCAGAAGAATTTGTAAAATTGCCTCATAAACATCACCATCATGAACATTAATAACGAATTTAGAAAATACGCCATCCAGCACCGTGGCATCAGCAGCCTGGTGGTTGACAGCTACGCCAAACACCAGATCAACTCGCTGACTCCTTATATCATCGAAGAGCGCCCGATGCAGATCGCACAGCTGGACGTATTTTCAAGGCTGATGATGGACCGCATCATTTTCCTGGGTGACCCTGTTACCGATTATGTCGCTAACGTAATTACCGCCCAGTTGCTGTTCCTCGAATCAACAGACCGTACGCGTGATATTCAGATGTACATTAACAGCCCTGGTGGTTCCGTTTATGCCGGTTTAGGCATCTACGATACCATGCAGCTGGTGACGCCTGACATTGCCACTATCTGTACCGGCATGGCCGCCTCTTTCGGCGCTGTACTGCTCGTAGCAGGCACCAAAGGCAAACGCACCGCGCTGAAACATGCACGTGTGATGATTCACCAACCTCACGGTGGCGCAGAAGGCCAGACTTCAGACATCGAGATCACTGCACGTGAGTTCATCAAACTGAAGAAAGAGCTGAACGAGATCATCGCTTCCCACAGCGGCCAGCCCGTTAAAAAAGTGGAGAAAGATGGTGACCGCGACTACTGGATGACGGCTGACGAAGCAAAAGAATACGGCATCATCGATGACGTACTCGACAAAAATCCAAGAAAAAAAGCGGCTGAAAACCCGCAGTAATATTGAAAAGTCCCGGTGTTGAGCCGGGACTTTTTTATTAAGGGCTCCCCCACCCTGTACCAGTACCTGCAGCTGGCATAACACTTGCCATTTTAACAGGTACCTAACTTAAAAAAGCTTAATTTTGTAAGCTACCCCACCGGGGTCCATTTTAAAAACTATTAGATGAAAGATTCCAAGATCAGATGTTCGTTCTGTAACCGCTCCAAAGATGAGGTGCAAATACTGATTGCGGGCGCAGACGGGCATATTTGTGAGAACTGCGTGGCAAACGCCCAGGAGATCATAGAACAGGAACTGTTTCACCAGGAAGGCAGTAAAAAAGCCGCCGCTTCCCACTTCGTGCCGAAAGTAGCTAAACCTGTAGAGATCAAAAAGTTCCTCGATGACTATGTTATCGGGCAGGACGATGCGAAAAAGATCATGGCTGTGGCCGTGTACAATCACTATAAAAGGCTGAACCAGCAGGTAGGTGACGATGAGGTGGAGATCGAAAAATCCAACCTGATCATGGTAGGTGAAACCGGTACAGGTAAAACCCTGCTGGCGAAATCTATCGCCAAACTGTTGAACGTTCCCTTCACCATCGTAGACGCTACCGTATTTACCGAAGCCGGTTACGTAGGTGAAGACGTGGAAAGTATTCTTACCCGCCTGTTACAGGTGTGTAATTACGACGTAGAAGCGGCAGAACGCGGCATCGTTTACATCGACGAGCTGGACAAAATTGCCCGCAAAAGCGACAATCCGTCCATTACCCGGGACGTTAGCGGCGAAGGTGTACAGCAAGGCCTGCTGAAGCTGCTGGAGGGCACAGAAGTGCTGGTGCCACCACAAGGCGGCCGTAAGCACCCGGAGCAAAAGCTGATCAAAGTAAATACACAGAACATCCTGTTTATTTGCGGTGGTGCCTTCGACGGCATCGACCGTATCATCAGCCGCCGTATCCAAACACATTCTATCGGCTTCAACGTGAACAAGGAAAGAGAGGAGGATGCGAAGAAACACATCCTTCGTTATGTCAACTCCCAGGACCTGAAAAACTTCGGCCTTATCCCCGAACTGTTAGGCAGGTTGCCGGTAGTTACTTACCTCAACTCCCTCGATAAAGACGCGCTGAAACAGATCCTTACCATTCCTAAGAACGCGCTGGTAAAACAATACCGCAAACTCTTCAAGGTCGAAGGTATTGCTTTGGAAGTGGACGATGATGCGGTGGATTATATCGTAGACAAGGCCATGGAGTTTAAACTCGGTGCCCGTGGTTTACGTTCTATCTGCGAGGTAGTACTGAGCGATGCAATGTTCGAACTGCCATCCAGCAACGAAACCTCTTTTACGCTCACCCGCGCTTATGCACAGGAAAAACTGGAGCAAAGCACCCTGGTGAAACTGAAAGTAGCATAAACACGATTCAACGTTATCAATACCACACAAATGCCGGCTATACCGGCATTTGTTTTTTACAAACACCCAAAAACGAATGGCTATGCAGGAACTGATTCAACAAGTACAGGAAAGAGCCGGTGTATCGGCTGAACAAGCGGCACAGGCGATCGAAGCTGTGAAAGACTTCGTAAAAAGCAAACTGCCGCCAATGCTGGCAGGCAACGTAGACACCTGGTTCAGCGGCCTGGCGAACACGCCTAAGCAGGATAAGGACGACGACTTCCTGGCCTAAGAACTTAATGCAAAAGGGGCTGACCATTACTTATGGTCAGCCCCTTTTGCGTTTAGGCACCTGATCAACTTCAGCAAGCGCCCGGGGCAGCATGCTGTCAGCAAGGTTATTTCTTCTTAGAAAAGCGCACCAGCTTACCCTTCCAATCCCTTGATAGCTTGGCAAACCTTACTACTTCATCGTTTGAAGGTATAGATGTAGCGCCGTAAGTTCTTCATCTGTATACGTGGCGGTCATTTTCCAGGGCATTTCGTTGTTCTTCAGCTCCTTGCCTTCCGGCGTTTTGCCCGTGCGCAATGCGTTAATAAACTGCGTATGCGTCCATTTACCGACGTTGCCCGTGGCAGATATATCAGCGATCAGCTTACCGCCTGGTACGGGATTTTCGCCACCTTTAAACGTCGGTTTATGACATCCGCTGCACGACATGGCAAGATATTCACCGTAAGCGGCCGACACTTCTTTCTTCACCTCCGCCTTTGCCACATATTTGTGATCAATCTGCTCCGCCGGGGCGAAAGGTATTTTGTCTAACGCGGCTAACACGATGCCGAGCGGACCCAGTTTATCTTTCGGCAGGTCACTGTCTACCGGCGGTTGCGCTTTAATATACGCAATGACGTTAGCCATGTCCTCGTCCGACAGTTTATAGTATTCATACGATGGCATTATAAAAAGCGTCTTTCCTTCTTTGTTAAGTCCATGCCGCAGCGCCATGAGCCAGTCACGGTCGGTACGGTCATTTCCAATACCACCTTTACCGCGGGTCAGGTTGGGGCCAGAGAAGCGGCCGATCATGGGATCATCGAGCTCCGTATGACCTTCGAGGTTAAAGCCGTGACAGCCGCCGCAGCCTTTCATTTCAAATACACGTTTACCTGCTGCAATGCTGATGGAGTCGGAGGGAATGGGTATTTCCCGGAGTTTAACGTCATACACTTTGTTACGGCGGTTGGTAACGCTGATGTAAGCGACTAACCAGGCCACTACGATGACTAAGAGGATGGAGCCGACAGTAATACCTGTCCATTTGAGAATCTTCCTTATCATGGGGTTTTAATTTTATCGGCTCAAAATTAGCCTGCCTCGGTGAAGTAGCCGGTACGTGATGGGGAGTAATATGTACGATGAACGGATCGAAGTGCAGATTTTAACGTCTTAAGTGATAAGCCATGTTTAAAGAAAAGGCGGCCCCTTTCGGGACCGCCACCTCACACACTGACACCTGTAATCATTCGTTTTACCAGGCATGCAGCACACTGGACCGGGTTTCTCAGATATGGCCAGCTCTTATCCGACCATCCGTTATTATTACCGCTTATCACTTTAAACCGCTATCTCTTCCTGCCAAAAAGATGTTACGTAGATGAGCTATAGTTGGCGGATTAAGTAGAAACACCGAGAAGGGCGGACTATGGCTTCATCCAGCCACGCCATCCGGCGTACAAATTCAGTAAACGGGCGACTAACATCAGCAGCAGCGTGGCTGCCAGCAAAATGCCCGTCCATTTTATGATTCTCCTCATCATGATTTCGCGCTACTTTTACACGCAAAATTACCCCAACGTACTTCACCAACGCGTACGTACAACGGATTAACAAATACGTAAAACGGATTTACAATGACGCCCCAAACAACATTGCCTGAAACGGCCAACAACATCAAAACGGAAACAGCCGCTCCTTACGCTTACTTACATGCCGGCACCGCTCATTACAAGTTTTTTACTGAAATGGCCTTACCGGCCAGGCGCCCCCGCCCTCATTACCAGCTGAAGCAGGCCGACATTGCCGCCATGCACAGCGTGAAAGCATATGTTCAGCAACACTTCCTCGACGAGGACTTGAGCCTGAAATTGCTCTGCCAGAAGTTCGCGTTAAACGAGTTCAAACTGAAAAAAGGATTTAAGATGCTTTTCGGACAAACGGTATTCGGTTATGCGCACCAGCTGAAAATGCAATTGTCGCGCGATATGCTCATGAGCCAGCATATGAATGTAAACGAAACTGCGGAACTGTTAGGATACAGTACGCCTAATCACTTCTCGGCTGCATTTAAAAAGATGTATGGATTTTGCCCGGGGAGATTACTTCGGTAAGACATCGCTGAAAATAAAACAGGCTGTAAAAAATTTACAGCCTGTTCTTTTTGGAGTAGATTTTTTCTCGATGTTTCGTGGTTTTGTTAGGTTGATAAATTGGTAAGGAAAGTAATTAACCCAAATTTAACGTTCTCTTTACATAAAACCATCACACTAACATGTAATTATTTTTGTCTTGTAAAGAAAGTGTCACGCCAAATAGCGTGACATTCCTTAACATGTACTTTATTAGAATATATACTTTGTTGATAGGAAATTCGATGTCTGATCCGACACGATTTTATTGATCAACGCTTTGTTCTGTTCCGTCTGTTTCGTAGCCACTACGGAACGGATGGAAAATGCCCTTAAAGCGTCAAAAACTGACAAAGTGGCTTCTGCAGAGTCCTTTCTACCGGTGAAAGGGAAGATATCCGGACCGCGTTGACACTGACAATTGATGTTCACGCGGCTCACCTGGTTTACCAGCGGATCGATGAGGGAGGCCAGTTCGGCAGCATTGTTCGAGAACAAGCTCACCTGCTGCCCATGACTCGATTCGATCAGGTATTCGATCGGCGTTTCGATATCGTCGAAAGGCAATACCGGGATCACCGGGCCAAATTGCTCCTCACTATACAACTTCATTTGGGAGTTCACCGGGTACAACACCGCCGGATATACGAACGATTCATTGGTCGCCCCGCCATGTTTATTAACGATTTTGGCGCCATGCTGCACAGCATCTTCGATCACCTGTTGCAGGTAGGCTGGCTTCTGCGGTTCGGGCAGCGGAGTAAGCGCTACACCTTTTTCCCACGGCATGCCGAAGGGCAGCTTCTCGATCGCGGCAGACAGCTTTGTCAGGAACTGGTCGGCCACCTTACGATGCACAAAAATGATTTTGATCGCGGTGCAACGTTGTCCGTTGAAAGACAGGGAGCCGAGTACACATTCCTGCACGGCCAGGTCGATGTCGGCCTTTTCAGTAATGATCGCTGCATTCTTCGCATCCAGCCCCAGGATGGCGCGCAGGCGGTTTACCTTCGGGTGCATCTTTTTAAGCTGATTCGCTACTTTGCTGGAACCGATCAATGTCAACACGTTGATGCGGCCGGACTCCATCAGCGGCTGAATAATTACGTTACCGCGACCATAAATCGTATTCACCACTCCTTTCGGGAAGCAGGTGCGGAACGCCTCCAGCAGCGGATAGTGCAATAACGTACCGTGCTTAGGAGGTTTGAAGAGTAATGTATTCCCCATGATCAGCGCGGGGATGAGCGTGGTAAACGTTTCGTTGAGCGGGTAGTTGAAAGGTCCCATACACAACACCACGCCTAAAGGGCTACGGCGGATCTGGCCAATAATGCCCTGCTCCTGTTCGAAGCCGGAAGATTTGCGGTCCAGCTCCTTGAGCGCATCGATGGTAGCATGAATATATTCCACGGTGCGGTCGAACTCTTTTACGGAGTCGGCATACGATTTACCGATTTCCCACATAATGAGTTTTACCACCTCGTCTTTCTTTTCGATCATTTTGCCGGTGAACTTCTCTACGCGGCCTATCCTTTCGGCAACCGACATGGTTGGCCACTCGCCCCGACCGTTATTATAGGCCTTTTCGGCGTCATCCAGGGCCGACATGGCCTCGTCCTGACCACAGAGCGGGTAAGAGCCGATTACCTTTCTTTGCAGGCCTTCCGGCGTTTGTATGCAGATGGGAGATAATACCGTGTGTACATCGCCGTTCCAGGGTTTCATTTCGCCGCCGGCCAGGTATTCGCGCTGGTGCATTTCGGCGGGTAAGCGAAAGGCTTCCGGGATAGCATTTGCTTCGGGGAAGATATGGCTTAACTGGTCTTCAAATTCCATAAGTTGCTGATTAAGACAGGTAAGATAGAAAAAGCCGATGGAATAATCCACCGGCTCCGGTATTAAAACTGTGCAAACGTTTTCCCTATTTCTTCAGCGCCTCTCTTGCAATTACGATTTTTTGTATTTCGGATGTGCCTTCGCCGATGGTACAAAGCTTCGCATCGCGGTAAAACTTCTCTACCGGGAAGTCTTTTGTATAACCATATCCGCCAAATACCTGTACCGCCTCATTGGCTGTTTTAACCGCCACTTCGGAAGCATAGTACTTCGCCATGGCCGCCTCTTTGGTCATCGGCACTTTCCGGTTCTTCATATCGGCTGCCTGCATGGTAAGCAGCTCCGCCGCTTCAATTTCGGTCGCCATATCCGCCAGTTTAAATGAAATACCCTGGAAGGAGGCGATGGGCTTATCGAACTGGTGGCGCTCCTGTGCATACTTCGCGGCTGCTTCAAACGCACCTTTGGCAATGCCGAGCGAAAGGGCTGCGATGGAAATACGGCCGCCGTCCAGCACTTTCATGGATTGTATGAAGCCGTCGCCTACTTCGCCCAGCACGTTGGCGGCAGGTACGCGGCAGTTATCGAATATCATTTCGGCCGTTTCGGAGGCGCGCATACCGAGTTTATTCTCTTTTTTACCGCCGCTGAAACCGGGCGTGCCGCGTTCTACGACGAAGGCCGTCATACCGTGACTGTCGCGCACTTCGCCGGTGCGGGCGATCACTACGGCTACGTCGCCGCTTTTACCGTGGGTAATCCAGGATTTGGTACCGTTGAGTATCCAGTCGTCGCCATCTTGTTTGGCCACGCATTTCATATTCATCGCATCGGAGCCGGTGTTGGGTTCTGTAAGTCCCCAGGCGCCGATCCATTCGGCAGTGGCGAGTTTAGGCAGATAACGCTGCTTTTGTTCTTCGTTACCGAACTGCAGGATGTGGCCTGTGCAGAGTGAGTTATGAGCGGCTACGCTGAGGCCGATGGCGCCGCAGATCTTGGCTATTTCGCTGACAACGGTAACGTATTCGAGGTAGCCAAGACCGGCAC
Source organism: Chitinophaga horti (assembly GCF_022867795.2). Classification (NCBI taxonomy): domain Bacteria; kingdom Pseudomonadati; phylum Bacteroidota; class Chitinophagia; order Chitinophagales; family Chitinophagaceae; genus Chitinophaga; species Chitinophaga horti. Next base: position 6,079,484 of record NZ_CP107006.1, on the reverse strand, counting down.
CATTGTACTTTTCGGGCACCAATACACCCATCAGGCCAAGCTCGCCAAGTCGTTTAAAGAGGTCGGTGGGGAAAGTCTGGTTTTCGTCCCAGTCCATAATGTGAGGCAACATGTGTGTTTTTCCAAAGTCCCTAATCATCTGCGCGATCTGTTGTTGCATTTCCGTAGGCTCAAAATTCATAACTGGAAAGAGGTTTAATTGATCGTGATGTAATTTTCAATTTTACGATAAATAATATCATCCACCAATGGCAGCTTCTTCAGGTCTTCCACCGCCCCGAAAGGCCCGTGAACACTACGGTAACGTATAAGCTGGGCCGCCAGTTTCGTGTCGATGTATGGATGTTGTGCTAAAGATTTCTCATCTATATGATTGATATCTATTTTTCTTAGAGAAATGCTACCTATGCGGAGAAAAGGTTGAATTTTATTAAAAACCGAATCGGGCAGACCATAGGTTTCCCTTACCTGCTCCATAAAATAGAAGCCGCCCAGCCGCTCCCGGAAGCGCACGATCCTCCGTGCAAACCCCGGGCCGACGCCTGGCAACTGCTCCCAGGCTGCGGAGTCGGCCACGTTTACATCGATCGGTTGCGGACCAATGCGCGCGACGAAGGGTTGACGAAACACCGTATCCCTCTTTTCGGCGATACGCACGTAAGGCAGCAGCTGCTCATAGGTAGCTTTATCGAGCGTGTATATCTTTTGCAAGTCCTCCGCCTGCCGGAACCGGCCTCCTTTCGACACGAACTTTAAGATCGACTTCGCGGTACGTTCCTTCACGCCCATACGCTGCCAGCCTTCCAGTAATAAGGTGTTCGGATCGAACAAGGTGGGTGATAAACGTGTTGCTGCCACCGGTGTAAATACCGCTTCACGTACGGGCGGTGCGGCCATCAGCGCGGCCATCTCCTGCTCAAAACCAGCTTTATCAATAGCAGGCACTTCGCGAAAATGCGGTGTGATATAAGGAACGGCATACAGTATCAGTATAACAAAAGAAAGCAGCAATACGCCGGCACGCTCGCGCGCGGAAAAGTCAAGGTAATCCCTGATGAACTTTTTGAGCATGGGTTAACAATATTTCTATGAATGTACTGCTAAATTTCGATTTGTAAACCGTCGAACGCAAGCGCCACACCTTCGGGCAATTCCTTACTTACTTCGTCGTGCATACCAAGCTGGTGGCTGATGTGAGTGAGGTATAACTGCGGCACTTCCAGCTCGCGGCCGATCTCGATGGCCTCGTTCAAGGTAAAGTGGGAGATATGTTTTTCGTGACGTAATGCATTTAACACGAGCACCTTTGAACCGCGGATCTTTTCTTTTTCTTCCGGCGCGATATAGTTCGCATCGGTAATGTAAGTAAAGTCGCCAAAGCGGAAACCGGTAACCGGCATTTTGTGGTGCATCACATTAATCGGGGTGATGTGCAGGCCATTGATCTCAAACGGCTCGTCCGGTATGGTACGCAGGTTAATTTCGGGTATGCCCGGGTATTTAAAGTCCGCAAAAGCATAAGAGAACTCGCGGATGATCACATTCTGTGTAAAGTCGCTGGCGTAAATATCAATAGGGCGGTTCTGAAAGTAGTTGAACGCGCGGATGTCGTCCATGCCGGCGATATGGTCTTTATGGCTGTGGGTCACCAGCACACATTCGAGGTGTTTCATGTGGGCGCGTAACATCTGGTAACGGAAGTCGGGCGTAGTATCCACCACGATATTTCCCGCTTCGGATTGTACGAGAATACTGCTGCGCAGCCGGTTATCCTTTGGATTAAGGGAGGCGCACACCTCGCACGGGCAGGCGATGACCGGCACGCCCTGCGATGTTCCTGTTCCTAAAAATGTTACGTTGATAATGCTCACAATTATTCCGGTGTAGCAGGGTTTTCGTCTTCGTTAGCGGCCGCCGCTTCCTCTTCGGCATCCGCGATCGCTTTACTATCCAGCACCTGCTGGTACAACTTCTGCGACTCTGCGCTCATAAAATCGCGGTCCACCTGGATGGCCGGTAAAATATCGAGCAGGGTGTTGATTCGTCCCTCGAGGGTGAGAAACTTGTTCACCACCACCACCTTTTTATGTTCGAGTACACAGTAGCCCGACATAAAAGTGCCTTTCTCGTACCGGATCTGGTACTTCGACTCCTCGAAAATCTTTTCCAGTTTCGCCAGGTTATTGGGTGTGATTTTCAGATTCATGGTGCAAATGTAACAAAAAGGCTTATTTGCTCACCATCCGCGCAACGGGCACGATCATCTCCTCCAGGGAAATGCCGCCGTGCTGGAAGGTATTGCGGTAATAGTTCACGAAATAGTTATAGTTATTCGGGTAACAGAGGTATCCATCTTCCCGCGCAAAAATGTAAGATGAGTTTACGTTTGGCCTTGGCAAACCTGCATCTTTCGGATCGCGGAAAGCTAACACCTCCTTGGGATCGTAGTTGAGATTACGGCCATGTTTATACCGCAGGTTGGTAGTCGTTTGTTTATCGCCGATCACCTTTACCGGCGTTTTTACCCGCACGCTGCCATGGTCGGTCGCTACAATGACATTGATCTTCTTGTCGGCCACCTTCTTCAGCGCCTGGTGCAGCGGCGAATGCTCGAACCAGCTGGCCGTAATGGAGCGGTAAGATATTTCGTCGCTCGCCAGCTCCTTCAGCACCTCCATTTCCGTACGGGCGTGGCTGAGCATATCGACAAAGTTGTATACGATGATGTTGAGCGGGAAGTTCATCATGTTGTGAATGTTGTTCACGAGATGTTGCCCGTCATTATGGTTCACCACCTTGGTGTAGGAGAAGCGCATATCCTTCCGCAGACTTTGCAGTTGTCCGGCAAAAAACTTTTCCTCGAAGAGATTTTTACCGCCGTCTTCATCATCGTTTTTCCATTCCTCGGGGAAGCGGGCTTCGATGTCTACAGGCAGCAGGCCTGCAAAAATCGCGTTACGGGCATATTGCGTGGACGTAGGCAGAATGCTGTAAAACGTATCTTCTTCCACCAGGCGGAACGACTCGGAAAATATCGGGAGGATGGTTTTCCACTGGTCGTAACGCAGGTTATCGATAAGGATAAAGAAGTTGGGTACGTTCGGGTCCAGGTGCGGAAACACCTTATCGCGGAACAGCGTATGGGACAGTACCGGCGCGTCTTTGGCATTGGGTTTCAGCCAATCTGCATAATGCCGGGAAATGTACTTGGCAAACTCCGTATTGGCCTCGGCCTTCTGGGAGCTGAGCACCTCCGTCATCGATTCTGAGTCTGCCTTTTGCATCTCCATTTCCCAATACACCAGTTTTTTATAAATATCGGCCCAGCCGCGGTGATCGGGATTATCGTTGAGGGCCATGAACAGTTCGCGGAACTGTTGCTGGTAGGCGGTAGTCGTCTTTTCAGATACGAGCCGCTTATTATCGATGATCTTTTTGAGCGAGAGCAATACCTGGTTTGGGTTTACCGGCTTGATAAGGTAGTCCGTGATCTGCGAGCCGATGGCTTCATCCATCACGTTTTCCGCCTCGTTTTTCGTGATCATCACCACCGGTATCTGCTGGTCGATCTCTTTGATCTTACCCAACGTTTCCAGGCCGGTAATGCCGGGCATGGACTCGTCGAGCAGTACAACATCTACAATATTCTCCTTCAGGAAGTCGAGTGCATCGTATCCGTTGGTGAGCGCAGAAACGTGGTAACCTTTGTTTTCGAGGAACATGATCTGCGACCGTAACGAATCGATTTCATCATCTACCCAGAGTATATTGATTTTGCTCATGCTGTATTTTATATATGAGATTTTAAATTTACGTCCAATTTTGTCAAAAACCATTCCCCATTCCCAGCGCACTCATCTAATAAAAAGTTAAAGAACGTAAAAACCGATGAGGGTATTTTCTAATTCAAGCGTCATATCATTAAAAAAGTGGGGTATGAACGTTTAGTACGTTAGCTTTGTACCGCTTCCGAAATAAGTTAATGAATGACTGAGCGCAAACGTAAAATTGTCAATGATCCGGTATATGGTTTTATCACCATCGATCATCCATTGATTTTCAAATTAATATCGCATCCATACTACCAGCGTTTACGCCGTATACACCAAATGGCCCTGGCACAAACCGTTTACCCGGGTGCCATGCATACCCGGTTCCATCACAGCCTGGGCGCTTATCACCTGATGAGCTGCGCGTTATCGGAGTTAAAGGGTAAAGGCATTCACATCACCCCGGAAGAGGAATTAGCGGCCAAAATGGCTATTCTGCTGCACGACGTGGGCCACGGTCCTTACTCTCACGCGCTGGAGCATTCTATTGTAGAAGGCGTGTCGCACGAAGAGATCAGCCGGATGCTCATGGAAGCGTTGAACAAAGAAATGGACGGGGCGCTTACGCTCACGATCGAGATATTTAATGGCATTTACCATAAAAAATTCCTGCATCAACTGGTTTCCAGCCAGTTAGATGTGGACAGGCTGGATTACCTGAACCGCGACAGCTTTTTTACCGGCGTATCGGAAGGCGTAATCGGGTACGACCGCATTATAAAAATGCTGACCGTGCACCATGGTGAGTTGATGGTTGAGGAGAAAGGGATTTATTCCATCGAGAAGTTCATTGTTTCGCGCCGCCTGATGTACTGGCAGGTATATCTGCACAAAACGGTATTAAGCGCGGAAAACATGCTCGTAAAGGTACTTTCCCGCGCCAAACACCTGGCACAGGCCGGCCAGGAGGTGTTTTGCTCCCCGCCCTGCATTATTTCCTCTACAACGTGGTGAATAAGCGCAAGTTTGAGCAGGATCCCGAATGTCTCACGCAATTCTGCCTGCTGGACGATTACGATGTTATGGGCGCGATCAAGGCCTGGGCAGGTCACCCGGACAGGGTACTGAGTACGCTGAGCAAAATGCTGATAAACAGGGAGTTGTTTAAAGTTGTACTGAGTAACGAACCTTTTGATAAGGAAATCGAGACCGTTCTGAAGCAGAAAGTGACGCAAGCCTGGGGCTTTACAGAGGAAGAACTGGATTACTTCGTTTTTAGCGATGACGCGACGCTGCGGGCCTATAACATGACCGACGAGAAAATAAACATCCTTTTCAAGGACGGCACGTTTAAAGACATTTCGTCCATAGATAATGCATTAATCAGCCAGACATTGGCTATACCGATAAAAAAATTCTACATTTGTCATCCGAAAATCTAGGCTAACAGCGTTTTATAAAAGAATTAACATGTTATATATTACGTTTATATTATCCGGTGATGGCCTGGTAGGTAACAATTCAAATTATAATTATGCAGTTTAGCGCATTACAATTGGCTACCATCTTAAATGGTAAGCTGGAAGGAAATCCGGACGTTAAGGTACACAACATCGCTAAAATTGAGGAGGCGGGCGAAGGCCTGTTGAGTTTCATTGCGAACCCCAAATACGAAGAATTTATATACACCACCAAGGCATCTATATTAATCGTAAACGAAAGTCTGGTCGTGGAGCGTGAGATAACGCCTACGCTTATACGCGTGAAAGACGCTTACAGCAGCTTTGCCTTGCTGCTGGAAAAGTACAACCAGATGGCCGGTGATAAAAAAGGTATTCAACAACCCTCTCACATACCCGCTTCGGTGAAGATGGGTGAGAACGTTTTTGTAGGCGCTTTTGCTTACCTGGGCGAGAACGTGGTGCTGGGTAATAACGTAAAGATCTATCCCGGCGTATACCTGGGCGACAATGTGAAGATTGGCGACAACTCCGTGGTATTCCCCGGTGTAAAGGTATATGACTTTTGTACCGTAGGTAAACATGTGATTTTACATGCCGGCTGTGTGTTGGGTGGAGACGGCTTCGGCTTTGCGCCCCAGCAGGACGGCAGTTATAAAAAGGTGCCGCAGATCGGTAACGTAGTCGTACATGACTACGTGGAGATCGGCGCCAATACAACGATCGACAGGGCTACCATGGGCTCTACCGTGATCCGCAACGGCGTTAAGCTGGACAACCTGATCCAGATCGCGCACAATGTGGAGATCGGGGAGAATACCGTGATCGCTGCACAAACCGGCGTATCCGGCAGTACCAAGATTGGTCGTAACTGTATTATCGGCGGCCAGGTAGGTATCGTTGGGCACATCCAGATTGCGGATGGCACCAAGATCAATGCGCAGAGCGGCCTGTCCAAATCAATTACAGATCCGAATAAGTCACTCACCGGCTCACCGGCGTTCGACTATAAAAGTTCACTGAAAAGTCAGGCAATTTTTAGAAATTTGCCCGATTTGGAAAAGAGAGTGAAAGAACTCGAGGATATGGTAAAGCAACTATTATCCGAAAAAGAAGGTGTTTAAGTTAGTCAGGAAAGTATTATAGCTATTTATTATGATGATGGAAAATACGCAGTTGCCCAACCAGCAAACCCTTAAGAGCCAGGTTACAATCTCCGGTGTAGGATTACACACCGGCGCTCATGTGAATATGACCCTTAAGCCGGCCATTGCCGGTTTCGGTATCAAGTTCCAACGTATTGACCTGCCGGACCAACCGGTAGTGAAAGCCGATGTGGACTATGTTGTAGACACCGCACGCGGTACCACCCTCGAGCACAACGGTGCCCGGGTTAGCACCGTAGAACACCTGCTGGCGGCCCTGGTAGGTAGTGGTGTAGATAACGTGCTTGTAGAACTGAACGGCCCGGAAATTCCGATCATGGACGGTAGTTCACAACCCTTTATCGACATTATCGAAGAAATAGGCGTACAACCACAGGACGCTAAAAAGATCTACTATTCCATCGACACCAACATCAGCTACTATGATGATGAGAAGAAAGTGGAAATGGTAGCCCTGCCTTCCGTTGATTACCGCATCACTGCGCTGATCGACTTCAACTCGCAGGTACTGGGTACGCAGCACGCGAACCTGAAGCATATGGACGATTTCAAGAAAGAGATCGCACCATGCCGTACCTTCTGCTTTTTACATGAACTGGAATACCTGGTAGCCAACAACCTGATCAAAGGCGGCGACATCAACAACGCGATCGTTGTGGTGGACAAGCCCATGACCGAGGATGAGCTGGACCGCCTGGCGAAAGTATTTAACCGCGACAAGATCGGTGTACAGCGCGAAGGTATCCTGAACAATATTTCCCTCCGCTTCCCGAACGAGCCGGCACGCCACAAGCTGCTGGACATAGTAGGTGATCTCGCCCTGATCGGTTATCCGATTAAGGCGCACATCATTGCCAACAGGCCGGGCCACGCTTCCAACGTGGAGTTTGCGAAGAAGATCAAAGCGTACATCAAAAAGAACAAACACGCCAAGGACGTTCCCATTTACGATCCAAACCAGCCGGCGGTGTTTGACATCAACCGCATTGCGCGCACCCTGCCGCACCGTTATCCATTCCTGATGGTGGACAAGATCATCGATCTGACCGACAACATGGTAGTGGGTATTAAGAATGTTACGTTCAACGAGTACTTCTTCCAGGGGCACTTCCCGAACAACCCTGTAATGCCGGGTGTGTTGCAGATCGAAGCGCTGTCGCAGGTAGGTGGTATGCTGGCACTGAACACTGTGCCTGATCCGGAAAATTACGACACTTACTTCCTGAAGATAGACAACTGTAAGTTTAAACAGAAAGTGTTGCCCGGCGATACCCTCGTAATGAAAATGGAGTTGCTGAGCCCAATCCGCCGTGGCATTGTGGAAATGCGCGGAACGATTTTCATTGGCAATAAGGTCGCTACTGAAGCTGATCTGATTGCTCAAATCATCAAATCAAGATAAGGTAAAATACAGCTTAATGATCCATCCGCTTACGTACATACATCCGGACGCCAAGGTAGCGCCTAATGTTAAAATCGATCCTTTTACCGTTATCCACAAAAACGTAGAGATAGGGGAAGGAACCTGGATAGGTTCCAATGTGACGATTATGGAAGGCGCCCGTATCGGCAGCAACTGCCGTATATTCCCCGGCGCGGTGATCTCTGCCATCCCACAGGACCTCAAATTTGCCAATGAAGAAACAACCGTTGAAATAGGTAACAATACCACCATTCGTGAGTATGTAACCATTAACCGCGGTACCAAAGACAAATGGAAAACCTGCATCGGTAACAACTGCCTCATCATGGCTTACAGCCATATTGCGCACGATTGCGAAGTAGGCGACTATTGCGTATTTTCCAATAACACCACCCTGGCAGGTCATATTACCGTTGGCAACAACGTAGTACTGGCGGGCATGGTGGCTGTACAGCAGTTCTGCAAAATAGGCGATCACGCTTTTGTAACCGGCGGTTCGCTGGTACGTAAAGATGTACCGCCTTATGTGAAAGCTGCACGTGAACCACTGAGCTATGTGGGTGTTAACTCCGTAGGCCTTAAACGCCGCGGCTTTTCCCTGGAAAAGATCAACCACATACTGGATATCTACCGCATCATCTTCGTAAAAGCGAATAACATCTCCAAAGCCATCCGCATCATCGAAGCCGATTTTCCGGCTACAGACGAAAGAGATGAAATACTCTCCTTCATTCGTGAATCGGGTCGTGGTATTATGAGAGGTTACAGCACTAAGGCCAATGACGATCTCGCTTAATAACGTAGGAAAACGGTTCAATTACGACTGGATATTCCGCGGCGTATCTCATATGTTCGAAGCGAAGCAACAGTACGCAATACTGGGGCATAACGGCTCCGGCAAATCGACCTTGTTGCAGGTGGTAAGCGGCCACCATCATCATAACGAAGGCAACATCACTTATACACTCAATGGCGCTGCACTGGACCAGGAAAACCTGTACCGGCACAGCGCCATTGCCGCTCCATACCTGGAGCTCGTCGAAGAGTTCACCCTGCTGGAATGCTTCGATTTTCACCAGACCTTTAAAAGTCTATTACCCGGCTACAAACCCCGTGAGATCATGGAAGTAGTGGGGCTGGAAAAAGCCGTGAACAAACAGGTACGCTACTTTTCATCCGGCATGAAACAACGCGCTAAACTTGCCCTGGCCATCTTTTCGGACGTGCCCTTACTGCTGCTGGATGAGCCCTGCACCAACCTCGATGCAGAAGGCATTGCCCTGTACCAGCGCCTGATCGGCCAGTACGGCATGGACCGTACCGTGATCGTAAGCTCCAACGACCCCCAGGAGTACAGCTTTTGCCAGCACCTGCTGAAGATTACCGACTACAAATAACCCATCTCCCCTATTTGTTAAATGTGCGCACCGAAAACGTGCTTTCCCACTGAGAATGTGTATTTTTCCGCCCGGGAATGCAAAACCCTCCACGCTTTTAACCTATGAGCACAAGCAACAAAAAAGTCATTAACGGCTGGGCCATGTACGACTGGGCCAATTCCGTGTACAACCTGGTGATCACCACCACCTTTTTCCCGGCTTACTTTGTAGGCATTACAAAGAACCCGGCTACCAACGATTATGTGAACTTCTTTGGCTTCAACGTACTCAACTCGGCTTTGTACACCTATGCGCTGTCATTCGCCAACCTGTTGATCGTTTTCTGCCTGCCGATATTATCCTCTATTGCCGATACCCGCGGTAACAAAAAAGGCTTCCTGCGTTTCTTTTGTACCCTGGGGGCGATCGGCTGTTCGGCGATGTTCTTCTTTAGCAAAGACACTATCGGTCCGTGGTACCTGGAATATGGCGTGATCTGCTTCATCCTGGCCACGTTGGGTTATTCCGGCGGCCTGGTATTCTACAACTCCTATCTGCCCGAAATAGCGCCTGTAAAGGATCGTGACAGGGTAAGTGCCAGAGGATATGCGTTCGGGTATGTAGGCAGCGTAATCCTGCAGTTGGTGGGTTTTGCCTTAGTGGCCCTGCAGCCGTTTGGCATCAGTACAGGTATGGCTATTACCATCACTTTCCTGCTAGTGGGTATCTGGTGGTTTAGTTTTGCACAGGTTACGTTCCGCGTGCTGCCCAGTCATGTGGCGAAGGACAAGGCGAAAGGCAACATCTTCCGCGATGGGTTTACGGAATTGAAGAAAGTATATCGCCAGGTAGGTACCATGCCTGTGCTTAAAACGTACCTGCGTGCCTTCTTCTTTTATAGTATGGGTGTACAAACGGTGATGCTCGCCGCCACTATCTTCGGTAAAAAAGAACTGCAGATGGAAGACAAGATGCTGATCTTTACTGTTGTGGTGATCCAGATCGTAGCGATACTCGGGGCCTGGGCCATGGCGAGAGCTTCTGAAAAGTATGGCAACTTCAAAGTGCTGATCTTCACCGTAGCCCTGTGGGTGTGTGTTTGCACCGGCGCTTACTTTACGCATACACAAACACAATTCTTTATCCTGGCGGGACTGGTAGGCCTGGTGATGGGTGGCATACAGTCGCTGAGCCGCTCTACCTACGCAAAACTGATCCCGGAAACAAAAGATACCGCCTCCTTCTTCAGCTACTACGATGTAACAGAAAAACTGGCCATCGTTATCGGTACGTTCTCATTTGGGTTTATCGAACAAATGACTTCGTCGATGCGTAATTCTGTGTTAGTGCTGATCGTCTTTTTCAGCATCGGTTTACTCTGGTTGTTCTCCGCATTACACAAACAACGTAAATTAGCAGCAGCGAGTCAAACAACCGTAGGAGCATGAAATTATACACCATCAACACCGGCATGTTTAAACTGGACGGCGGCGCCATGTTTGGCGTAGTACCCAAAAGCATCTGGCAAAAACTGAATCCGCCGGACAACAATAACATGTGTACCTGGGCCATGCGCTGCCTGCTCATCGAAGACGGCAAACGCCTGATACTGGTAGACAATGGTATTGGCGATAAACAGGACGAAAAGTTCTTTGGTCACTACTACCTGCACGGCACCGATACACTCGACAAATCGCTGGCGGCACATGGCTTTAGCCGGGAAGATATTACCGACGTGTTTCTCACCCACCTGCATTTTGACCATTGCGGCGGCAGTATTAAACGCGAAGGCGACCTGCTGGTGCCGGCTTTTAAAAACGCTCGTTACTGGAGCAATGCCCGCCACTGGCAATGGGCTACACAACCGAACGATCGCGAAAAAGCATCTTTCTTAAGAGATAACATTTTACCGATACAACAAAGCGGCCAGCTGGAATTTGTTACGTCGAAAGAAGGCATTGCCTTTACCGATGATATCAACATCCGTTTCGTGGACGGGCATACCGATGCCATGATGCTGCCGCAGATCCGGTATAAGGACCAGACCATCGTTTACGTGGCGGACCTGCTGCCTTCCGCGGCACACATTCCCATTCCATACGTGATGGCCTACGACACTCGCCCGCTGCTGACGCTGGACGAAAAGAAAAGCTTTTTGCAGGAAGCGCTGGACAAAAAATACATTCTTTACTTTGAGCACGACCCCATCAACGAATGTGGCGTGCTGCAACAAACGGACAAAGGAATACGCTTAGGAGAAACATTTCCCCTGAGCGCGCTATAAACAGAGATAGGATATGCATATTACGCCTGATAACAAACTGAGGAAACTGATCGTAGTGGGAGACCGCGTACTGGTAAAACCGACTACGCCTAATGAGCGTACCGCCAGCGGCTTATATCTGCCGCCCGGTGTTGCAGAAAGAGAAAAAACACAACAGGGATATGTGATCAAAACGGGGCCTGGTTACGCCATTCCCGTACCTTCCGAAGCAGATGAAAGCTGGAAACCGGAAGAGGAAAAGGTAAAATACATTCCCCTGCAGGCCCGCGAAGGCGACCTGGCCATCTTCCTGGTCGGCGGATCTACCGAAGTGGAATACCAGGGTGAAAAATATTACATCGTACCACAAAGCTCCATCTTACTGCTGGAGCGGGACGAAGAACTATAAACGAAACATTTATGATGAACAAGACATTGATCGGTAGCGCAGCCCTGATGCTGGCTGTATTCACCTCCTGCCAGCAGGGTGGCAAAACGGCGGATAAAGATACGACGGTTACAACGGCCACCGCGCCGGTTGACTCCGTAAAACTGCTGGAAGATGAAGTGATGAACATTCACAACGAGGGCATGGCCGGCACTATCAGGATTCGCAGCCTGAAGAAAGAACTGGACAGCGCGATTACCGCCAACAAGAAAGCCGGCAAAGAAACAGCTGCATTCGTTACCGCACAAGCCGGCCTCGACTCCGCCAACACCGCGATGAACGACTGGATGCACGCCTACGATATGGATATGGAAGGCAAAGACGAAGCACAGAAAAAGGCTTACCTGCTGAGCGAGCACACTAAGGTAAAAGCAGTTGAATACAAGATCAACACCGCGATCGACGATGCACTCATCGTGTTGAACGGGTCAAAGAAATAATGAGTTGCACGGCAGTCCACGCGGCTGCCGTCGCTTTTTGTATACCTCCCTAAACATTCCCCTATGGCTAACAAAGAAGCCTTTCTCGAATACATCAAAAACGGCTACACGTTTAAAGGCGAGCACTTTAAACTGGGCTGCGCCATACTTGATGGTGAAGTAGTAACCGGTGCCGACGTATTGCTGCCGCTCAAAACCCTGAACCGTCACGGTTTGATCGCGGGTGCTACAGGTACCGGTAAAACCAAAACGCTGCAGGTGATCGCGGAGGGACTGAGCGATGCGAGCATTCCGGTGCTGATGATGGACATTAAGGGTGACCTGAGTGGTATTGCTGCTGCAGGCACCATTAACCCTAAGATCGAAGAGCGGTACCAGAAGATCGGCGGCACGTACACGCCATCGGCTTACCCGGTGGAACTGCTGTCGCTCAGCGAGGATAAAGGCGCGCGTTTACGGGCGACTGTCAGTGAATTTGGGCCGGTTTTATTGTCGAAGATATTAGAGCTGAACGATACCCAATCCGGCCTCGTCGCCATGATCTTTAAGTATTGTGACGATAATAAGATGCCGTTGCTCGACCTGAAAGACTTTAAGAAAGTATTACAATACTTCGGGGGGGATGGCAAAGCGGAGATAGAGAAAGAATATGGAAAGATCAGCACCACCTCCACCGGCACCATCCTGCGTAAAGTGATCGCGCTGGAGCAGGAAGGAGCCGGGATGTTCTTTGGCGAACGCTCGTTTGAGGTAGATGACCTCATGCGCATCAGCGACGACGGTCGCGGTATTATCTCCATCGTACGTGTAACCGACATACAGGACAGGCCGAAGCTGTTCTCCACCTTCATGTTAAGCCTTCTGGCGGAATTGTACGCCACCCTGCCCGAAGAAGGCGATCTTGATAAACCGAAGCTGGTCATGTTCATCGACGAGGCGCACCTGATTTTCCAGGAGGCGAGCGAGGCGTTGCTGCAGCAGATAGAAACGATCATTAAACTGATCCGCTCCAAAGGTGTAGGGATCTTCTTTTGCACACAAAACCCGATGGACGTGCCACCATCGGTACTGGGCCAGCTGGGCTTAAAAGTGCAACACGCCCTGCGCGCATTTACTGCCCAGGACCGCAAAGCGATCAAACAAACGGCAGAGAACTATCCGCTGTCCGACTATTATAAAACAGACGAATTACTTACCCAGATAGGCATCGGCGAAGCCCTGGTCACCTGTTTAAGTGAAAAAGGTACTCCTACGCCACTGGCAGCCACCATGCTCACCACACCCCGCTCGCGCATGGATGTACTCAGCGACCAGGAACTGAACGCCCTGGTAAGTAGCAGTCGCCTGGTAAGGAAATACAATGAGGAATTAGACAGCCACAGTGCCTACGAGATACTCACCGCCAAACTGGAAGAAGCAGCCGAAAAGACTGCTAAAGCCCAAGAAGAAGCCCCTGCTAAGGGCGCTAAGGCCAAAGAGGAAAAAGGACTGCTGGAAACGGTGCTGACGAGCAGCGCGGCCAGGCAGGCAGGCCGTACAGCCGCCAACATCATCACCCGCAGTTTGCTGGGTGCGTTGGGACTTGGCGGCCGCAGCAGCAAAAAGAAGAGCAGCTGGTTTTAATAATTTTTATCTTGCTAAAAAAGAACTGAAACATGCACGTACCCATTAAGACCGGCTTGTGTTCCTATGGTCACAGCGGTTATGTATTCCACGCACCATTTATTCACCTGCACCCGGGCTTTGAGTTTACTGCCATCGTAGAGCGCAGCAAACGCCTGGCGCAGCAACGCTTTCCGGATGTGAAAGTGTATAGCAGCGTGGCCGAAATGATCGAAGATAAAAGCCTGCAACTGATCGTGGTAAACACCCCGAACAGCACGCACTATGAATATAGCAAAGCCGCCCTGATGGCCGGCAAACACGTGATCGTGGAAAAACCTTTCACGGTAAATACCGCCGAAGGTGAAGAGCTGATCAAACTGGCAAAGGAAAAAAACCTTATGATCATTGTATACCAGAACCGCCGTTACGACAGTGACTTCAAGATCATCCGCCGCGTGGTGGAAGAAGGACTGGTAGGCGATGTACTGGAAGCTGAGTTTCACTACGACCGCTTTAAGGAAGAACTGAGTTACAAGAAACATAAAGAAGTAGCGCAATCCGGCACCGGCGTACTTTACGACCTGGGCTCGCACCTGATCGACCAGGCCCTGCAGCTGTTCGGCGTTCCTAAAGCTGTATTCGGCGATGTGCGCATCATCCGTAAAGACTCGGTGGTAGATGATTATTTCGAATTGATCCTTTATTACGACAACCTGCGCGTACGCCTGAAGAGCAGCTACCTGGTACGGGAAGCCTTACCAGCGTATATCCTGCATGGCCGTCGGGGTTCCTTCATCAAATCGAAATCCGACATACAGGAAGCCTTACTGCTGAAAGGTTTGCTGCCCGAGGGCGCAGACTGGGGTGCCGAAGCGCCGCATGAGTGGGGCTTGCTGCACAGTGAAATAGATGGTGAAGTGGTGAAGAAATACCTGCCGTCCACCAACGGTAACTATATGGACTTTTACAATGGCGTGTACGCCGCACTCGCAGAAGGCAAACCTAACCCGGTAACGCCGGAACAGGGGCTCGATGTAATCCGTGTGATAGAAGCCGGGTTTAAGAGCAGTGCTGAAGGTGTGGTGGTGAAATTATAAGCGGCTTTATTGATTAACGCGGAGACTACACACGAGGGTTGCTTCATTTCATTTGCAATGACGGCGGGGGAACGTTTGTTTTTTACCAACACATGTTCTTCGTCATTGCGAATGAAATGAAGCAAACTTCCGCTCCAGTCTTCGCGTTTGCGAACACATGTTCTCCGTCATTGCAAATGAAATGAAGCAACCCTCCGCTCCAGTCTTCGCGTTTGTGCCTTACTTCCTCCGGATCATCCCATCCTTATCCCGCACGATCATCTCCTCCGCCAGCATAAACTCCAGCACGTCCAGTAACAAATCCTCTTTAACCCCGGGCAGCGCATCTGCCAATAGATTAAACGTAAGCGGTTGTTCCAGTTGCGCCAGTACCAGTGGTGCCAGCTGATCGAACTTCGGTGCGGTGAGGCCGCCTGTCTTTTTACGCAGGCATACATCACAAACGCCGCAGGGCTCCCCGCCGGCTTCGCCGAAATAGGTGACCAGGGATTGTGTGCGGCAGATATCTGTGTTAGTGGCGTAGCGGGTAACGGAGTCGATCTTGGCTTCGTAGATGCGGCGGCGTTCGGCGATGCGCAGCATATCTACACGCAGGTATTGTACGGGCACACGTTCCTGCAGGAAGCAGAGCTGCGGCTCGTCCTTACGTTGCTGGTAACGGATGATGCCCTGCCGATGCAGGCGTTGCAGCCAGTCGGTGATGGTATCTTCATCGGTGCGCAGGATGCGCATCAGTTGTTTTTCGAAGACAGGCACCGGGTGATCGAAGATGCCCTGGTAGGTACGTAGCAATGCTTTGATCAGCGGTTCCAGCGAGGAGCCATGACGCTCGTATTCCCAGAGGGTCTCTTTATTGGTGATGAACTCCACCCGCGACGGCAGGTACACACTTTCACTGAGCTGCACTACGCCTTCGTGTTCGAGAATACGCATGGCGCTGTAAGCCATCGTGATATTGAGGGCAAACTTGCGGGCGAAGTCATTGATATCGAAGTCGAAGTAGACGTTTTCGGCGCTGCCGATGGGCACCTGCAGGTAGTTCACCACGCCCTGGTACACCTCGCGGATCTCTTCCAGCTGCGGGAACTGGAGCGGGATGCGGGATTTCATTTCGGTGAGTTCCTGTTGGGTGTATAGTAAAACGCCATATGCCTTTTGCTCATCGCGGCCGGCGCGGCCAGCTTCCTGGTAGTAAGCCTCCAGGCTGTCGGGCACGTCGTAGTGGATCACAGAGCGAACATCCGGTTTGTCGATGCCCATGCCGAAAGCGTTGGTGCATACGACTACACGGGTGCGGCCGGTAATCCAATCGTCTTGTTTAGTGGCACGGTCGGCGGCAGGCAAACCTGCGTGATAGTAGTCGGCGTTGATGCCGTGTGATTGCAACAAGCCGGCGATTTCCTTGGTATGGCGGCGATTGCGGCAGTACACGACAGCGCTGCCGGGCACCCTGTCCAGGATGTGGCGGATGCGATTTACCTTGGCTTCTTCCTCGAATACACTGTAAGAAAGGTTACTGCGGACGAAGCTTTTGGTGAATATCTTTTGATTGGTGAACTCGAGTTTCTCACAAATATCCTCCCGCACCTTTAGGGTAGCCGTAGCCGTGAGGGCCAATATCGGCGTTCGGGGGAAGAAGTTGCGTATCTCCGCTATTTTAAGATATGCCGGCCTGAAGTCGTAGCCCCATTGGGAAATACAGTGCGCCTCGTCCACCGCGATCAGCCCCACGTCCAGCGTTTCGCAGTGCGCCTGGAAGCGCGGACTTTGCAGGCGTTCGGGTGATATGTAGAGGAACTTGATCTTGCCGTTACGGGCCAGGTCCATCACCTTTTCCACATCCTTGAAGTACATACCGGCGTAGATCGCCATGGCCGGGATGCCGCGCTTCTCGAGCTGCTGCACCTGGTCTTTCATGAGCGCGATGAGCGGCGTTACCACCAGGCAAACCCCTTCCAGCATCATGGCCGGCACCTGGAAACAGATGGACTTACCGCCGCCGGTGGGCAG
Source organism: Chitinophaga horti (assembly GCF_022867795.2). NCBI lineage: Bacteria > Pseudomonadati > Bacteroidota > Chitinophagia > Chitinophagales > Chitinophagaceae > Chitinophaga > Chitinophaga horti. Next base: position 6,062,423 of record NZ_CP107006.1, on the reverse strand, counting down.
CAAGGCGAGCGTATCGTTGCCCTCCAATACGGAGTTAACGATATCTTCCTGCAGGGGACGAAACTGATCGTACCCCCAATACTTTTGTAATATGGAAACCGGTGTACCCAAAGCGGCTTAAAAATACAGAAACTTTCGAGGCATAAAAAAAACCGCCCCTGTTGGAGCGGTCTTATTTCTATGCAAGCTATACGTTAGGTATAAGTCAGGACAAGGGTTTTCGGGGAGTAATAAACAATGTGCGTGTTATCCGGTACAAAGAAACCACATCCCGCCAAAAACCTTTTATGTATTCAGGAAAACAATTTACGCAATCCGGAATATCAGTTATTTCTGCGCAGTAACGGCAGCGACCATCCGTTTTTAAGCGAGGCGAGACGAATGGAGATCACGGCAATGATACTTACAATCTCGTTTACATTCTCCGCGATACCCAAATGACGAAGCACCACGAACAGGATGCCGCCTGCCAGGCAGGCGGTAGCGTAGATCTGCCGGGAAAAGATGAGCGGGATCTCGTTCACCATCATATCACGAATCACACCGCCGAAGATGGCCGACATCATACCCAGGATAACGGCAGCCAGCGGGTTTACGCCGAACCGCAGCGACTTTTCTACCCCAAGTATCGTATAAAAACCGATACCGATCGTATCGAACAGGAACAGTGAGCGGCGGAACTGTTGCAGTTGTTTACGGAACAGGATGGTGAGCAGCACCGCAGCGGAAATAGCCAGGATGTAGTAGGCATCTTTTACCCATGCGATGGGATGCACGCCGAGTGTAACATCGCGCAGGGTTCCCCCGCCAATGGCAGTGATAAAGCCGGTGAAGAAAACCCCGAACAGGTCGTGGTACATTTTTTTGTCCCAGGCGGCCAGTGCGCCGGACATTGCGAACATAAAAGTGCCGGTGATATCGATCCAATAGGTCATCATAGTAGTAGTAGCTGTGTTTATACAGCACGCAATATTACAACACTTTCGGAACCATAGCGTGTGTTTAATGCAGGCAGATTGCTAAATTAGCGCCATGGAAATGACCTTTACGTTCGACGAACTGCCCGCAGCGGCCAGCCGCTTTTGGGCCCAATTCCCACAGCAACGGGTGTTCGTACTCCACGGCCAGATGGGCGCCGGCAAAACCACCTTCGTAAAAGCCCTGTGTGCGGCCAAAGGCGTGGAAGATGCGACGGCCAGCCCCACCTTCTCCATCATCAACGAATACCAGTACCATGATGCCGATGGCAAAGCCAGGTCGATCTACCACCTGGACCTGTACCGCCTGAAGAGCGGCCAGGAGGCCGTAGAGGCTGGCGTGGAAGATACGTTGTACCAGGAAGACGCAACCTGCTTTGTAGAGTGGCCGGAGATCGTGGAAGAGCTTTTGCCGGAAGGCACCATACACCTGCAACTGGAAGTGCTGCCCGACCAAAAAAGGCGGCTGACAGCGCGCGCAAGCGTGTAACAAATAGCTTATCTTTGGCAGGACCTAACATTACCGACATTATTCACAGTTTATGGAGCAAAGGCAAAAACCTGTTGTGAGTGCTGGCTTTACATATTCCCCTCTGGAAGAAACACTTGACGTGCGGCAGAAAAATCCGCGGCTTTACATCGGGATCCCGAAAGAGACCTCCTTCCAGGAGAACAGGATCGCATTGACGCCAGACGCGGTGAGCATCCTTTGTAATAACGGCCACCACATTGTGGTGGAACACAAAGCCGGCGACGGTTCCCATTATTACGACACGGATTACTCAGAGGCCGGCGCCGAGATCGTTTACGATAAAAAAGAGGTGTTTAAAGCCGAGATCATCGTTAAATCAGCTCCCCTAAACGACGAGGAAATTGAACTGCTACGTCCCCATCAGATCGTGATCTCCCCTATTCACCTCGCGTTGCTGAAGGCAGCCCAGGTAGAAAAGATGATGGAGAAACGTATTACCCTGCTTTCTTACGAAAACCTAAAAGACGATGCGGGCACTTACCCGATCGTGCGGGCGATGAGTGAGATAGCCGGAGGAGCCGTGATGCTCATTGCCGGGCAGTACCTCAGTACGAGCAACCGGGGCAAGGGCATCCTGCTGGGTGGTGTAACCGGCATCCCTCCTACCAAGGTGGTAATCATCGGGGCAGGCATTGTGGGTGAATTTGCCGCCCGTACCGCCATGGCGCTTGGCTCGTCCGTAAAAGTATTTGACAATAACATTTACAAGCTGAAAAGGCTGCAAAATAACATCGGTGTGCGGGTATTTACTTCGGTGATACAACCCAAAACGCTGGCGGAACAACTGAAGACTGCCGACGTGGCCGTAGGCGCCCTCTCCTCCCAGAGCGGCCGCACCCCCATCGTGGTAACCGAAGCCATGGTAAGCAACATGAAAGCCGGCTCGGTGATCGTTGACGTAAGCATAGACCGTGGCGGCTGCTTCGAAACCTCGGAGGTAACCAGCCACGAGAACCCGGTGTTTAAGAAGTACGACGTTCTGCACTATTGCGTGCCGAACATCCCCTCCGGTTTTGCCGGCACAGCCTCACAGGCCATCAGCAACGTACTGATGCCCCTGCTGCTGGACGCTGCCGACGATGGCGGCTTCGAGAATCTTGTATGGATCAAACGCGGTGTGCGTAACGGTATTTACCTGTACAAAGGCGCACTTACCAACTACCACCTGAGCGAAAAATTCAAATTGAAGTACACCGACCTGGAACTGCTGCTGGCAGTGAAGGGGTAATCATATTTCTGCTGACTGGAAGCCGGAACGTCCTGTTCCGGCTTTTTTTATGCCCCTGCCCATTGCGGTAGAGATCGCTTTTGCCCCTGATCGGGGCAGCAATGACCCTTAGGAATGACCAGACTCCGGCACATCCGGTAATATGCTATCGAACATCCTCCGACCAACCTTGCAGGATACTTCGTTAATAGTTCGTATATCCTTCGTACATACTAGGTACATCCTTCGTAGCTATACGAACCATATACGAACTATATACGAAGGATATACGAAGGATGAACGAATGACGGATACAGGATGTATACAGGATGTAGGGAGGATGCAGCCTCCCACCCTGAAGGACGCTCTCATGAACTATGGAGACCAGGCAAGGGAAGGCACCCGGGTATAGTAGTATTTTAACCATTCTTGAAGGAGGTTACGGTCGCTGAAGTGTGCGACAACGGCGGATGGGGAGAGAAGAAAAAGATAGTTACATAAACTAACCGTTGCCGGAAGGATGGCACACCATAAAAAAGCCGGGACCATGAGCCCCGGCTTCCTGTAAAACTTTGTACTACACTTCGAGCGTATACCCCGCTGCGAGTACCCCGATGATAATCAGGCCGACTACAATGCGGTAGTAACCCCACATTTTGAAGCCGTACTTTTTGAGGGCACCGATGAAGAACTTGATCGCCAGCATGGCTACGATGAAGGCGACCACGTTACCGATGGCCAGCAATTTCCAGTTATCGGGATTGGAGGTGAGCAGTTCGTGGTGTTTTAAGATTTTGTACCCGGTGGCAGCGGCCATGGTCGGCACGGCCAGGAAGAACGAAAACTCGGCAGCAGCGCTGCGGGTCATCTTTTGTTGCATACCGCCAATAATGGTGGCGGCGCTGCGGCTAACGCCCGGTAATAAGGCCAGGCACTGGAACAGGCCGATGCGGATGGCCTGGAAGTAGCTGATCTTTTCCTCAGAATCGATTTCTGGCTTATTGAACCATTTATCTACAAATAAGAGGACGATACCTCCCAGTACGAGCATAATGGCTACCACCATAGGATTTTCGAGGGCGGCATCGATGTAGTCGCCCAGTAAATAGCCCAGGATGAGGGCGGGTAGTACGGCGAATATAAGTCTGATATAAAACTGCAGGCGGGTAAAGTCGAAGAACTTTTTCCAGTACAACACCACTACGGCCAGGATGGCACCCAGTTGGATGCACACTTCGAACAGTTTGGTAAATTCATCTTTATTAATGCCCATGATGGCGCTGGCAATGATCATGTGGCCGGTGGAGGAAACGGGGATAAACTCGGTGAGCCCCTCTACAATGGCGATAATAACCGCTTCTAAAATACTCATCTAACAATCTGGTTAAAAGGAAAAGCGATGATGTGTTCATCGCTTCCCAGGTATATCTAAAATGTCTTTTACGATTATGCTTTGGGCTTACGCATGATGGCGTATACTTCTACCGCCAGTCCGAGCAGGATAACGATCGGTGCCAGGGTAATACGACGGAAGCTGTATACTTCGCTCGCGTCGAAAGAACCGTCTTTGCTGCCACCGCCCATCATCAGCAAAAAGCCGATAATGATCAGCACAACGCCTGCCAGCATGTAAGTATAGTTTTCTTTACCGAACAGTCCCCTGGACTCCTGTACAGGTGTGGCGGATGTGGTAGTGGTTGTTTTTGCAGCTTCTTTAGCCATAAATAAGTATTTCAGAATAAGTTATCAAAATTAATAAAGATCGTCGAGGCGCAGTTTCAGGTACTTCATCACCGAACGGTGCGTACTGAGGAATGAAATGCCGATACCCAGGATGATGAGTCCCACGAACAACACAGCGAACATGAAGTAATCGCGCATTGCCTTCAGTTCGGGCACCTGGCTTTCGATAAAATAAATGATCGCTACCAGTCCGGCAATGGCCAGCAGGGCACTTACAGCGCCATTGATAATGCTGCGGATATCGAAAGGTTTGGCAATAAAGCCGCGGGTAGCACCCACCATCTGCATGGTTTTGATGAGGAAGCGATTGCTGAACATCGCCAGGCGGATAGTATTATCGATAAGTACCAGTACTACTACCGCCAGCACAATGCTGATGACCAGTAACACCAGGCCTATTTTACGTACGTTTTCATTTAATTGCTGCACCAGGGCGCGCTGGTAGTGAATTTCCCGCACATTGTTCTGCGAGATGAGCGACTGCTCGATCACTTTAAGACTGTCGTTATTCACATAGGCAGCGTTCGGGCTGATCTCGATGCTCGCATACAGCGGGTTGTAGCCCAGCAGCGCGGTAAAGTCCTCGAACTCCTTCTTAAACTCTTCTGCCGCCTGCTCTTTGGAAATAAACTTGATATTTTTAACGAAAGGTTTGGAGGCCAGGGTATCGCGCAGGGCGAGGGCCTGTTTTTCCGGCACATCATCCCGCAGAATTACGTTCAGCACGATGCTTTCCTTAAAGTACACGCTCAGTTTGGTCGCGTTGATCATGATAAGGCCAAGAACGCCCAACATGAGCAATACCAGCGCAACGCCGATAATTGAATAAATGTAGGAAGGCTTCGATTTCTTTGCTGACGATTTTCCGGGTTGAGCCATTAATCTTTAGTTTATTGGCGAAAATAATAAAAATTAGCAGTTATGTTTACTTTTGCCATCTTAAACGGCATTTTAACATTTTTATTTTTTAATATATGGATTTGACGCTGTTCCAGTGCATGGGCTGCGTGTAACTTTCAGCATACCTCAATTATATGGAATACAATTTCAGAGCGATCGAACAGAAATGGCAGCAGCGATGGAAAGACACCCAGGCATACCTGGTACCCAATAATAGTTCCAAACCGAAGTGTTATGTACTGGACATGTTCCCGTACCCTTCCGGCGCCGGACTACACGTTGGCCACCCGCTCGGCTACATCGCTTCCGACATCTACGCCCGTTACAAACGCCTGAAAGGCTTTAACGTGTTGCACCCCATGGGGTACGACGCTTTTGGCCTGCCCGCAGAACAATACGCCCTGGAAACCGGTCAGCACCCGGCCGTAACCACCGAAAATAACATCAAGACCTTTCGCGACCAGCTCGATAACATCGGCTTTTGCTACGATTGGGACCGCGAAATTCGTACCAGTGATCCGGCTTACTATAAATGGACACAATGGTTGTTCCTCCAGTTGTTCGAAAGCTGGTTTAACCGTAAGCTGTCGAAAGCCCAACGCATCAGCGACCTGGTAACGATCTTCGAAACCGAGGGTAACGCGCAGCACGAATGCCCCGGCGACCGCAACATCCGCTTTACGGCCGATGCCTGGAAAGGTTTTTCTGAAGCCGACCAGCGTGAAATACTGATGCAATACCGCCTCGCCTTTCTTGCGCACGCCGAAGTAAACTGGTGTGCCGAACTGGGTACCGTACTTGCCAACGACGAAGTAATCAACGGCGTTAGTGAACGTGGTGGCTATCCCGTAGTGAAGAAAAAAATGCGCCAATGGTTTTTGCGCATCACTGAATATGCAGATCGTTTACTCGAAGGGCTGGAGCAGGTTGCGTACAGCGAGGCGATGAAAGATATGCAGCGCAACTGGATCGGTAAGAGCCAGGGCGCGGAAATCAACTTTGAGATCGAAGGCCTCCAGGGTGAAAAGCTCGTATGCTACACTACCCGTCCCGACACCATTTTTGGAGTAGACTTTTTGGTGCTGGCGCCGGAGCATGACCTCGTGCAGATCATCACCACGGCCGAACAGCGCGAAGCGATCGACGAGTATAAAAACTACGTACAAAGCCGCTCCGAGCGCGAAAGGATGGCGGAAGTGAAGCAGGTTACCGGTGCCTTTACTGGTGCTTATGCACTGAACCCTTTCAATGGCCGGCAGATCCCTATCTGGATATCGGAGTACGTGCTGGCAGGCTACGGCACCGGCGCCATTATGGCCGTTCCGTGTGGCGACCAGCGCGACTTTAACTTTGCCAAACACTTCGACATTCACATCACCAACATCGTTGGCGATGCTTATACCGGCGAGGAAGCGAATCCTACCAAAGAAGGAAAACTCGTGAACAGCGACTTCCTGACCGGCATGGACATGAAACCCGCCATGGAACTGGTGATAAGCGAACTGGAAAAATCCGGTAAAGGTAAACGCCAGATCAATTATAAAATGCGTGACGCAGGGTTTAGCCGTCAGCGTTACTGGGGCGAACCGTTCCCGATCGTCTACAAAAATGGGATTCCTTACGCGGTAGCGGAGAACGAATTACCCGTTGAGCTGCCTTTCGTTGAGAACTACAAACCCGGTGCAGAAGGTGAAGGCCCACTGGCCAACGTACGTAATTGGGTAGAGTTAGCGGATGGAAGTCTGCGCGAGACCAACACCATGCCCGGTTACGCCGGCAGCAGCTGGTACTTCCTGCGCTTCATGGACCCGCACAATACCCAAACTTTTGCAGACCGCAGCGTAACGGATTACTGGAACCAGGTAGACCTGTACATCGGTGGTACCGAACACGCGGTAGGTCACCTGCTGTACTCCCGCCTGTGGACGAAAGTGTTTTACGACCTCGGTTATATCAGCTTCGACGAACCTTATAAAAAACTCGTGAACCAGGGTATGATTACCGGCAGCAGCCGTATCGTATACCGCATTCGCGGCACACAGCAATTCGTATCGGCCGGTTTAAAAGATCAGCATGAAACGGATGAACTGCATGTAGATGTGAACATCGTAGACGGCCTGGAACTCGATACCGAAGCATTCAAAAAATGGCGGGCAGACTATGCCAACGCGGAGTTCATCCTGGAAGATGGTAAATATATTTGCGGTACGCTGTCTGAAAAGATGAGCAAGAGCAAGTACAATACCGTTAACCCGAACCAGCTGGTGGAGCGTTACGGCGCCGATACCTTCCGAATGTACGAGATGTTCCTCGGCCCGGTGGAGCAAAGCAAACCATGGGAGACCAAAGGTATTGAGGGCGTACACCGCTTCCTGAAGAAACTTTGGCGCCTTTTCGCCGACGAGCAAAAGGGCCTCATCGTCACCAACGACGCCCCCACCGCCGACGAGTTGAAGACCTTACACAAAACCATCCGTAAAATCGACGACGACTCCGAGCGATTGAGCTACAATACCGCCGTAAGTGCCTTCATGGTATGTGTGAATGAACTGAGCGACCTGAAATGCCATAAGAAAGCCGTACTGGAACAGGTACTGATCCTGCTTACGCCGTACGCGCCGCACATTGCTGAGGAACTGTGGAGTCTTATCGGGAACAGCGGTTCCATTCTCGATGCAACCTACCCGGTATTCGAAGAGAAGTATGTGACCGAAAGTGCGAAAGAATACCCTGTGTCCATCAACGGTAAAATGCGTACCACCATTAATATTTCGCTGGACGTGGAAGCCGAGGAAGCAGGTAAGATCGCCCTTGCCAACGACATTGTACAGAAGTGGACGGAAGGTAAGGACCCGAAGAAGATTATCTTCGTAAAAGGTAAAATGATCAACATCGTAGTTTAATACGCGAATTAGCCGGCACTGGAAAGTGCCGGCTTTTTTTCTGCTTTATATTTGACTTTGTTTATTTCGTCTTTCGTCATCTTGTGTTTGCAACCCCGACAGTCAGCGCGGAGGTTGGCTTCCCTGCGGTCGCCATGACGGATTTTTTACTACATATTCACCCTCTTCTCCACATCCCCCAATCCACTTTTCCTTTCGCGCGCCGCCTTAATCTGCTGACTACCGAACTTCCAGGAGAAACTTACACTCACTTTCCGGCTCTCCCAACGGTTGATCCAGCGAATGGTGGAGGCATTGGTATAGATGTCCGCATCATAACGTTGCAGGTTAAACGGATCCTGCACGCTGAGGCTTACGCGACCGCGTTTATTGAACACCGGTTTATTAGCACTGATGCTGCCGCCGTAGTTGGCCCGTTGTAACCGTTGCGCACCGGGAGCGGCGGTGTTATAGAACATGCTGATCATCAGGCGGAGGTCTTTACAAAAGGTGAAAGTGTTATCCAGGCTGGTTTCCGCGCCCCAGTTGCCTGTTTCGAAAGTGGCGGAGCGATAGGCAGCGTAACCGAAACCACCGCTCAGGTCCATCTGCCACCAGCTGGTGATCGGGCCGCCGGCGCTTACGGAAATATAGCCGTAGTCGCTGCTGCCAATGTTCTGATAGGTGACGGTCTGTATTTTGGTCACATCGTCTTGCAGGTAAATGCTGTTCACGTCATTGCTGCCGCGGCGATAGTACAGCGTCGTCCACAAAAACTGCCGGAAGCCGTGTCGTAGCTCAAACGTGTTGTTGTACGCCGCGCGCAGGTACGGGTTACCCGTACGGATATTATACGGATCGATCGCTACTGCGAATGGATTTAACGATTGATACGATGGCCGGTCGATGCGGCGGGCGTAACTAAAACTGAGTGTATTGTTTTCATTGATCTTCTTCAGGATGTTGACACTTGGGAACAAGTCGATGTACCGGCGCTGCACCTGCTGGCCGAGCGTCACCGAATGACCTGTAGCATCCGTACGTTCTGCGCGCAGGCCTGCCTGTACGGTTAGCTGCTTCCACTCCCGGGCAACGGCAATATAGACCGCCTGTATCTGCTCCGTATACACGAACTGGTTGCTGCGGGCTTTATCCAGCACCCACTTTTGTTGTAATAAGGAATCATAGCGGATGTCGTTATCGGTACGCACATGATTCACTTTAATGCCGCCTTCTATCCGCAGGGTTTTAGTGAAATACTTTACATAATCTGCTTTGAAGGATGCGGCGGCAACATTTACTGGTGCGGCGTTGCGCAATATAAAAATGTGGTAACCGTCATCGTTGGTAATGCCTTCGCGGGCGGTTTTATCGTAGCGGGAGTAATCCGCATCCATATTAAAAGTGCTGCCGAGTGTATCGAGTTCGCGGAGGAAGTTCAGGTTGTAGCCCAAACGATGCCAGCGGTCCGTTGCGGCGGAGCGGGCCCTGAGCGTGCTTTGGAGATCGTATACGACCGTATTGGCGTCCGTGGTGGCATCGGTGGCGCTCAGGTTACCATTCACCAGTAAACCGATCGTGGTGCGGCTGTCAGGCTTATAATCGGCACCGGCATTCAGGTAATGATAATGACCGATGGGGTGCCAGTAATTATCATAGCTCATTACGGGTTTGCCCGCGCTCGTGGTGCTTTGGGTGCGGTAGTTAAACGACTCGGAATAACTGTAACTGTAGTTGCCGAAGAAGTTCAGCTGGTTTTTTCGGTAGTTCATATTCAGCCCCGCGCTACCTTTGGGATACCTTCCTGCTGCGAGTGAGGTGTATACATTGCCATTAGCGCCCTGCTGTACATTTTTCTTCAGGCGGATGTTGATAATGCCTGCCCCACCCGCCGCATCGTAACGCGCCGAGGGATGGGCGATCAGCTCTATCTTAGCCACTACATCGGCCGGCTGGTTCTTTAACCAGGTGCGTAATGCCTCGCCTGATAATGGTGACGGACGGCCGTCTATCCATATCTGCACGCCGGGTTTCCCCATCATTACCAGGTTCTCGTCCTGGTCCTGCTTCATACCGGGAGCGTGTAACAGCAAGTCGAATATAGTGTTGCCGGCGGCCATCACACTATTCTCCACATTCAGCACCAGCTTGTCGATCTGTTGTTCTATATAAGGTTTGCTGGCGGTAACGCTCACTTCTTTTAACGCGGTGGCGGCGGGTTCGAGCAGTAGTTCCACAGACGTGCGAACACTGTCCAATATAAAAGGCGTACTGTAAGTTTTGCCCGCAGCCAACATATAATGGCCGTAAGCGGCAGGCAGATCGAACCGGCCGAGGCTATCGCATTGCCCGCCCCGTACCAGGCTGCTGTCGGTTGCTTTTAATAATGCGATGGTGGCGAAAGGCGCTGCCGGACCGGCCACGCGGCCTGTAACCCGACCCTGGCCGTACAGGTAAAGCTGTAAAAAAACGAGAACGAAAGTAAAAACTGGTTTCATATGCCTTAAATTGAGGAACAGTGCAAAGATGCCCGTCCTTACCCGGCCGACGCCCCCTATTTATACCAACCGGCGCGTGCGCACGACCAACATAACCGCCGGCCGTTCGTCGTACGTAAAGGGCAGTTGGTCGAATGAAAGACGAAGGGGCGTACCGTACTGGCTACTTTTGAACGTATATGACGCCATCGCAACGACAAAGATTATTCACGCTGCTGCTGTTCATCACAGTAGTGGTGGTGGATTTCTACCTGAACATCACCATCGATTTCACTTTCAATATATGGGGCACAAGCTTTACCATATTGAAGCTGGCCGTCTTTTATATCAACTACCAATGGCTGCATCCCAAGCTGCTGGAGCGTAAAAAGTATGTTGCATGGATCCTCGCCGTCATGGCGCTAGTACTGGGCGCCATCAGCCTGCGCTACCTGGTAGAAGAAATACTGTTTCTCCGCTGGTTTGGCGTGCATAACTATTTTAACAATACGCCGCTGTCGTACTACTTTAAAGACAATTACCTGCGCTTCGGCACGTGGATCTTTTTCGGCAGCGCAGTCCGCTTCGGGCAGCAATGGCTTCGTATGCGGGGCGAGCAGCGCGAGTTGGAAAAGCAACGCCTGAGTGCGGAAGTATCTTTTCTCAAGTCGCAGATCAATCCGCATTTCCTGTTTAATACGCTCAACAGCATCTACTCATTATCGTATCAACACTCAGAAAAAGCACCCGCGGCCATCCTGAAACTATCGGAGATTATGCGGTATATGCTGTACGATACCGAAGACAAACGTGTACCGCTGGAAAAAGAAATACGCTACCTGCACAACTTCGTGGAGTTGCAGAAGATGCGTTTTAAGGAAACGATTTATGCGGATCTGTTGGTGGAAGGCGAGGTAACGCATCAACATATTGCACCACTATTATTGATCGCGTTTGTCGAGAACGCCTTTAAACACGGCGTACTTAATGATCCGGCCGACCCGGTGATCATACAACTGACACTGAATGACGACAGTCTGCAACTGTATGTGCAGAACCGTGTCAACCTGCTGGGCAAGGATGAAACGGGCGGCATCGGGGTAACGAATATCAAACGCCGGCTCGCGTTGTTATATCCGCAAAAACACGAGCTGCACATCGAAACGAGGAACGACTACTATATTTGTGAACTGAACCTGCAATTAAACTGATCATGCAAAAGCTTCGCTGCATAGCGATTGATGACGAGCCGCTGGCGCTGGATGTGATCGTTGATTACATTCAGAAAACGCCTTTCCTGGAACTGGTGTTAAGCACGACCAATGTGCTGGAAGCCTTACCTACTGTGGAAAGCGGTGGTGCCGATCTTATTTTCCTGGATATACAAATGCCGCAGCTCAATGGCTTGCAGTTCATGAAAATTATTTTCGGAAAAGCACGTGTAATACTCACCACCGCCTATCCGCAGTATGCACTGGAAGGTTATGAACACGATGTGGTAGACTATCTGCTTAAACCCATTGCTTATGATCGCTTTTACAAGTCGGCCCAAAAAGCAGTGGCGGTTATTCGTCCAGCCCAACCTCTGCCCATAGCGGAAAAGCCTGCCGACACACCAGGGTTCATCTTCGTAAAAACGGATAACAAAATGGTGAAGCTGCAACTGGCCGACATCCTGTATGTGGAAGGCCTCAAAGACTACATCTCCATACAAACCACTACCGAAAAGATCATCACGCTGCAGAATATGAAGCGGATGGAAAAGATATTACCCGCCCCCCGGTTCATGCGCGTACATAAGTCCTACATTGTATCACTCGAAAAAACCGATACCATCGAACGCAGCCGCATTTTTATCGGGAAGGACGTGATCCCCATCGGGGATACTTATCGTGACGCGCTGTTCCAGGTAATAGAGGGACGGGAATAGTACAAATGGTTTCGGGATATGCCGATTCCTTCTTATTTTGACGCCTACAAAATCAACTTCATGAGGACTACATTTCTTAGTTTCCTGGGCGCGCTGCTATGCCAAACTGCCAGCGCCCAGACCAGCGAAGCTTATTTCACCACAAGCCCCACGCTTACTCCAGACGGAAAAACCGTGATATTCAGCTACGAAGGCGACCTCTGGAAAGCGGACGTTAGTCAACCCAACGCCACCCGCCTTACCGCCATGCCAGGCAGCGAAACCGGCGCCAAAGTATCGCCCGACGGCAAATGGATCGCCTTTACCGGCTACCAGTTCGGCAATGCGGATGTATTCGTAATGCCGATTGACGGCGGCGAGGTAAAGCAACTTACCTTCCACAGCACCAGCGACGTACTCGAAAACTGGGCATGGGATTCCAAAACGCTCTACATCCGCTCCGTTCGCGAGGGACAGGCCACCGGCTATAAATTGAGTGTAGATGGCGGCACGCCCGTAAGACTGTTTAACCACTATTTTAACCAGGTGCATAACCTGGCCGAGCATCCTACTACGGGAGAAATCTTCTTCAACGATACCTGGGAAAGCGACAACTTCAGCAACCGTAAAGGTTATAAAGGCGACTTTAACCCGGATATCCAGTCTTATATTCCGGCTTCCAAAACCTATAAACGTTATACCGACTACCGCGGTAAAGACTTCTGGACCACCATCGACCGCAAAGGAAATGTGTACTTTGTGTCCGACGAAGCGAACGGTGAATACAACCTGTATACCTTCAGCAACGGTACCAAAAAGGCGCTCACTAACTTTACCACCTCCATCAAACGTCCATCTGTAGCGGCTAATGGCGGCACCGTCGTGTTTGAGAAAGATTACCAGGTATATGTGTATGACGTAGCATCGAATCAGTCTAAGAAACTACCGCTGCGCATGACCCGTAACTTTACCCTGGCCAAGCAACAAACTTTCGAAACCGCCGGTAAAGTAGCTGCCTTCGACGTTTCGCCCGATGGTAAAAAGCTGGCTTACGTAAGCCGCGGTGAATTGTTCGTGAGCGACGTAGAAGGTAAGTTCATCCAGCAATTGCCTAAGTCGCCCGAGCGCGCAGGCGAAGTATACTGGCTGAAGGATAACCGCACCCTGCTCTTTAGTCAAACCCTGAATGGCTACCAGAACTGGTACACCATTGCAGCCGACGGCAAAAGCAAAGCAAAACAGCTTACCAGCGATAAAAAGAACAACCGCGCCCTGTCGTTCAACAAAGATCGCAGCCAGGCCGTATACCTCAGCGGACGTGATGAAGTACGCCTCATGGACCTGAAAACGTTCGAGAGCAAAAACATCGTGAATGACGAGATATGGGCGATGTACAGCTATACCCCCCGCTTCTCTCCCGACGATAAATACATCGCTTTTAACGCGATCCGCAACTTTGAGACAGACATTATGCTGTACAACATCGAGACGAAGGAAACGATCAACCTTACGAAGACAGGTGTTTCTGAGAGTGATCCGTTCTGGTCGCCCGATGGTAAATACATCTACTTCAGCTCCGACCGTACCCGTCCCGATTATCCCACCGGTGCGCAGAACCCGCGCATTTACCGCATAGCGTTGGATAAATTTGACGAGCCTTATCGTATGGATAAATTCGATGAACTCTTCAAAAAAGAGGAAGAGAAGAAAGAGGAAAAGAAAGACGATAAAAAGAAGGACGACAAGAAAGAAGAGAAAAAAGAAGAAAAGAAAGACGATAAGAAGAAAGTGGTCGTAACGATCAACGCCAAAGGCATTATGGAGCGCGTGGAGCGTGTAGGCCCCAATGGCTGGCAGGCGAACCCGTATGTGATACAGAAAGACGATAAGACCACCGTTCTTTACATTTCTAATCACGAAGGCAAACACCAGCTGTATAAAACAGTGTTTGAACCGTTCGAGCAGCCTAAAACCGAAAAGGTGGCCAACATCGATGGCTTCAACGAAGGCATTATCGCGGCAGACGGTAAGTACTTTACGCTTTACAATGGCAACATCTTCAAATTGAATGGTGAACTGAAAGGCGCCGATAAGATCGAAGTGAACAAATCGTTTTACCGTAACCTCGAAGGTGAGTTTAACCAGATGTTTTATGAAACCTGGGCTAACCTGGAAGAGAACTTTTATGACAACGACTTTCACGGTAAAAACTGGGCACAACTGCGCGACCAGTACGCCAAATACCTGCCGTTCGTGAATACCCGCACGGACCTGCGCGTGCTGCTGAACGACATGCTGGGCGAACTGAACTCCTCACACATGGGCTTTTCGTCCAATGGTCCGGAGGAGCGCATCACCCAAAGCTATACCACGATGGAAACTGGCATTATGTTCGAGAACGGTAATCCATACAAAGTGAAGTACGTCGTAAACAACAGCAATGCCGATAAAAAAGGCATAGACATTCAACCCGGCGATGTGCTCACTAAAGTAAATGGTGAAGAAGTGGACGCGAAAAAGTGCCGCGACATCTACTTTACCCGTCCTACTATGGAGCGTGAACTGTTGCTGACCTTTAACCGCGGCGGCAAAAGCTTCGATGTAAAACTGCACCCTGAAAGCACTTACCAATTCAGTCACGAATTATATAATGAATGGATCGACTTCAATCAATCTTATGTTGATAAAAAGACGAAAAACCGGGTGGCGTATACTTACATGAAAAACATGGGTGGCGAGGAGCTGGAAAAGTTCCTGACCGACCTGGTAGGTGAGCTGCAGGATAAAGATGCGTTGATATTCGACCTGCGTTATAATACGGGCGGCAACGTACACGACGCCGTGCTGAACTTCCTGAGCCAGCGCCCTTACCTGCAATGGCAGTATCGCAACGGCAAACGCTCGCCCCAACCGAGCTTCGCGCCCGCCGGTAAACCAATCGTGCTATTGATCAACGAGCAATCGCTCAGCGATGCGGAAATGACCAGCGCCGGCTTTAAAGAACTGAAGCTGGGCAAGATCATCGGTACCGAAACCTACCGCTGGATCATCTTCACCACCGGCCGCAGCCTGGTTGACGGATCGTACTACCGCATGCCATCGTGGGGTTGCTTCACGCTGGACGGAAAAGACCTGGAGAAAGAAGGCGTTGCGCCGGACATTTACGTGAAAACTACCTTCGCCGACAAACTGGAAAACAAAGATCCCCAGCTTGACAGGGCGATCGAAGAAATATTGAAAGACCTGAAATAGTCATGCAAGGCTTGATGACAGGAACTTCATCGGGTATCTGAAATAAAATGAGTTCACCGGCAAGTTCTAATTAAATAAACGGGAGCTCACCGCAATCATTTGGTAATCGCTTGAACTGTGACAACGGTTCACCAGGTACCCGGAAAATAATAAAAGGGGCTGACCATCACTTTGGTCAGCCCCTTTCTTATAACAAGTTTTGATTACTTCACATCTGTTACACGCGTTGGCGTATCCTTTCCGCTGATAATACTTTCCGCACTTTTGGCGATTGCTTTAATAATGTCGGTGATGTTCTGGATGTCCAGGCTTTCTACCTCATCATCCACACTGTGATACAGTTTATCCTTATCGATCTGTGTAGTGGAAATGGTATGTGCCGGTACGCCTAAGCGGGCCAGGGTAGCGTTATCCGAACGGTAGAACAGGTTCTGCTCCGGATAAGGATCGGGATGAAACTTGAAGGCCGATCCCTGCAGGTTCTTTTGCAGGATCGTTCCGAAGTCTGACTTCTCAAAGCCGGTGATGAACGCGCTGTTCCGGCCGAACTTCGATTCCTTACCGATCATTTCGATATTAAACATGGCTACTACCTTCGCCGGATCAAGCTGGCGGGAGAAGTACTGCGAACCGTAGCCGCCGATTTCTTCCGCAGTAAACGCAACGAAGATGATGCTACGTGCAGGTTTCTTCTTTTTATAATAGTTAGCGAGCATCACTACTGCCGTGGTACCAGACGCGTCGTCGTCCGCACCGTTGGCAATACTGTCTTTCGCTTCGTTGGGCTTCAGGATGCCGATATGGTCGTAGTGGCCGGAGAACACCACATACTCATCCGGTTTACTTTCGCCAGTAATAATGCCTGCAACGTTGTTCAGGTGCATAATATTCAGTTCCTGCGTGGCCGACAGGCTCCATTCCGCCACCTTTTCGTTCGCACCGTCTTTTAATACGAACACTACCGGGTTATCTTTTTCACCAGACATGAGCGGGCGGGCGCGGCGACCTTTCAGTCCTTTGAAGGCGCTGGCAAGGGAAGCATCTACCCAAACCAAAGTAGGTGATTCTACCGAGCCATCCTGCGCAGCGCGGTACTTGTCGCGCAAAACGCCTGCATCAGTAATCGTTTCTACAGTGATTTTATCGGTGTTTCTCCATTCGATACGTGGCTGATTACTTACTACGGCCACGTCGTCCCGCCGCCACTCCCTGCTATTTACCAGGAAACGTACGGAAGCCGATTTTACGGTATACATGTTAAACTCCTGGCGGTAACCTTTGGAACCGGCCAGGGGTTGCAGCCCGGCTTTTTTAAATTCATTCTCCAGGAAGACAGAAGCCTTGTCGATACCCGGTTTAAAAGTGGGGCGGCCTCCCATATCGTCGGCGGCCAGGGTAGTAATGATCTTTTTCACCTCTTTAGCGCGAATCTTTTGCGCCTGAGCCGTTTGCGCCACAATGCCTAAACTAATTGGTAATGCCAGTAATAAAGCCTTTTTCATGATCATAGGAGCTTGATATTGCCCAAAAATAAAATTTCGGGGCCATAACTCCATCCAAAATGCAGGTTTTCTTACTTTTGGACATTATGTCCAATCCGCATTTACGACCAGAAGAGAATAGACTGAGCGCTGCTGAACGCGAGTTTGAAAACAGCATCCGTCCCAAGGAGATACTTGACTTTGCGGGGCAGGAACAGATCATCACGAACCTGAAAGTGTTTATCAAAGCCGCTAAAATGCGCGGCGAAGCGCTGGACCATGTGCTTTTTCACGGCCCTCCGGGTTTGGGTAAAACCACGCTTTCGCGCATTGTAGCCAACGAAATGGGCGTAAACATCAAGGAAACCTCCGGACCAGTGATCGAAAAACCCGGCGACCTGGCGGGATTGCTCACCAACCTGGAAGATAAAGACGTACTGTTTATAGACGAGATCCACCGGTTAAGCACCGTGGTGGAAGAATACCTGTACTCCGCCATGGAGGACTTCCGCATCGATATTATGATCGACAGCGGTCCCAATGCGCGCTCTGTGCAGATCAACCTGAATCCTTTTACATTGATCGGTGCCACCACTCGTTCCGGGCTGTTAACGGCCCCGCTGCTGTCCCGCTTCGGCATCAAATCAAGACTGGAGTATTATAGCGCCGCTACTTTGCAACAGATCATCTGGCGGGCATCAGGACTGCTTAATACCAAGATTACTTCTGACGCGGCTGGTGAAATTGCACGCCGCTCCCGTGGTACGCCACGTATTGCGAATGGACTGTTACGCCGTGTGCGCGACTTTGCGCAGGTAATGGGCAACGGTGTAATTGATATGGAGATCGCGAAGTTCAGTCTGAAGGCCCTTAATGTAGATGAATACGGGCTCGATGAAATGGACAACCGCATCCTGCACACGATCATCGAGAACTTCAAAGGTGGGCCTGTGGGTATTACCACTATCGCAACGGCGGTGGGTGAGGAAGCGGGTACACTGGAGGAAGTATACGAACCCTTCTTAATACAGGAAGGCTTTATCAAGCGTACGCCCCGTGGAAGGGAAGTCACCGATAAAGCCTATACCCATTTAGGAAAAACTCCTTATAGAGGAAGTGGAAATACGTTATTCTGATTACTCTTTCACCACCAGTCTGAAGCCGTTACCATGAATGTTGACGATCTCGATATTGGGATCTTCTTTCAGGTATTTGCGCAGTTTAGCAATGTACACGTCCATACTACGGCCGTTAAAGTACGTATCGCTGCCCCAGATCTTTTTGAGGGCTACTTCGCGTGGTAACAAGTCGTTCTTATGCTCGCAAAGCATGTGCAGCAGCTCGTTCTCTTTAGGAGATAATGTGTGCGACTGACCATCCTTCGCCAGCGTACGCAAACGCGCGTTAAAGTGGTAGTCACCGATGTTAAACTCGTGTTGCTCCTCCTCTTTCTGGTTCAGTTCCTGGTTGCGTTTCAGGATCGCTTTGATCTTGAGCAGCAGCAGTTCGCTATCGAAAGGTTTTGAAATGTAATCGTCAGCACCCAGTTTGTAGCCCTGGATAATATCTTCCTTCATCGTTTTGGCAGAAAGGAAAAACAAGGGTACATCGGGATCAACATCACGAATCTCTTCTGCGAGTTTGAAACCGTCCATGTTGGGCATCATAATGTCCAGCAGGCAAATATCGAATTTCTCACGACGGAATGCGGCCAGGGCCAGGATGCCATCGCGGCACAGTTCTACTTCATAATCATTCAGCTCGAGATAATTTTTCAGCACCATACCAAGGTTGGTATCGTCTTCGGCCAATAGTATATGAGGTTTACGTTCTTCCATTATATCAGGTTAAGTATGTAAACAAATATAAGTTTTTCTGAAGCAGCAAGATGCGGAAAAATCGTGCCTTTCCGCGCCAAGGATTTGTTAAAACTGCTGAGCTTTTAGCGTTTACTGATCAGCGATGTGAAGTTGTAGCGCAGGTTTTTATACCCCACCATATCTACCTTAATACTTCCTACGGAGATGGGACTATCCACCCGCAGAGGCACCTTGTTGCCATCGTCGCTCACCCACACCGTCATGCTTTCTCCACCTTCGAAAATGGTGCCTTTTACCAGTAATGGCTTAAACTTGATGGCGCGGAACTTACCGAACTTGGTGCTCACTTCCTCCTTACCGATATAACGGATATAAATGTTGTACACCTCGTTATCGAGGAACATGGCGAAGGGGATCTTATCGTTCGGTTTGTATTTGGAGAAGTCGATGTTACGGGCGTAATAGATCGCGCTGATCACATCCTGCACGCAGGGCGGCATCTTAAAGACCGCACCTTTTTCATTCGTGGCAGTGGACGCTTCGTTATTGAACACCACGTTCTGGGAAATCTTATAGCCACCCTCGTTCACATTGCGGATAAAACGCAAAGGACGCATGGTAGCCGTATCGATATAACTTTCGTAGCGGTCGCGCACTTTGAATATCCAGTCATAGGTACGAAACGTTTTACCGTCCCCTACTACGTGGTACACATCATGACCCGCATACTTTTCGAGAGAAGTGGAAAAGGTAGCTTCCCCGGCGCCAACGAACATTTTGCCGAGGTTGTAATACACTTTAAACGTGATGCTTTCGCCTGCCTTGAAAGACGTGTTGGCGGCCCCGCAAAAATCACTTTGTGCGAAGACGGTACTGGCAATGGTTAACCCACAAAGTATTAGTAACAAATGCTTCATTGATCATCGCTATTTTTCCTTGAATATTTTTACGCCCAGCAGAAGAATGCTGCCCATTGCGGCGGGCAGTATGAGATTGATGAGCCATATCGCCACGGTGGCAGCAATTATGCCGGCCGTATTGGGGCTTAGCAAACCCAGGAAGTAAATACTTACCCTTCCGCGAAGGCCCAGTTCTGCTATTGCAATCGTGGGTACCACCGCCATAACGAGGTAAATGGTACTGATCATCAAAAGACCTTGCCACCACACAAGTTCAACACCTAACACATACAATAAAATCAAATACTGTGCCGAGAAGACTATGTATCGCACTGCGGATAACAGCAGCAGCTTTCGCAGTTCTTTGGGGGAATACCGGGCAATGATCTGTATAAACACTTTAGCCTTCCGCAACCAGGATACCTTTTCAAAAAGCGAGACGATAATCTTTAGTCGAAAATAAAGTAATATAATCAACAAGGAAACAATTACCAGCAGGCAAATGAGCCCTATCTCTCTCACCTGGGGCGAAAGTCGGCTCCCAGCTTCGTTTAAGCCAAAGTTATCTAAATAATAAATCAGGCCGGCCAGTCCGAACAGCGCCGTCACGATCAGCTGACTAAAACTGCCCACCACCGTGGCCGCTATGGCTTTCAGCTTGTTACGATTTTTTACATACAGGATGCGCCCTCCGTACTCGCCAATGCGGTTTGGTGTGTTGATGGACAGCGATACGCCGGATAAGATGGCCATAAACGCCCGGCGAAAGGGCACATCCTCCAGCGGTTTTACGAGGAACTGCCATTTACGGGCCTCCAGCCCCCAGTTCACCAACATCAGCAAAATAACCCCTAAAAGGGTGAACAAGCCGCGGTCGGCCAGTAGATCGAGCATGCGATCGAGCGCTTCCCCCAGGTTGGCCTGGTTCATTAGCTGTGTGTAAATCGAGTAGGTTAACCAAACGAACAGGCTGATGCCCAACAGGTAATTGAGGAGTATTTTTGTACTTTTGTTCAGGATTTCAGATTTTGGCAAAAATAAACTGCGGTTGGCAAACAAATCAAAAATAATTCTTGGAATAGACCCCGGTACGATCGTAATGGGGTACGGACTCATCCAAGTGGAGGGTAAAAAGGCCAAAGTGATAGACCTGGACGTACTTAAATTATCCAAACACAAAGACCATTATGAGCGCTTGCAGTTGATCCATTCGCGGGTAAACGAGCTCATTTTACAATACAAACCTGACTGTTGCGCTATCGAAGCCCCCTTTTTCGGCAAGAACGTACAGAGTATGCTAAAGCTGGGGCGCGCCCAGGGCGTGGCCATTGCTACCGCCATGCAGGCCGGTTTGCAGGTAGCCGAATACTCCCCTAAAAAAGTGAAGCAGTCCATAACGGGCAACGGTAATGCAGACAAGGAGCAGGTGTGGCAAATGCTGCGGCACATCCTTCAATACAACGAACGCCCCACCTTCCTGGATGCCTCCGATGCACTGGCAGTAGCGGTTTGCCACTTCTTCCAGGACTCGGGACCGGCGGCAGGGGCCGGCAAAGCCAAGGGCTGGGAGGCATTTTTAAAACTCAATCCCGAGCGAATTTCCAAATAGCTTATACAAAATGAACAGGAATGAACAAGGTATTATTATTTGTTAATTGCGAAAATGTACTTATTTTGAACCGGGTTTGCCGGTAAAATTCCCGGAAAGCCCCATTGCAATACCATAGCAACTATGAAGACTTGTTCTTTTTATCAATTATCAACTTTACCCTAATCCAGTTCGTAGATGGATACGAAAGCAAAAATCCTCCTTGTTGAAGATGACTACAACCTGGGGGCTGTTACCAAACGCAGATTGGAAGAAGCCGGGTACGAAGTAACACACTGCTCCGACGGAGAGATGGCCTGGAAACAATTTCAAAAAGCAATGTTTGATATATGTTTGCTGGATGTGGTAATGCCTAAAAAGGACGGCTTTACACTCGCCCAGCAAATCAGGAAGAAAAACGACCTTATCCCGATACTCTTTCTTACCTCCAAATCGATGGATGAAGATAAGATCACTGGTTTTAAAACCGGTGCGGATGACTACGTGACCAAGCCTTTCAGCATGCAGGAATTATTGATGCGCATCGAAGTGTTCCTCAAAAGGACCCGGCCTTTAAACGCCGACAAACGCGCTCAATTTCAACTTGGCCCCCTCACTTTTGATTATGGAGAACTGAAGCTGTTGGACAAAGACGGCAAAACCAAATCCACACTCACACAAAAAGAAGCCGACCTCCTGAAGTTTTTCTGCGAAAACGCCAACAAAACGCTTAAACGCGAAGAAATACTTTACCACGTTTGGGGTAAAGACGACTACTTCCTCGGCCGCAGTATGGACGTTTTCATAACTAAGATCAGGAAACATTTCGACGACGTCGATGACATCAGGCTGGAAACGCTGCATGGCATCGGGTTCAAGTTTTACGTTCCGTAAACAAGTTCATGTAAAATATACCAAGGCGTATACAGGCCCATTGCCCGTATACGCCCTTCTTTATTTACAGGAAGGAAATGATCCGCTCCTGGATGGTTTGAAAATCGTCGGTCGATAATTTCAATTTAGGACGCGTAAAGTTCAGGTCATCAGCACTGTTGATCGGCACCAGGTGCATATGCGCATGCGGCACTTCAAGCCCCATTACACTTATGCCTACGCGGTTGCAGGGATATGCTTTTTCTATCGCCAGGGCAATCGGTTTGGCGAATAGAAGGCACTCGCGCAACAGGTCATCTTCCAGGTCGAAAAAGCGATCGGTTTCCACTTTCGGCACGATGAGTACATGCCCTTTCATCAGCGGGAAAATATCGAGAAAAGCGTAGAACTGGTCGTTTTCGGCAATGCGGTAATTAGGAATTTCGCCTTTAATGATCTTGGAAAAAAGTGTCATGGCCCACAGGTTTTTAAGGTAACGGAAAAATAAGCAATTTGAATTGATGCTCAAAACAAAGGCCCGTCTGTAACAGACGGGCCTTTCGTTATAATAATGTATTGTATCAGATACCGATGTTCTCGATCTTAAAACTCATACTGCCATTTGGCGCTACCACATCTGCTACCTCACCCACTTTTTTCCCAAGCAAACCTTTGCCGATAGGGGAAGTAACGGAGATCTTATTTGCTTTCAGATCAGCTTCCTTTTCAGAAACCAACTGGTAAGTGACTGTTTTCTTGCTGGCCATATTGGTGATCGTCACCTTACAAAGAATAGAAACCTTGGATGTATCGATGGAATCGGCTTCCACTACCCTGGCGGTGGCTATGGCATTTTCCAGCACGGCGATCTTTGCCTCATGGAGGCCTTGCGCCTCTTTAGCTGCATCGTATTCTGCATTTTCCTTCAAATCCCCTTTTTCACGAGCTTCTGAAATAGCGCGGGCAATTTCTGCTCTTCCTTTGGTCTTGAGTTGCGTAAGCTCCTCTCTCATTTGCTCAAGGGTTTCTTTGGTAACGTAATTTACGCCAGACATAACCTTTTGTTTTAGAAATAAGAAAAAAAAGCAACGCCCCCATTTGCATAGAAGCGTTGTAAACTGATGAACTGCAAATATATACTTTTTTCAGTACGATAGCCAGTAGCTATCATATATATAATAGCTATATATCTAACTTCTGCAGCACGATTTTAGCCATCTTGATCGTTGCCTCGTGAGAGTACCCGGCAATGTGCGGAGTCATGACTACATTGGGATTGCGAAGCAAACGGTTGAACAATATCTTCTCCTCTTCTGTGTAGGTTGACAGCTTTTCGTTCTCCAGTACATCGAGGCAGGCTCCTTTCACCAGGCCTGTTTCCAACGCATCTGCAAGCGCACGTGTATCTGCCACCTTACCACGCGAAGCGTTGATGTAATAAATGGGGTTGGCGAACGAACGAAAAAATTCCGCATTCACCATATGACGTGTTTCTTCTGTAAGCGGCAGGTGAGTAGTAACGATTTCGGCCTGCTCAAATATCTCCTGCAGACTTACCTCTTTTACTTCGCTGGTGCCGTAGTTCTTTTTGTACTTATCGTAGGCAATGATGTTTACACCGAAGCCGCGTAAACGTTTGGCAACGGCGCTTCCGGTATGCCCATACCCGATAATGCCTACTGTGCGACCGCCCAGTTCCCAGGCACGGTTGCCATCACGCTCCCATATCCCTTCGCGCAGTTCGAGATTACTTTTAAGCAGGTTGTGCAGGAGGCATATCAACATACCCACTACCTGTTCGCCTACCGTATCGGCATTACCTTCGGGACTGCTGACACATTTTATGCCCTTACTTTCCGCATACGGCACATCGATCAATTCCATGCCCGAACCCAAACGACCGATCCACTGCAGCCTGGATGCTTTGTCCAGCATCGCTTTATCGACCTTAATACGGGTGGTCACGATCATACCGTCTACCTGGCCGATTTGCGCAGTTACTTCATCGTAGGTAACAGCAGGTTGATAAATTACGGTGTAGCCTTTTTGTTCCAGTTCATTAATGAGATAAGGATTCACTTTCGCGGTGATCAGTACTTGCTTCATAACATTTTGTGCGAGAGGGCTACGAAATCTGCTACGGTAAGCGCTTCTGCCCTTTTGGTAAATATATCGTCCTGTAAATCTTCTTTCTTAAATAAGCCTTTCAGCGGGTTGCGGAGTTGCTTGCGGCGTTGCCCGAACGCGGTTTTCACCAGCAGAAAAAACTTCTTTTCATTGCGGATGTCGTATTGCTCTTCCAGTCGATGCAGGCGAATTACGCCCGACTTCACTTTAGGGGGCGGGTTAAAGCAGTTCTCCGACACATCGAAAAGGTATTCTACCCGGTAAAATGCCTGTATCAGTACGCTGAGGATGCCGTAATCCTTATTGTTATGCGGGGCGGCAATACGCTGCGCCACTTCTTTCTGGAACATGCCCACCACAACCGGTACCTGGTTTTTCCATTCCAGCACCCGAAACATGATTTGGGTGGATATGTTGTACGGAAAGTTGCCTATCACGGAAAATTTGCCTTCAAACGGCGGCGCCACTTCCAGGAAGCTTTCGTTGATCAGTTTACCCTGGATGGCGGGGTAAGTTTTCTGGAGATATTCCACCTTTTCCGTATCCAGCTCCACCGCTTTAAAAGTGGTACCCGGCAGCTCCAGCAGGTATTTGGTGATGGCGCCGGCACCCGGGCCAACTTCCAGTATCTGTGTGCCTTCCGGTGCGGGCAGGGCATCCACGATCTTCCGGCAGATGTTTTCATCCTTCAGAAAATGCTGCCCCAGTGACTTCTTTAGCGTGTACATGTAAACGAGATAAGATGCAAAATTAAGGAAAAGGGGCTGATCGGGGCCACGTTAGCTTTGACGTATTGCGGGATTTTATGGGATTACTGCGGTTTAACCGGCGCCTGAGACGGGCTCACAAAGGAAAACAGTAGGGAGTCAATAAGGAATCCCGTATATTTGTTAGCCAATTCCCGAGGTAAGCATGAGCACACCACAAACAAATACAGCCAACAGGCCCGTTATCGGCATCACGATCGGCGACATCAACAGCATCGGCGCTGAGATCATTATTAAAACTTTTGCAGATAACCGGATGCTGGAGCTATGCACGCCCATCATTTTCGCGTCCAACAAAACGGTGAACTTTTACCGTAAGCTGGTCAACGAAAACAACTTTAACTACCAGAGCATAAAGGACTTTACAAAACTTAGCGATAAGCAGGTAAATGTATTTAACTGCTGGGAAGAAGAGGTGCAGATCACCCCGGGAGTGATCAATGAAATTGGTGGCAAATACGCAGCCCGCTCGCTGGCCGTAGCCATTCAATGTCTTAAAGACGGCGACATCGCGGGGCTCATTACCGCGCCCATCCACAAAAACAACATCCAAAGCCAGGACTTCAACTACACCGGTCATACACCTTACCTGCGCGACAGCTTTAAAGCGAAAGACGTGCTGATGCTGATGACTGCCGACAACATGCGGGTGGGCCTGCTTACCGAACATGTGCCGGTAGCAGAAATCGCCAAATATGTAACGGTTGAAAACATCCTCCAGAAGCTGGCATTGATGAAAGATAGCCTTATACGCGACTTCGGTATCGACAATCCACGCATCGCTGTGCTGGGCCTTAACCCGCACGCAGGTGACGATGGCCTTATCGGTACGGAAGAACAAAAACAAATCATCCCGGCCATTAAACAGGCCAAACATAACGGTACTCTTTGCTTCGGGCCTTACAGTGCAGATGCCTTTTTTGCACGCGGTATGCACGAGCAGTTCGATGGCATCCTGGCGATGTACCACGACCAGGGACTCATCCCCTTTAAATCACTCGCTGCCGGCCACGGCATCAACTACACCGCAGGATTACCGATCGTACGCACCTCGCCCGACCACGGCACCGCGTTCGATATTGCCGGTAAAAACCTGGCCGACCCGGATTCCTTCCGCCAGTCGATTTACAGTTGTATCGATATCATTAACCAGCGCCAGCGTTACGCCGAAAATACGCGCAACCCGCTGAAGAAAATGGAACTCGCGTCCGAATAACAGCTTACCTACAGGTAAAACGAAATGATCTCCAGCACGCCATCTGCTGCATCGTAGTAATGCTCATTCCTGCCCTTTATTTTAAACTCTACGTCCTGCAGGCTGTCGATGGTAGACACATCGCCGCCCAGCCGGTCGATGAGGCCAAATACCTGTAAGCGGCTGTGCTGGTAAAAACGGCATTTAAAAGTGTATTCCAGCGACTGTATCGACTTACGATACGCCGGTGCCAACCCCGGCGACACATCCTCATAAGGCAAAGAGTAATCCATCAACACCAGGTTAGTACGGTTGCGGGTGCGGAAGCGGCGCATGATGTCGTAAAACTTTTCCTGCGTGATGTAATGCACAACACCTTCAAAAACGACGATCGTCGGCACATCCTTGTCGTATCCTGCTGTAACGAGACAGTCCAGCAGGTGGTGCGGGTCCGTAATATCGCAGTGGATGAGATGCAGCTGCGTGGCATTTGGCGCGAGTTTGCGGTAAATAATTTCTTTTTCGGCCAGATGCGCTGTGTCTACCTCGAAGATTTGTGCGATATCATCGCTGTAACGTTCCAGCAGCTGCAAGCCGAGCGGGTCGAGGCCTGCACCTAAGATCACCACCTGTACCGGCTCACTTTCGGGCAGATAAGCGTCCGCGAGGAAACGCAGATATTGCTTGCGGAACTGCACCACGCGGCTCATGGCACCGGGTACATCGTTCAGCTTTTCGAGCATCGGCTCAATGGCGGAGAGGTCGAGGTGCGACAGGTAATCCCTGCCAATACCATCAACAAAGATCTCGCGGGCCTGTAACAGCACCAGCGCGGCGGTGGGAGCCACCTGTACTTTTTGATCGAGGAGTTCCATAGCAGTGTCTTTTTTTGGGTTAAACGTGGTATACTGAAGTTAACACCAGGAACTGCATTGCGCATGCGCCGGATTTATTTGCCAGCGTTAAGATAAGATTGTATCGACTTCACATAATTTTCGAAAGCCGCCACACCTGTCGGGGTAATTTTACAAATCGTCTGGGGATAGTTGTCTTTGAACTGCTTTATCACTTCTATATAAGCAACTTCTTTTAGTTTGTTGATCTGCACACTCAGGTTGCCTGCGGTAGCATTCGTTTTTTCTTTCAGGAAAGTGAACTCGGCCTCCTTCACGCTGATGAGTACAGACATGATCGCCAGCCGTAGCTGCGAGTGTAATACCGGATCCAGTTCCTGAAAGTCCATCATGATTCCATTTCACGTTGTTGCTGCTTTTTCCACGCGGCCCTGAGTATGTAACCGGGAATTAAATAACCGGCGAACACTGCGAGGGCAGTAAACAACATCACATATAAAAACTTTACGAGCAGCAGGGAAGCGAGGCAGCAAAGCCAGGTAATGACCGCGCCAACAATCATCGCACGCAACTTCATCGATACGCCCAATACGTACATCATGAGCCCATATAACATCAGTAAAAAAGCAAAAGCGTGGTTGGCTGACACCGAACTGAAGTTCATGGAAAAGATCACAATGAAAACACAAATGTAAAAACCTGTCGCAAAATGGCGGAACAATTCGTCCATATATGTTTTTACCTTTTCCTGCTTTTTAGGTTTTACCAGGTTGATGATGAGCAACACCACGCACACCAATAAAAAGATATTCCATGGCAGAAATGGCCAGGCATACTCCGTGTAGATCAGCACCGCAGAGGAGACGGCGCAGGCCAGCAACATCCAACCCCAGAACAGCAGGCCGCTGCCACTCATGGCCATACCTTCCCTTGCGGAGTGGATCATCGTTTGTATCAGTTCCAGGCTTTCGCGCCCGGTCATTGGTTTTTCGTCTTCAGGCATCATGTTTAAATGCTTTTCTTTTTCACGTCCAAACGCAGCAGGTAACCGGGTAAAAAATATCCCAACAACGCGGCTGTGGCTACCGTAAGCAAGGTATTATAATAATCGAACACGTGGAAAATCAGTAAGCTGCCCGCCCAATTGATGATCGCACCGTAAACGAACGGTTTAAACTTAAAAATACGACCAGAAATAAAGATCCACAAACCGTACAACACTAATATTACCCCCAGGCCATGTTTATAACCCAGTGCAGAGAAGGAAAAGATGATGATGCCGAGCGATACGAGAAACGCCGTCAGCACCGAAAGAAATATTTCCAGGGCTACAATTTTCGCCCCGCTGCGTTTACGACATCGCGTATTGTAGATCGCTGTAATAATGCCTGCCAGCGGCATCAATGTAGCCCAACCGATCCAGTGAAAAGTTACCCCGAACTTCATGAGCGCATATTGCAACAAAGCGGCCGCACCTACAAAGCCGCCCCATAACATGTAGTCGAATCCATCACTCAGTACCCGCTCTTTTACCTGTTCTATCATCTGGGTGATGACGCGTAGACTGTCTTCATACGAAAACTGTTCCTGCTGTTCCATAGTATAGTGTTTTAATAACGGCTGATGAATATACGTTTTTATTCATCAGCCGTATGTGGATTACCTGCCGATTTTACTTAACAATGATTCCGTATATTCTTTACCCCAGTTAGGCGCAAGGCTGCTGGCGGGTTTGAAAGCATCGAACTTCTTCAGTGACAGCTCAAACTTCTCTTTCGCTTTTACTTTGCTGCCGCCGAACTGCTCTGGTGTATAGAAAAGGCTTTGTCCTTCCAGCAGATAGATGCGCGGATTTTCGGCATCGTATTTTTTCGCATCACTTAGGTACCTGGCCGCTACAGGACTCAGCTTGCGGCCGCGGGTCATGGGATCGGCGTTGATACGTGCGGTGGTGATCAGCGATTTGAGGCAGGCAATTTCAGCGTTATCTTTGCTCAGCGCTTCCGCTTTTTCAATACTCTTTTCGGCCTGATCGGCGAACGCGTCGATGGCATTTGAGCCTTGTGCGTCAAGCGCCTGCATCACACGACAGTAGGCAGCGTAGTAGTAAGGCAGCCATTGTGTTTTTTCGGCTTCGGCAATTCGGTCGAACGTGTTGGCGCTTTGTGCCAGGCCGCCAGACTGCTGGTTTTTATACATTTCGCCAATTTGCTGTTCCATTGTTTCCTGGTATTGCGCGCTTTGTGCATTTGCAATGGTCGCAACGGTCGTCAGCATCAAAAAGAAAGAAAGAAAACGTTTCATGAGTGATATATTTTTTGGTATTGAACAGATGAATTAATTGTTGTCGATTACTTCCTGGCGGCGGTCTACGCCAAAGCTCATAAACATGCCTACGAAAAAGAAGCTCGGCGTCATGGGCCTTACCGCACTGCGGCGTAATCCGTCGCTGGAGTAACGATAGCCATACTCCTGCTGCTGACCGGCCAGATTCGAGATGGACAGTACGAACACCGTAAATGCTTTACCCACGGTGGTCAGGTAGTTGGCCGTGAGGCCGAGCGTATTGAAAGTTCTTGTACGGTCACGCATAAACTCCGCTACGGGGCGATTTGGATTGTAGTATGGGCGGCCCGTAGCAAAGCTGTACGTAACGCCGATATTCGTAGATATCGCCGAGAAGAATTGTTTGTATACGAATGATGCAGTGTGCTTCGCAGCAAAGTCCGGCTGCACTTCCCGCGGATAATTCAGGTAATCTCTTTTTGTGTCGAGATATGAATACGATATCCAGTAGTCACCGTTCTTAATTGTTTTCTTATCACGCCAGAACAGCTCTACACCCTGCGCATAACCAGTTCCATCGTTATTCAGGGCCGGTGCCGTTTTAATCAGATCATGGTACTTTTTGTAAAACAGTTCCGTACGTAAGGTATAGGCAACCGAGCGCCGTTCGTAGGTAGCGATGTAGTGGGTAGCACGCATGTAATTCAAATCATTTCGCTGGCGCAGATACTGTTGCTCGGGCTTTTGATAAAACTCGCCATAAGCCAGCGATACCTGGCCCGCATCATCCAGTTTGTACGACATCGATACACGCGGCGCGAGGTTCACCTTATCCATCAGTGAAGTGTATTCCGTCCGCAAACCCGCGCGGCCAACGAACTTCGGCGTGAAGTATACATCCGCTTCAATAAAACCTGCCCCGAAATTATCATCGTAGTCGAGTTGATACTGATTGTAGGAAGTGTTTTCTACTGCGTATTGATATTCACCACCAACGCGCAGCGATGAAAAAGCGCCAAGGCTTTTTGAGAACACCAGTCGCGCCTGCGATAAGTCGGAACGGCTGCCTACCCTGGCTTCCAGGTTTTTCATTACCGTGTCCATATGGAGGTTGTCTTTGTTCGTGCTGTAAGAAATGCCCGCGTTCATTCTCCAACCCTTGCCCAAACTTTCGCGGTAAGTGATGTTGCTGTATACATTATAGTTTTTCAACTCGAACAACTCTTCATCGCCTTCATATTCGAGGCTTTCGCTACGATAGCCGAAGCGGCTCCAGTTGCCGTAGAAATAAGCCTTCAGCATACCTGTTTTAGATGTTTTTCGGCGATAGCTGAACGAGCCACCTGCAATTTCGGGATACGTGGTGGGTTGCCGTAATGTTTTAAAGACTTTGAAGTAAGGCAACAGGTTGGTATAGTTTGCTTCCACTGTATAAGCACTCTTTTGGTCCTTTGCAAGCTGCTCAAATCCAAGGCTTCCGCCGATCGTCATAATGCCGACTGAGGACGAAGAACGCGTAGGCAAATCATTCGACTCGAGTATCAGCGCCGATGAAAGACCTTGTCCGTATTGTGCGGAGTAGCCACCGCTGCTGAAGGAAGTGCCTTTAAAAAGGAATGGCGAAAACCGACCACGGGCGGCAAAATCAGGCATACCGGAAAAGAATGGATTGCGCACCATCATGCCATCGATGAACGTCTGCGTTTCATAGCTGGTACCACCCCGTACGAAGAGGCCTTCCTTATCACCCACCTGCTGCGCACCAGGCAAAGTTTTTAACGCAGCCACGATATCTGCATTCGCGCCGCCTGTCGTCACAATATCCAGCGACTGCAGGATGGTATTCTTTTTATCGTCACTTGCTTCGAAGCTGCCTGCCGAAATCGTTACCATCTTCAATTCATTCACCGCATCCTTCAGCATAATATTTAAGTTGATAGCAGTACCGCCCAGGTTCACCGTTTGCTCGAACGGCTTATACCCCACGATCGTGGCCGACAACAACTGATCACCTTTTGCCGAAGTGGTGAAACTATAGGAACCATCCGCTGCCGACGACGCGCCGTCGTAGGTGCCTTTGATGTATATGTTTACGCCGGGAAGCGGCTGCTTTTTACCGTCAGTGATTTTGCCGGAGATTTTTGTTTGTGCCTGTAATACTGCAGGGACGAGCAGGAAGAGCAGACTGAGTAATTTAGGGGACATAACAGGTGTTGTTTGATGGATCAAATGTAGTTTGGTTTATTTTATAAACCAAACTACAAAACAAACAAGGCACTGATAAATCCGTCCAATTGCATGGTAATCAGTCAGAAAAAAAGATAAAGTTTTTTTGCCCGCCTGGGACGATTGATAGTTTTCTTATATTTATCCTATGATGAATCGATACCTTTTAATTGCCGTACTCACCTTTTTGCTGAGCCCCTGCTTCGGCCAGCAGCCTCAGATTGCCGAGATCCGTAAAGCCGTGGCCGCGATAAACGCAGATACGGCGTACGTACAGGTTCGCCTGGACAATGAATCGTATCTCGAAGAAATGACGGATCGCGGAGGTTATCTTATGGGGTTATACAAAAAGGACCAGCTTAAAAAGATGATCAGCTGGATTGGCTATTCGAATAGCATCGCTATCACCGAATATTACTTTCAGAACGGCCAGCTCATTTTCGTGTACGACCTGCTGAAAGCGTTCGCCTACGATGAAAAGAAGCAGCAACTCGATGAAGACCGGACGAATATCACGTACGAGGGCCGATACTATTATCAGAACGGGAAAAAGATAGATGCGAAGGTAACGGGCACCGTGCCAAAAGGTACGGCAACGGATTGGGTACAGATGGTGAAGCAACTGGAGCCTTTGGTGGAGAGCGTGAGGAAAACGCCATGAGGTTCAGACGCTATTATCTGCTAATGATCTGCATTCCCGTGACAAGTACCGCGTTTCTCGGACTCACTGTCAGCTATAATCAATTTCTTCGCGAAGTAAATTCGCCATAAAAAAACGCTCCCGCCACTACGTGACGGGAGCGTGATATGATCAGACTTACTTAAAAACTAAGCAAATCTTGGTTTCAGTTCGTTAGCCAATGCTACCATACGGTCGGTATCAGCTTTTTCCAGGTTACCTTTTTTGAAGGCAGCCAGTACTTCCGGCAGGCGAACTTCCATTTCGTTCAGGAATGCATCTTCGAACGCTTTCACGTTTTTCAAAGGTACTTCGCGGAGCAAACCTTGCGTACCCAGGAAGATGATCGCTACCTGTTTTTCAACAGTGAACGGGCTGAACTGCGCCTGCTTCAGGATTTCCACGTTACGGGCACCACGGTCCAGGATGGATTTGGTTGCAGCATCGAGGTCACCACCGAATTTAGAGAACGCTTCCATCTCACGGTATTGTGCCTGGTCAAGTTTCAGGGTACCAGATACTTTTTTCATGGATTTGATCTGAGCGTTACCACCTACGCGGCTTACAGAGATACCTACGTTGATCGCAGGACGTACGCCGGAGTTGAACAGGTTCGACTCCAGGAAGATCTGACCATCGGTGATGGAGATCACGTTCGTTGGGATGTATGCAGATACGTCACCAGCCTGAGTTTCGATGATCGGCAAAGCTGTCAGGGAACCACCACCTTTAACCAGGTGTTTGATGGAATCCGGGCAGTCGTTCATTTCACGTGCGATTTCATCTTTCGCGATGATTTTCGCAGCGCGCTCGAGCAGACGGCTGTGCAGGTAGAATACGTCACCAGGATAAGCTTCGCGGCCTGGAGGACGACGGAGCAGCAGGGACACCTCACGGTAAGCAACCGCCTGTTTAGACAGGTCATCGTATACGATCAGGGCAGGACGGCCAGTGTCGCGGAAGAACTCACCGATTGCAGCGCCGGAGAACGGAGCATAGAACTGGAGAGGAGCCGGATCAGCGGCAGATGCTGCTACGATGGTAGTGTAAGCCATCGCGCCATTTTCCTGCAGGGTTTTCATTACACCTGCAATGGTAGAAGCTTTCTGACCAATCGCTACATATATACAGTATACAGGTTTACCTGCGTCGTAAAATTCTTTCTGGTTGATGATGGTATCGATACAGATCGCAGTTTTACCGATCTGACGGTCACCGATCACCAGCTCACGCTGACCACGGCCGATAGGGATCATCGCGTCGATCGCTTTGATACCAGTCTGCAGCGGTTCTTTAACTGGCTCGCGGTAGATTACACCCGGAGCTTTACGTTCGATAGGCATTTCGTACAGTTCGCCAGCGATTGGACCTTTACCATCGATCGGCTGACCGAGAGTATTGATTACCCGGCCAACGAGACCTTCACCTACTTTAATGGAAGCAATCTGACCGGTACGACGCACTTTCGCGCCTTCCCTGATATTGCCCTGCTCACCCATCAATACCACACCCACGTTATCTTCTTCCAGGTTCAGTGCGATGGCTTTAACGCCACTTTCAAATTCAACCAGTTCACCGGAGCGAACATTGTTCAAACCGTACACGCGGGCAATACCATCACCCACTTGCAGCACTGTACCTACTTCTTCGAGCTCCGCAGAGGCGTTGAAGTTGCTCAGTTGCTGGCGTAATATCGCCGAAATTTCATCGGGTTTAATACCTACCATAATTATAAACTTTAATAAACGTCGTTAAGGTTTTAACTAAAATAACGACAACAGCTTGCGGCTACGCAGCGACTGTTGTAAAAATTTTATCGGATGTCGGACACGTAAATGTTCGACAGGAATTGTTTTTTAATGTCTTTCAGGTCGCGCTGTACAGAAGCGTCGAACAACTGATCACCGGTTTCCAGTACAAAGCCACCGATCAACTCGGGGTTTACAGCAGATTCCATGGTTACCTTACGGCCGGCAGTCTGCTCGGCTTTCAGGCGGATTGCGTCCAGTGTTTCAGTCGCAACAGGAACGGCAGTGGTGATTTTTACAGTTGTGATGTTTTTGATCACGTTGTATTGTTTGATCACCTCTTCAGCTACCTGCGGCAATGCGCTTTCCCTGCTTTTCTCCGTGATCAGTTTCACGAAACCGGCAGTGATCGCACTGATTTTTCCCTCCAGCACAGCACCAAGGATTTTCACCTTTTTGTCAGCTTTGATGATCGGGCTTTTCAGCAAGGCCACCACGTCCGGGTTGCTTTTGAAGATCGCCTTCAACAGCTGCATATCGGTATGCACTGCTTCCAGTTCATTTTTTTCGACGGCCAGGTCAACTACTGCCTTCGCGTACCTGGATGCTAAACGGGGATTTTGCATATTGTTTTATTCTGATGCCGGCCGAAATTACTCCCGGCCTGGCATATTTAGAATTAGTTCAGTTTAATTTCTCCTGCCAGCTCTTTGATGTAAGCTTCCTGTGCAGCCTGGCCGCCCAGTTCTTTACGCAGAACTTTCTCAGCCACTTCCACCGCGAGTTTGCCTACCTGGTTTTTTACGTCGGTAAGGGCAGCCATCTTCTGGTTTTCGATAGCGTTGTAAGCTTCGTTGATGATCTTTTTCGCTTCAGCCTGCGCCTGTGTTTTAGCTTCGCTGATGATCTGATCTTTCGCTTCTTTAGCTTCTTTCAGGATCTTGCTCCTCTCTGCTTTAGCTTCAGCCAGTACGTGTTCGTGCTCGGCTTTCATCTGCGCCATTTCGTCTTTCACGCGTTCAGCAGAAGCGATAGAATCAGCGATGGAAGTTTCCCTTTCCTTCAGTGCAGCCAGGATTGGTTTCCACGCGAACTTCTTCAGGATGAGGTAAAGAATGCCAAAAATGACAAATGAAATGGTAAACAAGCCTAGTGCAGGCAATAAGAGATCCATGTTCTGATGATATTTAGAAATTTACTTTGATCTTAAGAGAATTACTGCATCCCTTGCCCTATGCGCAGGATGCAGTAATTAAGATTGTTCTTACAGTACAACAGCGAGCAGACCCGCGATAACGCCGAACAGGGCAACACCCTCTACCAGCGCCGCAGCCAGGATCATGTTTGCACGGATGTCGTTTGCAGCTTCTGGCTGACGAGCGATGCTTTCCAGCGCGCTCTTACCGATGTTACCTACGCCAATACCTGCAGCGATTGCAGCAATACCAGCGCCAACAGCGCCACCGGCTTTAGCCAGGCCAGACGCAGCTGCAGCCTGCAATAAAACAGTTAAAAGTGCCATAATTGATTATGTATTTGAAATTAAAAATGTGCTTGATTAGTGATGATGCTCCTCGTGATGCGCTCCTTCCATCGCCTGGCCCACAAACACTGCTGTGAGGTTAGCGAAAATGAATGCCTGAATGAAGGCTACCAGCAGTTCCAGCATCATCATCACCAGGTTAAAGATGATGGAGATAGGCATGAAACCGTAACCGGCCGCTTTGTTCAGTGAACCAAATATGAATATCAGGGAAATAATGCTCAGGATGATGATGTGACCAGCCAGGATGTTCGCGAACAACCTGATCATCAGGGAGATCGGTTTGGTGAACACACCAATCAGCTCTACCGGCGCCAGGATTGGCTTCACCCATGATGGAACCGGAGGATTCACGATGTGACCCCAGTAATGTTTGTTAGATGCCCAGCAAGTAGCGATGAAGCTGAACAGCGCCAGCGCAGCCGTTACCGCGATGTTACCGGTTACGTTCGCAGAACCAGGCAAAAGGCCAAACAGGTTGTTGATCAGGATAAAGAAGAAGATGGTCAGAATGAACGGAGTGAAACGCTCTGCACGGTAACCAGGAATGTTTGGTTTCACCACCTCATCACGGATGAAGATGATCACCGGCTCGATCAGGCCCTGGAAACCTTTCGGAGCGGATTTAACACCACGCTTCTTATAAGTATTTGCTACGCCGATCATCAGGAACACCAGTAACAGCGTGGCGATGAGCATGGCAGTAATGTTTTTGGTAATTGACCAGTCCTGGATTTTAGCACCGGTAGGCATGCCCGCTTCGTCCACTTCGATGATTTTACCAGCGGAGTATACGTTAGGGTCCAGGCCTTTCTCATGGATGTAATGCTCGTCCAGCAGGCGGTAGCCTTCGTAGGTAGTGTGACCGTGGTGAAACTCGCTTGACATGAACGAGGTAAAACCGCGCTCAGGATGGTAGATAATTACGGGCAGCGGAATAGTGGCGTGAAAATCATCGATGCTGAAAAAGTGCCAGTCGTGGGCATCTTTAACGTGACCGAGAATCACTTCTTTCGCGTCAAAACCTTTCTTTTCTTCATGATGGCCTTCGCCATGGGCTTGCGCCTCATGACCAGCCTCGTTGGCGAGGTCAGCTTCATGAATCGTAGTGTCAGTGTGCTGTTGATGCTGGGCGCTAACGATGGTTGTTCCAACCATGCAAAATGCCGCAATCAGGGCTACCAGTCTGTATTTGGATTTGATTAAAGAAATCACCGCTTTCTGAAATTTTGCGCAAAGATATGAGATTTTAGTTCATTTTGGACCCGGCGTGTAAAAAAAAGGGGCATACTGCTGTAATTCTGTAAATATCAAATGTTTACTGCACAAAATCAACCTGATTTATATCAGTTTTTCACAACGGAAATCGCATCAACTTAAATGATAAAAAATTAGATATAAGGTGAACCTTCAGGCATACGCGTTAAAACATCAGCTACTGTCAAAAAAAAGACTAAATCTGGCTTTCCGCCTTTTTAAACTGCATCATGTACAACTTATGATAAAAACCTTCCAATCGAAGCAGCTCCTCGTGGTTACCCATCTCCTTGATCTCCCCTTTGTCCAGCACAATGATTTTATCAGCCTTGCTGATCGTCGACAGGCGGTGAGCGATTACGATAGCGGTACGGTCGGCGATAAGTTTGTCGATCGCATGCTGGATCAACATTTCTGACTCTGTATCTACGGAAGAGGTAGCCTCGTCGAGGATGAGGATGGCGGGGTCATATAACAGGGCACGGATAAACGAGATGAGCTGGCGCTGCCCGAGCGATAGGGTACTACCGCGCTCCATCACCTGGTAATCGTAGCCGCCTGGCAGTTGAAGGATAAACTCGTGCATGCCGATCAGCTTCGCCGCCTGCTCCACCTGCTCCCTGCTAATGGCCGGGTTGCGAAGGGTAATATTTTCATAGATAGAACCAGAGAACAGAAACACGTCCTGCAACACCACGCCTATCCTGCTGCGCAACGCATCCAGCCTATAGTCAGCCAGCGGCACACCATCAATGCTGATCGTACCTTTCTGCACCTCGTACAAACGGTTCAGGATGCTGATGATGGTCGTTTTACCTGAGCCGGTATGCCCAACGATGGCCACGGTCTGGCCGGGCTTAACGTCAAAATCCACATCTTTCAGCACATAACGCTCTTCTTTATAAGCAAACCAAACATGATCGAAGGTGATACCACCTTTCATGTGCTCGCCGGTCTTGGTACCGTTATCCGCGATGTACTCGTTGCTGTCCAGCACTTTGAATACGCGCTCACTGGCCACCATACCCATTTGCAGGGTGTTAAACTTATCGGCTAGTATACGCAGCGGACGAAACAGCATGTTCAGGTACATGATGAAAGCAATCATCACGCCCTGGGTCACTTCGAAGTTCAGCACTTTATTGGCACCCCACCACACCATCAACCCAAGAGAAATGGCCAGGATTATTTCCACTACCGGGAAAAATACAGAGTAAGCGAAAATAGCGTCGACGTTCGCTTTGCGATGATCTTTATTGATGTTGCGGAACTTGCCATATTCACGGTTCTCGGCGGAAAACGCCTGCACGACCACCATACCGGTCAAATGCTCCTGCACAAAGGCGTTCAGGGCCGACACGGCGTTACGCACGCGGTGAAAGGATTTGTTTACGCTTTCTTTGAAGATGTAAGTCGCGAAGATAAGCACGGGGAAAGGAGACAGACTGATCAGGGTAAGCCGCCAGTCCTCATAAAACATCACGCCGAGAATGGCTACAATCATCAGCAGATCGGCTACGATGGAGATGATACCCTCCGAGAAAATATCGTTGATCGCCTCAATGTCATTAATCGTACGCGTTGTAAGCGTACCGATAGGCGTTTTGTCGAAGAATGCCAGGTCGAGCCGCACTACCTTTTTATACACGGCCACACGCATATCCTTGATTACGGATTGCCCCAGCAGGTTCGTGAGATAGGAGAAGAAGAAACGCACAACGGTTTCTATCACCAGCAATCCCACCTGCAAAATAGTGACCGTCAGCAACATGCGCATCAGGTCGTTGGAAATATACTTGTCTACCGACAACTGGATAAGATAAGGTCGTACCGGCGATAGTAACGCCAGCAACACCGTAAGGAACATGGACAAGTAAAACGACCGCCGATAGGGCCGGGCGAATGTAAAAACCCTCCTTAACAAACTAAAATCGAAAACCTTCTTCTTAACCGCAGTATTCTCCAAGCTATCTTCAGATTACGTATTCAACAATAACAAAGTGGTTTACAAACCTAGTGATTTTTAGGCAAACTGCATGTCGTGCGGTATAATCGGCAAGGGGGAACAGTTGCCTGTTCCCCCTTGCAATGTATGTTATTTTTCGTCTTTCATAATTTGCCGGTAGGCCTTGATAAAGATGGCTCCCAGGTTTTTGTGTGGCGGCACGTAGTCGTCGAACAGCGGCTTGTTACGGGCATCCCCTGCAAATTTTTTACTGAGCGACGCCCACATGTTTACCCAGTCCACATTTTTACCTGCACGTACCTGGTCTTCCAGGCTGCGGATGATCGGCTCGTTCACCCAGCGGGTACCCACCTGTTTAGAGGAAATGATGTGCGCCTCCGGCGATTTTTCCAGCACCACGGCCAGGTTATGATACCCCCCGCAGGATCCCAGTATCACGATGCGCGCCGTGCTTTGCAGGTTGTCGAGCGTCGTGTTCACGTGGTAACTGTGACCACGGTGGATGAAGATCGTCGGGTGAATACCTTTCTCATCCAGGTACTGACCCAGTTTGGTAATGGCTTCCTTATCACCCGGCTCATCGATCGGGTTGTTAGCGTAAATCGTCGTGGGTTTGCCTTTCAACGAGGTGATTGTGGTCCAGTGCGCGTTTTTCTGCACTTTCCATTCGCCGCCAGGGAAGTTGCCCATGAAGCTGGCGTAGGAATCCTGGCCGTCTTTATCGCCGTAAAAGAACACCTGCTGGTAGATGCGGCCGCTGTCACTTTGCAGAGAGCTAAACTCCACATGGTTGATCGGCGGCAGTTGCAGCTTGGCCGACATTTGCTTTGCCCAGGCAGAATCGGTGCTCTTACCTTCAGGTGCAAAAAGGCTGCTGAGCAGCTCGTAAATCACGATACCACGCCTGTCTTTCTTACGGCTTACGTAGCTCAGGTTGGATTGCACTTCTGAACGCAGGAAGGTCATTAGCTTTTCGTCGCGGATACTACCGAACGAGTTAGCCACGTCCACCGCATCTTCAAGGTCCTCGGTTTTCTCCAGGTTGCTCACGAATTTTTTCATGAGATAAGTGGAGTTTTCCTCCGCCATGGATTTCAGGAAGTGGTCGAGGGTATTAAAGCCCGCGGCCATCGCCAGGAATTTCTTAAAGCGATCGAAGCTTACCAGTAAGAGCAGGCTGTCGCCACGCGGCGGCTTCATACGGCTCATCATCTGGTCGTACAAGCCCGCCCCTGCGTGGTTCGTATAGCTGGAAGTATACAATTCCTCCTGGCCATTTACGATCAGGTAGTAAAGCTCTTCCGGGGTAAAGTCTTTTACAATGCGGAAACGCACAGGGGCACCTTCCTCATGCAGGTCATTAATTTCGCGGATGTAACGGAGGGATTTAGCCCTCATGTTATCATTCATGGCCTTCATACCCAGTATCTGCTCCCCGTCCACCTTACGCTTCTGCAACTGAATAGTGGTCTTTACCATCTGGCGAAAATACTGGTCGTCGTTGTCCACGGCCTTTTCCAGGTCGCTGACGGTCGCACGGCCCGCGAGTATTTCATCAATAAAAGGTAATATTTTGATAGACTGGTTTGATTTACCGATGCTAACGATCGTTTGCACCAGCGGATCGTTATTTCTGCGGATGGCGGAAGCTGTCGGCGTATAGGAAGTAGCGTAAGTCAATACCTGGTTCGGGCTGATGCGCGCTACGGCAGCGATAATAGAGTCGGTTACCGGGTACTCGAGAAAGGGCCCAAGTTTAGGCATGATCGTTTCCAGGTTGTCGAACGCATATTTCGAGAACAGCTGCACCTTCGCCTCTTTGTAACCGGGATTGTCCTGGAAAGGCTCTACCAGGCGCTCGCCGGCCTCAAACGACAGAGAGCCCATATAGGGCACGATACTTTTGCCGGCGATATCTGCCTTCATCATGCTGCTATAGGCCGCCACAATAGCGGGCGCCTCTTCAGCCTTAATGCGGCCGTAAGCACGTTTAGTATTATAGTCACGCAAAATCTGGTGCAGGCCTGACAGGTATTTCACCTTCAAACGATGGTCCAGCGCGGTATCGCGCTCAATGTCCACCTGCATGGCATCCACCTGTTTGATCAGGGCGTTGGTTACCTGTAGGTTCAGGCTTCTGTCTTCAGAAACCTTTACCAACTCTGGCTTAGCTTCTCCTTTATTACCAAATTTGAGGGCCTCGGTTTGTTCCTTGTCGATATTGTCATGGAAACCTTGCCGACCTATAGGGATCTGCAAACTGCTGCTACCATTTCCGTTTTGTGCGTATAACCATCCACTTTGAAATACTCCAAAAGATATGATTATCAATAATTTTCTCATTAATAATGATTTACACTCTCTTCTATACTGCAAATTTACGACCAAATTTGCCCCCGTCAAAGCAGCCCACGCCCGGCCCTGAAAAAATGGCAGGTCCGCAAGGGGCGGTTGAGATCGTAAAATCCAGGCATTTATTTTTTCCGTAACTTGCTGTCTATAAATACCTTAAGGCAGTGACCTGAATTAACAATTATATAATGTTATCATTCCATTAATCACGCCCTATCCTGCCTAATTTTGCAGCGTCTTTTAAAACTAAAGTTTATGATGATGGACCAAGCGGTAGCCGGAAAAATACTGGTAGTTGATGATGAAACGGACATCCTTGAAATTATCAGTTATAACCTGAGAAGTGCAGGCTATGACACGGTAGTCGCTAAAGATGGCAGTGAAGCCATCCAGAAAGCGAAAATTTTCCGCCCGGACCTGATCATGCTGGATATTATGATGCCTAACAAAAATGGTATCGATACCTGCCGCGATCTGAGAAAGTTGCCTGAATTTAAAGACACCATGATCCTCTTCCTCACTGCATTGAACGACGAAAAGTCGGAAATCGAAGGACTGAACATGGGTGCCGACGATTATATCGCCAAACCGATCAAGCCGAAATTGCTGGTAAGCCGCATCAATGCGCTGTTCCGCAGGCTCTACAAACAGGAAGAAACCAAACTGCTGCTCGGGGACCTCACCATCGACCGCGAAAAGTTTGCAGTTACCTATAAAGACCAGGAAATTGTACTGGCAAAGAAAGAATTTGAGTTGCTGCAGCTGCTGGCCTCCAAGCCCGGCCGCGTATTTCTCCGCAACGAGATTCTCAACCAGGTATGGGGCACCGAAGTAATCGTGGGCGACCGTACCATTGACGTACACATCCGCAAAATCCGCCAGAAGATCGGTATCGACCTGATTACCACCGTAAAAGGCGTGGGCTACAAGTTCGAGATGTAAGGCTTACATAAAATATTAATATGGAAGGGAGCGCGTAATGCGCTTTCTTTGTTTATTCTTTTACCTACTTTTGGAGCTTTACAAACGTGAAGGCGCTAAGTGCTTGTTATGGCAAATAAAAAAATTGACTTAATTTCCCTGTATTACAACAATTACTCACTCTGGAGTATGCTCAAAGCCAAAAACCTATCACCGCAAAAACTGGCCGCTTTTACCGCCCTGATCTTATCTGTGGCGGCCGCTATCGGTACTTTGCTGATTGATCCGAACATTAAAACCGTGGCCATCGCTTTCGTGGTGACCTTCCTGGTGGCGTATTACCTGTACCTGTATACGCTGCAGAACTTCATCTACCGGAAGATCAAACTCATTTATAAGTTCATCTACCAAACCAAAGCGACCAAACGGGAAGACTTTTTCAACAAAAACATCCTGCCCCTCAAAACTATTGAGGAAGTAAGTGAAGACGTAGAAAAGTGGGCGAGCCAGAAAAAGGAAGAACTGGACAACCTCCGCCGGAACGAAGCTTTCCGTAAGGAGTTCCTCATGAACCTTTCGCACGAATTGAAAACACCCATTTTCGCGGTACAAGGTTATATCCACACCCTGCTGGACGGTGCCATGGAAGACCCGACCGTGAATAAGATGTTCCTGAAAAACGCCACCAAGAACATCGATCGTCTTTGCGGACTGCTCGACGACCTGGACGAAATATCCAAACTGGAGAGCGGTGAAATGACCATCAATACTGAGATATTCGTCATCCAGGACCTGGTGCGCGATGTATTTGACACCCTCTCGCTCAAGGCAAAACAAAAAGAGATCAAATTCAGTATCAAGAAAGGATGTGAAGCGCCGGTGCAAGTGTTGGCAGATAAGGAAAAAGTACGCCAGGTACTGATTAACCTGATCGACAACTCTATCAAATACGGCAAGCAACAGGGCAGCACGGTAGCCAGCATTTATAACCTGGATGGCAAAACGCTGCTCGTAGAGATATCCGATGACGGTATCGGCATGCAGGAAGAACACCTGCCGCGTGTATTCGAAAGGTTTTACCGCACCGACAAAGCGCGTAGCCGCGATATTGGCGGTACCGGTTTAGGGCTGGCCATCGTAAAACACATTATTGAGGCGCATGGGCAAACCATTAATGTGAGGAGCAAGCCGGACGTGGGGTCGACGTTTGGGTTTACACTGGAAACTGTAAGAGAATAGATATAAAAAGCCGCCGGGATCACCGGCGGCTTTCTTATTTTAGAACCGGAATTGTAACCGGCATGTAAACACGTTATCCTTCAAATCATCTGTATACCCTTCCAAACTCGTTCCCTCATTATCTACCATATCGTAGTTGAAGAACATTTTCAGTTGCGGGCTGAAGTGATACAAGTAACAAATGCCCAATGTGTTGTACTTTATATCCGCCGCTGTAAAGCGATCGTCCACATTATCGCCGATGTCCTTTCCTTTCACCTCTGTATTGGGATCGTACCAGTCGTACTTCACAATCAGCTGATGTTTGAGGCTATGCAGGTGTTGCACGTAATAGAAGTAAGCACCATCAAATGGACGGATGTACAGCGGAGCGGGCACGCCGCCCGCCATAGGAATGCTCCCCGGCGTTTCGGTTGTCGCTGCCGTGGCAGTCTGTTTACCGCGGATATATTCGGCGCGGAACTCCGTCCACCCAACGCGATTGGCGACCCGCAATTGAGCGTCTGCGCCGTAATAATGGCGTGGCGCTACCTTATCTATATTCCCGGTGGAATCGATGACAAATGCTTTCCCCTGGATTTTATTGATGTAAGGAGTAAATTGTTGCATGCCGCCCTGTAGCACCGACGCGCCCACAGACAGCCGCATCTTAGGCGAAACCTTCAGCTGGCGGAAGTATGCACGGGCGATAAAGTCCTTATGGCTATCGTAATCCGCTGTTCCGGACAGCCCCTGTCCGTTAAAAAAACCGGCATCTACTTTCAGCTTCCGCCAGAAGTCCTTCCGCCGGCGCGGCTCCCAACTGATCATTGCACCCAGGTCACGTTCCGTCCGCATCAGGATTTGTGACATACGGCCACGTTCCGGCGTTTCACGGTCGCTGGACGACAGGTTGATCTCGTAGCCGAACGGGCGGGGAAATACGCCCGCTGTAAGCGAGAACATGTCATATTTGTTTTCGAAGAAGCGCCCCCAGAAGTCACGGATATTTACGCCGCGTTCTGTTCCATCGAACTGGAAAGCAAACT
The DNA here is from genome assembly GCF_022867795.2 of Chitinophaga horti. Lineage (NCBI taxonomy): Bacteria > Pseudomonadati > Bacteroidota > Chitinophagia > Chitinophagales > Chitinophagaceae > Chitinophaga > Chitinophaga horti. The sequence continues at coordinate 6,017,695 of NZ_CP107006.1, read as the reverse complement.
GCACCACCGGCATACTGTCTTTATTGGAACGTTCGTAGTCTACGCGGATACGGCCCCGGCGTAACATGAAGCGATTGTTCACGTGTTGAGCGAAGTCGCCCCCGGCATATCCCTTTGCCCCCTGGCGTTGCGCAATCTGGAACTGCGGCTGCATATAACCACCCAGTCGCAGGGAATTAAAATTTTTATACATAGAGAACATCCCCTTCCCCACGTCGGTGGAAGTATCGATCATGTCCATCAGGAACTGGGCGCGGGAAACACTGCTGATAGAAAGCAGCAGGCAGAGCATTACCGGGAACACGGCTTTTTTCATGCGACACATAGAATTTGCGCAAAAATAGCCGGAAAAGGTTAACGTAACAATTTGGTAACAATAAGTTAATACACCCTTGATTCTACCGCTTTACCATTTTCCACCCCTCCGGACCTGGCATTACATCCGTTTCAATACTCCAGATCATGGTGTCATTAGCACCGGCCCGCGCAATAAAAAAGCGGGATGTGTCGGCAGTTTTTAGTGTAAGGGAAAAGCCACCTCCCCAATTCTCCTGTGCTTCCCACATGCCGGAAGTGATGTTCAGCGGGGTTCCGGAGGATACCCATCGTCCATTACTTTTCAGCTGGTAAGTCATGCGTGGCCCGGACAAATCCCTCCACATGAAGCTTGTTTGCATTCCACGGTAAGCTACAGCCTCCCATGTACCGGTGAGCGGTTTGGGGCCGGCGTCTTTTGTTTTTGAACAAGCTGTCGCCAGCAGGCAGCACGGTAATAATAACAGGTAGCGCATATAATTTACTTACGGACCAGTCGCAGGATCGCCAGTTGATTAACGATCGTTTGTTTAACAGGCCACAGTTCGAGGGTATCGTTATGTGAGAACCTGGCGTGGTATTGATGCAGCGTATCGCCGGTCGTCACTTCCAGGTTATAGAAATCGTCCATATGTTTCGTCAGCTTCCATTTGCCGTCGGGCCTCACCGGCGCCTCTCCGTCCACCGTAAATACCTGGTTAGGCTTAAAACCAAAGGTAATACGTATGCCGGAAAAGTTTTGCCAGAGCGTGCTGGAGGAGAACAAGTGCCTGTAGCTGAGCGTGTGCCATTCGCCGGTGATGCGCTTTTCCGGGGTTGCAGCCTCTTTTTTACAGGCGGCAATAAATAGCATGCAAGTCAGTAGCAGTAGTAGATAAGCTTTTTTCATGCGGAATCGGGGGATTTATCAATTAGAACGATAAGTCCCCCAATAAAGTTACTGTCGCACCAACAAGGTCAGTAATGATATTCTTTGAACATCTTTGAGCATTATGGAAGGAAGCTTGTAATGAACGTATAGGGAATATAGAAGTCCGAATTTCGGTGTTAAGCAGCGCCACTTCCTGCCATATTCCGTAGAACCGGCTATTGGGATCGCGAACTTCGGGTGTCGTTTCTTTTTCGCAGGATGCAAATGCAAGCATTAAAGCGAGGGTACCGAAAGGAATTATCAGTTTCATAAAGTCGGGTTGATATTATTGGGTTTATAATGTATTTGAACCTTCTGCTATTATAAAGCGGGTAAGCGTAATGTCAGTTACAATCTTCGAGAAAGTTAACATTAGAGGGTAGCTAACAAACAAAGAGGCCGGCCAAAAGGCCAGCCTCCAAAAAACAGCTTATGAAAACTTATACTTATGTACTTATTAGTAAGCAGCAGATTTAGGATCGAAGTTAGTCCAACCTGTAGTCCAGGTATCACCAACGTTCAATGCACCTACGTACTGTACTTTATTGAAGTAAGCGTCAGCAACTTTAGCATCAGTGAAAGCCGCTTTAGTCAGTGCTGGAGAACCAGCAATCGGACGGGCATCCAGGTCAGCCATAGTTGTAGCGTTAACGCCGCTCAGCTTAGCCAGCTTAAGGTTAGCCAGAGTAGTCGTAGTGTCGTTTGCGTTAGCTGCATTAGCGAACCAACCACGGAAATCGGCAGTGATGCCACCGGCAGTTGATACGTTAGCGATAGTGCTACCGGTGATGATGTTATTTTTCATTGCCAGGTTACCGTCGATAGCAGCAGCGGCAGATTTAACACCGTTGAACAGTACACCGTAAGGCCAGCCTACAACGATGCTGTTATACAGGTTCATGCGGCTTGCTCTTCTTACGAAAACACCCCACTGGAATACGTTGGAACCAATGTTCTCACCGTTGTTGATAGCCCATGGGCCTACGATGGTCATGTTTGAGAAAACGGGAGATGTATATGGAGGATTATCAGAACCGTCGATATCGTTGTCAGACTCGAAGCCATTAGACTGACCAGGTAACGCCTTGTCAGAAATGTCTTTATCGCGGATAGCCAGGCCAAACTGAACTTTACCATTATAACCGTTATCTGTATCGAAGTCGTCATCCAGTGTACGGTAAGAGATCAGGTGTTTTGCGTTTACAGTACCACCAAACCATTCAAAAGCATCGTCACCGCCGAAAGAACACTGTACGTAGTCGATAACAGTACCGCTACCTACACCAACCATTGTCAGAGAGTTCAGTTCAGAGTTTGACTGAGTTGACAGGGAGATACCTGCAAACTCGATCCTTACGTATTTCAGGATACCTGAGTTATCAGTAGGGATGTCACCACCACCAACAACGTCTTGTGCATATGCCTCCAGGTCAGCCTGGGTCAGACCTTCCATCTGCCTGCTGTTAGCAGTACCAAGGAAAGCGGTATTTACAGGAGCTTTACCGAGCAATACAACACCACCCCAGTCAGAGTAGTTACGTGCACCCGCAGCTTCTGCAGAAGTGAAGACGATAGGTTTAGCAGCTGTGCCTTCCGCCATAATTTTAGAACCGCGAGTAATGATCAGGGTAGCTTTGGTACCTTTTCTGGCTTTAACAACTACACCCGGCTCGATAGTAAGAACAGCATTTTTTCTAAAGAAAGTCAGTCCTTCGAGGAAGTAAGTCTGGCCAGCTTTCAGGGTCATGCTGGTGTCGATGTTCCCTTTCAATGTCAGTGTGTCTCCGGCGGTTTGTTTTGGACCAGAATCCTTATCAGAGCACGCGGTGGCAATAATCATCGCTAATGCTGCGATCGCTACTAAGCTTTTTTTCATCATAACTTGATTTATATTACGAAATTCTACTTTACTTATTACGGGTATGTTAAGCCAATCTTAAATAATTGTGAACAACTAGAACTTGTAGTTGAATGTTACGCTGATATTGGTTCCGTAGGTAAACTGTGAAAGTACCAGGTCTTTACCTTCGTTATACTTTTTCTTGTCCTGTCCCCAATAGAAGGTAGCCTTCTGATTCAGGATATCAGCTGCACTAAACTTGATATCGGCATTCTTAAACACTTTTTGCGTAATCTGGAAGTCGAGCAATGGACGAGGATTTTCCCAGATATTAGGCGTTGTAGCATTACCTACCTGCGCAATACGCTGACCGATCAGGTTGAACAACACAGATGCGTTGGTACCGGAAGTTTCGTTATCAAACTGAAGGCCGGCATTTACCAGGTATGGTGATTGACCATACATAGGCCTGTCTGTTACACCAATATATCCTTTGCGGAATTTCACTTCACTGTTAACCCATGCCGCATTACCGAATAGGGCAAAGTTCTTAAGGAACTCAGGACCGAAGAAGTCGAGCTTCTTACGGAACTCTATCTCTGCACCAAAGTTTGTAGCACTTTCAGCGTTAGCATAGGTGAAGTTTGGCGAGCCCTGTGCATTTTCAAACATCATCTCGATCGGGGATTTGAAATGTTTGTAGAATACACCGAAGGTTAACAATTCACCTGCTGCAGGATATAACTCATATCGCAGGTCGAGGTTTGTAATCTTAGTACGTTCGAGTGATGTGTTACCGAAAACGGTACCATTACGCTCGAAGTCGTAGAAAGCAAATGGAGCGATCTCACGGAACTCTGGACGGGCAACTGTTTGTGAGCCGGTCAAACGTAAGTTCGTCCGTGCATTCAGCATGTACGTAAAGTTGGCCGAAGGCAAGATGTCGGTAGCTGAGTTTTCGCTTGGGTTACCATTTTCAGATCTCAGGCTTTGCAGGAAATATTCTACGCGTGCACCCCAAACCACTCTTAACTTTTCGCCGAACTGATTATCGAACTGCACAAAACCGGCAGCAAGGTTAGCGTAGGCTTTGTAAGCATCGGAAGGCTCTGTCAGATCGTCCAGATAAAATTTGTCTGAAGCAAAATTTTCTTTGTTGAATATTTCAGAAGCAGGCAGGGTTAATAGCGGATCACTGTTTTCGCCACCAATAATAGCCAGCGCTCTTGCGTTGAAGGTCCTGTCTTTACGCTGGAATAAACCACCGACTTTAACCTGTTGCTGATTGCCCCAAATTTTGAACGTTTTGGTTGCGTCTGCGTTGGCGCCAAGTACAACTTCATTCAGATCAGAGAAGAAGCGGCCCGCGTTTCTCGGGTTGCCGGTAAACTTAGGCACGTTTACATAATAGTTGCCATCATTATTCAGTGATGTATACTTCAACCTGCGCATGTCAGGAATGTCCTGCGACATCCATCCTATGCTACCATTCCATTTTACTTTGATGTTGCTGCCTTTGAGGAAATGTTCACCCAGCAACTGAGAGTTCAGGAGCCTGTTAGACGTGAAGGCGAGTTCCTGGCTTCTGATGCCGTAAACCGCAGTACCTTCTATATCAGTACCTTCACGTAAGGTCGTCTGATCGTTACTGTTAATCGTGTAAGAGTTCTTCAGGCTGATCTTTGTATCCCGGTTCCGGTAGGTAAAGTTAGCTAGACCACCGATCAACACGTTCTGCCTGTAAAACTGATCTCTATAATTAAAAGTTGGTGTCAGGTCACTTGGCAGATAGTTGTTCCTGATAATGGAACCTGCCCTGTTTTGTTTGTTATAGGTGAAGGAGAACACTCCGGCCCAACCTTTAGAAGCGTCTTTCTTTGCAACGAAACCGCCGGTCGCCTGTAAGTTCAGGTTCAATTTCCACTCTCATCGCTCACTGACCATTTATCATTGAGCGCCTGCGCCATTTCAGCTCTTTGGGCAGGGCTGCTTCTTCTAAGTTCATCCGCGCTCGGAATAATTCCAGGTAATTTGCGATCACCATCATCAACACCAAAGAAGTCGAACTTACCACCTTTGTAAGAGTAGAAGTCTTTACCCAGTACATTTGTATTGAAGCCGGAGCCTACGGAAATATTGAAAAAGTTTTGGTCCGGAACGTCTTTAGTATTGATCTGAACGAGACCTCCTGCAAATTCTGCAGGCATCTCAGGCGTAGCTGCCTTATTGATAATGATGTTATCGATGATGCTGGATGGGAACAGGTCAAAAGAAAACGTTTTTCTGTCGGGCTCTGTAGAAGACATCAGGGCGCCGTTCATCATTGTCTGGTTGTAACGGTCAGACAATCCGCGTACTACGATGTATTTACCATCGATCATAGATGCACCGGGCACACGCTTCAACACGTCGCTGGTATTACGGTCAGGTGACTTACGAATGGTTTCCGCAGAAACAACCTGCGCTACTGTATTGGTATTCTTCTGAAATGTCAGCAGCGAATTAAGCGTTTCCGTCCTCGCCGATCCCCTGATCACCACCTCATTCAGCTTTTCCGACTTCGGCTCGTCCATTGTAAGGTCCAGGTTAGTTACACCACCAGCCTTCACCACTACTTCGGAAATCTCCTTCGTTGCATATCCCATGAACTTCACCTGCAGGGTGTAAGTGCCTGGCTTTACAGAAATATTATAACGGCCTTCTACGTCGGTAACAGCACCGGTAGAAGTACCCTGTACGATCACGGTCACACCGATCAGCGACTCACCTGATTTACGGTCGGTCACCTTACCGGATACTTTGCCATTGCTCTGCGCAGACGCTTGCGTAATAGCGCCCAACACAAAAACGATAATGAATTGTAATACGATAGTTATGCGTCTCACTTTAGTTTGTTTATTTCGACGCAAAACTACCAGCACAGCATTACCCCATTGTTACGGCAATGTTACCAGAATGTTAAGTTGTTAAGTAATCATTACTAAATTATTAACACACCAACGCGCGTTATGTAACAATTACAATCCAATAAAAATAGCCATGGTAAAGGGATTACAGCGATGCGCTGCGGCCAGGGTACATGTTGTTCATCTGTTGGGCCAATAAATCGGGCGATACGTTGGTGTTAACTTTAGACTCTCCCAGTTGAAATAATCTGAGGCTTTTGTTCATAAACGGCTTCTGGTCCATCCGGCAAATTTCCAGGCAAAAGTTGTACTTGTCTTCCAACTCTTCTTCAAATTCCCGCAGGCTCAGGGTTTCGTCTATCGGGTGTTCTATCATCTGGTCATCGTCCAGGCCGGCTTCTTTCAAGGTGTCAAAAGCGTTGGCCAGGGAATGTTTGATGTACACGGTAACATTACAATTCAACAGACGCTGGAACTGCATCTGCAACAGGGATATGGTCATTAAAGGATGTAACTTCAGGATCTTCATCTAAATTTCTTAAACAGGTACAGGCAAACTTAGTAACACAGGGTTACCTGAATATTAATATCAGGTTACTTAATTGTAAACAACTAACTAGATTGTCTCGACAAATATATCGAAATAAATATAATATCTAAATTAATTTATATCGATGGAAAACTGATCACTTTGCCGTCGGGCCACTCGATCGCGCCACTCTCCTCTTCTTCCTCTGCCGCCACCAGTTGGGAGGCACGGCTCACAGGGTGTACATACAAACGCCAATCGCCTTTGGTGTATTCCAGTGCCGTAAGACTTTCCACCCAGTCGCCGGAGTTCAGATAGGTAATCTGTTTACCCTCGAAGGTCATTTCTTTTATTACGGGTTGATGGATATGCCCGCAGCACACCACGTCAAAGTGTTTCTCGGCGGCTATCTCGGCTACGGTTTGCTCAAAGTCAGAAATGAAGGTAACAGCCTTCTTTACACCTTCTTTTACTTTCTTAGAGAACGACATTTTTTCCCGGCCCATTTTTTCGAGCATGTTGTTCACTAACCGGTTAAGGATGATGAGGATATCGTAGCCTTTACCACCTAACTTGGCAAGCCACTTGGAGTTTTTCATGGTGATGTCGTACACGTCGCCATGGAAGAACCAATGCCGTTTGCCGTCTACTTCCAGGATAAGTTTGTTATCGATGGTGAAGTTGCTGAGTCCAAAGCCCGCGTACTTACGCAGTGCCTCGTCGTGGTTGCCCGTCAGATAATACACCTCCGTCCCCTTGCCAATCATTTTCAGGATCTTGCGAATAACTTTGGTGTGCGACTTGGGAAAATAGCGTTTACTGAACTGCCATATATCAATAATATCGCCGTTGAGTATTAAAATTTTAGGATCGATGCTGTCGAGATAGCTTACCAGTTCTTTGGCGTGGCAGCCGTAGATGCCCAGGTGTACATCTGAGATCACGACTATATCTAATGGGCGTTTATCGGGCATGCGCGTCGGATAATTGGCCGGGCATGGACCGCAAAACCCGGTTCTTTTAAAAAATAAAAAAGTGGTAATTGGCTGAGTGATGCCGGCTTTTTCGGATTGGAGGGAGCCGTTTCAACACCCTAAACCCGCGTCAGACCTCATTTCGCTACAATTTCGCGGTCTATATTTTCTTCTGCAAAGGAAAAATCGCTATATTACTTTTATATTAATCCAGTATTAAGGAATTATTAATTCCTACAATTTCTTGGCTCCTATACCCTTTGAAGGCTATTTTTGCGGCAAATTTATAATTTAACTCAACTTATATGGGAGGCTTCAATTCTATCGTTAAACTCTTTATGCCGAAAGACAGGGTGTTTTATTCACTGTTCGAAGATGTGTCGGCAAACCTGGTAGATATGGCCCAGGAACTGGTGAACCTGGTAGAGAGCAATGATCCTGCATTTCGTAAAGACAAAACTCACCTGATTGAGCGCCTTGAGCACAAAAACGACGACTATACACACCGCATATTCGTAGAACTGGGGCAGAACTTCATTACCCCGTTCGACCGTGAAGATATCCACTACCTGGCTTCTACGCTGGACGATGTGGCCGACTACATCCACGGTTCTGCCAAAAGGATGGACCTTTACAAAATCAAGGAAATTACTGACAGTGTACGCAAACTGGCGCACCTCATCCTGGAGGGTTGTAAAGAATTGCACCGCGCAATTCCCGAGCTGCGTACCATGAATAATATGCGTTTGATCACCGATGCCTGTGTAAAGATCAACAGCCTGGAAAACCACGCCGATGATATTTACGACCGTGCAATCGGCGACCTGTTCGAGTTCGAGACGAACGCTGCTGAATTGATCAAGATGCGCGAAATTTACCAGGCGCTTGAGATTGCCACTGATAAGTGTGAGGATTCTGCCAATGTGATCGAAACTATTATTATCAAGTACGCCTGATAAAGCTTTTGCACATCTACGGCGCAATTCACCTGTATCATGACTTTTCTGGTTATTATTATAATCCTGGCATTCATCTTTGATTACATTAACGGTTTTCACGATGCTGCCAACTCGATCGCTACGATCGTATCGACCAAGGTACTTACGCCTTTTCAGGCGGTGCTTTGGGCGGCCCTCTTCAACTTTGCGGCATTCTTTATTTCCAAGTATGTATACGGCGAATTTAAGGTAGGTAACACCATTGCCAAATCTGTATTTGAAGAGTTTATCACCCTAAAAGTGATCTTCTGTGGCCTGGTGGCCGCTATTACCTGGAACCTGCTTACCTGGTGGTATGGCATCCCTTCCAGCTCCTCGCACACGCTCATCGGCGGTTTTATTGGCGCAGCGATCGCCAACGCCCACGGCAACTTCGACGTAATCAACTATACCAAAGTACTGCCTACGGTGTATTTCATCGTGCTGGCACCGCTCATTGGTATGATCATGGCCTTTATCATTACGGTGATCATCGTTAACATCTGCCGCAAAGCCAACCCGTACCGGGCAGAAAACTGGTTTAAACGCCTGCAGCTGGTGTCATCCGCTGCCTTCAGCCTTGGCCACGGTGGTAACGACGCGCAGAAGGTAATGGGTATTATCGCAGCCGCCATGGTGGCCCACGGTATGATCCCCGACCTGAAGTCTGTACCGGATTGGGTGCCTTTCGCCTGTTTTACAGCCATTGGCCTCGGTACCCTCAGCGGTGGCTGGAAGATCGTAAAAACCATGGGATCCCGTATTACCAAGGTAACACCACTGGAAGGCGTGAGTGCTGAAACCGCGGGCGCGGTTACCCTGTACCTCACGGAATCACTCGGTATCCCGGTTAGTACCACTCATACCATCACCGGCTCTATTATCGGTGTAGGCGCTACCAAACGCCTGTCTGCCGTTCGTTGGGGTGTTACGGTAAACCTGCTCTGGGCCTGGATTATGACCATCCCCATCAGCGCCTTGCTGGCAGCAGGTACCTACTTTATTGTAAGCCTGTTCATCTAAGCTAACTGTATCTTTAGTATATCTCTGGCCCGTCGGTGTTTCCGGCGGGCTTTTTTGTGTCAATTGAGATAAAATACTATCATTCCGCACCCGGGTTCTCCCGGGATCCTTGCTGCATCCTCCCTACATCCTTGCTGACTCCTTGCTAAAACACCCCCTTTTTAGCAGGGATGTAGGGAGGATGTAGCAAGGATGTAGCAACAATCGTCCAGAATTCGCATACTAAAATCACTCCCTGCTAAAATAACCGCTCACCTATTGATCTTTTCCCTTAAAAAATTATGGCAATAACTATATACCCCCTATTTTTGTGCGGCCTCAAAACAGGTCCTTTGATTTTAAACCGATTGTTCGATTCATGAAAGGAATTATACTTGCCGGCGGGTCCGGAACGCGTTTACACCCGATTACGTATGCTATCAGCAAGCAGATCATGCCTATCTACGATAAACCCATGATCTACTACCCGCTATCTACGCTCATGCTGGCAGGCATTAAAGACATCCTTATCATCAGCACACCGCACGACTTGCCGTCCTTCAAACGCCTGTTTAACGATGGCTCTCAATATGGCCTGAACCTCACTTACGCCGAACAACCGGAGCCTAACGGCCTGGCACAGGCTTTTGTGATCGGCGAGCAGTTTATCGGGGAAGACAATGTGGCCCTCGTACTGGGCGACAATATCTTCTATGGCGCCGGCCTGGGTACCCAGCTCGAAAACAATGTGAAGCCCGACGGCGGTATCGTGTATGCTTACCATGTATCTGACCCTGAACGTTATGGCGTGGTAGAGTTCGATGCCAACATGAAAGCGGTATCTATCGAAGAAAAACCAACACAGCCTAAGTCCAACTACGCGGTGCCCGGTTTGTACTTCTACGACAACTCCGTGGTGGAAATTGCTAAAAACCTGCAACCCAGCCCTCGCGGCGAGTATGAAATCACGGATGTAAACCGCGAATACCTTCGTCGCGGCAAACTACAGGTAAGCGTGCTGCCACGTGGTACCGCCTGGCTTGATACCGGTACATTCGACTCCCTGATGCAGGCCTCGCAGTTTGTGCAGGTAATCGAACAACGCCAGGGAATTAAAATCGCTTGTATCGAGGAAATCGCCTACAGGAAAGGCTTTATCGATGCAGTTCAGCTGGAAAAACTTGCCAAACCACTGATCAAAAGCGGCTATGGCCAGTACCTGATGGAGCTTGTAAAACATTAATTCACCAGAATCTCAATAATTCAGCATATGCAAAAAGTCCTTGTTACAGGTGGTTGTGGCTATATCGGGTCTCATACGATAGTCGACCTGATCAATCATGGTTTTGAAGTGGTGTCCGTTGATAGTAACGTGCGCAGTTCTACACAGCTTTTAGAAGGTATTGAAAAAATTACCGGCAAAAAGATCCATAACTACAAGGTGGACCTTTGCAATCTTGAAGACACGCACGCTGTGTTTCATGAAAACAGGGATATCGTTGGGGTGATTCATTTCGCGGCGCTAAAAACGGTACCCGAATCCGTTTCTGACCCGTTGTACTACTTCCAGAACAACCTCACCTCCCTGATCAATGTGCTGAAATGTGTGAAAGAATTTAACGTACCTAACCTGGTATTTTCTTCTTCCTGCTCCGTTTACGGTAATACGACGGCCCTGCCTGTTGTAGAAAGCACCCCGCTGGGCGAGGCACAAAGCCCCTACGCCCGTACAAAACAAATGGGTGAGCAGATTATTGAAGATTATGCCCGTGTGAATAGCACTAACAACATCGTACTGCGGTACTTTAACCCGGTAGGTGCCCATCCATCTGCATTGATCGGTGAGTTACCGCTGGGCAGGCCCGATAACCTGGTTCCTGTAATCACCCAGACCGCGATCGGTAAACTGCCGAAGGTAACGGTATTTGGCACCGATTACCATACCCGCGACGGCTCCTGCGTACGCGATTATATTCACGTAATGGACATCGCCAACGCACATACCAAGGCGCTGCAGTACCTGCTGGACGGTAAAAATGAAAGCAACCGCGAGATCATCAACCTCGGCACTGGCAATGGCGTTACCGTACTGGAAGCCATCAAAGCTTTCGAAAAAGTATCGGGCGTGAAGCTGAATTACGAACTGGGCCCCCGTCGCCCGGGCGATGTAATAGAGATCTACGCCAACAACTCCTACGCCCGCGAAAGGCTCGGCTGGGAACCCAAACAGGGTATTGAGGACATGATGCGCACTGCCTGGCAGTGGGAGGTGTCTTTGAGGGACCGGGTACTGAATAACTAATTCATCGATAATTCCACTCCTATTTTTCTAAATTTGCGGCATTAATACTGGCAACTATGGTAAAAGACATAAAAGTCCTTAACGAAAAAGAAACCCGTGGCGGGTTTGGCGAAGGCATCCTCGAAGCGGCTCGCAAGAACCCGAATGTAGTAGCACTTACTGCAGATCTGCTGGGTTCTATGAAACTGAACGCTTTCATTAAAGAGTTCCCCGATCGCTTTGTACAATGCGGTATCGCTGAAGCCAACATGATCGGCGTGGCTGCCGGTTTAACCATCGGCGGTAAAATACCTTATACCACGACTTTCGCCAACTTCTCTACCGGCCGCGTGTACGACCAGATACGCCAGTCAGTAGCCTACTCCGGCAAAAACGTTAAAATATGTGCTTCCCACGCAGGCCTTACCCTGGGTGAAGATGGCGCTACCCACCAGATCCTGGAAGATATCGGCCTCATGAAAATGCTGCCTGGTATGACCGTGATCGTGCCTTGCGACTTTAACCAGACCAAAGCGGCCACTATCGCAGTAGCTGATTACGAGGGCCCGGTTTACCTGCGTTTCGGCCGGCCGAAATGGCCAAACTTCACCGCGGAAGACCAAAAGTTTGAGATCGGTAAAGCACAGGTACTGAATGAAGGTACCGACATTACCATCTTCGCCTGCGGTCACCTGGTATGGAAAGCGGTAGAAGCTGGCCGTATACTGGAAGAAAAAGGCTACAGCGTTGAGCTGATCAATATTCATACAATTAAGCCACTGGATACCGAAGCGGTGATCAAATCACTGACAAAAACCGGTTGTGCGGTAACGGCAGAAGAACATAACGTACTGGGCGGCCTGGGCGACAGCATTGCACAGGTGGCAGCGCGTCATATTCCATGCCCTATCGAGTACGTAGGCACCAACGATACTTTCGGCGAAAGCGGTAAACCAACCGACCTGCTGAAAAAGTACGGACTGGATACGCCTAACATCGTAGAAGCAGCTGAAAAAGCGATCGCCCGTAAAAAAGGCTAATGATCTATACAACGGATTAAACCTTCGTTTAAAAAACCCATCCAAGTGATGGGTTTTTTATTTTATTTTGGACATGCTCCTAACCATTTAACCGATATGGCCGTAACGCAGGAAGACAAAGAGCTTTTGGCACTATACCGGCAGCCTGGCACGAAGGAAAAGGGATTTACGCTTCTCATTCAAAAGTACCAGGAAAGGCTGTACTGGCACATCCGCCGCCTGGTGATCGACCACGAGGATGCCAACGATGTGCTGCAAAATGTATTTATCAAGGTGTGGAAAAACCTGGAAAACTTCCGGGAGGACGCCCAGTTGTATACCTGGCTGTATAAAATTGCTACAAACGAAAGCCTCTCCTACCTGGAGCAGCAAAAACGCAAAGCCTCCGTATCCCTGTCGGATGTGGAAAGCGGCCTGGAAAACAAGCTGAAGGCCGATGCACAGTTCGATGCCAATAAACTGGAATGGAAACTGCAAAAGGCGATCCTCAGCCTGCCGGAAAAGCAGCGGATCGTATTTAACCTGCGTTATTACGACGAAATGCCTTACGACCAAATGTCCAGGGTGTTGGAGACTTCCGAGGGAGCTTTGAAGGCCTCTTATCACCATGCGGTGAAGAAAATTGAAGAGTTTATGAAGACGGAATAAGCGTATTCAACAAAAAAATTGGCGGGGTAGGTTAAACTCCCGGCATAAAAAAGCGTCTAACGAACAAGAAATAGCATGAAAAAGGGGAAAGATATAGCGGACGAACTGCGGGAAATTGCTCCCGGAATGCCTGTACCGGGCCACCCGGATTACAGGGTGCCGGAAGGTTATTTCGATGCCCTTCCCGGCATGATCATGCAGCGCCTGGGGGCTACAGCTGTTCAGGAAGAACTGGAGGAGCTGTCTCCGTTCCTGGCCGGTATGCCTAAACGCACGCCTTTTGAGGCACCACCGGGGTATTTCGGCCAGCTGAGACCCGACCTTGCCGGGATGACCGATAGCGAAACGAAGGTAATATCCATGCCGCGCCGCACCGGTAACCTGAAACGTTGGCTGATAGCGGCATCTGTGGCAGCAGTAGTGGCTGTAGGCGGCTGGCTGCTCGTCAGCAATAATGCCAGTCCGGCCGGCATCGACCGACAGATGGCAGCGCTCAGCGATCAGGAAATTGAGGAGTTCCTGCAAAACCATGTGGACGACTTCGATAATGAAGCCCTCTTTTCCACCGTTAGCTACGAAACAGAACTGCCCTCCGTGCTGGAAAACGTGTCTACCAACGCTTTGGAAGAATACGTAGACGATAACATGATTAACGAAGCTGAATTTAATTAATACTACATGAAGAAATTTTACCTGATATGGATTATGGCAGTGATGCTCCTTGGTCATCTTCCTGCCGCCTCGGCGCAGGAAACTAATAAGGCCATCCAGGACAAGGTGAAATCACTGGAAATCGCTTACATCTCGAAAGAACTAAACCTTTCTCCGGATGAAGCACAGAAGTTCTGGCCGGTGTACAACAAGTACTCCCGGGAAATTGAACTGCTGATCCAGGACCGGAAACAGCGGATGAAGGTAAATAAACAGCAAACCCGCACCGACCGCACCGCGGATGATGCCATGGATGCGGAACTGGGTTATGAAAGGAAGATGCTGGACATCCGTACGCGGTATAAAGAGGAGTTTAAAAAGGTAATTCCTCCACGGAAGGTAACCGACTTTTTCCGCTCAGAGCGCGAGTTCCGGACAATGATGATCCGTCAGTTAAAAGAAAGAAAAGAGAACCGCAATATGCGGAGACAAAGACAATAAAATAACTGGTACGTTCGATTTTTTGTTTTAGCGAGAAGACCGTCTTATGTTGGAGACGGTCTTTTTTTATGCCTGAAAGTAATGTGCCCTTACTTCTGTCACCTTACCTTTTTCGTTCAATACCATCAGTTCGGCCGCCAGGTTATTGTTTACACTTTTGTAGTACAACACCACAGAGCCAACGCCCTCCAACACCTGGAACAGTTCGAAGTGAAGGTCCGGGTAGCCTTTAAGCGCTCTTTCAAAATACGCGCGTAATACAGCTTTATCGCTGATGCAGCCGGACGGATCGTTATTTACCCGGCGTATAAAGGGAGAGTAAAATATAATGGATTCGGCATAATGGTGCATGATCGCATCCAGGTCGTGACTATTCCACGCCGCAAGCCATTCCTTTGCAAATTGAGCAGCAGTCATCGTTTTTATCGTAAAAATAAAACTTCCGCGGAGCCGCCGGTAACGTTATTGAGCAAACGGTGCGCTAAAACCTGCCGATCGGCTGTTTGGTATCGTGATAATAGAGGAATTGCCAGTTATCGTTCTTGCCCCGCTCCATAAATTGCTGCCGCAGTTCCATACTCAGTTTACCATCGTAATCGTATTTGGCGATGAAGCGGCCGCGCATTTGTGAAGCCTGTGGCGCCACATCTCCACCAAAAAATATTTGATCCTCGCCGTCGTCGATCAAGAACACCTGGTGGTACGGGCAGTGGCCGCCTGTAAATTCATAATGGATATAACCGTCAATGCTGCCATTGCCGTCAATAAACACTACATTGTCGCGCTGGCGCAGCAGGCCTACTTCTTCTGCCAGATAGGATTTGCCGTCCTGCTCAATGGCGTAGTTCATTTCGCGGGTGTTGACATAATAAGTAGCATGTGGAAAGCTGAGGGAACGTTCGCCCGTTACGGGATCTTTCGCGCTCACCCCACCCGCGTGGTCTTTGTGCAGGTGGCTCATCAGCACTTTAGTGATCTCCAGCGGGTTAATGCCGTTATCGATCAGGTTTTGATGCAGTTGCAGTACGCCGTCCGCATTACGAAAGCCAAGACCGGTATCACAAAGCAGGTAGTCCTTGTCGGTGATGACGAGGAACGGCTGTATTTCTACCAGCAGGGCACCGGGGCCGCGCTGCTGCATATTATCTTTACTGGTATCGAAGGGAACAAAAGCCTTTGTTCCATCTACTGTAAAACTTCCTTCCGAGAGTGGTATGATTCGTGCCATGCTGCTGCAAAAATACGGCTATCTGTTCAGAATAATCGTGCTTTTACCGCAACACCATCTGCCTGTCGGCATCGAGCCGCAGCATGATGAAGATGAGCATGGTGAAGGTCATGAGCGACGAACCGCCGTAACTCACCATGGGCAGGGGAATACCAATAACCGGGGCCAAACCGATGGTCATAGCCAGGTTGATGGCGACGTGGAAAAAGATGATGCATGCCACGCCGTAAGCATACACCCTGCTGAATGTCGATCGCTGTCGTTCGGCGATCAGGATGATCCGTAAGAGCAGGGCTACATAAATGCCCACGAAGATCATAGACCCAAGGAAGCCGAAGTCCTCACCGATCGTGCAGAAAATGAAGTCGGTACTTTGTTCGGGCACGAAGTCGAACCGGGTTTGTGTGCCTTTGAGGTAACCTTTGCCGAACAGGCCGCCGGAACCAATGGCGATCATGCTCTGGCGGGTATTATAAGTTGCTTTGGGATCGTTTTCCTTACCCAGCATTACATTGATACGTTTCACCTGGTAGTCCTTCAACACCTTTGTAAAGGCAAAAGGCACTACGATCGTCACAAAGGCGGAACAAAACGCCCATATGCCAATGATCATGAACAGGCGTGATTTACGGCGACGGATCTCCCTGCGGCTGAAATATATCGTCAAACCTGCCAGCACGGTAAAGATGATAAACAAGATCAACTTATTCTCTACCAATAGCGCGGACAATACCAGTACGATCGCGGAAAAGGCGATCACCAATAGGGCCGATGGCAGCCCTTCGCGGTACATCACCAGGAAGAACGAAAAGTACACCAGCGCCAGGCCCGTTTCATTTTGTAAGATAGTAATCGCACAAGGCGCGAGCGCAATAGCACCAGCGATCAATCGGGGACGAAGTTTGGTAAAGTCTGTTTCGAGTGACGACAGGTATTTGGCCAGCGCCAGGTTGGTAAACAGTTTGGTCAGCTCCGCCGGCTGAAACCTGAACGAGCCTATGTTCAACCAGGAACTGGAACCCTTTACATCATGCCCGATAGCCAATACCAATAGTAGCAGCAGTATACCGAATGCGTAAAGCAGGTTAGCCGTGGCCGTAAAAAATTTACTGTCCATCAGCCAGATGAGTGTTGCCAGAACGAGTGATACTCCCAGCCACATGGTTTGGCGGGCGTAGTTCTTGTTCTGTGCGAGAATGTTATGCCACACATTATCGCCATCGCGGTGTTCGGCCGCAAAAATGGCGAACAGGCCGATGATCACCAGTGCGAAATAGAGTCCGACAGTGGGCCAGTCGATACCCTGGGTAAGTTTGGATTGTGCGCGGTTCATTGCTCGTTATTGATTCAGTATAAATCTGCCTCTGCTATCTACACCTGTGCGGCCCGAGCCGGCATAAGCGTTGTTCATCGAATCCAGCCGCGACTTCTCACGGATGGCAGGCGACATGGTATTGTCGGTCAGCATTTTTTGCATCATCGCCTGGCGTTTAGGCGTGAGGGCGATGGTGTCGTTCAGGTATTTTTCCATCATTAAGCTGGCGATAGGCGCTGCATAGGTAGCGCCAAAACCGCCGTTTTCGATGATCACACAAACCGCGATCTTCGGATTTTCGCGGGGGGCGAAGGCTACGAATACGGAGTGGTCTTTCAGTTTCGTGAGTACTCCGTTGATCTTCGCCTGGTTTTCCGCCGTACCGGTTTTACCACTTACCTCGATGCCGTCGATGGCAGCGATACGGCCGGTACCAGACGTTACCACGTCCGCCATACCCAGTTTTACCGCCTCATACGCATCGTCGGTTACGTTGGCCACCTTGTGCCGTTCTTTATATTTTTTGAGTATGTCCGATTTGTCGTTGTCGATACTTTCCACGAAGTGCGGGATGTAGTAGAATCCTTTGTTCGCGATAATACACATCGCATTCGCCATCTGCAGTGGTGTTGTTACCACCGCACCCTGTCCCATGCCTACATACAATTCACTACAGGAGTTCCACTGCCCGCGGTAGCGACGGTTAATTTCCGCCGTATCGGCCACGGTGCCAGGGTACTCTCCCGGAATATCGATGCCCAGGCGGTGGCCAAGACCGAAGGAGCGCATATAATCCGCCCATTTATGGTGCCCGTTCTTCACCCCGCCCCACTTGGGTGCGTCTACCGCCAGGCGGTAAAGGTGTACGAAATAAGCGTTACAGGAGTTGGCGATCGCCAGTCGAAGGTTAGCGGCGTGGCCCGCGTTGGAGTGCGTACAGCGGATAAACTTACCGCAGTTGGCATATCCCCCATGGCATGGGAAACCATAGTCTTTCGTGATCACTCCCTCATCCAGCGCCATGAGCGCGGTGAGTGGTTTCATGGAGGAGCCTGGCGGGTAAATCGCCTGCATACCGCGGTTCAGCATCGGGTATACGGTATCGACAAATAAGCGGTTAAAGTTTTTACGTCCCATCGAGCCGGTAAGCAGGTTGGGGTCGTAGGTTGGGCCGCTAACCATAGCCAGGATGCCGCCTGTTTGCGGGTCAATGGCTACGATACTGCCTATCTTGTGTTTAAGGAACTGCTCCCCGAGCGCCTGTAGTTCTATGTCAAGTGACAGGCGCAGGTTTTTACCGGCAACAGCGGCCGTATCAAACTCGCCGTTTTCCAATGGCCCCTGCGGACGGTTCAGGTTATCTTTTACGAGATACTGTATACCACGTTGCCCCATCAATACCCGTTCGTAGGAGCTTTCCAGTCCCGTACGGCCAATAAAGTCGCCCATGTTGTAGTCTGCCCAGCGTTGCAGGGAATCCTGCAGCATGAAGGGCGGTACCTCACCAATATAACCGAGAATATTAGCGGCGGCGTGATAAGGGTACGAGCGCACCGGCCTTAACACCAATTCAAATCCGGGTTGAAACAGGTACATGCTCTCCTGCAGTTTGCCGTACATTTCAGGCGGCATGAGCGGGAAGAACACCGACTGGCGGCGATGGCCGTTCTTTTTCTTGGCATCGGCGATGCGGCGCAGGAACTCTGTTTTATCGATCTGGAGAATGTTGCAAAGGTGGTTGGTATCGATATTTTTTACATCGATAGGTGTAACGACCAGGTCGTACAACGCATCGTTGCCCAAAATACTGCGGCCTTTGCGGTCGTAGATAATGCCACGATCGGGATACACTACTTTGCGCAATACCGCATTGGCATCCGCAAGTTTCGAATACTTCTTGTCAACCAGCTGGAGGTAACACAACCTCACAACAATGATCGATACCATCCCGAGGATGATCATCTGGATGACTCTTTGTCTGGGCTGATTATAAACGGACATGGACTGTAAACTGCAGGCTAATGAAACGAATATACAAAATAACGGGCAGCGTTGCCGCTGCTTTCACATGCATTTAACATCCTACTTCCTGGCGAAGAAAAGCAACTCGTAGATCAGGATGAGGGCAAGGCTGGCCGCCGTACTTACCAGGATTTTCAGTAACAGGTAAAACGGACTGCTGAAGCTAAACACTTCGAGGCTGAAATAAACGATGTTGTGTAAAAACACCAGTATAGAAACGTAAGTAGCAAACTGTGAAGTGCCCATGCTGGTGATGGACGGTGTTTTTTGTGTTACCTCAAAGCCACCCTGGGGCGACAGTACATTGAGAATAAACGGGCGGAGGTAAGCGATAAACACGCAAGCCGCAGCATGAATGCCCATCGTATCCATAAACATGTCGAGGCTAAGACCGAGCAGCAGGCCCAGTAACTGTACCGCCGGCCTGGGAAGGTTGAAGGGCAGTAGCAGGATGAACAACATGTAGATATAAGGGTTCACCAGGTTGTGAATGATCACCTGGTTAAGTACAAGCACCTGTATTAACAACAGCAGCACGAAGCGGATTATATTTTTTAACAGTACGCTCATCTCTTATTTTATCTGCTTGTAGGTTGAATCTTCTAAATGTGCCTGCTCGTCTTTCAGCAGGTTATCGATCGCATACACGTATTGTACGTTAAAGAAGTTCGTCGCCAGCTTTAAACGGATGGTATATGCGGTGCTGGACTTATCGGCCAGTGAAAAGCTTTCGATATAACCGATGGGAATATTTTCCGGGAACAGGGCCGAGTAACCGCTGGTCACCACCGTATCGCCGGCTTTGATCTTCGCGCTCTTAGGCACGTCTTTCATGATCGCATGTCCGCCATCGCTGCCGTCCCAGACTACCGTACCCATTTCCCTGGTGCTGTAAAGACGGGCGCTGAAGCCGAATGCAGCTGTTTTAGAAAGCAGGGATATTACGGTTGCGTAGTTCTCACTTACGTTACGCACCACCCCTACAACACCGCTGGGGCCAACAACACCCATATTGGGTTTGATGCCGTATTTGCTGCCGCGGTTAATGGTGATATAGTTGATCTGGCGGGTAACGCTGTTGTTGATCACCTTAGCTTCCAGCCAGTGGTAGCGACGCACTTCTGTACCGATTACACGGTGCATAGTGTCGTTGCTGAATTTCCTGAGGGTATCTGCTTTGAGGATGCGGGTCGTATCAAACGTATTAAAAGCCGACAACAGTTCGTTGTGCAGGCGCGCGTTTTCTCTTACCAGGCTATCGTTGGTAGATTTGAGATGGAAGTAATACTGAACGTCGTTGTACCAGGTATACAGCCGGCCGCTCATGTTGTTGGAAGAGTTGATGTATACCGTGCGCTGGTAATTGTTGTTACGGAACACGAAGGCGATACATATCACTTCCAGCAGCAAAAACAGAAAGAAGTTAAAATACCGCCTGAAGAAAATAATGAGATTACGCACCTTGTTAAAAGTATAGGTTCCGGAACAGCATTACTGCGGTTCCGGAACTATCAGGAATTATTGCATCAAGAATGGGTATTTGCCAATGTGTTTGAGGGCAATGCCGGTGCCTCTTACTACGGCACGCAGCGGATCGTCTGCCACATGAACAGGCAGTTTGATTTTTTGGGAAAGACGTTTGTCCAGGCCGCGCAGCAATGCACCACCACCGGTGAGGTAAAGACCACGACGGTAAATGTCGGAAGCCAGCTCCGGAGGCGTAGTTTCCAGCGCCTTCAGGATCGCTTCTTCAATTTTGAAGATAGATTTATCGAGCGCTTCGGCGATCTCCTGGTAAGATACCATGATCTGTTTAGGGATACCGGTAACAAGGTCACGACCATTCACCGCGATATCATCTGGTGGATTATCCAGTTCTTTCAGCGCAGAACCAATCTGGATCTTGATCTGTTCGGCCGTCCTTTCGCCGATCAGCAGCGAGTGGTAACGGCGCAGGGCTTCCATGATATCGGAAGTGAACTCGTCACCCGCGATACGGATACTCTGGTCGCACACGATACCTGCGAGGGCTATCACAGAAATACCGGTAGTACCACCGCCTATGTCGATGATCATGTTACCAACAGGCTCTTCCACATCGATACCGATACCGAGTGCGGCCGCCATTGGTTCATGGATCAGGTATACCTCTTTAGCGCCGGCCTGTTCAGCGGAGTCGCGAACGGCACGTTTTTCCACCTCGGTAATGCTGGAAGGGATGCAGATCACCATGCGCCAGCTCGGGGCGAACAGCGGTTTCTTTGGATAAACCATTTTGATCAGCTCCCTCAACATGCCCTCGGCAGCGTTGAAGTCGGCAATTACCCCGTCTTTCAGGGGACGTATAGTGCGAAGGTACTCGTGCGTTTTCTCGTGCATCATCATCGCCTTTTTGCCCACGGCAACGATCTTGCCACTGGCTCTTTCGATGGCGACGATAGAGGGTTCGTCCACTACCACTGAATCGTTGTGTATGATCAACGTATTCGCGGTTCCCAGGTCTATCGCTATTTCTTGTGTTAAAAAATTAAAGAAGCCCATTGTTTGATACGGTCAAAAGAATTAGATATGCAAAAATGAATAATTCCAACGAATATACGATGCAAAAAGCTTAAAGTATAAGAATTTTTTTTATAGTATGAAGCCCTGCTAGATATTCTTTTCCGTTTTAACGGAATAATGTCGGTTTAATTGCTGCGTTTCCCAGAAATACAGGTCTGAAATTAGTGCACAAGTGTTTGTTACACAAATTCATAGCCAATGTCCCTGCGGTAATACTTACCGTCAAATTGGATGCTTTCGGCAGTTTGTTTCGAATGCGCCAATGCCAGGTGCAGATCGGTGGCCAGTGAAGTCACGGTTAATACCCTGCCTCCGTTGGTCAGTACCTTATCGCCCTCTGCTTTAGTGCCTGCGTGAAACACCAGCTGGTCCGGTCTAGCGGCAGGTATCTCTGTAATCTCCTTCCCTTTTTCGTAAGCCTCCGGGTATCCGCCCGCTACCAGCATAACAGTGGCTGCCGCACGCGGATCTTCGTAGATCGTTTGCGTACCCAGTGTGCCGTTGTGAAGGGCAGTGAACAATTCCAGCAGGTCGTTCTGCAAACGGGGCATTACCACTTCGGTTTCCGGATCGCCCATACGGCAGTTGTACTCGATCACGAATGGCTTACCGTCTACGCTGATCAATCCAACGAAAACGAAACCTTTGTACGTGATGTTTTCCTTTGCCAGGCCTTCCACCGTCGGACGAATGATGGTTTCTTCCACCTCGTCCATAAAGGCTTTGCCCGCAAACGGCACTGGTGAAATAGCGCCCATACCGCCTGTGTTCAGACCGGTATCGCCTTCGCCAATACGTTTGTAATCTTTTGCAGCAGGGAGAATTTTGTAAGATGTACCGTCGGTCAGCACAAAAACGGAGAGTTCGATCCCGGTGAGGAATTGTTCTACTACCACCTTTTTGCTGGCGTCGCCAAACTTGGCGTCTTTGATCATTTGCGCAAACTCGGCCAGGGCCTCTTCATGCGTAGCCGCAATTACCACACCTTTGCCGGCAGCCAGTCCGTCGGCCTTTAACACGATAGGCAGGGAATGTTGCTTAAGATAAGCAACCCCTTCTTCGTAATTGGCTTCGCTGAACTCGCGGTAAGCGGCGGTGGGAATGTTGTGGCGGAGCATAAACTCCTTTGCGAATGCTTTACTGCCTTCGAGCTGGGCACCTTGTTTGGAAGGGCCAACTACGGGGATGTGCTGCAGTTCGGGATCTTGCGTAAAGAAGTCGTAAACGCCGTGTACCAGCGGATCTTCCGGACCCACTACCAACAGCTCTATTTTATTGTCAATGCAGAAATTCTTGATCTGGTCGAAATCGGTACCCGCGATATTTACGTTGGTACCATACTGTGCGGTGCCGGCATTGCCGGGCGCGATGAACAGGCCCGTACATTGAGTGCTTTGAGACATTTTCCAGGCCAGTGCGTGTTCGCGGCCGCCGCTTCCAAGTAACAGTATCTTCATAATATTCAAATAGTACTCCCCCGCCGCTGTCGGCGCTCTTTTCAAGGTCGTGCATCAATTAGTCTCTTTCGAGGATAATTGCCGGGATATGGACATGAAAAATGGGGAATTGGATTTTTTTGCAAAGAAAGAGTAAAAATGTGCAAATGCCTTATTTTTTTAGCTGGAAAGCCGAATTTATTTAACTTACGCCCCGCATCCTTGTCTCCAGAAGCTAAAAACGCAGCAAAAATCTAAAAAACAGCTATTATAAAACTAACCATTTATGAATCAAAATGCTACGCCTAAGGGGCATCCGAAAGGCTTGTACGTATTGTTTGCAACAGAAATGTGGGAGCGGTTCAACTACTATGGCATGAGGGCGATCCTCGTACTGTTTATGACGAAAGCACTGTTGTTCGACAAAGCCTTTGCCTCCAGCCTGTACGGCAGTTACACCAGTCTCGTTTATCTCACACCGCTCGTAGGTGGTTTTGTAGCCGACCGGTATTGGGGTAACCGCAGATCTATCATTACAGGCGGCCTGTTAATGGCACTGGGCGAGTTCCTGATGTTCGGCTGTGCATCGCTCTATAACACCAATCACGGCCTTTCCACTTTCCTCTTCTTCTCGGGCCTCGGCCTTATGATCGCCGGTAACGGCTTCTTCAAGCCCAATATTTCTTCGATGGTAGGACAGCTTTACCCCGCGAACGATCGCAGGATAGATGCTGCTTACACGATCTTCTATATGGGCATTAACGTAGGTGGCGCTTTAGGTCCCGCTATTTGCGGCGCTTTGGGTGACACCGACAATCCCGAGGACTTCAAATGGGCGTTCCTCGCAGCCGGTATCGGTATGCTGTTGAGCGTGATCGTTTTCCAGTGGCTGAAAGACTTCTATATCCGCAAGCACAATGGTGAGCCTTTAGGTATCGTTCCGGCTACCGCGCCTAAAATGGCGACTGCCCCCATCGTCGTAATACCCGCACTCATCCTGTTCTCGGCAGTGGCTATCGGTATGCTGTACCTCGATGCGCAGGTAGTGAGCTACTTAACCTACCTGCTTATCGCCGCCGTAGTCGTTATTATGATTATGATCTTCTCGGATAAAACCCTTACGGTAATTGAAAAGAAGAAGATCGGCGTAATCTTTATCCTCTCGTTTTTCGTGGTGTTCTTCTGGTCGGCGTTTGAGCAGGCGGGTGCTTCTCTTACCTTCTTTGCAGATGAGCAGACTAACCGTACGTTAAACTGGCACATCCCGGTATGGAGCGTGTCTATCGTAAGTGCAGCGGTGCTGTATTACATCGTGGTACTCTTGCGCATGATCCGTGTTAAAATGCAGGAAGATCCGAACAGTGTTAAGAACGTACTGTCGTTCCTGCTGATTGCTGCCGGCATCTTCCTGGTGTACCTGAACGTGAAACTGTTCCTCTCGGGTAACATGACCATCCAGATTAACGAACTTCCTGCCAGTGCCTTCCAGTCACTGAACTCGATCTTCGTAGTGGTATTTGCGCCGGTGTTTGCATGGCTGTGGCTGAAACTCGGGAAGTACGAACCTAGCTCTCCGACCAAAATGGCGATTGGCCTGTTATTGCTGGCACTGGGTTATGTGGTGATCGGCATGGGTGTGAAAGATATTACTCCTGGCCTGAAAGTAACCATGCTGTACCTGATCAGTATGTACGCATTACATACCTGGGGTGAACTTTGCCTGTCGCCGATAGGCCTCGCCCTGGTGAACAAACTTTCGCCGGTACGTTTCGCTTCACTGCTGATGGCGGTTTGGTTCCTGGCCAACGCCGGCGCCAACAAACTGGCAGGTGAACTGAGCGCCCTGTACCCCGACAAACACCCCACCCAGTTCCTGGGCTACCAGATGTCTAACCTGTTCGACTTCTTCATGTTGTTCGTAGGTATGGCGGGTGTTGCATCGCTGATCCTGTTCCTTATTACCAAGCAGTTACAGAAATTAATGAACGCGCAATAGTCGCATTCCCAACTGATATAAAAGGAGTTACCACCACGGTAGCTCCTTTTTTTGTATATTTTGCAGCAACTACCTTTATCCTGATTATGAGTCAACACTTCAAACCCTTCGTTTCGCCTGAAACGCAAATGAGAGAATTTACCCTTAAATCGATCCTGATGGGTTGCATTTTCGGGATCATCTTTGGCGCAGCCAACGTTTACCTGGCGCTGAAAGCCGGCCTCACCGTGTCCGCATCCATCCCGATCGCTGTAATGGCCATCACGCTCGGCAGGCGCTTTTTCAAAACCACCATTCTCGAAAACAATATTATCCAGACTACCGGCTCCGCCGGCGAATCGATCGCATCGGGCGTAGCGTTTACGCTGCCGGGCTTCCTGTTTCTTTCCGTTAATGAACTGGGCGTGAGCAACGGCGCGTCCTACTTTAATTACTGGACAATCCTGATACTCGCCATCCTCGGCGGCCTGCTCGGCACGCTGCTCATGATCCCGTTACGTAAATCGCTCATCGTAAAAGAACATCACACGCTTCCCTATCCGGAAGGAACGGCCTGCGCCTCGGTGCTGAAAGCCGGTGAAAAGGGCGGCGACTTCGCCAAAACGGCGTTCCTGGGCTTAGGCTTCGCGGTGGTATATGCCTTCTTCCAAAAGGTGCTGCATGTTATTTCAGAAGCACCATCATTCGTGACGAAGGCCACCAACAAATACTACCCTGCTGCGGAAGTAGGCGGTGAGATCACGCCGGAGTATATGGGTGTGGGTTACATTATCGGTCCGCGCATTTGTGGTGTACTGGTAGCCGGTGGTGTGCTGTCCTGGCTGGGACTCATTCCCTTGCTGGCCTCGCTGGTATCGCCTGATATGATCGCTACGCAGCTCGTAAAACTCGGTCAGCTGGCCAGTCTTGAAACGCCGAACGCCCGTTTCGGCTGGGACCCTGCCACGCATACATTCACGAATCTTTCCAATGCAGTATACCAGGCATACGTAAAACAGATCGGTGCAGGCGCGGTAGCAGCCGGTGGTTTCATCACGTTGCTGAAAACAATTCCTACGATCATCAGCTCCTTCAAAGGCAGCCTGGGTTCTATTAAGGGCTCCGCCGAACCAGCATCTACGTTGCGTACGGAAAAAGACCTGTCGATGAACGTGGTAATCGTTGGAGTTATTGGCCTCATCGTGTCCATGTCGCTCATTACCATCCTGCCGGGCGATACGATCTGGCAGCGCCTCCTGATCGGTATACTGGTAGTGTTTTTCGGCGCCTTCTTCGTAACGGTGAGCAGCCGTATCGTAGGCCTTATCGGCACCACCAACAACCCGGTATCGGGCATGACGATCGCTACAATCATGGGGACCTGTCTTATTTTCCTGGCGGTGGGCTGGAGCGGTAAGGCTTACGAACCGATGGCGCTGGTAGTAGGCGGCATCATTTGTATCGCGGCTGCGAATGCGGGCAATACGTCCCAGGACTTAAAAACCGGTTATCTCATAGGCGCTACGCCACGTTACCAGCAGATCGCGCTGTTTATCGGTGCTATCGTGTCGGCGCTGGTCGTGGGCTGGACGGTACACATTCTCGATACGCCAACACGCGAAATGGTCGCTAACGGCACGATGCACGCCATTGGTACTACGGAGTTCTCCGCCCCACAGGCGACGCTGATGGCGGTGTTGATCAAAGGGATACAGTCGGGTGGGCTGGACTGGCAATTCATTATCGTGGGTGCCGCCATTGCTGTTACGGTGGAACTGTGCGGCATCAGTTCCCTGTCTTTCGCGGTAGGTGCTTACCTGCCTTTATCTACCACGCTGCCCATCTTCTGCGGTGGCGCCATTCGTGGACTGATTGACTGGCGTCGTAAAAAACAGGGTATCGTTTTAACGCCGGAAGAAGAAGAACTGGGTCGCGGCAGCCTGTTCGCCACGGGCCTCGTGGCCGGTGGTGCCATTGCGGGCGTAGTCGTTGCGGTACTTACCGTGAACGAAAACGCCGCCAACTTCCTCAGCTCCCTCAGCCTGGAACCCGCTATTGAAGAGCACCTCGGCAACGGTGGCTACCAGCTGCTCGCCGCACTGGCATTCGGATTTATGGGTTGGGTGCTGTATCGCATCGCTAAAAAACAGCCTAAGAAACTGGCCGCCTAATACGAGCCTACACTAAATTAACGTCCCCGAAGCGCAATAAAAACGCTCCGGGGACGTATATAATATCAGTCTTATATATTACTTTTGATTAAAATTTGAAATACCTATGCGCCGCAAACTGATGCCACTTGGAGTAGTGCTTGTTGCCCTCTTTTTGTTCGCCTGTACCAAAGAAGGAACTGAACCGTCAACCCGCAAGTTCATTTCCTTTAAACTGGACGGGGTACCATATGCTACCGAATTACATTCCGGCACCCTCTTTCTGCCTACGAGTCCCGACCCGTTGTACAACTTTTCGGCACTGTACGCCACCGCACTAAATGACCATGGTGCCAGGGCGATCATCTCGCTGAAGAGTGAAGAAGCAGAACTGAAGCCGGGTGTATATACCAGCACAAAGGCTGGCAACAGCCTGTCCATCACACTGCCATTTGAAGGCAACGATTACCTGGCCGACGATCAAACGGGTGATATGACTTTCCAGATTTACGCTAAACGCGATTCGGTAATCGAGGGTAGCTTTGCCGGTACGGTAACCGATGCTTTTGGCATACCAAGAACGGTGTCCAACGGCGCTTTTCGCATTGTGTACACCTCTTACTAATCTATACGAAGTTTAAACGCTCGTACTTGTGTTGCAGGATGGCGGCATCGTCTGCCTGCAGCCAGTTGCCGAGCAGGGTGGCGTATACGCTCTTGAAATCCACTTTGTATTTCAGGTCGCCATCCTGTAAGTTGGTGAGGTCCGGGCCTTCATTCAGCACGCCTTTCTCTTTTAATCCGCCACCGATCAGGAACATGTTGTTCGCCGTACCATGGTCGGTCCCTCCGCTCGCATTCTGCGCCACCCTTCTGCCAAATTCGGAGAAGGTCATCACCACCACATCCTGGAAGCGGTTATTCTTTTTCAGATCGTCTGTAAACACTTTCACCGCATCATCTAATTGCGTAAACAATCTTTTCTGCTGGCCATCCTGCCCTACGTGCGTATCGAAGCTGCCGTGCGACACGTAATACACGCTGGTATTGATATCGGTCATGATCAGTTCCGAAATGGTTTTTAAATTCTTACCCAGGGCCGAGTTAGGATAGGCAGCGGTAGACTTGAAGGTTTTATGCTGCTGCTGGATGTATGCGGCCGACGATACTGTTTCGGCCATTGTTTTATACAGGTAGTCGGCGTTGTCGTGCTCATCGTGCCCGTGCTGTTGCTGTTTTTTCAGCAACGACTTAAAGTATTTTTCATTACTTGTACCAAACAGGCGGGTAGGGTCGGTGAGTGCGAGGCCTTTTACCTGTTCACCTTTCAGCGCCAGGCTAAGGGTATCGTCTATCTCCAATGCCTGCGTAGGTTTATCGCAACCTTTACACTGTGCATCCAGGTAACGACCTAACCAGCCGCTGCCCCAATAATCCTTGCTGTCGCTGGCAGTATGCCATATGTCCATCGAGCGGAAGTGCGAGCGATCGGGGTTCGGGTAACCGACGTTGTTCAATACGGCCAGGTGGCCTTCATCGTACAATGCCTTAAAACCTTTCAGGGCGGGATGAATACCGAGATCGTCGTTCAGGCCAAGTGCCGCATCGCGCTTGATACCTAATGCCGGGCGACTGCGGTAATAAATATCGTTACGGTAAGGGATAATCGTATTTAAACCATCATTGCCGCCGGACAACTGGATTACCACCAGCACTTTATTGCCGGGAGGCACGAGTTCACCTTTCTCGAAGGCCTTTAAAAACTTAGGGAGCATCAGCGATGCCGAAGCGAGTGATCCAACCTGTAAAAAACGGCGTCTGTTCAGGATAAGCATAAGACGAATAATTTGATGATTAACACAGCTGGTACTCCGGCGTGCTCATGACGTCGATGGTCACAGTTTTAATATAGTTATCGCGGGTGGAGGCATCCGCATACTTCTCCAGGAAAGCTTTGTCGAGGCTCTTGTTCTTTAGTAACAAGGTGCCGGCAATCGTATCAGCCAGTTGCTCGCGCGGTACATCTTTGTACCCATCCACGTAGGGCTTCCAGTCGATCTGCGCGTTCACCTTTTTGGCGTACTGCCGTTTCAGGAAGTCGTTAATCTCCAATGTCATCTTGTAGTTCGCACCCTCTCCCATTTCCGGCGTAATTTCTTTCGGGCGGATGTTGAAAGCCTGGGAGTACAACACCACCTGCGGTACACGCATCCGGAACATCAGGCTGGAACTGTCAATCCAACTCCTGCCCCCCGGCCAGCCCGCTACGTTAGGCGGATAAAAAAGCGTTTGTCCGAGTACGCGCTGGAACAGTAACATCGTTTCTTCCTGCTCGAACTGCATGGGTATCGCGCGGCGCAAGCCTACAATCAATTCCACCGGAGATTTGATGATCGCACCCACGTTCTTTTCATCGTAAAACCAGTCCGCCATGTAGATGTCCTGCATCAGGGAGCTGATGTTGTAACCGGATTGATAGAACTTACCCGCGAGCTCCTGAATGCGCGCCTCGTCGGGCGTATCGTTTACGAAGTAGCGGTATATCTTCCCGGTGATGTATTTCGCTGTTTGTTTGTTGTCCAGTAACAGCTGGATCACATCTTCCCCTGTAAAATTACCTTTCTTGCCCAGTATTGTTTTCTCACCATCGTCGTGTACCCGTTGCCGGAACTGGAACTGGCCCACTTCATCAAAGCTCCAGCCAGTAAAGGCGCGGGCGGCTTCTTTGATATCTTTCTCCGTATAATTACCGCGCCCCATGGTAAACAACTCCATCACCTCGCGCGCGAAGTTTTCGTTAGGGCGTTGCTTGCGGTTTTGCTGGTTGTTGAGGAACTGCAACATGGCCGGACTTTTAGACACGCCGGTCAGCAGGTCGCCGAAGTTGCCAAGGGCGTGGGTGCGTATCACTTCCAGCAGTTGCTGATTGTATAATACGTTTTGCGTACGGCAGGCGAAGTGGCCGTGCCAGAAGAGTGCCATCTTCTCGCGAAGCGGGTGATTGGTTTTAATCATCGCGCTCATCCACGATACGTTCAGGTCCTTAATGCCGTCGGTATTGAGCTTCTGTACCGCCCTGCGCTCCTCTTCGTTCATGTCTTTCAGCCGCTTGTAATCAGGCAGGTCCGTTTCATTGATCACACGCAGTACTTCCATCTCCTTATCCTGCCCTGCCAGTACGCGTTTCACCGTTTCTTTGCGCTTCCTTTTGCCCCACCCTTCAATCACGGGCAGGTTTTCGCCGAATCCGGCGCGCCAGGCGAGGTGCTGCATTTGTATTTTCTCTGGGACAAGGGCCATATAAGTAGGTTTGGATATATGACTGAAATATACGCGCGAAGTTTAACGCGGCTGTGTTAACAAATTATGAGGTTCAAATATTATTCCAGAAGGGGGAGGATTAACTTCCTCACCTCATTATAACC
Source organism: Chitinophaga horti (assembly GCF_022867795.2). Lineage (NCBI taxonomy): Bacteria > Pseudomonadati > Bacteroidota > Chitinophagia > Chitinophagales > Chitinophagaceae > Chitinophaga > Chitinophaga horti. The sequence goes on along the minus strand of NZ_CP107006.1, from coordinate 5,987,008 downwards.
ACAGGGAAGCAATCCTTGTGCGGAGTCTTCGCGGGTAGACTGGTGCGAGGGATTGCCTCATTTCATTACCAATGACGAATTTGGGAGTGCCTGCACCTTCCCTGTGTCATTGCCGGCAGGGAAAGGTGTAAACATCAATACATATTCATTTCCAGGTCCACTTCCAACGCCCACGCATGTATGCCACCGGTTACGTTGTACACTTTTTTGAATCCGGCCTTCAGCAGTTGCTGCGCTACGGCATGGCTGCGCATTCCATGATGGCACAATACCGCTACCGGTTCGTCGGGCGATAGGCGGCCTGCCTGTCCCATCACAAAGTGCATGGGTATGTGGATGGCGCCCTCAATATGGCAAATTTCCCATTCGTCCGGCTCGCGCACGTCCAGTAGTTGGAACGAGCGGCCTTCGGTACGCCAGCGTTGCAGTTCGGCCACCTCCAGCAATTGCAGGGAGGGCGGGGCTTCGCAGGCACCCTGGTCATACGATGGTTGCAAGGTTTGAATCTGGTGATTACCGGCTACAGGTCCGAAGTGGAACAACTGGTGATCGTTCTGTAAAATGTGGATGGTAAGCAGTTGGTTGGTCAACTGTAACCCGATGCCGCAAATCAACTTCACCACCTCGTTGGTCATGTAACTGCCTACGATGCCGGGCAGGATGCCCAGTACGCCCAGTTCGTTACAGTCCAGCCGCTCGCCCTCGCCTGGCGGCTCGGGGAACAGGCAGCGGTAAGTGGCGCTGCCTTTGTAATTGAACACGCTTACCTGTCCTTCGTACTGATAAATAGCCCCGTACACCAGCGGTTTGCCGGTAATGACGCAGGCGTCGTTTACCAGGTAACGGGTACCGAAATTATCGGAACAGTCGACTACCAAGTCGTATTTACTGATGATCTCCAGCGCGTTTTGCGGTAAAATATAGGTGTCCCAGGCTTCAAAAGTCAGCTCCGGGTTTAAGCCTTTCAATTTTCGAATAGCTACGTCCAGCTTGGGTTTACCAGCATCAGCAGTGTCGTATATTACCTGGCGTTGCAGGTTGGTTACCGATACGGTGTCGTGCTCCACGATACCTATGCGCCCAACGCCCATGGCGGTGAGGTATTGCAACACCGGTACACCCAGTCCACCTGCGCCTATCACCAACACGGCAGCCTGTTGTAACAGCCGCTGCTTCTCTATCCCGAAATCTTTTAACCGGGTTTGCCTGTCGTATCGTTGCATCTTTTGTGTTTTTAATGTTCTACCAGGAAGAGTTATTACCGTCCGCCTGCAGCTGGTTAAAAATACGGATAAGCGTGCTATCTGTTACGCTACCCGCCTGGTAATGTTCATCTGACTCCACGTATTTAACGCGGTTGTCCAGGTCGGGGTGGCTGCTCATCCACTCGGATGGCGCCACGCCGCTTTCGTTCTTTAGCGTTTTAAACAGTCCAACGAAGCCGTCGCCGCCGATGTGGCGGGCATCCAGCAATTTGAGGCCGTTAAGGTCCGCTTCGCGCTCAAGGCTGCGGGAGTATTGCAGGGTTTTGAGGCTATGCGCGTTCTCCACCACCACGGCCCCTACGCCGGTGAGGTCGCCGAACACCAGCGATAACATCACATAACTGCCCATGCTGCGGAACATGGTTTTGGTCGTATGCCGCAGCTCTACGTGCGAAAACTCGTGCGAAAGTAAGGCCGCCAGCTCACCCGGACCTTTCATCTGCTTAATCAATTTATCGTATACAATGATGTTGCCGCCCGGAATGGCAAAGGCGTTCAATTGATCCTGCTTCACCACCGTGATCCGGATTTTATACGCACTCGGTATCTTCAGTTCTTTAAAGAAATCGTTGGCCAGCTTCGTTTTTTCCGGCAGCACCGTGTACTGCCCGATCAGCGATTGGTAAGCCTTATCCCCCAGCGATTCCTCGTACGATACCGGTACCGACATGGCCGCCCGGCCTGCCAGCCAGGGCACGATCCAAAAGTATAGGGCAACGCCAAGTGCCAATACTATAGCCCCCATGATCACCAGGGCGGAAATCGTTTTGTTGGCGGTAGCCGGTTTACCAAACTTGGCCCGCCGCTTTTCCACCTCCACGGCAAAGTCCATCGATATTACTTCGAGCGTCTGTTTCGGGAAGCCGTCGTACGACAGCCAGCAATGATCGCCGGTGATGTTTTCTACCGAAATCTTTTCCCAGAACCAGAACACGTTGCGTGGATTACCATGTTCGTCTTTTAAACCTATTTCTAACTTATTGTTGGCAAAGGTAACCGCCGCCTGTTCAGGGGCAGCGTTCTGTTCGTAATGGTAAACTCCGGTATAAGTATACATGGATCGACTAGAAATTTTTGATGCGTTTGGACATAGTAATGAGGTCTATAAACTGGCCGTCGGTGCCTTTTACCCCTTGCGGCATGCGCCCGCATTCGAGGAAACCGAAGTTCCGGTACAGCTGTATCGCCTTTTCATTGTTGGCAAATACGGAAAAATGAACAATTTCGATTTCGGCATGCTCTTCCACCCATCGTAAAGCGGCCGTCATTAACCGCCGCCCGATGCCCATATTCCACCAATCCCGCAGCACCGCTATCCCTAATTCGCCCAGGTGTGCCTGCTTTTGCTGGCGGCCCTGGTTAATAGTAATCGATCCCACGATTTGCCCGTTTGCTTCTGCCAGCAACAATAAATGCCGTGGCTGCAGCAGGTATTGGCGGATGAAGTCCTCCTCGTCGCGCAGCCCGAATTTCATCGCTTCCGCATGTGTGTAAAGCAAAAAGTCGCTTTCCCGCGTCATCTGGCGAAATATCTCCAGCAAGGCGGGTGCATCCTCCAACGTGGGCCGGCGGATGATGAGGGTACTGCCATTGGGCAAAAACTGCTGCATACGAACACAAATGTAAGGTTCAGGGCGAAAAAAGTGGCATCAGTTCGCCGCATAAAAAAACGCAGCCGGTACGGTGACCGCTGCGTTTCCTGTAAGAGGTTCATTGGGGGGAAGTTATGACTTCTTGCTGTGCTCCTGCACGAAAGCCAGCACGGAAGCCTTTTGCGCGTCGTTCAGCTTTGCCTTACGGGCCATCCTGTTCATGATGGGCACCCAGGCTTCTGTAGTACGCGTTTCCGGCATGCGGTATTTGTGGCAGCGGCTACATTTCTCCTGGAACAGCGTTTTACCTTCCGAAGCCGGATACTTAGCAAATGCAGTGGCCGCATCCTGGCCGGTGTTTGTCGTGTTACGGGAGCAGGCGCTCAGTAACACCATGGCGAAAGCGATTTGACCTAATCTTTTCATAATAGTGTATTTAGTTAAAGCCGAGGGCAAAGTAGCTGATTTATACCAAATCAAAAAATAGACGTTTAAACATATACGTACGAAAAGTGTGCCGGTTGCCTGGGGAGAGCGCCGTTATTTTTTTTGGGGAGATGGCCCAACTTCCCGGCTACATCCTCTATGCATCCTTGCTGCATCTTTCGTTGATCATAGGTAGATCCTTCGTTCATCCTTCGTATATGATTCGTATTTGTACGAACGATATACGAAGGATCTACGAACTATATACGAAGGATGAACGAAGGATCCGGCAAGGATGGTCGAACGATCTGGCTACAATCCGGCAGGTTGACAGCAGATCAACATAATTTCCGTCATCATGTGTTGCAAGCGCGAATACTGGAGCGGAGGTTTGCTTCCTTTCAATCGCAATGACGGAAAGAGAAGACAATCGCCCTCCTATTTCGTCGTCATGAAAGGAAGCAAGCATCCGCTCCCGTCGAAGCAGCAGTAAGTGTGGCGAGCGAAGACTGAAGCGGGTTGAAGAGTAGGGAACGGACGTTGCAGTGAGTGACACAACGGCGGCTGAGCAGAGCTGACGAAAGCTGGTGAAAAAGAGGAAATGAAGGCAGCCAGCACACATAAAAAAGCCCGCCGGTGGGTACCGACGGGCTTATATAAAGCGGTTAGGCTGATTATTGGATCTTATCGAATCCGGCGTAGCTGTGCAGTACTTCCGGCAGATGGATGCCGTCTTCGTACTGGTTGTTTTCCAGCAGGCAGGCCAAAATGCGCGGGAAGGCCAGGGAGCTGCCGTTCAGCGAGTGCAGCAACTGGGTTTTACCGTTGGCATCTTTGTAACGGATCTTCATCCTGTTGGTCTGGTAGCTTTCGAAGTTGGATACGGAGCTTACTTCCAGCCATTTTTGCTGGGCGGCGCTGTATACTTCAAAGTCGTAGGTAATCGCAGAGGCAAAGCCCATATCACCCCCGCATAAACGCAAAATGCGGTAATGCAACCCGAGTGACTGGATCAGCTTTTCTACGTGTTCCACCATGTTGTCCAGGGTTTCGAAGGACTTTTCGGGATGTACGAGTTGCACGATCTCCACTTTATCGAACTGGTGCAGGCGGTTGAGGCCACGCACATCCTTACCGTAGGAACCTGCTTCCCTGCGGAAACAAGGCGTATAGCCCGTGAGCTTTACCGGCAGGTCGCTGTCCTTCAGGATCTCGTCGCGGTAGATGTTGGTCAGCGGTACTTCGGAGGTCGGTATCAGGAAGTACTTGTCTTCGCTGGCGTAATACATCTGGCCTTCTTTATCAGGCAGCTGGCCGGTGCCGAAGGCACTGTCTTCATTCACCAGCAACGGGGGCTGATGTTCGATGTAACCCGCGGCAGTATTGAAATCCAGGAAGTAGTTCTGCAACGCACGCTGTAAACGCGCGCCTTTGTTGGTATATACAGGAAAACCGCTGCCGGTGATCTTGTTGCCGAGTTCAAAGTCGATGAGGTTGTATTTTTTCACCAGGTCCCAGTGCGGAACGGCGGCGCCATGCAGTGCTGGTTTGGCACCACCTTCGCGCACAACTTCGTTATCCTCCGGGGTTTTACCGGCGGGCACCATGGCGGCCGGCAGGTTCGGAAGCTTTACGACTGTTTCGAGCAGTAATTTCTCGGTAGCGTTCAGTTCATCGTTGATGGGTGCCAGGCGCTCTTTAAGGGCGGCCACCTCGGCTTTCAGCGCTTCTGCTTCCTGCTGCGAACCCTGCGACATCAGTTTACCGATTTCCTTGGAACTTGATTTCACACGTGATTGGGTATCATCATACTCCTGTGTGAGTTTCTTCCTTCTGTCGTCCAGCGCCAATACTTCGTCCACAACACCCAGTTCCCTGAAGTTCTTCAGGGCCAGGCGTTCCAGTACCAGTTCCTTGTGCTGACGGATAAACTGAACCTGTAACATCTTGTCAAAAAAATTTTGACAAATATAGCGTTAACAGGGGGAAAGGCACAATGATTTTAGCTTAAGAGAGGTATTTGCCTACGATGGGCACCCTTCTTCCCACCCCGAACGCTTTGGAAGATACGCGGATGATGGGACAGAATTGGTTACGCTTGTACTCGTTGGTATTGACCAATTTGAGGGTACGCTGCACCAGCGCTTCATCAAAGCCTTGCGCGATAATTTCGCGTGGGCCCTGGCGACGCTCGATGTACTGGTACAAAATGCGGTCGAGTATGGCGTAGTCGGGCAGACTGTCACTGTCCTTCTGATTGGGACGCAACTCCGCCGAAGGCGCTTTATCGATGATATTTTCGGGAACGATTTCTCTGTCGCGGTTGATGTAGCGGGCCAGGGCATACACCTGCATTTTGTACAGGTCGCCCAGTACGGACAGGCCGCCGGCCATGTCGCCGTACAACGTACCATAACCGGTACTCAGCTCACTTTTATTGGAGGTGTTGAGCAAAATATATCCAAACTTGTTGCTCAGCCCCATCAGCAGATTACCGCGGATGCGTGACTGCGTATTTTCTTCTGCCACGTTAAACGGCAGACCCTGGAAGTAGGGGTCCAACGTATCCAGGAAAGATTCATAAATATTGTTGATGCGGATGACGTCGTATGGGTTGCCGAGGTTCTTGCTTAACGCCACCGCGTCAATCACGGAGTGCTCTGTAGAGTAAGGCGACGGCATCAGGATAGCCCTTACATTTTCTTTACCCAGCGCCTCGCAGGCCAGTGCTAACACCACCGCGCTATCGATCCCGCCGGATGATCCCAGGATGGCTTTCTTAAAGCCCATCTTCCCGAAATAATCTTTTATACCGAGGATAAGCGCCGCATGTATGCGATCGATGTTATGATCGAACACCAGCTCATGTACGCTGGGCTTCAATTGCTCCTGTATGGTGCCATGCAGGTTTTCAAGATCCACCATATCAGTGGCTTCCTCGAAGTAAGGCAGCTCCTTCATGATATTGCCCTGGGCATCGTATACGAGTGAGCCGCCATCAAATACGATTTCTGTTTGTGAGCCTACGGTATTACAATAGATCATGGGGATCTTGTACTTCTGTACATTGGCCAGCACAATGGCTTTGCGGCCTTCATCGTGATCGTAATCGAACGGCGAGGCCGACAGGTTGATCATCACATCCGGCTGCTGCGTAATCAGCTGGTCCATCGGACATACGCGGTAAAGCGGGTTATCGCCCAGGTTCCAGATGTCTTCGCAGATGGTAACGGCCAGTTTCTTTCCTTTGAACTGCACCACGTTCCATTCGTAAGCCGGTTCAAAGTAGCGGTACTCATCGAATATGTCGTACGTAGGCAGCAGCGTTTTGTACACTACCTGTTTTACTTCCTGCTCGTGCAGGAACCAGGCGGCGTTAAAGAGATCTTTCCCTTCGCGCTGTGTATGTCGGGCGGGAGCGCCTACCAGCACAGCGATGTTGGCGGTATGTGCTTTAATAGCATCGATCGCAGCATAACTCTTATTGATAAAGTCTTCGAACTCCAGGAAATCGCGGGGGGGATAACCGCACACGCATAGTTCGCTGAATACGACCAGGTCGGCCCCGGCGGCTTCTGCATCCTTAATAGCGGCGATGATCTTCGCGGTGTTGCTCTCGAAATTGCCAATATGGTAGTTCTGCTGCGCTAATACTATTTTCATGTGTTAAAGTTACTGCTACTAAAAATAAAGCCCTAATCTGAGCGAGAAGCTGTTGAGGTTTACCTTACCATCGTTCCACTTTTTATTGCGGGTAAGATCAGTAAAGCCGCCCTGGTAGCCAAATCCAACAATGCCGGACAAGGTTTCGGTAAGCGGGTATTCAACGCCGGCCGCCAGCAACAGGCCCATGTTGAGGCGGTGCATTTCGTTGAGTACGTTTTCTTTCCTGAACTCTTTCTGGTTACTGATCACGTTTGCACGCGCCCGGATAGGTGCTGCAAAGTAGGTGCCGAACTGGCCCCATATGCCAATATCGTCGCGGGTAGCCGCTTTCAGCTTTAAGGTAAGGGGCACTTCGAGGTATTGCAACCGCAAATCGTACTCCGTAGGGTAATCGTTATACTCATTCAATCCTATTCCCTGGTCGTATTGCAATACACTACCAGTATGTGTTACCTGGAAGCCAGTGCCCACCGCATAACGTTCTTCCTTATCTAAAAAGAAATCGGCCATGATGCCGTAATTCAGGTGGAACTTACCGCTATTACGTTCAATTCCATTGTCCTGCGACTTCATCACCGCAACACCCGGATCGAGTTTAAAACCAAAACGAACCTTCCGCTCCATCTTCCTGGACATCCTTTTGGAGAAGCCCTCCTGCGCCTGGGCAGATACGCTGGCGCCCATGATCACCCCTGCAAACATTAAACATTTCCAATAATTCTGTTTCCCCGATACGATGTTATGCAATATTTTTACCATCATTTAAGTTTTAAAAAGCGATGCAAATTTACTCTAATAAAAATATCCTGCGCCTTATCCTGTGTTCTTTTACCTTATGGACAGGCCTTTCCGCTTGTGGCGATCGCGTTAAAACGCCCGACGTAAGCAACATTCCCATCGACGTAACGATAGAAAGGTTTGACAAGGATTTTTTTGCTATTGACACCAATAACGCCGCGGAGGGCTTAAAATTGCTGCGTTCGAAGTACCCGGACTTCACCCCCTTTTACTTCCAGCATGTACTCAACTTTGGTCCATACAGCGATACCGACCACATTGTACAGATGCAAACCCGCGCCTTTCTGAAGAACAACGACTTCCGGTTACTACAGGATAGCATCAATCAACATTTTCAATCGCTGGATAAACTGGAGCAGGAAATCACCGATGCTTTCCGCTTTACGAAATATTACATCCCGTCCTTTAAAGCCCCTAAAGTGCGCACGTTCATGTCGGCCATCGGTAACTATGGCGCGTTAACGGTGGATAGCACGGTGGGCATCGGGCTGGATATGTACCTGGGTGCGAACTTCCCGATTTACCAGGTTTTGTCGGCGGAATTACCGTCTTACCTGGTACGCACTTTTGAACCTGCGTACATCCCGGTGAATGTGATGAAAGTGGTCGAGCAGGACCTGTTTCCCCGCGCGGCGGAAGGGCGTAAGCTGGTAGAACAGATGATCGATGCGGGCAGGCAGCAATACTTTTTATCGAAAGTGTTACCACATACAGCAGATACATTACGCATCGGGTATACCCGCCAGCAGTTGGACTGGTGCGACGAAAACGAAGAAATGATATGGCAGTTTTTTGTACAGCGGAACCTGTTGTACAGCACCGACTGGCAGCAACTGATGCACTTTATGGGCGAGGGCCCCAGTACACAAGGCATGCCGCCTGGCTCGCCCGGTAAGATCGGGGTGTATACAGGCAGCCGTATCGTAAGCGCTTACATGGAGCGTCATCCGGATGTGACGTTGCAACAACTGATGGAAACGAAGGATGCGTTGCAAATATTCAATGCAGCGAAATACAGGCCGAAGTGATTAATCCTTACAGCAAAATGCATCAGCATGATTCATGTTGATGCATTTTGCGATCAATAGCTGGCTGGCTACAAGATTAAGTATTATACGAGGGCGCATGCCTTTTACCGCATAGCCGCCTGCTATAAAAGACAAGGCATCAACGATTGTCGATGCCTTTTTATTTTCAGTAAAGAAAAAGCGAAGTACTGGCTCAGATAATGACAGGTGAGCAGGGATAAAGCCATAAGGGCTATGCGATGAGGTATTAGTTCAGCTTGAAAGGTACCACCATCTGAAATTCGGGGATTTTCACCTCGAACATCTTTTTGTTCAGCTGGTTCTCCATCTGGTAGTTGCCGTACATTTTACCGATTTCCGTGCGCAGGTTGGAGCCCGATACATATTGATAGCTCTCGCCTGGTGCCAGCAGCGGTTGTACACCTACTACACCCTCTCCTTCCACTTCACGGTGGGTACCGTTCGAGTCGATGATATACCAGTGACGGCGCAGTAGTTTGATCGGAAAAGTGTTGTTATTTTCAATCGTAATACGATAAGCGAACATAAACTCACTCCCGATCGGATTAGAGTAATCCGGCTGGTAGAACGTCTCCACGCTGATTGTAATTCCCTCTGTTACCTTCTTGACCATAGGAACAACCTTTGTAAGTAAAAATAAGGAAAAATCACCCAGAGATCGAATATTTTCCACGGCCGGGGGCGTTTTAACGATTCTTTATACAATTCGGACGTCCTGCATCACGACCGGGCTGTGCTCCGCCTGACGGGCCTCTACTTCGAACTTGTTGAGGAAGTAGCCATTACGTATCCAGTCTGCCAGGTACCTGACGAGAAACCCAAAAAAGCCATGGCGGCGGTATTGACGGACATGACACACCTCATGACGCACCCAGGCCACGTCGCGCAGAAAGCGCTGGCGGTCGGCGCCGTACAGGTGAATCTTGTGACCAAATACGATGGCGACAGCCGGCGACTTCATCTTACGGGCGGCCAGTCGGGCCACCCAGGAGTTTTCTTTTATAGTGCAGATGATGATGCTCAATGTTTATGCTTCCGGTCCAGGTCAAATCTACGGGAAATATTAAAACCCCAGCGGAACTGACCGTTCGTCCACGTGGACGTGGTTTCCGGTATAAACTGGTTTTCGAGCGTAGCAGTGGAATTGGTAAAGTTCACATGAAACACGTGGCCGCCTGTCTCTATCTCGAGGCCTACACCCAGTGAGTTATAATACTCCATCCCTTGCGTTTTGGCAAAGTCCTTACTGGCCTGATCGCGGAAGGGCACAAAGTAATCGACCACCAGCGCCAGGCGGTTCGTGAAACGCAGTCTGCCACCCACGCCCAGCGCGAACATGCCATTCATGTCTGCATATCCTACCCGATTTCGATGTACGTAAGTCGGCAACACCGCCAGTGAAAACGCATGGCCGAACTGCCGCGCCAACACCGCCTGCGCCGTGTAACTCATGCGATCGCTGAACTTACCGAAATAGGCAGGCGAGGCTTCTTCTTCGGCGGATTCCATGGCGCTTACCACGGCGTTACCGAACAGCGTAATGGCCAATGGTATGCGGTTATCGGTCGTTTGCTGCAGCAGCCGGTATTTGACCAACCCCTCATATAACTGCGACAGGTTACCGGAACCTTTACTGCGGCCGATACCCACAGTGAGATTGTCGGAAACACCGTACTCAAAGGCAATACGGATGTCGGTGGAATTATCCATCCCGAAGAAAGTTTTCGCACCGCCGTTGCTGCCGGCCATATCGCCAAAACGGTGGCCTACGCGGAAATCCAGTTCGTTTTTACCGAGCGTTTCGTTGGACTGGCCATTGATGATACGGGTGGACTTGAACGTGGCGATAACGGGCAGACTGCGTTTTGCGGAGTCTTTGAACATGCCGCTGAGATCGTCCTGTGCGTAACAGGCGGCAGGTAACAGGCAGGCGGCGAAAAGTATTTTTACGAAAGACATAAAGCGTTTTTAATATGGTTGATTATTTGGCTGGTGCGTATTTGCCGCTGACCGTTACGTCTACGACCTCCGCTATGTTTTTCACGACGAGGCGTGGAATTTTAATATTGTGATCCGCTACCCTCACTTTGAAAGTGCTGCTTACAGCGATGCTGCCGACAGCTACGGTTAAAGTACCTTTTTCGCGGTACGTCTTTTTTACGCCGTGCATATCCAGCGTACCTTCTACCGTAACCGTGTAGGTGCCGGGCTTGGTGAGATCGGGCAGATCGAGCAGTTTGCCCTTGAACTCGGCGTTCGGGAACTTATGTGTTTCCAGGTAGTTCTCGTTAAAGTGCTCCTGCATCAATGACTTCTTAAATTGAAAAGTGTTGACGGCCACTTTAAAGTATACCGCACCGGTTTTGATATTGATGGCAGATACGCACTGCGTGGTTTTCGCATCAATATCTTCCATGGGCGCTTTGGAAAAGAAAGACAAACTTACGTTACGCGAAGCGTACACGTCCTGCGCTGTGGCGCCAAGGGCGAGGGGCAGGCAGAGCATCAGCAGGATCAGGTGTTTCATGTCATGGTTCCTTTAATGGTTATTGATCTGGCATTCCTTTGGATATCCAGCAGGCGATAGAGTCGCGTACGGCACGTGGCAATGCAGGAAACCCCTGTGACTGGGGCATATCGGCATTGGCAGCGGTAACGCGGGCGGCGAACAGCCCTTTATTTGCATTGATGTACGCCTTCAGGTTCGCCTGTGAGCTGAAGTTAGCAGCTGAAGGTGCACCGCCACCGGGGTGACAGGCATAGTTGGTGCAGTTTTGCTGTACAATGGCGTATATACGTGCCGATGTAATGGTCGCCGTGTCGCAGGCCACGATGGGCGCTTCGGGCTTAGGGGCCTTGTCGGCCGTACAGGCGCTGTAGATTACCCATAATAGTAACAGGCCGGAAAAGTATCTCATCATCTTAGCTAATTTATCTTTTTTGAATCCTTACGATTTTCTGTATACGTGCTTATATTGCAAACAGTTGTCTTTCCCTCGAAAGATAATATATTTACAATTAAACTAATACAACGTGAACATCGAGCAATTATATCATATATACCAGCAACACCCAAGCATACAAACGGACACCCGTAAACTGCAGTCCGGCGATCTATTTTTTGCGCTGAAAGGACCAAACTTTAACGGCAACGCCTATGCGCAGTCGGCACTGGAGTCAGGTGCTGCCTTTGCCGTGGTGGATGAGGAAGCTTACTTTACTGTGCCGGATAAAATGATGCTCGTACCGGACGCCCTGGAAACCTTACAGCAACTGGCCTTACATCACCGCAAACAATTCACCATCCCGTTTATTGGTATTACCGGCACTAACGGTAAAACCACTACGAAAGAGCTGGTGAAAACCGTGCTGGCGAGCACCTATAAAACTGTGGCGACGGTCGGTAACCTGAACAACCACATTGGCGTGCCTTTAACCATCCTCAGTATTCCAAAGGATGCTGAGATGGCCGTGATAGAAATGGGCGCCAACCACCAGCTGGAGATCGAAGGGTATTGTAAAGTAGCGCTGCCTACCCACGGCCTTATCACCAATATCGGCAAAGCGCACCTGGAAGGCTTTGGCGGTCCGGAAGGGGTAAAGAAGGCCAAAGGCGAGCTGTATGATTACCTGCGGGCCAACAATGGTACGGTGTTTTATTACAATGGCTACGACTACCTGGCCGAAATGAGCAAAGGCATTGCCCACGTGGTAACTTATGGGATTGAAGGGGCAGACTATAACGGATCGGCAGTAGCAGGTACAGCGTTGCTCGAAGTAAAAACCGGCGACGACCTGATACGCACCCAACTGGTGGGCGCTTATAACCTGCCAAATGCACTGGCAGCGTATGCGATCGGCCGGCATTTTAATATTCCGGCTGCTACGATTAAACAGGCGATTGAAGGGTACGTACCCTCAAATAACCGTTCGCAGATCATTCAACAAGGCAGCAATACGGTGATCATGGACGCTTATAACGCCAATCCATCGAGTATGAAAGCGGCGATCGAGAACTTTGCGGGATTGGATGCAGCGCAGAAAGTATTGTTACTCGGCGGTATGATGGAACTGGGTGAGGATAGCGAAAAAGAACACCAGGAACTGGTATCGCTGCTGGAAAGAACACATTGGAAAGCGGTGGTATTAGTAGGGGGTGATTTTGCAAAGGTGAAGCACCCATATATCTTTATGAAGAATGCAGAAGAAGCGAAAAGATGGCTGGAGCAGCAGGCGTTCGAAAACACCCATTTGCTGATCAAAGGATCGCGTAGTGTGGGGATGGAGAAGGTATTGTAAGTCCTCTGATCAAAGGATCGCTTAGCGTGGGGTGACGAAGTTATTGTAAGTCCTCTGATCAAAAGATCGCGTAGCGCGGGGATGAAGAAGTTATTGTAAGCCATCGTCATACTGCGCATCATCATTGTCTTCGACATCTCGAATGAAATGAAGCGAACATACGCTCCCGTCTCCGACATCGTAGTGTCTGGCAACATTAAATTACAGGAGCGAAGCCTGCGCACGAAGGTGGCCGCGCTTCGCTCGCCATGACGAATATTTTCGATTGATGATCATAGAAAAAGCCGCCGAAGTGAGTGACACAACGGCGGCTTAATTATTTTACAGAAGCTGATAAAAAAATAAACCTGCGAGCTAAAAAACTCACAGGTTTTCATAACCTATGCCAACTTTAGAGTATCTTTAAATAGCCTACGGCTAGATTATTTTATTGAAAATCAAGTTAGTAAGGTTTCCTTACTTTTCCTAATTAAAACACAGTTATATAAGAACTTAATTTATTTAACAACAGTTATCTACGAGAATTGTTCAATCACGGTTTGACCCGTTTAAGAAATATTTTCTCGTTATGCGTTTGTTGCTTTAACATTAATTAAACAAAAACTTAGCCACTGCATTGGAGTGAACCTGCCACAACTGCTATAACCCTTACCCAGACTGACTTTCTGCACTTTTAACTGAATTACAACACCGAGCCCGACCTATTTGTTCGTTTTCCCAAAGTGTTTAATTATCGCCCCACCTTCGTTTTCCTTTACCCGGAATTGGAGCGTTGCTTCCTCATGTCCGTTCAACACCACCACCTGCGAAGGGATGCCGTGGAAGTTGCCCGTAGGCTGCACCTGCCGCAGCGCTACATCGTAAACGCCCGGCGGCAACCACAGTCTGAAGCGGCCTTCGTTCGAAACATACGCCTGGTAAAGCTTACCGCTGCCGCCCGTTGCCTCTACCAGCCAACCTTGCGACGACTGCGCGTACTGACTGTAGCGACCTTTTTCCCATTGCACCTGGCCGGTAATGCCCGCACTCTTCTTCATCGGCACCGACAACGCCCGTACACCACGGCCTGCGGGAAGTAGTAACTGCCCATCAGTCATCCAGCCACCAGGCGCGGCCACGCGGGCGATGCGCTCCTCACTATTGGAGCTTTCATATACCACGTTGCCATCTTCTCCGGACACGAGGCCATGTTCCCCTACATGCACCAATACGCCCTTTAGGCCCGGCTCGCCGGCATCGCGCACGTCGTTATTATTACGGTCTTCGTAGAAACTGAGTCGGTGCCGCGCCGGCCTGGGCGTACCGATAGGTTTACCGAACAGGAAACTCACGCCGGCGCTCAGGTTGGAGAAGTCGTACCTGCCCGGACCTAAGAGCGAGTAATCGGCGTGCACCAGCCAGTGTTTCGCCGCCTGCCAGGCTGCACGGCCGGTGTAAATAGACATCCATCCGGGCAGCGCATCCTGGTAAATCCATTGCGCAGTGGCCATTGTTTGCAGCTGCCCTTTCAGGAAAGTTTTCTGGAAGGTGGGGCCGAATTGCAGCGTGCGATAGGTTTGGTACACCCGGTCCATGTTGACATACTCGCGCAGGTAGTAAGGCGCAATTTGCCCCCAGCCGGAAAACGAAAACCAGCTGTAACCGAGGTTCATATTTAACCGGTGCGACTGAAACACATTCGCCTTCGCGCGATTAATATTGTACTGCGTGCTACCGATATCATAAGTAGTAGTAGCGAAAAAACCGGATGGCGTTTGCCATAATATATCCATTGCCAGGCGGTCGCTCACCGAACTGAAATCGGGGATGCTTTGCGGACGATAGTTCACACGTTGCCAGTTACGATATGGCCTTAACGTTACACTAAAATTCGGAGATGGCATGATGCGTAAGGATACTTCGCCCGATTCCTGCTCATCACTTTCGGGCAGGAAGTTGTAAACGAGTTCATTCATCAGCGCAGGTGCATTGGCCTGTTGAAAATACCGCACGCCTAGTTGCAGCTTTTCGGTTAATAACATGTTAAAGCGTTCGTCGAAAAAGCGATGCCCCCGCCGGAAACCTGCGTAATGCCGGCCCGACACATAATTGGAAGATACCCAGGAATAACGCCCCGCTGTGCCGGTGATGTCGAGTCCACCCGCGGCAGCGGTGTAACGTTTACCGGTGGAGTCGACCGTCTCATCACTAAAGCCAACAACGCCCCGCAGGTTGATGAGTTGTTGCTCGTTGTACTGCCAGCTCAGAGAGCCGAGCCGCGACGTAAGACCTTCCCTCCCATCTTCCCGGTACATGGCCTGTGTATGAAAACTAAAGCCCTGCTCGCGGGTGAAGTCTAAGTCGACCGCATGCGTTGTCACCCGCGGTACTTTAATAGAACCTTTCTCCGATGAGAAGCGCAGCTGGTTATTATTATCATGCAGATACGTGTAACTGGCCGTCAAGTCCTTACCCATTTCCGCGCCTGCACGCACGCCCTGGCCGTTCAGGATCACCTCTTGTAAATCTGTGATACTGCCGGCTTTGGCGAACAGGGCGCCTTGTTTTAAATAGATGTAACTATCGGTGAGGAAGCTTTGATTTTGTTGATAGAACCACAAACTTTGTAAGCGTACATCTAACGCATTGTTGCCATTGGCGTGTGCAGACATCAGCGTGGTTTGCAGGAATGGCGTGCCGGTAAAAAGATTGCGTGCAGACACATCCAGGTAGTTGCCCTGCAGTAACAGATCCTGCGCGCGATCAGAGAAACGGTTGGAGACAATAAGTGGAATGCAGTAAGCAGATGCGAGCAACAAGTTATTAGGCGTACTCACCGATATACTGATCTGCGGTTTCTGAATGGCACCCAGCTGCTCGTCCGCCACAGCCCTTACGATCACCGTGGTATCCATGCCTGCTGCAAGTGTAAACATCGGTGGCGAAGGCATAAAACGAAAGCCGCCCGGAATGGCTGCATACCGCACTGACAAAGGCTCTTCGCTGTTACCGCGATTCATGATCTGCACGCGCCAACGCACCGTATCTTTCGCTGATTGCATCAATACAGGTTGCTCTTGCGCAACCAAAACAATCCGCCTCTTCCGTTCGACGACAAAGCGTATCTTTTTTGTTAAGCCAATGTTATTGACAGCAGAGGTAAAGCTTACAGCACAGCTGTTATTGTCGCGGTTGTTAGTCGTCTCTTTCACAAAAAATTTCAGCACGATGGGACGTGTTTCATTTGGTGCAAGTGTTACTTCACGCACATCACTGCTGAGCAGCATAATTCCATCCGGCTTTATTACCACTCGACCGGAAACCTTTTCTGTAGCCGAATTGCGAAGATGTAGTGTAGTCGTAACCGTTTGTCCTGCCTTTACATGAAGCACATCTTTTTCGAGCGAAATAACGACCTGTCCCAAGCAAATTCTGCTTGAAAAAATGACTAGGATATAGATGAGTAATAGCTTCAAATGAAAGCCATAAGGCATATTCGGCAGGTTCGTTTTGATAAATGTAGGTGATATTTATCACAAAAAAAATGCGCACATTTGCCGCAGAATCATGTACCTAAATTTTCATTCTCATGAAAAACCCAAGCAGAATAATTATCGCTATGCTGATTGTTGTGGCCGGCCTAACCACCTCCAAAAATGTGAAAGCCCAGAACGCCACACTTACTGTAAGATTGGTTGCAGTATTGACTATGACTGTTAACGAGACAAACCCGACCTTAGTGTTTGCGAACGCAGCAGACTACGCGAATGGGGTATCTGTCACCTATCCGAATGCGCTTACGGTAACGAGCACTTCTGCTTATACGATCAAAGTAAAAGCAGCTACCGCTGATCTTACCAATGGCTCTAACAGTATTCCTGTAAGCAACGTAAAAGTACAGCCAACAGGAACTACAGGCATTGGAACACCATCGCAGGTAAGTCTGTCGACCACCGATCAAAACATTGTTACGAGCGCACCTGCAGCTATCCTGAAGAACATCAATCTGCAGTACAGCACAGATGCAAACAATGCAGCGTTTATTGGTAAACCGGCAGGTGATTACACCACGCAAATTACGTTTACCGCAACTGCCGGTTAACCGTTAGCATTCAGCCATCTTTTTATTTTATTACCACTGCATGTTACAACAACATGCAGTGGGGATTTTATTGCGCTAACCTCAATACGTTCCATGTATAGATTTTACATTTTACTATTGACGACGTGCCTTTTCGGATTAACAACGATGGCACAACCTTCTGTTTCTGTTGCACCCTCGCGGTTGTTTTACTCGTTTCCTGCGGGACAATCATCTACGCAGGAAATACGTATTTCCAATCCGGGTAAAACCTCTATGGTGTTTAGTATAACGCTGGCCGACTGGTACCGCGACAGCTTAGGCGACAAGCAATACAGTAAGGCCAATACGTTGAAACATTCCTGCGCAAGCTGGATAGAATTGCCCTATAGCAGTATCGTATTGCAGGCCGGTGAAGAAAGAAGCATTCCTGTAAAACTTGCATCAACACGCGATGCAGGAAACATAGTGAGGAACGCAATGATATTTTTTACGCAGGCAGAAGATGATGAGAGTATTCGCTCGCAGAAAAAACTGGGCGCCAGTATGATTATCAGATTAGAAGTAGGCGTGCATATTTACTACACACCGCCGTCATTAAGCAAGAAGTCGTTAGAAGTAATCGACTTCAGGGATAAGGGTGTTACAAAGCTGGGGGACTCCACGAAACATGTGTTAGAAGTGGTATTGCATAATACTGGCGAACTGATGACGGAGAGTATGGTAAAACTGGAACTTACGAACCAACAAACTGCCGAAGAAATAAAACTTGAACCACAGCCGGTACCGATGATGCCGGGTGTTAAACGCGTGATCCGTTTTGGATTGCCGGCCACATTGAAGCCAGGCAATTATTTAGGCGTAGCGATCGTGGACAATGGTCCCGATATACCATTACGCATCGGGGAACTGGAGTTTGACCACAAATAATAAATGACACGAGGTAAACAACTATATAGCGCTATTTGTATCTGCCTGTTACTGCCGTTCGCCGGCATGGCACAGAACGGGCCGCGCAGTATTAATGACGAGCGTGACTTTCTTGGATTTACAACATCTAACCCGCCGGTAATCACCATCGCTACAGCCGCGGAATACCAGAACGGAAAATTCTCAGATGCGCCTTCCAGTATTTTATTGGCGGTAGGTATTGCCTGGACCGTTTCCGTGCGCGCACAAACCGCTACACTGAATAACGGCATCAATACCATCCCGGTGAACCAGGTCACTATACAAGTGGTGGGTGCTACATTTGGTACAGGTGTAATAACACTATCGACTACGAACCAGGTAGTGGCGAGCAGTGTACTAACATTGGGATCGAGCTTCAACTTCCGGTATACATTGAAGGGCGGCAATCACCTGCTGCAGCCGGCCGGGAACTATACAGGAACAGTGATATTCAGTACTACGGGGTTGTAATCTCCTGGCAGATTTCCACCAACACCCCATGTGTATTTTTAGGATGCACAAAACAGATCAGTTTATTATCTGCCCCACGTTTCGGTTGCTCGTTCAGTAACACGAATCCTTCCGCCGCGAGTCGTTGCATCTCCGCATGAATATCTGCTACCTCGAAAGCGATGTGATGAATGCCTTCTCCTTTTTTATCTATGAATTTGGCGATCGCACTTTCGGGTGCAGTGGCCTCGAGTAATTCGATCTTCGTTTCACCTTGTTGCAGGAAGGCAGTTTGTACTGCTTCGCTTTGCACAGCTTCCTGTTTGTAGCAATTTGTATTCAACAGTTTTTCGTACAGGGGCACGGCGTCTGCCAGGGAGCGTACCGCGATACCGATATGTTCAACTTTCAGCATAATGGAAGTAAATGTAGTATTTTTAATGGCGTAAAAAGTGAATGGACATGCTGAAACTGCCGGTGTATCTCGATTACAATGCTACTACTCCCTGCGACCCGCGGGTAGTGGAAGCCATGTTGCCTTTCTTTACCGAACATTTTGGCAACGCCGCCAGTCGCAGTCATGCTCCCGGCCTTTACGCACATGCCGCCGTTGACCTGGCCCGTGAGCAGGTAGCCGGCCTTATAGGCGCGGAGCCGCAGGAAGTACATTTCACCTCGGGCGCCACCGAAGCTAACAACCTCGCTCTCAAAGGCGTGGCCGAAGCTTACGCCAGCAAAGGCCGCCACATCATCACCTGCGTTACCGAACACAAAGCCGTGCTGGACGCCTGTCAGCACCTGGCGCACACAGGGCACGACATCACCTACCTGCCCGTTAACCAGGAAGGCGCCATCGACCTCGCAGCGCTGGAAGCCGCCATCAGGCCCGATACAATACTCATTTCGCTGATGTATGCCAACAATGAAACCGGCGTCGTACATCCCGTTGACGCGATCAGTAAGATCGCACGGAAACACGGCGTGCTGTTTATGTGTGATGCCTCACAGGCCGTTGGTAAAATACCGGTGAACGTAAATACCGACGGCATCGACATCTTAACCTGCAGTGCCCATAAACTATACGGCCCTAAAGGAATGGGCGCTATCTACCTGCGGCGCAAATCCCCCCGCGTACGTGTTATCGCGCAGATCGACGGGGGCGGACACGAACGCGGCGTACGCTCCGGCACCCTGAACGTACCGGGGATTGTAGGATTTGGCAAAGCCTGCGAACTGGCTGCGCATCAGCTTAACACCGAAAACATTGTTCAACTCCGCGACCAACTGGAGAGCGGGTTGCTCGATATACCGGGAACAAACGTGAATGGTCTGCCTTTCGCTGCTGCCGGCACGCCAACGCCCGGTCAACCGGCAAGTCCAGGCAAACGCCTCCCACACGTGACCAACATCTCCTTTGCCGGTGTTACAGGCGAAGCGATCATGATGGCTACCGGTAAAAGCATTGCCGTTTCTTCCGGCTCTGCCTGCACCTCCGCGAGCCGCGAACCGAGTTATGTGCTGAAGGCCATGGGAGTGCCCGACGAACTGTCGCACGGCTCCCTGCGGTTCTCTTTAGGACGGTTCACTACGGAGGAGGAAATACAATTCGCTGTCAGCGCCATCAGAACAGCCGTAGCGCAACTCCGCTCGCTGCAACCCTTTTCTTCTATATGATTTTTAAAGTTAATTTGTAGCTTGCACATAAACTGTTTAGTTTTACGCAACTTTGAACTTTCATGCTAGCAATATTTAAAAAAGAAATTCACCAGTTCTTCAGCAGTATCACCGGGTATGTTGCCATCATCCTGTTCCTGCTCGCGAACGGCCTGTTCCTGTTCGTGTTCAGCGACACCAACCTGCTGGATGCGGGCTACGCCAACCTGGACCCACTGTTCGAACTGGCGCCGCTTATATTTTTACTGTTGATACCAGCCATCACCATGCGCAGCTTTTCGGAGGAATTTAAAAGCGGCACGATGGAGTTACTGAGTACCAAACCACTCACCGGCTGGCAGATCGTGCTGGGCAAATACTGGGCATGTGCGCTCATCGTGCTGATTTCACTGATACCGACATTTATATATTACATCGCGGTGTCGCAACTCGCTGCGCAACCGGGGGCTATGGATACAGGCGGCATTGCAGGCTCTTATATCGGGCTGTTGTTGCTGGGCAGTACGTTTACCGCGATAGGCATCTGGGCATCTTCTATTACTTCCAATGCGGTGGTGGCGTTCCTGGTATCGGTGTTTACCTGTTATATATTTTACACCGGCTTTGATGCGTTAAGTAAACTGCCGGTGCTGGCGGGCGGTTTCGACTACTACCTGCAAATGGCGGGCATCAGCTTTCATTACAATTCCATTAGCCGCGGGGTGATAGACAGTCGCGACATCATTTATTTTTTCAGTGTGATCGGCTTTATGCTGTACCTCACCAAAGTATCGCTGCAACGCAGGATATGGCAGGCATAACATCATATCAATACCTACATGGAAGTTACGACCAGGCATAAACGAAAACAATATATACAGCGCGTACTGCTCGTGCTGCTCGTCCTCATAGGCATTAATACCGCAGCGTCTTTCCTGCACCGCCGCTGGGACCTTACCGCTGAAAAACGGTACACGCTTACCGGCTCCACCAAAATGCTGCTGCGCGGCCTGGATGCGCCGCTGGAGATTGATGTGTTTCTCAAAGGCGACTATCCCGCAGGATTCCGACAGCTGGCACAAAACACACAGGAACTGCTGGAAGAATTTTCTGAATACGGCGGCAACAATGTACGGTTTCGTTTTATTACACCAGGAGCTGAACTGCCCGACAGTCTGCGCTTCATCTTCCAGGATTCGCTCGTGCAGAAAGGTATCATGCCGTTTAACCTGCAGGTGCAATCAGATGCGAGTGACGGTATTTCCGAAAAGCTGATTTTCCCAGGTGCGCTGGTGCGTTATAAAGGCAAAGAGATAGGCGTTACCCTGCTGCAGGGCCAGCCAGGCACCGATCCGGCGCAGGCGCTGAACAGCTCGGCCGCTATGCTGGAATATCGTTTTGCCAATGCGATTTACCAACTATCGCTGAAAGAAAAACCGCTTGTAGGTTATATGCTGGGGCATGGCGAACCAGTGGGCACACATGTGTACGACGCGCTCACCACACTGCAATCGTATTACCGGCTCGACACCATCAACCTGAAACTGAACCCGTTTATTCCGCGTGAGTTCGGCACGATCATCTTCTTAAAACCGATAGAAGCATTTACTGAAGAAGATAAACTGAAGATCGACCAGTACGTGATGAACGGCGGCAAGGTGATCTGGTTCCTGAATAATTTAACCACGGATATGGACAGCCTGCAGGCCAGCGGCAACTTCGTGGCCATGAGTCGCGGGCTGGAGCTGGAGGACCTGCTGTTCCGTTATGGCGCGCGCGTAAACCAGGACCTCATCCAGGATTTGCAAAGTGATGTGCTGCCGATCATCGTGGGCAGCATGGGCGACAAACCGCAGATCCAGTACATGCCGTTTATCTACTTCCCTAAATTCTCCTCCACCGGCTCGCACCCTATTGTTAAAAATATGGACGCGGTACTTGGCAGATTCACCAATTCTATTGACACCGTTACGGGTGGCGGCATTCAAAAAACCATCCTGTTGGCGTCGTCGGCCCGCAGCCGTAAGGTAAGCAGCCCCGTAGGCATCAGCCTCGATGAATTAAAGCGCAAACCCAATCCGCGCCAGTTCATGCCCGGTAATATTCCTGCGGCCGTATTGCTGGAAGGTAACTTCACTTCTCTGTTCAATCACCGCCTGAACGGCCGGCAGCTGGAGGTATTACAGCAACTCTCCGGTGTTCCTTACCGCTCCGTTACCGCCGCGCCAAATAAAATGATCGTGGTGGCCGATGCAGATATTGTGACCAACTTCTTCTCAGAAAAGAATGGCCCGCTGCAAATGGGCGCTAACCGTTTTACTCAGGAAGTATTTGCCAACAAAGAGTTTTTCACCAACTGTATGGAGTATCTCACCAACACCAGCGGCATCATGGAAACCCGTAACCGGGAGCTGACACTGCGGTTGCTGGATGGGGAAAAAGTGAAACAGCAACATACAAAATGGCAGCTACTGGCCTTCGTTGTACCCATTGGTCTTGTGCTGATATTCGCCATGGTATTCAATTTCTTGCGTCAACGCAGGTTCACGGCCTAGTGGCACAGGATTAGCGGAAAAGGATGATTTGAAAGCATTATCTTTGCCTTTCATAAAATTTCCTACATGACTCCGGAGCAATGGACGTTTATCGTTTTCGGCATTGTTATTATTGTTGCGCTAATTTTTGACCTCGGCCTACTGAGTAAGAAATCCGCTAGTATTTCGATTAAAAAGGCACTTATACAGACTTCCTTCTGGGTAGGTCTCGCCTTCCTGTTTTTTGGTTATCTCTGGTACGAAGATGGTTCCACGATTGCAGTCAGCTTCCTCAGCGCTTACCTGATGGAATGGTCGCTATCGATCGACAACATCTTTGTATTCATCCTGATATTTGGCTTCTTTAAAGTTAAAGAGTCCAACTTCGCCAGGGTGCTGCTGATCGGTATCCTGATGGCGATCGTACTGCGTGCGATATTTATTACCCTGGGCGTAGCCCTCATCGACCGTTTCCACTGGATACTGTACATCTTTGGCGCGTTCCTGGTATATACCGGCGTAAAAATGTTTTTCGTGGACCAGGACGATGAGTACAATCCGGCCGACAGTCCCATTTATAAATTCTTTAGCAAACGCCTCCGTATTACACATGATAACCCGGAAGAGAAGTTCGTGGTAAAGCGGGATAACAAAACCTATTTCACGAATTTATCACTGGTAGTGATGATGCTGGCCGTGACCGACGTCGTGTTCGCACTCGACTCCATCCCCGCAGTATTTGCGATTTCGAAGGAGCCGATGGTGGTGTACACCTCCAACATCTTTGCGGTGTTAGGCTTGCGCTCGCTGTTCTTTTTGCTGCGCGGCGCGGTGGATAAATTCGACTACCTGCAGCAGGGTATTGCGATCGTACTGGTGTTTATCGGTGCTAAAATGCTGGTAGAGTACTTTAATTTTCATATTCCCATCTACGTGTCGCTGATCGTGATCGTGGCATGTTTGGGCGGTTCTATCCTATATTCCTTGTACCATCAAAAAAAAGATTTACCTGAAGAAATAACAGACCAGAAGGTTTAACCGTTAATAGGCGGTAGCCAACTCGACAAACCATATAAAAAGTGTATAACGCAGAAACCATCAGCAAGGTACTGAAGGGAGAACTGTTGCAACATACAGGAGCTCCGGAGATCGAACATATTGTACTGGACAGCCGCAAGCTGAATTTTGCAGAAACATCATTGTTCATTCCCCTTGTAAGTGCGCGCCGCAACGCGCACCAGTTTATTGAAGAGCTTTATGAGAAAGGCGTCAGCAATTTCATCGTAAGCGAATCAATAGACCTTCAAAAGTACCCCAATGCCAATGTGATATTGGTGAAAGACACGCTTCAGGCGTTGCATGCCCTCGTGGCCTGGCATCGCCACCATTTCCATTTTCCCGTAATAGGCGTAACCGGTAGTAACGGTAAAACCATCGTGAAGGAGTGGCTGTACCAGCTGCTGGAAAAGGACCACAACATTGTTCGCAGCCCGAAAAGTTATAATTCTCAAACCGGTGTACCGCTGTCCGTTTGGCAGATGAAACCGGAAAATGACCTGGCCATTTTTGAAGCCGGCATTTCCCAACCGGGTGAGATGGTGAACCTCGAGAAGCTGATCAAACCCACCATCGGCATCTTCACCAACATTGGCGAAGCACATAGCGAAGGCTTCCTTAACATACGGCAGAAGATCAACGAAAAGCTGATCCTCTTCATGAAAAGTGATGTACTCATCTACCCGAAAGATTACCTCGCGCTAAATGAATGTGTGCTCAACTTCCATAACCAGGTAGGCAAACGCGAAACGGATAAAGCCATCCAGCTGTTTTCCTGGTCGCGTAAGACCGATGCAGACCTGCGTATTATCAGCTGCGATAAAAACACCAATCACACCCGTATTGACGCGCTGTACAAAGGCGAAGCGATGCATATCAATATCCCATTTGTTGATGAAGGCTCCATCGAGAACGCCATCAACTGCTGGGCACTGATGCTGTACCTGGAAATCCCTCACGCTACCATTATCGATCGCATGGATCGCCTCGGCAACATCGCCATGCGCCTCGAATTGCGGCAGGGGATCAACAATAGCTCTATCATCAACGACAGCTACAATTCAGATATGGGTTCGCTGTCGATTGCGCTGGAGTTTTTACAACAGCAACGGCAGCATCCGAATAAAACCGTTATTCTCAGCGACATCCTGCAAAGCGGTAAAAGCGACTTCAGTTTGTATGAGGAAGTGGCTGCATTACTCGAGCAAAAAGGCATCCAGAAGCTCGTAGGCATCGGCCGCAACATCAGCCGGGAGAAGCGAATTTTCCAGCAGGTGTTAGGACTGAAAAGCAGCTTTTACCAAAGTACAGAGGAGTTTATCCAGCAGTTTAACCCGCAGGACTTCGTACAGGAAACCATCCTGGTGAAAGGCGCCCGTGTGTTCCAGTTCGAACGCATCGGCAAACTGCTCGAACACAAAGCCCATCAGACTATTCTTGAAATAGACCTGTCGGCCATCGCTCATAATATTACACAATACCAGGCGCTGTTGAAGCCCGGCACCAAGTTAATGGGAATGGTGAAAGCCTTTTCCTATGGCAGCGGCAGCTTCGAGATCGCCAACCTGTTGCAGTTCCATGGTGTGGATTACCTTGCCGTGGCATATGCAGACGAGGGCGTAGACTTACGCAGGGCCGGCATTACCATGCCTATCATGGTCATGAACCCCGAACCCAGCACCTTCGACGCCATCCTGCAATGGAACCTGGAGCCGGAGATTTATTCCATGCACCTGCTGAACAGGTTCGAGGAAGAAGTGCGGGCCAGTAATAAAGTCAACTATCCCATCCACCTGAAGCTGGATACCGGCATGCACCGGCTTGGCTTCGAGAAGAAAGATATACCTGAACTCATCAGCCAGCTGAAGGAACATAGTGCTTTTCATGTGAAGTCTATTTTCAGCCACCTGGCCGCCAGTGAAGATCCGGAGATGGACGAATTCACCCGCAGGCAGGGCAGCCTGTTCCGCGAAATGAGCGCCGATCTGCAAAAAGCCCTCGGCTACCCGATCATCCGCCACATTTCCAACAGCGCCGGCATTCACCGGCACCCCGAACTGCAGTTCGACATGGTACGCCTGGGCATCGGGATGTATGGCGTGGATAACTCGGCAGACATGCAGGCCAAACTGAAAAACGTAAGCACCCTTAAAACCACGGTAGCGCAGGTGAAAAAACTGGCCGTAGGCGAAACGGTGGGCTACGGTGGCAAGTGGACCGCCAAAGTACCTTCCGTGATCGCAACGGTGCGTATCGGTTACGCAGACGGTTATAACCGTTGCCTCAGCAACGGTAAGGGACAAATGCTCATACACGGCAAACTCGCGCCTGTTGCTGGCGTCATAGCGATGGACATGCTCATGCTCGACGTTACCCATATTCCGGAAGTGAAAGTAGGCGACGTGGTAACCGTATTCGGGGAGGATTTGCCCGTACAGCAACTCGCCGCCTGGGCAGACACCATTCCGTACGAAATACTCACCGGCATATCGCAGCGTGTGAAACGAATCTATTTCCAGGAATAGTAACTGACCATCAAACCTGAAAAGGATTAAAAGAAAATGCTATTTTTGGCAAAAATCAGAGATTTTGAAGTATCGTCACGTCGTTATTATCGTCTTTTTGGTGCTGTTGGTAGACCAGGTCCTGAAGTTCTGGATCAAAACTAATATGACCCTCACGCAGGAGTACACCATTTTTGCAGACTGGTTCCACATTCATTTTATTGAGAATGAAGGCATGGCTTATGGCCTGCAATTCGGTGGCGGCTTCGGTAAGATGTTCCTCACCCTATTCCGTCTCGTAGCGGTGATAGTGGGCTTCATATATATCAAACGCCTCATCCGCGACGGCTACCACAAAGGCCTGATCATCTGCGGCTCCCTCATTCTCGCGGGTGCAGCGGGCAACCTGATCGACAGCCTGTTTTACGGCATGATCTTCTCCGAAAGCACGGCTGCCAGCGTAGCGCAGTTCATGCCTGAAGGCGGTGGTTATGCGGGTTTCCTGCACGGTAATGTGGTAGATATGCTGTACTTCCCGCTATACAAAGGCTTCCTGCCAACATGGGTGCCGATCTGGGGTGGCGAGTATTTCATCTTCTTCCGCCCGGTGTTCAACATCGCCGATGCGGCCATTTCCATAGGCGTGATCACCATCCTGCTTTTCCAGAAACGTTTCCTCATCCGCCGCATACCTGCTAACCACAATACCGTGGAGACCAACTCCGTAGTAGATGATCAGCACCAGGTGATGTAGTGGTGTATATACTGTACTAGGAAGCTGCTCTTGTTAAGGGCAGCTTTTTTATTTTCCAAAATATTTGGAGATGCCACATATTCCTGCTATTTTAGTCCACAATATCTATAGACTATACAAGCACTATAATATATGTCGCATAATGAGTTGATCGATAAGGTTGAACAACGACGGGCTACTGTTGAGAGCCAGGAGGTGCTTATTGACCTTGTTAACGAGGAAAATAAGAGCAGCCGGGTGCTTTGGGTCATTATCGGTATTATCGGCGTAGTGCTGTTGGCAGGCGTCTATGCTTACTTCTACGGCGTATCGAACGAGGCGCAAACGCGTATCGGGCAGCTGGCGGAGCAAATCTTCACGAAAGAACTTTTCTTTTATATAGGCGTTGGCCTGGCCGCGCAAATGATCGATGGCGCTTTGGGCATGGCCTATGGCGCTTCTTCGTCTTCCATGCTGCTGAGCCTTGGCATTCCGCCGGCTATTACCAGTACCAGCGTACACGTGGCGGAGGTGTTTACCACGGGCGCTTCGGGCATTGCGCATTTTAAATTGGGCAACGTTAACAAAAAGCTGTTCCTCTACCTGCTGGTGCCCGGTGTGATTGGCGCAGTAGCAGGCGCCTGGCTGTTAAGCGACTGGATCGATGGCGATGTGATCAAACCCTACATGAGCGCCTACCTGCTCGTTTTAGGCGTGATCATCATCTTTAAAGCCCTCAAAAAGAAAAAGCGTAAAAGTAAAACCCGCAATCTTGGGCCGCTGGCATTGTTCGGCGGTTTTATGGACTCTGTGGGCGGCGGTGGCTGGGGGCCGATCGTGACTTCTACCCTGTTGAGCCAGGGCCGTGCGGTGCATTACACCATCGGTTCCGTGAACGCGGCGGAGTTTTTCATCTCACTCGCCAGCGCCAGTACGTTCCTGCTGTTTAACGGCATCGACAGCTGGCATGTGATCGTAGGCCTCATTATCGGCGGTGTGATCGCATCACCACTTGCTGCGGTGTTAGTGAAGAAGATCAAAAGGAAACCACTGATGCTGCTCGTAGGTGTATTGGTCATCCTCATGAGCCTGCGCACCATCATTCTCTCCTGGATTTAATGTTTATTTTGCCATAATTACAAAAGGCGTCCCTTATGAGGACGCCTTTTTTTATGCGATGTTTTTTATTACAGGTTGATGTCACCCACCATGTTACCAGGTACTACCCATTGGTCAAATTCCTCTGGCGTAACGTAGCCCAGTTTCACCGCCATTTCTTTCAGCGTGGTGCCTTCTTTATGGGCTTTCTGCGCGATCTCGGCGGCTTTGTAGTAACCAATCTTTGTGTTCAGCGAAGTTACCAGCATCAGTGAATTTTCAACGTGCTTGCGGATGTTCTCTTCGATAGGTTCGATGCCTTCGGCGCACTTGTCGTTGAAGCTTACGCAGCCGTCACCGATCAGGCGGGCGGAGTGCAGGAAGTTGTAAATCATTACCGGCTTAAACACGTTCAGTTCAAAGTGACCGTTCGCGCCGCCGATGTTGATCGCCACATCGTTACCCAGTACCTGCGCAGCGATCATGGTTAACGCTTCGCACTGCGTAGGGTTCACTTTACCTGGCATAATAGAAGATCCTGGTTCGTTATCGGGAATATGAATTTCGCCGATACCGGAACGTGGGCCGGAGCTGAGCATACGAATGTCGTTAGCGATCTTCATGAGACTAACGGCAACGGTTTTCAGCGCGCCGTGCGCTTCTACGATCGCATCATGCGCAGCCAGTGATTCAAATTTATTTTCTGCTGTAACGAAAGGTAAGCCGGTAAGTTCCGCTATCTTTTTCGCTACGTTTTCTGAGTAACCTTTTGGTGTGTTGATGCCGGTGCCTACTGCAGTACCGCCCAGTGCCAGCTCGCTCAGGTGTGCCAGGGTATTGTTGATCGCGCGCAGACCGTGGTCCAGCTGCGATACATAACCGCTGATCTCTTGTCCGAGGGTGAGCGGCGTAGCGTCCATAAAGTGGGTACGGCCGATCTTCACTACGTTCTTGAACTTCACCGCTTTGGCGTGCAGGGTGTCGCGCAGCTTTTTAATACCGGGAATAGTAGTTTCCAGCAGTATTTTGTAAGCAGCGATGTGCATCGCTGTAGGAAAAGTATCGTTGGAAGACTGTGATTTATTCACGTCATCGTTAGGATGAACGAATTTATCTTTATCGGAAAGCTGGCCGCCGTTGATTACGTGTGCACGGTAAGCCACCACCTCATTTACGTTCATGTTGCTCTGTGTACCAGAGCCGGTTTGCCAAACTACCAGTGGAAACTCATTATCCAGTTTGCCATCCAGTATCTCGTCACATGCCTGGCCGATCAGCTTTGCTTTTTCTTCGGGCAGTACGCCAGCTTCCTGGTTCGTAAAGGCCGCGGCCTTTTTCAGGTAGGCAAAAGCGCGGATGATTTCCTTCGGCATCCTGTTAATATCCTGGGCAATGCGGAAGTTGTCGATCGAACGCTGGGTTTGTGCGCCGTAATATGCATTTACAGGCACTTTAACTTCACCCATGGTGTCTTTCTCTATTCTGAAATCCATATGCTAAAATTTAGGGATACAAACCTACAGGAAAATGAGGACTTGCGATATGAAAAATGTCAGTTATTGTCCTGTAAAGTTTGCCGCTCGCTTCTTGATAAAGGCTTCAGCGCCTTCCTGCAAGTCTTTTGTACCAAAACAGGCCCCAAACTGCTGGATTTCGGTTTCGTAACCATTCAGGTCTTTATCGAAAGATGCGTTTACACATTTCACCACCTTCGCGATAGCCAGCGGGGCCTTTGTATGGATCTTTTCGAGGATAGCCCTGGTTTTCGGGATCAGCTCTTCTGCAGTGGTAACGTGGTTGACCAACCCGAGCGACAAAGCCTCCGAAGCAGGTATCACATCCCCCGTCATAATTAATTCTAATGCCTTGCCCCTGCCCACCAGCTGCGTAAGCCGCTGCGTGCCGCCATAACCGGGAATAATGCCTAAGTTCACCTCGGGCTGACCGAACTTCGCATTGTCCGACGCCAGCCTGAAATGACAGGCCATGGCCAGTTCGCAGCCGCCACCTAAGGCGAAACCGTTTACTGCGGCCACTATCGGTTTGGGAGAATCTTCTATCCGCTGGAAAATTACCTGGCCACGCTTCGCGAGACCCGCCCCTTGTTCGTTAGAAAGCGTAAGGAACTCACTGATATCGGCCCCGGCCACAAAAGCCTTGGCACCAGCGCCTGTAATGATCCCGCTTTTAATGTCTTTGTTCGTGTACACTTCGTCGATAGCCAGCGCCAGCTCCTGCATCACCTGCTGGTTGA
Organism: Chitinophaga horti; assembly: GCF_022867795.2. Lineage (NCBI taxonomy): Bacteria > Pseudomonadati > Bacteroidota > Chitinophagia > Chitinophagales > Chitinophagaceae > Chitinophaga > Chitinophaga horti. The sequence goes on along the minus strand of NZ_CP107006.1, from coordinate 5,956,620 downwards.
GGGCGTTCAGCTTATCCGGACGGTTGATCGTAATTGTGAAAATGCTACCGCTTAATTCCGTTTTGATGGTTTCGTACATAACAATGCTTTTTTAGAAGTTTCGGTGTGCTGCCGTCCATTTCTCAATATAGCCGGCAATTTCCTGGGTATTGGTGCCGGGCGGAAATATTTTGCCTACGCCCAGTTCATTGAGCGCTTTAATATCTTCATCGGGAATGATGCCGCCGCCTGTCAGCAGTACATCATTCATGCCTCTTTCCTTCATAATTGACAAAACACGTGGAAAAACAGTCATGTGGGCACCGCTGAGGATACTGATGCCAATGGCATCCACATCCTCCTGCAGGGCGGCGTTTACGACCATTTCGGGGGTTTGGCGTAAACCGGTGTAAATAACTTCCATGCCGGCGTCGCGCAGTGCGGCTGCAATCACCTTGGCGCCGCGGTCGTGGCCGTCCAGCCCCACTTTGGCTACCAGTACGCGAACAGGGCGTTGAAGAGGGTTGACCATAAGTTTATTTTGATGTTCAGTTGTAAATGTAGTATTTTATCAGTTAAGGGCGGAAGCTGTTTGAACTCGCTAAAACGCCAGTTTATCTTACATTTGCAGTCCGGTAAAAAGCCAAAAGTTATATGAGCGAGGAAAAATCGTTAAACTTTATAGAACAGATCATTGAAGAAGACATCGCCAACGGAACCCATGGCGGACGGGTGCTTACCCGCTTCCCGCCGGAGCCGAACGGCTACCTGCATATCGGGCACGCCAAGTCCATTTGCCTGAATTTTGGCCTGGCCCTGAAATACAATGGCCAAACCAATCTTCGCTTTGATGATACCAACCCCGTAACCGAAGACACCGAGTACGTGGACTCCATCAAAGCCGACATCCGCTGGCTGGGCTTTGAGTGGGCTAACGAGTTATACGCAAGTGATTACTTTGAACAACTGTACCAGTTTGCCACTAAACTGATCGAGCTGGGATATGCATACGTGGACGATTCCACTTCCGAAGAAATTGCGTCCATGAAAGGCACGCCTACCGAGCCTGGTAAGGAGAGTCCGTACCGCGCCCGTACTGCGGCCGAAAACCTGGCTCTGTTTGCAGACATGCGAGCAGGCAAGTTCAAGGATGGCGAAAAGGTGCTGCGCGCTAAAGTAGATATGGCTTCGCCGAACATGCACATGCGCGACCCGATCATCTATCGTATTCGTCACGCACATCACCACCGCACCGGCGATACCTGGTGTATATACCCGATGTACGACTTCGCACACGGACAAAGCGACAGCATCGAACAGATTACCCATTCGATCTGTACCCTGGAGTTTATTCCCCACCGTGCGCTGTACGATTGGTTTATAGAGAAGCTGAACATCTTCCCAAGCCACCAGTATGAGTTTGCCCGTTTAAACATGACCTACGCGGTGATGAGTAAACGTAAACTGCTGCAGCTGGTGAACGAGAACCACGTAACCGGTTGGGACGATCCCCGCATGCCTACGATCAGCGGTTTGCGCCGCCGTGGTTATACGCCTGCAAGCATCCGCCAGTTCTGCGAAAAGATCGGTGTAGCAAAACGTGATAACCTGATCGACATCAGCCTGCTGGAGTTCTGCATCCGCGAGGAGCTGAACAAAACAGCCAACCGCGTAATGGCCGTGCTGGACCCGATCAAGCTGGTACTCACCAACTATCCCGAAGGAGAAGTAGAACATATGCAGGTAGAAAACAACCCGGAAGATCCAACTGCCGGCAGCCGCAGCATACCGTTCAGCCGTTCGCTGTGGATAGAGCGTGAAGATTTTATGGAGAACCCTCCCAAGAAGTTCTTCCGCCTGGGCGTAGGCCTGTCTGTTCGCCTGAAGAGCGCGTACATCGTTACCTGTACCGGGTTTGACAAAGACGCTGACGGCAACGTCACAACCGTTTATGCCACCTACCTGCCAGAGAGCAAAAGCGGTACCGATAACAGCGGTCTCACCGTAAAAGGTACGATCCACTGGGTGAGCGAGCAACATGCCGCCACTGCGGAAGTACGTTTGTACGACCGCCTGTTTAAGGTAGAAGATGTAGGCAACGCCGAAGGGGATTTTAAAGATCACATCAATGCTGATTCGCTGCACCTCATACAGAACGCCTACATTGAACCTTCCCTGCTGGAAGCTAAGGAGGGCGAGCGTTTACAGTTCATGCGCAAGGGATACTTTGTGGTGGATAAGGACAGTACGCCCGGCAGACCGGTGTTTAACCGCACCGTAACGCTGAAGGATACCTGGGCGAAAGAAGCTAAGAAATAATTCGATAGTTTGTCGAACGAGAAGCCTCTGCGATGTGCGGGGGCTTTTTTTGTTTAAATGTTTTGGGGGATGGGTGTGTCTTCGCCGCCGCAGCAGCATGCATCTGCGAATGTCGAATAGCAAGATGAAAGTACAAGTGAGTGACACAACGGCGGCTGAAAAATGGGGTGAAAGGTGGCTAACAAAAGAAAAGCCCCACCGTGCGGTGAGGCTTCCGTATGATGAAAGTTCAGATGTACTACGCGAATAAAGGCAGGGCGTGTTGGATGCGGGCGATGGTTTCCGCCTTGCCGAGGGTTTCTGCGATGAGGAATACCTGTGGGCCGAATTTGCCGCCGCAGAGCATAATGCGGAAAGGCATTTGCAACTCTCCGGGTTTGATGCTTTTAGCAGTAGCAAGTTGTTTGAAGCTTTCCTCGAGGGCAACGGCGTTAAAGTCGGGCAGCTGGTCGAAGCTGGCGGCCCATTCTTCGAAGAACTGTTGCTTTTCGGGCGTCCATTTTGGCTTTACGGCGTCGGCATCGATGGCTTCGGGCTTCTGGAAAAAGTAGAAACCATGGTCCCATATCTCGTTGACGAACTGGCAGCGTTCTTTTACGAGTCCGGTGATTTTTTCGGTGAAAGACGGATCGGCAGTGATGCCTTTTTCCTGCAACACGGGCTGGAAGAGTTGGGCCAGTACTGCGTTATCCGCTTTTTGGATATACTGCTGGTTGAACCATTTTGCTTTATCGAAATCGAACTTCGCACCGCCCTTGTGAACACGTTCGATGGAGAAACGTTTAATAAGTTCGTCGAGGCTGAATATTTCCTGGCCGGAACCGTCGTTCCAACCGAGCATTACCAGCATGTTGATGAACGCTTCGGGCAGGAAACCCATTTCGCGGAAACCACGGGTGAAAGTCTCGCTACCAGGCACGCCCCAGTTCATAGCATACACCGGGAAGCCCAGGCGGTCGCCGTCACGTTTGCTGAGTTTTCCGTTACCATCGGGCTTCAGGATCAGCGGGAGGTGCGCCCATTGCGGCATGTCATTTTCCCAGCCGAAGTAGCGCCATAACAGGATGTGAATAGGTGCAGAAGGCAGCCATTCTTCGCCGCGGAAAGCGTGTGAGATCTTCATCAGGTAATCGTCTACCACCACCGCGAGGTGATACGTAGGCATACCGTCGGCCTTCAGCAGTACTTTATCATCTAAGGTCGAAGTGTTGAAAGTCACCGTGCCGCGGATCATATCGGTGAAAGACACGTCCTCGTTTTCGGGCATGTTGATGCGCACCACGTGCGGAGCGCCTTTCTCCAGCAGTTCGGCCACTTCCGTTTCGGAAAGCGTGAAAGAGTTACGCATCGTGCTGCGGATAGCGCGGTTGTATTGCGGGGCGTGATTGCCTTTGGCTTTCTCCACTTCACGCATAGCCTCCAGCTCCTCCGGGGAGTCGAAAGCGTAATAGGCGTGACCGGCTTTGATGAGCTGCCCGGCATACTCGCGGTACATTGGCTTACGCTCACTCTGGCGGTAAGGGGCGAAAGGGCCGCCTTTTACCGGGTCTTCGTCGGGCACGAGGCCGCACCAGCGAAGGCATTCCTGTATATATTCTTCCGCTCCGGCAACGAAACGGGTTTGATCAGTATCTTCAATACGCAGCACAAAATCACCGCCGTGCTGCCTGGCGAACAAATAATTGAACAGCACCGTACGAACACCTCCCAGGTGAAGGCCGCCCGTAGGGCTCGGTGCAAAACGTACCCTTACTTTTTTCTGTTCCATAGGCCGCAAAGGTAAACAAATGGTTTATTATAGGTACTTTTAGCGCGTATTTACCGGCAAGCATATGTTCTATTTTACCAAAACGCCCACCCTACTTAAAAGCCTTTACAGCAGCTGTACCTGGAGCCTCTCACCCACCGCCCCCGTGGTTTATTTCACCTTTGACGACGGTCCGCACCCACAGGCTACGCCGTTCGTACTGGACCAACTGAAACAGTACGACGCAAAGGGCACTTTTTTCTGCATCGGCAAAAATGTGGTGGAGCAGCCGGAGATTTACCAGCGTATTTTATCGGAAGGGCATGCCGTGGGCAACCATACCCATAACCACCTGAACGGCTGGAAGACGGGGACTAAAGCCTATCTCGCGAACATTCATACAGCAGGTCAATACATCCGCAGTAATTTATTTCGTCCGCCTTACGGCCGCATTTCTCCTTTTCAGATAAGACAATTGAAGCAGCAGCAAACGCCTTTTCACATCATTATGTGGGATGTGCTGAGTGCCGATTTCGATACCGCTATCAGCGGCGAGCAGTGTTTGCAGAACGTGGTGTTTAAATTGCAGAAAGGGTCGATCATCGTATTTCACGACAGTACGAAAGCCTGGGAGCGGCTGGAGTATGCGTTGCCGCGGGTGCTCGCCTATTGTAAGAAGGAAGGGTTACGCATGGAAGCGTTGCCACAATATCGTGCCCTCAATTGACGATGGCCGGGCATTACGCCCAGCCATCTGTAGTGTATAAATTCCTTCTGTTTTAGGGAAGTGTAATTTCTTTGGATTTGTCGCCCACGGTGAGCGTGGCTTTGTTATCGCAGGTTTCTTTTTTACCGTAGTCGATCGTGCCTTTGATGTTATTCAGCGCGATTTCGAGAATGCCTTCTGCTACATAAGGGCAATCTGCTTTTTTGATGAGCGTTGCTTTCGTGTTGAAGTTAGCAGTCGTTACAGCGTTGGTGGAGTCGGTGTAGCTAACGGTGGCAGTACCGGAGAGGCCGTAGGCGTCGTCGCCGAGGTCCAGTAACGTTTCGCTGCCTTCGGTTTGTGCGATGGTGCGGTTGGTAACGTAAGTGTAAACGCTGTTATCAGGATAAGTGGCTTTACCACCTGTCACGGTGTAGGTGAAGCTGAATCCCATGTTAGAAGATGTGTTCGTGATAAGCTGAGTACCTTCTACTTTGATGCCGTTAACAGAATAGTTCTCGAACGTCAGTTTGGCTATAGCACCGCTTGTGAAAAGAATTTTGCTGATTTCAATGACTATTTTGCCTTTGCGTGTACGTTGACCTACCGTACAACCGGTACCGAAATCGATCGTCACCGTTTTAGGCCATATGCCAAACTCTATGGGCGAAACACTGATGCCCATACCCGGACAGATCGTGCCTGTCTTATATTGGCCGCCAGCCGCTATACGTCCTTGATTTTTGTTAAGATTATCTTCGGAAGCACTGGCATTCACCGTTACATTAAACGCATCTTCATAAAGCGCCCCTACAGCCGCATTGACTTCAGCAGCCGCGAGGGTTTTGGTTTCCTCTTTGTTGTCGGCTACCTTGTCATCTTTTTTACATGCAAAGAAAATAGATACGCTTGTAACAGCCAGTACGCCAAGCGCCAACACTTTGTTGGTGTTAAAATAGTGTTTCATCATAGAAGTTTTTATAGGTATGGTTCAATCAGACCGTAACTTTGCTTTCCGGTTTAATTAACATTAAAATTAATATAAAACCGGAGAAAACCAAATTATCGCTAAAAAAATAACCATGAATTGGATTGACACTCACACTCATTTATATAGCCATAAGTTCGAAAGTGACCGTACCGAAATGATCAAAAGGGCTTTGGAAGCCGGGGTTTCGCAGTTATTTATGCCTAATATCGATAGTTCTTCGGTAGATGGGATGCTGGAACTGGAAGCTCAATTTCCCGGACAATGCCTGCCAATGATGGGTTTGCACCCCTGCGACGTGAAAGAAAACGTTGAAAGTGAGCTCGCTATTGTGCGCGAATGGTTGAGTAAGCGAAAATTCTGGGCAGTAGGTGAAATTGGGCTGGATTTTTACTGGGAAAAGACCTTTGTACCCCAGCAGTACGACGCCTTCCGCGAGCAGATCAAACTGGCCCTGGAACATGACATCCCCATCGCCATCCACAGCCGCGAATCTACCCGCGAGTGTATCGACGTGGTAAAAGAATTGCATAACGGCAGCCTCACCGGCGTGTTCCACTGCTTTTCAGGCAGCGTGGCCGAAGCGAAAGAGATCGCCGAAATGGGCTTTTATTTAGGCATCGGTGGTGTGGTGACTTTTAAGAAATCGGGCCTCGAACAGGTGATGGAAGAAATTTCGTTGGAACACATTGTACTGGAAACAGATGCGCCCTACTTAGCGCCGGTACCGTATCGCGGTAAAAGGAATGAAAGCGCGTACGTTCCGCTGGTGGGCGAAAAGATAGCAGATATAAAAAATCTAAAAATAGAAGACGTCGCTGCGATTACGAGCATGAATGCACGGAAATTATTCAAAATGCTCTAACCGATAACGAGGTACATTTGCATTGCACTTGCACCAGATACATGAGTAAAATACTTATCATCTATACGGGAGGAACCGTGGGGATGATCTACGACGAGAAGACCAGCGCTTTACGACCAATCGGCTTTAACGAAATCCGCAACAACCTGCCTGAATTGTACAGGATGGGGATCGACTTTTACGTTTACGCTTTTAATCCGCCCATGGATAGTTCGGACATGTCGCCCGATGTTTGGGTAGAACTGGCCGGCATTATAGAAGACCGTTACGACCGCTACGATGGCTTCGTGATCCTGCACGGGTCCGACACGATGGCCTTTACCGCCTCCGCCCTCAGCTTCATGCTCGAGAACCTGTCCAAACCGGTAATCCTTACCGGTTCGCAGTTACCTATCGGTAAAATCAGGACCGATGCGAAGGAGAACATCATTACCGCCATGGAAATCGCCGCCACGCGGCATAACGGGCAGGTAGTAGTGCCCGAAGTATGCATCTACTTTGACTTTATGCTGTTCCGCGGTAACCGCGCCAAAAAGTATAATGCCGAGAAATTTGAGGCGTTTTACTCCATGAACTACCCGGCCCTGGCCGAAGCGGGCATCGACATCAAATACAAAAATCCTTATGTACTGCCCGCGCCCGAAAAGCCGCTGAAAGTGCATAAGAACCTCGAGTCCAATATTTCCGTACTCAAGATATTCCCCGGCATCAGCCGTCGCGCCGTAGATGCGATCATCAACACACCCGGTTTAAAAGGCCTGATCCTCGAAACCTTCGGTAGCGGCAACGCTACCACCCAGCAATGGTTCATCGACTGCCTGAAACGCGGCATCGATAAAGGCATCACGATGGTGGACATCACCCAGTGCGACGGCGGATCGGTAGAGCTTGGCAAATACGAAACCAGCCGCTACCTGCAGGACATTGGCGTGATCAGCGGTCATGACATGACCTTTGAGGCGGCCACTACGAAGCTCATGTTCCTGCTCGGCCAGGAGCTAAGCCCGGAGGAGCTGCGCTGCCAGGTAGAAACCTCGTTACGCGGGGAGCTGACCCCTTCAGAAACTTTATAAAAAGGTTGGAAAGTTGCAAAAGATCCCTATCTTTGCAGCCCTTCAACCCATACGGAGAAGTGCAGGAGTGGTTGAACTGGCACGCCTGGAAAGTGTGTAAACTCGAAAGGGTTTCAAGGGTTCGAATCCCTTCTTCTCCGCAAGCTTTAAATGCTCATTGACTTCGGTCTTTGGGCATTTTTTGTTTAATGCCTCCTCCCCTATTTTCCTTAATTTTAACTACAACCTCACCCCATGCCCCTCGTCCTACACGAATTTACGCCAAGTGCCAGGTTACAAAACCTGATACGGGTGTATCGTGTCATCAATTTCAAGTTCGAAAGGCATCTCACCATCCCTCCCAAACCTTATCCACCGCGACCAGAGCATTGCCTCAGCTTCTACCCACGCGATACGGAAACTGCACAATACGCGCACAGCGGTACTACGTACGAAAAAATACCGGTAGTGCTATTCGGCATCCAGCACGAGGTGAGCCAACGCTTCGTGGGGCATGATTTCCTGCTGTTCCAGGTGGTGTTCCGTCCGGGCGCGCTGTATCGTATTACGGGCATTCCGTCACACGAGCTGGCAAACTGTTACCTGGACGCAACGACCATCTTCAATACCAACGAGCTGAAAGAGGTGAATGAAAAGCTGGCGGCGACGGACAACTTTCGGGAGATGATCAACATCGTTGAACGATTGCTGGGCAACATGAAAGTTTGTAAGGACGAGCATCCGATGGATACGATCGGCAACTTGGTGTTAACGGCAGATAAACCGCTGAGCATCGACTGGCTCGCTAAAGAATCATGTCTGAGTCTCCGTCAATACGAGCGCAAATTCTTAGACCGGATGGGCGCATCTCCTAAATACTTTCAAAAGGTAGTACGATTCGAAAATGCCTTCCGGATGAAAAACCGGTACCCACAGCTGGACTGGCTTACAATCGCTGTACATTGTGGCTATCACGATTATCAACATCTCGTAAAGGATTATAAAACGATCACCGGACAAACACCGCGCGACTTCCATTTGCTCGACTTATCAGCGCCTGAACGAGTGTTTGGGGATGCAGACACCTACTGAGTAAAATGTCGCTTTTTTACCACTGATGCTTGGCCTGTTTCTATCAACTTTGCACCGAGCAACAACATCAACATATGCAAAGAAGAAACTTCCTGCTGACCGCTGTACTGGCCAGTCCGACCCTCGCTATCAGCAACAGCCTTTTCACCGATAGGAATCCAAAAGGGTTCGTGATCCGAAATGGGGAAAGCCGCTTTGGCGAAAAGACGACTGTTGGCCTCAGCCCTAACAATATTAAGGTATCGTCAAAGGATACGGACGCACAACTGACGGTATTCGACTATACGGGCAGAGAAAAAGGCGGTCCACCATTACACCTTCACCCCCACCAGGACGAAACGTTTTACATCGTGGAAGGCCGCTACCTCTTCCAGGTAGGCGAAGAACAGTTCACCTTACAGGCGGGTGATACGATATTTCTACCGAGAAATGTGCCGCACACTTTTGCGCAGCTGACGGACCAGGGCAAAATGTTTTTCTTCTTCCAGCCATCCGGTAAAATGGAAGACTTCTTTCGGGCGATTGGCGCTTTGAAAGGCGTACCAACACCGGAAGAAGGGGCACGGATCTTTGCAGCGCATGATATGAAAGTGGTGGGACCGCCACTGCTTATTTCATGATCACCTTTCTCATCGTGCCATCCTCCTCATAAAACAATTCGTTCACACAAACCGATCGCCGATGGCTGCCACCGCCGGGCAGGGCGCCGTTGTGATAGAAGAAATAGTCTTTGCCCGCAAAGTGTAAAACGCAGGGCCGGTTGGTCTCACAATTTTCCGGCACATCGTTTAATATTCCTGTAAAGTTCCATGGCCCGGCAATGTCTCTGCTCATCGCATAGGCCACCTGCTCAGGCATTCCATATCCGTAGGATAAATAAAACCAACCATCTCTTTCGTGCAGATGCGCTCCTTCGCTGAACTGTGGAAGGGCTATCGTTTGGATAGACGCATCCAGACCGGTAACAGCCTCGTTCAGCCTGGAAGAATAACAGGTTTGATGACCCCAGCATATGTACAACCGATCGTCATGCAACAACACCGTGGGATCGAGATTGGCCTTGGGATTGTCATTGGCAGGCAACATATCATGCGTGATCAAAGGCCGGCCCAATGCATCCTGGTAAGGACCATAAGGCACGTCGGCCACGGCAACACCGACCGCACTTTTACTATCAGCGCTGTTGGTGACTGCTACAAACCAATAAAACTTGTCGTGATAGCAGATCACTTTCGACGCATAAGCATCCCCGGAAGCCCACTTAAAGTCTGCTGCTGATAATGGCGAGCCGTGATCTTGCCATTGAAGCATATCTCCAGAAGAAAAACACTGCCAGTCATGCATCACATAATCATCCACACCAGGCGGAGGTTCATCATGACCGGTGAAAAGATAGACGCGACCTTCATGTACAAGGGCGGTAGGATCGGCGGTATATACATGTCGGACAATCGGGTTTGCCATATGCGCGATGTTTGCAGGAATGGTACAAATGACCTGCCAGTAAGTTAATGTTTCGGCTTAAAACTTAAGATCACCTGGTAAATAAACAATGGCACCGACCAGCCCATCCAGAATAACGAGGGAGCAATATCTTCAAAGCTGCCAAAATCTATCCACAGCAGAAATTTCAGCGCCAGGCCGGAGATGATGAAAGCGAGCGATACCATGTAACTGCGCACCATCCACTCCTGGTGTAATTTATACTGATGCATAAGCGCAGCGCGGTAAGCGATGACCGTCGTAATAATCCATACAGCCACCCACACCTGCAACGAAAATGCGTAGGCCCAATTTACTTCATAAGATGTGGTAAAGCTTAAAATCAGTGCGCATACAGAACTCACCAGTATGGCGAGCAGGTACGCCAGGCCAAGCCAGCGGTGCAGCCGTACATACTGTGTTCTCAATCGGCTCCAGAATTGTACCGGCCCCAATATCAATGCGCCGCCACCGGCCGTGATATGCGCAATCAGCACCCAACGCAGCGTAAAGTACTTACCCAATGCCTCCTTCGTAAGCGCCAGGAAATGGTCGGCGCCGCTCATGAAGTACTTCGTGAGCGCGAAAATCAGCAGCCATCCCAGCAGCTGCGGGATAGTGATCAACTTATGCCAGGGCGTTTGTAAACGGGATTTAGAATATGCAGACATCTGTAAAATTTTAGACTGCAAATTCGGCCACCCCTGGCGCGAAAAAAATAACCGAAAGCATTTTCAGGTACCGAATAATTATTCGGTATTCCGACGCGAACAGAACACCCCGAAAATGGTTAACTTCATCTAAAAAAAGATGTACGAAAAGAAGATAAAGGAGGACCTCGATTGCGGCATCATCGTAGCGATGAAAGTGTTCGGCGCGAAATGGAAGCCCTGCATCATTGAGGCTATTTCCCGCGGTATCAGAAGGCCAAGTGAACTTCATCGTGAAATCACATCTACGACCCCGAGAGTGATAGACATGCAGCTGAGCGAACTCGTAACTTACGAAGTGCTGACTAAAACAGTGCAGCCCGGATTTCCGCTATACGTAGAATACTCACTGACGCCTATGGGCGAAAGCATCCTGCCTATACTGGAGCAGCTAAGCGCATGGGGCAACCAGCATAAGGAGGTGGTGCAGCGGATAAATCAGTATACACCGGTGAGAGATGTGGAGGCGGTATGTTAAACGACGCCTGGATTATTCTTCGGCTCCGGATACCTCGTCCCCTCCACCACTTCATCCAAATCCACCTGCTGCCAGCTAAAATCATTTACCTCTCTCACCTTCCTGCCAAGAAACTCACTATGGCAATACATACCATCGATCCGCACGTTACGCAGGTAACGCGGGCCTTTGGAGGAGAAACGGGCTACTATCGGGGTAGACATGCCCGAGTCAAGGCACTCAAAGCCCATGGCAGGGGAAAACAGCGCCCGCAAGCCCATATCGCTAAACTGAAAGAAGTTCCAGGGGCGCTCGTGAGAGCGGAATGAGAAATGGGTTTCAACAAACACAGCACCGCCCATTTTCAACAGCTTCTGTATTTCACCCGCTACTACCCAGGGCATCGCGAAATGCTCGAAACACGCGCTGGAATAAATCAGGTCGAACCGCTGTTCGCCAAAATAGCTGGCCAACTTATGCGCATCGCCCACCACATCTACGTTGTGGCCAGCGTAAAAATCAAATCCCACATATGCTGCCTTATCAAATTGTTTACGCGCTTTGGAAAATCCGGTTACTTCCCGGCTGCCAATCTCAAGGATGCGGACACCGGACTTATTCCAGTTTTTGTATAAATAATTTTCCCACTCGGTGTGAGATACGTGTTTGGGTGAAGACACGTCATGTGCAAGGGAGTCTGCATCGAACAGGTTGTCTACAAGCAAAGGAATCCTGGAGCCCATTTTCCAGGCTCGTTTCATAAGTTTACGCATATGTTCTTTTCGGGTAAAGAGTGGGTTTGCCAGATCTTCTACATGCACGTTAAACGCACGGTAAAGGGAAAGGTTACACGTAAAGGGAAACTTGATAAAAACAAAATGCATTATCAGATCCCATTTCACCTATTAAAGCTTTATTTTGATGCAATATTTGTACGAAACATCTCTAGCTATGTTCCAGGAAATAACCTCTAAAACCACTGCTTACGAGCAGCTCGCCACCGAAGAACAACAAAAAATGACCTGGTTAGAAAAGACCCTTGGGTTTAAACCGGGGATCACCAACCTGGCTTCCGAGGCTAATAAAGATTTATACCCGGTAGATGAATGGCTAACCGAAAAGGTGATTACGATCCCTAAAACCAAATACATCTTCCAGGCTATTTTCGGCCTGGGTATCACAGCCTTATTTTATTTCATGCAACGCGACAAATTGTTGCCATTCCGCACGACCAGTTATGCGTTATTTCTTTACGCAACGTTAGTACTGCTCGTTGTCAATGTTGTCAGGACCCTGATCTTTGCACTAACCACGGAGCAAAAGATCGTGCTATCGTCATACGCTATTCAACTCGATCAGCGCACTTACCCCTGGAACGAGATTATTGATGTTTGCCTGACTAAGAAAGCAGGCAATAAACAGCCCTATCACCTCACGCTCCTGATGAAGAACGGCCCTACCGTTCGTTATTCGCTTGCGCATTTTCAAAGTCCTTTCGACAACACGCTTTCCCGCATCTGCACCTACGTGCTGCATTTCCAGGAAAAAGCAAACCGCGTTTAACAAAACTTTAAAATAACCACAAATGCCCGTCAGTACTACGCCTGCCGGCCATTGTCATATATGGCCGCCTTCGCTTTTTGTAACATTTACGCTACTTCCGCCGTTTTACCACCGAAAATTTGACAATCAGACAACGCGCCCGCAAGCCAGCCAGCCTGAAAAAGGCGTATCTTGCGTCCCGTTATCGAGTCATAAATAACACGCCGCTTTAGCATGAAAAAAGTAATGATCATAGTTGCTGCCATAGCAACCACTTTATTTGCCTGCGAGAAAGAGGAAACGATCGACAATGCGAGTACCGCCGCAGCTTTCCTGAAAGCCGGCGAATGGGTTCCCACTACCATTGATCAAAACCCGGTAACCAGCCCGGCCGGCAAACTGCTGTACAACCCGGTACTGGAGTGTCAGAAGGACGATACGTATAAATTCAGCGCGGATTCTATGACGGTTAACAAAGGTGCCACGCTCTGCGGCGGTGACGAAACAGGTTACCAGGTGAAATACTCCATGGACTTCAACCGTCGTAAGATCACGATTAACGGCGTCGAATATATGTTGGGAGAAGTGACGCCTAAACAATTAAAATACTACGTGCGCTTATCATCGCAGGCTGGCTATGACTACCAGGTGTATATCTTCACGCATGCCAAATAAATTGCTACAAATCGCGATACTGGTAAAAGATCCCTTATCGAAGGGCGTCCATAAACAAGCGCGTTGGCCACAGGCCTTCAGGGCGTTATTGGTCCAGGTATTACAGGTATGGAACAGGTGATATCGACCACGGCCATCGTAAAAAGCGTCATCATTATTGTAGTGAACACCGGCAATTACTGCCACATTTTTATCCTTAAAACTATTATCGATAAACTTTACCAGCTGCGCGTATTGCGCTTTGCTGATGAGGATGCGTTTGCAATCAGCCCCTACATGCATAGATCGGTAGTAAGTAGTATGCATCGCCGAAGTACTTAATCCGAATACTGCCTTAAGAGCCACCTTGGCGGTAAGATCGGCGAAGGTGGGCGTTTCCAGGTAAAAGCCCTTGTCTCCCCAACCAAAGGCCAGATAAGCCGCGGTGGTATCGTTGCCCAATGTATGAGCCGTGGGCACTTGCAGCCGCCAGTTTCTCACTTCATTTGCTGCCGGTACAACAATATCACTATGCACACCATTGGAGAGCAGGTAAATTTCAACCTCGGCCGGCGCCGGCACCCGTTCTACCGTAATGCGCGACAAACCCCAGGCGGCCAATAGGTACAAGGCCGCAAAAGCAATAACGAAGGCGAATGTAAAGAGGAGCGTCTTCAGGAATCGGCGAAACACCTTTCTCATACCGTTCACTTTCTTCTATATCCCGAAAACGCATTTTGGTAACCCTACTTATTCGAATACAACGGTTTTATTCTGATAAACAAACACCCGGTCTTCAAACACCAGTTGCAACGCCCTGGCCAGTACGGCGGTTTCAATCTCCCTGCCAGCTTTCACCATGCCTGTAGCAGTATAGGTATGGTTTACGGGGATGATTTGCTGGGTAATGATCGGCCCCTCGTCCAGTTCATCGGTTACAAAGTGGGCAGTAGCGCCGATCATCTTAACGCCTCTTTCAAACGCGCGTTTGTACGGATTAGCACCGGCAAATGCGGGCAAAAAAGAGTGATGAATATTGATGATCCTGCCCGCGAACTTCGACACAAAACCGGGAGACAGAATACGCATGAACTTCGCCAATACGATGTAATCGGGCGCATGTTCCGTAACGATCGTCTCTATCTCAGCTTCAAAATTTACCTTATCGGCCGGGTCATGCAACACGGGGTGAAACGGCACATCAAACCGGCCGCAGATGTCCTGCAAAGTAGTATGGTTACCAATTACACATAACACCTGTGCGCCCAGGGTTTTAAAATGATGGCGAACGAGTATGTCGGCCAGGCAATGATACTCCCTGGTGACCATTACTACGATCTTTTTCTCCGGCTGTGGATTTACCTGTACGATGGCATCGGCCGGCAATACGGCGCGCAGCTTTTCGGTAAGGGGCCCGGCAGGCGCATCCTGCTCAACGTGTACGCGCATATAGAAATGGTTCTGCCCAACGTCTACATGCTCGCGGAGGGATACGATATTAAGTTTTTCGGCGGATAGTACACCGGATATAGCCGCCACACGGCCTACCTGGTCAGTACATTGAATAACAATGATCATACGCTGAAAATAGCCAAAAAAACAGCATTTTGCAATTTGTGCCGCAATGGTGGCGCAGCCTGTCTATTCATTTTTATAAGAAGCAACCAGGAAAAATATTTATTATTGCGCCAGAACTGTTAACGCATCAGCATAAATTCCTAACCTACAATGAACCTGTTTGCATACTGGCATAACGCCTTTGTGATCATACCTATCCTGCAAGTAATCTGTATTATTCATGCCTACAAAACCGGCCGGCGTGATATGATCTACCTGCTCATCTTCCTGCCCGGTATCGGTTCCCTGGCCTACATCGTGCTTGAGATCGTACCCGAAATCAGCCGTGGACAGTTCCTGCACAACCTTCAACGTTACATTTTTCCCAATAGCCTAATCCGCGACCTGGAACGTAAACGACAAACTGCCGATACTGTCACCAATCGGCTGGTGCTGGCCGAAGCGTACGGTGAGCAAAAGAAGTACGACCAGGCTATCGAACTGGTGAAAAGCTGCCTGAGCGACCTGTATGCCAATGATCCGGGCATCGTGATGCTGCTGGCAAGGTTGCAGTATCACGCCGGCGACTACACGTCGAGCATCGCAAACTTTGAGAAAGCATTCTCGTCTAAGAAGGTGTTTATGAAAAAAGCGGAAGATGAACTGGCGTATGCACAAGCTCTGGAAAGCGCGGGCAGCATTGAAAAAGCCGAGGAAGAATATAAGAAGGTGGTCCGCATTCATCACTCCCTTGAGGGCATGTACCGCTACGGGATGTTCCTCGACAAACAGCGCCGCCCCCGAGAGGCGAAAGAGCAGTTTCAAACTGTGATCAAAGAAATCGGGCTCCACCCGCGTTACGTACGCCGCCTGAACCAGAAGTGGCTATGGCTGTCGCGCAAACAAATGGCGAGTTATAAACTGGGGTAATCAACTTCTCTCCTTTAATCAGCCGCCGTTGTGTCACTCACTTCAGCGGCAGTACACCTATCGCACCAACACCACCGTCCCCTGCCGCTCCCCGTTGCCACAAGCGGTTTTCGCCTTCACGACGAACACGTAAGTACCCGCCGGTTGCGGAGCGCCTTTGAAAGATCCATCCCAGCAATGCAATGGATCATCGGTATGAAACACCAGCTCGCCCCAACGGTTAAATACGGAGAAGTCCAGCTGTAATACCGGCCCCCAGAACTTTAGTCCGAAGCAATCATTCCGGCCATCGTTGTTGGGCGAAAAGGCATTGGCCATCGGGAAGCTACTCAATTCACTGTTGGCATTGAAGTCTACAAATACGGAGTCCTTTTTCACACACTTGCCACCGTTGCTTACGTTCACATAATACATCGTGGGCTGCCCGGGCGTTACCACCACTTTATCGCCGCTCAGCGTGTTTAAACCAGGCGCCGGGTCCCAGCTGTAAGTGAGGCCACCGCTGGCCTGCAGCATGGCGCTGCCATGTATACAGTCAACATCATTACTTTTGGTGACAGACGTTTGCGGTTGCGATGCCACGCTTAAAGGAAGATCGAATGTTCTGCTGATGTTACATACCTGGTCGGTGATCTCTACGGAATACATACCGCCCGCAGCCGCCTGTAACCGCAGCTCCCCACCCGTACCAATCGCAGTTTTATCCGGCGCCCGCCAGGTATAGGCATCTCCGCCACTTGCTTTTATCACCACTTCCTCCCCCACACAAACGGACTGATTGTACGAACTCACACTAAATACCGGCGCGCTGGTCACCGCCACGTTCACACGGGCAGTACTTTTACAATTATTCGCACTGGTGGCAGTCACCACATAACTGGTAGTAGATGTTGGAGAGGCCGTCGGATTACTGATGCCCGCATCATTCAAACCCACGGCCGGCGACCAGCTGAAAGCAGCGTTAATGGCACTGCTGGCCGACAACGGCGCCGACTGTCCCGCACATATCCTCACGTCGCCACTGGTATTAATGGTCGGCGATGGACGCACATTAACAATAAAGCTGGCCGCATCCTGGCAACCTCGTATATCCTGCGCCGTTACCTGGTAGGTGGTGTTCGTTGTAGGACTGGCCACCGGGTTTCCAATGCCATCATCACTCAGGGTATTATTCGCTGCCCAGCGGTACGACACTGCATCAGCCTGGCTGGCATTCAATTGTACGGTTTCGCCGGAGCAAAGATCAAGTACTTTATCTGCAGGCAGCGCGAACTTACAGGGAATGTAAAACGGTACGAGATAATCCTCTACCTCCCCATCCCGGGCAGGACCAGCAGGCTGTTGGGCATCTGCCTGGTCGGAGGATAAGCGAAGCCGCAGGCCAAAGTCGTGGTAGTCCGCAGCCGTAGGGGCCGGCAACTCTGCTGGCAGCCCCGCCCACGTGAGTGTAGCGCTGGTGCTGCCGGTGGCAATGGTGGCAACGGCCCGCTCGGCCAAGGTAAACTGTTTATCCCCGTTAAAGTCGAACCAGCCAGCCAGGTAGGCGGCAGCGCCTGTCGTGTTCACCAGCGGAACGGCAAGGCTATAAGTACCCGAGCCGTTATACGCCGGAAAAGAACTGATCGCGTCTTCATCTGCCACCAGCGCATTATCATTCAACGTTTGCTGTCCGTCCGCATCGCCGGGCATGCTGCCGAGCGTAAGCGAAACAGATGGCACCTGTGATGGATATGGCGGGTTAAAATTGCAGCTGTTCAACACCTGGTAGGTAAGCCGGTGTTGTGCAAAACCATAACTCGCAGGCAAATCGCCGCGGTCTATCGGCGAGTACACGCCAAAGGCAAGCGCCATCCCGCCATAGGCGCCGCCCTTATTATATTCTACATCCAGCGCAATCGATCCGTCGGTGGAGGTGGTGGCCAGTACAGGCATTTGTCCGTACACTTGCCCTAATACCATCCCGTAGGTATCGGTAATGCGCACCTGCCGGGTGCCACATCCCTGTGCAGGATTCGAGGTTTGGGTGGAATTCCGGAAGAAGTCAATGGTACTCCAGGCACCTTTGTTAGTGGTAATGGTCGTCACTTCATTCGGTGCACTGGCTTCCGCATCTGCAGTTACGACGGTAAAGGCAACGGGCTGCCCGTTCCGCCGCGCCGTAATATTCAGCCGGAAATTAGTGTTCTGGTTGTTACCATACGAATAGAGCGCAGGCATCAACGCAGGATCAGAAAAGTCGTATAGGGAATGTAACATGGCCGCACCCCAGGTACGCATACCACTGGGCGCTGGTGTAAAACCAGTTACATTTGAAATTGAAAAGGTGAGTGTCATGCCATCAGGCGTAACCATGCTATGGCTGGCAGTAAGCGCAATGTTACTCCAATCCAGCCACCATATCTGGTCGCGCAATGCCCCTGTACCCCTGTCTGCGAATTGCGCAGAGGCCAGTTGGCTGCAAAGGAGTAGCAGTATTGTCAGGAGTTTTTTCGTCATAGCTGTTTCCGGCGGGGGTCAAAAGGCGCATAAATATACCAAACCAGATGGCCCTTTTTACTCCTCAATCGAGTAAAATAGCGGCCCATCGCTTAACCGACTGTATATCAGCCATTAAAATTTAATAAATTTACGGGATTAATACGCCAAATCCTTGACAGGTAATGATAACGGCAAGAATTTTGCTGTCTCTCCTGCTGCGATTGAAAAGGAATTTTTCCTATACTTAGACCGACAAATAATTTTTAACCGCCTTTCAACGCCAGCGAAACGACCACCGTATGATTCTGATAGTTGATGACAAGCCAGAGAATATACTGTCATTAAAGAAAACGCTGGAACTGTACAAGTTCCAGGTAGACAGCGCCAGCTCCGGTGAAGAAGCGCTCAAAAAAATACTGAAAACGAGTTACACGCTGATCATCCTGGACGTGCAGATGCCCAGTATGGATGGTTTCGAGGTGGCAGAGGCGCTATCTGGCTACAGCAAGGCGCGCGATATTCCCATCATTTTTCTATCCGCAGTAAATAAAGATAAAAAGTTCATCACTCGTGGCTACGACTCGGGCGGTGTAGACTATATCACAAAACCGGTCGATCCGGACATCCTTATCATGAAGGTGAAATCCTTCTACCGGATGTACCAGCAAACACAGGAGCTGAATATTGTTCAGCAATCACTAAGGGACGAAGTAGAGGTGCGTAAACAGGCACAGCAGGCGTTGGACAAAAAAGTGAAAGAGCTGCACACCATCCTTGAATCGCTTCCGCAGATTGCTTTTACCGCTACGGCAGATGGGCGGATCGAATATGCGAACCAGCACTGGTTCCGCTACTCGCCCAATATGTCGGTAATGCCGCAAACTGCCGCCGGCGAAAGTTCGCTGGACGAAGACCTGCAACTGGCGTTTCGTTCCGGCAAATTGCTGGAAAAAGAAACGTACATCAAAGACTTGCGGGAAGGTAAGTACCGCTGTCACCTGCTAAGGGTAACCCCCATGCATGAAGACGGCCAAACGGTGAAATGGATCGGCACTTTTACAGACATCTCTCACCAGAAACAGGCGAACGAAATACTGGAACAAAAAGTACAGGAACGTACGGAAGAACTTTCGCTGATCAACAAATCGCTGGAAGAAAGTAACCACGACCTGCAACAATTTGCCTCCGTAGCTTCGCACGATTTAAAAGAACCGTTACGCAAGATCCACCTTTTCGGCGCCATGCTGCGTGACAAGTTCCCGGACGATAACGAAGATATACGCCCGTTCCTGAATCGTATCGTGTATTCATCCAACCGGATGACGAGGCTGATCAACGACCTGCTGAACTTCTCCCGCCTGTCGGTTTCGAATGGCTTTGAGATAACGGACATCAATCAACTGATCAACGAAATACTCAGCGACCTGGAACTCACGATCGAAGAGAAGAAGGCGCGCTTCGTTGTGTCAGAAATTCCACAAATTGAGGTAGTGCCCGGCCAGATCAGGCAGGTGTTTCAGAACATTATCAGCAACGCCTTAAAGTTCAGTAAGAACGATACGCCGCCTGAAATCCATATTAACACGGAATTAGTAGCTTATTGTGACGTTAACGCGCCCACCGACGCAGACGGCCAGTACTGCCGTATTACCATCAGCGATAACGGGATCGGGTTTGACGAGCAATACCTTCCCAAGATATTTACGATCTTCCAACGCCTGCATACAATGGACCGTTACGAAGGTACCGGCATAGGACTGGCCATCGCCAAAAAGGTGATTGAGCGGCACGATGGTACATTGACGGCCAAGAGCCGGCTGAACGAAGGGTCATCCTTCATTTTTGTATTGCCACTGCGACAAACGGAAAGTAAAAAACAACAGGAAGGCGCCTGGCGCGAAAGCTTTCAGAACGGTTAAACCAGGTCTTCTGCAGCAAAGCGATTAATGAAGTCGGCCATCTCATGGTTCTTCAATACAAAAGGCACCTGTAAGGTTTGCAAGGCGTGTTTGGGCATATAGTCCACCTCAGCATCGATCGGGTCCTGCACGGCAATAGTACCACCGAAAGACTGCACCTCATCCAATCCATCGGTACCATCGTTGTTACCACCACTTAACAGCAGGGCCGCCATGCGCGCACCGCATACCGGCGCGGCAGAACTGAGCGTAACGTCGATGCTCGGCCGGCTGTAGTTCACCTTTTCGGAATAATCGAGCGATAAAGAATAATCGGATTCCACCAGTAAATGGTAGTCGGATGGGGCTATGTAGATCGTTCCGGGCTGAATGTCTTCCTTTTCCTCCGCCTCTTTTACCGGTAACGTTGTTTTAATCGCCAACAGATCTGTAAGCGTAGAGTCATATACGTGATGACGGTGCAGTACAATAATGATCGCCGCCTGTAGTTTAGGCTCGAGGTTGGGCAATATTTCCAGGATGGTACGCAGGCTGCCTGCAGAACCACCAATCACTACGATTCGCGGATGTGTTACACGATTGTTTTCCTCCATATCTTCTGCCTGTTTTCCAGCTGCCTGAACTTGTGCGATATGCTGGTAAAGTTCAGGGTTTCTTTCGATCCCAGCGCAAGGAAGCCAAAGGTTTCCAGGCTATCGTCGAAAAGATGCAGGATCTTATCCTGTAAAGTTTTATTGAAGTAGATGAGCACATTACGGCAAACGATCAGCTGAAACTCGTTGAACGAATGATCGGTGACCAGGTTATGTGCGGCAAATACAATTTGTTTTGAAAGGGTTTCGGAGAACTTGGCATACTCGTAATTGGCGGTATAGTATTGCGAAAAATCCTGTGTACCACCCATCTGGATGTAGTTGCGCGAATACTGCTGCATATGCGCCAGGGGAAAAATTCCTTTGCGGGCTTTGTCCAGCACAGTATTATTAATATCTGTCGCATAGATCTTTGCCTTGTGTAACATGTTTGCCTCTTGCAGCATAATCGCGAGCGAATATACTTCTTCGCCGGTGGAGCAGCCGGCATGCCATATCCTGATGAACGGGTACGTGGCCAGTACGGGCAGCACCTGCTTTTGTAATGCGGTGTAGAAAAAAGGATCGCGGAACATTTCTGTTACGTTCACGGTGATCTCTTCCACGAAACGCGTCACATAATTCTTGTCATTTTTAACGCGGAACCTGAACTCAGCGAAACTGGTGAACCTGTCTTTTTTAAACAGGTAGTTCACACGCCGGTTGATAGATGCATGGGCGTAGTCGGTAAAGTCGTAACCGTACAGCTCCAGCACATCGTTCAGCAACATGCTTACTTCGTCTTCGCTTATATAATGGGTTCGCAACATTATGCGGTAAAGTGTTCTTTTATTTTAACCAACAGTTCGTCCACGTCGATGGGTTTTGACACATAATCATCGAAACCGGCAGAAAGGCATCTTTCGCGGTCGCCTTTCATGGCTTTAGCGGTGACAGCAATTACAGGTAGCAATTTTACGGCCTCAATGCTCCGTATTAGCTGTAATGCCTCAAAGCCGTCCATATCCGGCATCATTACGTCCATTAGTACCACACCTACGTTGTGGTTATTTGTCAACATACTCATCGCTTCCGCCGCGCTGCCGGCAGTCACGCAGTTGATGCCCCGGCTTTTCAACACTGCTCTTAGCGCAAATATGTTACGGGCATCGTCATCAACTATCAGGAGGTCTTTTTCCATCATGTCAATTATTATCTGAAAGCTCTATCGTACAGCCACACACGCAGCAACGACAACAGCTGGTCAATATCAACCGGTTTAGAAATATAGTCGGATGCGCCTGCCTGTATACACTTCTCTCTATCACCCATCATGGCCTTGGCCGTTACAGCAATAATCGGCAGGTTCATGAAGCGGGGGTCCTGACGCATTTTGGCAATGGTTTCGTAGCCATCCATTTCGGGCATCATCATATCCATCAGCACAATGTCCGGTACAGGCCCTTCTTTCAATTGCTCCAACGCCTCTTTACCATCCGTCGCGCTGATTACGTTCATGTTATGCTTTTCCAGCGCTTTTGTGAGGGAGAAAATGTTGCGCACATCATCGTCCGCCACCAGTACTACCTTGTCTTTTAACACCTCGTTCAGCACCGACACTTTTTGTCCCGCATCTTCCGGCAGCTTGCCATTCTCTTCCACCAGGTGAAGGAAGAGCGACACCTCGTCCAGGATACGCTGGTACGAATGCGCAGTTTTCACCACGATAGAATCGGCATACTGGCGAATGCGCTGTTCTTCGGTTTTGCTCAGGCTTTTACCGGTGAAAATGATGATCGGCAGCTTCTCCATCCCTTCTGTTTCTTTCACGGCTTCCAGCGTGGCGTAGGCGGCCTGGTCGGGTATGCCCATGTCGAGGATCACACAGTCAACGTCTTGCTGCTTCAGCAGTTCGATGCTTTTCTGTACGCTATCGCCTATCTCAGAACTCACATTATAGGTGCCGAGGAAATACGAAAGTGCTTTTGCATGTTTGCTGTTCTCCTCAACGATCAATACTTTTTTCGCGGAGCGGTTCAGCACAAATTCCATCTTCTCAAATATCACCTGCATGCCTTCGGCGGCCACGGGTTTGCTGATAAAGTCGATTGCACCTTTCATCAGGCTCTCGCGCTTCACTTCCATCGACGACATAATGTGTACAGGGATGGACTTGGTGCGTGGTTCCTGTTTCAGTTCCTCCATGACCTGCCAGCCGTCTTTTACGGGCAGCATTATATCGAGCAAAATTCCGATCGGTTTAAACTGTAATGCCAGCGGCAATGCCTCGTCCCCGCGAACAGACACTACTCCCCTGTAACCGCGCGAGCGGGTAAAGTTGAGCAGTGCCTTCGCGAAATGGGTGTCATCCTCTACGATCAGGATCACGCGGTCGCCCGGACGAACATCGTCGCGATCGTCGCTGATGGCCTGCGGGATAACATCAGTGGTGTATTGCGGCTTAGGGGTCTCAGTATATTGCGTATTAAACGATGTTTTGGGTCGTGGTGGTGGCGTTACTACCGGCTGTTCTTCTTTTTCGGCAGGTGCCAGCGGAACAGTAACAATAAACTCGCTACCCTCACCCGGTACACTGTGCAGCGCCAGGGAGCCACCCAGTAGTTTCACCAGCTCGCGGCTGATGGAGAGTCCAAGGCCAGTGCCTCCGTATTTGCGGCGGGTAGATCCATCCGCTTGCTGGAAGGCTTCGAAAATCACCTGTTGTTTATCTTCCGAAATGCCAATACCGGTGTCTTTTACTTTGAAGGTTACCGCTTGTTTGCCAGCCGCCATATCTACCAACAAGCTTACAGACCCGGCGGAGGTGAACTTCAATGCATTTGACAAAAGGTTTTTCAACACCTGCTCCAGGCGCAAATGATCGGTTTCGATAGTGGCCGGTAAGCCAGATGCAGTGCCGATCTTCAGCTCCAGGCCTTTGTCCTTCGCCATGGGCTCGAACATCGACTGCAGGTTGGATATTACCGAAGAAAGATGCACGTGCTGGAACTCCAGTTCCATTTTGCCTGCTTCGATCTTTGACAGGTCTAGTATTTCATCTACCAGCGTAAGCAGCCCTTTACCGGAGCTGAATATTACCTGCGCGTATTCGATCTGGTCGGGCAGCAGGTTCTTATCATTATTTTCCGACATCAACCGGCTTAGCAGCAGAATGGAGTTCAGCGGCGTACGAAGCTCGTGCGACATGTTTGCCAGAAACTCCGATTTGTACTTTGTACTGATCTCCAGTTCTTCTGCTTTCTGTTGGATTTCAAGGTTACGGTTGATGATAATTTGATTCTTTTCTTCCAGCAGCCTGCTGCGTTCTTCCAACTCGGCGTTGGATTGCATCAGTTCTTCCTGCTGTACTTTCAGTTCTTCTTCCGATACCTGCAGCTTCTGCGTTTGTGCTTCCAGCTCCATGTTCAGGTTCTCCAGTTCCCCGTGCTGCGTTTGCAACTCTTCGCTTTGCGCCTGTGTTTCTTCCAGCAGCTCCTGCAGGCGACGGCGGCTTTCGGCGGAGGTGATAGCGATACCAATATTGTGCGCCACGTTGCTTAAGAACGCGACCTCGTGTTTACTGTATTCATGTATCGACGCCAGTTCTATGACCGCTACGATGCGCTGTTCATACAGGATCGGCAGTGCGATGATGTTTACTGGCTTAATTTCACCGGCAGCATAACTGATCATCATGGCATCGGCCGGAATGTCTTTCAGTAAGATCATACGGCCACTCTGCATACATTGTCCGGCCAGGCCCTCGCCGCTGGCAAGAAACTCCTTACGATCTTTGGATGATAATGCGTAACTGCTGTACAGGCGTAACAATTTTTCACTTTCTGCAAGATACAGTGCGCCTACCTGGCTGTTCGTATAAGTCGCCACATAGTCAAGTATGTATCCGGCCAACGTATCCTTTTCCTTCTCGCCTACCATCTTATCATTCAGGCCGGCCATACCGGTTTGCAGCCACTCATTCTCCGACAATTGTGTGAATGATGTTTCGAGGGAATTTGCCATCCGGTTAATTGCGTAGGCCAGGTTGCCCAACCCGTCGCTACCTTCATCCTTGGCGCGCACGGCGTAATCGCCGCTGGATATCTGCCCTGCAATCTCCTGTATAATTCCGATGCGCCGGCTGATGTCTGCATCCTTCTGTTGCAATGCCATGTGCAACCGCGAGCGGTCGTCGAAATCGGTTTTCACCCGCATATAGAATACAGAAGTGATGATTAACGATAGCAACGCTGTTATGATGATCAGCACCGGCGTAAAACCAGACACCTCGTTCAGCTCCTCTGTACGTTCGCGCAAAAGGGTACGTTCGCGCTCCGACATCTGTTTAACAATACCACGTATTTCATCCATATGATACTTCCCTATACGCAGCGAGTCAGCGTTAATGGCCTGCCGGTTACGCTTCAGGTCTGCAAGGCTTTTCAACATAGACAAGCGCTGGTTGATCACCACCCCAAGTGCTTTCACACTCGCCTGCTGCAACTCGTTGTCTTTCGTGAGTACTTCTACCTCACGCAATTGCGACAACGCGCTATCTGCAGCGCCGTAATATGGGTCAAGAAAGGTCTCGTCCTCCGTAAGCAGGTAGCCCCGCTGGCCGGTTTCCGCGTCTTTCATCATTGACATTACCCCCTCCAGTTTCTGGATAACCGAATTGGTATGGTCCACCAGGCTGGCGCTTTGTAACAGGTTCTGAATACTGTTGTAAGACGCTACGGAACTAATGATCAGCAGCAGGAGCGAAAGCCCGAAACCGATCAACAGGTTGCGTTTAAAAGAAGAATTCATGGAACGTAAGCTTTATTTTTTTCTGGTACAGGCTGCAAAAAAACGCGGGAGCCCGGGTTGACAAAGGCGGCCAACGCACTCCCTTACGGTTTTGGCATCAGTATGCCAGACCTTCGCAAAGGCCTGACGCACGCAAATATAATAGCCTTGAACGGCCTGTACATCAACAAAAAAATATAGTTACAAAAATGCCTGAAACCCGCTGCGGTAGCATGAATATTGATTGTAAGCACGACTTGGATAGTGGGGATATTTTTCTACAATATCAGCGAGGGAACAATACGACCATCGTGGTGCCTCCACGCGATTCCATTTGTAAGGAACCGTTTAACTGTCGCACCAACGATTCTACCAAACGCAGGCCAAACGTATGCCCGGCAGCGTGAACATCGGCCGGTAAACCGCAACCATTATCGGTGATCTCTAACATATATTGCGCTTCGAGCGGCTTAAAACGCACCTTGAGCAAAGGATTAGGTGTTGCTGCAAAAGCATGCTTAAAGCTGTTGGTGATCAGTTCATTGGCGATCAACGCGAGGGGTATTGCCTTTTCTACATGCAGCGATACAGGTGCCACCTCGTATTCCATCATATCTTCCGGAAAGCCGCCTGCATACGAGTAACGGACCGTTTCCACCAGCTCGGGCAAGTATTCATGCATAGGAACATCCGTTGCATGGTCGTCGCCATACAGGCGTTGGTGCACGAGCAACAGGGACACCAGGCGGTTTTTGCTTTCGAGTAAAATCTGTTTGGCCGCATCATCTTCCAGGCGGCTGCCCTGCAAGCTTAACAGGCTCGATACGACCTGCAGGTTGTTCTTCACCCGGTGGTTCAGTTCTTTCAGCAGTATCTGGATCGTTTCATTACGTTCCATAGCCGACTGGTACGATTGCTCCAGCGCTACCGCCTGTACCATCATCTCTTCCTGCTGCTGCGCAAAGCGCTCGTTCAACAGGCTCAGTTCATGGTTATGGCGAATAGCCGCCTCCCGCTCCCGTTCGTAACTACGGCGAAAAGCGATAATTACGATCATCGTGGTGATCATGGAGTAAGCGAGGGTAATGATATGATCGAGCAACTGCTCACTTTCGGTATGGTACGCGGCCACCCATTCCGGGAACGCGTATTCCAGCAGCAAGTCTGCCAGGATGGTGAAGTATAACGCGGCGCACAGCCAGTAATAGTTTCGTCGGGCGGGCGGCACGATAATCAGCAGCACATTCAGCAACATGATGATCAGGTACACCGTCGTACCCTGCACCCCTGCATTAAAAAAGTACATACCGCCCAGGCACAGCATAGTGCCTATTGTGTACAGCCAGATGGACAGCAGGTTAAACACCCTGCGGATGCGGGAGCGGTAATACAGGTAGCCCGAAATGGCCCAGCCGGCAACAGACAGGTACACCGTCATCGGGTGAAGCCCGATAAGGTAGTTACATGTGCCGCCAATAATGGTGAACAGGAAGATGAAAAAGCTGATGAGGTTGAAAATGCGGTGCTCAAACGAAAAGTACTCGTCATCTCCGGCGATAAGTGCCGTAAGCTCTCTGACCCGCTGCATCATAACGCTACAGTTTGATCCATTTTTGTTTGATGGCAATGGCCACCATTTCCGAAGTTCGTTCCAGGTCGTACTTCTTCAAAAGGTTACGCCGGTGCGTGTTCACTGTGTTTTCGCTGATGTTTAACTTGTGAGCGATGGCGCTGCTGCTCATTCCCTCCGCCAGGCATTGGATGATCTCGATTTCGCGGGCAGACGGTCGCGGAAAAACTTCAATACCGGGTGCTGCTACCTGCGAGCGCAATCCCATATTTACCGCCACCAGCAACTGCCTGTCCGTAAAAGGCTTTAACAGGTAAGCCACCGGCTCCGTTGCTAAGGCCATGTCCAGCGTTTGCTGGTCCGAATGGGCAGTAAGGTAAATTACCGCCACCTGCCGCATCGTTTTGATCTTTTGTACGATGGAGGTACCCACATGATGCCCGTGCAATTGTATATCACAAATCACGAGGTTTACCGGGTACTTCTGCGCGTAATCGATCGCCACCTCCGGGGAATCTGCCAGCCAAACCTTGGGATATCCCGCCTGCGCCAGAATTGACGCTACGTTCTCCGCCACCAGCCGCTCATCTTCTACCACCAGGATATAAGGATTCTGCATACTAAAAGATTGGTTAGCATTGGTCAATATAGCTATATTTTCAACTTAAAACCAAATGTGAAGCCGGTTATTTATCAGGACTCCCCACTGTACGGGGTTTTACTTACAGCACACACATTTAAAAAATCTTAAATCATAGTTTATTGATATGAAATACCCGCAGTTTCCGGCAGCCGATCCGGCAAGTGCAGGCAATGGCGCTTTCAAATAATGCGCGCGATGTGTAGCTTTGTGGCCGCAATATTTAGAGCCATGCGCCAGATTTTACCGGGCATCCTTTTCGCCATGTTATGGGCCTCCGCCGCCGCTGCCACCAAAATCGGCATCCAGGTAACGCATCCCCTGCTGCTGGCGAATGTACGCTTCTTCATCGCCGGTGTGCTGATGTTATGCTTCGCTTACATCATACAAGGCGCCAAAAACCGCTTGCCCAGGGGGTGGAATGGCGCAACCTGCTCATCTTCGCCTTGCTTAATACCACCATTTATCTCGGTGCTTATGTAACCGCTATGAAAGAGGTTTCGGCCGGTATTGGCAGCCTCTCCACCGCCACCAGCCCATTGTTCATCCTGCTCATGTCGGCCATCTGGATGCGCCGCAAACTGCGATGGCAGGAAATCACCGGTATCGCCGCTGGCTTTATCGGTGTTGCGATCGCCACTTACCCACTACTGCAAAACAGCCATGCCACACTCAAAGGCTTACTCATACTGCTCGCCGGTATGGTGTCCGTATCTGTTGCCACGGTATTTTATGCACGGGTAAAATGGGAATTGCGAAATGTGGTGATCAATGCCTGGCAGGTATTGCTGGGTGGCATTTGCCTGCTGCCTTTTACATGGCTCAGCACAGATCCGCAGCAAACGCAATGGAACGCTACTTTCTGGGGCAGCGTATTCTGGCTTATCGGCCCCGTATCGATCGTATCGATGCAACTCTGGTTTCACCTCGTGCGCATCGATGCCGTAAAGGCATCCGTATGGCTATTCCTCTGCCCGATCTTCGGCTTTGTTTACGCCTACTTCCTGCTCGACGAACCGATCACGATCTTCACGTTCGCAGGCACGGCCCTGGTAATCGGCGGACTTTACATCGCACAAAAAGTAAAAGTGTTGGACCAGCAATAGACCTCTTTTCGACCGCCGTTGTGTCACTCTCTTGCAAGCCATCGCGCTATTCCCCCTGGCTGGTTAAACACGATAACACCACATTTCTCTCCCTTGTACGCAATCACGCTATTCGTCCTGGCTGGTTAAGCACGATAACAATACATTTCGTCATGGCGGTCGAAGCAGTGTCATGGTATGGCTTTGCTCCCCCGCGCATCGTTTAAATGCCCCCGATAAAAATCAGGCGCCCGTTTCGCGTTTTACGTTGTTAGATGATCATGCTATGAACCGAATAATGATTTCCGAGGGTCGAGCCGCTAAATTATAGGCTGATGAGACAGCTAACTGTTAAACATTCGTTATCACACTAACATGTTATCACCAAATACAAAACGGCCGGTGGAATACCGGCCGCTTGTAATCAATTTAACTTGAACATTCAACTTGCAGAGAATAAATAAATAATAAATCAGTTAAGTAACAGCAAGTTAGTCCGAATGCCCCCACAGCTGTGTTAATCTATTGTTATCACACTAAGATGTTATATTCATTTAAGTAGGCGCATAAAAAAACCCCGGTAATGAGTTACCAGGGATTTACCATTTAACCTAACTATATGCTGTAACAGCAACTAGTATCTTTATGCCCGAAAGCAATCGTCTTAAGCTAATACGAGCACGCTAATACCAACGTTGCCAGTTATTGAGACCATCTTTTCCCACCAAGGTTTAATCCTTCCCAATATTTTTTTCCGGATTATTCAGCCGGGCAAACTAACTTGGTAGCATGAACCGCATTGATCGCCTTACTGCCATCCTCATCCAGCTCCAGGGTAAACGGGTTGTAAAAGCCGCCGAAATTGCCGAGCGGTTCAACATCAGTTTACGCACGGTATACCGCGATGTAAAGGCTTTACAGGAATCCGGCGTGCCCATCGGTGCGGAAGCAGGTACGGGCTACTACATTGTTGACGGCTACCACCTGCCCCCGGTAATGTTCAATAAGGAAGAAGCTGCAGCCCTGCTTACAGGCGAAAAGCTCATGGAAAAATTCGGCGATCGCTCCAGCGAACGACTTTTCAGCAGTGCCATGCAAAAGATACGGGCGGTGTTACGCAGCAGTGATAAAGACTACCTCGAATCGCTGGATGCTAATATCGAGGTGTTCAGTTACGGTCGCAGCAATGAACCGGAACAGGGCTTTCCCAACCGCTTCCTCAGTGATGTACAACAGGCCATAGCCATGCAGCGGGTGATCGCGATGGATTATTACGCTTACCACAACAGCACCACCAATCGCCGCGAAGCAGAGCCCATTGGGGTATTTCATGCAGCCAATAGCTGGCACCTCATCGCATACTGCCGGTTGCGCAAAGACTACCGCGACTTCCGCATCGACCGTATTAAATCGCTTAACTTACTCGAACTGAAATATAACAGGGCTGCCCACCTCACGCTGCGCGAATACCTCGACCAAAACCATAACCACGAACGCCCCTTCGAAACACGGGTGCGTTTCACGAAGAATGTAGCCCGCTTCATCCAGGAGCGTAAGTATTACGCCGGCTTCGTGGAAGAAAAGGACGCAGGTGACCATGTGGAGATGACCTTTGTCACCAGCTCGCTGGAGTACTTCGGACAGTGGCTGCTCAGCTTCACGAACGAGGTAGAAATACTGTCGCCAGAGCCATTACACGAGGTGATGCGCTCACTGGTACGCGCCGTTCAGGCACATTACAGCAAATAATTTAAGCGACTGCTGACATAAGGTTGTCAGTCCCCCATCGGTTATTTGCCTTAAAACCCGACGGACATGACAAACCTCGATCTTGTAAAAACGAATCAACGCTATTACAAAGCAGCCGCCAGGCCCGAACTGGTAACCATCCCCACTGGCCGCTTCCTGACGATCAACGGGCAGGGCGACCCGGACGGACCCTCTTTTCCTCCTACTGTATCTGCACTATATACGGTCGCTTACAGCATCCGCGCGCTACATAAACTACAGGGCCAGCTTTTCACAGTACCTAAGCTCGAAGGGCTGTGGTGGATTAACGTGAACCGCCCTTTCGAAACGGTAAGCCGCGATGAATGGTACTGGAAATTGCTGATACAGATGCCGCCGTTCGTAAGCCCGGCCGACTTTCGCCAGGCGGCAGCCCTGGCCACCCAAAAGAAGCCCCAGTTAAAGATCGCCGAAGTGCAGTTCGAAACGATCGAAGAGGGACTTTCCGTTCAAATGCTGCACGTAGGACCATATGCCGACGAGCCGGCGACGGTTGCGAAAATGCGGGAGTATATGGATGCGCATAATGTTGTACAACACGGCCTGCACCACGAAATATACCTTACGCAGCCGGGAAAGGCAGCACCTGAAAAGATGAGGACGATCTTACGCTTTCCGGTGAAGAAGGCATAAATAAAACAGCCGGCCCCTGCGGGGACCGGCTACTACTATCTTTTAACGCAGAATTTAATCTTTATTGCCATCGGCGATTCCCAGCTGCTCAATAGCCTGCTGCGCCGCGATCTGGCTGGCATCCTTTTTATTAAAGGCTTTGCCGCTGCAAACCAGCTGCCCGTCAATCATAGCACCCACGGTAAAAATCCGGCGACCGTTATCCATCTGCTCTTCCAGCAATTCAAACTCCAGCGTTTTGCCATTTTTATTGGCCCAGCCATATAGTTTGTTCTTGTGGTTCATTTCCACTGTTTCCAGCGCTTCGAGGTCGATGTAAGGTACCAGTATACGTTTGTGCACAAACTGTTTGGTACGGTTATACCCCTTGTCCAGGTAAACCGCGCCCACCAGTGCTTCTAGGGTATTCCCGAAAATCTGGCTGATTTTCAGAAAGCTGTTATACTTGTCGTAGATGGTCAGTTTTCGCAGTCCCATTTTAATCGCGATGTCGTTCAATTGCTGACGGTTCACGATTTTGGAACGCATTTCGGTGAGGTAGCCTTCGGTTTTGTAGGGGTATTTTTTAAAAAGATAATCTCCTATGATTGCTCCCAATATGGCATCGCCGAGGTACTCCAGCCGCTCATTGCTTTCGAGAAATTTCTCTTTGCTGGAGCGGTGGCTGAGGGCCACTTCATAAAGCGCATAGTTACCCGGCGCAAAGCCTAATAAATTATAGAGCTCTTTATGGAGTTGCTTTTTCCTGTAAACAATACGATATAGAAAACCTGGAAGTATTTTCACACAATCAAGGAACAAATTTTTTGAAAATAACCGAGGCATTGTGCCCACCGAACCCAAAGGTATTACTTAAAGCTGCCCGAACCTCACGTTGCTGTGCTACGTTAAAAGTAAAGTTCAGTTTAGCATCCAGCTGGGGATCGTCCGTAAAGTGGTTGATGGTAGGCGGAACCAGTCCGTGTAAAATGGACTTGATAGCTGCAATAGACTCAACGGCACCTGCTGCACCCAGTAGGTGACCAGTCATCGATTTGGTACTGCTGATGTTCAGCTTGTAAGCTGCATCTCCAAATACCGCCTGGATGGCTTTTACTTCTGCAATGTCGCCCAAAGGGGTAGAAGTACCGTGAACATTGATGTAATCGATCTCCTCCGGCTGCATATTTGCATCAGCCAGGGCGGCCTTCATTACATTCCTGGCACCCAATCCTTCCGGATGTGGCGCTGTAAGGTGGTGTGCGTCGGCAGTAGCGCCGCCGCCCATGATCTCCACGAGGATGTTAGCCCCGCGTGCCATGGCATGCTCATATGATTCCAGTACCAGCGCACCAGCACCCTCACCCATTACAAAGCCGTCACGGTCCAGGTCAAATGGACGCGAAGCGGTCTTGGGATCGTCGTTTCTCTCCGACAAAGCCTTCATGGCGTTAAAACCGCCAACACAAGGTTCGTTGATGATGTTTTCGGATCCTCCGGTCACGATTACGTCCGCCTTATTATAGCGGATGTGGTTCATGGCCTCGATAATGGCGTTAGTGGCAGAAGCACAGGCGGAAACACAAGAGAAGTTGGGCCCACGGAAGCCATTGCGGATAGATATATATCCTGCCGCAATGTCAAGTATGAGCCTTGGGATAAGGAACGGGCTGAAACGTGGCGTTCCGTCTCCCTGGTGAAACTCCTTCAGTTCCTGGGTGAAGTTGATCATTCCCCCAACCCCGGTACCCCAGATCACACCAACGCGATCAAGGTCCACCGTAGCACGGTCGATCTTAGCATCTGCTACTGCCTGGTCGGCAGCAATAACGGCGGTTTGTGTGAACGGGTCCATCTTGCGGGCGTCCTTCTTATCCATGTAGTTGGTCGGATCGAAGTCTTTCAGCTCGCATGCAAAGCGGGTCTTGAACTTGGAAGGATCAAACTGCTTGATAAAGTCGGCGCCGGAAACACCGCTCGCCAATCCCTGCCAAAAAGAATCTACGGAATTGCCGAGCGGTGTAAGCGCACCTAAACCTGTAACGACTACTCGTCTTGGTTGCATTAAAACAGTTCTGAGTTAGTTGGATTATTTTACATGTTCTTCCAGGTAAGCTACGGCCTGGCCAACAGTAGTGATAGTTTCAGCTTGTTCGTCAGGAATGGAAATGTTGAATTCTTTCTCGAATTCCATGATCAGTTCTACCGTATCCAAAGAGTCTGCGCCTAAGTCATTGGTGAAGCTGGCTTCAGGAGTTACCTCGGCCTCGTCAACGCCTAATTTGTCAATGATGATCTTTTTAACTCTTGATGCAATGTCTGACATAATTTTAAGTGTTTTTGGTTTAAAACTTGACTGCAAAAATATACTTTTTATTGAATTGCCAAGGCTCGCAGCAAATTTTAACCGAGATTTTGCTTCAGTTCAAATCGTTTTAAAGCGAAAAGCCAATACCATCAAGCACTCCAGCCGATGACTCCCAGTTCTCCACAAGGCTTTTTTCCACATATCTTAACAGCATAGCCCGCCCGCACTCCTTTTACATACCACAAATACCGGCCGGCACCTCCTCCCCCTCCTCCATCCCATTCACCCGTAATTACAACCACTTAACCATATTAACCCGTTTATAATGGACGCGGTCAACCTCATTTACTAAATTTGTCCAGATGGGAAAAGCAGTAACTTGCAGTATCGAAGCCCGTTTATGAAAAGAACAGCAAACGACACGATCCACGCCATTTAACCTGGTACACACGATAACCAATACCTGACAGATTAATTCATATTAGAACCACACATGCGTAATAAGACTCTAAGAACAGTATTACTGATAGCAGCAGTGGCTGTTGCAGCGTTCGTTGTGATCCGGCTCACTACCGGTAACAAAAAGAAAGATCCCGCAGCTGCCGCCTCCGCACCACGCGCCGCCGCACGCCCGGTACTTTCCGACGCGGTAATCGCCAGAACCAGTAAACTGGACCAAACGATCGAGGCCAGCGGAACATTACAGAGCAATGAAGAGGTGCAGTTACAACCCGAGATCAGCGGACGCATCACCAATATCTATTTTAAAGAAGGCACCACGGTCAGCAAAGGCACCTTGCTCATCAAACTGTTCGATGGCGACATCAAAGCACAGATCCGGAAATTGCAGTTACAGCAGGACTTGTCCAAAACCACGCTCAAACGACAGGAAAACCTCTTGAAGATCAATGGTATCAGCCAGCAGGATGTAGACGTGACGGCGAACCAGGTAAGCGCTTACCAGGCAGATATCGAATTTAATAAGGTACAATTACAGAAAACGGAGATCCGCGCGCCCTTCGGCGGCACGATCGGCCTCCGCAACGTGAGTGAAGGCGCCATCGTTTCACCCACCACGATCATGACCACCCTCCAACAGCTCGATCCGTTAAAGATCGACTTCGCCGTACCGGAAAAATACCGCAATGCGGTAAAGAAAGGCGACATCGTTACCTTCAAAGCATCCGGCGACCCGGACGATTACCAGGGCAGCATTTATGCCATCGATCCAAAGATCGACCTGGCCACGCGTACGGTTAAGATCCGCGCCATCCTGCCTAACCGCAACGGCAAACTATTCCCCGGCTCTTTCGTAAAAACAACCATCTCTCTGAAAGATATTCCTAATGCTATCATGATCCCTTCACAGGCGATCATCCCCGGCACCCGCGATAAAAAGGTGATCGTGGCCGATAGCGGAAAGGCAAAGTTCGTAGTCGTAGAAACCGGTATCCGGGATAAAGACAATGTACAGATCACCAGCGGCCTGGAAACGGGCGATACAGTAATCATCAGCGGCATTCAGCAATTGAAGCCGGGTAGTGCGATCAAGTTTAACAAAGTGCAGTAAGCGTCACCCGTAAAAAGCTTTATTATGAGTTTACCTTCATTGTCCCTCAAACGCCCTGTTTTCGCGATCGTGATCAATATCATTATCGTGATCTTCGGCGTGGTGGGCTATACGTTCCTGGGGGTGCGCGACTTCCCGGCCATTGACCCGCCGGTGGTGAACGTGCGTACTTCCTACCCGGGTGCTAACTCGGACATTATCGAAACACAGATCACCGAACCGCTCGAAAAAGCGATCAACGGTGTGGCCGGTATTAAAAACATATCCTCACTCAGCAGCCAGGGTAGCAGTAATATTACGGTGGAGTTTGAATTGGGCGAAGACCTGGAAGCTGCCACCAACGACGTGCGTGATAAGGTGTCGCAGGCGCAACGTTCGCTGCCCGACGACCTCGACGCACCACCCGTGGTAAGTAAAGCGGATGCCAACTCGGATGCGATTATTTCTATGACGGTGCAGAGCGATACGCGCAACCAGCTCGAGATTACCGAGTACGCCACGAACGTACTGCTCGAACGCCTCCAAACAATTCCGGGCGTATCCACTATCCAGATCTGGGGGGAGAAAAAATACGCCATGCGCATCTGGATGGATCCCGCCCGCCTGTCGTCGTACAGCCTCACGCCCAGTGATGTGCAACAGGCGCTGTTGCGTGAAAACGTGGAGCTGCCTTCCGGCAAGATCGCCGGCAATGCCACAGAACTCACCGTACGTACGTTCGGCCGACTGGATACGGAAGAAGAATTTAACGACCTTATTATAAAGAACGTAAACGGTAGTGAGATCCGCCTGCGCGATGTGGGACAGGCGGTGTTAGGCCCGGAGAACGAAGAAACGATGCTGAAGGAATCCGGCGTACCGATGATCGCACTCGCCCTCATTCCGCAACCCGGCTCTAACTACGTGGCGATTGCAGATGAATTCTACAAACGTTACGAAGACCTGAAAACGGAGTTGCCCGAAGATTTTCGCATCAACATCGCACTCGATAACACGGTATTCATCACACGCTCTATCCATGAGGTGCAGGAAACACTGGTGATATCACTGGTACTGGTGGTGATCATCATTTACCTCTTCTTCCGCGACTGGCTGATGGCGGTGCGTCCGCTGGCGGATATACCGGTGTCGCTCATCGGGGCCTTCTTTATTATGTATGTACTCGGGTTCACGATTAATATCCTCACCCTGCTGGCGATCGTACTGGCTATTGGCCTGGTGGTGGATGACGGTATCGTGGTAACGGAGAACATTTATAAAAAGATCGAGGCCGGCATGCCACGCATGCGCGCAGCGAAAGAAGGTTCAGAAGAAATATTCTTTGCGGTAATCGCAACGTCCATCACACTGGCGTTCGTGTTCCTGCCCATCATCTTCCTGCAGGGTTTCGTAGGACAACTGTTCCGCGAGTTCGGTATCGTGGTGGCGGGCGCGGTAATTATATCCGCCTTTGTATCGCTGACGTTAACGCCGGTACTTAACGTGAAGCTGGGCCGTAAAACGCACACGCATTCCAAATTCTACCTTAAAACTGAACCTTTCTTCCAGGGAATGGAAAATGGCTATAAGTCATCACTGGAAAAATTCATGAAGGTAAAATGGGTAGCGGGTGTGATCATCGTAGGCTGCCTGGCCATGATGTACTTCCTCTTCCGCGGATTACAATCGGAACTGGCGCCGATGGAAGACCGTAGCACGTTCCGCCTGTCTGTAACCGCACCCGAAGGCACCTCGTACGACTACATGCAAAATTATGTGGATAAGCTATCGCAGTTCATGGCCGACTCTATCCCGGAAAAACGGATCGTACTTACGGTAACCGCGCCAGGCTTCTCTGGTGCCGGTTCGGTTAACTCCGCGTTCGCGAACGTGGCGCTGGTAGATCCGAAAGAACGGGAGCGCTCGCAAAAAGAGATCGTGAACATGGTGAACCGCAATATGTACCAGTTCCCGCAGGGTAAGGTATTTGCGATCGAACAGCAAACCATACAGGTAGGGCGCCGCCAGGGCCTTCCCGTAGCATTCGTGTTGCAGAACATCAATTTCGATAAACTGGCGGCCGTTATTCCGCGCTTCGTGGAAGAGGCAAACGCAAATCCTGTTTTCCAGGGTGTGGACGTTGACCTGAAGTTTAACAAACCGGAACTGCGCATCCACATCAATCGCGAAAAAGCTACCGAACTGGGTGTATCCGTCGCCGATATTTCGGGTACACTGCAACTGGCGCTGAGTAACCAGCGTTACGGCTTCTTCGTTCGAAATGGTAAACAATACCAGGTAATGGGCCAGGTGTTCCGCGGCAACCGCGACGATCCGAATGACCTGCAGAACATCTATGTGCGCAACGCTGCCGGTGAAGCCATACAACTCGACAACCTGGTAACCATCAGTGAGGAAACCAGTCCGCCCGTTATTTATCACTACAACCGTTATAAATCGGCCACCATCTCCGCCAACGTAGCGCCTGGCAAAACCATCGGCGACGGCATCCAGGAGATGTATAACATTTATGATAAACTGCAGAAGGAAAAAGTAATCGACGATTCGTTCGATACGGCACTTTCCGGCTCATCCCGCGACTATGCGGAAAGCGGCTCCAACACGATGTTCGCCCTGGCGCTTGCCCTGGTGCTGATTTACCTGGTACTGGCCGCGCAGTTCGAAAGCTGGATCGATCCGCTGATCATCATGCTTACCGTACCACTGGCCTTCGCGGGTGCGTTCCTGTCACTTACCATCTTCGGCCAAACCTGGAACATCTTCTCCCAGATCGGGGTGATCATGCTTATTGGACTGGTAACGAAAAACGGTATCCTCATCGTGGAGTTTGCCAACCACAAACGAGACGAAGGCCTCAATAAAGATACCGCCGCAGTGATAGGCGCTTCGATGCGTTTACGCCCGATCCTGATGACGAGCCTCGCCATGGCATTAGGTGCCCTGCCGATCGCGATGTCGCTAGGCGCGGCCGCTACCAGCCGTATTCCGCTGGGTATCGTGATCGTGGGTGGTATTATGTTCTCGCTGGTGCTTACGCTGTACGTCATTCCTGCGATGTACGCCATCATGTCAAGAAGGAAAAAGAATACTGAATTTGAACAAGCCGTAGCAGAAGAAAGAGAGGAGTCGGAAGCCGAAGCGGCCATGGCGCATTCATAAGCAATTGAAAAAGTCCGGCAGTCCACCTGCCGGCATCTATATCAAAATGAAGCTGATTAAAATATTCTTATCCGGCCTGATGCTGCTCTGCTTAACTTCCGGCGTTCGCGCCCAGGAAGTGCTGTCGCTGGAACAGGCGCTGGACCTTGCGCTGAAGAGCAACTTCGACCTGCGCCTGGCCCGTAACGATGCGGAGGTCGCGGCGAACGATTACGCTTACCGGAATTTTGCATTCCTGCCCTCGCTGAATGCAACCGCTGCCAAAAGCTGGACCACCACCGCCATTAAACAGGAATTCGCCAACGGCAACAAACGTGATACCAGCGGCATTAAAAACCAGAACCTGCAAGCCGGCATCAACCTGCAATGGGTACTGTTCGATGGTCTTAAAATGTTTGCCACCCGGCAGCGCGTGGAGCACATCAAAGTATTAGGCGAACTCACGGTGAAGAACCAGATCGTGAATACTATGGCCGCCGTCATCAACGGCTACTATAATATCTCCCAGCAAAAGCAACAACTGCACGCGCTGGCAGAACAAATGTCTATTTCAGATGAAAGGGTAAAACTGTCGGATGCCAAGTTCCAGACAGGCCTCGCACCAAAAACGGATTGGTTGCAGGCAAAGGTGGATTACAACGCCCAAAAGGCTGCACACCTCCGCCAGCAAACATTGATCCTGCAAGCCAAATCATCACTGAATCAATTGATGGGTGTAGATGCGAACAGTACAGGGTACGATGTGCAGGACAGCATTCCTGTAAACCTGGCGATGAACTACGGCGAAATGCAGCAAGGCATCGACTCCATCAACACCGATCTGAAAGTAGCGCAACAAAACATCGCATATCGGAACTGGCGTTGAAGGAACGCAAGGGCGAGTTGTTCCCGGTGATCGCGTTCAATTCTACCTATAACTTTAACCGCACACGCGCCAACGCCGCTATCAACCAGTTCAGCACCATCTTCAACCAGAATGGCGGTCTTAACTACGGCTTCTCCGCTACGGTGCCCATCTTTAACCAGTTTAACAAACAACGCGAAATAAGGAACGCGCGCCTCGATATTGCCTACCAGCAAATATCGTTGGAGAACCGCCGGTCTGTTGTAAACCTGGCGTTGAGCAATGCATTTAAAGATTACGAATATTTCAAGCAGGCACTCGCCCTGGAAGAAGAAAACCTGGACCTTGCCAAAGAAAACGTAATGGTTGCACTGGAGCGTTTTAAACAAGGCGTATCCACCACACTGGAATTGAAAGAGGCACAGCAAAGCCTGGAAGATTCTTACAACAGGCTGATACAGGCCCGGTACAATACGAAGCTTTCTGAAACAGAGCTGCTTCGTTTAAGAGGCGACTTGTTACGATAACTGATAAAAAGAAAACGTCCCGGTGCTGCCGGGACGTTTTTATTATTTGGAAGCCGTACTATCCGGCAATTCTTCTTTTCTCACCGCTCCTTTTTCCTGCTGATACTTAGCAAAGGAACTTTTGATGAACAGCAACAGGTCATACTCCGTACCATTCTCCAGGAACTGGTAACTCGGCCGGTAACGCTGCATGAACGTATCCAGCTCAGGCCCGTCCAGCTTCGTCATCCTGTTTACCAATTCGGGCGAATAACGGTAATCCACGAACTTTTCCTTCTCCCAATATTGCAGCTGTTTACCAAAAGCCTCTTTACGTTTGCGGTCCTTGTTGGGGATCATATAACTCAACGCAGTGATCGGGTTGGAAGGTAATGTTTTCAGCACATCCATGGCATTAGGCCGCCTGTAATCAAAGTACTTCCCATATTCTTCGCGCATGGAAAGGGAGTCTTGCCGGTGGTTTTTACCTCTTACAGCCACACCGCCGAGATTAAATATCTGTCGCTTTAACGGGATATTGAACGTACCCGAAATGCCAGGTACTACGAAGTCGTGTTTGATATAACTCACCATGGTAAATTCCAGCGTATCGCCGGGCATGGCCTGGATAAAAAAGCGGCCGGTTTCATTACTGATCGCACCGTATTTGCCCTTTACGGCCCAAACGCTCACCGACGGCAATCCCGCCTGCGATTCGGCATCTACGATCATACCCGAAATGCGTACCTGTGCGGATGCGTACTGCATACCCAGGGCCAACATCAGGAATAGTGCTGCCGTATATCTGATCAGAAAATGCTTCATACAATCTTTCAAATTTAGGTTTCCGCTGCCAAATGAAACGTTAAAAGTTTATTCCGGTGGCCAGTTTAGCGGGAGTTTTATACATTTACATATGCCGCAAAAAATTATCTTTTCTACCCAACGGTACGAGTACCTGAAACAAAACATCCTGGCGGTTACCGGCTGGGAAAACGGGCTAATGGACATTACCGACTTCCCAGACGGAGAACACTATCATCGTATAACCAGCGACGTTAGCGGTAAGGAAGTGATCATCGTAGGTGGCACTATCGACGACTGCGAAACCCTCGAACTGTTCGACCTGGCCAATGGCTGTGTACAGCTGGGTGCCCTGTCGCTCAACCTCGTGATCCCTTACTTCGGTTACTCCACTATGGAGCGCGCCGTTAAGCATGGCGAAATCGTGAAAGCCAAAAACCGAGCCATCCTCTTCTCCTCGCTGCCGGCCACTTCGCGCGGAAATAAAGTGATTATGATCGACCTGCACGCCGATGGTATTTCCTATTATTTCGAAAGCCAGATACGCCCGGTACACCTGTACGGTAAAGACCTGGTAAAGGAATCTGCGCTGGAAATTGCCGCTGGTCAGCCCTTCATTCTCGCCAGCACCGATGCCGGCCGGGCAAAGTGGGTAGAATCGCTGGCAAACGATTTGCATGTACAACCGGCATTCGTGTTTAAGAAGCGATTGTCTGGCGAAGAAACCGCTATTACCGCGATCAGCGCCAATGTGAAGGACATGCTGGTGATCATTTACGATGATATGATCCGGACGGGCGGTTCTTTACTGCACGCCGCAGAAGCTTACCTGCAGGCCGGTGCTAAAGACATCGCGGTCATCACCACGCATGGCATTTTCGCCGGAAACGGTTTTAACAAGATCAGGCAAAGCGGCCTTATCAGCCGGGTAGTTTGTACGGACACGCACCCGAATGCGCTACAGATTAACGACCCGATGTTAACGGTTCGCTCCGTGAATAAATTGATCGCAGATTATTTTAAGTAGTATATGTTTTCGTTACGCATCATAGAATATGGCAGCACCGATTACCAGGCCATGGTGGCGCTGCGCGATGAGATACTCCGCAAGCCGCTGGGCTTATCTTTCTCCGAAGAGTACCTGCAACAGGAAATGCACGATACCCTCATCGGTTGCTTCACGCGCGAAAGGGGCATCGAGCGTATTATCGGCTGCTGCATCCTCAGTAAGGTAAACGATTCCACGCTTCAATTGCGGCAAATGGCTGTCGATAAATCCCACCAGGGACAAGGCATTGGCAACAGCATTCTCACCTTTGCGGAGCAGCAGGCTAAAAATAATTCCTTCAGTAAATTAATGATGCATGCGCGTAAAGAAGCCGTTGGCTTTTACGAAAGGCAGGGGTACACGATCGATGGCGATGAATTTATCGAAGTAGATATTCCGCATTACGAGATGAGCCGGCAGCTGTAATCAGCGGGCCACCTGGTAACTATCGAACTTATTCTTCAGCAGTTCTCGGAAGTCATCAATCTCGTTTTCTGTCCGGAACGCGCTCAACGGCACGAGGAAGAAAGACTTTTTATCCCGGTAAAGGAAAAAGAAGGTAGGTGTTTCTACGATCTGCGAAAAGTTGCTCCAGCTCAGCGGCCGGTCGCCAATTTCGGTACCGATCGTCATCTGGTGTTCGTTATAACCCAAACGGATCGACTCCTTAAATGTGTTGGACTTGTTATAGATGGAGATGGGTAACAGGAACCAGAATACGCTCCCGATCAACAGGATCATGACCAAAATGCCCATTACCGCGCTGACGCTCACCAGGTTAAATACATAACCCGCAATGGTGGCCAGTAAAAGGATCGCAAAGGTATTTCTGAACACTTTGATTTCACCCCGCCTCATGAAATGGGAACGCAATGCATTAATAACGTCGTGTCGGTTGTAGCTGAACTGGATATGCATTCGCGTGTCTCACAAGGTTTTATTTGTTGGTGATCGGCATTGGCGCCTCTACGTCATCCACAGCGGTAACGGGGGCCAGCTTCTTCTGTACGGAAGATGTTTTATCACCCAGGCTTTCTTCGCTAAGTCCCGGGAAGTTCTTTTTAATGAACTGAAAGTATTGTTGTAAGGCTTTCGGATCAATCTTAAAGGGGGCAGCCATGCTTTTACCCTGAGATACCTGCGAAGCCTGGCTGTTGTTCAGCTTCACTTCATTTTGAAGGTACCATTTGTAAAGACCCACCACCGCTTTTTCCATTTCCTCATCGTCCACTTTTACCGCTTCACCCGGTACCATCCAGATAAAGTCCTGGAAACGGCTCGCTTTAGCCGTTTTGGCGGCGTTGGAGGTAGTAGTGCTGGTAGAAGTCGTCGGACCAGTAGCAGGACCGCCTTTGTCGTTATTATTACCCTTATCGCCATTGTTGGCAATAACGGCCCCGTCGCCCGGGCCCGGTACAACAACCTCGCAGTCGCTTTTAGCTGACGCTGATGTGGCTGTAACCAGTGCGATTGACAGCAAATACAACAGCTTTTTCATAAGGGTAATGCTTTTATGGTCTAAAAATAGTAAATAAAAACAAGTTTTCCACATTTCGGGGAGCCCTTGGTCCAAATTATTTAGTCCACGGCCACTACACGGCGATAGAACGCAAGAGGTAGCTTTTATATTATCTAACCTGGGTGTCAACTTATTTTACAACGTGACAAGATGCCTTTTCTAATCTCTGGAACTGTAAACCTTTATACGGATTAATCAATACAAGTGTAAACCTTGATCCGGATTATCTAACCTCGTGTAAACCTATTTTAGGACGTGACACTACGAGACAGCTTTTATTGGACTCACATTGGACTTCGTTGGGCTCACATTGGACTCCTTTGGACTCCTATTGGACTCCCCCTCTGAAAGTTTTGCGTATGGTCAGCGCTACAAGTGGCATATCACGCCCGTCATGGTCGATTTACGACACACCTTTGCTGCATCTTCCGAAGATCCTTTCTACATCCTTGCTAAGTTGTTGCTAAAATGTTGCTGAAACACCAGTGTTTTAGCGGGGATGTAGCAAGGATGTAGCAAGGATCCAGCAGGGATGCTGGTTGGCTGAGTAGGAAAACGGATGGTGCAGTGAGTGACACAACGGCGGCTGAAAGTGCGATGAGGATGGCTAAAAAAACAAAAGCAATGGGCGAACCATTGCTTTCGAGAGTCATTTTACGGTGCATGAAGATTCACGCGGTGTAGGAATATTTTTGGTTTTTCATAGGACAGTAACCATATAAAAATTAATACATGGCAAATATATTAATATTTAAATATTTGTAATACGAATGACCGAGAATTAGCCAAAAAAGAAAAAAAGGCGTTTTAAATCGGAAACGTTTAAATAAGAGCCCGCTTTTTAGAGAATATATAATAATTTGAATTAATGCGACCGGAAATGGTGGAAGTTTTCTACAACACCTGCTCGTTAAACCGATTTACAGGCATCATGCCAAAACAAGATGAATTTGACTAGCTAACGGCCGAGTACGCCGATGTGGAAGGGGAAGTTTAAGACGCATTATAAATGGCAATGGATTGGCATATTTGGCAACAAAGTATTTGAAATGAATATCGGGAAAAGAGAGAAAGCTGGTAACCAGTGGGGATTTCGGGAGTTGAGGGAAAAAGAAAAGGGCACTTAGAAAAGCGCCCTCAATTTGTTACTATCCTATGAAAACCCTATTTAATATCAAAGGTAAGTACGTGTTAACTTTATTTGAAATTTTAGGGGGCGAATAACAAATTATTAACAAAGTCAGCTTTACTTGAAAGCCATATACAGAGGCGGTTTCGGCGTTTAGCAAAACCTGCATCATTAGACTTTTTGTTAATACTTCGTTAGGAAATCGCCCTTTTGTTAACAACTTCCTGCTTTAAACGCTAAGATCAGCTACATCCCATGCTGTTACCGCAGTTCAGGCATTTATAACAGGTACCGGAACGTACCGTAATATGGCCACAGGTGTTACAGGCCGGGGCATCGCTCTGCATACTCCGCATGTAATCCTGGGTGCTGTTCTCTCCACCGGCGGCCGACACGGCCTGTTTAGCCTTTTGTGTGGACTGCGGGGCCGGGTGGTTTGCGCCAATAATCCGC
Organism: Chitinophaga horti; assembly: GCF_022867795.2. Taxonomy (NCBI): domain Bacteria; kingdom Pseudomonadati; phylum Bacteroidota; class Chitinophagia; order Chitinophagales; family Chitinophagaceae; genus Chitinophaga; species Chitinophaga horti. Next base: position 5,911,748 of record NZ_CP107006.1, on the reverse strand, counting down.
ACATTCGACAACTCCGGCTTCACCACGGGCTCATCCCACTCATCTTCACCGGTATTGCCTACCGCGTCGTGGATGTGCACGAGGTCGGTGCGCCCCAGGTACTCATAACCCAGCGCCCGGAAAATATAATCGATCAGCGAGGTGGCAGAGCGGATATTCGGATGGTCTACCATACCGGCCGGCTCAAAACGGGTAAACACGAACTTATCTACAAACTCCTCCAGCGGCACGCCATACTGCAGACCCACCGATACGGAGATCGCGAAACAGTTCATGAGGCTGCGTAAGGTGCTGCCCTCTTTCGCCAGGTCGATAAAGATCTCGCCCAGGGTGCCGTCGTTGTATTCGCCGGTGCGGAGGAACACTGCCTGTCCGCCCACTTTCGCCTTTTGCGTAAAGCCGCGGCGTTTAGCCGGCAGGGTTTTACGTTCGATGATCCGACTCAGGGCGCGTTTCAACTGCGTATCGGGACTGGCCTGTACGCGTTTATTCACTTCTTCCAGCAGCTCGTCAACGGTGAGTTGGTCCAGGTCAATGATCTGGCTACCGGCTAACGGCGCTTCTTCGACTGCTTCGGTTTTCTTCTTTTTATCGGCCTTATTGCTCAGCGGCTGACTCAGTTTGGAGCCGTCGCGGTACAGGGCGCAGGCCTTCAGGCCCAGTTCCCAGCTCATTTTATAAGCGTCCGCGATCTCCTCTACAACCGCCTCGTGGGGCAGGTTAATGGTTTTGGAGATGGCGCCGGAAATAAACGGCTGTGCGGCGGCCATCATGCGGATGTGGCCGTGCGGGTGTATATACCGCTCTCCCTTCTTACCACATTTGTTGGCGCAGTCGAATACGGGCAGATGCGCTTCCTTGAGGTACGGCGCACCTTCTACGGTCATGGTGCCGCAAACGTAGTCGTTGGCCGCGTCGATCTGCTCGTCGCTAAAGCCCAGTTCGTGCAGCAGGCTGAACTCGAAGTTGAAGTACTGCTCGGGGGTAAAGCCCAACCGTTGCAGGCACTCCTCTCCCAGCGTGTATACGTTAAATACAAAGGAAATGTCGAAGGAGGATATCACGGCAGCGTCCAGCTTTTTCAGCTCTTCGGCAATAAAACCTTTCTCGCTGAGGCTTTGCAGGTTAATGTAAGGCGCCCCGGCAAAGGAGCCCGTTCCTTTAGCGTAATCCACGATGGCTTTTACCTCGTTCGGTTTGTACCCGAGGTTTTGCAGCGCCGTGGGAATACTTTGGTTGATGATCTTGAAATACCCGCCGCCGGAAAGTTTCTTAAACTTCACCAGGGCAAAATCGGGCTCTACGCCGGTAGTATCGCAGTCCATCACCAGGCCGATGGTGCCGGTAGGCGCAATCACGGTTGCCTGTGCGTTGCGGTAACCGAACTTTTCGCCCAGTTGCACGGCATCGTCCCAGGCCTTTGTAGCCGCTTTTAACAGGTAGTCGGGGCAGAACCTTGCATTGATGCCCTGCGGCTTTATTTCCAGCCCTTCATAGGCTTCGGTAGCGTCGTATGCAGCCGCACGGTGATTGCGCATTACACGCAGCATATCCACCCGGTTCTCTTCGTATTTAGGGAAGGCACCGAGATGTTCGGCCATTTCTGCGGAGGTTTTGTAAGACACGCCGGTCATAATCGCGGTAATCGCCCCGGCAATGCCACGCGCCTCTTCGCTGTCGTACGCAATGCCACTCACCATGAGCATAGAACCCAGGTTGGCATAGCCAAGACCCAGGGTGCGATACTCGTAGCTTAACTGCGCCACTTCGGGTGACGGGAATTGCGCCATCAGTACGGATACTTCCAATACTACGGTCCACAATCTTACGGTATATTCAAAACCCGCTACGTCAAACACGTTGCGCTCTTCGTCGAAGAACTTACGGAGGTTCACGGATGCGAGGTTACAGGCGGTATTATCGAGGAACATGTACTCTGAGCACGGGTTGGACGCGTTAATGCGGCCGCCCTGCGGACAGGTGTGCCATTCGTTGATGGTGGTATCGTATTGTGTGCCGGGATCTGCACAGCGCCAGGCGGCGTAGGCGATCTGGTCCCACAGGCTGCGTGCCTTAATGGAGCGCATGGTTTTGCCGGTGGTGCGGGCAATCAAATCCCAGTCGCCGTCTTTTTCCAACTGGTGGAAGAAGGTATTGGGTATACGAACGGAGTTGTTGGAGTTTTGTCCGGATACGGTGCGATAGGCCTCGCCTTCATAATCGGAGGAGTAGCCCGCCGCAATGAGGGCTGCCACTTTCTTTTCTTCTTCCACCTTCCAGTTCACGAAGCTTTCAATTTCAGGATGGTCGAGGTCGAGGCACACCATTTTAGCTGCCCGGCGGGTAGTACCGCCCGACTTGATGGCCCCTGCTGCACGGTCGCCGATTTTCAGGAAACTCATTAAACCGCTGGAGGTACCGCCGCCACTGAGTTTCTCGTTCTCACCCCGTATCTGGGAGTAGTTGGTACCTACGCCGGAGCCATATTTAAAGATGCGCGCCTCGCGTACCCAAAGGTCCATAATGCCGCCATCGTTCACAAGGTCGTCACCCACGCTGAGGATGAAACACGCGTGCGGCTGCGGACGTTCGTAGGCCGATGTTGACTTTTCCAGTTTACCGGTGGCGTTATCTACATAATAGTGACCCTGGGGTTTACCCGTGATGCCGTAGCTTTCGTGCAGGCCGCTGTTAAACCATTGGGGAGAGTTAGGCACACAGGCCTGGTTGAGCATACAATAGGCCAGCTCCTCGTAAAACACATCTGCATCGTTCTTAGAGGCAAAGTAGCCGGAGCGCTCGCCCCAAACCCGCCAGCAGTTAGCCATGCGGTGTACAACCTGTTTCACGGAGGTTTCGCGACCCAGGCTGCCATCTGGCTGAGGCACGCCTGCCTTACGGAAATATTTCTGAGCCAGGATATCGGTCGCAATCTGCGACCACCCACGGGGCACTTCCACATTGTTCATCTCAAATACCACGTCACCGCCCGGGTTACGGATCACCGACGTTCGCAGGTCATATTCAAACTGATCGAAGGGACTAATGCCATCTTTGGTGAAGTGCCTGGTAAAGGCAATACCGGTTTTTCTTTTCTCTTGATTTTTCATACCTCTGGGATTTTTTGGGAGGATTTAGCAAATAGAAAACTCTCATTCTGGAAAGGATTACTAAAATAACGCAATGATATCCCCTATCCCACTTTTGTTATGCACAGGGTGTGCATTGTGAACATCCACAACTAACCATTTGTTTATGAATATTTTAAGGTCTGGCACAGCAGTTGCTCCTATTACTTGAATAAGGAGTAGCAAATTATCTGAAGAATAACACGTTATGGACTACCGGAGAGCTTAAGCATATTTGGATCAGGCACTAGCTTATTAGCAAAAAATTTATACATTTGCGACAACCGGAACAACGCGAATTTGATGCAGAAAAAAATTTACAATTCATTCCTAGAGAGAAAGGCCAAGGGAACAAAGTCTTTTGCGGTCCTGGTGGACCCCGATAAGGTAACCCCTTCAGGCATTTCGGAATTGACTGCGAAATGTACGGAAGCGAAGGTCGACTACCTCTTCCTGGGAGGCAGCCTGGTGATTACCAACCATCTCGACGAAGTTATCCAGCAGATCAAAGCTACCTGTGACATTCCGGTTATTTTATTCCCCGGCAGCCCGTCGCAAGTCTCCCGTTATGCGGATGCCTTACTGTACCTTTCCGTGATTTCCGGTCGTAATGCAGAATTACTGATCGGTCAGCATGTTATTTCTGCCGTTCCGGTTAAAAAAAGCGGCCTGGAAGTAATGTCTACCGGTTACATGGTGATAGACGGCGGTGCTCCCACTACGGTTTCCTACATCAGCAATACAAATCCCATCCCTGCAGATAAAGACGATATTGCCATGGCTACGGCGATGGCCGGCGAAATGCTGGGTAACAAGGTAATATATATGGACGCCGGCAGCGGCGCACGCAAACCGATTACAGAAAGCATGATCCACCGGGTGAGCAGCCAGGTAGAAGTGCCGGTAATTGTAGGTGGTGGTATCCGTGATGCGGAGAAAGCTTACCTCAATTGCAAAGCAGGTGCGGATATTATCGTGGTGGGTAACGCTATCGAAAAAGACCTTTCCCTGATAAAAGAAATTGCGGACGCAGTGCATACTGCCCCGGTTAAAATTTAAAAGGGTTTGATGTGTATCATCAAACCCTTTCTATTGTTATAAGCTCATCATCTCTTTGAACTTCACGGCCTGTCTGCGGCTCACCTCTATTTTTTCCCCCCTTTCATTTCCAGCAAAAGTCCACCGTTAAAGTACGTGTCGATCTTTTCAATCATCCTCAGATTCACAATATGTTTGCGGTTTGCCCGGAAGAATACGCGCTCGTCGAGGCGTTCTTCCAATGCATTCAGCGACTTCAGGATCAGCGGCTTGTTGGTTTCGAAATATACGCGGGCATAGTTACCAACGCTTTCGAACAGCCTTATCTCCTGAAGTTTAACGAACCAGCAGCGATCACCATCTTTTACGAACACCTGGTCGTTTTCGGAGAGGATATTACGCAGGCCGGCTGCTGCGGCCAAACGCTCCTTTTCTTCCTGCTGATGTAATTTATGGATAGCGTCTGCCAGCCTTTTCGGCTCTACCGGCTTGAGCAGGTAGTCGAGCGCATTATACTCAAATGCTTTAAGTGCGTACTCATCGTAAGCCGTGGTAAAAATCACCTGTGGCGTACGTTCCAGTTCGGCCAGCAGGTCGAACCCCGTTTTATCCGGCATTTGAATGTCCAGGAACAGGAGATCCGGGCGTAAGGTCTCTATCTTTTCAACCCCGTCTTTTGCATTTACCGCCTCTCCAATCACGACGATTTCCGGATGGTCTGCCAGCAGTTTCTTTAACTCGCTCCTGGCCAGGCGCTCATCATCAATAATCAATGCTTTTTTCATACGGTCTTTGTAATTGGTTGATGAAATTCAGCTGCCGGAGCCTTTTGGTGTGCGACAGATGCGTTTTCGATTCAGATGTTAAATTATTAAAAAACTTTGCTAAACCGGTTTACCTGGTTCAACAAGAAAATATTTCCTGATCAGAACAGTGGCATTAACACTTTAGCTTCAACTGTTTGTGCGTCCAGGTTGCGGATCTCGAATGATGCCCGCTTGCCGAACAGCAGTTCCAGCCGCTGGCGGGTGCTCTGGAGGCCGAATCCACCGCCGTTGGAAGCCTCTCCCCTGATTTGCCCGGTGTTACGGATCGTAAGCTCGTGCTGCATTTCCTTTACATGAGAACCTACAGATATCGTTCCACCTCTTATTTCCCGCGAAATGCCGTGTTTGATGGCATTTTCGACCAGGGTTTGCAGCATCATGGGCGGGATAGGCAACTCCAGCGTATCCGCCTCGATGTCGTACTGTATTTTCAGCCGTTCCTCGAACCGGATGTGCTCCAGGGCGAGGTAATCTTTTACGATGTTCAACTCATTTTCCAGGCTCACCATTTCTACCTTTTCGGCCTGCATAGAGCTGCGCAGGATATTCGACAATTCGGTAATGGCAGTACGCGCCCGCTGCGGGTCTTCATCTACCAATGCCCGTATGCTGTTTAACGCATTGAAAATAAAATGCGGGTTCAGCTGCGCCTTGATCGTCTTAAGCTCCAAAGTTCGCACCGTCGCTTCCAGCTTCAGGCGGTCGAACTGCACGTTACGGCTTCTTTCCACGTAATGCCAGGTGAAGTAAATGGCTACCCAGGAAGTGATGAGCGCAGATTGCTGCAGGAACGAAAACGCTAAACGCGGCAGCAGATCGTCCGGCACAGGGCCGAACAGCAACATGAAGGCGTTCAGGATAGCGGCATCGGGAATAGCACAAATGATAATGCCGAAGAAAAAGCGAAACACCGCACGTTCGAATGGCAACTCGATCCACTTATATTTTAGCGCGACTGCACGAAGGCAATGGGTGAAAAAGATGCCCAACACCATTACCAGCAATGTATGCAATACCAGCGCAACCCCAACTCTGTCAAAGAAAAATGCGAAGAAAATGAAGATCACGGAATAGAGTCCCCAACCTAAAATCTGGCACCACCAATATTTGGACAAGTTTCTGAGCATAGTATAAATTAGGGAACTCCTCTGATTAAATCAAAAATACCATATGGGCAGGCCCGTCTGAAAGCAAATTGGATCAATGGTGGTATAGCCGTTTAAATGGGAATGGCTTGTTTCATGTACTCCGGCAGCCCGTTTTTTGCACCGCCGCGCTATAAAAAGCTGGCCCGCATTGTATATTATACTATTTTTGAGCCTTAAAACCCTAAAGCTGATATGGACATTACGGCAGGTCAACTATTGAGCCAGATCGAATATCCCTCCGACTTGAGGAAACTGACCCGGGAGCAACTGCACCAGGTTTGCGATGAACTGCGCCAGTTTATTATCGACCAGGTAAGCGTACATGGCGGGCACTTCGCGGCCAGCCTGGGCGTTGTGGAATTGACGGTGGCCCTGCATTACGTGTATAATACACCTTACGACCAGCTGGTATGGGACGTAGGCCACCAGGCTTACGGCCATAAAATACTTACCGGCAGGAAGAGCGTCTTTCATACGAACCGCAAGTACCACGGTATCAGCGGTTTCCCTAACAGGGGCGAAAGCGAATACGATACCTTTGGCGTAGGCCACTCCAGCACCTCTATTTCCGCGGCGCTGGGTATGGCACTTGCCTCCAAATATAAAGGGGAGCACGACCGGCAGCACATCGCTGTTATCGGCGACGGCTCTATGACGGCAGGTATGGCCTTCGAAGCACTTAACCACGCAGGTGTCGCCAATGCCAACGTGCTGATTATCCTCAACGATAACTGCATGTCCATCGACCCGAACGTTGGTGCGCTGAAGGAATACCTGACAGACATTTCCACTTCACACACGTATAACAAACTGCGTGATGATGTATGGAACATGCTGGGTAAACTGCCCGTAGGCAAAAAGTTCACCCGCGACATGGCCTCTAAATTCGAAGCCAGCATCAAAGGCCTCGTGTCTAAGTCGAGCAACCTGTTCGAATCACTGAACCTGCGCTACTTCGGCCCTATCGACGGACATAACATTTCCAAACTGACCGATACCCTGCAGGACCTGAAAGATATTCCGGGCCCGAAACTGTTGCACGTCGTAACAACCAAGGGTAAAGGTTATTCTCTCGCCGAAAAAGACCAGACCAAGTGGCATGCACCCGGACTGTTCGACAAAATTACCGGTGAGATTTTTAAAAAGATACCCGAAGGACCGCAGCCGCCTAAATACCAGGACGTGTTCGGCCTTACCATGATAGAACTGGCAGAGCAGAATGACAAGGTGATGGGTATTACTCCCGCCATGCCATCGGGCTCCTCCCTTAAATTTATGATGGAGAAAATGCCTGATCGTGCATTCGACGTAGGCATTTGCGAGCAGCACGCCGTAACACTGTCGGCCGGTTTGGCCACACAGGGTATGCGTGTGTACTGTAACATTTATTCCTCCTTCATGCAGCGCGCTTTCGACCAGGTGGTGCACGACGTGGCCATTCAAAACCTGCCCGTTGTACTTTGCCTGGACCGTGCCGGCCTGGTAGGCGAAGATGGCGCTACGCATCATGGCGCTTACGATATTTCTTACATGCGCTGTATTCCCAACCTTATCGTGTTTTCACCGATGAACGAGGAAGAGCTGCGTAACATGATGTACACCGCACAACTGCCGGAACAAAAATCACCAGTGGTGATCCGCTATCCGCGTGGCGAAGGGGTGATGTCTGACTGGCGCAAACCATTTGCGGTAATGCCGATCGGTAAAGGTCGTAAAATCCGTGACGGACGTGATGTGGCGATACTGTCGTTTGGCCACCCTGGCAACTTTGTAACAGAAGCCTGCCGCGAGTTGATGAACGACGGGCTGGAGCCGGCACATTACGACATTCGTTTTGTGAAACCTTTGGACAAAGAATTATTACACGAAGTATTTTCCCGCTACGATAAAGTGATCACGGTAGAAGACGGCGCCATCCGCGGCGGCTTCGGCAGTGCCATCCTCGAATTTATGGCGGAGTATAATTATAAGGCGGATGTGAAAATGCTCGGCATTCCCGATCGCCTCGTAGAACATGGCAAACCTGCGGAACTGCATCGCGAATGTGGTTACGACGCTGCCGGTATCGCCATGGCGGTTCGGCAGATGATGAGCAGCCAGGTTACGGTGAGCGAGGGATAAACATCGCCTGCTACAAGACACTACGGACGGAACATGGACGAACGCTATCTGCAGCTGCGTATTACCGCAGTGAAAAAGGAAACCATTGATACTTTCACTTATCGTTTCGAACGAACGGATGGTGGACCGATGGAATACAAAGCCGGCCAGTTCCTTACCTTCATCATTTTTATTCATGATACGGAATATCGCCGCTCGTACTCACTTAGCTCAACGCCGGGTGTGGACGAGCGGCCTGCCGTTACCATCAAGTGGCGCGAAAACGGGGAAGTATCGCGTTACATCATCAAACACTGGCAGATAGGCGATATAGTAACCAGCATGGCACCCTCGGGAAGGTTTACGCTGGATGTTACACCACATCCGCCGAGAGACATTTTCCTGTTAGGTGCCGGTAGCGGCATTACGCCATTGTATGGTATATTACGCCAGGTACTGCGTGATGAACCGGGTAGTAAGGTCACGATGATCTACAGTGCAAAGAACGAACATCATACCCCTTTTCATAAAGAGCTACGCGCACTGGCGGCCGAACATGCCAGCCGTTTCACACTCTTATTTTTCTTCAGCGAACCTACCGAGGAAAGTGAGTTTACCTATCGCCGCATCGGCAACGGTTTACTGGAAATGCTTACTCCCAAACACCTCGCTTATGATCGCAAACAGGCGCAGTTTTTCATCTGCGGACCGTTGGAGTATATGCGCATGTGCATTTTCACCCTCACCTTCATGGGCTTTACCGAGGAGCAATTGCATAAGGAAAACTTCACCGTCAACACCCAGTTCCTGATCCAGAAAGCGGGGACGCCGATTGATAGTAATCCTAAGCAAGTGGTGTTGACCCATGCGGAAAATACATTGGAACTGGCCGTTCCGGGCAACCAGACGATACTGCAAACGGCCCTTAACAAAGGAATAACATTGCCCTTTAGCTGCAGGGGCGGCGTATGTGGCGCATGCACTTCCAGGTGTACAGAAGGTAAAGTATGGATGGCCGCAAACGAAGTACTGACGGACAAAGAGGTGGCAGAAGGCCTCATACTCACGTGTGTGGCTTATCCTGTTTCGGAGACAGTTAAAATCGAATGGTAAAAACAATTTACCCTGTCATTCACGCATTGTTGATTTGTTAGTTGATATTATTTATATAATTTCAGCGAAAACGTACGTGAATGCGCCATACGGCAGTAAAAGCAGCTTGTTTATTCCTCTTGTGGGGATTAGTGTGGGTGAATATCAATGACCGACTGCTGGCGTATGGCGTCCTGAAGTTCCCTCAATTTAGTCCCGCCGCTTTATCTTTCCTTCTGCTTTCTTTTTTTATATTGACCGCCGCCCTGTTGATCTATTTCGTTGTACGATCCTCTCAACAGGCCGTAGAAGGGCCTTCCGGCTACCAGGAGATGTTTTATAACCACCCGGTGCCGATGTGGGTGTATGATACCGACACGCTGCGTTTCCTCGCGGTAAACGATGCTGCGATTGAGAAGTATGGCTTTACGCGGAATGAGTTTCTGAAGATGACGATCCTGCAGATCAGGGATGAAAACGATATTTCAAAGCTGCTGGAAGATCAGCAACGGAGCATCAATAGTAAGTCTTATCGCGGCGTATGGCAGCACCGGAAAAAGAATGGTGAAAACTTCATGGTAGAAATCTACTCCACGCCCAGCCAATATAAACAGAAGCGTGGCCGAATGGTCATGGCCATTGACATCGATGCAGAAATTAAATCGACCATACAGGCAAAGGATTTCGGAACACGTTACGAGTTACTCGCGAAAGTAACGCCCGATGCGATCTATTACTGGGACATGTCGTCTGACCAGGTAACCTGGAACCACGGGCCTTCAACCATATTCGGCTACCAGGAGTCGGAAGTTGAACCCACCTTCCAGTGGTGGGAGCAGCGCGTTCACCCGGACGATCATGACCGCATCATTCGTTCGGTGCGTAATGCCATCCGTTTTGGCAATGTACATTGGGCGGACAAATACCGCTTCCTGTGCACAAACGGTCAATACAAACATGTATACGCACGCGGCAGCATCATCTATAGCAAACAACAGGAAGCGCAGCGAATGGTGGGCGTCGTGCAGGATATTGATAAGGAAGTGAAACAGCAGGAGCAGATTGGCTTATTGTCGCTGGTGGCAAGTCAAACCACTAACTCTGTTTTTATTATGGATGCAGAGGGACGCGTACAGTGGGCGAACGACAGCTTTACACATCATACCGGCTTCTCATTGAAAGAGGCCATCGGCAAACATCCACGGGAATTTATGGCAGGCCCCGAAACCAGCATCGAGGCCATGAACCGGATCGGGAAACAAATGGAAACAGGTGTACCCTTTACCGCGGAACTGGTGCAATACAGGAAAAACGGCGAAGCCTATTGGGTGCATATGTCCGTAACGCCGATACTGGACGACGAGAACAGCGTACAGAAATACATATCTATCCAAACAGATATTACGGAGAAAAAGAATTTCGTAACCTTGCTGCAGGAGCAAAATAATACCCTGCGCGAAATTGCGTGGATGAACTCACACGAACTACGCAAGCCCGTATCTTCCATACTGGCCATCACGTCCCTTATCGACACAGACAGCACCGATCAGCCCACCAACCTGCGGTTGATGCTGATGTTGCAAAAGTCTGTTACCGAGCTGGATGAAATGATCCACCGGATGCAGGAGAAGTTGAAGCAGCAGGAAGACGATCTCCGTTAACGGCTACTGGTGCGCTTCAAATTGCTGAAAGTCGTTTCTTAATTCGTTGTATAATTTATGGAAAGTGTCCATGCGCTCATGTAACCCATCGTGATCGTCAACCGGGCGGTCGGTATGTTCGATGAGTGCGTTGTTCAGGCGCCGGTTGGCTTGTTTCAGATCGTGGAACAGTTCATCGGCAACTTCCAGCTGGCGGATAAACTGGTTTTGAAAGCGCTCGACCTTCACCATTCTTTCATTGCCGCTGTGATGCTGCGAAATAGCCTCCAGCCGGTTGCGCATCGACTTCACGTCCTGGCGCACATCTTCTACTTCATGCTTCCAGGAAAGCAACTGTTCCTGCTGTTCTGAGGTTTGTGTTGGAATTTCCATGTTCAACTGATTTAGCTTTACGAATTATGATAAACGAGCATATACATCATTCACAGCTATAAATCTATATTACTCCATGGTTTGCGACTGCATTATTACGGAATGATCGTCATGCTCAGGCATTGCGGATTCATTTCTAAGTTACGATCTTTTAGCGATACGGCCGGCTTAAAAGCCAGCGCCCCGCCAGAGGCAGGGTGCTGAAGCCTGTTTATTGTATTGTTGTAACCTAATGTAAAAATGCATTGTACATCCACACTTGTTTTTCCTGTTCGCGGATGTAAGTAGTGATGAGGTCGTTGGTACCATCGTCGCCCAGTTCATCGCTTACAGAGCTTACTTCCCTTTCCAGCTGAATGAGTGTTTTAAAACCCTCCAGCACGTGTTTAACGGTCGTTTCAGCGTTACTGTCGTTCGTTATTTCTTTGATGGCAGATAACTGCACGTACTGAGAAAAACTGTGTACGGGTGTGTAGCCCAGCGTCAGTATTCTCTCCGCGATCTCGTCAATCTTAGTCAGTGCATCTGTATAAAGCTCTTCGAACTTTACGTGCAGGGTAAAGAATTTATCACCTTTGATGTTCCAGTGGAAACCACGGGTGTTCTGGTAAAATATCTGGTAGGCTGCAAGCAGGTTATTCAGTTTATCGGCCAGCTCTTTTGCGGTCTTTTTTTCCAGTCCTATTGTTGCTGTATTAGTAGCCATATGAGTAAAGGTTAAACTAGTGAGTAAATTGTGTTAACGGTATATCTATGATCAAAAACTTTGCCGCTTCCAATGCTTTAATCGATGCTGCGCTATAGTTGCTGATGCCGATCGCATCGCGACGGTGAAGGGTTTCGCCTTCTATTTCCACACTGCCTTCCAGTACGAAAATGTAAGCGCCGTTGTATTCTTCTTTAGGCGTGTAAACAAGTTCCTTTCCTGCATCGAACTGGCCGATGGAGAACCAGGCGTCCTGATTAATCCAGAGGGCGTTATCCGTTTTATCGGGAGAGATCAGTAATTGCAATTGGTTGTGCTGACCGGCAGCGTCGAATGTTTTTTGATCGTAACGAGGTGTTACGTTTCGTTCGCGGGGAACAACCATATCTGCAAAAACTCTGCAGGTTCTGTTTTAGAGGCGTTAAACTCTGAGTGTACAACGCCTGTACCCGCCGACATTACCTGTACATCGTTTGCGTTGATGATACCATGTGTGCCCAGGTTATCTTTATGTTCCAGCGCGCCTTTCAGCACAATGCTGATGATCTCCATGTTATCGTGCGGGTGTGCGCCAAAGCCCATTCCTCCTGCTACTACATCATCGTTCAACACACGTAATGCGCCGAAGTGAATACGTTCTTCGTTGTAGTACTGCGCGAAGCTGAAGGTGTGATAACTCTTTAACCAACCGTGGTCCGCGCAACCACGGGAATCTGCACGGTGAACTATCTTTTGCATAACTATTGATGCTTTGTTTTTACATATCAAATGTCCGACAGTAACGCAGGCTTTTCAATGGACGAATTTGCAGAAATGGTGTACTTTTTAATGGCATAAAAAAAGCCGGTATTGCTACCGGCGTTATCACTTAAAACAGGAGGTGTATTACACCAGCTCTGCATCGAAAGTAATGTCTGTATTCAGCAGTTTCGAGATCGGGCAGTTCTGTTTTGCGTCCAGTACCAGTTCATCGAACTTAGCCTTTTCCAGGCCGGGTACAGAAGCTTTCACGCTCAGGTGAATGTTTGGAATAGCACCATTCTCGAACGTTACGGTTGCTTTGGTATCGATATTACCTGGTGTGAAACCGGCGCCTGAAATGTTAAAGCTCAGTTTCATGGTAAAACAGCCGGCGTGGGCCGCAGCTATCAGTTCTTCAGGGTTTGTACCAATACCGTCTTCGAAGCGGGTATTGAATGAGTATTGCGTGTCTTTTAAAACGCCGCTGTCTGTAGCCAGTTTGCCTTTACCTTCTTTGCCGGTACCCTGCCAGTTGGCAGTAGCAGATCTTTTCATGGAAGTTTGCTTTTTTGGGTGATTGAATAATATTTAAAGATTGATATTTCGGAAGGACTCTTACCCGCAAACGTAATGCCGTTAATCATTGCCGGCGGGTTAAGTTAAAGATAAATAAAAAGCCGGGCAATGCAAGCATTACCCGGCCACACTTAACTCCTGACAACCGTTTTACACTACTTCTACAAAATCTTCCAGCGGTTTCCGTACTTTCTGTTTATGCTGATAAATATCGTCAGCGGCGCGGAAGCCTACTGCGGCCAATACAACGGTGCGCAGGTTCCTTTCTCTCAGTCCCAGAATTTCATCGTAAGCGGTGGCGTTAAACCCTTCCATCGGACAGGTGTCGATTCCTTCGATCGCGCAGGCAGTGAGTAGTGTGCCAAGGGCGATATATGCCTGCTTGGAGGTCCACACTGCTGCTTTCTCATGCTCCATTTTTTGAATCTGTCCTTTCATCATCGCCGCAAAACCTTCCAGGGCATCCGTTTCCACGTTACGAGTGGTTGCAGTCAACTTCACATAATCATCCACATGCGTATCGGCAAGTTCATCCACTCTTGCAAAAATCACCAGGTGCGAAGCATCTGTTATCTGTGACTGGTTGTTCGATACTGCTTTCAATTTTTCCCTGATCACCGGATCCTGTACCACTATTACCTTGTAGGGTTGCAATCCATAAGAGGATGCTGAGAGATTGGTAGCCTTGAGTATTCTATCTAACTGCGCAGCACTCAGTCTCTTCACCGGATCAAACTTCTTCGTAGCGTAGCGCCACGACAGCTTTTCAAGAATATCCATAAGACAAAGAATTAAGCTTGTTTAATCAGCTGAACGTTCGCCAGCAATTTCACGTCGTCACTTACCACAATACCACCCGCTTCTGTTGTAGCCGTCCATTTCAGACCGAACTCTTTACGGCTGATTTTGCCGGAAAGCTCAAAGCCTGCTTTCGTCTGACCCCATGGGTCTACTGTTACACCTGCGTACTCTACATCCAGTTCTACCGGTTTAGTATTGTCACGGATGGTAAGGTTACCGTTCAGTTTATAATGTTCGTTATCTTTCTTAACGATGCTGGTAGATTCAAATTTGATCACCGGGAACTCAGCGGCGTTAAAGAAGTCATCACTTTTCAGGTGACCATCGCGCTGCTCGTTCTTCGTGTTGATGCTGTCCACTTTCGCTTCGAAAGTGATTTTAGCATCGGTAAAATCATCATTGGCGGCTTCTACAGTAGCGTCATAATCAGTAAAGAAACCATTCACGTTCGTGATCATCAGGTGTTTTACTTTAAATTCGATTTCGCTGTGTGAAGCATCAATTTTCCAGGTTGCCATTGTGTTTAAGTTTTAATTTTTTAAGATAAGATGTGAGTTATATTGTTATTAGTTTAATCGTCCCAGTCTGCCTTCGCTATAATCCTGTATCGCCTGCGTAATTTCTTCTTGCGTGTTCATGAGGAAAGGTCCGTAAGCAAACACCGGTTCGTTGATAGGCTCTCCGTTTAATACCAGGAGAGAAACATCGGAAACAGCGGTAATGTTTATTTCCTCACCTTCATTTCCAAAACTTACGATCTCTACCTCTTTGGAGATATGTGTTTCGTTGAACTCCGCCTCTCCCTTCAGTACAACGATGCCGGTGTTATAACCTTCCGGCAGTTTGATGGTGATGTTGCGGCCCATCTTCAGCTGCACGTCGTACACGTTGATGGGTGTAAACGTACGTGCGGGACCGTACAAGCCTTCGAACTCGCCTGCGATCACACGCAACTGGCTGCCATCTTCCCATGACTTTACGGGTATGTCTTCACGCAGCAGCGTTTGATAGCCGGGCTTGTTCATTTTATGTGCCTTGGGCAGATTGACCCACAATTGTGCCATTTCAATGGTGCCGCCCTTGCGGGAAAACTCGGTCTCATGTTTTTCTTCGTGCACGATGCCGGAGGCAGCGGTCATCCACTGTACATCTCCTTCGCGCAGCTTTCCATATGCGCCGGTTGAATCGCGGTGTTCCAACGCACCCTGGTAAACGATCGTCACAGTTTCAAACCCACGGTGCGGGTGCTGGTCAACGCCACGAGCCTTGTCGGTAGGCGGAAAATAAACCGGAGCAGCATAATCAAGCAAAAAGAACGGACTAATGGCCTTCCCGATGCGATTACCCCTGGGAAACAGGTTCTGTACCCTAAAGCCGTCGCCGACCATGTTCGGTTTAGAACCCTTATACACCTGAGTTACTTCTTTGCTTGTTTTCATTGTCGAACTCCTTTTTTCTTAATGACTACACAAAAGTACGCGTTACAACATCTATCTTAAATGGACTATTTGCTGTTAGTGGTGTACTTTTTCACTGCGACCAAAATCAGCATTGATTATCAACGAATAATGAAGTTAATGGGTAATAAGCAGCGAAAGTTGGCGGATTAACGGGGGTACATGTACAGATAGTGGGAAATAAACAGGCGTGAAGGGATCACGCCTGCTGATGCGTAAACACGCCGTTTACGCGCGAAGCTTCTTTAAACTCGGAGGGAGTTTGGTTGGTATATTTCTTAAAAAACCTGCTGAAGTAATGTGGATCTTCAAAGCCCAGGTTATAGGCAATTTCTTTTGCCGTAAGATCGGTGTTGTACAGGTAACGCTGCGCCTCCAGGATGATACGGTTGCGGATATGTTCCCCTGCGGTGATGCCGGATAATTGTTTGCTCACCTCATTCAGCAACACCGGTTTAATATGCAGTAAACCTGCATAGTCAGACACGTTCTTCAGGTCGCGGAACTTTTCTTCGATGAGTGTTTTGAACTGCAGGAATAAAGAACTGTTGTGCGACAAGTGGGTGTCGGGTGCCAGTGTATCCACCGCATTCTGTATTCGGGACGAGAGCACCAGGAAATAACGCAGCAGGCCGTGAAAGGCGCTTTCGTAATCATTATCCTTGCGCTCTATTTCTTTCACCATGGTTTTTACCAGCCACTCAAAATCGGCTTGCTGCTCGTCCGGCATGGTTAGCACGGAACTGAAGTGGTTATTGAAGAACAACCCGGAGTTAATGCCCGACGAAAGCTGCGCCTGATCTTTCAGGCACATAAAAGCGTCGTGAAACGCAATCATATATCCATCGGCTTTATCAGAAAACTCCATCTTGTGTACCTGCCCCGGTGCGAGGAAGAACAGCGTATTGCCGGATACTTCGTGGGTAACCGTATCGATAGTATGACGCAGGTGCCCGGTGCGCACCCAATAGATGGAATAGAAGTCGTGGCGATGCGGAGAAGCGTTGTGTTCAAAAAAAGTATCACCCAGTGTGCAGATGGAAGATACGATGAACGGCGCTTCGTCCTGGCCATAATCGGGCAGGCTAACGATCTCTATATGTTCACGTTTATCAATCATCGAATACAACCGGCTCAGCTTCTTCCGGACGGTCAGCGGGATCTATATAATCAATAATAAAGTTATTGCGGCCTTCGCCCACCATGATAGACAGGTACTTCGCCTGCACCAGCTCGAGCATACCGAGAAACAGGAAGATGGCATGTATCCTGTCCTTACAATGATCGAATATCTTTTCAAAAGCCATCGTACGTTCGCCTGCCGCCAGCTCCATCATGTATTGGCGCGAGCCCTCCATGGTGTAGTCGTATTTGTAAACAACGTGCTGGGGCTTATTGTTGCGCTCCTTAACCCGCTGCATCACCTTTTCGAATGTTTTGGTGAGCTTGAACAGGGTGAGGGTCTGCACTTCGGTACCTTCGCTGGTCATTTCACCGATCAGCGCAAGTTCCTTCGCAATGTTGCCACGTTTGATCTGCAACATACGCTCGGCTTCCTTCTCCGCCAGCTCAATGGCAGCCTGCTTGTAACGTTTGTATTCCAGGATCTTGTCCACCAGCTCCATACGTGGATCGATCTCATTACCCTGCTCGTCCAGCTCCTTACGTGGCAGTAACATTTTTGCCTTGATGCGCATCAATGTACTCACAAACAGGATGAACTCACTGGCCAGCTCAATATTCAGCGACTCCATCTGGTGGATGTAATCCAGGAAGTCGCGGGTGATACCGCTGATGGGGATGTTGTAGATATCCAGCTCATCCCTCTCGATAAAGAACAGCAGCAGGTCAAACGGACCTTCGAACTGGGCGAGCTTTATTTTGTATATCTCCTGGTCTGCCAATATGTTGAATATAAGTTAGTTAGAAATAATAAACCTGCTGTTTACGCCAGCAGGTTTATCAAAAATAGCATAATTTTCCGGGAATCAGAAGATGGCCGCAAAGCCCACTCCGATCACCTGTTTTACCTGTAGCCGGGGCCCCATTACGCCAGTAGCCTTGTTTTCGAACACCTTCACATCATCGTCATAGATCATGTCCAGGCTCACCGTTGCCGACAGGTATTTGTTCACCTTCATCGACAATACGTTGGTCCAGAACACGTCTATATTACCGGGGTTCTGTTTATAGTTGGAAAACAGTTCCAGCTTGGTTTTATATACAATGTTTTTAGCGATCTCCTTATTCCAGTTAGCGGACAGGTAAGCACCAAACTCACTTTTCACGTGTTTACCAGTATCCACACCGTAAGCGCCCCTGGCAGAGAGTGTATCGTCCAGCACGGCGACCCAGCGGCCGGTCACCGGCGATATAAAGAGGGAAAACTCTTTGTTCGGCTTGTAATCCAAACCGGGAGAGAGTAAAATGTACGCCGGTGAAAAGAATTTAGACACCAGGTCTCTCGTACTATCGGTCGGGTACAGGTAACCGTTGGCGAACTGTGTGCGCAAGTTAAAGAGGCCGCTGGCATACCAGTTGTTGCCAACATCATAGCCATATTTAGTGGTAAGGTCAATACGATCGTCGCTTTTACGCATACCCAGGCTGGTCGTTTTTACATAACCGTAAGCCAGATCGAGGGTATTATCCCACTCATGCCGGCCTTTAGTATAGTTAGCAAATACGGAGAGGGTCGCCCCGGCGGAGAGCGAGAACTTATCACCACCCGCAGCCCAGTTGGTGAGTGAACCCTGGTTAACATTGAGGTTGAACGTACCACCCTTTTTCCAGAATTTGTGTGAAGTATCGCTCTCGTTGCGCTTGATCTTTTTCCAGTTCTCTTCCCGGGCTTTTTTTAACTCGACTTGCCCATAAAGCAGGTTCACCGCCAGTAGCAGGGCGGTGAACAAACCAAATTTCTTCATTGTTTCTTAAGGTTTATTTAAACATTTTTCTGCTTAATGGCATCTCTGATCTCCATCAGCAATTTCTCTTCAGTTGTAGGACCGGCAGGAGCTGCGGGCGCGGCTTCCTCTTTCTTTTTAAACCTGTTGATGGTTTTGATTACCAGGAATATAGCAAAGGCAATAACGATAAACTCGATGAACACCTGGATGAAGATGCCGTATTTCACTTCGGCAGATCCTACTTTGATCATCCAGCCTTTGAAATCAAAGCCGCCGATAAGGATACCGACCAATGGCATAATGATATTTTCAACAAGGGCGTTTACGATCTTACCAAATGCAGCACCGATTACTACACCGACTGCAAGGTCAATCACATTCCCTTTCGTAGCAAACTCTTTAAACTCTTTAAAAAATGACATGTTGTATGGTTTAAGGTTAGTGTTCTCCCGAAAAAACACGCGATATTAACATTTTGTTCTCGCGATCTATATTATTTTATGGCTTTTTAAGGCCAGGGTATTGCATCTTCAGCTTTACCAGGGTATCTCTCACGGCTTTGGCGATTACATATTCTTTATACCAGTTCTGATCAGCGGGCACGATGGTCCAGGGTACGTCGTTGCAGTGTTCAAACGCGTCTTCATAAGCTTTGCGGTAATCATCCCACCGCTTTGCCTCCTCAAAATCGTTCGCATTGTACTTCCACATCTTACGCGGGTCCTGCATGCGTTCACTCAGGCGCTCCTGCTGCTCTTCCGGCGAAATATGGAGATAAAATTTGAGGATATGGGTATCGTTATGTTGTGTGAGCAGTCGTTCGAAGTCGTTGATGGCAGCGAAACGCTTTTTTACCGTAGCCTTGTCGATCCACTGGTGAACGCGCTGGATCAATACATCTTCGTAGTGCGAGCGGTTAAAGAGGCAAATATTGCCTTTACCCGGTGCCACCCGGTGGATGCGCCACAGGAAGTCGTGGCTCTTCTCCTCTTCGGTGGGTGCTTTGAAGGAATGCACCTGCACACCCTGCGGATTTAATTTCCCGAACACGTTACGGATCACCCCATCTTTACCACTGGCATCCATGCCTTGCAGTACGACCAAAAGCGAATGTTTATGTTCGGCGAAGAGGAGATTTTGCAGCTCGTCCAACTCGTTCAATATCTTCACCGTATCGGCCTTGGTATGTTCTTTATCCAGCTTGGCCGGGGCCTTGGTGCTTATTTTCGACAACTTTAACGGGGGCATACGGTTACTTTTATGTCGATAAATGTAATAAAAAAAGCGGGACCTGTTGGTCCCGCCTTACAATGAAATCGACTAGCAGGGCTTAGATAGCCATGATCTCTTTATCTTTTGCAGCGCAATGTTTATCAACCAGCGCAATGTATTTGTCAGTAAGTTGTTGCACATCACCTTCAGCGCCTTTCGCGATATCTTCGCTCAAACCATCTTTCTGCAGTTTTTTGATCGATTCGATGGCGTCGCGGCGGATGTTACGAACCGCTACTTTGCCATGTTCACCTTCTGCATTCACCCTTTTCACGAGCTCCTTCCTTCTTTCTTCGGTAAGTGGCGGCAGGAACAGGCGAATGATGAGGCCATCATTCTGCGGGTTGAGGCCGATATTAGAAGCGATAATTGCCCTTTCGATGGGCTGTAACATATTCTTTTCCCAAGGCTGAATGGTGAGCGTTCTTGCGTCGGCCACACTTACGTTAGCTACCTGACCGATAAGCGTTGGAGCGCCATAATAATCAACCGTGATACCATCCAGTATCTGGGGATTGGCTTTGCCGGCGCGAATTTTCGTCAGTTCAGTTTCGAGGTGTGCAATGGCTTTATCCATTGTATCGCGGGCATCATCCAGAACTAAGTTAAGATCGTCTTGCATAAGAATAAAAACTTAAAGTGCTTGCAAACCTACATGAATTATTTTAATCATCAAAAGGCGTTTGATGATTCGTATAAATTGGTGAGGATGAGCGGACAATATGTTTTCGGCGGAGTAAAAGCCTATTTGTTCTCCAGCACGCCGTCGGTGCTAACGCGAAGGATTTTGGCCTTGCTGCTAACATGCGCTACTTCTGCTGTTGCGGCGGCCGCAGCTTCCGCTGCTACACGCACCAGTTTTTCTGCACGTTTCTTTTTAAGGAGATACAAAGTGTAAGTAAGGCCAGTGGCCAGTCCCAGCTCGAAGATGAGCAGCGACGTAGTTCCCATACCCTGCAGAGCGAATACCATTACGATGAAACCGGCATTAGCCAGTACCGTGGTCATGGTTGTTTGCCTATGGTTAAGGTCCAATGCAAGCAGGTAGTGGTGAATGTGGTTACGGTCGGCGGAAAAGGGCGAACGGCCTCTCATCATACGGATCGAGAATACGCGCAGCGTATCGAACAAAGGCACGATAAGGATACCGAAAGCTACAGCAGGAACAGATCCGACTGGCATCTTGCTGGCCGGATTGCCACCTACTTCAATGAATTTGATGATGAGGATAGCATTAACAGCGCCGATCAACAGCGAGCCTGTATCGCCCATGAATATTTTTGCTGGTGAAATATTGTAGATAAGAAAACCTGCCAGACCCGCAGCCAGTGAAAATCCCATTACTGCGTACACTGTTTCACCCACATGCAGGAAGTAAGCACCCAGGATAGCAGATACTAACATACCGATGCTGCCAGCCTGACCGTCAACCCCGTCGATCAGGTTAAAAGCGTTGATGATAACAAGTACAGTGAAATAAGTCAGCAGAGAACTCAGGTGCGGCGACATATCGTAGATGCCGAACAGTCCTGAAGCGTTGTGTATCTGGAGATTACCGAGGTAAATGATCGCGAAGGAAGCGGCCATCTGGCCAATTACTTTCTTTAAGGGAGACAGGCCCACCAGGTCGTCTTTAAGCCCAACCATAAATATAATGAAGTAAGCCGCCATGAAATATTGGAGCGGCGATGCACTTTGCGTAGGAATACACACTGCAATTGAGATCAGGAAGCCTGAGAAAAATCCCACGCCACCCAATGCTGGAATACGATGTTTGTGCGCTTTCCGCTCGTCAGGTTCATCATACAGATGCTTCAAATCGGCCACCCTGATGAGGATGGGGACTGAAAAATAGGTTATAACAAAACTAAGTACGGTAGCGATAATTACATTCTCCATATCGGGGGTTGTCTTACAAAGATATTAAATTCAGTGAAATGTGTATCAGCAATTTATAAAAATCATGGCCTTTCGCCACATATCCCCCATTTTTACCCCTTTGCACTAAAAATTGCTATAAAACTTGTTACATTTGCGGCTCATAAAACGCCAATTATCATGCCAGAACTGAAAGATATTGCTACCCAGATCAGGAGGGACATTGTGCGGATGGTGCACGCCGTTCAAAGTGGCCACCCTGGCGGCTCTTTGGGCTGTACAGACTTCCTGACCGCCTTGTATTTCAAGGCAATGGAACACCGCCCCGAGAAGTTCGATATGAACGCCACCAATGAGGATGTTTTCTTCCTTTCGAACGGACACATCTCTCCTGTATTTTACAGTGCACTGGCCAGGTCTGGCTACTTCCCCATCCAGGAACTGAGCACTTTCCGTAAGATTGACTCCCGCCTGCAAGGCCATCCTACCACCCACGAACACCTGCCAGGCATCCGTATTGCCAGTGGTTCACTGGGTCAGGGTATGAGCGTAGCCCTCGGTGCCGCGCTGAGCAAAAAGATGAACAAAGATTCTCACCTTGTTTACTCCCTGCACGGTGACGGTGAGCTGAACGAAGGTCAGATCTGGGAAGCAGCTATGTTCGCAGCACACCATAAGGCCGACAACCTCATTTCCACGATCGACTGGAACGGCCAGCAGATTGACGGTCCGACCGACAAGGTGATGAGCCTGGGCGACCTGGAAGCGAAGTTTAAAGCTTTCGGCTGGAACGTACTGCACATGAACGGTAACGATATGGACGATGTGGTAGCCACGCTCGAAAAAGCGAAAGGTCTTACCGGCAAAGGCCAGCCCATCTGTATCCTCATGAAAACTGCTATGGGCAAAGGGGTTGACTTCATGGAAGGCTCCCACGAGTGGCACGGTATTGCTCCAAATGACGAGCAGCTGGCCAAAGCCCTGGCACAATTGCCTGAAACACTGGGCGACTACTAGCCAGTAGCGCTTTCGTATAACGAAGTGGGGCTGACCAAAAAGTATTGGTCAGCCCTAATTTATTCGGGTACCTGATGGAGACCCGTCATCAAAGCCTTCATTTTGCTTTTTGGTCAGCCCCTTTTAGTCTTGTCTTGGATTACGGGTGTAAACCTTAATCCGGATTATCTCACAAGAGTGTAAACCTATTTTAGGACGTGACACACCCAGATAACTGTCACATAACTCTCTCATTGGACTTACATTGGACTTACATTGGACTTACATTGGACTTCCCCTCTACAACTTTTACATAAAACAGGAAAATGAATGCTCCTGCTCGCTTTAACTGATAGCGAAACTGCCGCTGAAGTGAGTGACACAACGGCGGCTGAACAGGATTACCCCAAGCTGATCAAAAAAGAAGAAATTAGGTAGCCTTCAGATCAATCGGCTGCGCTGCGGCCCGCCTGGCAGGAAGCCAGCTCGCCAGGATGCCGATCACGATGACGGTGCCTGCCACCAGGCCGAAGTCCTCAGCATGCATCTCTACCGGGAAAGCATCTATCAAAAACGAATCGCCGCCAAGTTTGATGATGCCGAACTGTTGCTGCAACACAAGCATGATCAATGCCAGCGCTATGCCCACAACAGAGCCTATTACGGCGATGATCAGCCCCTCGGCCAGGAATATACGAAGGATGCGGCCGTTCGTGCTGCCCATGGCCTTTAAAATCGTAATGTCCTTTCGCTTTTCCAGCACCAGCATCGACAGGGAGCCGAGCATGTTGAAGGCGGCAACGACGAGTATAAAACTCAGGAAACTATACACCACCCACTTTTCGGTGCGCATGATGTTGTAAAGGGTTTTGTTCTGCTCGTAACGCGTCTGCACGTCTACCCGATCGCCGAGTAACTCCTGCAGCCTGCGCTTTACACGGAGGTCGCTGTTACCAGGCTTGAGCGCCAGTTCGAGGCCAGACATCTCGCCAGGCTTCATGTCGAGCAAACTGCGCATGAAGTCGATATGGGTGAGTACGTACTTGCTGTCGAAATCCTGCTGCAGGGCAAAAGTGCCTGCAGGATAGAAATCGCCGTTGTTCAGCGCCTGCTCCGGCATACTAAAATCTGCGCCGGCGCCCCGCCTTGGTACGAATACCGATACAGGCACCACACTGTGCTCTACATCCACGCCCAGTGCCGTTTCCAAGCCAATGCCCACGACCGCGCGATAGCCATGATCGTCTACCGTTTCGAACTTACCACGGATCACTTTGGATTGGATATTGGCTACTTTCATGTAGTGATCGTCCACACCCTTTACCACCGCGATCGTTTGGTCGCCGCCGTAGCTTAACACGGCCTTTTCTTCAATTACCTGCGTGTAATGCGCCACAGCAGGGTCTTTAGCCACTTGCCGTAGCTGCTGTGGCGTAAGCACGAGCGTTTTACCGGATGCCGGTACCACTTTCAGCGTTGGATAAAAGGAGGAGTACAGGGATTTAACGAGGCCTTCAAAGCCGTTAAATACGCTCAACACGATAATGAGCGCCGCCGTACCAACGGCGATAGCGCCCACACTTACCCAGGCAATGATATTAATAGCATTGGTCGATTTCCTGGCCCAGAAATAACGGGATGCGAATTGCCAGATCATGTTGCGCTTTATACGTTAGTCTTTCTTTTCGTCGTCGTTGATCTTCTTGAATATTTCTTCCATCTTAAACACGTAGTCAAGCGTATCGTCTACGAAAAATGCCAGGTAAGGGATGCGGCGCAGCTGTTTAGCCATGCGGTTGCCCAATTCCTTGCGGATCTCTCCGCCACGTTCTTTGATCGAATTAAGCATGGCCACCTGGTCGGGTATTTTGAAAAGGCTCAAGTAGATACGCGCTTCCAGCAGATCCGGCGTCATTTTAACGGAGGAGATAGAGATCATTCCGCCGTTTACGACGTTGAGTCCCATCCGTTGAAAAATGCTGCTCATTTCCTCCTGTACCAGTTGTGCTACCTGTTTCTGCCTTTTAGTTTCTTGCATGATTGTCGGTTTTATCTGAACAACACCCCCACTTCCGTACCAATCCGGGGCCTGTTCAGCCACGAAATTAACCATTTCCTGCGGATTAACAGGCACGGGGCCCAAACCGGATAAATGTAGTAATTTGCGGGCGGACAAAGATTTTAGAGAATGAAAGTTTTCAGGCGGCTGCTGCAATTTGCCACTCCCTTACATCACTTTTTACCGGAATACCTGATATATACCTTTTTCGGCATCATCTTCGGCATGCTGAACTTCACCATGTTAATCCCTTTGCTGGATGCCATCTTCAAAACAAAAGAAGATAAGGTGCCGGTAACCGTGCTGCCGGAGTTTTCTGTCAGCGATCTCAAAGACTTCCTCACAGGTACGTTCGAATATTATAACAATATCATTACTGCTGAACATGGCTCCATATGGGCGCTGGGCTTTGTATGCGCCATCATTGTGGTAGCAGCGATCTTCGCAAACATATCCCGTTACCTGGCTTCGAGGGTGATGGGTAGGCTGAGAATGAAAATCCTGGAAAGGATGCGCAACGATGTATACGCGCGGCTCTCTCATCAGTCACTGGCATTCTATCATAAACGCCAGAAGGGCCAGATTTTATCAACACTCACCAATGATGCACAGGAAGTAGAAAACTCGGTCGTAAACTCTATACAGGTGTTCCTGCGGGATCCGTTTATCATTATCGGGTACTTCGCCGTATTGTTTATGCTGTCCACCAAACTTACGCTGTTCACGATCATCTTCTTCCCTATCTCCGGTGCGTTGATCGGTTATATATCCAAACAACTGAAAAATAAAAGCCGTTATAGCCAGGAAATGCTGGGTAAAATATTGAACGTATCAGAAGAAACGATTGGCGGCATCCGCATCGTACAAGGCTTTACGGCCGAATCATTCATGCAGCGCAAACTGGCTTATATCAACAAACAATTTTCACGTGTAAGCCGCTCGATGTTCAATCAGCGCGAAATGGCCTCCCCCGTGTCCGAAGTGTTAGGCATCGGTGTAGTAGTTGTATTGGTGATGTACGGTGGTAGCCTGATCTTATCCGGCGACACCAGTGAACTTAGCGCGGCCGCATTTATCACCTACCTCGCCCTGTATTCACAGATATTGCAGCCTGCTAAAAATATTTCTAACGCGATTACGACGATGCAGCGCGGCCTCGTGGCAGCAGAGCGTATTTACGAAGTGCTCGACGAGCCGATTACGATCACAGAGAAAGCGAATGCGCAACCGGTGCAATCGTTCGCCGACAGCATTTCTTACCAGAACATGTCGTTCCGCTACGACGATCAGCACGAAGTATTACGCAACATTAATCTCGATATAAAGAAAGGAAAAATGATTGCGCTTGTAGGTCGTAGTGGTGCGGGCAAATCCACCATGGTCGACCTTTTGCCGCGTTTCTATGATGTAACGGAAGGCGCCATCAAAATAGATGGAAAAGATGTGCGTGATCTTAAGTTGACAGACTTACGTCAGCTGATGGGCATCGTATCGCAGGAAGCGATCTTGTTCAATGAAACGGTGTTTAACAACATCGCTTTCGGTCAGCCCGATGCAGATCGGGAAGCAGTGATGCAGGCAGCAAAGATTGCCAATGCGCACGAATTCATCAAAGATCTTGAAAACGGCTACGATACCAACATCGGTGATCGCGGCCTGAAACTCAGTGGTGGTCAGCGTCAGCGCCTCACTATCGCAAGAGCGATCTTCAAAAACCCGCCGATCTTAATTCTCGACGAAGCCACATCAGCACTCGATACCGAATCAGAAAAACTCGTGCAGGACGCATTGAACAAACTCATGCAAAACCGCACCAGCATTGTAATTGCCCACCGTTTATCTACTATTCAGCATGCGGATGAAATTATCGTCATGGAGAAAGGTGAGATCGTTGAACGTGGCCCGCACGAAACATTATTACAACAAAACGGCATCTACAAAAAACTGGTAGAAATGCAGGAATTTAAGTAACGGTAAAATACCTCATAAATTTAACAGGAACGGGCGCTCCCCGTTCCTTTTTTTGTGTTTGCTGGTATCATTTTTGGGCGCCTGATGCGAACTAAAACTGTATGGCCTATGATATCAATTGTAATTCCCGTGCTCAATGAAGGAAGTACCATCAGGCAGGTAATCAGAACGATCAGGAAAACATCCAGGAAGATAGAGATCATCGTGGTGGACGACAACTCCTCCGACAATTCGGTGGAAGAAGCGCTGAAGGAAAAAGTGCGGGTGATTACGAGCAGCCAGCGGGGCAAAGGTGTGAGTATGCGCGAAGGGATGATGGCGGCGAAACATGACATTGTAGCGTATGTAGATGGAGACATTCTTACTTATCCCGATAACATTGTTGAACTGCTCACCGATCCGATTGTGAATGATGAAGCAGATTTTTGTAAATCGTTTTTCGAGCGACAGGCAGGCCGCGTAACTAAACTGGTAGCCAAACCATTGTTAAGCATTCTCTTTCCCGAGCTTGAACATTTTCAACAACCACTCAGCGGCATGATCGCCGCCCGCAAATCGTTTCTCTCGCAAATCAAATTCGAGAATGATTATGGAGTGGATATCGGCATCCTGATCGATATGCATCTCAGCGGCGCGCGCATCGCGGAAGTAAATATCGGTCGGGTGGAAAATGCGATGCAAACGTGGGAACAACTTAGTAAAATGTCGCGCGAGGTATCACGTACAATTTTACACAAAGCGGAAAGCATTCCGCAGCAAAACCTCGAAACGCTCGGCAACATCAACATCATCCGCGAGCAAATGGAGTACGCGATTTTGGAGAGTATCGACAAGCTGCAAAAGATGGTGATCTTTAACCTGGACGAAACCATTTTCCAGCAAAGTTACCTTTACCTGGCGGCGGCTGTTTTCGATAAGGAAGAATCGCTGGTGCAAATCTTACATCATTACCAGGACCCGATGTCTATTCTTACGCGCAGTGCCGCTCTGTTCCAGGACCGGAATCTCGCAGAGCTGCTGGAAGTGGCGGACAACATACCCGTAACGAGCGATATTCGCAGTGTGGTGAAAGCATTGAAGAAACGTGGTTATGTAGTGGGATTGGTGACTGACGGATTCGAGTGTGTTGCGCAGCATATGAAAAACAAACTGGGAATGGACTTCGCATTTGCCAATCGCCTGCATCTGTTTCACAGCGTGGCCACCGGCGAACTGACCGTCCCCGAATTTTTCCTTTCGCAGGATGAAGTGCCTGTATATGACAGGCGGCACCTGTTGACGTATGTGCAAACAAAATATCACATTCCGCCGCAAAATATTATCTATGTAGGTAATGGTGCGATGGATGTGGAGATGTTGCGCGAATCGGGCATTGGTGTAGCTTTTGATCCACAGGATGAGGAAGTAGTAGCCGTGGCCGATAAAGTAATTCGTGGCGAACACCTGGCCCCCTTACTGGAAATAGCGCAAGCCGGGCCGGATAAGTTGAAGCCGAAAGTCAAAACCCGCGCACGCCGCATTGGTGTAGGCAGCCTCATTTGCCTGGCTTCTGCGGGCTTGCTATACCTGGCCGTGCGTGCACTTAAGAGTGAGCCAGAGCCACAAGTTTGTTAAATACATTGGGGGACCAGCGGTGTGGCGCTATGCAGCCGCCGTTGTGTCACTCACTTCAACTTTCACTTTTCTCTTCGGCGCGTTATTTCCGCAGCCAGTAAAAACAGAAAGGCCACCTGCGATCAGGCGGCCTTTCTTTATTAGAAGAAGTTCAGATGTCTATTTGCTTTTGGCGAGTTTCGCCTCTATGCTCAATGTTGCATGCGGCACCGCTTTCAGGCGCGCTTTGTCGATCAGTTTACCGGTAACGCGACAGATGCCGTAAGTTTTGTTTTCAATACGCATCAGGGCTTTTTCCAGGTGATCGATGAACTGGATCTGGCGGCTGGCCATTTGGTTCAGCTGCTCACGTTCCTGCGATCCGCTGCCGTCTTCCATGCTCATGTACTTGTTTTCGGTATCATCAGTACCCGCTTCGTCTTTACGGGTAATGAGGCCTTGCAGGTACACCAGTTCTTTCTTGGCGGCATCCAGTTTCTTCAGGATGATCTCTTTGAACTCAGTAAGCTCTGAATCGCTATAGCGGTAAACGGGACCTACTGCAGCATCAGGCTGGTCGAGTACAGACTTGGTAAATTCTGGCTGGTATGATACTGTCTGCATCACGGTTTTAGTTGCCGGTTTGCTTTCAGATGCCCTACCAGGCCTTACGGTAGCACGTACTACAGGTTGTTTTTCAACAGGTTTAGGAGATTCTACCGGCTTTGCCTTGCTCGTTTCTTTTTCCTTTTTTTCCTGTACAACTTTCTTTGCTGGCATATCTTCTTTTTCTACGGGTTTAGAAATTACCGGTTTTGAAGTTTTCACTGCCGGAATGCTTTTCTTTTCAGGCTTCTGCGGAACTGCAGGAACCTTTTTTATCGCTGGTGCCTTGGCAACAGGTGCTGATTTCTTAGCAACTACCGGGCCTTTTTTTACAACTGGAGCCGACTTTGCTTTAGCCGCAGGTTTCGTAACCGGAGCAGGCTTGGCCGCCGCCTTTTTAGGAGCCGCTTTTGCAGGTACAGTCTTCGCAGGTGCAGCCTTTGCCGGGGCAGCCTTTTTGGCTACCGGCTTCGCAGCCGCTTTTTTAGGCGCAGCCACCGTTTTTGCTTTCGCAGGAGCGGCCTTTTTAGCGGGAGCAGGCTTCGCAGCGGCTTTTTTAGCAACTGGAGCTGGCTTGGCAGTAGCTTTCTTAGCAGGAACTGCCTTTTTGGTAGTTTTAGTAGCAACCTTCTTTTTTGTTGCCATGGGGACTAGCTTTTTTTGTTAACTAATACATTAAATTTCAGTTCGTTAACTTCAATTTCTATTCCTTCCTGTAATTGCGGCACAATTTCCAAACTGTCTGCCAAAATTTCCGTGCAAATATAGTTATTAAAGTTAAGAATCGCCGATTGCAGCAGGTCCGTTGCGGCTACCTTCACGTCTATCCTGTCCGTCAGTTCAAAACCACTGTCCTTCCGGATTTTTTGTATCCGGTTTACCAACTCACGGGCATTTCCTTCGTCCTGTAATTCGGGTGTAATGGTAATATCAAGGGCTACTGTCAGTGGACCTTTATTGGCTACCGTCCATCCGGGGATATCTTCGGAAATGATTTCAACGTCAGATAACAATATCTGAACGCTATCATTGTCAAGCATTAAGCCAAATTCACCTGTTTTCTCGATAGTAGCAATGTCGTGCTGGGAAAATTGCGCAATGGCGTTTGCAACTGCTTTCATTCTGGCGCCCATCCTGCTACCCAGGGTCTTAAAGTTAGCCTTGATCTTTTTCTTTATGAAACCCTCGGTTTCGGTAAGATACTCAATACTTTTAACATTCACCTCACTTTTTATCAAGTGTTCGATCAGCTGCACCTGCGCCTGCATATGAGGGTCAAGTACAGGGATCAATACTTTCTGCAGGGGCTGCCTTACCTTGTTATTGGTCTTCTTACGAAGCGACAATACCAGGGAGGATATGTCCTGCGCCAGCTGCATACGCTCTTCCAGCTCCGCATCGATGGACGAAACGTCACCTTTCGGGAAGTTGGTCAGATGTACGGACTCGGCATTTACGCGGCCGCTCACATTGTTCAGGTTGCGGAACATCCAGTCGGAGAAGAATGGTGAAACCGGCGCCATCATTTGTACGATCTTTTCCAGGCATTCATACAAGGTCTGGTAAGCACTAATCTTATCTTGATTGTACTCCCCTTTCCAGAAACGGCGGCGGCAAAGACGCACGTACCAGTTGCTCAGGTGCTCGTCTACAAACTCCTGTATAGCACGGCCCGCCTGGGTTGGCTCGTATTCGTCGAAAGATGTGTTTACTTTGTTAACCAACGTGTTAAGCAGGGAAATGATCCAACGGTCAATTTCCGGACGCTCCGCCAACGGAATGTATGCCTCTTTGAAGCTAAACTTATCCAGGTTGGCGTACATCGCGAAGAAGTTATAAGTATTGTATAAGGTAGAGAAGATCTTACGCTGCGCTTCCTTAATGCCGTCGCTGTCGAACTTCACACTGTCCCAGGGCGATGCGTTGGTAATAAGGTACCAACGGGTAGCGTCCGCGCCGAATTGCTCCAGCGTATCGAACGGATTTACCACGTTACCCTTGCTCTTACTCATCTTGTTACCCTCTTTGTCCAGCACCAGGCCATTGGAAACAACAGTCTTGAATGCTACACTGTCGAACAGCATAACACCGAGCGCATGCAATGTGTAAAACCAACCACGCGTCTGGTCCACACCCTCAGCAATAAAGTCGGCAGGGAACGCATTAGAAGGTGCGTCCACCATTTCTTTATTTTCGAACGGATAATGCCATTGTGCATAAGGCATCGCCCCACTGTCGAACCAAACGTCTACCAGGTCTGGCTCACGCTTCATCGGTTTGCCTGACGGGCTCACCAGTATAATATCGTCTACGTAAGGCTTGTGGAGGTCCAAGATGCCTTCGTGCAGGTAGTTCTTATTTACATCGCCGCCGAGCACTTCGTTTGCTTTACGGATGTGTTGGTTCAGCTCCTCAATGCTGCCAATGCAGATTTCTTCCGTACCATCTTCCGTGCGCCAGATTGGCAGCGGCGTACCCCAGAAACGGCTGCGGCTTAGGTTCCAGTCCACCATGTTCTCGAGCCAGTTGCCGAAACGACCCGTACCGGTAGAAGCAGGTTTCCAGTTGATGGTCTTATTCAATTCCACCATGCGGTCTTTAACGGCTGTTGTTTTGATGAACCAGGCATCCAGCGGGTAATACAACACGGGCTTATCCGTACGCCAGCAGTGTGGGTACGTGTGTTCGTACTTCTCTACTTTAAAGGCGCGGTTTTCCTTTTTGAGTTTGATGGCGATGTCCACATCCACATCTGCGAAGTTGGGGTCGCTCTTATAGTTTTTCACGTAGCGACCGGAGAACTCACCTACATTATCGGTGAATTTACCCTGGCGGTCAACCAGCGTGAGTATGCCGATACCGTACTTTTTACCTACACGGTTATCGTCTGCACCAAAGGCAGGCGCTGTGTGTACGATACCTGTACCGTCTTCGGTAGTCACAAAATCGCCGAGTAGCACACGGAACGAATCGCCTTCTTCAGGCTGCGCGTACGGCAGCAGCTGCTCGTAACGGATGTTTTCCAGCTCACTTCCTTTAAAGGAGGATACGACCTTCCATGGGATGAGTTTGTCCCCTTCTTTAAACGCATCAAAATCAGCATTTTCGGCATCTGCCTTAAAATACTTACCCAACAATGCCTTTGCCATCACGATATGAATGGGCAGGTGCGTATACTGGTTGAAGGTTTTTACGAGTACATAATCAATGTTCGCCCCTACGGTAAGGCCGAGGTTGGAGGGCAGCGTCCAGGGGGTGGTGGTCCAGGCGAGGAAAAACACCTGGTCGTTACCGGCAACGTCGAACAGGAACTGCGACTTGTCGGACTGCACCGCCTTAAACATGGCTACGATCGTGGTATCTTTCACATCCTTGTAAGTACCAGGCATGTTCAATTCTGCAGAACTGAGGCCGGTACCGGCGGCCGGTGAGTACGGCTGGATGCTTACGCTTTTATAGAGGAAGCCCTTGTTATACAGCGTTTTAAGCGCCCACCAAAGACTCTCGATATAATTATTGTCGAAGGTAATATAAGGATCCTGCAGGTCGACCCAATACCCCATTTTGCGGGTGAGTTCGTCCCATTTATCTTTGAATTTCAATACTTCACGACGACACGTATCATTATACTCTGCGATAGAGATCTTTTTACCGATATCTTCTTTAGTGATGCCCAGCATTTTTTCCACCCCAATTTCCACCGGCAGGCCATGTGTATCCCAACCGCCTTTACGTTTCACCTGGAAACCCTGCATAGTCTTGTACCGGCAAACGAGATCCTTCACCGCACGGGAAATAACGTGGTGAATACCTGGCATACCGTTCGCGCTGGGCGGCCCTTCGAAGAATACGAAAGGTTCGGCACCGTCACGACCGTCTACGCTTTTCTCAAATATTTGCTGCTGTTCCCACGCCTGAAGTATTTCTCTTTCTATCTGTGGTAAATTCAATTGGCTATATTCCTGGTATTTGCTGGACATAAACTATCCCCTTCCCTTTGTTGTTATAAGTATAATATAAAAGATTGCAAAGTTACAAAATACGCTCATAATGCCACTTAACCAGTTTTTGGGAATTTTTCGAGGATTTTTAATAAATTTGATGAGAAAATTGATTAATTTACAATAATTAAGTGTTAAGTTTCGTTTTTGGCATTGTTTTCGCTTAGCATTTTAGAGTTACAGCTAAGCAATTTAACCATATCAAACACCATGTCTTTATGAAAAGAGTAACCTTGATTATTTGTGCCGCCTTGCTGTCTTCAGGCATGGCTTTTGCACAACAAAAGAAGTCGTCGAAAAAAACAACGAAAGTTGTTGCTGTAAAGAAGGTTGAGGCCCCAGAAAATGTTAAAACTGCATTTCAACAAAACTTTACTGGGTCTTCAGACGTTAAATGGACAAAGTCCAGTGCTGGTAACTGGATCGCGAACTTTACTCAATCTGATGTGAAAACATCGGCTGAATATAATGGCGAAGGTTCCTGGGTAGCCACCAGGACTGAGTTTGGCACTAATATTCCTGAAGGAGTTAGTTCTACACTCAAAACAAAGTATCCTGCTGCGGTAGTGAAGGAAGGTTGGAAAATAGAGCGTTCTGACGTAGCAGCTTACTATAAGATCAGCATCGACGATAATGGCGCGGCAAAAACAGTTTTGCTGAATGAAGCCGGCACCATCACCGAGTAGATCTTTTTAAACACGTATTTCATAGGTATAGGGATAAATAGGACAGACCCTGCTCTTTTGGGCGGGGTTTTCTTTTAACCTGTCACCTTCTTGATAAAGTATTTCATAGGTATAGGGATAAATAGGACAGTCCCCGCTCTTTTGGGCGGGGTTTTCCTTTTTAACCTGTCACCTTCTTGATAAAGTATTTCATAGGTATAGGGATAAATAGGACAGTCCCCGCTCTTTTGGGCGGGGTTTTCTTTTTACCTATTGCCTTGTGATAAAGTATTGCATAGGGATAAGAAGGACAAGCCGCACTCCCTGGGCGGAGTTCTTTTTACCTATGTATTATATAGGGATAAACAAACCTGCCTCGTTCTTTGGGACGCTTTAAGGGTGTGAAGAATGAGGGATGGGTATAAAAAAATCCGTCCCGTTGAAGCGGGACGGATTTATGCAAATTACGGTGGAAAAACTTTTAGACTAGGCAGTGTTACTTAAGGTCAATGGTGTTTGATAAAACACTGCCGTTTAATAATGGCTTTACTATCGTCTGCAAGCTTTTCCTTTTTTAAGGTCAAATCTGATAAGGAAGCTTATGAAAATCAGGATAGATATCCTTTGATCGTGATACAAAGAAACATCAAAAGCTGGAAGAGTAGTTTCGAAATCGGGAAAAGAAAAGATCGGATCGGGAAAAAGGAGGAAAAGAGAAAAAACGTACAAGTGTGCGACGCAACGGCGGATGAAGAAAGTAGCAAAAGCCGACTACCATAAAATAAAAATGTCCCACTAAAGGGACATTTTAAATATTGATATTCATCTTGTTATCGCAATAATAATTCGCAAGGCTTGAGGCCCGTATGCTTTTTAAAGGCCGTAGAAAAGTGGGAGATGCAGGAATAACCCATCATGATCGCCACTTCGGAAACGGAAAGACCTTTTTCATATAACAGGCCCTTGGCCTTTTCCATACGCTCTTTTTGGAAGTAGTCGTAAATGGTGGTACCGTAAGTAGCTTTGAAGCCTTTTTTCAGGTAACACTCGTTCATGGCTACACGACGCGCCAGATCACGAATAGTGATAGGGGCATCCAGTTGCTCCAGCAGGATGTCGCGGGCCTTATTGATCTTTTCGCGGTCCTCCATTTGCGTAAGGAAGCGACAACCATAACGCTCGTCGGTATCGTTCTGAATAAACTGGTCGGAACTGAAAAGCAATAACTCGAGTGCTTTGCTTTGCAGGAATATATTTTTCAGGATGCCTTCGTAATTGTGATGCACCATCTTTTCCAACACTTTTTTAGACTTGGTGCAAGGTGTGATGGTTTTCACGAAAGGCTTCTTGGATTGTAATTCGAATAGTGTAGAATTGGTATTGCCTTTCTGTAATGACTGGATAAAACCTGGCTGAAAACGAACGGTGATCATATCCACCGAAGGCACACGTTCATTACAGGTTTCTTTATCGTGTTTATTACCACCGGCGCATACCTGGTCGGTACATCCGGGATTCGTGCAATACTTACTTCCGGCCACGCAATAACGCAGCTCGATCGCAGCGGACTGGCCCCTTTTTGCCGGCTGGTAAACTACCATCGCCACATCTTCCACCGGCAGCGGCCGGTCGTACGTAAATCGTTGTAACGTAAAATCCAGACAGTCAGGCACCGCCACGGCGTCCGATTCGGCCAGCTTCAGCTGATCGTTCATGGCTGGCTGCTGGATCGCAAGCATCAATATGTCCTGTAATTCTTTCATTTGTTAAAGCCTAGCAAAAGTACACATTCATGGGTTAACATTTTCTGGTTTGACAGTCACCTTACAATATACAGGTCACCTCGGAGTAACCATGATTGATTTTCAATACGATAACAAATAAACTAATTTGTTTATATTGATGTATAATGGCCCTTTAAACCTGCTGGTATGGTATTAGACATCTTTAATACCTAATCAATTCGTATCCGCATGAAAAAGTTCCTTAAAGTGGCTTTGATTACCCTGGGCGTGTTAATAGTGGCGGTAGTAATTATTGGCGTGTACCTGAACCATCATTGGAAAGGCATACTCAACAAAGAGCTGAAAGTGTATGTGCAAAAATCAACGGATAGCCTTTACCACCTTGAGTATAGCGATATTGACATGAACCTGCTTACGGGTTACGTAAACCTGCAGCAAGCGGTGTTAAAACCAGACAGCGCGCGGTACGTGCAACTGCAAAAAGAACAGCGGGCACCTAACGCCGTGTTCACCCTGAAAGTACCGGCACTGGAGCTACGGGGTGTGAAAATACTCCGCTATGTGAGGAAACATGAGATCGCCATAGGGTCGATTAAGCTCAACAATCCGGAAGTAGGTCTGGTGCAGGATGACAACAGCGTAGACACAACAACTAAAAAGGGTGGCAAGCAGTTACAGGGCCTATCAGTCGGTCGCGCCGAACTGCTGAATGTAACTTTTTCGATGACACGCATTCGCAAGGATAGTGTACGCGTGCTTACCAGGTTCACCGAAATAGACGCCCGCGTGCGCGACCTGGTGATCGACTCGCTGACGCAGAAAGATCCTGAACGATTCTTTTATGCGAAACAATTTGATATTAATTTGAAGAAATATGACTTCCGTACGCCGGACAGCCTGTATTGGCTACACGTCAAGAATCTGCAATACCAGGCCGCCAGTCAGCAGCTGGCCGTTGAGCAGGTGACCCTGGAGCCGCGTTACAGCAAGGCGGAGCAGGATAAAATCGTAGGCTACCAGAAAGACCGGTTCGATATTAAGTTCGATAGTGTTAACGCTGCAGGCGTAAGCCCCCAGCACCTGATGAAGGGGGAAATATTTATTGCCTCCCTGCGGATGAAAAGCGGTAAGCTGGACGTTTATCGTAACAGAACGCTGCCGCTGCCACCAGGTAACAAACTGGGTTCTTTTCCAAACCAGATGATATTGAAGCTGAAAACACCGCTGCGGCTGGATACCCTGAAGCCGGGCACCGTAGATATTTCTTACACCGAACTGAACCCCAAAACGAAAAAACAGGGCACCGTGAAGTTCCTGAATGCCGGCGGCACCCTTACCAATATTACGAACGTGGATAGTGTAATTGCCCGTAAAAAGAGTATGGTAGCCGATCTGCACACCAAAGTGATGCAGAACGGTCCGCTCAAGGCCCGTTTCGAGTTTATGCTGGACGATACAAGCGGCGCCTTCAACGTTTCCGGGCACATGGGCGCCATGGATGCGCGGGAATTTACCCCCGTAGTTCGTGGCCTGGCGATGGTGGAGATCAAATCCTGCAATGTGAAGAGCGTTGATTTTAACATCCAGGGGAATGAAATGAGTGCGAAAGGCGTAGTGAAATTTATTTACGACGACCTGAAAATTAGCGTGTTAGAGCAAGATGAGGATACCAAAAAGGTAAAGAAGAAAGGCCTTAAATCCATGCTCGCCAACATTATCGCCATTAAACCGGAGAACCCCGCGAAGGAAGAAGCCCCGCGGGTGGCCTATCCGAGCTATAAAAGGGACATCCGTAAGTCGTATTTTAACCTCGTTTGGAAGACCCTTTCAAAGGGCCTGATGGAGATCGCGGCGACCGATGCGATACAGGCATTATAATCACAACTTTTCAACATTCGCGAAGAAGCACTGTTTTCGGGCATATTGACGACCGAGAAACAGTGCTTATTTTATGGAAATCAGCCCCATTTTGCTTATTTTTGCATGATTCTCGACCTTTTTATCAAAAAAAGAATTTCATCAAAAATATGAGTGAAGAACTAGTGAAAGCACCTACCCCCTCCAGCGGTTATGATGCGGGTAGTATTCAGGTATTAGAAGGATTGGAAGCAGTGCGTAAGAGGCCGGCGATGTATATCGGCGATATCGGTATTAAAGGTCTGCACCACCTTGTATACGAAGTAGTCGACAACTCCATAGATGAAGCGCTCGCAGGTTATTGTAAGAATATTGAAGTAAGCATATTGGAAGATGACTCTATCCGTGTGAAGGATGATGGTCGTGGTATTCCCACGGGCATGCACCCGAAAGAGGGTCGCTCCGCGCTGGAAGTGGTAATGACCGTACTGCACGCCGGTGGTAAATTTGACAAGAACACTTATAAAGTTTCCGGCGGTTTGCACGGTGTGGGTGTAAGTTGTGTGAACGCACTCAGCTCCATCCTGACCGTTACTGTAAACCGCGAAGGAAAAACTTTTGAACAGGAGTACCGCCAGGGTACACCGCAGTATGCCGTTCGTGAGATCGGCACCAGCGAGATCACTGGTACTACCGTTCATTTTAAGCCCGACGAAGAGATCTTCAAAGAAAGGACCTATAACCGCGAAATTCTCGCAGGCCGTCTGCGTGAGCTGGCCTACCTGAACCGCAAAATCAGGATTATTCTTACCGACGAGCGCGAGAAAGACGATAATGGCAGCCCGCTTACAGAAGTATTTTACAGCGAAGGCGGTATCATGGAATTCGTTGCGATGCTGGATAAAAACGGTCGCCGTAACAGCCTGTTACCGAACCCCATTTATGTGGAAACACATGAACCTAACTCCAACGTTGCTGTAGAAGTAGCGTTGATGTATAACGACTCTTTCAACGAGCACATTTTCTCCTACGTAAACAACATCAACACCATCGAAGGCGGTACCCACGTTGCGGGCTTCCGTCGCGCGATTACGCGTGTGTTCAAAGCGTACGGCGATAAAAATAAACTGTTTGAAAAAACAAAAGTAGAAGTAACCGGCGATGACTTCCGCGAAGGCCTGAGCGCTGTAATCAGCGTTAAAGTGCCAGAGCCGCAGTTCGAAGGGCAGACCAAAACCAAACTTGGTAACTCCGATGTAATGGGTGTAGTCGACAGCGCCGTTGCACAGGTGATTGATCATTACCTGGAAGAGCATCCAAAGGAAGCGAAGATCATTATCAATAAAGTGGTATTGGCTGCACAGGCGCGTGAAGCCGCCCGTAAAGCCCGCCAGCTCGTTCAGCGTAAAAGCGTAATGAGCGGAAGCGGCCTGCCGGGTAAACTGGCCGACTGTTCCGATAACGATCCGCACAGATGTGAGCTGTACCTTGTCGAAGGAGACTCGGCGGGTGGTACTGCTAAGCAGGGCCGCAACCGTAACTTCCAGGCGATCCTCCCGCTTCGTGGTAAGATCCTGAACGTGGAAAAAGCCATGGAACATAAGATCTACGAGAACGAAGAGATCAAAAACATCTTTACAGCACTGGGTGTAACCATCGGTACCGAAGAAGATGACAAAGCGCTGAACCTCAGCAAACTGCGTTATCACAAACTGATCATCATGACGGATGCCGACGTGGACGGTAGCCACATCGCCACATTGATCCTTACGTTCGTGTTCCGTTATATGAAAGACCTGGTAGACCAGGGTTACGTTTACATTGCTCAGCCACCGCTGTACCTGGTTAAGAAAGGTAAAGAGCAGGAGTATGCGTGGAACGAAGACCAGCGTAAAGCGGCTGTAGCCCGACTTGGTTCAGGTAAAGAGGATAGCGTGAACATCCAGCGTTATAAAGGTTTGGGTGAGATGAACGCCGAGCAGCTGTGGGATACCACCATGGACCCGGAAAAACGTACACTGAAACAAGTGACCATCGAAAGCGCTGCAGAAGCCGACCGTGTATTCAGCATGCTGATGGGTGATGAAGTACCTCCGCGCCGCGAGTTCATCGAGTCGCACGCGAAGTACGCGAAGATCGACGCTTAATACATTATTATATAGATATCAGGAGGGCTGGCCGCTGGTCAGCCCTTTTTGCATGCGTTTATTCTGCAGGCCAGAAGTGTCGCTGATTACCGCTTTTGAGCCTGGCCTTGCCACAACACGCTATTGCGGACAGCCCGCCGAAAGCAGCACACATGGCTTTAGCACAACCAACACCCAGGCCGCTGCGTCAGCCTTGCCACTTAGCAGCCATCCCACTAAAAATTTTTCCAGCTAATAGACTTATCCCCATAACCTTAGACCTCTACCCAAATTTACCTCTCAAAAAACATTATAATTAATCTTAATAATACAGACATATTACTTATATTGCATATACAATGAGCAAACAAACCGTAGCATTGAACCTATAACCGAGTACACTTTTTTTTGTAGCAAGAAGACCGAATACACTAGTTATCGAGCCGAATACACCTATTGAAAATCTAATTTTTGGACCATTCTATGAAAATTAAAACACTCCTGTTTGCGCTAATTTGCGGAACAGTTATGACCAGCCTTTTCTCGTGCGAGAAGGCCAAAGACTTGATCCCTGGTGGGGACTTGTCGTTTAAGATTGAAGACAGCACCGTTACATCCAATAAGAACCTGGTATCTGGCTCTTTGTTGGACACACTGGGCGGATACATGCTGGTA
Organism: Chitinophaga horti; assembly: GCF_022867795.2. Classification (NCBI taxonomy): domain Bacteria; kingdom Pseudomonadati; phylum Bacteroidota; class Chitinophagia; order Chitinophagales; family Chitinophagaceae; genus Chitinophaga; species Chitinophaga horti. The sequence goes on along the minus strand of NZ_CP107006.1, from coordinate 5,871,748 downwards.
GCTTCCGGATCTGGCAACAGTAAGTGGATTGGTACCATTAACGTATTCTTCCCTGAGAAGAAATTACAGGCGGGCACCTATTCTTCCGAAGCTACGCCGATGAATGCACTCGGTTGGGTAACGCTGCCGGATATGGACAGCTATTCGTCTTACAACAATGAAGCTTCCGTAGGCAGTGCGACGATTGTTATCACAAAGATCAGTAGCACCCATGCCGAAGGCACTTTTACAGGCACCCTGCTGAGTGACCTGGATCCCAGTGTAACCTTGCAGGTAACCGATGGAAAGTTTGATCTGACGATCACACCCTGAGCCATTTAACCTGACTCAAAATACTGCTGTATCGCTGCCGGGCACCGGTGCAGCTGCTGCAAAATAGCAATGAAATGACAGTTTAGTATCACACGGACTACGAAAACAGATGGTCATACCGAAATGGCCGACACCTACTGAAACGGAACCGGGCAGAGAGCTTACGCTCACTGCCCGGTTTCGTTTTTATGCGTTACTACTTATTTGATTTTGTATACTACACGCATCTCACCACGAATCTTGATCGTTTTTACGTCAATGTCAGATTGTGGAACAGCGTCGCCGGCCATGCGGGAATTGGCGAAAGCTACCATCGGGCGGGCGTCTGCATAGCTATCGGTAGGTATCTCCTGGATTTCCAGCACACCGTCCAGTTTTTCATCAGCAGCTGCTGCCAGGTATTCGGCTTTAGTTTTAGCGGCTTTGATCGCGTTTATTTTAACCTGCTTACGGTATTCTTCCATTTTGCTGTGGTTGAAAGAAGCAATGTTTACGCTTTCAATACCTTCTTCATCAACACCGGCCAGGACGCCATTGATCTTTTTCAGATCGGCCAGTTTGAGGCGGTATTGTTTGCGGGCCATAAATTCTTCTGTTACCTTTTTCTTTTTCCACCACTGTGTGCCGTTATAGCCATATACATTCTCGATAGTGAAGTTCTCTTTCGGAATACCGGCCGCCTGTACGGCTTTCTGGAGCTGGGCTTCAAGGGTAGAAATATCTACCTTGGCAGTTTTGGTTTTCATGTACTCTCGCAGGGAGATATTGAAATAGATCTCATCGGGTGTGATCTCGATTTCGGCCGATGCATTTACTTCAATCTTTTTTACCGGCGGGGTGTTGGTAATAGTCTGAGCGCTTGCTGTCATGGTCATAACTAATCCGGTTAGTGCTAAAATCAACTTTTTCATGGTTTCTCTTTTTGTTTTCGTAATCAGGATGCGGTGAAATATCCTGATTCCATAACTTGTTTTAGACTTTAACGTTCTTTAACATTTTATGTTACAAACATAAATGTATTTGTGATGATATTATATTTCCGTACATCCCCTGCATCAATCAGTTAATCGATAAAATATAGTATTTTCCTTGCCTGTTTCCGGCCAAATTTATGCCAGCTGCGTTTGTTGCTAATGTTCAGAGCTCTACCATTAATCACAGTACTACTTTTTTGTGCACAGTTATGCCTGGCGCAGAACAACTATATATTAAACGGCAGCGCGCAGCAAAAGAGCTGCAACTGTTACCAGTTAACGGCCGACCAGGGCAACCAGAGCGGCACCGCCTGGAACCGGAACAAGATCAGCCTTACCAACTCCTTTGTATATACGTTCGATGTAAACCTCGGGTGCAAAGACAACAACGGAGCGGATGGCATCGGGTTCATCCTGCAAACGCAGGGCACCAGCCTGGGCGCGAGTGGCCAGGGGATTGGTTTTGCAGGGGTAAGTCCGTCAGTCGGTATATTGATCGATACCTGGCAGAATAACAATGAAAGCGATCCGCCGTACGACCACGTAGCCATACAGATTAACGGCGTATCCAACCACTCCGACACCGCCCACAACCTGGCAGGCCCGGTTACGGCCTTGCCCAACAGTGATAATATCGAAGATTGCAACTGGCATATCTTCAAAGTATCCTGGGATGCGGCTACACAGCTGCTCACCGTCGATATGGACGGCGTAAACCGCCTGTCCCTCACCAAAGACCTCGTTACCGACGTGTTCAACGGCGACCCCATGGTATATTGGGGTTTCGCAGGCTCCACCGGTGGCTCCTCCAACCTGCAGCAATTCTGCGCGGCACTTCGTCCACAATTCGCGAGCGGACAAACGATCTTCTGCGAGGGTACACCCGTGCAACTATACGATAATTCCAGTTCATTCGGCAGCATTACCCGCTGGTTCTGGGATTTAGGCGACGGCACCACTTACCTGAGTACCGACCCGGCTACACCTAATCCACCTATTCATAACTATCAGCCAGGCATATACGATGTTAAACTGGTTATTCAGGACAACAGCGGATGCATATCCGATACGCTACGGCAGCAGGTAACGCTGGGCACTTATCCGGTTCCGGACTTTAATGCACCGGCGCTGTTATGTGACGGTAATGCGTCGCTGTTCCAGGATGCCTCTACTGTGAGAGTGGGTACAATCAACCGGTGGGCATGGGATTTCGATAACGGACAAACGTCCACCCGGCCGTCGGCCAACATCAATTATGCGGAGGGGCAATACACGGTACAATTAACCGTAACCACCGCGGAAGGTTGCAGCGCGAGTACGACCAAAACATTAGATGTACTGCCTGCACCCAATGTTGCCATCGCGGCCACGCCGGCCGTCTGTTTGGGTGAAGCCACGGCGTTTACAGGCAGCAGCCTCGACGCATCCGCACCGGTCATCAACTGGACCTGGGACCTCGGCGATCAGCAAACCAGCCAGTCAGCCGCCTTCGATCATACTTATGCTTCGGGCGGACAATTCACCGTACGCTTATTCGGCACCAGTGCTAACGGCTGCCCCTCGCCTACCGCTACGGCCACCGTACGCGTAGTAGACGTGGCCGCTCATGCCGGCCGCGATACATTGATCGCTGTTGGCCAACCATTGCAGCTGGCGGGCCAGGGCGGCAGTTCATTCGTATGGACGCCATCCACCGGGTTAAATAACCCACTGGTCGCAAACCCGGTAGCGACGCTGAATGCAGATCAAACATACATCCTAACTTCTTCCACGGCGGAGGGCTGCGTAGACAGGGACACGATCAATATCAAAGTATATAGCGGCCCTGAGTTTTGGGTGCCATCGGGCTTTACGCCGAATAACGATGGAGTGAACGACCTCTTTCGCGTGATTGCTGCAGGCATTCCGAGAATTGATTACTTGCGGGTGTTCGACCGTTGGGGCGGACAAGTATTTTACACCAACCAGTTATCCGTACCCTGGGACGGTACCATGAACGGGCGGCCTATGCCGATCGGCACTTACGTGTGGACGATCAGCGGGAAAGATTATACCGGTAAACTCGTAGAGCGGAAAGGAACGATAACCCTTATCAGGTAACGCTACGCGCCCACCTTCGCATCCTGGCTCTTCACAATCCCATCGAGGAAGCGGAATAATTGCTCCATACTCTTCACACGCTCCACCACCAGCATAAAGTTTTTACCTACCTGTTTCAGGCGTGCATTATTTGTGCGGGTTTGAATGTAGTTGAGTAAGTGATTGAAAGTAACCGATTCAAAGTAAGGCGAATCCGGGTTGTTGATGAAGTAACAACGAAGTTTTTCATCTTTCAGGATCATCTTTTCAAAACCTAAACGGATCGCCATCCAGCGGCAGCGGATGGTGGTGAACAAATCTGCTACCGGTGCGGGGATTGGGCCGAAACGGTCGACCAGGTCTTTCTCAAAGGCCTGCAGTTTATCTTCGAGCGTAATGTTATCCAATTCCTGGTAAAGGTTCAGGCGTTCCTGGATGCTTTCGATATACGAATCGGGGATCAGTATTTCCAGGTCGGTATCGATGGTACAATCGCTGATGTAGTCTTTCTTTTCTTCCAGTTGATCTTTGAACAGATCTTTGAAGTCTGTTTGTTTCAGTTCGCGGATCGCTTCGTCCAGGATTTTTTGGTACATATCGAAGCCTATCTCGGCGATGAAACCACTTTGTTCGCCGCCGAGTAAGTTACCGGCACCACGAATGTCGAGGTCGCGCATCGCGATCTGGAAACCGCTGCCCAGCTCACTGTGCTGCTCGAGCGTTTGCAGGCGTTTGCGGCTGTCGGCCGGCAAGGTGCTTACCGGTGGCGCCAGCAGGTAACAGAACGCCTTCTTGTTACTCCTGCCCACACGGCCGCGCAGCTGGTGAAGGTCGCTGAGGCCGAAGTGATGCGCGTTATTAATGATGATCGTATTCGCATTGGAAATATCCACCCCACTCTCCACGATGTTGGTACACACCAGCACATCGTACTCACGGTCAATAAAGTTGAGGATTACTTCTTCCAGCTTATGCCCTTCCATTTGACCATGCGCCGTTGCAATAGACAAGTCCGGGCACAACTCCTGGATGAGGCCTGCCATTTCTCGCAAACCATTCACCCGGTTATGAATGAAGTACACCTGTCCCCCGCGCTCTGTTTCATAATAGATGGCATCACGGATCAGTTCAGGATTGAAAACGTGTACCTCTGTTTCTATCGACTGCCTGTTTGGCGGCGGTGTATTGATAACGGAAAGGTCACGCGCACCCATCAGCGAGAACTGCAGCGTACGAGGGATAGGCGTGGCCGTTAAAGTCAGCGTATCTACATTCACTTTCCACTGCTTCAGTTTTTCTTTGGAGGTAACACCGAACTTTTGTTCCTCATCCACCACCAGTACGCCCAGGTCTTTGAACTTCACATCCTTGCTTAACAGGGCATGCGTACCAATGATGATGTCGATCTTACCTTCTGCCAGTCTTTGCAACGTTTCCTTTTTCTCCTTCGCGGATTTGAAACGATTGAGATAGTCGACCGTACAGGGAAAATCTTTCAGTCGCTCAGAAAATGTTTTGTAGTGCTGGAAGGCCAGGATGGTCGTTGGCACGAGTACCGCAGCCTGTTTGCCATCGACGATCGTCTTAAACGCCGTACGCACCGCCACCTCCGTTTTACCGAAGCCTACGTCGCCACAAACCAGGCGGTCCATCGGCGCACCGCTTTCCATGTCACGCTTCACATCAGCAGTGGCCTTGCTTTGGTCCGGCGTATCTTCATAAATGAAAGATGCCTCCAGCTCCGTTTGCAAATACGTATCCGGTGAATGCGCAAAGCCTTGCTGGGCCTTACGTGCCGCATACAAGCGGATCAGGTCTTTTGCGATATCTTTTACCTGTGTTTTGGCTTTTTCCTTCAGTTTATCCCAGGCATCGCTGCCCAGTTTATTCACTTTCGGTACTACGCCTTCTTTGCCGGAGTACTTGCTGATCTTGTGTAACGAGTTAATGTTCACATACAGCAGGTCACTATTTTTGTAGATGATGCGGATCGCCTCCTGCATCTTCCCGTTTACTTCTATTTTTTGCAGTCCGCTATACACGCCCACCCCATGATCGATGTGCGTAACGAAGTCGCCGGATTGCAGCTCCTTCAACGTTTTTAAAGTGATGGCCTTGTTTTTATTGTAGGCCTGTTTCACTTTGTACTTATGGAAACGCTGGAAGATCTGGTGATCGGTATAGCAAAGTATTTTCAGGTCGGTGTCGATGAAGCCGGAGCTGATCGGTGTGGGGATGGGATAGAAAACGAAATCCGCTTTCAGGTCTTCGAAAATACTGCGCAGCCTTTCCAGCTGGCGTGGATTTTCGGCAAAAATGAAAATCGTTTGTTTGGCCGCGTTATGCTGCGCCAGGTCTTTGATCAGCATTTCGAACTGTCGGTTAAACACCGGTTGCTGCTGCGTGTTGAAATGAATCACTTCGGGAGTAAGGGCCGCATCTTCAAAATTGAATTTAGGGCCGATCACGATGTTATGCCTTTGCTGGAGCTGTTGCATGAGGGTAGTACCAGGTACAAAATCCTGCTCCGTCATTTCCAGCTCTTCGTCCTCGCTCACTTTCACTTTTTGACCGGTTTGCAGCCAGTCGTGGAAACGTTGTTCCATTTGCTGCACTACTTCCAGCACATAAGCCGGGTCTTTCATCCAGATGACCGTATTGTCGGGCAGGAAGTCGGGCAGCGAGGTCTTATTATGCTCCACCGCGTGGGTGTCCATATTGGCGATGAGCGTTACCTGCATGAGTTTTCGTTCGCTCAGCTGGGTTTCTGCATCGAATATGCGGATGGAATCAATTTCGTCGCCGAACAGCTCGAAGCGGTACGGCTTGTCGTTACCAAAGGAATAGATATCAACGATACCGCCACGCACCGCATACTGGCCGGGTTCGTACACGAAGTCGCTGTGTTCGAAGCCCCATTGCACCAGTTTTTCCAGCAGGGAATCCACTTTGAGGGATTCGCCTACCTTGAGTTGTACCATGTTGGCGGTAAACGAAGTATTGCCGGCCACCTTTTCCCAGAGGGCTTCCGGGTAGGTAACCAGTACTTTTTTATGAACAGACGGGCCGGAGAACTTCATAAGCGCTTCCGTACGCAACATACTATGGCTGCTGTTCAGTTCCGAGAACTGGCCGGTCTTTTTAAACGAATCGGGGAAGTAAAAGATATCCAGCGCCTGGCTGAGGTGCTCCAGGTCGTTATGGAAATAAGCGGCTTCTTCCTTATCATTGAGAATGAAGAGGTGATTCGCATCGGAACCTGTCCAGGCACTGGTTGCAACGAAGTTAACAGCGCTGCCGGTAAGCCCGGTGAGGTGAAAATACTGGGGAACGGGCAATGAAAGTCCTGTCGCCAGCTTACGCAGGCGGGGGTCCCGTTCATACATCTGTAGTACTGCCTGTAGATTCATGAAGGATGCAAAGATACGATGATTGCAAAAAAAACCGTCACACGGATTTTAGTTATATTTATATAAACTCCGCGTTATGTTGGACCAATGGTATACCGGCATCGTAACCCGCATTCTCCAGGAAACCGCCAACACGCGGCGCTTCTGGATCAAAATGCCCGAACTGGGGCGTTTCGACTTCAAACCTGGTCAGTTCGTCACCCTCGACCTTCCCATTCACGAGAAGAAAAACAAGCGCTGGCGCAGCTATTCGATCGCCTCCCACCCCAATGGCACCAACGAGATTGAGCTGGTGATCGTACTGCTGGAAGGCGGTGCTGGCACCACTTACCTGTTTAACGAGGTGCGCGAAGGCAGCGAACTTACGGTCAGTAAGCCACAGGGCGCGTTCACCTTACCCGAGCAGCCGGACCGTGACCTCTTCCTGGTGTGTACGGGTACGGGCATTGCGCCGTTCCGGTCCATGGTCCACTATTTACATTTGCATCAAATTCCGCACCCGCCTATTTACCTGGTGTTTGGCACGCGTACCGAGCAAGACCTGCTGTACGCCGATGAAATGCGGTGCCTGGCCCGCGAAATGCCTGGTTTTACTTACCTACCCACCCTTAGCCGCGATGAAAACCCCGACTGGTGGGGACAAAGAGGCTATGTGCATGCCGTGTACGAGTCATTACTGGCGGACAAACGCCCCGCCCATTTCTTCCTCTGCGGCTGGAAGGCCATGATCGACGAGGCAAAGCAGCGCATCCAGGCGATGGGTTATGATCGCAAGGATATTCATCTGGAACTTTACGGTTGAGCCTTCTTCAGCCCCCGTTGCTCCCTTCAACCGTATTCCGCTGATGAGCCCATTGCAAGTGTAAAACTTAATCGGGTTTATCTTACCTGGGTGTAAACCTATTTTAGGACGTGACAGTTTTACTGCTGCTTCGGGTTGTTGACAGCAAGGATCCTCGAAGGATCCACGAAGGATGGAGCTATAACTCCCCCGTTTGACGAAACTTTTCGCGGCGGGTTACTTCGCGTTCGCTGATTTCGCCCATTTCGAAAGTGCCCGTTTGCACCGGGCCGTCGGGTACGAGGCTGGCGATAATGACGCCCGTGGTGGCCACTACGCTGTTAATTAACTTCCAATGGCCCGATGGCGTGCCGCCGTCGAACAGCTTTTTACCCTGGCCGAGGGTGACGGGGAATGTCCAGGTGTGGAGTTCGTCGACGAGGTTTTCTGCGAGGAGGGTTTGCAGGAGTACGGAGCTGCCGTCGACAAATAAGTCGGGGCCGGGCTGCGATTTCAGTTCCTTTATGGCGGCTACCACGTCGCCGCTGATGAGGACGGAGTTTTGCCAGGACAGGTCGACGGGCTTCGTGGCGACTACATACTTGGTGATGCGGTCGAATACTTCGGAGATGGGCTCCTCCTTTTGATAAGGCCAGTGGGCGGCGAAAATCTCGTAGGTGCGGCGCCCCAGCAGGAGGTCGTAGGGGCGGTCGCGGATTTGTTCCATGGTTTGGCCCATGATCTCGTCCCAACAAAGAGCGGACCAGCCACCCAGTTTAAACCCGCCTGAAGGATCTTCCTGAGGGCCACCGGGAGCTTGCATGACGCCGTCCAGGCTGATGAAGGCGTTAACGATTATCTTTCTCATAATGTACGTTTCTCACAAAGCTACCTACCATAATCGTTCCGGGGGCGGTGTGGCTGTGACAAACAGGCGGCATTTTGCGACAGGTAGCGGTGTGCAGCTGAAGGGTGCGACGCAACGGGGGCTGGGGAGGGGAAGGAGAAGATGACTACATGAAAAAGGGCCACAACGTTACGCTGCAGCCCATTCAAAAATATTGAGACCGTAATTAACGGATCGCTTTTAACACGAGGTCGCGTACCTGCGACATGGGGATGCGCTCCTGTTCCATGCTGTCGCGGTGGCGGATGGTCACAGTGCCGTCTTCTTTAGTCTGGTGATCGACGGTGATGCAGAACGGCGTACCGATGGCATCCTGGCGGCGGTAACGTTTACCGATGCTGTCTTTCTCCTCATAGTAAGTGTAGAAGTCCTGTTTGCACTCGTTGATCAGTTCGCGGGCGAGTTCGGGCAGACCATCTTTTTTGGTGAGCGGGAACACGGCCAGTTTGATCGGCGCGAGTTTCGGCGGGAACTTCAGTACCACGCGGCTGTCGGCTTTATCATCCTTAGTGAGGTCCTGCTCTTCGTAGGCTTCACTAAGTACCATTAACACCGTACGATCCAAACCAATAGAGGTTTCGATCACGTAAGGCACGTAGTTCTGGTTGATCTCCGGATCGAAGTACTGCATCTTTTTGCCGGAGAACTCCTGGTGGCGTTTCAGGTCAAAATCGGTGCGCGAGTGCACGCCTTCCACTTCTTTGAAACCGATCGGGAAGTTGTATTCGATATCGCAGGCGGCATCGGCATAGTGCGCCAGCTTAATGTGATCATGGAACTTGTATTTGTCGGCGGCGATACCCAGGCCGAGGTGCCATTTCATACGCTCTTCCTTCCAGTATTCGTACCACTCTTTTTGTGTTCCAGGGCGTACGAAGAACTGCATTTCCATCTGCTCAAATTCACGCATACGGAATACGAACTGGCGGGCCACGATCTCGTTACGGAAAGCTTTACCTACCTGCGCGATGCCGAACGGTATTTTCATACGGCCGGTTTTCTGCACGTTGAGGAAGTTCACGAAAATACCCTGCGCCGTTTCCGGGCGAAGATAGATTTCGCTGGCCTCGTCGGACACGCTGCCCAGCTGGGTGCTGAACATGAGGTTGAACTGGCGAACATCCGTCCAGTTAGTTGTGCCGCTTACGCCACATTTAATATTGTTATTGATGATGAGGTCGCGCAGACCAGCATAATCGTCGTTTTTGAGGAGGTTATCCATCTGCTCCAGCAGGGCTTCGCCGGCAGCTTTGTCCAGCGTTTCCACATGTGCTTCGATGAGGTGATCGACGCGGTAGCGTTTTTTGCTATCCTTGTTATCGATCATCGGGTCGGAGAAGTTGTCTACGTGCCCGGAAGCCTTCCAGGTGGTAGGGTGCATAAAGATGGCCGCATCGATGCCCACGATGTTCTCGTGCATCTGCGTCATGCTTTTCCACCAGTATTCACGGATGTTTCGTTTCAGCTCGGAGCCGTACTGGCCATAATCGTATACCGCGCTTAAACCGTCATATATTTCGCTCGACTGGAAAATGAAGCCGTATTCTTTACAGTGCGATATGATTGCCTGGAATTTATTTTGATCAGTTGCCATATTGCGCAAATATAAATTCCAAATTCGAAAGTACGCATCGATTTATTTTACCTTATGTTTAAGCCGAAGGATCAGACCTTACGCGCGGCAGTTTTCTTTTCGTCCATCACGCCTTCGGAAGCCACTTCTACCTGCCTTACCCAAATGGCGTAGTCGTTCGGCTCTATCTCGCAACCCTTTTTCTCTACCCATGACCGGGTAAATTCTGCCCCAAAATAGAGGATGGCGGAGGAATAATACACCCAAAGCAGGATGATTACGATAGAACCGGCAGCACCATAAGTAGAACCTACCTTGGACGTACCCAGGTAAAATCCGATCGCGAACTTACCGAGCATAAACAGCACGGCGGTGGCTACAGCGCCTACCAGCACGTGCTTCCATTGAATTTTAGCGTCGGGGAGTACTTTGAAGATGATAGCAAAAAGAAGAGAAATCACAATAAGCGTGATGACGATATTAGCGATGTAGATGATGACCACTTCTGCTTCGGGGAAGAAAGAGAACAACTGGGCGCTCATCACTTCCATAAGCGTGTTAAGTGCCAGCGACACCAGCAGGATGAAGCCAAGACTGATGACCAGTGAGAAAGACAACAGCCTGTTAATGATAATCTTCAGGAAACCTTTCTTGGGCTTGGCTTTGAGGCGCCAAATCGTGTTGATCGAGTCCTGTATTTCGCCAAACACACCGGTGGCACCAACAATAAGTGTCACGAAACCGATGATCGTGGCCCAGCTAACATTCTCGGAGAGCCAGGCGTTGCTGATCATTTGCTGAATCTGCGCAGCGGCTTCCGGCCCTACCATGCCTTGTATTTCGTTGAACAACTTGCCTTCTATGGCTTCGCGGCCCAGGAAAATATCGCAAAGGAAGATCACGATGATCATCATCGGCGCGATAGAAAATACCGTATAATACGCCAGGGCGGCGCTCATCTTTAGCACCTTGTCTCCCATAAAATCGGTTGCCGCCTGCTTCAGGACCTGCCAGTAGAATTTAAGATTGGTTCGCTGCTTCATAACCGAAGCGTATCAAGGCGCGTGCCGTTTACTTCAGCTTTTCATTGTCGCGGTGACGGTTGGCATCACGAATATTCTTCTTATCGAAATTCTTTTCCAGGGCGGTGGTGAGATCTATACCTGTCTGATTACTAAGGCAAAGTACTACCCACAGCACGTCCGCCAGCTCATCGGCCAGGTCTTTATTTTTATCCGATTCTTTAAAGGATTGATCGCCGTATTGGCGCGAAATGATACGGGCCACCTCTCCCACTTCTTCTGTAAGGATAGCCATGTTCGTGAGTTCTGAAAAGTACCGTACGCCGGTGGTATTGATCCAGGCGTCTACCCGCTCCTGGGCTTCTTTGATCGTCATCTTTTCCGCTGTTTAGTGCGGATAAAGATAAAAGAAAAACCTCCACAGCGCGGGCCCGGCGGTTTAAGTAAAGATATTGCTGTTGTTAGTAAGGCAATTTGATAGTGGGATAAGGCTTGCAGTCTACGCAGGCCGAGCCGCCTTCTACAGTGATCTTCTTCACCCGGCCGTAACAATTCATCGGGCTGGTGAGTTCGAACGATACCACATGCACGGTAGCCTTACCGTTACGCGTTACCGAAACACTAAAGATATTTTTTGGCATTCTTACCTGCGGGATGGTCACGAACGGACTATCTCCCAGTGTGCGCACGCCTACTTTATGATAACTGCTTAACGCATTGTTAATGTTAACGCTATCCGGCGAGAATTTGGCATCCGGGCCATACACCAGGTTTTTGCCATCCGCGCCGGTGAGCACCACTTTGTAAGGCCAAAGATCGGTGGGGCAAGCGCCGTCGCCGGGATAATCTTTATCGCGGTCGCAGGCGGCCAGGGACAGTACGCCAAGGGCAAGTATAACGGGAAGTTTGCGCATAAGAAGAACTTTGGTTTACGGGAGGAGCGCTGCGTGCGCCGCTGTATGTATATCGGTGCTGTACGGCGAAAGGTTACAGCTACTCCTTATTTTTTGTGTCGATGATGATGGTTACCGGACCGTCGTTGAGCAGCGACACCTGCATATCGGACCCAAACGTGCCCGTACCGATGGCTTTACCGAGGTCGGCCTCCAGGCGGGCGATCGTTTTTTCATACAGGGGGATGGCGATTTCCGGCTTGCTGGCGCGCAGATAAGAGGGGCGGTTGCCTTTTTTCGTGGCGGCGTGCAGGGTAAACTGGCTGACGAGCAGCACCTCGCCGTTCACTTCTTTCACGCTCCGGTTCATGACCCCGGCCTCGTCTGCAAACACCCGCAGGTTCACGATTTTGTTGCTCAGCCAATCGACGTCTTCCTGGGCGTCGGCGTCTTCGATGCCGAGCAGCACCAGCAATCCCTGACCGATGGCCGACTTCTCCTTTCCCCCAATAACAACCGACGCATGTGTAACCCGTTGAATCACTGCTCTCATAAATGTTTATTTTTGCCGGATAAAGATAGTTTTATGAACCAACATATCGACATCACCCCCGAGCTGACTTTTAAGACGGCGCGTAGCGGGGGCAAAGGCGGACAGAACGTGAACAAGGTCGAAACCATGGTGGAGGCTTACTTTAACATACTGGCCTCCCTCCGCCTGGGCGTGGAGCAAAAGGCGCTGTTGAAGGACAAGCTGGCCAATAAGATTAACAGCGATGGCCTGCTCATGGTGAAGTCCCAGACCGAGCGCACCCAACTGGGCAACAAAATCGAAGCCATTAAGAAGATTAACCGGCTTATTAATCAGGCGCTGACAGTCAGGAAAAAACGCGTTGCCACCAAACCCAGTGCGGCGGTAAAAGAAAAACGCATCCAACTGAAAAAACGCCTGTCTGAAAAGAAACAAAACCGGCGCGGCGATCAGTATTGATCGGCGCCGGACTTCCATCTATCCGGATTAATTCTATTTTTGTTCAAACTTATTTTCGTTGAGCAGTATTAAGAAACTTGCGGGACAAACCCTCATTTACGGCGTACCTACTATCCTTGGCCGCTTTTTGAACGTATTGATTGCCTTTGGCCTCACTTACCTGTTTAACAGCTCGTCCGACTTCGGGGATTACGCCCTGGTATACGCTTACGCTACCTTTCTCAACGTCATATTTACCTACGGCACCGAAACCTCATACTTCCGGTTTGCCCAGATGGACGAGTATAAGAATGACCTGTACTCGACTACACTCAGCTCGCTGATCGGCACCTCCGTGTTGTTTAGCGCCGCCATGATACTGGCTGCCGACTGGATCGCCAACTTCATGGGACTGGGCGCGCATCCCGAATATGTGATCTGTTTCGCCTTCATCATCGGCCTGGACGCGATCGCCACTATTCCTTTCGCCAAACTGCGTAAGGAAGGTAAACCGATGAAGTACGCGCTCATCAAGTTTACCAATATCGTGATCACGGTGGTGTGCACCCTGTATTTCGTGGGGCTTTGTCCGTGGTTGCAGCAACATCACCCGGACAGCGTTTTCCTTACTATCTATAATCCAAATATTTCCCAGGTGGGATACGCCTTCCTGTCGAACCTCATTGCCAGCGTGGCCACGTTGCTGATGTTGTTTAAGGAGCTGGCCCAGTTCCGTCCGAAATTTAACAGTGCGCTGTGGAAGCAGATGATGGTGTACTCGCTGCCGCTCGTGGTGGTGGGACTCGCCGGCATGGTGAACGAGACCCTCGACCGTGCGCTGCTGGGCAAATTGCTGCCTTACGATGAGGAGATGAATAAATCGATGGTGGGCGTATACAGTGCCAGCTACCGGATCGCGGCGCTCATTAACATCTTTATACAAATATTCCGCATGGGTGCCGAGCCGTTCTTCTTTAACGAGGCCAATAAAGGCGACGCGCCTAAGGTATATGCCAAGGTGATGTACTTTTTTACCATCATTTGCCTGGCGGTGTTCCTGTTCGTGGTATTATTTGCTGATACCATCTGGATCAACTTCCTGGTAGATAGCCGCGGCCACCCGGAATACCTGGCTGGTTTGCCGGTGATCCCGCTGCTGGCCTTCGGGTACGTGTGCCTGGGCATTTACTACAATCTCACCATTTGGTATAAACTGACGAACAAAACCCTTTTGGGTTCATACGTAACCGTTATTGGCGCGGTGATCACTGTCGTGCTGAACGTTTGGCTGATCCCGAAGATCGGCTTCGTGGGCAGCGCCTCGGCAACCCTGGCCTGTTACCTGGTGATGACGGTGATTACGTACTTCATGGGGCAGCGGTATTATTACGTGCCGTATAACGTGAAGGCTATTGGCAGCTACATTTTGCTGGCGGTGGGTATTTACGTGGCTTACTATTTCGGCACCGCGGCGCTGGAATCGGTGATGTTGAAGTTAGCTTGTGGTGCGGCGGGGCTGATGATTTACGTGGCGCTGGTGTGGAAGCGGGAAAAAGTTGGGTTGATGAACCTGGCGAGGCGGAAGGGATAGTGGTATTGGGGCTGCAACTCCCGGAGGTAGTAATGCACGTTTGTAAGTTATACCTCGGACAAGAGGTTCACAATGCACTGTTGTAAGGTTTCGCTACCTGACAAGGACGCTGCGATCACGGTTATAAGGTTTTACTACCCGGACAAGAGGGCAGCCAACGGTTGTAAGGCGTATACACCACCACTCCCGGTAGCGCATACCCCTCCGTTCACGTTTAATCCTTCAAAAACGGATTATTCACTTTCTCATACCCGATAGTCGTCGCCGGACCGTGCCCCGGGTATACTTTGACCTCATCCGGCAGGGTAAAGAGCCTGGTACGGATGGACCTTAGCAGCGCTTCGTGGTCGCAACCGGGAAGGTCGGTGCGGCCGATGCTCTGGTAAAATAGTACATCTCCCCCGATCACAAACTGTTGTGCAGCGCAGTAAAACACTACGTGCCCCGGTGCATGACCGGGCGTAAACAGTACTTCCAGCTCGTCATCCCCGAACCTGATCCGGTCGCCGTCCTCCAGGTAAGCCGATGGCATCACAGAGGGTTCGAACGGAATGTTGTACATGGCGCCTACCTGCGGCGAGCGGTCCAGCACCACCTGGTCGGCGGCATGAATCTCGAGGCCTACGTTGTAGGTACGGGCGACCAGGGTATTTCCCAAAATATGATCAATGTGGCAATGTGTATTCAGCAGCCGGGCAACCTTTAACCCACGGTTGGCGATATAATCCTGTAGTTCTGTGCGCTCATTCTCAAAATAACAGCCCGGGTCTATAATGATACAGTCGTTTTTATCGTTTATAAGCAGGTAAGTATTTTCCTGGAAAGGATTAAAAGTGAAATATTTGATTTCAATCATTGTTACCGTTTTTTAGCTAATTTTATTCCTGATACAATATTATCAATCTTTCTGTATGAACCGATTTATTACCAGGTTATTATTTTTATCCGGTATCCTATGTGGCCCGCTGATACTGAAAGCACAGACGAATACAGTAGAATTTGGACAGAACCGCGTACAGCATAAAAACTTCAAATGGCGTTTTTATACTACCCGCCACTTCTATACGTATTTCAGTCAGAATGGCCTGGAACTGGGTAAATATGTAGCCCAGGCTGCAGAAAGAGAACTGCCCCAGCTGGAGCAGTTCATGGAGTTTTCGTTCCGCCAGCGTGTAAACATTGTCGTGTATAACAGCTTCGGGGAGATGAAGCAATCCAACATCGGCATTGGGGTGGACTGGCAAAATACAGGTGGTGTAACCAAACTCGTAGGTAATAAACTGCTCGTATATTTCGATGGCAACCACGAAAACCTACGCAGGCAAATCCGCCAGGGTATTGCCCGCGTAATGCTGGAAACCTTGCTTTTCGGTGAGGATATCGGCGAGTTTGCCGGTAACGCGGTGCTGATCGACTTCCCTAACTGGTTTACAGATGGATTTATCGCCTATGCGGCGGAGAACTGGAATTCGCAGCTGGACGAGGAACTCAAGGTGGTACTGGCTTCGGGCCGGTATCGTTCGTTTAACCAGCTCGCATTTGAAAAACCGCTGCTGGCCGGGCAGGCGTTCTGGTATTATGTAGAAAGTAAATTTGGGAAGGACGCGGTGCCTTACCTGATGTATATTACCCGCATCAACCGCGGATTGAAAAAAGGGTTTGAGCAGGTATTGAGGATGACTCCCAAAGCGGCCATGAAGGATTTCATGGTCTTCAACACCCGCCGCTACCAGGAAGATAACCGCCGCCGCCGCCAGGTAACGCGTGGACAAAGCATCGTAGCACGCGAAATCACCTCTAACGCTGATTACTACCGCTTTGCGGCCAACCCGAAAAACAACTCTTACGCCGCTATCGAATACAAAAACGGCAAATACAAAGTACAGGTTCAGGTGGGTATTTACAGCACACCGAAAGTGATCCTGAAAAGCGGGGTGCGTATGATGTCCAACAAACTGGACCCGAACTATCCGCTGCTGGCCTGGAACCAGAAAGGTAATAAGCTCGCGGTAGCTTATGAGCACGAAGGCAAGTCTAAACTCATGATCTATGACCTGATCACCAAGATCAAGGTGATACAGGACCTTACGATGTTCGACCGCGTGGTGGATATGAAGTTTTTCTGGGAGCATGATAACTCGTTCCTCTTCTCGGCGATCAAAAACGGGCATACGGATATTTACACGTACAGCGCATCCAACTTCAAAACGGAGCAGGTGACCAATGACGTGTACGACGACCTGGACCCGTCGTTTGTGGCCTTCCCGGGTAAAAGTGGTATTATCTACTCCTCTAACCGTCCGTCGGCGAAAGCGCGTACAGCAGATACTGTATTGCCGCACGACCGCTACAATGTGTTCCTGATCGATAACTGGAACAAATCATCTGAAAAACAGATTTCACAACTTACTGATCTGAAGTATGGCAATGCCCGCTTCCCGGTGCAGTATAACACCACCCACTTCACGTTCGTATCCGATGCGAACGGTATCTCCAACCGTTATGCAGGCTTCTTCCGTACCGAAAGGGCGGGGGTCGACAGCGTTTACCAGGTGGGTGCTGAATTGCTGACCAACCCTGATCCAGAGGAGCTGGACTCCGCACTGCAGGCTTATGGCTCTACTGCGCCGGATACGGTGATGGCCATTTCCATTACGAAGGATTCGACCTACGTATTCCCGATCACCAACTACCAGTATGGCATCCAGGAATCGCGGGCTGCCGGCGACCAGGGCCAGGTGTCGGAAGTGGTGAGACTCGCGAACTTTAAACGCCTCTTCAAGCTGAAAGTAGATACGATCACCCTGCGTAAACGTAACGTGAATGCACGGCCTACCCGCTTCCGCGCGCAGCAGATGAAGGCGGACAGTATCGCAATGGGTATCCCGCTTTACTTCGAAAAGCAGGACACGACGCCCAAGTCTAACTTCTTCCAGAATGAGTTCGGCAACGAACCGGAAGACACCAGCACACCCGATGTAGCCTCCGTACCAGACATGCCTGTACTGGAAGAACCGCCGGTGCTGAAAAGCGCCAAACTATCGGCTTACCGCCTGAAGTTCTCCACGGATTACCTCGTGGCGCAGATCGATAACTCGGTACTGATTACCCGTTACCAACCTTTTACGGGCGGACCGTTCAGTCCCATCCGCCTGTCGGACCCGGTGAATGGTATGATACGCATCGGTGTGAGCGACCTGATGGAAGACTATAAATTTAATGGTGGTTTCCGTATACCAACGTCGCTTGACGGTAGTGAGTACTTCATCTCCGCATCATACCTGAAGCGTCGCTTCGACTATAAATTCACTTACTATCGCAAAGTGGACGAAGGCTCACTGCGCGATACCGTGAATGGTGTTAACTACCCCGCCAAGATCAGGACTAACCTGTACCAGGGCGAAGTGCGTTATCCGTTCGACCAGGCGCGCAGCATTCGTTTGCAGGTGGGTTGGCGTACAGACAGGCTGGTGATGCTGGCTAATGACGAACTGTCGCTTAAAACACCGGATGTGGAGGATAAGAGCATCCTCGCGCGTATCGAATACGTGTACGACAATACGATCAATCCGGCTATCAACATCTGGAACGGCACCCGTTATAAAGCTTATATCGATGTAAACTCATTGATCGATGGTGATTACAGCGCCATATCGAACGAGTTCGCTGCGAAGAACAAGTTTACATACAACATGGGGGTGGACATTCGTCACTACCATAAGATCTTCCGCAACTTCATATGGGCAACCCGCTTCTCTGCGGACGTATCGTGGGGCGGGCGTAAGATCCTGTACTACCTGGGTGGCGCGGACAATGAATTTAGTCCGAAGATCAACAGTAACAACCCGATCAATTACAATGCGAACTACGCGTTCCAGACGCTGAGCAATAACATGCGCGGTTACCGTCAGAATGCAAGGAACGGTAATAACGTGATGTTGCTTAATACCGAGTTGCGCCTGCCAGTGTTTACGACACTCATCGACAGGCCGATCAACTCTGCGTTCCTGCGCAACTTTATGTTCACCTCGTTCATCGACATCGGTACTGCGTGGTACGAAAAGCTGAAGTTTAAAGACGCGAACTATACGTACTTCTATAGCCCCGATGGTGTAGTTACCAGGGTGAAAGAAGGCTTCCTGGGACCGTTCGTGGGTGGTTACGGTTTTGGTGCGAGAACGACGATTGCGGGTTATTACCTGCGTGTAGACGCCGGCTGGCCGATGATCCGCTTCTTTAAAGGGAAGCCGGTTTGGGCCTTCGGTATGGGAGTTGACTTCTAACCAACAGATATAAAAGATAAATCCCGGGTCACATGCGGCCCGGGATTTTTTTTGCAGTATAATAAAGGATACTCATAAAACAGCCCATACAGAAAGTAAAGCCCCAGGCTCCCGGATACCGCGCCGGGTGAAACAAGATCCCCAGCAAATCGCTCAACACCGCGAGCGGACGCGTAAACAAATCCCAGCTGTTCCAACGTAAAAAACGGCCGATATACACACCAATCGCACATAACCAGATCACTGGCAGGTTAAACCCACGCAAGCCCGCATCGAAGCGTTGCTGTAACAATTGCTTCACCTGAGCCATTGACAAGTAACCCACCATCAAACCCGTAAAAGCAAACGAGCAAAGCAGGAACAAATCAAACCACTGCGGCACAGGGCCAAAAGGTTCAAGATGGAACAAATCCGTGATCATGTACGGAGCGTTGGGCAAAAACAGTATCCAGCAGCACAGGGTGGGAATGAGCAGCCACCAACGCTGTACCAGGGCGGGTATGCGGGCCATGGCATTACTGATTATAAAAGGTACGTATCCTAAAAAGAGATTCCACACCATAAAAAAGTAACCGGCATCGCGGGTGTAGGCCGTGCGTGCTGTTACGAGCAACAGGCAAAACGCGGCGCCAACACAGGTCATGTCGGTTAAAGTATATTTTCGTGTAAGCAGGTACGTTAACTGTCGTGCCTTCATAAAAATTCAGCTATTTTGGGTAAGAAAATAATACCACCGATCACCACGGCGGTGATGGCAGCAATAAGTACCGCCGCTGCTGCCACGTCCTTCACGAATTTCACCATAGTATGCCGCCCGGGCGCAACATGGTCCATTGCTTTTTCGATGGCTGTGTTAAGTATTTCGGTAATCCATACTAATCCCATCACCAGCACGAGCAAGCCCCATTCCATCAACCCGATATCAAAATAAAAACCTGCGGCAATGACCAATACAGTGGCTACCGCGTGAATGCGCCCGTTCGGCTCACTTTTAAGAAAAGCGACAATTCCGCTGAAGGCGTAGCCAAAACTTCGTACCCGGTTGCGAATGGTTTGTTTAAAAATGGACATACAAAAAGTATTAACAGCAAAGAACGTTGGGGCAGTCATTCAAAAAGGAACATGAAACGCCAGCCGTTCTCTCCCAGCAAATAGATAAAAACCATCCCTAAGATAAGCATCCCGTTGGCGGCTACCGCCATATTCCACCAGTTTTTGCGCACCATAAAACGCATCGAAATAAAATGCTGGTAAAAGGTGTATTCGCAGTGGGTAAAAGACAATACGTTAATGATGACCGCCAGCGTGGGCGCGAGTATTACCCATAAATTAAAGCCGAGGCCATAAGTGACCAGCCCCATACTCTCAGCCGCCGGTCCCGACCAGTCTGACAGAAAGGAATAGCCCATACCATACTTCAGTACGGTCATTAAGATCAGCCAGCCAGCTGGCAGTGTGAGTATAATTCCCAGCCACAAAGGCCAGCGGGAATTGGAGATCATTGTTTTCATCGTTGTTAGTTTTTTAGTTTGATCAATGCTGCAGCACTGGCTGGGGCGAATACCTGTCCGGCCCGTTCCTTACTTTGGACAGTATCGCCTCCAGCAGTGGCAGCATTTGGTTTAGATGGCGGTTCTTTATAATGAAGTTCCACAAGGGTTCAAATTTCTTCCAGCCACCAGCGTAAGCAAAGTGTTTCAGCTGGTGTTTGATATCGTCGTGTTGCAGCGAGGCGCGGGCAATGTTACTCCAGGAATAAAAAGATTTATAACTCCAGTCGTAGCCAGCCTTCAGCTGTTCGGCCGACAAGCCGCGGGTTTTGTAAACGACATTACGTGTATCGTACAAATCCCAGTTGCTGTGCAGCAAACGGCCTTCGGCCTGCATACTTTTATACAATCCAGTGCCCGGGTAAGGTGTGAGGATGTGAAACGTGCAGGTAGTAAGCCCCATTTGAACAGCCCAGTCCACCGTACGTTTAAACACATCCGGCCCATCTTCGTCCAGCCCGAACACGAAGCTGCCATTGATCATGATGCCAAGGTCGTGCAAGCGGCGGATCGCGGCGGCGTAATCCTTGCCCAGGTTTTGCTTTTTATTGCTTTGCAAAAGATTGCCCTGCGCCAGGGTTTCAAAACCTATGAACACACTGCGCATACCGGCTTCGGCCGCCTTCTCAATGAGGTCGCCGCGTAATATCGCATCCACCGTAGACGCGCCCTGGAACACGCGGTCCATACCTTTCATACCTTCGAAAAGTCCGGATGCAAAACGTTGGTTGCCCAACAGATGATCGTCGAGAAAATACAGGTGGCGCCCGGGGAGACGATCGATTTCAGACAATGCATCATCAACGGTCTGGGTGTAAAAAGATCGTCCCCCTTCAAAGAAGGCATCCTTGTAACAGAAGTCGCAGTGATGCGGGCAGCCACGGGTTACAACAATGGAATTAGGTACGAGATAATAGGAACGTTTAATCAGGTCGCGGCGAACTTTAGGTACTCCCTGCAACGTTCTGATGCGGGATACGTAGCGAGGTAGCGGCCTTTTGTTCCGGAAATCTTCCAGGAAGGCTGGGAAAATATCTTCTCCCGGTCCGATGAAAATACTGTCTGCATGCGGCATCGCCTCTTCCGGCAGGGATGTAACGTGCAGTCCGCCCAGGCAAACATAGCAGCCCTTTTTGCGGTAATGATCTGCCAGCGCATACGCCCGGTAAGCATTGGTGATGTACACCTGTATGATCACCAGTTCGGGCATATCGTCCGTCCTCAGCTCCTCCACATGCTCGTCCTGCAGGTCGATTTCATCGTCGGCCCTGCAATAACCGGCCAGCGTGGCCAATCCCAGGGGAGGGAACAACGAGTATTTGATAGGGCGCCAGTACGGGCTTTTTGCTTCTGTAAGCGCCGGCAGTATCATTTTAATTTTCATGATGCGGACTTATGAGGGTTATTGAGAAATAGTTGGGGCAGATAATTTTTCCCAGCGGATGCGGCGGCTGATGAACATCACGACAGCGAGTGTAACGAACAAGCCGATGCTGCCCATTAACAGCGCCTGATCTTCAGAACGAATGATCACGTACAGGAAGGCATACAAACCGCCCAATGCGCCACCGATCACCAGGCCGGTGCGGGTGTTCTTAAATACGCTTGACAAGTAAAACGTGATCAACCCTACCGTCATAGTCGCAGCGATAGCATACGCGATGGTGAAATTCAGCTGCTCGGAAATCGCGATCAGCAGGGTATAGAAAATACACAACGCCAGGCCGATGAGCATGTACTGTAACGGATGCACTGCGCGGCCCTGCAACAGTTCGATGAAGTAGAACAAAAGGAACGTGAGACCGATGATGAGTACGGAGTATTTTACCGAACGGAGTGACTGCTGGTACGTATCGATGGCAGGAAAGAGTTTCACAGTGATGTCGGAAGAATTGATTTTTATGTTGTTACCCGTCCATTCCTGTGGGAAAGTGCGGCCAATGCCGAGCGTTTCCCATTTTGCCACGAAGCCCGAGTCTTTACCGATGCTGTGCGTTTCAGGCAGTACGGCGCCGTCGAAGCTGGGCGTTCTCCAGTTCGAGCGAACCGATACTTTCGTATTTGCACCTAACGGCGAGCAGCTGAATTGCTCAGAGCCGCGCAGGGCAAGGTTCAGGCTGAAGGTGTGGCCCGAATCGTCAGGCTGCAATGACATCTTTGCGTGAATACCGCTGGACAATACCTCTGAATTAGGCAAACCAGGTATAAACTTGATGTCGCGGCCGTCCCAGCTGGCTTTCAACTCCTTATTAATACCCCGCAGGTCGGTGATGCCTACGGCCAGGAAGGCGTCGTTGAGCGACAATGTATCTGCACCGAGGCTTAAACCTTCTGTAGACAAGGGTTTAAACCGGCCGTTCAGTTTGATATTGGAGTTATAAACCGCGATATTGTAAATTCCCCGCTGCCTGTTTTCCGAAACGAGGTCGCCGTCGACGTTTAGTTCCTCGGGGAGGAAGTAGGCATAATTAACTGCATTTCCCTTTTTGTAAGGCACCACCAGTACAGGGCCGGTTACCGTTTGTGCCTGTCCCCACTTGCCGCTTACTTCTCTAATCGCCTCCTCCTGGCGATAGGATCGCTCGCGGATCATAGCCTCCGTCATGGCAAGGGGAACCAGTAATACCACGATCATGATCAGTATGAGAGCGGCTTTGATGATATAAGCGTAACGTTTAACCCATGATTCTTCCATAAAAAGTGTTTTAATCGTGTTTATGTTGATGATGAAAAAAAAGACATAGCTCCGCCAGGCGCTGTTTGCGGCTTGTTTTGCTACACCCGTTCGAACCCGTCGGGCATGGCAATGTCAGTCACATTACTGCGTTAGTTTTTTGCCGCCTGGCCTCCTTTTTACTTAACTAAAAGCACTTTGCGTTTCAAAGTGTAAGGACAAAAAAAATTTACTGTGAAAACTTGATCATTTGCTCCAAGGCGGCGATGTGCCCTTTAAAGGCCTTCTCTCCTGCTTTGGTAATAGAATATGTAGTATTTGTTTTACGACCGATAAAACCTTTATGCACTTTCAGGAACCCGTTTTCCTCCAGCGTGCTGAGGTGCGACGCCAGGTTGCCGTCTGTTACCTCCAACACTTCTTTGAGATCATTGAAGTTTACTTCTTCATTGACCATCAGAACGCTCATCACGCCGAGGCGGATGCGGCTTTCGAAAATCTTATTTAGGTTACCGATCGGATTCATTGCTTCGCTTTAATTGCTCCCTGCTACTTTTCGGACACGAATTTCCATAATCTTCTCCGGATTAAGAAACCTTCGTACCACGCTCATATTTCCACCACATGGATGTGCCGTACACGATATGTAGTACCCCAAACCCAAGCACCCAGAAATACAGGCCATACCGTACCGCGAAGAGATTAACGATCCCCAGCGCGATTTCCACCAATCCCAGGTAGCGGATGTCGGACAAAGTGTACTTACTGGCGTTGACCAGGGCCAGACCGTAAAAAATGAGGCACACAGGAGCGATCAGCACCGGTACTTCATTATACAGCGAGCCCATAACGAACGCGCCGCCGGCTACCAATGGTATCGCCAGGTTAACCAGCACTTTGCGTGCCACCCCATCCCAAATCGCCTCCCCGTTCCTGCGGGCGCGGCGCCAGGTAAGGTAGCAGCCTGCGGTAAGCGCTATCACCAACACTGCGAGCGCCAGCACCATTAACTTCACCTTCAGGTGCAGAAAGTCCTGGCGGCTGTGGTTACCCAACACGTCCCACTGGTAATAATAATCCCGGATAAGCACGAACGCTACCGCACCTCCTGCTATGGCAGCCGCGCCGGCAATTATGCCGCTGAGGCCACTCAGGGATATAAACCTGGTAGAGCGCTCCATCATCCGTTTGATGTCGGTGAGGGTATCTAGGTGTTGTTGCTCGTTCATAAGTAAAGCACTTTGCACTACAAAGCTATTAAAAGTTTCTTATCCTCCAAATATATTTTGATGTAAATATGAAGTCATTTTAGTGGTACGAACGCTTAAATAGCCTTAAAATATCTAATTTGCCCCCTGTATGACCGCATGGAAAAGAATTTTAGCGCTGATGATCGGCATTGTCAGTTTCTCAGGCATTCAGGCTCAACGATATAAGGTCAGTGGTGTGGTTAAAGATGCGCATTCCCAGGAAGTAATCCCCTTTGCAACTTTGCAGTTCCTAGGCACCAACGAGGGAATGGTCACCAACGAAGAAGGTTTTTATCAATTCAACCTGAACGGAATACCATCTGATTCATTACTTGTTAGAGTAATGGGATACCAGCGAACTGTAATGTTTGTTAGCCGTACCGATACGGCGCAGCTTATCAATTTTGAGATCAGCCGCTCCGATGTATCGCTTAAACAGTTCGAAGTAAAAGCGAACGTTAACTTTGCCTTGCTCCTGCTCCGACAAATCATTCGCCGTAAACCCGACAACAATTACGATAAACTAGACAACTACAAATACGAGGTATACAATAAGCTGGAGCTGGACATGAAAAACCTGAATACGGTTAAATTGTCGAAGAACCGCTTCACTAAACCTTTTGCTTTTGTACTGAAAAATATTGACAGCACTTCTGAAACCAAACCTTTCCTGCCGGTATTCCTGACGGAATCAATTTCTGATTACTACTTTCAACGCAGCCCGCGGAAAGAGAAAGAGATTATCAAAGCCAGCCGCACATCCGGCTTAGACAATGAAAGTGTAACAAAGTTCCTGGGCAGCATGTACCAGAACATAAACGTATACGACAACTACATCCCGGTATTCGATAAACAATTCGTAAGCCCGATCTCCAACAGCGGCGCCATGTTTTACAACTACCGCATTACCGATACGCAGTACGTGGCCAGCAAGCGGTACATCAAACTTAACTTCCTCCCGAAAAGAAAAGGAGAAAATGTGTTTGTGGGAGAAGTGTGGGTGCAGGACAGTACGTATGCAGTACAGAAAATGAGTATGTCGGTACCGGGTGATGCCAACATTAACTTTGTACGCCGCATTAGCCTGGTGCAGGAGTTTAAGCCGATTTACGACAGTACGCAGTGGTTCCTGGCAAAAGATAAGTTCATCGTCGACTTCTGGACGCCCAGCCCGAAACCGACGAAAACACTGGAGTTTATCGGCCGCAAAACCACCAGTTACGAACATGTGATCGTGAACGACACGGCCGCCACCAACATCTTCGAAGAGAAAAAGAAGTACCCGCAAAATATTGTGATCGCCGACAGCGCGCGTAAACGTGACGAAGATTACTGGGTGCAGGCCCGCCACGATTCCCTCACGAAAAACGAAGTAGCGATTTATAAGATGGTGGACACGCTGCAAAAAATGCCGCTGTTCCAGAAGTACTCCAACACGATCAAATTCATTGCTACCGGATACAAAGCTTTCGGTCCGCTGGAATGGGGCCCGTATTGGTACCTGTTCAGCCAAAACCGCCTCGAAGGCTTCCGTATGCGCCTCGACCTGGGCACGACGCCGCAGGTGCATAAAGACATTTATCTTTACGGCTACCTGGCGTACGGCTTCGGCGACCAGCGTTTCAAAGGTAAAATGACCGGGTTGTGGATACTGGACCGTTCACCACGCACTTACCTGTACGCCTCCTACACCCGCGACCTCGACAACGGCGCCACGTACTACGATGAGGTAGGTACCGACAACATCTTCTCGCTCGCCATCCGTAAACAAGGCGTTCCGCAGAAGTTTATGATGATCGACGAAAAGCGGCTCGAGTTCTATAAAGAATACTACAACGGCTTCTCTCACCACTTATCGGTGATACATAAACAATTCATGCCTTTTGCGCCCCTTCCGGGCAAGGAATACTATCCGAAGGACATCAGCGGACGCACGCCGTTAGCCAACTCGGAAGTGGCCTTAAAACTCCGTTATGCCTATCGCGAAGAGTTCCTGGAAGGCAACTACTACCGCTATAGCCTTGGCAGCAAATATCCTGTGGTGGAAGGCCGTTTCGCAGTAGGCATACCAGGCGTCGCCGGCAGCAACTACTCTTACGAAAAGGTATCACTCACCGTATCTGATTACTGGAAAGTAGGCGCATTGGGCACCATTTATTACAACTTGTTCGGCGGTAAAGTATTCGGTCCCGCATTGCCTTATCCCCTGCTGGAAATACATCCCGGTAACGAAATTTACTATTACAACAAGTACGCGTTTAACATGATGAACCGCTTCGAGTTCCTGAGTGATGAATACGCGGGCTTTAACGTAGAACATACGATCGGCAGCGGCATCTTCAACTACATACCGTTAGTGCGTAAACTGAAGTTCCGCCAGTTCTGGACGGCGAAAGGTGTGATCGGCAAACTCACTGAAAAGAACAAACAACTGAACCTGAATAACGGCTATGCTTTCAAAACACTGGAAGGCAGCCCGTACCTCGAAGTTGGTACCGGCGTGGAAAATATCCTGAAATTCCTGCGGGTAGATTTTGTGTGGCGAGTGGCGCCTGGCCGCAAACCCGGGGAGGAATACAATCGTACTTTCGGGGTGTTCGGAAGCTTCAAATTATCCTTCTAAAAGCGGAACGTCTTGCTACTGTACGAAAAGGGGCTGTCTCAAAAGTAATTTCTACCCGTTTTTATACGGGTACCTGATGGAGAAATTTTTCGTTTACGCGATTCTCATGACCATCAAACTACTTTTGAGACAGCCCCTTCTTTATTGATGGCAAAGGTTATACTTATTTAAGTGTTGTAAGATTCTTGCCGCCGTTTACCTGTACGTAGTATTTAAACGTCAGGTACGGAGCAGGTGTTGCACGGGTAGGCGCTTCAGGATTGCCTTTGTACAGGGAAACCATCTGCAGTTTCACATATCTGCCGGCACGGTTCTTAAACACCAATGTACGGTTAGGCTGTGCAGTCAGAACGTGTGAAGTCATGTTGTAGTTATACCAGCCCACTGCGCCACCGAAGCCATTAATACCTACTTTGGTATATTTAAATGCTGTGTCATGCGGAACAGTAGTCAATGCGTCAAATGCGCTATCTACCAACGCGATCTTACCATTCTGTGCAGCTACGTCACCGTTATAAGTGCCCGTGAAAGAGATATCCCATTTGCCGGTATCCGCTTTAGAGAGCAGTTGACTGTCGAGGGTAAAGTAGCGGGGAGCCTTGGCACCCGCACCACTGGCTGCAGCCGTATCGGCAGCGAGGTCGGTGATAGAAACGGCAACGGCCGGAATGTTTGGTTTTTCATCGTCTTTGCCGCACGCTACTAAGGTTAAAACGGCCGCTGATGCTGCTACTAATGCTTGCTTGTAATTGATACGCATGTTTGAAGGTTTATAAAATTTAAAAAGATGGTTTTATGGTTTGAGGAACTTCCATCCAATACCCACGGTGTATACACGCCCCGCAAGGTTTGGAATGAAAGGGTTCATATGCCCGGTGATATTGTCCACCGATAATTGTGCAGACAGCCTGTTCTGCAGGAATGTTTTTCCCACAGTTGCATTCAACAGTGTATAGCCTTTTACAAAACGATCGTACTCGTCGATGAACTGGTTGCCGTTCAAATCAGTATAACCGTACTTACCGCGATAGTTCGCACGTAAACTGACGGTAATGCCTAAGGGCTTGTGTTCATACGCGAGTCGCAGGTTACCCATGTGCCGCGAGCGGTTTTCAATACCGTAGTAATCCTTTTCGGTGGAACGGCGCGCCTGTCCGTAACTATCTGCTATCGACGCATAATTACCAGTACCGCTTTTGATAGAATCGATCACGTCGCGGTTCTTTGCATACAGCAGCTGATAGCCGCCGCTCAGCGAAAAGCCGTAAGGCAGCTGCCAGCTGGCGTTCACTTCCAGTCCCTGCATACGGGCTTTGGATACGTTTACGTAAGAGTACACCTGCCAGCCATTCGTTTTTTCGGCAACTGTGATGGTGTTGATAAGATCTGTTACGTCGTTCCGGAACACGTTCATTTCGACCTTTATTTTACGCAAGGGTGTTAAAGTAAAACCGGCGTTGTAAGAAGTAGATCGTTCTGGGCTTAATGACCGGATGCTGGCCGCTGCAGGCAACACGTTCCCTATTTCGCCCGCATCCTGCAACCGTTGTAAACCGGTTTCAAATTCTTCCACCCCTAATACGGTATAACCTACCTGTGCGTTTGTAAATGACAGGTACGACTGCCTGAAGTCGGGCGCTTTAAATCCACGACCGACAGATGCTTTAAAGTTGATGATGTGGTTCGGCGTGTAACGCACTGCCAGTTTAGGACTCAGCTGATCGCCGTACAGGTTGTTGCGATCGTAACGAAGGCCGCCGAGTATACCGAATTGCGCTCCTATTTTCCAATCGATCTGCATATACGCAAAAGCGCTTTGCATTTGTCGTTTGGCCGAATAACGGGTGGCCTCCAATGATTCGAGCGTACCGCCCGCGCCGCCGGTAAACCATTTGTTAGTGTATTGCAACTCGGCGCCCTGCATGTATTGCGTGAAGAAATTATCTTCCAGCGCAGCACCGGTAGTTTTGTTGGCAATGCTTTCGTTGGTACCGTAACGGGTGAGGTAGTATTGCGTCTTCAACGTACTGCTGTCGCGCAGGCGGCTATCGAGTGTAGCCATGATGTTCAGGTCTTTTTCACTTCGCTTATCACTGGTGGTAACACCGGAAATATAACCGTAATCGTTATGCTGATGCAGATGTGCCCAACGTGCCGACAGGTTTAACCTGTTATTCTCATTAAGCAGGTAACCGCCGCGGGCCTGCAACGTATACGTTGCATACGGCAATACGGTATTAGCCTGTTGCGCATCCGGATTGGCATTAAAACCATCGGTACGGTAATAGTTACCGGAAAGCGAAATATGTCCTTTGTTATGATGGAATGGCAGGCCGCCTTCCATGATGGCATCAAAGGTGTTGTAAGTGCCGTATCGTAAATTCGCATTCAGACTTATTGCACTTAACGGCTTACGTGTAATGATGTTGATCACACCAGCCAATGCTTCGCTGCCGTATAAACAAGAGCTGGCGCCCTTTACGATCTCGATACGCTCTATGTCGGCAATGGTGATGCGCGAAAGATCGAGCATGCCGGAGTTGCGGCCAATTAACGGCTGCCCGTCGATCATGATCATCGTATAAGCAGGATCGAACCCCTGTAACTGCAAGCCCGAACCATGACTACCGCCGCTCACATCAGACACTAATGCAAGCCCGGTTTGTTCACGCAGTACTTCATCCAGCCGGCGACTGCCAAGCATATCAATCTGTTTGCGCGAAATAACGCTAACGGGAATAGGTACTTTGCTGCTCAGGCTCTCAGTGCGCGTAGCGGTCACCACCACCTCGCCCAGGTCTTTCTGCTGCATGCTGGTATCGGTTTGCGCGAAGGCTGCAGAACATACGGCACATAAAAATATCGTGTATAAAAATCTCGTCAGGCACATGTCCGGTTCTGTGAGTTGGTTTATGGCAGAAAAGCGTATAGATATGCAGCAAACACCTGAAACAGGCGTATGCTGAAGGCGGGCGGAGTAATGACAAAATTAGATGTTGAAACAGGAATTCATTTACGCAAACGGGAAAATCGTTTACGCAATCGGGAAAAATAAATGCGTAGTCTCGGTATAGTAGCGACGTCATTGCCAGCGGAGCGAAACAAACTTCGATGCCATAACTTTTTAAACATAAGAACTCGCGTGCAGCCTTCTATTGTAGCGGATGTTTGCTTCATTTCATTCGCAATGACGACGAGGGGTAGATGCAAAAGTCCCGACGTAACCGCCGGGACTTTACAAAATATATGGCTGGCTTATAATGTTGCGGCCAATGCTCTCCACGTTTCCAGCTCGGGTTGGCCGGGCTTACGTTTGCCGAAGAACTGTACAATCATTTCACCGGCGGCGTCAAATACTTCGAGTGAAGTTACCACACCATCTACCGAAGGCTTCTCCACGATCCAGCTTTGAGCAATGTCGCCCATTTTCAGATGGATGTTCAAGTCCGGGTCCATTACGTTGATCCATCCAGGGATTTCGAGGATCTTGTTTACCGGGCCGGTATGTATTTCAATATTACCATGGTTGCCTACGAAAATCATAATTTCCAGGCCGGATGCCGCCGCCTGTTCCAACAGCTGTTTCGCCGCTTCGTTGGAGGTTTTGCGGGCAAAGCGGCCTTCTGCCAGCGCCAGCGCCTGTGTGCGGGAAACTTTGTGTTTCATGATCAGCGGGAAGAAGTCATGCGTATCTTTCAATACCGCCCATTCTTCCAGGAAGGCTGTCTTATCTACCTGTTCCGCATACACGGGTTTTCTTGCAGGTGCTTGTTCCGCAATCATGTTATCCTGCACATCCGCCGTAAAATCAGCCACTACCTTATCCCATGCTGCACGATCTGTGGCATCGGTAGGATAAAACTTGATCACTGCTACACCCTGGCCATCAAATACCTGGATGGATGTTTTAAAGCCGGAAGCCTCATCATCGTTCACTGCAAAACCATGTGCCCATTTATTCATGAACATACGCAGATCGATATCAGCACCCAATACCAGGCCTACATGCGGATTATCTACATCTACTTTCTCGAACACACCTTTCCTTTCGATCACGCAGCTTTCGTTGCGCGTAAGTACCATTACTTTCCCCAGCTCGGGCATACATTTGATCAATGCACGAAAATCGGGGTTAAGGCGGGTTACGCAGGTGCCTGCAAAAGCAGCCACCAATGCACCTTCGCTGGTGCCGATCTGTTGCGCGGCATCGCGGATGCGTACTTTCGGATTATCTACACGGAATTGCAGCCATTTGTCTTTCAGCGATGTGGCAGTTACTGTACTCATATTTAATGCGTTTAATGCCGTAGCGGCAGTTGGTAATTGAATTGGGCCCTCCCCTGTAGTGGTTACTACCAGGGGGTAGTTGAAGCCGGGATGCTCCAGCACCTGTACGGCAATACCGAAACAGGCGGAAATGTTAGCCGGCGTAAATACGTTACGTACAGTGCCGCTGGAGTGTACACCTCCATGCTTCAGCATCCATACATGTTGCGCATACGCTGCAGCCAATTGAAAATCGTGCAGCACAGCTACTACCAGTACGCCCTGCTTCGCCAGCTGCTGCGCTAATTGAAGCGACAGCTGCTGATGCAGGATGTCCATACCGGTAACCGGCTCATCGAGTAATAATATTTTTTTGCCGGCATAATCCATGCCCTGTATATCCGGCACTTCCAGCAGTTGCGCCAGCACGCGGGCCATTTGCACCCGTTGCTTTTGTCCGCCCGAAAGTGTGAGGTAAGAGCGGTCACGCAGGTCGTATACCTGTAGCTGCCTTAAAGCATAGTTCACCAGCTCCTTATCGGCTGTAGCACTACGGCCACCATGCACATAGCGCCCCATCGCTACTACTTCCTGCACGGTGAATGGCAATGAAAGCGAGAGTTGTTGAGATAACACGGCACGTTGCTGCGCCTGGTCGCTAATGCTCATCTGCCGCAGGTTGCGGCCTGCCATTTTTATTTCGCCGGTGTAATGAGGATATTCTCCAGCCAGGGTGCGGAGCAAAGTAGATTTACCTTCACCGTTCGCACCCATCAATACACACACCGCGCCCGTACCCGCCTGTATTGACAGGTTTCGGAGAATGGGCCTGCCGCCTAATTCTACGGTGAGGTTGTTTACTTCAAGCATCATATGGCCAGCGATTTTTTCTCTTTTAATATCAGCCAGATAAAGAAGGGCGTACCGATGATTGCCGTTACAATACCTACCGGTATTTCCGCCGGAGCGGCAATGGTGCGGCAAAGCAGATCTGAAACGGTGAGTAGTACTGCTCCCAGCAAAGCCGAACAGGGAATAAGAATGCGATTGTCTGGCCCGGTGACCTGCCTCACAATATGCGGTACTACCAGTCCTACAAAGCCTATCACCCCGGCCACCGCAACACCTGCTGCAACGGCCATGGTGGCACATATGATCAGCTGTGTTTTCAGACGGCTTACCTTCACACCGCTGTGCATTGCCTCACGTTCACCCAGGGCAAACACGTTTAATGCATAAGCGATGCGTGGCAGGAATATCAGCGGGAGCACCACAAAGGGCAACACCGCCAGCACTGTACGCCAGCTCGCCCCGCCCAGGCTGCCCATCAACCAGAAAATGATGCTCCTCAATTGTTCATTGGTGGATACATAAGTCATTAACCCGGTGATGGCATTACACAGCGCGTTGATCGCAATACCCGCCAGCAACATAGTAGACATGATCGCCTGTCCATTACGCAGCGATATGCGGAACACGATTAGTACCGCCACAACAGCGCCACAAAAAGTGACGATGTTCATGAGGTAATATTGTAAGAGCGGACTGTCAGCAAAAAAGGAAAAGGAAGATTGCAGTACGATGAGCATCACCGCTGTAAGCGATGCGCCAGCGCTCACGCCTATCAGTCCGGGATCGGCTAACGGGTTACGGAATAATCCCTGTAACGCGGCACCCGCAATACCCAATCCGGCGCCGATGATGACGCCTAATACAACGCGCGGTAAACGGATCATCCATAATACGGCGGCCGTTCCTTCTTCGTAAGCTACGGGTACACGAATACCAGTTTTCGCGAGTAAGATCGCGATTACCTGCATGGGTGAAATGGGCATGGCACCAATGCCTGTACTAAACACAACCGCTGCGATCAGCATACCTACGAGTACCGTAACAATGCCTGCGCGTTTCATTCCTTTATTCATTCACTATCCCTCTATCTTCTGTGTAAGTTCGCGCAGCGCCTGTACTATACGCGGGCCAAAGCCGGTGAGCAGCTGACCGTCCATGACGATTACTTTCTTTTCTTTACCGGCCGTAGTTTGTGCTACGCCCTGCACTTTCAATAAACCGTTCACACCGCCCATGCTTTCCAGCCCGGTATCGAACATCAGGATCACATCCGGATTGGCAGCCACAAGTGCTTCGGCTGTTAACGGTTTGAAATCTTTGAATCCATCCGCTGCATTTTTTGCACCGGCGAGGGTGATCATTTTATCAAGCGAGGTTTCTTTACCGGCCACCATCATGGTACCGGCACCACGCGCATAAATGAATAATACCTTTTTCGGACGGCTTAACGCTTTAATGCCCTGGCGGTCTGTTTCCAGTTGTTTGCAAAGCGCAGCGCCTTTCGCAGCCACGTTCAGCGCAGCAGCTACCTGGTTAATGAGGGTACAGGTACCTTCCAGTGAATACTCCTGGGTAAGTACGACGGTCTTAACCCCTACTGATTTAAACTGCTCCAACACCGCAGGCGATACGTGGTTAGATGTAGTGATCACCAGGTCTGGCTGCAATGCCAGTACAGGTTCTGCAGTGATGTTGCGGTTGTGACCCACCTTGGCTACTTTTTGCATAGATGCCGGGTAAGTACTGGTCACATCCACACCTACTAATTGCTTCTCGAACCCGAGTGCGCAAAGAATTTCGGTTACTGTTCCGTTGAGCGATACGATACGTTTTTGCGCCTGCGCCGTATTTACGATCAACAATGCACAGGCCAGCAACATAGCCGGAAGCGCACGCGATAAAGCTTTCATCCTGGTAATGATTTAATGTTTAAACAATACACGCTTCAGACAAAAAAGATGATCGGCCCTGTCTAGAATTGGGCCAACCACCAGCTTACCGGAGCAATTACTCCGCCATGCCCGGCAAGGTTATCTTTAAGCAATAAGTTCCCCTCCCGGCATTTTTTAAAAAGCCGGACAGGTACACAATGATTGAGTTGAAAGGTCGAATTGGTAATACAAGACTTGCTTGATAACGGCGGAAGTTACCAGGTAAGACTTAGTTAGCGCGGAGTAATTGAGTGGAACAAAACTAAGTCATAAAATTGTAACCTAATAATCAAATCGGGAAATTTTTGACAATTAATTTACGCAAGCGGGAAGATGTAGGCTCATGGCTGACGTAAACACCACCCTGAAAGGCTACTTTTACCTGAAGTCGATCTCGGCGAATACAGGAATATGGTCAGAAATACCCCTTGCCTGATCGAACAGGGGGAAGTCGCGATAGAAGTGAATCACGCCGGAGCGGAGCACATTTAATTGCCGATGCGGTATGAAAATATTATCGAATGCGGAAGCCAGGCAATCCATCCCCCTACACTTTTGACGAAGCGATGTCTTTTGCGTAGTGAGTACAGGCAGGTAACCCATCTTCTTAAACGGGTTAAATACGCTATGGGAAGACGGCAGGTTAAAGTCGCCGCAAAACACTAACGGATAAGGCCCTTTCGTGACCGGCAAATAGCGCAGATACTTTACCTCCCGCTCCGGTTGCTGCTTTGCAGTAATGGCGTGAAAGCCGGCAAGCGTAAATATTTGCTTCTCATATTTTAGATCTATGTAAAACGGTTCGCGGTCTATCTGTAAGTGATATTGCTTTTCCAACCGGGCAGCGCCGATTTTAGTCAGGCGGCTCGTCTTCCAAAGAAAAGCATAACGTTCGCGCTTATACGCACTGCTGCTCGTGGACACACTCACCACGTAATCCCACCGCACACCGGTACGATTCAAATGCTCCGCCAGTTTTGCCACGGCTTGCGCACCACCTGCACCGGCCACCACTTCCTGTATGGATACTACATCACAATGTTTAATCGTTTGCGCGATATAACGGATCTGTTCATCGGTGCGCGTTTGTCCGAAGTCGCGTATGTTCCAGGTGCAAACGATGATGGAAGCATAGGTGGAAACGCCCGTCAGCAGCAAGACACAGGCGAGTATAATCAATCTAACAAAAGCTGGCATATACGTTCGTCGACATAAAAAGAGGCTGCATCGTTGCGTGATACAGCCTCTTCAAAACGATTTATTCGGGAAGATATTATTTCAATAATTCGCCCAACTTCGCTTCCAACGCGTTGCCGCGGAGGTTAGCAGCTACGATCTTACCGGAAGGATCGAGCAGGATGTTGGTTGGTATACCGTTGATGTTGTACAAAGGCACGACTGCAGATTCCCAAAACTTGAGGTCACTCACATGCGCCCAGTTAAGACCGTCAGCCGCAATTGCCTTTTGCCAGTCTGCTTTTTCCCTGTCCAGCGACACACCCAATATGGTGAAGTTTTTCGCTTTATAGGCATTATACGCTTTTACTACGTTCGGGTTCTCCTGGCGGCAAGGACCACACCAGCTGGCCCAGAAATCTACCAGTACATACTTACCGCGGAAAGAACTCAGGCTTACCATTTTGCCATTAACATCCGGCAGGGTAAAGTCAGGCGCGGTTTGACCAATCATTTTAGCCGGACCATCTTCCGGACCAGTTGGCTGTGGCTGGTCGTCCTGTTTCATTTGTTCGCCCAGCTTTTGCGCTACTGATTTTACAAATGGGTTCTGCGGGAAACGTTTTTCCAGGTTGGCCAAACGCTCTTTATAAGCAGTTTGCTCCTGTGGCGTTTCCGGAGGCAACAGTGTAAACGCAAAAGCGGCAGTGGCCGGGTTTTTAGAATTGTTGGTCACATCTATTACCTCTTTTTTCAAGGCTTCTACCTCTTTGGTGAACGTCTCGTTCGTAACCGCTTGCAGGCTATCGGTACCTTTGATCTGCTGCAGACTGTCCATGCGCATCTGAAGGCCGGTGAGCGTAACGCTTTTCTCGTTATACTTGTTCAGCATATCGCGGATTTCCACGGTGCCGTCGGAACCTTTGACCGCGATCTTCTCCAGTTGATTATAGTCTCCGTCGATCGCGATGTCGCCTGCATCCAGCGCCAGCATAATAAACTTACCATCTTCAAAACGAATGCGGTAAAGTCCCTGTGTATTCACCAATCCTTTCAGCGTAAACTTGCCGGCAGGATCAGTAATGTTGGTGCTATCTACGATCTTCGGGTATTCTATCGTGAGTTCTTCCAGCACTACTTTATTCAGCGGTGCATTGGCCAGCTTCACATCTATCTTAAACTCCCCTTTCTCCTCCTGCTCATTACAGCCCACTGCGAACAACGCGGCTGCGAAAGCTGACAGTAATATTGATTTTTTCATTTCGGGTCTTTTGTTTTGATAACTGAATCTTTCAAAAATAGGTGTTAAAAGCGATATCGAAAGGCAGGTTAACCTTCTTTTAACGGAGTTTTTCCGCCAGCAACTGGTTAGTCAATTTAGGATCTGCTTTTCCTTTGGACAACTTCATTACCTCTCCTACGAACAGCGCCATCAATCCTTTTTTACCTGCTTTAAACTCTTTCACCTTATCCGGATATTTGGCCAGCACCTCATCTACGATCGGTGCAATGCTGCCGGCATCCGTATCCTGCACCAGGTTTAGCCCAGTGGCAATATCGAGCGGCGCTTTTTCCGGCGTCTTTATCAATTCAGGTAAAATGCGGGAAGAGGCGATGGAAAAATTCACCTTCCCATCTGCCACCAGTGCAATGAGCGCCGCCAGCGAAGCGGCAGGAAGCGGGTACTGATCTATGCTGATGCTATGTTCGTTCAGGTAAGACTTTACAGGACCGAGCATCCAGTTGGCTGCGGCTTTGTAGTGCGGTGTGGTTGCAATAAGCGCTTCGAAATACTGCACTGTTTCGCGGTCGTCGCAAAGCACGTTCGCATCGTATTCGGGCAGGCCAAGTTGCTGCACATACTTTTGCACCAGTTGTTCCGGCAATGGCGGCAAGGCCTTACGAATATCATCGATAAACGCATCGGAGAAGTTGAACGGCGCCAGGTCTGGCTCGGCGAAGTAGCGGTAATCGTTTGCTTCTTCTTTAGATCGAAGTGGGAACGAGCTGCCATTAGCAGCATCGAAGCTGCGGGTTTCCTGCACAATACGTTCGCCCCGCTCCGTCATTTCGATCTGGCGTTTTACTTCGTTATCGATCGCACGTTTCACGTTGCGGATAGAGTTCATGTTCTTCACTTCCACCTTCGTGCCTAAATTGGTATCGCCTTTCAGGCGGATGGAAATATTCGCATCGCAACGCATACTTCCTTCTTCCATATTGCCATCGCACACTTCGAGGAAGCGCACGAGACGGCGCAACACCGTGAGGTAAGCGTAGGCTTCGTCCGAAGTATGTAAATCCGGCTCGGTCACGATCTCCACCAGCGGCACACCTGCACGGTTATAGTCGATCAGGGTATTGTCCGGGTCCTGGTCGTGTATCGATTTGCCGGCATCTTCTTCCAGGTGGATGCGGTTGAGTGTGATGTTACGGGCACCTGCATCTGTTACTATAGCTACGTAGCCACCTTTACAAATAGGCGCAGTATGTTGCGATACCTGGTATCCTTTGGGAAGATCGGGATAGAAATAGTTTTTACGGGCAAAATAGTTCTCCTTTTCTATTTCACAATGGCAGGCCAGGCCCAGGCGGATGGCGTACTCTACGGCCTTCTTGTTCAAAAAGGGCAATGTACCCGGGTGCGCCAGGGTGATGGGACTGATATGCGTATTGGGAGCGCCGCCGAATGCTGCGCTGTCGTTACAAAACAGTTTACTCACCGTTTGCAGCTGTGCATGCACCTCCAGCCCTATTACGGCTTCGTACTTACTATAATCGATGTTCAAGCTCATGATATTTGTGTCCGGACGATTCGTACAAAGATATTCAAACTGGGATAATGGTGGGGGAATTTTGGTTGGGAGGGATAATGCCCCTCTGCCAATAAAAAAGCCTGCACTAAGCAGGCCTTTTGTTACGCTAACACTTAAACTATATCTATTGTATGAAAACCTATAAATCTGCTTTATTCAGCTTTTTTGGCACTTTTACGGTCAGCGTTTGCACTTTGCCGCCGCGAAGTATTTTCGCGTTCAGTTCGCCTTTAGCCTTGTTCGCCTGGTAGGTGCTTACCACGTCGCGGGCCGACCGTACGGCAGAACCGCCCAGTTCTGTAATCACATCCTCCTCCTTAAACCCGGCCTTTTCCGCTGCGGAGCCTTCAGTTACGTCCAGCACCTTTACACCCTTACCGTCTTCTGTATCCTGTACAG
The DNA here is from genome assembly GCF_022867795.2 of Chitinophaga horti. NCBI lineage: Bacteria > Pseudomonadati > Bacteroidota > Chitinophagia > Chitinophagales > Chitinophagaceae > Chitinophaga > Chitinophaga horti. The sequence continues at coordinate 5,833,416 of NZ_CP107006.1, read as the reverse complement.
ACAGTCCCAGACGGGTGCTATTATCTTCTCTCTGGCGCTGCATACCTCCGAAGAAGTCCTCCAGGTCGCCGCCACGAGGCATCCTGCGGAAGTCGAACGTATTATCGTCCCCGCCACGCGGCATGCTGCGGAAGTTGAAGGTATTGCCATCATCGCCACCGAAGTTTAACGGCGCTGCCGGCCTCTCACCCAATTTAGCTTTTGCCTTGCTTTCCTTTTTATTACGCAGGTACGTCACGGTCACTTCCTCACCCGGCTTTTTAGCAGCAATGGCTTCGAACAGTTCCTGTGGTTCGCTGATTTTAGCATCATTCACTTGGGTGATAACGTCGCCTTCTTTGAGGCCGGCCTTTTCGGCAGCGCTGCCTTCGGACACTTCTTTCACCGTTGCGCCAGCCGCTTCTTCCTTGGCCGTAATAACTCCTAACACCGCTTTACCAGCAAGCGATGGGGCCTCGGGAGCCCCTTCGCCGCGGTAGAGCTGCATGCCGCCACGCGGCGCGCCCCTGAAACTGAAAGTATTGCCATCCACCGGCGTATTGCGGCGATGGTAAACGGAAATGTCTTCTCCTTTATATTCACTGATCTTTTTACCGTCCACATACACCTCACCGTCTTTGATCTCGACGGTTACCTTCCCGTCTTTGCCATCCTTTCTCTTCAAAATAATCTCATCGTATTCGCCGAGTTTATTCGCTCCTTTCTCCTGCGCTATAACCGGCAAGGCAACGGCAGTCATGCCTGCAAGGCCCAGTGTGTATAACAGCTTATTCATGGTTTGATGTAATTGATTGTTTCCACACAAATTTATCGGTGAGGGCTAAAAAGAAAAAGTTAAAAAGCGGGTCGATGGACTAACAGAATGTTAAAAATTTCAGCTTACGGATGGGGCCGGATGGACCGATAAACCATCGGCGATCAACTCAACATCCTTTAAGCAAAATTGCTGCATCCTTCGTTCATCCTTCGTATATGGTTCGTATATCCTTCGTATAAGGTTCGTATACCTACGAATCATTTACGAAGTATCTACGAAGGATATACGGACTATCTACGAAGGATATAGCCAGGTTTGTCGAAGGATGTAGCCGTTCGATACGATAAATCCAAAAAAAGGGCCGTAAGCGATGCTTACGACCCTTTCGATATTGATAATGAGACTGTTACAAGGAATCTTTAACTGCGTCAATCGCTTGTTGAAGCTGTGCAGTTTCCTGGCCACCTGCCGAAGCGAGAGCCTTCTGTCCACCGCCGCCCCCTTTGATGAGGCCGGCGATCTTCTCTTTAATGATTTTAGTGGCGTCCAGACCTTTTTCAGTTACCAAATTGTCCGCGATGCTTACCACTACCTGGGCTTTACCGGCCACTTCGGCCGCCAGTACCACGACGAAGTTTTCCATCAGGGGCTTCAGCGCGAGGGCAAGCTGACGGAGGGTATCCGCACTGCTGGCTTCTATCTGCAGACCGAGGAAGTTGATGCCGTTTACTGCTACCGCCTTCGCCGGCAGGGTAGCAGCCATCTGTTGCACCTGTTTCAGTTCGAGGGCAGCCAGCTGTTTTTCCAGGGCGGCTTTGTCGTTCACGAGGTTCTCGATTACTTTTGCCAGGTCTTTAGGATTCTTCAGCTGCGTTTTCACCGCCTTCAATATCTCGAATTGCTCGTTGATATAAGCTTCTGCTTTCGCACCGGTTACCGCTTCTACACGGCGTACACCAGCAGCCACCGCACTTTCAGCTACGAATTTAAAGATACCGAGTTCACCAGTGGAGCCTACGTGGGTACCGCCACACAGTTCTACCGAATAGGCAGGATCCATTACCACAACACGCACCACATCGCCGTACTTTTCACCAAACAGGGCCATAGCGCCCAATTTCAGGGCTTCTTCCTTGGGCAGTTCTTTGATCACTACGGGAATGTTTTCCCTTATCTTCTCATTTACGATCGCTTCGATCTTTGCCAGTTCCTCGTCGGTTACTTTAGCGAAGTGGGAGAAGTCGAAACGCAGGTTTTCACCGTTTACCAGGGAGCCTTTCTGGGCTACGTGGTTACCCAACACCAGGCGCAGCGCAGCATGCAGCAAGTGGGTAGCGGAGTGGTTCTTTTCGGTATTGATGCGTACCTCTTTATTAACGGTCGCTTTTACCGGCGCGGCCACGTTGGCAGGCAGCGTATCGGTAAAATGTACGATCAGGTCGTTTTCTTTCTTTGTATCGGTAACGATAATGGTTTCACCGGCAAAGTCGAGCACGCCAGTATCCCCTACCTGCCCGCCGCTTTCGGCATAGAAAGGGGTTTGGTCGAGTACCAGTTGGTATTGCTCCTTACCTTTTGCCTTTACCTTGCGGTATTTCAGCACTTTGGCGTCGGCTTCCAGGGTAGTGTAGCCGATGAACTTACCGGAAGGCTGCTCGTCCAGCATCGTCCAATCGCCCATGTCCAGCGCGGTGGCCGCACGGGAACGGTCCTTCTGCTTCTGCAGCTCGGCCTTAAAACCTTCTTCGTCTACCGCGAAGCCGTTCTCAGAAGCGATAAGCGCGGTGAGATCGTAAGGGAAGCCGTAGGTATCATATAATTCAAAGGCGGTAGCGCCATCGATGTTCTTCTGTTTAGCGGCGCCAATCACGTCTTCTACGCGACGGATACCCCCTTCCAGGGTACGGAGGAAGCTGTTTTCTTCCTCAAACACCACTTTCTTCACAAAATCAACCTGCTGGCTCAGCTCCGGGAATACGTGGGCGAATTGCCCGGCCAGTTGTGGCACGAGTTCGTGCAGCAGGGGCTTTTTCACATCCAGGAAGGAATAGTAGTAACGCACCGCCCTGCGCAGGATGCGGCGGATCACGTAACCGGCGTCGGTGTTAGACGGCAGCTGTCCGTCGGCAATCGCGAAGCAGATCGCACGAATATGGTCGGCAATTACGCGGAAGGCGATGTCGGTCTTTTCGGTTTCGCCATACTTTTTACCGCAGAACGTTTCAGTTACGCGAATGGTTGGCTGAAACACGTCGGTGTCGTAGTTGGACGTTTTCTGTTGCAGCACGCGCACCAGTCGCTCGAAGCCCATACCAGTGTCCACGTGTTGGGCAGGCAGGGGTTGCAGGCTCTTGTCTTTCAGGCGGTTAAACTGCATGAATACGTTGTTCCATATCTCGATCACCTGAGGGTGGTCGGCGTTCACCAGGGTAGCGCCGTCTACCAGGGCGCGTTCCGCATCTGGCCGACAGTCCACATGTATTTCGCTACAGGGGCCACAGGGACCAGTGTCGCCCATCTCCCAGAAGTTATCTTTTTTATTACCCATGAGGATACGGTCTTCGGCCACGAACTGTTTCCAGAACTCGTAAGCCTCGGTGTCCTTCTCCAGGTTTTCTTTGCTATCTCCCTCAAAAACAGTCACATACAACCTGTCTTTCGGGATTTTATACACCTCGCTCAGCAGTTCCCAGCTCCAGGCAATGGCTTCTTTCTTAAAATAGTCGCCAAAGCTCCAGTTACCCAGCATTTCGAACATCGTGTGGTGATAGGTGTCGATACCTACTTCCTCGAGGTCGTTATGCTTGCCGCTTACGCGGAGGCACTTTTGTGTGTCGGCCGCGCGTTTCCAGGGCGCCGCCTGGTTGCCCAGGAAATAGTCCTTAAACTGGTTCATACCCGCGTTAGTAAACTTGAGGGTAGGGTCGTTTTTCAATACGATCGGGGCCGAAGGCACGATGGTGTGGCCTTTGGAAGCGAAGAAATCCAGGAATTGTTGTCTGATCTGGGCTGCTGTCATAAAGGTATTGCTAGGTATTAATATCTATTTTAAATTTTATAATTGCGACTATGTTAAATTTGGCTTTAATTTGTATCCCAGCGAAAATAAGCCGGTTACCAGACTATATCCTTGGGAAATGGTTTGTTCGCGAAATTCCATTATGTTTAACCCCGCTGTGCCAGCCCAATTCTTTAGCCGCCAATTTCAGGCGCGGTGCAAAAATATTGAAAGCTGTCGCATTATTCAAAAACGAAGCAGAAAAGCGTTTTTAGCCCGAAAACGGCCAAAGCGCCCGAAATAAATCAAGTGGATGAACGTTCAGTGATGAACGCGCCCAGCTTTAGACACACCTGGTTCAATGAAGAAGGTCAAATATTTCTACAACACACAAACGCTCAAATATGAAAAGCTCGTCGTATCCGTACGCGTAAAAATCCTGCGTATACTGGGCTTTCTTTCGGCCGCCATCGTAACCGGCATCCTTTTCCTTTCGGTAGCATACCGCTTCCTGGATTCTCCGAAGGAAAAAAACCTGCGCCGTGAAATAGACCAGATGAAGGAACAGTACGACCTGCTGAAAGACCGCCTGGGCGAAGTGAAAGGCCAACTTTCCGAACTGCAGCACCGCGACAATGAAATTTACCGGGTGATATTTGAAGCGACACCGATTGCAGACAGCGTGCGTGCCGGTGATATAGTGAAGAAGAACGAGGAAAAGCTGCAAACACTCACCAACAGCGAGGTGATCGAAGCGACCTCCAACACACTGGCCGAAATTACCAACCGGATCAAAATACAGGAGAAATCATATTTACAGATAGACGATCTTATCAAGAACAAGCAAAAAATGCTGGCTTCTATCCCGGCCATTCAGCCAGTAGCCAATAAAGACCTGGACCGTATTGCTTCCGGTTTCGGTTACCGGGTAGACCCGATCTACAAAACCGTAAAGTTCCATAGCGGTCTCGATTTCGCAGCGCCCTCCGGCACGCCTATTTATGCTACCGGCGACGGCACCGTGGAAGATGCGAGCATGAGCGAGGTAGGGTATGGCAACCACGTGATACTGAACCACGGCTACGGTTACAAAACCTTGTATGGACACATGGTGCGCATCAAGGTAAAACGTGGACAGGCCGTTAAACGTGGCGATGTGGTAGGATGGGTGGGCAGCACCGGTAAATCTACTGGTCCGCACTGCCACTACGAGGTAATTAAAAACAACGGAAAAGTAGATCCTGTCTTCTTCTTCTTCAACGATCTTACCGCCGAGCAATTCGACAGAATGCTGAAGGTAGCGCGCTCCAGCAACCAGTCACTGGATTAATGGAATGATTCTTGCACACCTGGGCAAATGATGCGAAAAAGGGGGTATCTTGATCGTGAAAACAGTCCTTTAAATTATTAGTTTTGTAATCACTATCAGCTTACCCTTAACCGTAACATCATGATGCAGCAACTAGACCTTTTTGGATCCTCTGAACCGCAGCCGGTGAAGGAAAAGGCAGTGCCGCAAGTGAAAGATCAGGAGGTGGAGCAAAAAGAGGACGAACATATCATTCAGCAACCGGCAGCATTAACGCCACCGGCAACCGTATCGGTAAGTATCACGGTGCAAAAGCCGCCCATGCCGCAGGAGCAGCCTGCCGTTAACGCAGCTAAGCCTAAAAAGCGGGGACGCAAGTCACTGAAAGATAGTGCCGACGATCCGCAGATCATCCAGGAAATAGATAAGCTTAAACTCGATAAACTCTATTACCCGATCAGCGAAGTAGCGAACATGTTCCGCGTAAATACCTCCCTTATCCGCTACTGGGAAAATGAGTTCGATATTCTTCAACCCAAGAAAAACCGTAAAGGCGACCGCCTCTTCCGGCCGGAGGATATTCAAAACCTGAAGCTCATCTACCATTTACTCAGAGAACGTAAATACACCATAGAAGGTGCCAAGCAAAAACTGCGGGAAGACCGGAAAGTAGCCGCCCGTAATTTTGAAATGGTACAATCACTTTTAAAAGTCAAAGGATTTTTATCAGAACTTAAAGACCAATTATAAAAATTAATACATGATGCGATTAAAGACAATGCTGGCTGGCTGTGGCTTACTCCTTTCCTCTGTAGTAATGGCGCAGACAGAAGCCGGGAAAGCGGCGGACGGCTCTAAGATCATGAAGGGCAAAGTTGAACTGAAAACGATGACCAGCGACCCGGAACTGGCCTGGTTCCATACCGGCATCAATAAATACGAGGCGAAAGAAACGCAGGTAAACCTGATTAAGGCGAACAATACCAAATACAAGTTTGTGGCCATTACCAGTACCTGGGACGCCGCCGGTAAAAAATTGCTGCCGCAATTCTATAAGATCATGATTATGGCCAGCGTACCCGAAACTAACTTCGAAGCTTACGCGGTGGATCAAAACCAGCACTCCGGCACAAAAGCCGATGATCGCTATAAAGTAAAGACGGCACCTGCTATCGTGGTACTGAAAGAAGGCAAGGAAGTAGGCCGCATTAATGGCGAACCATCCGGCGCCCTGGAAGATGCGATTGCCGGCATTATCATGAAAACCGAGGAACCATAGTTACCTTATCAATACAAAAAAGAAACGCTGCAGGTAATACTTGCAGCGTTTCTTTTTTAACTATTGCCTGTCCGTAGGCGCTTCTACTTTAGCAGCGATCTTCACATCCTGCTCCTCCATAAAGCGCATAATGGCCAGGTTAATATCTTCCCGCAGCGTGTTATAACGGGCGCCGTCGAGAATATAGGTGAGATAAATCACTTGTATTACGTAAGAGTCTTTGGTAAAGTCGTTCAGGTTCACCACGTAGTCTGGCTCCACGTTTTTATGTTGCTCCAGGTACTGCTGAATGTTGCGGATCACCTTTTCCAGTTTATCAGCCGGCGTATCGGCAGCGGCTTCGATACGTAATACGGCACGCTGCTGCGTACGGAGCGACAGATTATCGAGCACACTGTCTACCATCTTTTTATTCGGCACCGTCACGTATGTTTTTTCCAGCGTACGAAGCCTGGTACTACGCAAGCCTATCTTTTCCACCGTACCCTGGTAGCTGTCCACCTTCACAAAATCGCCTACGCGGAACGGGCGGTCAGAGAAGATGATGAAAGAGCCGATGAGGTTTTCGATGCTTTCTTTAGCGGCGAGTGCGAGGGCCGCCGCACCAATACCAAGGCCTGCGATCAGCTTTTCTACCACTGTTTGTCCGAACAACACCCGTATGACGATCAGCGCACCGATGATGACCACGATGGCTTTGAAAAAGTCTTTGAAGAAGCTGACGAACTGGTTGTCTGTTTTATCCTCTGTTAAATCCGCTTTAGCCTGCAATACCAGCGCAACAAAGTCGATGAGGCGCAGGAATATCCAGATAAAACAAAGGCTTACTGTAAGCTCGAGCAGCGTAGTAAGAACATTGTGGATAGTGAGCGTGGTCATATGCTCCACCACCTTGCCATCGACCGTTATCGTACTGAGTTTGCGATAAATCGGGAAGTTGAGTTGTGGTGGAAAGTGCAGGCGATTGATCGTGAGCATGAAGGCCACGAATACCAGCAAATATTCCAGCGGCCTTACCAGCAGGTTTACAAAGTCGCTGCGCTGCAGGGAGGGCGTCCACCCTTTAATAAAACTGAATGAGATAGACGCTACCCACGTAGAAAGTATGCGCCGGATAATGAGTACCAGCAACACCACACCAATAACGATCAGGTAGTCGAGGATAGGGTTTCCTAAAAATTGGCTGTTTAAAAAGTCGTTCATATTATTTGTTATGCAACCGCAAATGTATTTAAATAGATACTTTTTTACTGTCTTTATCGATGACTGTTACGCCTGGTTTTTTACCTTTCTCGAAACTGCCGAACGTATTTTCTATTCCCAATGCGCGGGCGCCGTTAAGCGTAGCCCATTGCATGATCTCTTCGAGCGGAACATCCGCATGGTGCTCGTGCAGCGTTTTCGCTTCTTCCCAAACTGATAACTGGTGATTGGAGGCGAGGCTGTCGGTACCGATCGTCATCACCCCGCCTTGTTCGCGGAACAGCGCGATATAGGGAAGCGTGTCTTCGATATAAATATTGGCGTTCGGACACAGGCACCAAAAAATGTTTTTGGCGGAACCGGCGGCGAAACGAATATCCTCTTCGGAAGTGAACGTATTGTGGACGAGCAGCATATTACCCGGCGACTGGAAATACGGCAGGTAAGATGGCAGACTGGTTTGCCCCGTCGCCCTGAACCCACTGATATCCATCCCGAAATTTTTATAAAAGCCAAGAAAAGCGCCGGCGCGGGATTCGTACAGCATATTTTCTGCGAAACACTCCTGGTTGTGGATGGTAATAGGGTCTTCCTCCCGGAGATCCGACAGCAGTCGGAACAGGGTGGCCGAGACCGAATATGGGGCATGTGGCGACAAAGTGGTGGTATGTACACCAGCCGCATCCAGCTGGCGGAAGGCCTGGTACACCTCCTGCATTTGCGCGAACCTGGCGGGGGCGCTTGCGTCGACGAAGCCCATACATTCTACAAAGGAGTGATAATACAGGTTGCTTTTTTGCTTCTGCGGGATAGTGTTTACCGTATTACAAATATCCCCTACCGCTACGATGCCCGCCTCCAACATAGCCGTTTCTGCCGCGGCAATCGCTTCGGCAATCTGCTCCGGGCTATCCGGTTGCCTCTGTGTCATCACCGTGGTAAGAAAGTCCGGCAAACCCGTTTTTTCCGGAATGCGGCCTTTCATGTGCGATAATTCGAGGTGACAATGGGTATTGATCAGGCCCGGACTTAGCCAGCCGTCCAGCCGGCGCACCTCCTCCCCTGCCTCGGAGCGGTCAATAATGGCCTCCACGGCCCCATCAGGTCGCATCACCAAAACTTTATCCTCCCCCAGAAACCTGCGCCCGTCGAAGATATCGCGGGCAGTTAACTTAATCCATTCCGGCATGCTGTACTATTTACGTGAATTGGTGTTAATTTTGCAACCCTGCAAGCTCGCTCCGTTTAAAATGAGGAAGCGGCGCCTGCAGATTCGTAACAGGTATCAAAGATAACCATGATAGATAAACAGGAAGCCATAAGAGGCCGTTTTGAACAGGTATCGCTGGCGCTTACCAACCCCGAGGTGGTGAGCGACAACAAGCAGTTTTCCAAATACAGCAAGGAATACCGCCAGCTGGAAAAGATCGTAAAGGCCTACAAAGCCTACACCGACCTGCTGGATGCTATTGCCTTTAACAAGGAAGTGCTGGAAAGCGGCGATGAGGAAATGCGGGAACTGGCGAAAGCCGAGACCGAGTCCCTGGCAGAACAAAAGGACGAGGCCGAGGCTAACATCCGCAACCTCCTCATTCCCAAAGATCCCCAGGATGAGCGTAATGCCATCCTTGAAATACGTGGCGGTACCGGTGGCGACGAAGCCGCCCTTTTCGCCGGCGACCTGCTGCGCATGTACCTCCGTTTCTGTGAAAACAGGGGTTATAAAGTAGCTGTGATGAGCGAAACCGCGGGTTCCGCAGGCGGCTACAAGGAAGTAGTACTGGAAGTGAACGGCGACGATGTGTACGGCACCCTCAAGTTTGAGTCCGGCGTACACCGCGTACAACGCGTACCCGCCACCGAGGCTTCCGGACGTGTACACACCTCCGCTGCCACCGTGGCTGTATTACCCGAGGCCGATGAGGTAGACGTGGAAATCCGCGACGCCGATATTAAAATGGACACCTTCCGTTCCTCCGGCGCGGGTGGTCAGCACGTAAACAAAACGGAATCGGCCGTACGTCTTACCCACATTCCTACGGGCACCGTGGTAGAGTGCCAGGAAGGCCGCAGCCAGCACAGTAACCGCGACATTGCGATGAAAATGCTGCGTACCCGCATCTGGGAGGTAGCCGTGCGTAAACATGAAGATGCGATCGCCGCGCAACGTAAATCACTGGTAAGCACCGGCGACCGTTCCGCCAAAATCCGCACTTATAACTATCCACAGGGTAGGGTAACCGACCACCGTATCGGCATGACCGTCTACAACCTGGACGCCTTCATGAACGGCGACATCCAGGACATGATCCAGGCGTTGCAGTTCGCGGAGAACGCCGAAAAAATGAAGCAGGGACACTAAGCCAGGCAACATATTCAGGTTGATGTGTGTACCGTCATGGGCACGCATCAACCTTTTTCATGCCGGTCAAAACATTACCGCCGGGTGCGTTGTTTTATTTTCCCAGGCAACTGTATCATCTTCCCCCTTAAATACTAAAACTATGTTAGATCAGCTATTGCAATTAGTGAAAAGCTCCGCCAACGAGGCCGTGGTAAACAACCCCGCCGTTCCCAATGAGCAAAATGAAGCCGTGATCAGCGAGGCATCCAACGCCGTAGCTACCGGTTTGCAGAACGAACTGGCGAATGGTAACACACAGGGCGTATTGAGCCTGTTAAGCGGCAAAGCGGAAGCAAATGAGAGCAACCCCGTGGTAAACAACATTTCCGGTAACCTGGTAGGCAGCCTGGTACAAAAGTTCGGACTAAACAGCGGCACCGCTTCACAGATCGCGGGCGCTTTGATCCCGATGGTATTGGGTAAACTCGTAAAAAAGACCAACGACCCCGGCGACAGCAGCTTTAACCTGCCCGACATCCTGAACTCCCTCACCGGTGGCAGCGCATCAGGCCTTAACCTGGGCGGCGTATTGGCCAAACTTGGTTTGGACAAAGATGGCGACGGCGATGTCGATTTCCAGGACCTTACCAGCATGCTGAGCAAAGGGGCTAAACAGCAACAGCAGCAAAAGGGCGAAAGTGGTGGCCTCGGTGGATTGCTGGGTGGATTGTTCAACTAAATAAAATGTAATTATTACAAATTGATATTTTTTACATTTTGTTTATCAATATATTGTAACTAAAAAACGAAACTGGCAAAGATTTTGTTTTGTACCTTGCACCTCTAAAAGTAAACGCAGCAATTAAAAAAACATTCAAGATGAAACGAATGAAACTTATGGTGGTAGCGGCCTTGTCTGGAACAATCGTGTTCAGCAGCTGTAACACCTGGAATGGAATGAACAACACTGGTAAAGGTGCAGTAATTGGTACATCCGGCGGTGCAGCTACCGGTGCGGTAATTGGCCGTGCGGCAGGTAACACAGCCCTCGGCGCTATCATTGGTGCAGCTGTAGGTGGTACTGCAGGTGTACTGATCGGTAAAAAAATGGACAAACAGGCCGAAGAAATAAAGAACGAAGTGCCGAATGCACAGGTAGAACGTGTAGGTGAAGGTATTAACGTAACCTTCGACTCCGGTGTACTTTTCGGTTTCGATAAATCAGATCTTACCGCCCAGGCGAAATCTAACATTCACGAACTGGCAGAGATCCTGAATAAATACCCGGATACGCACGTACGTGTAGAAGGTCATACCGATGATAAAGGTACCGACTCCTACAACTACAGCCTGTCTGAAAGGCGTGCAAACGCTGTGGCTACTTACCTGAAAGCTCAGGGTGTGGCTGCTAACAGGGTGCAAACATTCTGGTTTGGCGAAACACAGCCTAAAGTAGCGAACGATTCTGAAGCTAATCGCGCACAGAACCGTCGTGTAGAGTTTTCCATCTTTGCGAACGAGAAAATGAAATCAGACGCTAAGAACGAAGCTGGCAAACAGTAAAATATTAATTCTTCATAAGCATTTGATAAGCCCCCTGATTATTCGGGGGCTTTTCCATGCAGGTAGTTATGTCTGATGCCGTATCCGGGATGTGCTGCAGCAAGGTAGCCAGTATTTTTTTAACGGTTTGCAGCAACATCGACAGCTGCTCCGCAATCTCATTCCCGTTCATTTTCTGGCCGCTCACACGGACCACGCGGCGGCGCATGTTTTGCAGCGGGGATCGTATGGCGACCTCTTTTAATCGGGCTACGCAGTAGCATCTATGCCCTGTAAGATCACTTCGCAGGCATGTTTGATTTCTGCTTCGGAGATGATTAACGGCGGCACAATGCGCAGGCATTCCGGGGCAAACAGGAACCAGTCGGTGATGACACCATTGGCAATGCAATAGTCAATTACTTTTTTGTTGACGGCGAAGCTGTCGAACTCGACTGCCAGCATAAGGCCCAGGCAGCGCACCGCTTTAATTGACGGATGTTTCAATAGCGAAACGAACAACGCTCCCTTCGCAGCTACATCTTTAATCATTTGCTCCGCGAGCAAGGCTTTCATACCAGCCATACCGGCGGCGCAGTTTACCGGGTGCCCGCCAAACGTGGTGATATGGCCTAACACAGGATTATTCGTCAGGCACCACATAATATCTTTGGAAGCAATAAACGCACCCAGCGGCATACCTGCACCCAATGCTTTGCCGAGCAGCAACACATCCGGCACTACACCGAACTGTTCAAACGCCCATAATGTTCCGTTGCGCCCAAGACCACATTGGATCTCATCCAGCACCAGTAAAGTTCCCGTTTCCGTGCACTTTTTACGTAAGGCTTGTATCCACTCTTTTGCTGGTGGATGCACACCGGCTTCCGCCTGTACTGTTTCTGCAATCACACAGGCCGTGCGGGTGGTGATCTGTGCTATCGATTCGAATGAATTGTATGAAAGATGTTGTACATCCGGCAACAGCGGGCGATAGGCATTACGCCAGTATTCATCGCCGATCAGGCTTAAGGAGCCCTGCGTGGAGCCGTGGTAGCTGTTTTTGAAAGCGATGATCTCCGTACGGCCAGTGTGCCGTTTAGCCAGCTTCATCGCACCTTCAGTAGCCTCGCTACCGGAGTTAGTGAAATAAACGCAATCGAGGTTTTCAGGCAAGTGGTCAGACAGCAGTTTGGCGTACGCCACCTGCGGACTTTGCACAAACTCGCCGTATACCAGCAGGTGCATGTAAGACGCCGCCTGTTCCTGTATAGCCTTTACCACCGCAGGGTGGCAATGGCCTACATTACAAACGCTGATGCCCGCAATAAGGTCCAGGTACTGTTTACCCTGCGCATCTTCCATATACATGCCCGATGCCTTCACCATTTCAATCGCCAGCGGCGCATCCGATGTTTGCGCCACATGTTGTAAAAAAAGCTGCCTGTTGTTCATTGATTACATTAATTGGATGCGAAGTTAGTTCCTATCTTTGATCCACCTAAAAAAGAAAATATGCCCGTTATTTTACCTGTTAAAGGCGTACTTCCAGAGCTGGGAGAAAACTGTTTTGTAGCCCCCAATGCCACGATCGTAGGCGATGTGGTGAGCGGCGACGATTGTAGCTTCTGGTTCAATTGCGTGGTACGCGGCGATGTGAACAGCATTCGTTTGGGCAATAAAGTCAATGTACAGGACGGCGCGGTGATCCACTGCACTTATGAAAAAACGAAAGCAATCATCGGCAACAATGTATCTATCGGGCATAACGCCATCGTGCATGGCTGTACGGTAGAAGATAATGTGCTCATCGGCATGGGCGCTATTGTAATGGACAATGCCCACATCGGCAGCAATACGATCATAGCGGCTGGCGCGGTAGTATTGGAGAATACGAAGGTAGAAGCAGGTTGCATTTATGCAGGTGTACCCGCAAAAAAGGTGAAGGAGATCAGCCAGGAGTTAATAAGCGGCGAAATCAACCGCATCGCGAATAACTACCTGATGTACAGCGGTTGGTTCAAGGAAACGCCGGGAGAATAGACCCACGCACAATACGTTAATAAAAAACGTTATATTGCAGGATAAATCCTTACCTATGAAAAAGTGGTTGCTTGTAATTTGGGTAGCCTCCATGGCGGCAGGCTGCGCTTCGCAAAAGACGGGCTGCCCCGGCAGTAATTTTTATTCGGGCGGTAACGCTAAACAGAATAAACGCGCGGCCAAACATATGAATAAGCTGTTTTAGCGCGTTATTCATAAAAGACTTGACTATGAAAATCCGGATACGGCATATTGTGGTGATGTTGGCTATCATGGTAGCGGCCGCAGCGTGTCGTTCTACCAAAACCGGCTGTCCTACTCCCAAACGTAATATGGGTGCCGAAAAAGTGCTGGACGATATGAGCAAGCCACCGAAGAAAGGGTTGTTCAAACGAAAGAACAGGTATTAATACTGCTTTTCTTCTATCGTTTCCAGGATGGACGCATAACTGACGAAGCGGTCTACATCTATGTCTCCGTCGTTAACCGCCTGCTGCACCGCACAGCCCGGCTCATTCAGATGTAAACAGTTATTGAACTGGCATTGCGTCAGGTAGGGTTGCATCTCTAAAAAGTAATGGGAAAGCTCTGTTTTTTCCATATCCACAATGCCGAACTCACGCACGCCCGGCGTATCGATCAGGCGACCACCGAAAGGCAGATCGAACATCTCGGCAAAAGTGGTAGTGTGTAGCCCCTTTCCACTCCAGTTGCTCACGGCCTTCGTCTTCAACTCCTTGCCGGGCATAATTTCATTGATAAGGGAGGATTTACCCACGCCGGAGTGGCCAGACATCAAGGTCGTTTTATCCTGCATCAATGCTTTTAATTCATCAATACCGTCTTTCTTCTCGGCAGATACGAGCATCACTTTATAACCGATGCTTTCGTACACGGCCTTCCAATGCTCGAACTTCTCCATTTCTTTTGCACGGTACACATCTTTCTTATTAAAGACCAATACGGCCGGAATGTGATAAGCTGCGGCGGTTACGAGAAAGCGGTCGATAAAGCCCTGCGAGGTGCGCGGCTCCTTTACCGTACAAACCAATACGGCCTGGTCGAGGTTGGCGGCAATAATGTGCTTCTTATGTTTTCCGTGGGGGGAACTTCTTACGATGTAGTTGCGGCGCGCGGCGATACCGGTGATCATGGCGTTACCGGCTTCTCCATCTTCCCTGGCAAGCGTTACCTCATCACCCACAGCGATGGGATTGGTGGAAGTAATATCTTCATCAATTTTGAAAACGCCCTTCATGCGGGCCTGTAAGGTTTCGCCCTCTGCGGTTTTAGCCACGTACCAGCTACCGGTCGATTTGTATATGAGTGCCTGCATTTGCCGTAAAGTTAAGCGGATTTTCGTTACGGCAGCCTGCGGAAGATGGTGTAACGGAGTACAGTCTCCAGCAGTATACACGCCAGCGCCAGTATTGCCAGCGGAAAGAAGTGTTCGGCGAAACGTTTATACGATGTGATTTCTACCTTCGTACGTTCGAGTTTATCGATCTCCTGGTAAATGTTTTCGAGCGAGCGGTTATCAGTAGCGCGGAAGTACTGGCCACCGGTTTCCTTAGCAATCTGTTTCATCAGCGGCTCATCGATCTGCACGTCCTGCATTTGCATGACGAGGCTGCCATCGGGCATAGTGGCGGGCGACGGCGCTTTGCCGTAAGTACCTACGCCGATAGTGTACACCCGCACTTTGAATGCCTTGGCAATCTCCAGCGCCGTTAATGGGTCCACTGCGCCGATATTGTTTACACCATCTGTCAAAAGGATGATGATCTTACTCTTTGCTTTGCTGCTGCGCAGGCGATCGACCGCAGTGGCCAAACCCATACCGATAGCAGTACCATCGGCCAGCATACCGCTACGTATCTGCGAGAGCTGTGTTTTAAGCACCGCGTGGTCGGTTGTGATCGGGCATTGGGTAAAACTTTCTCCTGAAAAAATAACCAGCCCGATACGATCGCTGATACGACTGTCGATAAAGTTCTGTGCTACCTTTTTCGCCGCTTCCATACGGTTGGGCTTCAGGTCTTCGGCAAGCATACTGCCTGATATATCGATACTCATGACGATATCGATACCTTCGCTATTGATGTTTTCGGATGTATTAGATGTTTGCGGACGGGCAAGGGCGGTTACCAATGCAGCGAAAGCGATCATACGCAACACGAACAGCAACGGCCGTAAGCGTACTTTCCAGGATACGGGCAATCCTTTCAAACCCTGCAGCGACGATACATTCATAGCGGCCTGATGCGTTCTGCGGCGCGACAAAAACCACCAGATCATGACCGGGATCAGTAACAGCAACCAGAAAAATTCAGGCTGCGCGAATTGTATAGTTTTCCAGGTATCCAGGTTCATCTTGTCTATACTTTACTTATGCTTTCGGATTAATTTTACCTTCTTCCTTTACCTCTTCCTTTTTCGGTTTGCTCCATTCAACAAACTCGATGGCGCTTTGTACGCACTGCTCATGCTCCTGTGGCGCCGGCTGCAGTTTCGCGAACTTCGCAAGATCGGCCAGGGTAAGAATAGCGCTTAGTTTATCGCGCTGCTGGTTCAGGATGGTAATGGGTTTAATGTTCTGCAACAGCTCCGCGCTCGTTTGTTCCAACGCAGCAATACGGAACTGCTTTTCGATGTACACCCTTAATATATCCGTAAGTTGTGTGTAGAATAATTTAATGTCGCCGTTGTTCCAGGCCTGCTCAGTCTTCATCTGCTGCAGTTGGCGGATGGCGGCTTCGTAAGGCGTTTCTGTGGGCGGAGGTGCCACAAACTTCGGCACCCGTTTTTGCCTGCTGAACCATATCAGCAAACCGATTACCACCAGTAACAATACGCCGGCGGCGATGTACAGGATATAATCCGTCCACAACCATTTTACGGTACGAAGTGGCTTTATCGGTTTAAAAGCTTTAGTCGTATCTACCGCTACGGTATTTACATCAATATCGATAGGCTTCGAAAACACCGAATCGTAGGAGCCATCTGTCGCCGAAAACACTTCGAACTTCATCGGCGGCACTTGCCAACGGCCGCTATCGAAGCTGGTTAGCGTAACGGTTTGACGAAATATTTTTTCCAGGTTATTACTGCCCGTAGTATCGATCTCCGAACGCTCCACCAACTCAAAGTGAGCGAACGAATCAGGCACATGCGGAAAAACAATCTTGAAGTGTACACCCGGGCTGGCAGCTAGTTGCACGCGTGCGGACAAATGCAGTTTAAACTGTTCGCCGATGCGGATTTGCGTGGTGTCGGGCACGGCCTTTACTTCCAGGTAATCCTGGGCGGAGGCTGCCAGCGGTGAGGCCAGCATCCACATCATCCAAATAAAAAATACTTGTTTAATCGCTCTGATCTGTTTTTGCATTTGCTTTGTGCTATGCCCTGTTCAGGAAAAACGTTTGCAGCGCCTTCACATAATCTTCGTTGGTACGAATCGTGACAAGCTCTGCCCCGCTTTTAACAAAAGATGTTTTACAATATTGAGAATGTTGCACGAACTGGTTGGTATAATAATCACGCACCCGTTTATCGCCGGAATCTACCCACTGCGTAAGCCCTGTTTCCCCGTCCTTCATCTGCACCAGTCCTACGTTTGGCAACTCTTTATCACGCGGATCAAATACCTGTATCCCGATCATATCATGCCGTTTGGCGGCGATGTTCAACGCATCCTGGTAATTAGCCGCCAGGAAGTCGCTCATCAGGAACGCGATCGTACGCTTCTTCGCAACGTTATTAAAAAACCGCAACGTTTCGGCAATGTTAGTGCCTTTACGTTTCGGTTCGAACGACAACAGTTCGCGGATGATAAAGAGAATATGCGATTTACCTTTTTTAGGCGGGATGTATTTTTCCATTCCATCACTAAAAAAGATCACCCCTACCTTATCATTATTTTTAATGGCAGAAAAGGCGAGTACTGCGCACAACTCTGTTACCAGGCTGCGTTTTGTCTGCTTCACCGTGCCGAACGCGCCGCTTTCGCTCACGTCGACCATCAGCATCACCGTAAGTTCGCGCTCTTCCTCAAACACCTTAATGAACGGGTGATTAAAGCGTGCGGTCACGTTCCAGTCGATCGCCCTTACGTCGTCGCCAACAGTATAGTCGCGCACCTCGCTGAACGACATACCGCGGCCTTTGAAGGCACTATGGTACTCGCCGGCGAAGATGTGGTTCGTCAGGCCCTTCGTCTTAATTTCTATCTGTCGTACCTTCTTTAAAATTTCTGAGGTGTCCATGGCTGGTAGCTTTATGGGTTATTCAGACTATGGTACTTCTACCGCGTTCAGGATTTCGCTGAGGATGTTTTCGCTTGTTACGTTCTCTGCTTCTGCTTCGTACGTTAGGCCCACGCGGTGGCGCATTACATCGAAACATACGTTACGAACGTCTTCCGGAATTACATAACCGCGGCGTTTCATAAACGCATATGCTTTGGAAGCCAGCGCCAGGTTGATGCTCGCACGGGGCGAACCACCATAAGCGATAAGTGGCTTCAGCTTCTGTAGTTTATAGTCTTCCGGGTTACGGGTGGCGAACACCACATCCAGGATATAACGTTCAATCTTCTCGTCCATGTACACTTCACGCACCAATTTACGCGCATTGAGAATATCCTGCGGATCGATGATCGGCGATATCTTCTGCATGCCTTCCGGGTTCAGGTTCTGCCGGATGATCAGGCGTTCTTCCTCTTTCGTAGGATAGCCGATCACCACCTTCAGCATGAAACGGTCTACCTGCGCTTCCGGCAGCGTGTAAGTACCTTCCTGCTCAATCGGGTTTTGCGTAGCCAGTACCAGGAAAGGCTCATCCAGTTTGAAAGTAGTATCACCGATCGTGATCTGGCGTTCCTGCATCGCTTCGAGCAGGGCGCTCTGTACTTTTGCCGGGGCACGGTTAATCTCATCTGCCAGGATAAAGTTGGCAAAGATGGGACCGCGACGTACAACAAATTCGTTCTTCTGCTGGTTATAGATCATCGTACCTACTACGTCGGCCGGCAACAGGTCGGGGGTGAACTGGATACGGCTGAATTTAGCGTTAATGGCTTGTGACAGCGATTTGATCGACAACGTTTTAGCCAGACCGGGTACGCCTTCGAGCAATACGTGACCCTGGGCGAGCAGACCGATCAGCAGCCTTTCAACCATGTATTTTTGTCCAACGATCGCCTTGCCCAGTTCCATTTGCAGCAAATCAACAAACGAGCTGGCCTGGTGAATCTTTTCATTTAACTGGCGGATATCGTACGATGTATTTTCCATTATTTTTACATTTCGAGGTTGCTAAAATAAACATTCTCTTTTCAAAACCTCCTACCATGGCGGGATGTGGCCGTTAAAATGCTGTTAAATGATATATGAACGGCTTTCCCTGATGGCAGGATATGGTTTATAAAAAATTTCAATTTAATAAAGCGGATCGATATTGCACAATATTTTTCAAACCGGGACTTTCTGGCGGCGCAAGTTTAACCGTACATTTGCCGTCGGCAGCGGGATAGCGGCCGGGCGACGCCTAACGGGCAGTAATGTACGCCGGGCATCCCATCCACCTAAATAATAACTAACATGCAGGAAGATTTTGAATATAGATGGAAACAGCTGGAAACCATGCTGGCAGAACGATTCGGAAAAACACCCAATATGGAGGCGATTCTGTTTTTGATTGGCGTGCAGGAACTGGGCAACTATTCCAAAAAGAAATTTACAAAGGAACAAAAGCAGGATCTGATGCATATTGCGATGTGCACCTTGTTATCGCAAAGCGGGTATTTTGAGTTTGCGGGAGTTGACAAAGACGGCTGGCCGCACTTTGCGGAGAAGCATCCCGTTCCCAAAATGGAGTTGACAGAGCAGGAGCACTTTATTAAGGAACACGTACTTACTTATTTCGAATACTAACCAAAACCAACCCTTTCCATGCGCACCCTTTTGCTCGCATTATGTTTTTGCCTGGCCTTACAGCCCGCCATGGCCGAAAAGAACCGTAAAGTAAAAGTGATCACACCCTATGGCACCATGATCATTAAACTGTACGATCAAACACCCAAACACCGGAACAACTTCCTGAAGCTTACCAGGAAACATTTTTACGACAGCCTGTTGTTTCACCGTGTGATCAAAGATTTTATGATACAGGGGGGCGATCCGGATTCGCGCAGGGCAAAGGCTGGTGAGGAATTGGGGAATGGCAGCGTAGGTTATACAGTGCCCGCAGAGTTTCAGCTCGACCTGTTTCATAAGAAAGGCGTGTTGGCTGCAGCAAGGGACGACAATCCGGCTAAAGCATCCGACGGTTGCCAGTTTTACATTGTTCAGGGCAAAAAGTTCACCGACGAGGAACTTGACAAGGTGGAGAAGAATCGCCTTGGAGGCCGCAAGATCCCGGTAGATCAGCGCGCCGTGTATAAAAAGATCGGCGGCACACCACATCTCGATCAAAGTTATACCGTGTTTGGAGAAGTGATCAAAGGCATGGAAGTGATTGACAAAATCGCGGCCGTTAAGACAGATCAACGTAATCGCCCGGTGACCGACGTTCCCATGAAAATAAGAGTGGTGAAGAAACTGCTGCTGTTCTGATGATATGAATCTTTTTCATATTTGACCCATGCAATAAGAGAAGTTTTATTTTTCTATATGTAATCTTTAATTTTACGGCTCAAAATCAAAAATCATGAACTTTCCATCTAATCTCCGCTACACCAAAGACCATGAGTGGGTACTGCTTGAGGGGAATATTGCAACAATTGGCATTACTGAGTTTGCGCAACGCGAGTTGGGCGACATCGTGTTCGTAGACATTCCGAACGTTGGCAAGACCCTTGGTGCTGAAGAAGTTTTCGGTACTGTAGAAGCGGTAAAAACCGTATCCGACCTGTTTTTGCCGGTAGCTGGCACGGTTAATGAGGTTAACCCTGCACTGGATGGCTCGCCCGAACTGGTTAACAGCGATCCATATGGTGAAGGCTGGATGGTGAAAGTGACCGTTAGCAACCCTGCTGATGTAGAAGCTTTGTTGAGCGCTGATGCTTACAAAGAGCTCGTTGGCGAATAATTAAGACACACAAGATTTAACTAATACACAGAGAGAATGAGGACTATCCGATATTATTTACCCGCAGTTGTTTGGATTGGCCTCATTCTCGTTTTATGTGCACTCCCCGGCGAAGACATTCCCAAAGCTTCGCTGTTCGACGATCTTCACGTTGACAAAATCGTACATTTCGCTTTATTTGGTGGTATAGTAGTATGGCTCAGTATGGGCTACTACAGGCAAAAAGGGCATATCAGCAATGCGATGCTCATTCTTATTGCGCTCATTGCATCCGGTTATGGACTGGCGATCGAGTATATGCAAAAGTACCTTGTAGTTGGCCGCAGTTTCGATATGTGGGATGTGCTGGCCGATGCTGCAGGCGCCTTTGCGGCAATCTTCGTTTTCAAGTTTGTGCAAAAGCGATATCTCTGATAACGATTAATCCCCTGATCGTATATAAACATACCTTCTCTCCACCTAACTGTAACGGCTAAGTCTTCAATAAATAATTAGTAACGAGTAAGATGCAGGTACTGCGGGCGGTTATTTGCGTGTATACATAAAAGTATGTTATCATTATACCGAACAGTTTTTTTTCTAAACCCAATACTTAATAGATATGACTGCTGACCAACGCATTAGCTCATTATAGCCGCATCTTTTCCATTGAAAACCGCACACTGATTCTCAGATTATCGTTCTAACCTGCATTTATTGTGAACATGTTGTTATCTTTGTGTTACCCAATTTCTATTTCAGTTACGTAGTCATGTTAAATATGCGAGACCTTTACCTGTAGAAAAACTATATCCTTTATCACATCTATACACCTCGAAAATGTCAGTACTTATGAACCTGACTTCAACAGATCGTGACAACATATCGCTATTGCGATTTTCCTTTTTTCCGGGATTAAATAATACTCTACTTTTAAATCGTACCAAAAATGGAGAACAAGGTTCTTAAGCAAATGCGGCTTGGCGCGAAGATTAAAAAGTTGAGAGAGTTAAAAAACATTACGCAGGATTACATGGCCAGCCGCCTCAATCTTGGTACTACCGCGTATGGAAACATAGAGCGTGGCACCGTGAAAGGTTTGTCTGTAGAGCGTTTGATGTCGATAGCAGAAGTTTTGGGAATCGACTTTGCCGAGATCATTAATTATGATCTGAACAAGCCATATCATATCAATCCGGGGCAGCAACGTGAAGAAGTTCCTGGCCAGGTTGATGAGTTTTATACGTCGTGTATAATTGCCATTATAGAGCAAGGCACGCAGGACAAAAAGATGCTGATCGCACTATTAAGTAATATGCGGGAGGCTAATAGTCGTCTGGCCGAGGCGATGGCAGAACACAATAAGTTGCTGCATAAGATTTATGCGAAGCAACAAGAGTTAGTAACGATCCTACAGGGACGTAAATAGATTTTAGTACTCTCCAATAGCAATAAGACATAACCGGCGCTTCGCTGGTTGGCAAATGCCATGCAATAGAATTGTTGACCACAATTGTTAGCCGGTAATTCCACTCAGGACAAACCAATTGTGCCCACAAATAACATTTCCCGTCTGCCGGGGAACAGCATTTGTTATATTCCGAAAAGTCTGTCGAAAAAAGGTTAAAACCATGTGGCAGCATGGGTTAGCGGTAGGCATAGTATATACTTCGGCAGGCTGCTGGAAACCCTATTATTGTTATTTTAAACCAAATCTTATGAAATGAATTTTACATGCAGAGCTCCTTGAGAGAAGGTGATCTTGCATTAGACTTAACATACTACGACCTGACAAGAAATACGGGATACAGGTAACGAATACACGAAATTGGCCATTCGATTTGCTTTTTGACAATAGAAATTTAGAACAACTTATCACATTATAAATACTGCTAGTGAACTGCGAGCCTGCCCATGGATACTACCCCGGCGGGTCAAGCGTCCCATGCCTGGCGGCTCGCGGTACATTAGCAAACAAGCGGCTCTTGCTTGAAGTGATAGAAATTGTGTGTTAGCCAACGAAAGTCACTTCACTACGATATATAATGTCGTTGATGCGCATTGTATGCTTAATTGCGAGAGGCCGCACAACCGCTTTCGATGGGATCATCCATCGAGCAGGGGATTATATGCGCAGTAAATGATGTGGTTTTGAGGACAAGTTAGCCGAACGAGAGGGAATGTATGAGACGTTACTTTCGATGAGATCATTCATCGGACAGGAGATTGTATGCGAACTAAGTGATGCAGTTTTGAGGAGGGGGAGCTGAACGAATTAAGTGCCAGGCGAGAAGACGTGTGCCAAGTTATTTTCGATGAGATGACTCCATCGGACATGAGATCGTATGCAAGCGACTGATGCAGCCTTGATGACGGGTCACCCGAACGAATGAATTGCGACAAGGAGATGTACGAGGTGTGTTTCGATGAGCTAATTCATCGAACAGGAGATCGTATGCAAAGCCTTTCGGGAGCTTCGACAACGGGGTCACCCGAACGAATAAATGGCAGGCAAGAAGATGTACGCGATGTTTTCGATGAGCAAATTGATCGGTCAGGAGGTCGTTGTCCACAGTAGAAAACCATAACTGATGACCAACTGAAGATATTACATAGCAACACGGAACCCTATGTTTTTACTGTTTATACATAGGGTTTACAACAAAAAAACGACGGCTGGCAATTCTTTGCCGGCTTACTATTCCCTTGTTGCCAAACATATTTGACTCCGTCCACAATAGCCAGATATAACCAACCATATTTTTCACGTGGTAAAAAACGGCAGGCAATTATTTGCCCGCCCAAAAACGAAGAGGCTGCCCGGAACAGGCAGCCTCTTTCTCTATCATACAAACATTTTCTGCTTAGTTAGCATCCCACCAAACCTTGTCCTCCACCAACGTCTGGCCGGGGAAATTGAGGTTACGGGTAAGCTCTGTACTTGGATAAAGGAACCGTTGCGGCATTAATCCAGCGGCAAGCACAGAGGCCTGTGACTGCTGTAACAAGTTCGGATAACCCGTCCTGCGCCACTCCGTCCATGCCTCAAAGCCCTGGCTGCCATTCATCGCTACCCACTTCTGGAACATGATTGCCTGCCACTGTGCATCTTCGCCCGCAGGCCATGCCGCAGACGGCGATGTAGCAATATACTCATCCACACCTGCTACATCGTATGATGCAAAACTGGCCCTGATACCTTCTGTAAACATCGTCTGCGCATTACCGGCCCTAAAGCCTCTAGTATATACTTCTGCCTGCAGGAAATAACTTTCCGCCGCAGAAATCAGCTTCACAGGCGCCAGCGCTGAATTATCATCACCGCCCCTCGCACCTACACGGAACGACGCAGAAGAACGTAAACCATCGGTAATGTCATCTGAAGGCGTGTTGTCATAGCTACCCTGCGGAATACCTACAATGGTGTCAAATCCCGTTACGTTGCGGTAAAACACTCTCCTACGTGGGTCATTGCTTTTCTGCAGCGTATCAACAGAAGTTGCACTCGCATACAGGTTTTGGGTTCTGCCTAAACCGAGGATTTCAGAGAACAAAGGGTTCTGGTTACCGCCGGAAGCTGTATACTCGATCTGCGCATCTTCCTCCAGGAACTCAGGAGTAGTTGCATACAAAGCGTTAATACCTGCAGTAGCTTTACCCTCATCTTTCAATGAAATACGCAGGTAAGCGCGCAGCTTCAGGGTATTTGCAAATCGCAGCCAATCACCCATCTGATCATCGCTATCACCAAAAATCAGGTCAGCAGCACCGGGAGGAAAATCACTATCCGCATCCAGTATGGCAATACCCTGGTCGATGTAAGTGAAAATAGAATCGTATACCTCCTGCTGTGGATCATAAGCCGGACTAAGATTACCGCTTTGACCTTTAGTGGCGTCTTTTAAAGGAATATCCCCAAAAGCATCGGTCAGCAACTGGAAGGTGTAAGCTCTCAATATAAATGCAATGGCACGATACTGATTATTCTTTGCAGTCGCAGGCTGACTGATTATATAATTGAGGTCGGTCAGCGCATCATTGTACAATATGCCCCAGCCGCGGTCAAAATCGCTGGCTACAGGCTGATACTGATCGATGGTTTTATATTGGGACGATAACCAGAACTGTGTCCAGTATTGTGCCCAAATGCCTCCATAAACCTGAAAATTATTACCTACCACATGCGCAATCGCAGCCTCTGCCGATGGCAGCACTAACGAAATATCCGCATTTTTCAAATCATTCGGGTTATCGTTTACATCCAGGAATTTTTTACAGCCGGGTAACGCTACAGCCGTTACTGCCAGGCCCAGAAGGATGTTTTTTATACTTAGTACTTTCATTCTTTTACTTTTTTAAGTTAACTCTTGTGTTGAGCCTTGGGATTCATGCTAGAACGCTACTCTCAGGTTGAAACCAAAGTTGCGCAGTGAAGGCTGGGCCGTGAAGTCCAGGCCTTGTTCGTTACCTGCGCCACCAGAGTTGATTTCCGGATCGACATACTGGTTTTCGCTGGCTGTTTTAATCCAGAGGTTGTTACCAAACACGCCAATGGACGCTTCGCCCATAAACGTACGGGCCAGCAATTGCTTAGGCAGCTTGTAGGTAAGGCTCACTTCGCGCAACTTGATATAGGATGCATCCAATACGTGGCGGCCTACCGGGATTTGGCTGGAGAAGTAATCCTGCGGAAGATAGGTATATTGGGTATTCTCAACATATTTCCCATCACTGTCAACATATACGGAATTTGGCCACAGTTGCTCTTCGCGATTACCCACTGTGGTTTCTTTCGCCGTACCTACGAAGTCCATGATGTCCTTTGTACGGGAATAGAATTTACCACCTTGCTTTGTATCAAACAGGATATTAAAGGTAAATGTCTTATAGCTCACGTTAGTACCGAGCGAAGCCTGATATTTCGGATTGTAAGAACCGAGATAAACCGACTGCTCAGACAGAAGCGGCATACCTGTAGAAGGACTAACTACCACACGTCCGTCAGGAGCGCGGCGCAGGTCGGTCGTGTAGAACTCACCATACGGGCGGCCCACAGCAGCTACGATACTCATACCACCAAAACCGCCGATCACCACCTGGTCTACACCTTCGATCAGTGATTTCACTTCATTCCTGTTTCTTGTGTAAGTACCGTATACTTCCCAGGTCCAGTCAGCTGTTCTGATAGGTGTACCACGTAAGGTCAGCTCCACGCCACGGTTGTGTACTTCACCTGCATTGATAATAGTTGCAGAATAACCGGATGATGGAGAGATCGGAACGGGAATGATCTGATCTTTCGAACGATTCTCATAGTAAGAGAAGTCAACCGAAATACGGTTGTTAAAGAACCCTAATTCGGTACCCACTTCAAACGCCTGCGTTTTTTCAGGAGTGATGTTCGCGTTACCGATAGTGTTCCTCAACGAATAGCCGGGTATGTCGCCGAATGGGAAGGTCGTGCTACCAAATCCACCCAGGATGTCGGTCTGACCAAAGTAGGTTTCCAGGATGTAAGCATCTGCATCGTTACCCACAGAGGCCCAGCTGGCGCGAAGTTTACCGTAGTTGATCACTTCCCCGGCACCTGAATTCTTCAGCAGTTCAGAGAACACGAACGATGCGTTCACACCTGGATAGAAGAAACTGTATTTATCCTTCGGCAGGGTAGATGAAAGGTCTGTACGGGCAGATACACCCAGGTACAGCATGTTTTTATACGCAAGGTTCAGGTCACCGTAGAAGCCAACCAGGCGGCGCGTCTCAATGTTATTTGAAGCTGCCACACGTCCATTACTGTTCGCCAGGTTATACCAACCCGGAACTACCAGGCCATTCTGCGGGTTCGTAGAAGCAGTAAGGCTGGAGAATGTTCTCTGGCGGATATTGTTACCTAGCATAAGGCTGGCCGTGAAGTCAGGGCTGAACTGGTGATTACCCGTGATCATGAAGTCATGGGTGATCTCATTGAGGTTATAATTGGTTTCCTCATACTTACCCACCTCCGTGTGTATCTGATCTTCAGGATAGTTGCCAGCATCATCCGCCGGCGTGAAGCTGAATTTCGGATACTTGTACCGGCGCCTGTCAGAATAGTTATCAACGCCCAAACGTTCCACTAATGTGAGCCATTTAGCAGGCTGATAGGTGAGCGAGAAGTTACCGGTGATACGATCAACATAGTTCTGATTCTTATAGTTTTTCAATACCCAATAAGGGTTATTGGTATACGCACCATAGTAACCGTATTGCGGATTACCATCCGCATCCTGCAACACATCGCCAAAGCTGTAATATGGATTATTAAGATCGCTCATCTTGTGCAAAGGAATATCTCTCGGCGTTTGTATCACGTTATTGTAAACCGATCCGGGGCCTTGGCCACCCTGCACCATGTTCGATGAAATTTTATTGTAATTCACGTTGATGGTCGAAGAGATTTTGTTGCTCAGCTGCGTAGCCGCGTTGAAGCGGATGCCATACTTAGCATACTTATCGTAGTTGTCAGGCATCACTCCATCAGAATTGAGGGTGTTGATCGAGAGATAATAAGTAGTTTTTTCTCCAGCGCCAGAAAGCGAGAGGTTGTTATTCAGCGCTGTTCCTAATTCAAAAAACTTACGCACGTTATCTTTCTCAGCAACGTAAGGTTTTTCGAGGCGTACACCATTGATGGACTGTCCCCATGGCTGCAGGGTACCGTCTAACCTCGGTCCCCAGCTCCAGTTCTCCATCGGATCTGGCTCACCGCTACCACCCTGGCCGAACTCATTCTGGTATTCAGGCAGTCTCAAGACGTTAGAGAAAGTAGTAGTGGTGTTGAAGGTCACCTCGTTCTTTTTGTTATCACCCCTTTTACCAGATTTTGTGGTGATGATCAACGCGCCATTGGATGCACGGGAACCATACAGCGCCGCCGCAGCCGGGCCTTTCAGCACAGTCATAGACTCGATATCTTCCGGGTTGATGTCGTTACCGCGGTTACCGAAGTCTACGGACGAACGGCTATCGTCGCCACCGATATAACTGGAGTTATCGATTGGCACACCATCCACAACGATGAGGGCCTGGTTGCTACCGAGAATGGAAGAACCACCACGCAATACGATACGGGAGGAACTACCAGGCGCAGAGGCGGTGGAGGTGATGTTAACACCAGCCACCTTACCGGTAAGACCATTCAGCGCACTGCTGCTACGGCCTCTTGTAAGCTCTTCAGTTTTTATGGTAGGGGACGAATAGCCCAGGGAGCTCTTCTCCCTACGAATAGCGTTAGCTGTTACCACGGTTTCATTCAGTGTTGTTACGTCTGCCGCGAGCGCAACATTATACGGACCATTGCCAGAGAGTGCGATCTCCTGGTCTTTCATACCAACGAATTTCACTAGCAGCGCAGTAGTACCCTGCGGAACATTGAGACTAAACACACCGGTCACATTGGTTACAGTGCCGATGTTTGTTCCTTTGGCAATAATGGTCGCCCCGGGGATAGGCGAGCCGTCTTCAGCAGATGTTACCGTGCCTGTAACGGTACGGTTTTGCGCAATGACCTGTTCACTGGCGACAATGCACACCAGGGACAGGAAAAGCGCCGATAGACTTTTCCTCATAAGCAAAGTTTGGTTTAACGTTTAACGAAAATTTAACAGCTAAGTTATGATACAGGATCATACGACAGCCACTATATTTCTAAAATACTGAATAATTTTAACGCAGCCTTAACAGAATCTACAAAAAATCAATTGCAGATGTCGCTAAATAGTTTATAATGAACCGTTAGCAAGTTATCAGGTGGCTTATCTTCCACCAGCCGTTTAAACACTAATTTTTTGTACGTTCTTATCAAGGTCTTGATTTCCCAAGCTTTCCGATGTCAGTCATGTTCATTTTGAGGCTTATTTCCGACGCTATTTGCGTTATTTGACTTTTAACCACTACAGCGAACTCACTGCGCTAAATTCGCAGCCAATCAGGGCAAATAGTTACTTTACAGTTATAACAAACCGGATAAGTATAAGGTTCATAAAAAAGAAAAGCAGGCAATAAAAATCGCCCGCTTGTCATCAACCAAAATCTAAATCGAAAAAAGTTGAATATTGTTTGATCCGGTTGCTGCCATTGCCACCGGTATTGTATGTCTTTAACATGTTAACACCCTCCGCCACAATTCCTGAAGGAATGTTGTAACGAAAGAAGGCATTTTACACCCGGGTCAAGATAAGTTGAGCGGATGTGTTTTAAGTAAGTTCAATAAAACCTGGTAAAGCTCCTCGTTACGGTAGTTGTAACGGAACTCGCATTCCTTCAAATGCAGGTAAGCGGTATTGCGGTTCAAGCCTTTGAACTTCGCCAGCCGGTGTTTGGTCAGGCCCCAGAAGCCGTCTACGTCATCCAGCTGTTTACCATGTTCTGTATGGCTGCTGCCGTTCAGGTTGTACAAACGGTACTGGCCCAGATCCACTACCCCGTGGAATCTGCGGATCCTGTCTGCTGTAACAACTGTTTCCAGGACAGACCGGCCGCGGGCAATGGCTTGTATCATCGATCGGCTTACATCAGGCAAAATTTCTGTGAATACCTTATCGTCAGCCTTGTAAATGCCGAATATCACCGGCTTTACAATCCGGTCTACTTCACTCTTCACGGCCACTGCTGTATCATGACCGTTACGGTGTTGTATTTTCGGATAACCGGTTGGTTCCGGCATTACTGATTCGCAGTATTTAACGATCTGCATCCTGATCTTCTTCAGGTAGCTGTTAACCGTAACCCTGCTAACACCACTGATGTTAGCGATCTGCGTGGCAGTGAGATCTTCTGAAAATAGCTTCAGTATCTCCTTAAATTTCCGCTCGGACAAGTGAGCGCCCTTTAAGTACTTATTTTTCATGGGACTAAGAGGTTTGAGAATGGCATTATAAACCTCCAATTTTTTCATGTGTATCCCGAACGGTTTTTTACAAACGGTGAGAAAGATATGATGAATGATTTCCACTAGATCACTTTACCACTAAAAATTTAGGAATTACGGAAATCTCCGCCAGACAAGGGATTTGGGGCAAAATGTGGCGTTATAGTTATCGAGACCCCGAATAGATATATGGTGGAAATAAAACAGGCCTATAGTGATGTACACCATAGGCCTGCGAAATAATCTGATCAAAATGTTATTCTTCCTCGTCCAATGCCTTCCACAACTCTTTCTTGCGGGCTTTTTTCAGCAAAGCCTTCTCCATCCACAGCAACATAGCAGGCAAAATGGTCAGGTTAGTGATCATGGCCATCACCAGTGTGAGAGAGGTCAGCCAACCCAAGGCCTTCGTTCCTCCAAATTCAGAGAAAGCGAAGATCATAAACCCTGCAAACAGGATCATCGAAGTATAAATGATACTTAAACCTGTATGGTTGATGGTCTGCCTAACGGTATCGGATATATTGGATTCGTGGTGCTCCAACTCCTGCTTGAAGTTCACCAGGAACCGGATCGTAACGTCAATCGCTATCCCAAGCGCAATACTGAATACCAGTACGGTAGACGGCTTAATGGCGATGCCCAGCCAACCCATTACGCCGGCGGTGACGATCAGCGGAATGATGTTAGGTACAATTGATATGATCAGCATTCTCCAGGAACGGAACAGATACAGCATACAGAACACGATCAGCACGAATGCCAGCGCAATACTCTCCAGCAAACCGTTGATAATATAACGGCTGCCTTCGAGGAAGATCACACTGGTACCGGTAAATGTTACTTTGTAATTGGCCGTGTCAAAAATCTCCGCCGCACGTGGGCGCAAGCTATCCAACAGTCTGGGCAACTCCTGCGACCCAACGTCGGCCATGTTCACGCTGATACGCGCTACCTGGCGGGTACTGTCCATAAAGGATGTTACCAGTTTCGTAAAAGCAGTAGGATTATCGCTGGTGGCCTTCATACGCATGTAAGGCGCCAGGAAGCCGATATCGAACTGGTTGGGAACAGAGTAGCTGGTGCTATCGCCATTATAGTAAGCCTGGCGAGCAAACTTGATACCTTCCGATACGCTGAGCGGACGGGCGAATTGCGGCTTCTCAGCGATTTCGCGGGTAAACTTATCAATACCTTCCAGGGTTTTAAGGTTTACCACGCCGTTCTTACGTTTGGTATCGAGCACAATCTCCAGCGGCATCACACCTTTGAAGTTTTGTTCGATATACTTCAGGTCTTTATAAAGCTTGTCCGATTTAGGAATATCGTCCACTATAAAACCAACTGGCTTCAGGCGCATCATACCCAGTATCGCACCAATCACCATCAAACCGGTAATCAGGTAAATGGCAGGACGGTGGCGGAAAGCCAGGGTGTTCAGCATCGTGAGCAGCTTGTTGAATATAGGGCTGTCCAGGTAGCTGGTATGTTTGCTTTTCGGGGGTGGCAGGTAGCTCAGCACAGCCGGCAGGAAAATAAACGATATCAGGAAGATGAGCATGATGTTAATGCCCGCCACAATACCGAACTCCTTCAGGATGGCGCTGTCTGTAAAATAAAACACACCAAAACCGATAGCTGCGGTCAGGTTGGTGAACAGGGTTACGATACCCATCTTCTGCACCATCCTTGTTAAGGCGAACATTTTATCGCCATGCACGGCATATTCCGTATGATATTTATTAAGGAAGTATACGCAGTTGGGAATACCGATTACCACGATCAATGGAGGAATCAACCCGGTAAGCAAGGTGATCTTGAATCCGCAGAGGTAGATCGTGGCTACCGACCATATTACGCCCATGATCACTACGATCATCGACATCAATACAGCACTGATCGAACGGAAAAACAGCAGCAGGATCACCGCTGTCAGCACCAGCGAAATGCCGAGGAACATCACCAGTTCATCTTTCACTTTTGTCGCCATGATGGTGCGGATGAGCGGCAGACCGCTCAGTTTCACATCTATCTTATGACGCTCTCCAAAGTCGCCGGCAACGCGCTGCACAGCCTGCACCACATTGATCCTCGCTTTCGAATTGAGGGTATCTCTATTAATATTCACCGCCATCAGGAAGGCCGGCACCTTCGGACTGTACAACAATCCTTTGTAGAATGGCAGTGAGAAAAATACATCTTTCAGGCTGTCCAGCGTAGCCTGGTCCTGGGGGATAGGCGAAAAGATCTGACGCGCATCCAGCTTGCGGGTGCTGTCGTTCTTGATCATGTTTACCGCGATCGGAACGCTCAATACGTTCTCTACCGCCGGTATCTTGCGGATCTCATCGTTCAGTTTAACATAGTCGCGGAAAAAGTCCAGCTGAAACAGGCTGTCGGTTTCTACCGATACCACCATCATATTACCATCTTCCCCGAACTTCCTTTTGAACTCCTGGTATTGCTGGTACTTTTCATTACTCCGGGGAACGGCGCCCGTGAAATCGTAAGACAACTGTACCTTCACGGCAAACCAGGCCATAATTCCGGTACTAATGATCAATATTGCCAACAATGCTAGTCTATACTTCAATACAAGACCTGCTAAGCGCTGCCACATGGGTTTTTACAGTTTGGTAATTTCGTAAAGGTAATTAAAGAAAATGATTATATACTATCGCCAAGTTGTCAAACAAATGCGAAACTTTCACAATATTGAATATTTTTGGTGCATGCATCGCCTTCTTTTGCTGTTACTCCTCTTTATGGCTATAGGTAATGTGACCGCACAAACCGTACCGATAGGTCATTGGCGCGAACATCTGCCCTACCGCCGCGTATCGGCCCTGGCGCTAAGCCCGGATGCGGTGTACTGCGCCGCCGGCAACGCCTTGTTCTCCGCCAACACAAATACCCGCGAAATCACCCGCTATAACAAACTTAACGGCCTGCACGACGTAGGTATCTCCGCTATCGGTTACCATGAAGGCACCTCCACTTTGGCGATCGGTTATAAGAATGGTAACATCGACCTGCTGCGCCGCGAAAATATCATTAATATTCCCGACTTGCTCCGTAAACAAGTCAACGGCGATAAATCCATCTACCACATCGCGTTTTTCCAGGACAACGCTTACGTGTGTACCGGTTTCGGCATTTTGGTGGTAGACCTGAAAAAACAGGAAATAGCAGCTACCTGGCTGCCCGCCGCGGCAGGCAACTACGTAAAGGTATGGGCGATGACCCAAAACGAAGGATGGTTTTATGCCGCCACCAGCGAAGGTATTCGTCGCGCCCCGGTCACCGGCGCCAACCTGGCAAACTATGAAAGCTGGCAGCCGTTTAACACCGGCCTGCAACCCTGGCCCGTCACAGACATTGCCGCCATTGGCAGCACGATGGTTGCCCTTCAGGACAGTCTCCTGTTCAGTGCATCACCCGCTGGCTGGCAATCCTGGGGACCAACGAACAAGTTCCGCGACATCAGCGCCAGCGGCACACAATTCATCGCCACAGGTGCTAACAATATTCAAATACTAACCGCCAGCGGCGCTATACAGACCACACTCACGCCTGGCGGACTCCCGGTACAGGCACTCACCCGCAACGGCGAAACGTTCATTGCAGACAGCACAAAAGGCCTCATCATCCACCGCGATAACTATGAAACCGTAACGCCCAATGCCCCGAACGATCTCGTTCTCGGCGATCTGCTGATCGTCAACAACACGTTATGGGCCAGCGCCGGCGCGGTGACCGGCAACTGGGCGGCTACAAGAAATAAAGGCGGCCTTTTCCACTTTGAACAGGAGGAATGGACAAACTACACCGACGTTCCGGAAGATATCATCGCCCTCGCCTACACTCCGCAGGACAATACGCTCTGGGCAGGCTCCTTCGGCAGCGGCGTACTAATATTACCTAAAGGTGAAATATTTAAAGCCCCGCAACTGGATGCTGCCATAGATAACCTAAACGCCTACCGCGTAGGTGGCGCAGCAACAGATGCGGCAGGCAATCTATGGCTCAGCAACTACGGCGCAAACCGCAACCTGGCACTGCGCAAAAAGGACGGCTCCTGGCAAAATTTTACCACACCCTACTTCCTCCCATCCTACGCCCTTTCGCAGATTGTCATCGACGACTTCGGACAAAAGTGGATCGTTGCACCGAAAGGCGGCGGATTGATCGTATACAACCATGGCAGTAATATCGACCTGCCAGCGGACGATAAATGGGCGATCTATCAAACCGGCACTGGCCGTGGAAACTTGCCCAGCGCTGATGTACGCTGCATTGCCAAAGACAAAAGTGGGTACATATGGGTAGGCACTACACGCGGCGTGGGCGTTATTCAATGCCCGCAACAGGCCATCACGGCGGCCGGCTGCGATGCGTACCTTCCCGTGTTACAGGAGGGCAATTTTGCCGGCTACCTGTTTCGCAACGAGCAGGTGAACACTATTGCTGTTGATGGTGCCGACCGTAAATGGGTAGGCACACAAAACGGCGTATGGCTCATTAGTTCTGCAGGCGACAAGATCATTCATCATTTTAATATTGAAAACAGCCCGCTACTTAGCAACGAGGTTCGCAAAATTGCGGTACACCCGCAAACAGGCGAGGTGTTTTTTGCCACGACGGCAGGATTGCTTAGCTTCCGCGGAACCGCTACAGGAGGCGGGGATACTCACAAAGCGCAGGATGTACTGGTTTTCCCGAACCCGGTACCACCTGGCCATACCGGCCCCGTCGCCATACGTGGACTGGTCACCAACGCGCTGGTAAAAATTACTGACATCAGCGGCCGACTGGTATACCAGGGCCGGGCGCAGGGAGGGCAGGCAGTGTGGAATGGACAGGATTATACGGGGCACCGGCCACAAAGTGGGGTATACCTTGTGTTCTCGTCAGATGATACCGGTACAGAAAAGCTGGTCACAAAAATTGTCTTCATTCATTAATTTTGCAGCTTCTCATGCTGCATAAAACACCCGGTATTGTTCTGCGCGCCATCAAGTATGGTGAAACCAGCGTAATCGTGAGCATCTTCACGGAGTTGTTCGGTGTGCAATCTTATATCGTAAATGGCGCGCGGTCTTCTAAGCCCAAAGCCAGTAAAGGAAACCTGCTGCAGCCAGGCAATATGCTCGACCTGGTGGTGTATCACCAGGAGCAAAAAA
This sequence comes from Chitinophaga horti, assembly GCF_022867795.2. Classification (NCBI taxonomy): domain Bacteria; kingdom Pseudomonadati; phylum Bacteroidota; class Chitinophagia; order Chitinophagales; family Chitinophagaceae; genus Chitinophaga; species Chitinophaga horti. The sequence goes on along the minus strand of NZ_CP107006.1, from coordinate 5,798,779 downwards.
ACATTCAGCGCATTTCGGAGTATAAGATGTCGTACATCTACACATCGCTGCATGTTAATATCGTCAAAAACACTGTGGCGCTGTTTATCATCGAATTGCTGCAGAAATCATTGCGGCAGCCGGAACACCAGCCTGCGTTGTTTTATTTTACCACCACCACTTTGCAGGCGCTGGACCTTTCCAGCACGCAGGTGGCGGCCAACATCCCGCTTTATTTTACGTTGAAACTGGCCGATCAGCTGGGTTTCCGTGTTAACGGTCACTTTTCTAACTATACCCCGTATCTTGATTTACAGGAAGGTGTATACACCGATTTGCCACCGCACCACAACTACCACCTTGATGCGACGAACAGCGAAATCACGGATCGCCTGTTGAGCGTACCCAATCCCTTAGATCTCGACAAGGTACCGTTGAACAAGGAGCGCCGCCGCTTTTTGCTGTACGCCTACCTCGACTTCTTCCGCCTGCACCTGCCCGACTTTACGGAGCTCAATTCCCCTCCCATCCTCCATGAAATTCTGGATTAGGATCATGTAACCAGCGTCAGCCCTCTATGGAGCCGCCGTTGCGTCGCACACTTCAACTTTGGTAAAACTATTGTGGCTGCTCTTCTTTGTAGTACTTCAATTCAACGGTATTGCCGTCAAACATCGCATAGGTAAAGTAATTGATCCAGTCGCCCAGGTTAACGTAGCGGCTGTTGTTGCCAACTTGCAGGTTAAGCGGTAAATGGCGGTGACCAAAAATGAAGTAATCGAAATGCTCGCGCTGTAGTTGTTCTTTGGAATAGATCGCGAGCCATTCGTTTTCTTCGCCAAGAAATTGCTCCAGCTCCATACCGGTTTTAGCGCGGCTCTTACGGCTAAAATAGTTGGCTACCGAAATGCCCCAGCTTGGGTGAATGCTGGAGAACAACCAACGACAAACAGGGTTGCGGAATACCTTCTTCAGGAATTTATAACCATGGTCGCCGGGGCCGAGGCCGTCACCGTGACCGATGTAAAACTTTTTACCGCCAATCTCGTAGGTCTGCGGTTCATAGTAAACGGGGATGTTCAGCTCTTCCTCAAAGTATCCGTCCATCCACATATCATGGTTGCCGATAAAAACGGAAATGCCAATGCCTTTGTCTGTAAGCTGCGCCAGCTTACCCAACAGGCGGGTGTATCCTTTAGGAATAACAGTTTTATATTCAAACCAGAAATCGAAAATATCACCTACTAAAAAGATATGCGCAGCATCCTTTTCGGCCATTTCCAGCCATTTGAGGATATACTTTTCGCGGGCACGGCTTTTTTCTGGCGTAGGAGCGCCAAGGTGAAAGTCGGAAGCGAAATAAATGCGTTTGTTTTCAGGAAGCTCGATTTGCATGGGTGCAAAGATAGCGGAAGATGCCATTTTTTACTCGTCCAGCAGAAATACGTACACCTCTTTAGGACCGTGCACACCTACCACCAGCGTTTTTTCGATATCGGCCGTGCGGCTTGGCCCGGTGGCCAGCGTGATCTGTGAAGGCAGGCTTTCGCCATAACGTTCCTTCATTTTCACGATACCGTCGCGGATGTCGAACACCAGCTGGTGAGCAAAGGCGATAACGATGTGAATGGGTGTATATACCGGCAGTACACGGCCGGAGGCTTGGGCTGAACTGAGGATTATACTGCCGGTACGGGCTACCAGCAGTTCGCAGTCGGTAATGGCTGCGTCCATATCGTCTAACTCTCCTACGTTCAGGAAAGGAGGATTGAATGGGGCGAGCATGTTGAGTAACGAAGGCGTTATACACAACACATTCTTCCACTCTTTATGATCAGCAAGCGCCTGCAGGTTATCTGCCAGCTCGTTGCGGGACGAGCAAAAGACAAACTTGCCCTGCAGGCGGCTAAATTCTTCAGCAAATTTCAGCTCCAGGCCGTCGTTATCCGTCACAAAAACGGAACTGTTACCCTCTGCATTCGGGAATGGCAGCTGAACCGGCTGGCTCAGCGCATTCCGTACTTTCTTTAAAATATTTTCCTTGGCCGGAGATACCTTCATTATTCAGTTACGTTAACCGGGGATGGGTTGATGATGTCGGAAGGATGTACACCGTCGGTGGTCATACCTTCTTTACCAGGCTGATGCTCCTTGTGCGTATCATAAGGACGTTTACCGATCAGGCGCTCGAGGTCGTCTTTATACAGTACTTCCTTCTTCAGCAGTTCGGCCGCCAGCACTCTTACGTCACCCAGTTTTTCGGTGAGCATACGTTTGGTACGAACATAAGCCTCGTCGATCAGTTTACGTACTTCCTCGTCGATCAGCTTCGCTGTTTCTTCGGAGTAAGGTTTAGTGAACGCCTGGTCGCTGTTCGGATCATAGAATGATACGTTACCCACTTTATCGTTCATACCGTAAACCGTCACCATCGCATATGCCATGCGGGTAATTACCTGCAAGTCGTTCTGTGCGCCGGTGCTTACTTTACCGAACACGATTTCCTCTACCGCGCGACCACCAAGGGTCATGCAGATATCGTCCATCAGCTGCTCGGTATTATAGAGGTATTGTTCTTTCGGCAGGTATTGCGCATAACCCAGTGCAGCTACACCACGTGGTACGATCGTTACCTTCACAAGCGGGTTCGCATGCTCTAGGTACCAGCCGCAAATGGCGTGACCAGCTTCGTGGTAAGCGATAATCTCCTTCTCTTCCGGGGAAATGATTTTGTTCTTTTTCTCCAAACCACCGATCACACGGTCGATCGCGTCGTTGAAGTCATCCATTTCCACTTCGGTCTTGCCTTTACGGGCAGCGATCAGCGCCGCTTCGTTACACACGTTGGCAATATCCGCACCGGCAAAGCCAGGGGTCATGGAGGCGAGTTTCTTAATATCGAGGTTAGCCGACTTTTTGATTGGCTTCAGATGTACTTCAAAGATGTGCTCGCGGCCATTCAGGTCTGGCTTGTCGATAGAGATCTGGCGGTCGAAACGGCCTGGACGCAATAACGCGCTATCCAGTACATCGGGACGGTTAGTGGCCGCCAAAATGATGATGCCGCTATCGGTGCCAAAACCATCCATTTCAACGAGCAGCTGGTTCAGCGTGTTTTCACGCTCATCATTGCTCATCATTACGTTTTTACCACGTGCACGGCCAATCGCATCGATCTCGTCGATAAAGATGATACAAGGCGCTTTTTCACGGGCCTGCTTAAACAGGTCACGTACACGGCTGGCGCCTACGCCTACGAACAGCTCCACGAAGTCGGAACCGGACATAGAGAAGAACGGCACCTGTGCTTCACCCGCCATAGCTTTCGCCAGCAGGGTTTTACCAGTACCAGGAGGGCCTACCAGCAGGGCTCCTTTGGGTATCTTACCACCTAATGCGGTGTATTTTTTCGGGTTCTTCAGGAAATCTACGATCTCCATTACTTCCACTTTCGCTTCGTCGAGGCCGGCAACATCGTTAAATGTGATGTTTACACGCGTGCCTTTATCGAACAAGGTGGCTTTGGATTTACCGATGTTGAAAATGCCGCCCGGACCGCCGCTTCCGCCTGCAGGACCGCCCATTTTACGCATCAACAGTACCCATACGCCAATGATCAGGATGATCGGGAGTAATAAAGGAGCGAACTGGTCGAACCAGTTAGCGCGATCTTCATAGAACACGTCCACCTTCTTTTGGGTTGGTGGCAATGCTGCTATCGCTTTATCGTAATCCTTTTTGAAATCTTCTACAGATCCGATGGTGATCGTAAAGTGGGGACCCGGGTTCTCGCCGCCGAGGTTACCCTTGGATACCTTTTCAAACCGGGGATCTTTCAGCTTTTCTTTCTTGATATAAACTTCAACATATTTCTTATTGACAACCGTTAATTTCTCAACGTCGTCATTTTTGAGATAGTTCGTTTCAAATTGTTGAAAACTGATACTTTCCGGTTTGGAACGAAAATCGGTAAAGAGGTTCATCGCAAGCAGGGCAATACCAATAATGGCATAAACCCAGTATATATTGAACTTTGGTCCTTTTTTCGGAGATTTTTCTGATCCCTTTGAGTAATTGTTGCCTCCTTTTTCCATGTTCTTCGCTCCTTAGCGCGTTTTTTTATGCAATCAGTATTATAAATGATATTAAGGCTATTTTGTTCGATGGACACCTAACCTAAATGTTCCATACGCTCGGCGTCACTCCACATTTCCTCAAGGTTGTAAAACTTTCGGGTCTCTGGCTGAAACACATGAACAACGACGTTTACATAGTCCACCAGTATCCATTGCTGAGCAGTATAGCCTTCGTGCTTATACGGCGTTTCATCCGTATACTTCTGCACTTCCTCCTCAACAAAGTCTGCGATTGCTTTAACCTGATTAGTGGAATTGGCCTCACATAAGATAAAGAAGTCAGCTACTGCTTCAGGGATCTTGCGCAGATCGAGAGATACAATGTTCTCTCCCTTTTTGTCCTGTATGGCCTTTATGATGGTTGTAAAAATCTTACTGTTCCTTGTGATGCGGTTGCCCGCCTTTTTCCTCGTATTCAGAATGGTTAAGGGTGCCAATAAATTCCTTGTTTTCGTTAAAAATAATCTTTAATTGTCAAAATTACTAAAACAATAGCTTAAATAATGGAATGCGTAACGGGGTGATAACATTGGATCAGCCGCCCACACCACTTTCAGAAATGTTAAAATCACGTACTTTGTTCTTTCATTTATTAATGTAGACGAACGTGATCGGCAAATATTTTAATGTTCTAGATAGTACAGACAGCACCAATAACTATGCCATGGCCCGCCTGAACGAAGGCCCCGTGGCAGAAGGTACGGCATGGTTCGCCATGGAGCAAACAGCGGGAAAAGGGCAGCGCGGAAAAGCATGGCATAGCCCGCCCGGCGAAAACATCCTCCTCTCAACTGCCTTGCAGCCGGCCTTACCCCTCACTGAACAGTTCATGCTGAGCGTAGCCGTCGCGTTGGGTGCCTGCGACTTCTTCGCAGCGTATGCGGGCGATGAAACCAGTATTAAATGGAGTAATGATATTTATTGGCGTGACAGAAAGGCAGCCGGCATCCTGATCGAAAATATATTGCGCGGCAGTATATGGCAATATGCCATAGTCGGCATAGGCGTAAACATCAACGCCGCCCGCTTTCCCGAACAGCTTGTTAACCCGGTTTCGCTTCGGCAAATAACCGGCCGCGAGTGGGACGCGATTGAATTGGCCAAGGACCTTTGTCAACACCTGGACCGCCGGTACCGGCAACTGGTGCCTGGCCGTTTCGAAGAACTGCTGGAAGCATACAAAAGCCGCCTGTTCCGCTTCAACACCCCGGCATTTTACCGGAAAGACGGCGAGTTGTTCCAGGCCACTATCCGCGACGTTCTCCCAGATGGCAAACTGCAACTGGAAAAAGAAAGCGGAGATCGGATGGATGCCGGTTTCGGGGAAATAGAATTTGTATTTGCGAAGTAGCTGCCTGGAATGATTGGATTCTAGTTGCCAGGTGGGTCTGCTTTGAAAGATAACTGCGAGTGGCCAAGCGGGTCAGCCTGCTTTGAAAGATAACTGCGAGTGGCCAAGTGAGTCAGGCTGCTTTGAAAGATGCTAAGAAGAACCAAACGGATGCGGCCTGCTTTGAAAGATAACTGCCAGTGGCCAAGCGGGCAGTCTGCTTTGAAAGATAATTGCGAGTGGCCTAGCGGGTCAGCCTGCTAAGGAAAGATGCTTAGAAGCTAAAGGATGCAGCTTGCTTTGAAAGATACTGCGAATGCTCCCAAGTAGGTCAGCCTGCTTTGGAGAAGCGTGCTTCTCCAAAGTTTTCAGGCGTAAGGGGCGATAAATTTTGGTTGATAAAGTGGAAGGACTTCCAAGATGCCCAATCTTTTTAACTTATACAAATCAAAAACTGCAACATTTTTGCATTTCCTTAACGATTTCATCACAATCCCTTAACAACACTATTTTATTAAATAAATAACTATATGAATATTTTGTTCAATCAATGAACAAAAAACGACACTAACAGACTATAAAAATTAAATTTTGGACAAGAACGCGCCCCACCAATAAATCCGTGTAGCACAAAAAAATACATTAAGAATAATTGTCAATCAATCCGGATGAAAGAAAAAAGGATTGCCTGATACTGGCAATCCTTTACAAATATGTTCGTCTGATTACTTCGCTTTATACCCCCAATCATTCAGCCACTTCACTACCTTCTCCCGGTAATCGCCCTGTACAAGAATAACCCCGTCCTTCGCGCTACCACCAGCACCACATTTCGTTTTCAACTCCTTACCCAACTTCTCCAGATCTTCTTCCTTACCAACGAAGCCCTCAACAAGTGTTACCACTTTACCGGCACGCTGCTTTTTATCCAGCAACACCTTTAAGCGCTGCTCGGCAGGTGGCAGGGTTTCCTGCGCTTCATCATGGCCAGCGTCATAAGAAAAGTCGGGATTAGTGGAGTATACGATCCCGCCAGGGTTGGAATGTTTCTTTTTGCTCATGATCAATCGCTTTTAATTATGGTACAATAATACGTAATGCTGCCGGAACCACCTGGAAGCGCACTTCACGACCGCTCAGCTCAACCGCATCGCCGTCTACCTGCAGACTATCCAGACCCGGGCTGCTCACCACGATCTCCTTCCCTCTTTCATGCTGCATGTAGCGGCTTTTATGAATATTACCCGCCAACGACCGGATGCTGATCGGCAATAAATCCCAGAAACGGACCGGTTTTACGATACAAACGTCCAGTTGCCCGTCAAACACATCTGCCGGAGGTGCTATTTTAAACTCATAGCCAAATTGATTGCCATTTGCCACCGTTAACAGGAAAGCCGGTGTTTGCTTCGACGCGCCATCCACCTGCATCTGGTAAGCCTCGGGGCGATAACGGCGGAAGTGACCGATGATCAGCCGCGCATAATTCATCAGCCCACGCTTTTTGCTATGGCGGAACCGGTCTGCGATCAGTGCATCAAACCCCACGCCTGCATTACTCAGGAACAGGTATTCGTTTGCATAACCTACATCCATCGGCAATTGTTTATTCGCAGCGATCAGTTGTAACGCCTTGGGAACGTCCAGCGGGATTTTAAGTGCACGGGCCAGGCCATTGCCACTACCCCTGGGCACAATCGCCAGCGCGGTAGCAGATCCTACCAGCCCCTGGGCTATTTCGTTAATGGAACCGTCACCGCCGACAGCCACCACTATATGTACGCCATTTTTCACCGCTTCCCGGGCAAGGTCGGCACCGTGACCAAGGTAGGCAAGATGCGTGATCTCTACCTGGAACTGTGCTTCCGGCAAATGCTGCCGCACGTGTTCTTCCATCCGTTTTTCCCGGTCGGTACCAGCTTTGCGGTTTACAATGATGAGTATCTTTTTCAAGAAAATGAATTTGGCGTTAGGGCGTTACTGCTTTCAGGCTCAGGTCGAGGCTAACGGCATGATGAATAATGGCGCCGACGGAGATAAAGTCTACCCCGGTTTTGGCATATTCTTCCAGGTTAGTCAATGTTATACCGCCGGAGGCTTCCGTTTCGAAGCGGCCCTTTATAAGCGCCAAGGCTTCTGTAATAAGCGATGGCGGATAGTTGTCGAGCATAATCCGATGTACGTTACCTACCTTAAGCACCTCTTCCACATCGGCCAGCGTGCGGGTCTCCACCTCGATTTGCAACGGCAGGCTGTTCTTGCTTAAGTACGCTATCGTACGGTTCACCGCCGCGGTTATACCGCCTGCGAAGTCGATGTGATTATCTTTTAGCATCACCATATCGTATAGCCCCATACGGTGGTTAACGCCACCGCCGATGCGCACCGCCTCTTTTTCCAGCATACGGAAGTTGGGCGTGGTTTTGCGCGTGTCGAGTATACGGGTGTGATAGCCTTTTAGCTTGTTGGTATAGGTGCGGGTAAGCGTAGCAATGCCGCTCATTCGCTGCATGCAGTTAAGTGCGAGCCGCTCGCCCGACAGCAGCGCATGTACGGTAGCGCTCACCTCAAAGGCGTTATCACCAGCTTTCATGTCGTCGCCATCCTGCTTAAACGGAGTAAATACACTTTGAGGGTCTAAGCGGCTAAATATAGCTGCGGCCACTTCCATGCCTGCCAGTACACCATCTTCCTTGATCTTCAAAACCGCCTTTCCCTGCTCTCCCGCCGGGATGCAGGCCAGTGTACTATGGTCGCCACTGCCAATATCTTCTGCCAGTGCAGCGTCTATAAAAGCGCTGAGTGCTTGCTCATTCATATTCTACCGTTTGATCGCAGGTCCAAAAATAAAAAGTGCTCCGCAATTTAAGCGAAGCACCCGGGGGTTTTTACAATTAATTTCAACTTTTGGTTATTTATTCTCGAATCTAAGCTCGTTAAGTACGGTGTTGTTGCCCTTTTTCAAAAGGTAGATCGTAGTCCGGTAATTACCACCTGAGCTGGCAATATTAGCCACCGCCATTACAGATCCGTTACCGCTTTCGACTTTGTGGATCACTTCTACTGACTTTACCTGGTTCTTGCCGAAGAAGTCTTTCAGGATGATCTCCGCCTGCGCTTTGCTGTAAGACGCAGATTTACCGGCCATCGTAATGTCTATCGAATTATCCATGTAACGGGACAATCCAACCGCGTCACTCTTCTTGATTGCACCGACCACGTCGTCGAAAGGCCCTGCCAGCCACACGAATGCAGAGAACATTCCGGCCAGTAACAAGGAGGTCAGTACAAAAAATAACTTTTTCATGTCCGTTCTTTTAATATACTTTTTATCGATAGTGTAAGAAACCAAAAGCATGCCAAACACGGGCTCAGCCTTATAAATAGCACTATTGTGCTATAAAAATCAGCGCCCAATTTATGCAAAGTATTTGGCATGTAATAGCTTAGTTGTTAGTTTTTTATGACGGTCAAACCTTATATGCAGTGCTGCTGTAATAACTATCTGCCAGTTTTTGTATAATTTCACGACCTCATTTTAAATATTAAAAGCACCGGATATTGTATGGAAAATAAGAAAGCAATCCTGATTATCATGGATGGATGGGGCCAGGGTAAAGTGCCTGCCGCAGATGCCATCGCACACGCAAAAACGCCTTTCGTTAGCGCTTTATACCAGCAATATCCGCACAGCACGCTCATTACATGTGGCGAGGACGTAGGTTTGCCCGAGGGCCAGATGGGTAACTCTGAAGTGGGCCACCTTAACCTCGGTGCGGGCCGCATCGTTTACCAGGAGCTGCAGCGTATTAATGTGGCAGTGCGCACCGGCGAACTGGCCGCGAATCCGCAGCTGCAGAATGCAATGAACTATGCGTTGGCCAACGGTAAAGCCCTTCACCTGATGGGCCTCGTAAGCGACGGTGGCGTACACTCTCACATCAACCACCTGAAAGCACTCACGCAGATCGCGAAAGAAAAAGGTTTGCAACATGTATACATCCACGCGTTTACCGATGGCCGCGATACTGACCCTAAGGGTGGCTTAGGCTACCTGGAAGACCTGGAACAGCACCTGGTAGCCACCACGGGTAAAATTGCGACCGTAACCGGCCGCTACTACGCGATGGACCGTGACAAACGTTGGGAGCGCGTGAAACTGGCGTACGATGCCCTTGTACATGGTACCGGTACTTACACCCAAAACCTGCTCACCGCTATTAAAGCATCTTATGCAGAGGGCGTAACCGACGAGTTTATCAAACCGATCATCGTATCAGAAAATGGCGAACGTCCGCTTACGACCATTCAGCCCGGCGATGCCGTGATTTGCTTTAACTTCCGTACGGATCGTTGCCGCGAAATCACGCAGGCCCTTACCCAGGAAGCGTTTCCGGAAGTGGGCATGTACCCGGTTGCGCTGAACTATACGACCATGACGGAGTACGATAAGTCGTACAAAGGCGTACACGTGATTTTCGATAACGACAATCTCAATATGACGCTCGGCGAAGTGCTGGAAATCAACAACCGCACGCAGATCCGTATAGCCGAAACCGAGAAATACCCGCACGTATCGTTCTTTTTCTCCGGCGGCCGCGAGGCAGAATTCATCGGCGAAAGGCGACTGCTGGCCCCTTCTCCTAAAGTAGCTACTTACGACCTGAAGCCCGAAATGAGCGCCAACGAACTGGCCGACCTCATCGTTCCTGAACTGGAAGCGAAAAGCGCCGACTTTGTGTGCCTCAACTTCGCCAACGCCGACATGGTGGGCCATACAGGCGTTTGGCCGGCAGTAGTGAAAGCGGTAGAAACAGTTGATGCCTGCGTAGCGCGCGTAGTAACCGCCGCACTGGCTGGCGACTATACCGTGTTCCTGACGGCCGACCATGGCAACGCCGACTTCATGATCAATGAAGACGGTACGCCTAACACCGCGCACTCGCTCAACCTGGTGCCGCTGTTCATTATCAGCAAAGACTTTAAAGGTCCCGTAAAAAGCGGCAAACTGGGCGACATTGCCCCGACCATCCTGCATTTCATGGGCCTGCCCATCCCGAAAGAGATGACCGGCAACGTACTGGTATAAACTTTCGATAAACAATTGTAACGCCCTGGCGATTAACGCCGGGGCGTTTTTATTTTGGTCGCCGGCGATAGCGCCTTCATCAGCCGCCGTTGTGTCACTCCCTTGTGCGGCAGTTTCGCTTTTCGGCGAAGCGGCTTCCCCTTTTCCGTAACGAACAAAGTGAAGCCATCTTCGCGCAAGTAGTTCATGGCTGCCAACCTTACTGCCGCGAAGACTCCAGCGGATGTTCGCTTCTTTCAGTCGCGATAACGATAGTAGGGATGCTCGTCACTTTACGACAGTTCACGACACTTTACGACACATCCCACCCCTGAATTTTTCCTGATCTGTAACTTTTATTTCTACCTACCCGTTCTATAGTGAAATGTGGGGGAACCGGCGGTAAAGTTTTGCGAGGTCAGCAATACTTTGAGCAAAACAACCGTTTAATGGCTCGATGACCCGAAAGCCTGTGAAAACGTCCACATGATAAAATATTTGAGAGGGTCCGCTACTAACAGTAAAGAATAAACGCTAAGCGTCACGATATTACGGAAACAGGAACGTGCTTTAGATTTTGGAGGCGATGCCGGGTTCGTGTTGTAACCGCACCTGGTACTCGTTTCCGCTTAAAAAGAAAAAGTAGCGACCGGTTATGGAAAAGGGTAAAAACAGGCATCCTGTAAATACAACGGCCGCTGGCCATCAAGATATATCGCCCTAAAGGGCGCCCTGGCAAAAACAAACGAACAACATTACGGGCAAATGCCCGGTTTAACTTTTTAGTGCTCTCGACAGATTTGCTCATGCATCAGATGCGCCGTCTCAACGGCGCATTATTTTTTTGTGGCCATGTTAACACCGCCTGTTGGCCCGGTTTTCCCTAATTTTGTGTCTATGAGATCAATAGCCCGGTTTTCGATTTTAGGAATGTTGATGGGATTGGCCGCCTGCGCCGGCACGGAGCAGCAGCCACGTACGGCCGCAGGTTACCGGAACCTCAGACAAATATTCACCGACGAGGCTGCGCAATTGCAGCAGCAACGCCCCATCGTTACCAAAGTGGTTCGCCTCAATGGCGTTACTGATACGGTTACCCTGGCAGACACCACTAACCTGCTCACCTTGTTCCAGCCCTTTATGGAAGCAGACATCAGCAAACCTTCCCTGCAAGACGCCTACTCGGAAGGCATTACCGCTAATGCCTTTAACGGCGATACCAGCGTGATCTACTCCGCGAAGGGTAAACAGACAAGGCCGGCGCAGGTAATACTGCAGGTGGACCGGAACAGGCGTTTGCGTAATGCGAACATCACCTCATCCGCAAGTAACATGCTTTATCGCTTTAAGCAGGAGCTGCGGTACGAGCGCGATAAGAGTATACGCATCAATACTATTCAGAAGGTGTTATTTCTCGATGAAGAGGAAATGGAAGTAATCGTACAGTTTGGCGGACAAACAAGCAGTAAATTATGACGGCAGCAGAGTTTCAGCAGATATCGCACACCATCCCCACCAACGCGGGGATCTACAAGTATTTCAATACGAGCAACGAACTGTTGTACGTGGGAAAGGCGATTAACCTGCGTAAACGCGTGAGCTCCTATTTTGTAAAAAATCACGACAACTATAAGACGCGTAAACTGGTAGAAAACATCCACCATATCGAGTTTACGATCGTTGACTCCGAGCAGGATGCGTTTTTGCTCGAGAACTCACTGATCAAACAGTTTCAGCCGAAGTTCAATATTAACCTGAAGGACGATAAAACGTATCCTTTCATCGTGATCAAACACGAACCGTTCCCTCGGGTGTTCCTTACGCGTAATATCATCAAAGACGGCTCCGAGTACCTTGGTCCGTTTACCTCCGTGGGCCGCGTGCGCGAATTGCTGGAGGTGATCCGGTATAATATTCCGTTGCGCACCTGCAACCTGAATCTATCTAGACAAAATGTAGAAAAGGGTAAGTTCAAAGTATGCCTTGAATTTCACCTGGGTAACTGTAAAGGCCCGTGTGAAGGCAGGCAGGAGGAGGAGGATTATCGCGAAGGCCTGCAGCAGGTAAAAGAGATTTTACGCGGCAACCTGTCACCTGTGTTAAACATGTTTAAAGAGCAAATGCAGGAGCATGCGATGAACATGGAATTTGAGAAGGCGGAGATCATGCGTAAGAAGATCGAAAGCCTGCAGGAATATAAGTCCAAGTCGACGATCGTGAACAGCCGCATCGGCCACGTAGATGTATTTACGGTGATCAGCGAAGGCAATCATGCTTACGTTAACTACCTGCGTGTACTGAACGGCACCATTGCCGACACCAAGACCATTACGCTCGAAAAGAAGCTCGAAGAAACAGACGAGGAGGTACTGCCGTACGCGATTTCCTATCTGCGCGAAGCCTTTAATAGTCTCGCCCGTGAGATCATCGTTCCGTTTGAAGTAAGTTACCCGGAAGAAAACGTAACCGTTACCGTCCCTAAACTGGGTGATAAAAAGAAACTGCTGGACCTATCCGCCAAAAATGTAAACTACTTCCGCGAGGAGCTGTATAAAAAGAAGATACTGCACCTGGAAGGCAAGAGCGATATGGAGAAGAAGAATGTACTCTATAAGCTGCAGGCCGACCTTGAATTGCAGGAACTGCCCGTCCACATCGAGTGTTTCGATAACTCCAACTTCCAGGGCTCGTACCCTGTGTCTGCCTGTGTGGTGTTTAAGGACGGCGTAGCCTCCAAGAAAGATTATCGCCACTTCAACATCAAAACCGTTGAGGGCATTAACGACTTTGCTTCGATGAGCGAAGTCGTATACCGCCGCTACCGGCGACTGCTGGACGAGCAGCAACCCTTACCTCAACTGATCATCATTGATGGTGGTAAAGGTCAGCTGGGCGCAGCGCTCGACAGCATCCGCAAGCTCGACCTTATTGGCAGCATGACCGTAGTGGGCCTCGCTAAAAACGAGGAAGAAATCTTCTTTCCCGGCGACAGCCAAAGTATTAAACTGCCCTACGATAGTGAAAGCCTGAAACTGATCCGCCGCATTCGTGACGAGGTGCACCGCTTCGGTATTACCTTCCACCGGCAGAAGCGCAGTAAAGGCACCTTTAAGAACGAATTAGAGGGTATTAAAGGCATTGGACAGAACACTGCAACGCAGCTGCTGCAAACGTTCCGTTCGGTGGCTAAAATCAAATTATTAACGCTGCAGGATTTAGTGAATGAAATCGGCCAGGCGAAAGGTAAGATCGTATATGATTACTTCCATAAGCCGGAGCAAGGCAATACATCTGTGTAAAAAAAGGGAGCCCGGTTGTATAACCAGGCTCATTCCCCAAGTTAACCATTAAAAGACACAGATATTTGAATGCCGGATTTACCGGTAGATTATAGGCTAATTCGTGTACCACGCTTGGTTTGCGCCCATCGTCTGAGTACGATATAAAAATAGCGATGGCTTCATTATCCTTATGTTAAGGGCTTGTTATCACCACAAATATCAACGTGGTATAACACACTTGTTACAACACTCATTAATGCCTGTAAATCCTTTACTGTGGCTGTTTATATGGCAAGGAGAATGGCTGGCGTAATGGCTTTACCTCCTGTTATCGTTGACTTAACGCGCAGGGCCTGCAGCAGGTGACGTTGCTCGTGCGCAATGAGAAAGCGGAAAGTATCGCCTACAGAGAGTTTCAGCCACTTTGCTATCGAGATCGGCACCTTTAGTTTTTGCATATCTATTTTTGCAGCGCGATCCAACAGCGTGATCAGTTGCTGCTGTTGCCTTAATGCTTCAGTGAGTACAGCGGTCGTATCCAGCGCGGCTTCCGGGCGATGACCTTTCGGTGCCTGCATCTTTGTTTTTAACGTGCCGTCGTCCTGTGGCTTCATCGTATTAGCAAAGTAATTACCTAATAACGAGCTTTTAAATGTAGCAGGTGCAATTGCTTTTTGCTGTAAGCCTTTATTGATAGCAGCTTCGAGCTGTGGCAGGTAATAATGTCCGTAACCGTTTAGGTGATCTAAGCATTGTGAAATGCTCCATTTGCCGGCTGCGGGGGCTTGTAACAAAACTTTTTCGGGGAGGCCACATAGCTGTTCTCTGATAACGCTCTCGATGCGGCGAACGTCGGCTTCAAGGGTTTGCAGGAGCTGCTGGCGATCAAATGTTCTCATACAATGAATTATTTATGCAAAAGTAGGCCGGGCATTTTCGTAAAATCTTGACCTGCACAAACATTTTTACAAACGCACCGTACTAAGCAACTTCGAGAAAGTAGCCGGATCAATCCCTAAATAAGAAGCCAGGTATTTATGAGGAATGAGGTTTAGTACATGCGGACTGCGGGCCAGCAGCTTTCTAAACTTTTGCTCAGCGTTACTCGTCAGCATTTCTATATGCCGCTCCATTACGCCGGAAAGGGCCCAGGTGGTACCCAAACGCACCCAACGTTCGATAAGCGGATATTTATCCATTAACCGCACCAGTTCCGCATAAGGCATGCGTAAACAGCGGCAGGCGGTAAGTGTTTCGAGGTAGTAACGGGAAGGTTGTTGTAACAGGAAGGAGTCGATCACGCCGGAAAAAGAGCCGGTATAGTTAAACACGATGGTGGCCTCCCGGTCACCTTCAATGGCGAAGGCGCGCTGCACGCCTTCGAGCACGAAGTATACGTAGCGCTCGACTTCACCGGCGGCCGTAACCACTTCTTTTCTTTTATAACTGACCGGTTCCCAGCAGGCGGCCAGCTCCTCCCACTGTTCGGGAGGAAGTTGAACGGTTGCCTGCACGGCGGCTTTCAGCTGATCGATCTGCATATCTATCCCAAAATAAACAAAAAAAGAAGCTGCCCCAGGCGGAGCAGCTTCTCTATACAGGATTTACGTTACACGATTAGTACTGCCACAGGTCCTGCTCCTTGTTGAAGATCTTTTCTTTGATAGACTGACCTTCCAGGAGCTGCATTACACCGTCTTTGATGTAATGGCGGATCTCGCGGTTGTAAGTGTTGTTTTCCTTTACTACGTAGCTGGAGAAGAAACGCATTTCGAACAGGTCTTCCCAGCTCATGGTAGCTGCGTCGTTGTTCTGGTTGTACACGTCGTACTTAGCCAGCACCGGGCGCAGGTCCGGGTAGTAAACCCAGAACAGCGGAACGGAAGCGCGGAAGGAGCCGTCTTCATTGAAGCGTGACATCAGGGGCGCGATACCCAGGATGCGCACTTTCAGTGCGGAAGCTTCTTTGTCGAACACCCAAACTTCCTTCACCTTAAACTGTTTAACCGTAAGCGGGTTAAACTCGTCGCGGGTAGTTACCAGTTTTTCCTCGCCGGATACCGGGTCGATACTACGTACCGTCCTTTCTTCGCCGCCGGTTTTAGTCTGGATCTCCTGCCAGGAGATTTTCGTACTGAAACGATCATCTATCGGGCTGAAGGCTTCTACTTCGTTGTTCTTGATGGCTTCGAGCAGAATGTTAATGAACAGCTGGTTCGTGCCGCTTTCATCTTCCACGTTGTATTGGAAAGGAAGATTCATTTTTTCGCGGACATCGATTACCTGCCACAGCCTTTTTTCCCAGAAACGGTCATCCTCGCGGATGTAGTCGTACTGGATAGGCGTGCGCTCGCGGTTCAGCGTTTTCTCTACCACACCGTCGATCCTCAGCGATTTACGCGGCGTATCAACAGCCGGGTTAAATTGCGCCGGAGCTACGTCGCCGGGAGTGGCGGCAGCCGGAGTTGCACCAGCTGGTGGTGGCGTTACCGGGTTGCCAGTGGCAGGATTGGTAACAGGCGCCTGCTCCGTCGGTGGAGGGGTCGTTTCTGTTGTTGAACGCCTGCGCCTCTGAGCATCCGCGTCTGTAACTGCTACTGCTGAAATCAGCAGCGCGCCGAGGCCAATATTTTTAATCATTTCTGCTCGCATAACCAGGGAGGTTTATACTTTGACTAGTTTAAATTGTAAGTCAGGTTGTAAGGAATGTCGCGCACCTTACCGTCCGGACCTTTCACTTTGATGTTTTCGATGTATACGCGGTCGCCTGGTTTCAGTGATCTGATGGCGCTCATGGCAGGACCAGGGAAGTAAGCGGAGCTGGCCACTTCATCCACATAATCTTTACCCTTTGCATCGATACCGATACGGTAACCCATTACATCGTATTTAACACCTTCGAACTCGAAGTTCTCCAGTACCGCCCTTACACCCTGTTGCTGTTTAAACTCGGCAGTTTTAACGTTGCCGCTCTTAGACAAACCAACCATAGCGATCGGGTCGGGAATCATTTTTACACGGTATTCTTTAGCGTCCAGCTGTGTTACTTTACCACCTACGTTAGAAGCTACCTTAATGATTGCTTTACCAGGGTTGGTAACAGACACCATGAACTTGCCAGCGCCTACGCGTTCGATACGTCCGCCGCCGCCTTCGATCGTTGCTACCACGTTTTCTGCAGGTACGCCGGCAGCGGTGATAGAGATCGGGTTTTGTACAGCGATGTAGAGTACGTTCATTTTATCAGCAGAGATAGCTGTTGCAGAAGCACCTACATTGTAGCTTTCGTTGATCTGGCGGGTAATCAGCTCTCCATTTGGTTTTCTCAGGGAGATGCTACCAGTCAGTGCGTGTTCGCCGAGTGAAGTCAGACCAGACATTTTATAGGTAGCGATACCATTTACCACTTCCAGTTTCTGACCGTTTACGATGATGTCCGGGTTTACAGTTGTGCTGTAAGCACCGATAGCGATCTTCGCTTCCAGGTCCTGGCCGGTGGTGAAGCTTTTCGAGTTCATGGAAACGAAAGCTTCCATCGCGTCGAAGCGGATATCATTAGCGCCGATTTCTTTCAGCAATTCATCGATGATCATGGCTTCAGAGTTCTTGATGTCATTCTGAAACTTGCTCAGGATGGTGATCGCTGCAATGGAAGGTACCATGTTGAAGTGGTACACAGACCATGATTTAGGCGTTCCGTCGTCGTGACCGGTTTTAGCGTGACCTACCTGGATGTTCAGCGGCAGGTTTTTGCTCATTTCGGTGCGGATTTTAGGATCTACTTGTTCCAGCATGTCTACGCGAAGCTTTTTCAGCATTGATTCCAGCTTCGGGCCTTCTTTCTGGTTTTCCATCAGGCGTGTAGCAGCGTCCAGGTCGTCCCTTTTAACCAATTGTGCATTGGGGGGAAGCTTGTCGAGCTTATCACTTTCCATGATGATTCTGTTCTTCAGGTTCTCGATGTACGATACCGCGTCGGCCGACAATTTTTTCACCGTTTCAGCTTTCGCCTTGTAAGGACCCGCTTTGGCGGCATCTTCAGCAGCCTGCTTGGTGAACTGATTGTAGGTTACCGTATTTTTAGCGTCGATCGAGTTATTTGAAGTGATGATAGAGTCATTTACTATGTCGAATGCGTTGAGGATTTCTGCCGATACGTTCATCGCCAGCATCGCCGTTAAGACCAGGTACATGATGTTAATCATCTTTTGCCTGGGTTCTTTAGGTAGTGCCATAGTTGTTTACAAATTTTAGATTAATGTCTTTGTTCCAATCTATTGCGATTACCTTATCTGCCTTGCATTGCAGTCAACATATTACCATAAATGGTATTCAGATTACCCAGGTTTTTCGCCAGCAGAGAAATCTGCTCCTGAGTTTTCTTCGCGTCTTCTGCACTGTTAGTCATCGCCTGAGAAGCAGTCAGCAAGTTGCTGTAGAAGTTGTTCATTGCTTTCAGGTGATTATTAGTATCCTGCAGTTCTAATTCATAGATCGCGTTCAGGGAAGCAAGGTTTTTGGTCATCACCTGTACCTGCTCGTGGAACGTTCTGGTTGAATCAGACGCAGAGTTAAAGGAAGCCACGGCGGCAGCTGCGCTGGTGTAAGCATTTGTTACGGCGCCCAGAGCCTGGGTAGCTTCTTTGGTTTTTGCGGTGTACTCGCCAGTCGCGGCAACAACGTTGCTCACGTCTTTCATTCCTTCCACTGTAGTTCCCAGTTTCTGGAAGTTTTCGCTCAGGCGTTTGAGGTTTGCGGGAGTAATGTCAGCTTCCTGCAGCATTTTGTCCATTGCAGCAGTGCTTGACGGACCTGCGCCCGCAACAGTTACTTCAACAGGTGTTGCCGGATGAGAGTTGTCCGGGATGAACGCGTAGATCAGGAAGATAAACGCTTCCACGCTCAAACCAACGATCAAAGCAACGTCTGCGCCTTTCCAGTGTTGGATTTTAAACAGCGCACCCATAATTACAACGGCAGCAGCAACGCACACACCGAAGTTCAGCCATTTTCCAGTAGAGTTATTCATAGCCATAGGTCAAAATTTTAGATTAAAATTTGTGTTTTTTTTAAAGGTTAAAAAGCTCTTTATAGAATATAGTGTTCTCATGACTTGATTTGCAATGCAGGGTTTTCAATACCCCTATAGCTACTAATGGTTATTTCTTACTAAAGTCATTTTTGGAGCGGCTCAGGAAGGCGATCGTACACCTGAAGCCGATATAAGATTTGGCGCTGTCCTGGAATTCGTACGAGCGGGTACCATTCTGCAGGAAGAAGCCGATATCTTTCCAGGAACCACCTCTCAGCGCTTTACGTTTCATCTTAGGCGCCGCATCGTCCGGAACGTCCATACGCAGGTACGGGTTCATGTCCGATGTGAAAGAGTAGGCGTTTTCATAATAAATGTCCTGCGTCCACTCGGCTACGTTACCAGCCATGTTGTACAGGCCGTAATCGTTAGGCCAGTAAGCATCGGCACGTACCGTGTAGAAACCGCCGTCTTCTGGATAGTTACCACGACCTGGTTTAAAGTTCGCCAGCAAACAACCTTTTTTGTTGCGTGCATAGTAACCACCCCAGGGATAGGGCGCCTGCTCGCGTCCGCCGCGGGCTGCGTACTCCCACTGCGCTTCAGAAGGCAGCTGGAATTTATCTTCCGTAAACAGTTTGTGCGAGGTACGATAGTCATCCCAGAAGCGGCTGCGCCATTCGCAGAAAGCATTTGCCTGGTGCCAGGTTACGCCAACAACCGGATAGTTATCGAAGGCCGGGTGCCAGAAGTACATCCTGGTCATCGGTTCGTTGTACGCATACGAGAAGTCCCTGATCCAGCAAAGTGTGTCCGGGTAAATGGCCACATCTTTCTTTTCCACGAACTGCGAACGCGGCTTGTTAGCGTTCTCACGCAGCTTCGCCTTATCCCAGTTAAAGGTCTCGGCGTGATATTTTAATTTATGCACGTCTATCTCCTTACGACCGTACAAACGATCTTCTTCAGAGTATAACAATGCATCAATTTTGTCGAGGGTAGCTTTGTCTTTCCAGTTGATCTTCTGCTTCCAGTCCACATAATCGATACCGTCTACGTTCTTTACATGCCCCATCAGTACGTGGGCAATAGAATCCGTAACCCAGCCTACAAACTGGCGGTACTCGTTGTTCGTGATCTCGGTCGCGTCCATGTAAAACCCGGAAATAGAGATGGCTTTGTTCCTGGCTGTGAAGGAATAGTTCACGTCCTCATCGCTGGGGCCCATGTGAAAAGTTCCGGACGGCACATACACCATTCCATAAGGTACAGGAGGATAATACTTGGGCCTGGGGCTCACACCGATCAGTTGCCCCTGTGCGTTTTTTGGAGTCTTGCTGCCGCCGCAACTCGCAAGCAGAACAGGCAGCAGTATAGCCAAAAGCCCTTTACAATAATTAATCTTCATAAGGGTGACTTTCATTAGAATATGCGTTTTCCTTTTACCTGCCAGATGCATTCTGCCAACCTTTTCGGCCGTTTGATCATCACTTTTCACCTGGTTGTTTATCAGAAAGATAGCAAATGTAATAATTAATTTTAATCCGTAGTTACTTTTACCACAACTTTTTCAACCCGCTCTTTATATCTGTAACTAATTTAAACGAGATTTTTAACATTTTATTATATCCGATCAAATTTCTTGAAAAACCAATCAAAAATACTCAAATTTCATTACAAATTAAAAATTTCTGATATGTATTTCACGGGCTTAACACAAGAATAATGCTCGCATAAATATATTAATGTTTCATTTTCCTGTTCCCGGCCCTGCAACAGCGGCATATCTGCCTCACTCCGCGGCGAGCCTAACAATACTTTGAATGGAATGAACCGCTGGTTAATCTCGTTCATGCGCTGCGCATATTCCGGCCCAACGACCGCTAGTTCTTTTGTTCCGAGCACCAGCTGCATCAGCAAAGCCGCCCATACACCGAAAGAAGTTGGATACCGTACTGCCGTTTGCGCCAGGCCCGACATCATACCGGTTGCCCTGTTTGCCCACGACTGCTCATCGAATACGATGGAGAGATACAACAAGTTGCAGGCCATTACTGCATTACCGCTGGGGACGGCGCCATCATAAATTTCCTTCTTACGTACGATAACGTCGGTTTGACCGGTTGCCGTATAGTAAAAATAAATTCCTTCCTCATCTCCAAAAGCCGCCTCTACAAAGGTCGCCAGCGCTTTCGCACGGCGAATGTAGAAAAGATTGCCCGTCACTTCCTGCAGCGCTATCAGCGCCCTGATCACATATGCATAATCATCCAGGAAGGCAGGATACTTGGCAGCACCGTTTTTGTAGGTATGGTATAGGGCCCCGCTTCCTCCCGGCTGTTCCATCGCCTTTAGTACAAAGTTCATAGCGCTTTCCGCCATGTCCCGGTAAACGGGATCGTTACTTATACTGTATGCTTTGCAACACGCGTGAATCAATAACGCATTCCAGCCTAATAATATTTTGTCGTCGAGCCCCGGTCTTACCCGTTTATTTCGCTCCTGTAGCAGTTTTGCGCGGCATCCGGCAAGTATAACTTCCAGCTGCTCAATGGGTAATCCGGTGCCGGCTACAAATTCAGTTACAGGTTCGGGCGTCCATAAAATATTTGTATGCTCCCAATTTCCCCCGTCGCGGACATCGTAAAACCGGCAGAACAATTCTGCATGATCTCCCAGGATGTCTTCTATCTCTGTTTTTGACCAGGTGTAAAACTTACCTTCCACTCCTTCGGAATCCGCATCCAGCGCGGCATAGAAGGCCCCGTCCGGCGAGGTCATTTCGCGTTTGATGAACTCCAGGGTATGAACAATTGTATCAAGATACGTTTTGTTGGAAGTGAGCTGGTAGGCATCGGCCATCGCATCGATCAGCAGCGCATTGTCGTACAGCATCTTCTCAAAATGCGGCGCAAGCCACATTTCGTCGGTGGAGTAACGGGAAAAGCCGCCGCCAAGCTGGTCGTAAATACCACCCTGTATCATTTTATCGAGGGAAAGTAAGGCCTGCTTTTTTGCCGCCTCATCGCCAAATGCGTGATGGTATTGTAAAAGATAACGGATCGAAAACGTGCCGGGGAACTTTGGTGCCCTGCCAAAACCACCCCATTCCTTGTCGCCCTGCGCCAATATGGCTTTTGCCGCCGTGTCGCATTGTTCGCGGGTGAACAGTTCGTTCACCGGCACCAGGCTGTTTTTCACTGCCTCTACCCCAAACTTGTTCGAGTTTTCGAGATGCTCGGTCAGCGTACGCGCCTGCTCCTCCAACTCCGCCCGCCTGTTGTGATAGGCATCATTGATAGACTCCAGCACCTGCGTCCACGACGGGCGATTGTACGCCTGCACGGGCGGAAAGTAGGTGCCGCCGTAAAATGGTTGCCTGTTGGGCAACAGGAACACATTTAACGGCCAGCCGCCCTGCCCGCTCATCGCCTGCAGGGCGTCCATGTAAATATGATCGAGGTCGGGCCGCTCTTCGCGGTCGATCTTTATGTTGATGAAATGTTGATTCATGATGGCCGCCGTTTCTTCATTTTCGAAACTTTCGCGTTCCATTACATGGCACCAGTGGCAGGCGGCGTACCCGATACTCACAAGTATAGGTTTATCCTCTTCTTCTGCGCGACGAAGCGCCTCTTCCCCCCAGGGAAACCAGTCTACGGGATTATGGGCGTGCTGTAGCAGGTATGGACTGGCCTCGCGGGCCAGCCTGTTCGTATGTGCAGGCATTCATGTTATGGTTTAATGTGTCTATTCCCCCTCAAAATACAGGCCGCCCCAAAAGCAGCAAGGGAACGGCTTTCACCGTTCCCTTGCAAATAAATATATTTTTGGCAATTCTGTTTATTTTTTGCCGCGCTCGCTAAGATATTTTTCTAAAGCAGCTACCATAGACGGTGCCTGCGGAGCGGGAGCTTTGAGATCTAAACGTAATCCGGCTTCTTCCACCGCTGCCGAAGTAGTAGGACCGAACGCGCCGATAGCGGTGCCGTTCTGCTTAAACTTAGGCATGTTTTCGAAAAGCGATTTAACACCCGACGGACTAAAGAACACGATCATGTCGTAGGAAGTGGCCGCCAATACGTCTTTCACATCGTTGGAAACGGTTTTGTACAAACTTGCTGTTGCATATTCGCACTTGTTCGCTTTCATCCATTCTTCAATGTCTTTCTTCTGACTGTCGGAGCTGGGGAAGAGGAACTTCTCGTTTTCGCGGTGTTTGTTCATCACATCGAGCAGGCTTTTGGTAGTGCCGTCGGCGCCGAAAAACACTTTACGTTTACGGTAAAGTATGAACTTCTGCAGGTACAAAGCCACGGCTTCTGTAATGCAGAAATATTTGCAGTCCTGTGATACCTTCAGCTTTAGTTCCTCGCAAACGCGGAAAAAGTGATCTACGGAGTTGCGGCTCGTAAAGATGACAGCGCTGTAGTTGAGAATATCTACCTTTTGCTTGCGAAACTCCTTGCCCGGAACTCCTTCTACCCTGATGAAAGGGTGGAAATCCAATTTCACGTTAAATTTCTTTGCTAAGTCGTAGTAAGGGGATTTCTCTGTCTCTGGCTTAGGTTGGGAAATCAGGATTGACAGTTGCTTATCCAGCAATTCTTTTTTTGGCCCGCCTTTTATCATACGTAATTTGCTCTTGTGTTAACAATCGCAGTAAATTAGATTACCAGTTAACCAATTAGTTTCAGTAAAGCCTTTGTTATAATCAACACCGGCACTACTTCGAATGCGCAAAGGTAAAGAAAAAAATGCAATCTGCTGAAAGATAAGTATTGTTTGACCAGTGAATATGACCTTATATACCTGTAGACAATCAATAATACTATACAAAATAACGAGATATATAGCATTGCCATGGCTAAATCGGGCTTTCCGAAGGCCAGCAGCACCAGGAAAGGCGCCAGCAAAATGCCGAGTATCTTGTTGATCAGGTACAAAACGAACACATACGCATCGATCAGTTCTGCGTTACCAAACAGCCAACCGCAGAATCGCAGCACTACATATTTTACAAAGTAAATGACTGCCACCAGTACTATGAGCGCAGGGATCAAAATCCAGGCATTTTCATTTTTAAGATAATCGAGCCGCTTCATCAGCAGGTATAGGTACAACCCAAGACTGATCACGAAAAACACGTTCAGCAAAAAATTCGGGAACGGCGACTGCGACAGCTGGTCCTTTAACTGGCGCTGGCTCAACGTCGGATTGAAAAATGCGCGGAACAGGTCGGAAAAGTATTTCACGTAGGCTGCACGGATGATACCGAGCAGCAGCAATACACCCGCTACGGTATACACCAGCCAGTCTTCGTCCGGCGCTTCCCGCAGGGGATTAATATCGTAATAAGGGGGATCGATTTTTTTGCTGAGCAGCAAATTGCGTGCTTCCAGGGCGGCCATCAGCGTGTCATATGCGTGCACTTCAGGCAGCGAATCCTTCACCTGCAGCGAGTCTGCCACCTTCATAAGGAGTTGCGCGGAATCTGTCTTAACTTTGGGTGCTGCTACGCGTACGGCTGGTTTGGCCGGCTGTGGCGCGGGAGCGACCAACTGGGAATCCGTTTGCGCTGCAAGCGGAAAGTAGGCAAATAATAAGACAAGGAAGGATACTACAATACGCACGGATAGCTTTTTTTGGCGATGCACCGTAATATAGTGCAACTATTTCTTGTTCCGAAAATTTTGACAAAACTCCCTCTTTTTTCGAGGATTGCAAATATTAGATCAGTTTCTTTTTTACGTGCGACCATGGCCGGTATTTATATTCACATCCCTTTTTGCAAAAAGGCTTGTCATTACTGCAACTTTCACTTTTCTACCACCCGGCACAACGCAGGCGAGATGGTGAACTGCCTGTTAGCGGAAATGACCATACAACAAACTTACCTGGCCGGCCAGTCTATCGAAACGATTTACTTCGGCGGCGGCACTCCCAGCATATTGCCCGCTGTAGACATCCAACGCCTGCTCACCGAAGCGCGCCGGCTCTTCAACGTTATTCCCGTTCCGGAAATTACTCTCGAAGCCAATCCCGACGACCTTACGATGGAGAAGCTGGCCGAATTTTCGGCCGCTGGCATAAACCGCCTGAGCATCGGTGTACAATCGTTCAGCGAGGAAGACCTGCGCTGGATGAACCGTGCGCACAATGCAGACCAGGCCGTCGCCTGTATTATGAACGCGCAGCAAAGCGGCATCCGCAACATCAGCATCGACCTTATATATGGCGGCCCCACGTTAACAGACGAAGCCTGGAAAGAAAACGTGGAACGTGCCATCGCACTGGGCATTCCGCACCTCTCCTGCTACGCACTTACCGTGGAACCAGGTACCGCGCTCGACCACTTCATCGAAAAGAAAAAGATACCACCCATAGATGCTGATAAGGCCGCCCGCCACTTCGCGATCCTGATGGATATGGTGCAGGCTGCCGGTTACGAGCATTACGAAATCTCCAACTTTGCCCTGCCCGGCTACCACTCCCGGCACAACAGCAGTTACTGGAAAGGTACGCCCTACCTGGGTTTAGGCCCATCTGCCCATTCCTTCAACGGCAAAAGCCGGCAATGGAATGTGGCGAACAATGCCCTGTACATGCAAAGCATCCGCCAGGCTCAAGTACCTTTCGAGGTTGAATTACTCACGCCGGAGATGATGCTCAATGAGCTGATCATGATATCGCTGCGCACCGCTGCCGGCTGCGATCTGCGGGTCGTGAACGAACGTTTCGGGGAAGAAAAAAGCCGGCAGCTGCTGGCTGCCGGCGAACAATATGTTCAACAGGGATGGATGATACATGAGGGGTCACACCTCAAACTCACCCGCGAAGGAAAGTTCTTCGCCGACGGCATTGCCGCCGACCTGTTCGTTTAACATCCTTCCTTTACTTCGCCATCCGCATTCACTGTACGCCGCGGGCGTTCCATCTGCCAGATGTGCGTCATCTCCTCGGGCACGCCCATCATTTCATGCAGCGTTGTACTTTGTGCGCCAGCGGTTTTGATGTTCTGCAGCGCCTGCACCACTTTGGCTCCGAAGTCAGTACGCCATTTTGCGTCCGACAGCAATTTGAGGTCGGCCTCGTGCAGCATGTTACCCATTGATAACAGCACTGCCGCCGTAGAAGCTTTTTCCAGCACCATCACCTTATCCATATGCATGGGCAGGTTTTTTACGGGAAGCCCTTCCAGGTTTTTCAGCTGCGCGTATAAAATACGGCTAGCGTTTGCGGAGGACGATGCATGTGCATTTCTCGTATTCAGGTAAATAGCAGAGTTGCCTGCATCGGCGTTATTCACCGCATCCACATGTACACTCAGGAAAAGATCTGCCTTGTTGGTTTCCATTTGCGCGACTCTTTCTTTTAAGCCAACAGTTTCATCGCCGGTGCGGGTATAGTTCACTTCGAAACCGACAGCTTTAGCCTGTTCGCCTATTTCTTTGACGAGTAACAAAGTCAGTTCCTTTTCTTTGGCGCCATGACCTACTGCGCCCGCATCATCGCCGCCATGGCTGGCATCGAGTAGTAATACGAAGTTTTTTTCGCCCGAAGTTATAACAGGCTTACGTTCCAGCGAGAAGCTGTAGAGCAGTGCTGCCACAACAGGTATGGCCAACGCGAATAGTAACTTTTTCATGTGATGAGATGGATGGGTGAATAACATCGTAATACGGCCTTTCAGGGGTTGCATACTGAAAGTATTAACCGGGTACGAACGACCGGCAGTGGCCAGTCTGAGTAATAAAGATGCATACGCTTTTATATCCGTCTGGCCGCTCACCACCCTGTCTACCTGGTACTCATGCACCTCCTTCAGCGAGCGACGGTAAAACCAGGTTACCGGGTTAAACCAGCACAAGACCGACACGACTTCCAGCAACAGCAGGTCCGCCGCATGGTATAACCGGATGTGCGTTTTTTCATGTAACAGGATCTGTGCGCGGTCTGCACTATTGAAAGCGTTACGGTCTACAAAAATGTAAGGAGCAAAAGAAGCATTTACGCCGTTCGTCAACACCACCCGGTAGCCGTCGATAATCAGCTTCTCTCCTTGCCGCATAAGCTTCCATAATCCTTTCAATCCCAGCATAAGCCGCGCCAATACCACCAAGGCGCCCAACACGTAACCCGCCAGTAACAGCACCGGCCATAAAGGCGCTTGCGGCGCTACCTCCGGCATATCTGCCTCAAAGCTGCCGGATGCAATGGCAATGGGCGTGGCATCTATGACAGGCATGGCCACCGGCGCCACTTGTTCCGGAACCGCGATGCGCAATAAGGGTATCACCAGCGAGGCTACCAACGCCAACAGCAAATACAGCCGCGACATCCCAAAAAAGGTCAGGCGCCTGAATACCAGCAGGTACAATAGGTAACACGCCAACAGGCAAACAGAACTTTGTAACAGGTACTGCAGGAATTGCGGCATACACAGGATTTTAAGATTTCTCGATCAGTTTTTTCAACGCTTCTATTTCCGCCTCTCCCAACTTTTCCTCCCGCACTAAAAACGACATCACATTCGCCGCAGAGCCGTCGAAATAATCCGTGATCATCTGGCGCAGCGTGCGTTTACTGTATTCTTCCCGCTGAATTACCGGGAAGTACTCATGGGTTTTACCGTACGCCTTATAGCCTACAAACCCCTTCGACTCCAATATTCTCACGATCGAGGAAATGGTGGTATACGGCGGCTTGGGCTGCTCGTCCATGTGTTCGATGATATCTTTTACGAACGCCTTGCCGAGCTTCCACAAAACTTGCATTACTTTTTCCTCTGCCTTGGTTAAACTTTCCATACTGTTAATGATACAGTACGAATATATAACGTATTTTTCAGTTGAACAACTATTTTATCAGTTATTGAACTTATTTTTCAGTTAAACCGATGGAAAACAGCTACGGAACACCCGTTCTTTCTTTTTTTCAGCAAAGTGGTGGTATATCCGGTGTATACCCTGTGTATATACTAAAACGCTGAAACCCTTGCTGGTGCTAACCAGGCATATAGAAAGCGTATACGATGGATCTACCCCGGCCCGGAACCGGATGGTAGATCGTAAGAGGATCTAAAGAGGATCGTTACTGAATGGTAGCTAAAACACTACTGGATCAGTAACAATTAGCTACATTTTAGTTACAGTTAGTTACGATGCACTTAGGATCCTCTTAAGATGAAGAAAGAAAAAGCCGCCGAAGTGAGTGACACAACGGCGGCCGAGAAACGTATAAAAAGCTGGTTACCAGCTAGATAAATTCTTTTTCTAAAGCAAGGAAGGCTTCTTCGGGGTGAAGACCTTCCCAGAGGATGGCGTAAACGGCCTGGGCAATGGGCATATGGGCACCGGTTTGTTTATTGATCTCGAAAATACAGCGGCTGGCGTAGTAGCCTTCGGCGATCATATTCAGTTCCAGTTGCGCCGCTTTTACGCTATACCCCTTGCCAATCATGTTACCGAACGTGCGATTACGGCTATGCAGGGAATAGCAGGTAACGAGCAGGTCGCCAAGGTAGGCGCTGGCGTTGTAATTGTGCTGGGTGGCACTTTCCTCAGGCTGCTGGCGCTCGTACGTTTCGAGAAACACCTGCATTTCGCGGAAGCAGTTGCCGACATAAACGCTCAGGAAGTTATCGCCGTATTCGAGACCGTGAGCGATACCACCGCCCATGGCGTAAATGTTTTTAAGTACGGCCGCGAACTGAACACCTAACACATCGCGGTTCACGATGGTCTGCAGGTAGCTGTTCGTAAATAAGTCTGCCAGCGACTGGGCATCTGCCAGGTTAACACCAGAGAACGTAAGGTACGACAGCTTTTCCGCGGCTACCTCTTCGGCGTGGCACGGACCGGTGATCGTAAAATATTGTTCGAGGGGAAGATCGAATGTTTCGGCGAGAAAGTCGTTAATGAGCATGTTATCGCCGGGGATGAGGCCTTTGATGGCCGACACTACCTTTTTGCCCTGCAACGCGTCGTTGGACAGCGGGGCCAGTACATCGCGCAAAAAGGCGGAGGGTACGGCCAGGATGATATATTCGCTGGCCTCAATTACATCGGCCACCACGTTGCTGACGGTCAGCAGTTGTGTATTGAAATATACGGAAGTAAGGTAGTGTTTGTTGTGATGCCTTAACTGCAGGTGACGGATCGTATCTTCATTACGTACCCACCACGCCACATGATGCTCGTTATCGGTCAGTATTTTCGCCAAAGCCGTGGCCCAGCTGCCACTGCCGATAATCCCGATTTTTTTACCCATGCTCAACGTTCCAGGAAATTTCCTGCAATGTAAATAATATTGCGGGAACTTATTTAGCCTGCCCTTCGAACAAATCTTTTTTAGGCACCACCTTCACTTTCTTGCCATTGCTCAACTCGCGCGATACGGCTGCATATGGCGCCTGCACGATTTCTTCGCCGGCTTTAAGACCACTGCGGATCTCGATGTTGTTATCGTCCTGGATGCCGATCGTCACTTCGCGCATACGCACGGTACCATCGCTCTGCAACACGAACACTACTTCGCGGATGTCTTTCTTCTTTTCCGGACCTTCATCAGCGGAAGGAGCACCACCAGCGGGTTTACCACCTTTCGGCGTAGTTTTACCGGTATCGTTCATATCGCGGGTGGTAACGGCGGTGATGGGAATAGACAATACGCCTTTTCCATAGCGGGTTTGAATATCTACACTGGCGCTCATACCCGGGCGCAGCGGGAATACGTTGGGATGTTTGGGATCATATAAATCGGCGTACGACTGAAGCAGTACGCGGATGTGTACAATGTAGTTAGTCACCTGTTCGGTGGAACTGGATGCGGTAGCACTTGCAGCGTCTTTACTGGAGCTGGCGATTTGTGTTACCAGTCCTTTAAACTTGCGGTTGTTATAAGCATCCACTTCGATTACCGCCGTATCGCCGTACTTCACTTTCGGAATGTCGTTCTCGCCCACGTCCACCTGTACTTCCATCACGTTCATATCCGCGATGCGCAGCATTTCGGTACCCGCCATTTGTGCGGTACCTACTACGCGTTCGCCTTTTTTAACGGGCAGCATAGAAATGATACCACTCATGGGACTGAGGATGGTGGTACGACCGAGATTCGTATTCGCTTCTTTCAGATTGGCCTGGGCACTCTGCACCGCGAACCGGTCGCTGTTTACCTGTTGTTGTGCAGCATTAAAGTCAGAGAGCGCGGCTTTGTATTCTGCATCCGCCGTTTCAAATTCGGTGCGGGCGATTACTTTATCGTCGAGTAGTTTCTTGTTACGATCGTATACGATCTTGGCCTGGTCGAGCCGGGCTTTAAAAGCGGCGATAGTCGCCTCCCTGTTGGCCAACATGGCCTGCGACTGGCTTACGGAAGCGGAGGCTTTGTCGCGCATGGAGCCATACACGTCGGCGTAGATGCGTGCCAGTACCTGTCCTTTTTTAACGGAATCGCCTTCCTGTACGAGCAGGTCGGTAATTTCGCCGGACACGTCCGAGCTAACTTTCACTTCTATTTCAGGATATATTTTGCCGGTCGCCGAAACTACCTCTATGATGTCGCGCATGGCGGCTTTGTCTGTCGCTACTGTGATGCTGTCATCCTTCTTTCTGCCTTTGATGACAATGACAGCAATCACTAAGATAAGCAGGCCCAACACAATGTAGACTACTCTTCTTTTTCTTTTCATAAACGGTTTTGTTTCGGCCGGGCCTACGCTACAGCGTAATTTTCTGGTCGCGGTAGAACTCCAGCAATTTGATTTTGAATATATAATCGTAGAGGGCAGATACTTTGTCTATCTGTGCCTTATTAAGGTTCGTTTGCGTAGTAATATACTCCACCGAGTTCATTAAACCAACATTGTAACGTTTGGTGGCGAAGTCGAATGCTTTTTGCGATGCGCGCTCCGTCGACTCTGCTGCATGAAACTTCTGTAATGCAGCGGCGGCATTCGCATGGGCGGTGTAAACATCCTGACGGAGTTGCTGACGGTTCACCGCCTGTGTAAGCTCGCGGTTCTCTACATCTATTTTCGCACGCAGTACGGCGCTGCGGTTGGCCCAGCCATTCAGGATGGGAATGTTGAGGCTCAGACCAATATACTGGCGGAAGTTATTACCGATTTGTGTACCAAATGGCGTTTTGCGGGTGTTAAAGCCGTAGCTGGGTTGGTAAACACCGTACTCCGAGCCTCCTACATTCACGGCAGCGATCGTATCGAAGCCGTTAAAAACCGGCGCGCCGAACACCTCCTGCGAGGTACTGGCATAGTTGGTACCCAAACTTCCCGCTGCGCGCAGCGATGGATACTGGAGTGCCCTGGCGGCTGCGAGATAACGCTCGGAAGCCATTACATTGGCGCGGTCGGCCTTTGTTTGCGGCTGGTTCGAGAGGGCTGCGCTAAACACCATCTCCGGGGCGGTTTGCGCAATATCTAATACAGGAGTAGTTTTGATGTTGGCGGGTACTTCTGGCTCAAAAGGAATATTGAAATCGAGGTTCAATATAGCTTTTAACGTGAGTACGGAAATCACCGCCTGGTTGCGGGCGGTTACCAGCGTAGAGCTGTCGCGCGCCAGCTGTGCTTCCAGGTCGGCCTGGTTACTTTCGGGTACGGAGCCGGCTGCTACCAGCTTCTTCGTATTTTCCAACTGCGAGGTAGAAAGGGCCACCTGCGATTCGCCGATCTTTACCTGTTCATTAGCCAGCAGTATCTGCAAAAACGCATTGGCAATGTTGAACGACATGTCGTTACGCGCTCTTTCCAGCAGGAAATTGCTGGCCTCCATTTCGTAGCGGCTGCCTTTAATATTATTCTGTACCCTGAAGAAGTTAAACAGGTTGGCTCCGGCACTCAGGCTAAGGCCACTGCTAAACAGGGTTGTATTATCGAAGGAGTTGGTGGTCGGGTTAATGGAACGACCGAAGTTGTACCCGATGTCCGCACCGGCGTTGAGGGTAGGCAACTGGGAAAGTTGATTCTGCTGATAAACAAGTTCCGCCAGCCGTTTTTGCAATACCGACTGTTTAATAGTAAGGTTATGCTCCAATGCAAACGCCACACATCTTTCAAAACTCCACTTGTCCTGCGCCTGGGCACGGAAGGAACCAACAAACAATAAAGCGGAAAGCATGGCGGCTTTCATGCATCGATTTAATATCATAGCCTGACAAAAATATATTAAATGTAAAGACACCATTCTTCCCTTCTTGATAAATGGCAATTTGAGGGTAGGTATGGTGCAAGGCCATACGAATTTAAAGGAAAACATCATACGAAAGGCTTTTTTTGCCAGCTATTGCACCTGGCCGTCCATAATCCGGATGATCCGGTTACCGTAGGTCGCGTTTTGGTCGGAATGGGTTACCTGTACAATGGTGATCTTATCTTTTTGATTCAGCTCCCTGAAAAGCTGCATGATAGAAAGGGCCTGATCGGAGTGCAGGTTGCCCGTAGGCTCGTCGGCAAATATCACCTTCGGCTCGCCGATAATGGCGCGGGCAATGCCCACCAGTTGCTGCTGGCCGCCCGACAACTGGTTTGGGAACAGGTCTTTTTTAGCCACAATGTTAAACCTATCCAGCACGTCGGCCACGCGACTCTTACGCTCCGAAGCCGAGATGTTGCGATACAGCAGTGGCGTTTCTATATTTTCATATACGGTCAATTCATCGATGAGGTGATACGCCTGGAACACAAAACCGATGCTGCCCCGGTGTAACTGGGTGCGCTTCTTCTCATTCATTTTGCTCACCAGCTCATTGTCAAAGTAATATTCGCCGCCGGAAGGCTCTTCCAGCAAACCAAGTATGTGTAAAAGGGTCGATTTGCCCGAGCCGCTAGGCCCCATGATCGAAACAAATTCCCCCTCGTGTATGTGCAGATCAATATCTTTCAATACTTCATTTTTACCAAATCCAACCGGGTAATGCTTAGAGATATGCTTTAAATGGATCATAACAATGTATCTGTCTGATAAATATAAAAAGGTTATTCTGATCTTAATGATTTAACGGGGTTGGCCAGCGCCGCCCGGATGGACTGCACACTAACCGTTACCAGTGCTACGATAACGGCACAAAGTCCCGCCACGGCAAACACCCACCATTGCAGGCCAACGTTATAAGCGAAGGAATTGAGCCAGGCCCCCATCCCATACCAGGCCAGCGGCACGGCTATGAATATCGCGATCACCACCAGTTTTAGGAAGTCGCGGTACAACAGTACTACAATAGCGCTGATGCTGGAACCTAATACTTTGCGGATACCAATTTCCTTGGTGCGTTGCGCAATAGACAAGATGGCCATCGCAAAGAGCCCCATGCAGGAAATGATGATGGTTACGATCGCGCCGGCTACGAGCAACTGCGAGGTACGTTTCTCTTCATTATACATACGGTCAACGTTCTCGTCGAGGAACGATCCTTTGAATTCTACGCCCGGCTGTATCTGGCTCCACACTTTCTCCACCCTGCCCAGGCTGGCCGGCAGGTCGTTAGGCGATACTTTTATATAGCCGTATGCGTAATCGACTCTCGTAGGATCGAGCCTTAAAGTAATTGCGTCAATCTTTTTAGCGAGCGACTGAAAGTGGTAGTTTTTCATGATACCGATTACCTGGTGCTGGTCACCTTCATCATCAAACTTGATAAACTGGTTGAGAACATTGTTACCGCCCAGGCGTTTGGCCATTTCTTCATTGATCACGATTGCCGTAGAATCGGACGCCAACCGCCTGTCAAAATCGCGCCCGGCGACGAGCTGAATGCCTATCGTTTGTGTATAATCGTAGTCAACGGTTAATAAATTGGTATTGATCTCCCGTTCTTTATAATCGAACGTAACGGACGACGTCATGCTCGACCGGTCGAGACCGAGGCCGAGATTATTATCCGCTGCACTAAAGCTTAATATACCCGGCTCACCGGACAGCCTATCGCGAAGCAGGTTGATTAATTGCCCGCGGTGTATATCACCGCCCGCCAGTGGCAGGCTGATCACCTGTTGCTTATTATAGCCAAGCGGTTTGGAACGCAGGTAACTGATTTGCTGCAAGGCCACCAGCGTACAACAGATCAACAGGGACGAAAATGCAAATTGTACGACGATCAGCGAGTTCCTTACGGGCTGTTTACGACCGGGCTTCACGCTGCCTTTCAACGCCTGCACCGTATCGATGCGCGTCATCACCAGCGCCGGGTAAACACCGGCTACGATCGTCATGACCAGGAAGGCGGCTATGATGCCGAGCAGCATTTCCGGCCGGAAGATCATGGCCATGTTTACACTTGTATGCAGCCAGGCGCTATAGGAGGGTATGACCAGGTAAGTGATAATACCACCGACAATCAGCGCTACAAGGCAAATCATTAACGCCTCTCCCCACAATTGCAACACCAGCTGAAAACGCACGGCACCCATCATTTTGCGCATGCCTACTTCTTTGGCGCGGCCAAAGGCACGTGCAACAGACAGGTTGATGAAGTTGATACAGGCGATGAACAGTACAAAAGCGGCAATCACGATCAGCATGTATGGCAACGCTTTTTTAACATCGCCGCCACTGGCACTGATGCTGATGAAATGCATATCACGCACCGGGATGAGGCTGAACTTCTTCAGGTAACCATCCGCATTGGGCTTGCCGCCGTCACGTTTAATCCTGGCCACATTGTCCTGGTAGTACTTGTTTACGATCGACTGGCTGTGTTTTTCAAAACCAGCTATGGTAGCCTTGTCAGACAGCTTTACGAACATTTCTGTGTTGTAGTGGTCCCAGATGGATTTATGCTGCTCGTAAGCCGGCAAATGTTCGAAACGCATGAGCGCTCCAAAATCGAGGTCGGAATTGGCGGGCGCGGCCTGTACAACGGCGGCAATCGTAAAGTTATCCCATTTATCGCCGAACTTGATCGACACCTGTTTGCCTACCACATCGGCAGAACCCAACCATTTCAGGGCAGCCTTGTCGGAAAAGACAATGTTGCCCGGCTGGTCGAGCGGCCGTTTACTGCCGCTGATGATCGGGAACGTAAACATATCCAGGAAGTCAGGATCTACAAAGCGAATGCCCATGGAGCCGGTAGTGGTCCCGTAGCGGTAGCTTGCACCGCCACCGATGTACCGGGTAGACATCAACACTTCCGGGAACTCGCGCTTCATCTCATCCTGTAAAGGAACAGGCAGGTTGGATTTTGCATTGGGTCCGTTCACCTCGTTTTCCTCGTGGTATATCTGGTACAGGGAGCCTAATTCCTTATGAAAGTTATTGAAGGAAAACTGGAAGTAAGCGGTAACCGACAATAGTAAAGCGACGCAGACTGCTACGGCTAAACCGATCACGTTAATGGCGAAAGTTCCTTTCGACTTCCAGATATTTCGCCAGGCGAGTTTCAGGTAGTTGGCAAACATGGTGTAAGATTAAACGTGAAATTGTTCCTTGATATTCTCCGTCACCACCCTGCCATCGAACAGGTTCACAATGCGATGGGCAAAGCCGGCGTCATATGGCGAGTGGGTTACCATGATCATGCTGGTACCGGCGTTATTAAGCTCCTGCAGCAGCTTCATTACTTCTTCCCCGTTGGTGGAGTCGAGGTTACCGGTGGGCTCATCCGCCAGAATCAGGTTGGGGCGGGCTACTACGGCGCGGGCAATCGCGACACGCTGTTGCTGACCACCCGAGAGTTGTTGCGGGAAGTGATTACGGCGATGCATGATGCTCATGCGCTCCAGCACTTCTTCCACTTTCTTTTTACGCTCGGGGCCTGGTACTTTCAGGTATAACAATGGCAGCTCCACGTTCTCAAAAACCGTCAGTTCGTCAATGAGGTTAAAGCTCTGGAACACGAAGCCGATCGCACCTTTACGCAACTGCGCACGTTGGCGCTCGCTCATACGTGCCACCTCTTTACCCCAGAAGTGATATTCGCCATCGGTAGGGTTATCGAGCAGACCCAGGATATTGAGCAGTGTAGATTTGCCGCAACCGGATGGGCCCATGATGGCCACAAACTCACCGTCCTGTATTTCCATATTTATACCGTTGAGGGCCGTGGTTTCCACTTCTTCGGTCGCAAACATCTTTTGTAAATTGACTGTTCTGATCATGGTAGTTTGTTTATTGTTGATAGGGGTAGATGCTGATCTAAATGTATTAAAATGATAAAACTTCTTTGTCACCGAAATTCTCATACGAGGACGTTATTACCTGTTCGCCCGGCTGCAGGCCATCCAGCACTTCGAAGTACAGCGGGTTTTTGCGGCCTAAACTGATCTGGCGCTTCACGGCTTTCTTACCGCCCTTTTCCAGCACATACACCCAGTTGCCGCCGGTATCGGAGAAGAAGCCTCCGGTTGGCAGCAATACGGCTTGCGAAGATTTACCCAGCTCCAGGTGAATAGGCGTACTTTGACCGCGACGGATGCCTTCCGGCGTTTTACCATCAAACACCATGTCCACTTCGAAGCGGCCATTCTTCACCTCCGGATACACTTTCGCGATCACCAGCGTGTTTTCTTTACCGTTAAATTCGAAGTTGGCTTTTAACCCGACATATACGCGGGAGATGTAATGCTCGTCAATCTCCGCCCGCAGTTTAAACCCGTCCATATCATCAATCTGACCAATGTTTTGTCCGGCCACGATGCTGGAACCAACTTCCACGTCGATAGAGGAAAGCTGTCCGGCAACTGGGGCACGCACCACCAGGTTGGCAAGATTGCTCTTCATCAGTTGCAGGTTACGCTGTGTACGTTCGATGGTCGCTTCGAGCTGCGCGATTTGCAGACGGCTGTTATCTTCCTGGTACTTCTGCGACTGTACTTCTATCTCCCTGGCACGTTTCAGGCGCTCGTAATCGCGTTTCGATTTAAGATAGTCCGATTCGGAAATCACTTTGTCCTTAAACAGCTTGTCGTTGCGATCGAACAAGTCTTTCGCCTGGTCGAGCGTGTAATCCAGTTCACTCAGCGTTTTATCCAGCGTAAAGCGATCTTGCTTGAGGCTCAAACGGGTGTTTTGCAGTTCGTTGATCAGGCGATACATTTCTGTTTCGCGGTTTACGAAGTCCATCATAAGACGCTGGTTATCGAGGCGCAGGATCGAATCCCCCTTTTTAACCATACTGCCTCCTTCGAGGTACTTCTGCATTACATAACCGCCTTCGATCGCATCCAGGCGGATGGTTTTTAGCGGTTGCACCACCGCGGTAACTACAATATATACATCGAACGTGCCTTTCGACACGGTAGATACCGTAATTTTCTCCTTCTCAACATTGAGCCTGGAACGGTGATCGGCGAAAATGAGCTGGTAAGCCAGCAGGAATACCACCAGCGTACCGCCCCCGATCATCAGGATGCGTTTTTTGTTCCAGAACTTCTTTTCTATTTTTCTGTCCATTGCAGTATTGTTTGCACCCACCAATTTTCAATCCATATGCCAAACAGCCATTTCCTTTACCATGGCTGGTTTCAGGAAAAAGAACGGTTTTAAAACGTCCTTTGCCGGACGCGCGGTGTTCGTTTCCGGACACTTGCCCATGGCGGGCGGAGCGGGAATAATAAAATGTTCAGAAGCAGCAAATCTTTATTTATATTGCTTTACAGGCCGACGCACCGGCCCATATGCATAACATCCAACAATAAGGAACATTGTTTGCGGTTCCGACATTAACCTGATTTATATGACAACTATTCAGCAAGGAAAAATACTGATCGTAGACGATGACACCGATGTATTACGTGCAGCAAGACTTTTATTGAAACGGCACTTTTCGCAGGTAGATTTTGAGAAGAACCCTCAGAAGATCCCTTACCTCGTGACCAACTTCGACTACGATGTAATTCTGCTGGACATGAACTTTACCCGCGACTTAAGCAGTGGTAAAGAAGGATTCGAATGGTTGGACCGCATACTCGACATCAACCCGAAAGCCGCCGTAGTACTATTTACTGCCTACGGCGACGTGGAAATGGCCGTACGGGCGATTAAAGCCGGTGCTGTAGATTTTGTGCTGAAGCCCTGGGAGAACGAGAAATTATTAGCCACCATACAAAAGGCCTTTGACTCCCGGCAGCAACAAAGTGCAGAAAAAGCCACCGTACCAGTCGCTGCCAGCAACAACCTGATCAGCGTGAGCAAGGCGATGCAGGACATACTGGAAACCGCCGCGCGTGTAGCCGAAACCGATGCCAATGTATTGATCCTGGGCGAAAACGGCACCGGTAAAGACTTACTGGCCCGGCACATTCACCAGTTATCACTCCGGAAAGATAAATCGTTCGTTAGCGTAGACCTGGGCGCCCTCAGCGAAACGCTGTTCGAAAGTGAGTTGTTCGGTCACGCCAAAGGCGCATTCACCGACGCCCGCGACGACCGCATGGGGCGTTTTGAAGAAGCCAACGGCGGCACTATTTTCCTGGACGAGATAGGCAACATCACCCTCCCCTTTCAGGCGAAACTGCTTACGGTATTGCAGCACCGCTCCGTTACCCGCGTTGGCAGTAATAAATCGATACCCATCAACGTAAGGCTTATTTGTGCCACCAACCGGAACATTTCGCACATGGCGTCGCAGTACCTGTTCCGCCAGGATTTGCTGTACCGCATCAACACCATCGAAATACAGTTGCCGGCGCTGCGCGAGCGTACGGAAGATATTATACCGCTGGCAGAACACTTCCTCGGCATGTACCGCAAGAAATATAACAGGCCAGTGGCCTTCCTGCACGACTCGCTGATACAGCAAATGGAGCAGTACGACTGGCCGGGCAACATCCGCGAGCTGCAACACGCGGTGGAACGGGCCGTTATTCTTTCGCAGGGCAAAACACTCATGCCGAAAGATGTGTTTATGAAGAACAATGCCGCCAGCGGTAACGAGAAACTAAACACCGGTTACAACCTGGAGGAAATGGAGCAGAACATGATTAACCAGGCCCTGAAGAAATGTAATGGTAACATTACCGAAGCTGCAAGGGAGCTGGGTTTGAGCAGAGCCGCATTATACCGGCGCATGGAAAAATATAACATCTGATAGTGAACAGGTTCAGCATAAACATCATGCTTCGTATTACGGGGCTATCGCTCAACGTTGCGCTGGGCGTGTGGTTCGCGTTACAGCACATGTACTTTCTCGCCGGTTGCATGGTGCCATTGCTGGCCATACAAATCTATGGGTTGTACTATTACCTGAACCGGGTGAACAGGAAACTGACCTTGTTCCTGGAGTCTATCCGGTACGAGGATTTCAGCATCCGCTTTAGCGCTGATAATAAACTGGGCAAAAGCTTCAGCGCACTGAACCACCAGTTTAATGAAGTGCTGGAAGCCTTTCGCCAAACGCGCGCCGAAAGAGAGGCGAGCCTCAAATACATCGATACGATCATTCAACACATCAGCGTCGGCATTTTATCTTTTGACAGTGATGGAAAGATAGAACTGATTAATCCGGCGGCGTTCCGGCTGCTGGGTATTTACCGCCTGCGCTACATCGACGAATTGAAACATACGCACCCCGAATTGCCGGAGCTGATGATGTACCTGGAGGCGGGTCATAAAAGCCTGTTCGCCACGCAAAACGGGCAGCAGCTGTCTATTAACGCCGCCAGCGTACGGCTGCAGGGGCGATTGGTAAAGCTGATATCCATCCAGAACATTCATGCGGAACTGCAACGGAAAGAACTGGAGGCCTGGCAAAATCTTACGAAGATCCTGCGGCATGAGATCATGAACTCCATTACACCCATCGTATCGCTGATCGGCACGATGAAAGATATTGTGGACTACGACATCACCGCTGCTACGGAACCTGGTCACGAAGCGGTAGAGGATTTAAAAGAAGCGCTGCAAACGGTGGAAAGCCGCAGCAAAGGCATCATGAACTTCGTGAACGCTTATCGCGATTACACCACGCTGCCCGAACCACAGTTCACCCAGGTAAGCCTGAAAACGTTGCTCGCATCGGTAAGTAACCTGCTGATGTCCGATATAAAAGCGGCCGGCATCACTTACCAGGCCAGCGTATCCCCCGAAAATATAGAGATACACGCCGATGCCACACAACTGCAGATGGTACTCATCAACCTGGTGAAAAATGCCATGGATGCATTGGAACATACCGACAAGCCGCTCATCCAGGTCAAAGGTTACATCAGTAATACGCAACAGGTTTGTATCGAAATTGCCGATAATGGTCCGGGCATTGAACCTGAGGCGTTGGAGCGCATCTTCATTCCCTTCTTCACTACCAAAAAGAAAGGTTCTGGCATTGGACTCAGTCTATCGCAACAAATTATTCAGCTGCACGGCGGTCAATTGAAAGTGGTGAGTCCGCCTGCAAGTGGCACGACTTTTTATGTGTTGCTTAATAGCTAAATAGTGAGTAAGTTGCAGTATTCGACTAATCCCATGAAGAAAAAGATTTGGGGGTTGTTATATTTCTCTGTGCTGGCGCTGGACGTGTTAGCCATTGCGATAGACCTTCCCTTTCCACGTTACTTTACAAAACCGTTGCTCATGATTATGCTCGCCCTCCACTATTGGTCGGAGGCGTTGTACATCGAGCAACCCGTGCGTAATCTCATTTTTGCCGCACTTATCTTCTCCTGGTGGGGCGATACCCTGCTGCTTTTCGAGCAAAACAGCAATATGTTTTTTCT
Organism: Chitinophaga horti; assembly: GCF_022867795.2. Taxonomy (NCBI): domain Bacteria; kingdom Pseudomonadati; phylum Bacteroidota; class Chitinophagia; order Chitinophagales; family Chitinophagaceae; genus Chitinophaga; species Chitinophaga horti. The sequence goes on along the minus strand of NZ_CP107006.1, from coordinate 5,758,280 downwards.
GGGGGGATTAACCAGCTTCCTGATGGCGCATGTTGCCTACATCATTTTCTTTGCCCGGGTAGAACATGCCGAGCGCTTCGTGCGACCGCGCCACATCGCGTGGACATGTTTCTCCATCGTGTACGCGATGGGGTTATTATACCTCTTGTATCCAAATATGGAAGGATTACGGCTTCCTGTTTTTTTATACGCCGCTGTAATAACGGCCATGCTGCTTTCCGCGATCTATGCGTTCGCGTTTAAGAACACGCTGGCCTCCTTTCTTTGTATACTTGGCGCAGTGTTATTCGTACTGTCAGACACGTTGTTGGCCGTACGTAAATTTTACTCTCCCAACTCTATTGCCAGCGTAGCTGTGATGATTACATATGGCATTGCCCAGTGGTGTTTGGTAGAAGGCAGCCTGAAACATATGAAAAGCTAAGCTTTTTTATGGGTGGGTCTGTTTTTTGCCTTCTCTGCCGTAATTTTGATGGCATATGCAAAAAACAGACTTTCTCGTAGTAGGCTCAGGCATAGCAGGTTTAACCTATGCCCTGAAGGTTGCAGAACGTTGCCCGGATAAAAAAGTGACCGTGATCACCAAAACCCGGGAAGACGAAACGAACACCAAATACGCCCAGGGTGGCGTAGCCGTGGTGAACGATCTCGAGAACGATAGTTTCGAAAAGCATATCGATGATACACTCATCGCCGGCGACGGTCTTTGTAATGAAAAGATCGTGGAGATCGTCGTAAAGGAAGGCCCCGAACGCGTGAACGAGATCATCGAATGGGGCGCCAACTTCGACCGCAATCCCGATGGGGACTTTGCCCTGGGCAAGGAAGGTGGCCACTCCGAGTTCCGCGTGATCCACCACAAAGACATTACCGGTAAAGAAATAGAACGGGCTTTGCTGGAGGCCATCCGCAAAAGACCCAACATCGAAGTGATTACCCACTGCTTCGTGGTAGACCTCATCACGCAACACCACCTCGGTTACCTGGTCACCAAGTCCACCCTGGATATAGAATGCTTCGGGGTGTATGTGCTGAACCTCCAGACCAATCGCATTGAGAAAATTCTGAGTCGTATTACATTGCTCGCCACCGGTGGCAACGGGCAGGTGTATCGCACCACAACTAACCCGGTAATTGCTACCGGGGACGGCGTGGCCATGGTGTACCGCGCGAAAGGCCGCATCGAGAACATGGAATTTATCCAGTTTCATCCTACGGCACTGTACGAGTCTGACGTAAACCCGTCGTTTCTCATTACCGAAGCTGTTCGTGGCGATGGCGGCATTTTACGTAACAAGAACGGTGAAGACTTCATGCACAAGTACGATAAACGCCTGTCGCTGGCACCGCGTGACATCGTAGCCAGGGCGATAGACAGTGAGATGAAGATCACCGGTACCGAACATGTGTACCTCGATTGTCGTCACATGGACATCGATAAGTTCATTCATCACTTCCCTAACATTTACGAGAAATGTAAATCGATCGGGATAGATGTGACGAAAGATATGATCCCGGTAGCACCGGCGGCTCACTATAGCTGCGGCGGTATTAAAACAGACGAATGGGGCCACACTTCCATCCGCAACCTGTTTGCCTGTGGTGAATGTGCCAGCACTGGTTTACACGGTGCCAACCGGTTAGCCTCCAACAGCCTGCTGGAAGCCATGGTGTTTGCACACCGCAGCTTCCTGAAAGCAGTGGTGGAGATTGATGGTACCAGCTTCAAAGATGACGTGCCCGACTGGGATGCCAGCGGCACCACGGCGCCAAAGGAGATGATCCTCATTACCCAAAGTTTGAAAGAACTTAAGCAGATCATGAGTGATTATGTGGGCATCGTTCGTACGAACACCCGTATTCAACGTGCCCTGCGCCGGCTGGACATACTGCATGAAGAAACAGAGGAGCTGTATGAAAAAACGGCCGTTTCACCTCAATTATGCGAACTTCGCAACCTGATTACAGCAGGCTACCTGATCGTAAAAAGCGCTGCGTTCCGCAAGGAAAGCCGTGGCCTGCACTTTAATACCGATTATCCGTTCAAGTGTGAACTTGTGCAGAATATAATTTTATAAACGCCGGAGCATGCTACTCCCCGTAACTTTGTGTGTATGTATTACCTGATGATGTTTGTGCTGTACGGTGTTTCGCTGCTGCCTTTCCCGGTACTGTACCTGTTAAGCGACTTTCTATATATACTGATGTATTATGTAGTCGGCTACCGGAAAAAGACAGTCTTCGAAAACCTACGCAAGGCCTTTCCAAATAAAACCGAAAAGGAAATAACGCTACTCGCGCGCACTTACTTTCGCAACCTTACTGATATGATGGTCGAGACCATCAAACTGCTCACCATGAGCAAGAAGTCGCTTCAGAAGCGATTTAAATGTGACCTCACCGTACTTCAACAACTTTACGAACAAGGCAAAAGCTGCCAGCTGCATCTTGGTCATAACTTCAACTGGGAATGGGCGAACCTGTTTTGTATGCAGGGCGTCAAATACCCCTTTCTCGTGGTGTACATGCCACTCGCCAACAAATCCGCCGACCGCATGTTCCGCCACTTCCGCGAAAAATTCGGTACCGTATTGATATCCGCTAAAGACATGCGTAATAGCATGGCCCCGTGGATGGACAAACAATACCTGATCGCGCTGGTAGCGGATCAAAACCCGGGTAAACGCCGCCGTGCCTTCTGGTTCCCCTTCTTAAACCAGATGACATTGTTCTATAAAGGCCCCGAAATGTCGGCCAGGCGGCATGATATACCGGTGGTGTTTGCGGATATCCGTAAGAAAAAGAGAGGCTATTACGAAGCGGTGTTAAAACTGGCGTATGAGCACCCGGCACAAACGGAGGAGCGAGAGATTACGGGCAGCTTTGTCAGCTACCTTGAGAAAAACATTCTTGAACAACCGGAAGTGTGGGTGTGGAGTCACCGGCGCTGGAAGCATAAATATATTGCCGGGGAAACGGAGGTATAATAGAATGGCTGCCTGAATCGCTTCAAATGATAACCGGTGCATGCGGCTGACTACAAGCCGGGAATTGCCTAAAATCCGAAAGAACGATAGAACGTACCCTAATAAAACGGGGCTGTCTTAAAAGTAATTTATACCCGTTTTATTGGGTACCTGATGGAGGGATTCGTCGTTTACGCGTTTCTCACGACCATCGAACTACTTTTGAAACAGCCCCATTTTAATTTATGCAGTCGCTATTCAGCAGCCGGCTATTAGGAAGGTATTTTCAGCTTCTGACCAGGATGGATCAGGTTCGGGTCCTTGATCTGGTCTTTGTTCGCTTCAAAAATCTCTTTCCAGGTAACGCCCGGGTAGTTCTTCGCGATCTTGCTCAGGCTATCGCCGGATTTCACCACGTACTCTGATGTTTGACCAGCGGCACCTTCGGCGAGGCTGATGTTCAACACAATGTCCGAGGCGCTATACTCGGGGTCCAGCTTTTCGAAGGCGGTCCATACCTGGTCCTTTGCAGTGGCGGATGGAGCGGTGCCTGTAACATACAGTACCCCTTCCTGCTCCGTAGCCTGCAGGTTAGCAACACCAGCGCTGTTAGCGGCCAGTATCACATCTGCGTACTTGTCTTTTAAAGCCATGGGATTACATTTAAATGGTTACCAGAATTATTTTTTAACCGTCAGGTTGTTGATCACCTTTTTGGGTTTTGATTGGTCTGCAGCCTGACGTGCTTTCTTCAGGTCGTCTTTAGACACTTCGCCGGTTAAGGTAACTTCACCATTGGCTACAGCTACTGTAACACCAGTTACGCCGCTGGCCGTAATGGCGGAGTCAACGCTCATCCTGATTTTTTCGTCGGGGTTAATGTCCACTGGCGGCGGCGGGGGAGCCATCACCTGGGCGGGAGTAACCATAATGTTGTTGGTTACAGATTTCACACCTTTTACAGATTTAGCTGCTTCTTCCGCCGCTACTTTAGTGGCGTCGTCGGCCACTTCACCGCCGAGGGTTACTACACCTTTCTGTACATCTACAGTGGTGGTAGGCGCAGTGGTGGTCAGCTTGTCGCTCACTTCCTGTTTAATTTTGGTGTCATTTGGTCCGCAGGCTGCCAGGCCGAGGGAAAGAAGGCAGGCGAATAAGATGGATTTGTTCTTCATGATGGTAAAATTTTTTGTCCCTTAGAAAAACAAATCGCGCGCCAAGACGGTTCAACCGATGCTTTTAAATAATTGTTTCGCAGATGTATATGAAATATAGAATAATTAATATATTTGCTATATAACAGATTATTACATACGTATCTGATTCATGAGCATGCAATAAAAAAAGCAGGACAATTAGTTTGTCCTGCTTCATTTTATTTTTTAGAAAGATTGGCGACTTAGTTCAGCACATTCTTTTCCTGTACGGTTTCGATGCCTTTTGTTTCTTTCAATTTGCCATAACCGCCCGCTACGTTACGCAGGTTGTGTATGCCTTCTCTTTTCATGAGCGAGCATGCAATGACGCTACGGTAACCGCCTGCGCAATGCACATACAGGTTATGCGTGTCCTCAAAATCGGCCAGGTTGCCGGGGTCGGTCATATCGCTGAGCGTGAGGTTGATGGCTGCCTTCAGGTGACCATCTGCAAATTCACCTGGCTTACGCACATCTACCACCACCAATTGGTTATCGTGTGGAATATCCATGGCCAGTTCATCCGGATCTACCGTGATGATCAGGTCGATTCGTTCGCCGGCGGCCTGCCAGGCTTCGTATCCACCGGCCAGGTAACCTTCTACTTTGTCCAGACCTACACGGGCCAGGCGTACGATGGTTTCTTCTTCCTTACCGGCTTCGGTAACCAATACCATTGGCTGGTCGAACGGTAACAGGCTGCCGGCCCATTCGGCAAAGCGACCTTCCAGGCCAATGCTGATGGAGCCGGGCACAAAACCTTCGGTAAAAACGTTCGCGTGACGGGTATCGAGGACCACCGCGCCATCTTTTACTTTTTGTTTGAAGTCTGCGATAGACAGTGCCACATTGGCTTTCTCCATCACATTATTCAGCGCGTCGTATCCCTCTTTATTAATTTTTGCATTGATAGGAAAGTACTGCGGAGGCGCGGCAAGTCCGGCAGTGAGTTCCTGTACGAACGCTTCTTTGTCTTCCGCTTTCAGCGCATAGTTCGTACTCTTTTCCTCACCTATGGTGCTGGAAGTATTCGGGCCCAGGTTTTTACCGCAAGCCGAACCAGGACCGTGTGCCGGGTATACGAGTACGTTATCTGCCAGGGTTTTGATCTTTGTTTGCAGGGAGTCGAACAGCATTGCCGCGAGATCTTCCTTTTGCAGGTTACCGCTAAACAGGTCCGGGCGGCCAACATCGCCTACGAACAGTGTGTCACCGGTAAACACGGCATGGTCTGCCCCGCTTTCGTCCTTCAGCAGGTAGCAGGTGGATTCCAGCGTGTGGCCGGGCGTGTGCAAAGCGGTGATGCTGATCTTACCGATTTTAAAAACTTCTCCGTCGCTGGCTTTGTGGAACTCGAACCCAGCTACGGTATCGGGGCCATAAACGATCGGTGCTTTAGTGGCAGCGGCCAGATCAAGGTGCCCGGAAACGAAATCGGCGTGGAAGTGTGTTTCAAATATGTATTTAATGGTTGCATTACGCTCCTTCGCCAGTTCGAGATAAACTTCGATATCGCGCAACGGGTCAATTACGGCAGCTACACCGTCAGATTCAATGAAATAGGCTGCTTCTGACAGGCAGTTCGTATATAACTGCTTAATGAACATGGTTTTTGATTTTCGCAAAGTTAATAAATCTGCCGGGAAGGCTGCTTCGCCGGGAGCATGAAGTTACGATTAATAACCATGCGGGAATATGAGTAAAATCGATGACCGTATAGCCGGTGGGATAAGACCAAAAAAGGCTCCCTCACCGAAGTGAGAAAGCCTTCAATATGTTTGGCGCCGCAAGCGGACTTGAAAAAGATATTAACCTACCAACTCTTCTACGAACTTAGCTACTTCAGCTATGCGTTGTTTGTTGATAGTATAATGGATAAACTTGCCATCGCGCTCTGTAATCACGATACCAGCCCTTCTGAGGATTGCCAGGTGCTGAGAAGCAACCGACTGCTCGAGGCGTAATTTAACGTAAATCTCAGTCACGGTCATGCGTTTGTGATCTTCCAACAGTTTGATCATCTGCTGGCGCAGCTTATGGTTGATGGCTCTCAAGACCATTGCTGCCTTTTTAACGGCAATGTAATCCAATTTGATCTGATCTTTTTCATTGTTACCCCTAGAAATAATAAGAGTATTAGAAGAGGTAGTTAATAATGTTTTTTCCATCGCAAAATAATTTTAAAAAATAATGAAATGACAGGGATCAACGGACAGTAAAAACGCGACTGTTAGAAAACAATCTCGGATATTGATTACACAAAATTATAATATTACTCACAATAAAAAAAATTTCTATACCTTCTTTTTTAATATATAAGCCCCGTAAACCGCCAAAATAGCGATATTTGACATTTTGATGACATATGTATATAGTACTTATTTGCTTCCCGGGTGGAAAAAGGCTTTCAGATAATGCGGGGCAAAATAAGCCAGGTCTTCGAAATCATTTTGACCGAATGCCTTATCGGCGAGGGGGGCCATATGTGCGGCGGAAATCTCATATGGGGGGAAAAGTGCATTGGGCTCGTGCGCCAGCGCTGGTTGCCACTTAGCGGCACCATCTCCAAAAAACAATACTTGTTTTGTTTTAAGCCATTCGCTGTAGGAGCTATCATCGAGGATGAGTGCCTGCGGGGCTAACAAGGGCTGAAGGCCTGCATCGTATACTGCGGTGAAAACCTCCATTCGGCGGGCGTCGATCATGGGGCAATACAAGGTTTCCCGTTCTTTTGCGGTATTGATCATTCCACTTGCCATCATCTTAAGTGTGCTAATTGCAATGAGAGGTTTGCGCCAGGCATAACACAAGCCTTTAGCCGTGGCGGCGCCTACACGTAGTCCGGTATATGATCCTGGGCCGGCACTTACACACACCGCATCCAGGTCACGTGCAGTGATGCGCGCGGCATCCAGCACCTGCTGAATGAAGGATGGCAGCTTGGCTGCGTGGTCCTTTTGTTCGGCGTTACGAATAAGTTGCAACACCTCTCCATCGTTCGCAAGGCAAACGGAACCTATGCTGGTTGCAGTATCGATATTAAGTATCAGCGCCACTATTTTCACTGTTGGCCACGAGCGCTTCCATTTGCTGAAAGTATTCTGCCCGTAGCAGTTCACAAATGCGGTATCGTTCATTGCCCGTTTCGGTATGTACGGCGTGCAGCACGCCAAATACTTCACGGATGCCTATTTTTTCACACCATTCGAATGGCCCGTACGGATAGTTAGTGCCCAGTTTCATGGAAGTGTCGATATCTTCCCGGGAGGCCACCTCTTGCTCCAACGCATAATAGGCTTCGTTGATGATCATACTTACCACGCGCGGTGTCACCATTCCTGCCTGGTCGGCTACTACCTCGAACGCCCATCCCAAACGCTGCATGGCGTCCTGTAAACGAGGCAGATGATCGGGTGTGGGGAGCGTTACTTCCTTTACCTTCATGTCCATAAATCCTGGCAAAAGATTCATACCAGACACGTTAGTTGGGATTTTTATTCCTTCTGTCTGCTGCACTATCTTCCACGAGGTTTTAACCATATTGGCCAACACCGTCAGGTGGGGAAGATCGCGGTATACGAAAACACGGTTTGGAAATTCGTCGAAAGAAAGGTCGATTACCAGCTGGTATTGCATCCAATCTCCTACCTCCGAAACCAACGCTTTCCACTCCGTACTTTCCGTTCCGGCAACCTGCTTCCACGCTTCCCAGCGCTGCTCATCGCCTATTACGAGGACGTTCATGCGCAAAATTGTTTGGTGTTAGTGCCGGCTATTTTACGGCGATCATAGATATTTCTACACTCACGCCTTTGGGCAAACCTGCCACCTGCACCGTTTCGCGGGCAGGATAGCTTCCATCGAGGTACTGACCATACACTTCGTTGATCTTGCCGAAATCGTTCATGTCCATGATAAAAATGGTGCTCTTTACCACGTCTGCAAACGTATAACCTGCTTCGGTAAGAATAGCCTGAAGGTTTTTCATTACCAGGTGCGTTTCCGCTACTACATCGCCTTTCTTTACTTCGTTGGTTACCGGATCTATAGCCACCTGGCCGGAAATGTAAAGGGTATTACCCGCTTTGATCGCCTGGTTGTAGGGGCCTATAGGAGCCGGTGCGTTGCTTGTTTTTATGATCTGCTTTTCCATAATGGCAAAAATAACATGTTCGGCGCGGCTTTCCATGCCTTTTGATCTGCTGGCTTTCCGGAACTGTGGAAAGCCACAGGCGCACAACTTGGTAAATTATACTAATTTGCGTGTTTTACACTCATTTCCCCTGTTTAGCGAATCAGGACAATAATTGTCGTAACCCGAACCGTACACCTTGATTAAACTATGCGAGTTAGCAGCCTAAACGGAATACCGTTAAAAACGGCATGGCTCATCCTGGCCAAACTTTATATTGCGCTGTTCATATTCAGCAGCACACTGTTTCTCTTATTTATTACACCCGTGTTGCAACCCGGTCTTTGGAGCTACGCCCTTAGCTGCGTAGTCATCATCACCTATATGCTGACTGCCCAGTCCGAAAACTTCCAGATAAAGACACGTACGCAGGTACAACCTTTACTGTTAATGTTGGCGATCGTGATGCCTTTAGCGCTTTTCGTCGTGCGTGATATTTTATTAAAACTGATACCGTTGCCCTCCTTCGCGCCCATTAGCTTTGCGACAGTACAGGCAGATTCTGTGGCGGCCATCATCGGATCGTCGCTATTATTACCCATACTGGAAGAAATACTTTTCCGGGGAATCATCCTGGAAGCACTGCTCAAAACCAATCCCTCTTCGCGGGCGCTGTTACAAACGACGATTATATACGCCATCGCCACACTTAACCCCGCATTTATTATTCCTAAATTTTTGCTGGGCCTTTTATGTGGCTTTTTTTACCTGCGTACACGAGAGCTATGCTACCCGATCGTCGCACATGTGATATATAACATGGCCGTCGTAGCGATGCTGGCCTCCGGCAACGACGGTTTGGCCGAGGCGCTTAACAGTGAAATGCTTTATTTCCTGCTGATACTGGCTGCCTGTATGCTACTGCCACCCGCCTACTACCTGCTGCAACGGGCGAAAAACTAGATGCCTCGTTACGATTTACCAAACAACATTACTGCCAGTTTCGCATCGTGGCCATACACGTCATCGCGGAAGTTGAGTTGTCCGTCGCTGCCTACCCACGCGGTAAAGTAACCGATGAACACGGGTAGTTTATACTTCAACGTTACATACTGCTCTTTCGTCGCATTCATAGCCGCATCGATCCGTTTTTCGGTCCAGGCACTGTCGTTACGCAACAGGTACATGGCCAGTCGTTTTGGTTCCGACACGCGGATGCAACCGTGGCTGAACGAGCGTTTGGTTTCGTTAAACAGCCCTTTGGACGGCGTATCGTGCAGGTATATATTGTACTCGTTCGGGAACAGGAATTTCACCTTACCCAGCGAATTGGCGCCGCCTGGTTTCTGGCGGATGATGTAGGGGAAATTTCGCGCCGTGTATTTACTCCAGTTAATCGAACCCGGGCTGATCACATTGCCACTTGCTCCGGCCACTTCCATATTATGGCGGGCCAGGTAGCCCGTGCTGCGCTTGATGCCGGGCAATACTTCGCTGCCCAATATGCCGGGCGGCACGTTCCAGTAAGGTGCAAAAACGACGTACTTCATTTCCCGGCTGAAAATAACGGTGCTGTTGGCGGGCGTACCTACCACTACATTGCTGCTCCACGCCAGTTTATCATTTTCATAGATGTGCATGCGGAACTCCGGTATGTTCACCAGGATGTAATTGCCACCCGGATCTACAGGTACCCAGCGGATGCGCTCCATATTCACCAGTATCTGGCGGATGCGCCTGGCGGGTGATACGTTCAATGCGTTCAGCGTGCTTTGGTTAAGCTGGCCATTTACGGTTAACCCATGACGCGCCTGGAAAGTACGGATGGCCGAATCGAGCGCCACATCGAATAACGGCGACGCGTCTTGTTGCTGTAGGTCGCCGAGGACGAGCAGTCGGGCTTTTACATCGGAAACCACCCTTGCCGAGTCGCCCTTTTTATAGGTTTTCTTATCTGCTTTGATAGAATCCCATCCCTTACCTTCCTGCGCAGAAAGTTTTGCCAGGCGTTCGCGCAGCAGGTTGTATTGGCGGTTCACCGGCTCTTTGCCCGCCATGTTGCCCGACTTAGTGGCTACAACCGAGTCGAGCAGGCTGCCCATGTCTATTTTCTTCCGGGGGATGTACCACTCCAGGTCACGTGCTTTATCGGAAGTTAATCCGCCCCAGGTTTTGCTGGCGTAATGGAAAAAGCGTGCCGTCATCTGCAATTCGGCACGTGGAATAGTCGTATCGGAAGGTCTCAGTCTGTCGCCACGAGCGCTCAGCGTATCGAAAGTTGCCTGTAGAACTGAGTCTGCGGCGGCAATACCGTACGACGCATCCGTACCCATCATATTGATAAAGCTACCTGCCTGCTCCGTTACACCAGATTCGTTGATCCATGCAAAGTGAAAGTCCCTGCGGCGATAAAAGTCGCGGATATATTCGGCGTACTGCGTATCCCGTGCGAGATAACTATTCAGCAGGTTACTGTCAAGCGTGAGTGAAATGTATTCTTCTTGGGTATAGTGTGTTGTATCCCTTACCACTGGCTGCTTTTTAGGAGCATTTCGTTGGCAGGATACCGTTGCCATGGCGGCAAACATAAGGAGCAATACAGAACGTGTAATCATGAAAGATAAAATAGTTAAAGCCTATAACAGGGCACCGGGTGCATTAGTTCGATAAATATAATAAAACAACGCGTCCCATCTTTAACAGATGGGACGCGTTAAAAGCAGTTTTACTATTCTATAGTTTGATTTCTTCGTCGTTGGCGTCGAAAAACTTGTACTCGGTAAGGTGATAGTTAGAATCGGCCGCGAGTTTGATCCATTTCTTAAAGCGGAAATACCATTTCCACTGGCGGGAACTGAGCCATCCTTTTGTAAGATAGGCGTGCAATATCGGGTGGATGCGGATGCTAAGGCCTTTATGCTGGTGGTTAAGCAGGTACTGCAGGTTTTTCTCGATGTCTTCCACGATGAGCATGGAAGCGCCGATTTTACCAGTGCCTTTACAGGCCGGACAATCTTCCGCAACCGAGATCGTTACCTCTGGTTTTACGCGCTGGCGGGTGATCTGCATCAACCCGAATTTAGAAATGGGCAGAATGGTATGCTTAGCCCGGTCCTGCGCCATGAAACGTTCCATCGCCTCGTACACCGCTTTCTTGTTCTCTGGCAACTTCATATCGATAAAATCGATGATGATAATGCCACCGAGATCGCGCAGGCGGAGTTGACGGGCAATTTCGGCTGCTGCCTCGAGGTTGCTGGCCAGGGCGTTTTGCTCCTGGTTGTTGCTGGAGCTTTTGTAGCCGCTGTTCACATCGATTACGTGCAGCGCTTCCGTGGCTTCGATGATAAGGTATACACCGCTATCCAGGTTTACCGTTTTACCAAACGATGCCTTCACCTGCCGGGTTACGCCAAAGCTATCGAAGATGGGTGCGCCGTTATGGTAGTAGGATACGATGTCCTGCTTTTCCGGTGCGATCTTCTGGATATACGTTTTAGTATCGGTATAGATGTTTTTATCGTTGATCACGATGCGGTTGAAACTTTCGTTCAACAGGTCGCGGAGGATGCTGGTCGTTTTCGTTTGCTCGCTCAGGATCTTCTGTGGCGGCTGTGCATTGTGCAGGTTCGTCTGGATATTTTTCCAGGTTTCTACCAGTGTAACTAAGTCTTCGTGCAGTTCGGCTGTTTTCTTTCCTTCGGCGGCGGTACGCACGATCACCCCGAAATTCGGAGGTTTGATCGCTTCCACTATTTTCTGCAGGCGTTTTCTTTCCTCGGAAGAATGAATCTTTTTTGAAACGGCAACAATATCGTTAAACGGGGTTAGTACGATGAATCTGCCGGGGAGAGAAATTTCGCAACTGAGACGGGGGCCTTTGGAAGAAATGGGCTCTTTCAGGATTTGGACGAGGATATTAGGTTTACCGCCTAATACTTCGGTTATCTTACCGGTTTTGATAATCTCGGCTTCATTTTTGAATTTCGAGAAATCGAATCCTTCCGGCGATTTGTCACTGATGGCGAGCTGCGTGAACTTTAGAATGGAGCGAACATAAGGGCTAAGGTCGGTATAATGAAGGAACGCATCTTTTTCAAAACCGACATCAACAAATGCGGCGTTTAGTCCGGGTATCAGTTTCTTTACTTTTCCAAGGTAAAGGTCTCCTACCGCGAAGTTTGGGTTACCGCTCTCATGATGCAGCTCCACTAGTTTCTTATCTTCCAGCAATGCAATTTCAACACCTGACGGTGCTGCATTAATAATAAGTTCCTTATTCAAGGGTCCAAAATTTTAACCATTTAATACTTCACCTTTTATGTAAATGCCCTAGCTCAAAAGCAGGATGTAGCCAATTACGCAGTAGTTGGACGTAATTGTCTGGCATTCTCACATAACGTGTGATGATAGATCGCTTAAGGGTTTAGTGATATATACAGGTTGTGTTCGGAAATTTTGCCGGCAGGTTTCAGTTAAACAGCCTGCATGACTTCAGCAATTTAAGAATAATCGCTAAAATCATGCAGTATTGTATAAAAAATTCTTGTCGCGCCGCAAAAACATACCTGTTAGTATAAATGGCGGGAAACAGGAGGATTATTTTTTACCTTTCTTATGGCGGTTCTTTCTCAGCCTTTTTTTCCTTTTATGGGTAGCAATTTTATGTCTTTTTCTTTTCTTTCCGCAAGGCATGCTTAATGAAATTTAAATGTTTAATAATGTATTACTTAATACTTTTTATGTAATTGTCTATCTCGGCTCCCAGCGTTGGGTCCGCAATTAACTCGCGGCACTGCTTAAATAGTTCAATAGCTTTGTCTTTATCACCTTTACTTCTGTAAGCTTCGGCGAGAATAAACATTGCTTTTGCATTGGTAGGATTCCTTTTCAGGAAACCGTCCATGCGCTCGATCGCTTTATCAAACTGACCGGAAGTGATGGCCATATTACCCAGCATAATCTGAGCATCGGCGTTGTCCGGGTTGTTAGCAACGATATCGCGCAATTTAGCAACAGCAGTCATGGGTTCTCCAGTTTCTAAAAGAATCTGGGCCTGATAGTACCTGAGTGAGTCGATTGTGGGAGGAGTAGAAAGCGCAATTGCCTTGTCGAACAATTCCACGGCCTGCTCAGCCTGCCATTTCATCACAGAAGCATCTTTGGCATGACCATAATGCTTAAAAAATAAATTGGCTGCAAAGGTGAGGCTTTTTTCGGAATTTTCCAACTTGGCTGCTTCGCCGGCATAATAAGCGGCAACGGGCTCTTCGTTAAGGCTTTCCCAGATTTGGTAAAGCTTGCGGTTAACAGCGATCTGCTGTGTCTTTACATCGCCCCTTACAACAGCATGTTCGAGGCTGTTGATCTCGGCCAGCTGTGCGGCCGGGGCTTTTTCCTTCGCCTTTTGAAGGATATCCTCAAATTTCGCCGCGGCCACCGAATGCGGTTGGCCGGGCATAGCTTCGCCTGCGGCCTTTTTATCGGCCACAGGAGACGTACGTCCAAAGATGAACAAGGCAGCCACCAGTGCGATGGCTCCGCCAATAAGAATCAGTTGAGATTTCTGCACCCTAATAAATGTTAGGATGCAAAATTAAGAACTTTTAAGTTTCTTTACTTCGGCAACAAACTCTTTTGATGGCTTGAACGCAGGAATGTAGTGCTCAGGGATCTCCACTGCCACATTCTTTTTGATGTTACGGCCGATCTTCGCGGCCCGTTTCTTGGTGATAAAACTGCCAAAACCTCTGATGTAGATATGCTCGCCATTAGCTAACGCTTCTTTCACCTCCTTGAACATGGCCTCAAGAGTAACTAACACGTCTACTTTGGGTATGCCGGTTTTCTCAGCAATGTTGTTTATTAAGTCAGCTTTTCTCATAATAGAGCGGAGGATTAGTACTTTAGTTTCAAAGTTATTCAAAAAAATTAAATGCTGAATTTTCAAGCGAATAAAATTTACTAATTTTTCTTATGGATAAACACCACCAAAAATCGGTTATTTTAGCCTCCCGTCCCTTCAGTTCTTCCCTTAAAATCATTATTTAACGACGTTTCGGGAACACGAATATATAAAAAAATTGGAATGTATAAAGATTTATTCTCGTGATTAGCCAAAAAGATTTTTTTTCGACCGCTCTTTTACGCTGGAACAAACTCGAAAACCGCCGCCAGATGCCGTGGAAAGGCGAAAAAGACCCTTACCGGATATGGCTTTCTGAAATTATTCTCCAGCAAACCCGCGTTGAGCAAGGCTGGCCGTACTACGAACGCTTTACCACTCAATACCCCACTGTGTTGAAACTCGCTGCTGCGGCCGATGAAGAGGTATTCAGGCTTTGGCAGGGACTGGGTTATTACGCCCGTTGCAAAAATATGCTGGCGGCCGCCCGCGAAGTGGCCGCGGCATACCAGGGTAAGTTTCCAGATACATATGAAGGTATTGTGTCACTTAAAGGAGTAGGTGCGTACACCGCCGCCGCCATTGCCTCCTTCGCCTTTAACCTGCCACATGCCGTGCTCGACGGCAATGTTTACAGGGTATTAGCACGCTACTTCAATATCGACACGCCCATCGACAGCACTGCCGGGAAAAAACTTTTTACCGCACTGGCCGATGACATGCTTCCCAAAAACAACGCCGCTGAATTTAACCAGTCCATCATGGACTTCGGCGCCGTAGTTTGCAAACCGCAATCGCCAGACTGTCCGAACTGTCCGTTGAACAGTCACTGCGAAGCGTATGCCACAGGCACTGTGGGAGAACTGCCTGTTAAAACAAAGAAGCTAAAAATTAAGAAGAGACACTTCAATTACCTCGTAATGGTGCATGATGGCTATGTATACATCCGCAAACGGGTAGAGAAAGATATATGGCAAAATTTACACGAACTGGTGCTTTTAGAAACAACTGACGAGTTATCGCCCGGCCAGCTGGCCTTGTCGCAGGAATTTAAAAAACTGACCGGAAAATATGCTTATCAGATCACCCAAACCTCTCCCCTGCTGAAACAACAACTTACACACCAGACGATCTTTGCGAGGTTTATACACCTGCAGTTCGAGAAGGAGCTGCCGCCCTTAGACGGATTTATGGCGGTACCGATCAGTGAACTGTATCAATATGCGTTTCCAAAGACGATAGTGAGTTACCTCGAAAGCCTGAAGTGGCTGTAGGCAACAATTTATAGCAGAAGTGAAATAGTTAGCGGCTGCAACGGCGGGTCCGCGGCATTGCGAATGCAATGAGCCGGACCTCCGTTACTGGCTTGGCGGTGGAAGCATAAGGCAGGAATGCAGACCGTTTAAGAGGGTGACTGCTCCTCCCTCGCTATGAGGAGTAGGGCGTTGCCGCACAAGTGAGTGACACAACGGGGGATGATTAGTGAAACTGCTGCTGATAACCTGCACTTAAAATTCGCGGGAATAAAGAACCACAGTCTGTTTGGCACGAAAATTTTATGTTATGATCTGAAAAAAGCATTAACTTTAGAAAGGTTGATTGATTACAGGAAGAATTTTTAACAACAGATTAAAACCTACAATCATGAGAGGTGTTAATAAAGTGATTCTGATTGGCAATCTAGGCAGAGACCCCGACGTGCAATTCCTCGAAGGCAACATTGCCGTAGCCAAGTTCTCTCTCGCTACTACAGAAACATTTAAGGACAGGGCTGGAAAACTGATATCCCAAACTGAATGGCATACGGTTGTTTTATGGAGAGGCCTGGCCGAACTGGCCCAGAAGTACCTCCATAAAGGAAGTCTCGTTTATATAGAAGGCCGCCTGCGCACCCGTAGCTGGGAAGACAAGGAAGGCAATAAGAAATTTGCCACCGAAGTGGTGGGCGATAATCTTGTTATGCTCGACAAACGCATGGATGTGAACAATGGCGAACATGCCATTCACCACCACCAGGGCGGCTCTTCAGGGGGTACACAATCCGGCGGCGAAGGCTATCCGGGCCTGGAAATACCGCCGATCAACGAACCGGCAGACGACCTTCCTTTTTAACCTTATCGAGGGAATGCCTGGGTATTTCGCATTAATACATTCCATATATTTGCATACGGGAAAGCGATTCGATCTAACGACCTGAATTACTTTCCCATTATTTTTGATTGTTTACCAAAGCGTTATCACTTGGCTTACCATCCGGCTAGCATTACTTTTACGGAGACTATCCTACTACAGGAGCTCGCAACTCCTACACCCAACCTGGTGGTGTTCCTGCTTGTTATTTTCGTGCTTCTGCTCCTATCCTTCATCGTATCCGGCGCGGAAGTAGCTTTCTTTTCCCTCAATTATAAGGACCTGAACGTACTCAAAACCCGTCAGAACCAAAGCGGTAAACTCATTACCAAGTTGCTGGAGAAGCCCAAATCGCTGCTGGCGTCGTTACAGATATCGAATATCCTGCTCAATATCGCGTTCATCTTTATTACCAACTACCTGATTAACCAGATGGAGGCCCTGCAAAGCCTCCAGGTACTGTCGGCTGTAGTGCGTATTGCGCTCATTACGATCGTTTTACTTTTTTTGGACAGATACTTCCGCGCGTATGGGCGGCTCAGAACAATATCCGTTTTGCGACTTACTTCGCCTGGTTCGTAAACATCATTCACGCTACCCTGGAGCCGATCAGCGACTTCTTTGTGAGCCTGAGCGATGGTATTGAGAGCCGCCTGTTCCACCGGAGCACCAAACCGGTAAACTACCAGGAAATTGACGAAGTAATCGCCATGAGCGTGGACCCGGATGCCTCGCAGGAAGAAAAAAACATTGTTCGTGGCATCCTGAAGTTCGGCAACATCGCCGTTAAACAGATCATGCGCACCCGCCTGGACGTGAGCGGCATCGAATATAATTCTGACTTTGATGTGGTAGTAAAACAGGTGGCCGACCTGCATTATTCCCGCCTGCCAGTATACAAAAACAACCTCGACACCATCGTTGGCGTCATCCATACGAAAGACCTGCTGCCTCACCTGGGCAAGTCCGGTAATTTCGATTGGCACGAAGTGATGCGCCAACCGTTTTTCGTACACGAACATAAGCTTATCGAAGACTTGCTGAACGAATTCCAGACCCGCCATATGCACTTTGCAGTGGTGGTAGACGAATTTGGCGGCACTTCCGGCATTGTAACCCTGGAGGACATTATTGAGGAAGTAATCGGCGATATTAAGGACGAATTTGACGAAGACGAGTTCAATTTTAATAAAGTGGACGACCGCACCTATGTTTTTGAAGGTAAGACCATGCTGAATGACGTTTGCCGCATTATGAACATTGCGCCGGACACATTCGAGCAGGTAAAGGGAGAAAGCGATTCCCTGGGTGGCCTGCTGCTGGAAATTTCGGGCAAGTTTCCCGAAGAGAACAGCGTGATCAGTTATGGCGCCTATGACTTTACCGTGCTGGAAGTAAATAAAATGCGTATCCAGAAGATACAGGTGAGCATCAAACATGGCATAGAAACAGAATAATTTTCCGTGAAGAAACGATACTATCCGATTTTAGGGGTTCTGGCACTGCTATTTGCCGCAAGTGCCTGCCAACAGACGTTTACCCCAAAACCCAAGGGTTACTTCGAAATTCCCCTGCCACAGAAGGAATATAAGGTATTTGACGAGCCGGGGTATCCTTACACTTTCGAGTACCCGGCTTACAGCAAAATCGTCAAAGACACTGTTTTCTTCGACGCTGCACCTGAAAATCCGTATTGGATTAACCTGGAATTCCCGGAATTGAACAGTAAGATCTACCTGAGCTATAAAACGATCGGGGGCAAAAACTCCATCGAACAGTTGGTGAACGACGCCTTCCGGCTTACTTACAAACACACTTACAAGGCCGAGTTTATTAACGAGCGGGACATTGCCACGCCCAATAATGCCTTCGGACTATATTACGACGTGGGCGGTAACGCAGCGTCGGCCAAACAGTTTTTCGTAACAGACTCTACCCGGCATTTCCTGCGCGGCGCGCTATACTTCTATGCGGCGCCCAATGCGGACTCGCTCGCTCCGGTCATACAATTCCTGCAAGCCGACATGGAACACCTTGTCGGAACGCTGAAATGGCGGTAACTTTGCATTATGATAGTGATTGACGATAAATATATCAGTGACGAGGTGGTGGAAAAAAACTTCGTGTGCAACCTGAACGCCTGCAAAGGCGCTTGCTGCGTTGCCGGAGATTGTGGCGCGCCGTTAGAGGAAGCAGAACTGAAAATCCTGAAGGCAATTTATCCGAAAATTAAATCATACCTGCGCGAAGAAGGCATTCGCGAAATTGAAAAGACAGGACTCCACACCATTGACCCGGAACATGGATATGTAACGCCGATTGTGAATGGCGCGATCTGCGCATATGCTCACATCGATGAGCAAGGCGTTGTAGGCTGCGCAATAGAAAAGGCTTACTACGACGGCGTGATTGATTACAAGAAACCCATTTCCTGCCACCTTTACCCCATTCGCGTTACGAAATATGAAAGTTTTGAGGCAGTGAATTACGACCGCTGGGACATCTGCAAAGCTGCCTGTAAAAACGGAAATAAGCTCAAAGTTCCCGTTTACCGTTTCTTGAAAGAAGCGATTACCCGTAAGTATGGCACGGAATTTTATGAAGTGCTGGACAGAATTGCTACCAAGCAATATGAGAACGAGATATAACGACCTTGTAAATCAAGACTGTTGCTATCTATAAGTTCTCTATCTTTACGGATCGATACTACCCAAACATTATGAACAAGACGGCAACCACTTTTTGGAGAAGAGTGAGGAGAAAGCTGCTGACCTCAAACATCGCGGCACTATCAACTTCAACATCGGAAAGTACAATGCGGCAGTAAAGAACGGCAAACACCAGTTTGCAGAACTGCCCATGGCTCGTGAACGTGCGAAAAATATTAAGTGGAGAGCCATCGAGAATCTCGATAAGTATCTCGAAGACTTTGAGATGAACCTCATTAAACGTGGGGGCAAAGTGTTGTGGGCCGAAACGGTTGAACAGGCGCAACAGGAAATCCTGAACATCTGTCGCGAGAAGCAATGTAAAACTGTGGTGAAAAGCAAATCCATGGTGACAGAGGAAATCCACCTCAACCACTTCCTCGAGCAAAACGGTATCGAAAGCGTAGAAACAGATCTTGGCGAATATATTCAGCAGCTGGATGGCGAACCGCCGTACCACATTGTAACGCCTGCCATGCATAAAAGTAAGGAAGACGTTGCCCGCCTGTTCGAAGAGAAACTCGGCACGGAACCGAATCTTACGCCCGAGCAGCTTACACTGGTGGCCCGCGAAAAACTCCGGTTAAAATACATACAAGCAGAAATTGGTGTTACTGGTGCCAACTTCATTATTCCGGAAATAGGCGGCATCGCTGTTACCGAAAATGAGGGCAACGCCAGGCTGAGCACCGCTTTCCCCAGAACGCATATAGTTATCGTTGGTATAGAAAAAGTACTGCCGGCAATGACGGACCTTGCACTTCTATGGCCGCTACTGGCCACGTATGGCACTGGCCAAAAGGTAACATCTTACAATACGATCTTTACTGGTCCGCGCCAGGAAGGTGAAACTGATGGTCCGGACGAAATGTATGTGATCCTCCTGGACAATGGCCGTACCAACCTGCTGCAGGATGTAGAGGCGCGCGAAGCCCTGTACTGCATTCGTTGCGGCTCCTGCCTGAACGCCTGTCCCGTTTACAAAAACGTAGGCGGACATACTTATGGCACGACTTATAGCGGGCCAATCGGATCGGTGATTACGCCACACCTGCAGGGAATGGATGATTACATGCACCTGAGTTTTGCCTCGTCTCTCTGCGGTAATTGTACAGAAGTTTGTCCCGTGCGTATCAACCTGCACGAACTGTTATTGCATAACCGCCATCGCGCGGTAGATGAAAATCATACGTCTGGTGGCGAAAAATTAGGCTGGTATGGATGGAAACAGGCTTGCTTAAGCCGTAAGATGATGAATATGGCCAGCGGCAGGATTAAAAACCTGGTGATCGGCAAGTTGTTCGGAAAAGCCTGGGGCAGTGATCGTGAGATGCCTGTATTCGCCGGTAAATCCTTCAACCAACAATGGAAAGAGCGTCGCAAATAGTTTTTATTTCCGACCCTTACTTCCTGGCTTGAACTTCACAAATACTTTTACCCTCGTTTTCTTGTTATTGGAGGCCGGTGCCCATTTGGGACCTTCTTTGATCACGCGGATGGCTTCCTCGCGCGCGGCTTTGTCTACTTCCCGGGCAAGGTCTAATCCTTTTTCTATTTTGAAGTTACCCAGGCTACCGTCGCGGAATACGTCGAACGACACTTCTACACTGTCGTTTACGCCAGCCAGGCTCATATGCTGTGTATACTTGGTGTTGGATGACAGATAGTCGTCATATTGCATATACCCGTCTTTCGGGCGGGGTGGATTGATTGGCACACTCGCTTTTTTCTTTTGTGTGCCGTAACCGACGATTACGACATCGTTTAAAGCGGCTTTGTTTTCGAACATCGTTACACTCACCTCATTTTCGTTGGGTCGCAGACGTAAGCCTCTCTGTTCGTATCCGATATAGTTAAAGGCCAGATCGGCAGCATGTGTGCTGTCCAGCTCGATTTCAAACTGCCCTTTATTGTCGGTGGATACGGCGTTTCGGGTATCTTTCTGGAAGATAGTGACGCCAGGCAGCGGGTTATCGCCCAGGTCTGAAACACGACCTTTAATCACGCGTTTATTTTTATTGACGGCGGTTTCGCTGAGCGTCACACCTGCCATCTTTCCTTCCAGCATGACGGCGACGGTAGCCTGCGAATCACGGAGCTGCCGCGCGGATAGGGCTGCGGAAGCTATCCGGAGACTATCCACTTCCTGCTTTGCCTGCATAGACGCGAGTGCGTTTCGTTGTGCCAGGACTATTTCCGCTGCTGCCTCCTTTTTGCGGGCGGAAGCGGCTTTCGGCTCTTCTATATTTTCAAGTTTCGCGGGCGGAGTAACCGGGGCCGGGGCCGCGTTCGACGACGGAGTACCGGCCTCCGACTTCGCGACAACCTGGTCTTCATTGCCGGGCGAAGACTTATCGTACGCTGCCCACTCCTCCACTTTCACCTTGTCCTGGGTAGCCGCTACTGGCGGTAGCGCTTCGGATTCGGCGGCCGGCGGCGCTACGGTGTTACTTACCGGGTTTACAGAATCCTGCACGTGGCGTTGTGTAGCGACCAGCGCAGCCTTTTGTGTTGGCTGCATCATCCAGTACAGCCCACCGGAAAAAAGCACCAGGAATACGGCAGCAGCGGCCCAATAGTAATTAATACGACGTACTTTGGCGGCTGCGGGGCGAATTACGCGGTGTTCTAAGCGTGCATGCAGGTCTTCAACGTGCCCGGGAGCCAACGCGGCCGGCTCGGTGGCAAAACCGTCGAGCGCATCTGCCAAAAACGGATCGTCGAGCGCCTGCTTTTCAAGTGCGTGCATGGTACGGTCGTCCAGTGTGCCTTCGAGGTACTGCCGGATGAGTTCCGCTGTGGGTGTTATATGTTTTCCGCGTTCCGTCATGCTGTTACACTGCTTGTTTCTCCATGCAGAGTTTCAGGTTTCTTTTACCGTTTTGTATATAACTTTTAACTTTTTTCAAATCATATCCTGTTATTGCCTCCACCTCACGGTAGCTTTTCTCCTGGAGATAAAATAAGTCTACACTCCGCTTTTGCTCGTCGGGCAGCGTTTCGAGGCATTTTTCCATGGCCTGCAGGTTATTTTCAAGACTGGGGCCAGTTTCTGCTTCATGATGAAAATTTTCGCCGTTTTCCATAACAGGGCGATCGTCGAATGAAACTTCTAGTCCTTCGCGGCCTTTGGCGGCTCTCAACTTCATGAGACAGTGATTTCTCGTGAGGACGTGCAGCCAGCTCTTGAAGTTTTGCACTTCGTGCTGTTTCAGTTTGATGATTAACTCCTCGAAAATAAGCATTACCTCATCGCGGGCGGTTTCGGCATCCAGGTATTTGAGGCATACCCCATACACCAGCTCCATATAACGTTGATACAGCACTGCGAGGGTGTCGAGCCGGCCTTCCGTCTTGTACTCCCTGATGAGTGCAGCATCATCTGCCTCCGGCCTTGTATGTTGGCGCAAAAAATTCATCTGTTAGTTACAATACTATAAAATTTCCGGTAATATTTGTGAAAATGGGGATGATTGGCTGTGTGGCACCGGACAGGATCTCCGATCAGGGAAGAGCGGACGTTCGACCTGTGGCTACCATGACGCGGCATTACGGAATGTTTAACGGCGGAATCGTTGCCCCATTGGATCGCAGCCTTCGTCAATGCTCCGGCCCGCGACAGCACTAACGCCAGGGAAGACCTCGCGTCCCTAAGCTACGCAGACTACCCTTAGGCAGCCACAACAAAAAAGCTGAAACACTCACCCCACGCTAACTTAGTCGTGCGGTGAACTGTTTCAGCCCTTAAATATATTATCCGGCACACAACCCGGACACCATTACTAGTGACGGAAGTGACGCATACCGGTGATCACCATCGCCATGCCATGTTGCTTACAATATTCGATCGAATCGTTATCGCGAATAGAGCCACCTGGCTGTATTACAGCGGTGATACCAGCTTCGTAAGCGATGCGAACACAATCATCAAACGGGAAGAAAGCGTCAGATGCCATTACTGCACCTTTCAGCTCAAATTCGAACTGTTTCGCTTTTTCGATGGCGTGCCTGAGCGCGTCGATCCTGGAAGTCTGGCCACAACCTTTGCCTACAAGCTGGCGATCTTTCACCAATGCGATGGCGTTAGATTTCAGGTGTTTGCAAACAATATTAGCAAACTCCAGGTCTGACTTCTGCGCAGCGGTTGCAGGAGCAGCGCCTGCGTCTTTCCATTCTACGTAGCTGCCTTCGTCGTTTTGTTGAACCAGTACGCCGTTCAGCACATTTTTATACATGTACTTAGACTTTACAGGTTGCTTCTGCAGCAGCAGGATGCGGTTCTTTTTAGTCTGCAGTATTTCCAGCGCAGCCGGTTCAAAACCAGGAGCGATCAGGATTTCAAAGAATATTTCGTTCACGGCCTTCGCAGTGGCTGCATCTACAACTTTGTTACAAGCCAGCACGCCGCCGAAAGCACTTTCCTTATCGCCGGCGAGGGCGGCAGTCCAGGCCTCTTCCAGTGTGGCGCGAGATGCGATACCGCAAACGTTAGTATGTTTGATCACCGCGAAAGTAGTGTCGTTAAATTCAGCGATCAGCTGACAAGCAGCGTCAACATCCACCAGGTTATTGTAAGAAAGCTCTTTACCATGCAGTTTGTCGAAGATCTCGTTCAGATCGCCATAGAAAACGCCCTGTTGGTGAGGATTTTCTCCATAACGTAATACCTGTCCCTGCGGCGCAGATACCTGGAAGTAAGCAGAAGACTCGTTGTTCAGGAAGTAGCCTGAAATAGCTACATCATAATGTGCACACACCTCAAACGCTTTTGCTGCAAAGCTACGGCGTTGCTCCAGGGTTGTCGCTCCTTTACCATCATTCAGTACCTGCTCCAGTTCAGCATACTGATCTTTTGAAGCCACGATCACTACATCTTTGAAGTTTTTACCGGCCGCACGAATCAGCGAAACGCCGCCGATATCTATCTTCTCGATGATCGCCTGTTCTTCTGTAGTGCTCTTTACGGTTTCTTCAAACGGATATAAATCTACGATCACCAGGTCAATTTCGGGGATCTCGTATTGTTTCAGTTGTTCGAGGTCCTGGCCGTTTTCGCGACGGGCAAGAATGCCACCGAATACTTTCGGGTGAAGGGTTTTTACCCTGCCGCCCAAAATAGATGGATATGCTGTAAGGTCCTCTACTGCAACACACTTCACGCCCTGAGCTTCAATAAATTGCTGAGTTCCGCCTGTGGAATAAATAGTTACACCCTGCTCTCCGAGCTTCTTAACAATATTCTCCAGGTTATCTTTATAGAAAACGGAGATCAACGCAGATTTGATTTGCTTTTGCATGAATGGTATTAGTTATTAGAGATTTAAAACGAAAGCCCCTTGCTCCGGGACCGAAAAGCTGCGCAAAGTTAGCGCCTTGCATTCATTTTTCCAGTTCCGAATGCGTTTCGCCTGGTTCGATGCATCAAATATAACCGCCGAAAATTCAAATTGTTCTGATAATTGGCTGATACTTACCGACGGATTATGTAACATCAAAACATAATCTGTTTTGAGCTTGTGGGAAGATGGTTGATAATTTACGCGCCCATCTATCAACACACATCTTATATGGTAAAATTGAAGCACATTTCGCTCGCGGAGAAAGCCAGCCACGCTGTCATTTAACATACGATATTTCATGTGCGCAGGACGAAGATGGAAGGCTGTTTGCTTTGGTGAAATTGTATCTCCCAGCAGCATTTGACGTTGCCCCTCTATAAATCCAAGCACACTGCTGCCCGGAATATTGTACACGATCATCATCCGTTGCTGCTGCGCATACAGCTGATGCCAGGTCCGTATGGCCGCCTGTCCCACCCAACACACCAACACCGCGAAAAACGCATAGCGCTTCTTCAAGAGCCACCAAATGGCAAAGCAGCCGGTCAACATATACAGCAGCAAAGCCTCCGTACCGCCTAACCACAAGTTGTCGCTGACCGCATGGGGCAATCCATTGACCCAGACCACGACACCATTCATTATTTTAATGCCCCAACTGACGGCCCACCCTAGCCAATGCCCCAAAACGCTGACACTTCCAAATACCACGAGGAAAATTTCCGCATACAGGATGATGGTGGACAACGGCACGGCGACCAGGTTAGCCAGCAGGAAAAAATTAGGGAACTGGTGGAAGTAATACAAGCATATCGGAATAGTCAGCAACTGCGCCGATAACGTGACGGCCACCATTTGCCATAGTTTATCCAGCCACGTCGCCCTTATTTCCCAAAGTCCATACAATGGTTTATAAAAGATCAGGATGCTCAAAACGGCAAGGTACGACAACTGAAAACCCACATCCATTATAAAGCACGGATTGTAGCACAGTAACAGGAATGCCGATGCCGCCAGGGTATTAAAGATGTTCGTATGCCGGACCAGCACGAACTGCCCGATCGCGATCATCGTAAACATAACGGCTGAACGAAGCACAGAAGCCGACGCGCCAGTCACTATGGAAAAGCCCCACAATACGATTAAGATCACGACCACCTTCAAAAGCGATGAAGCCCGCCCGCCAGGCATCCAACTCAGCAGCCAAACAAGACTCACATATATTAATCCAAGGTGTAAACCCGAAATAGCGATTATGTGAACGACGCCTGTATTCGTGTACGCCTGCACCACCTCCTCATCCATTTCATCACGATAACCGATTAGCAACGCCTGTGCAAGGCCCGCTTCCGGCCCACCAACGTGCTTGCGGACCAGTGTCAGGCAATACTGCTTCACCTCCAGGAGCCAACGCATCACCCGCCGCTCGTCCCTACCGGGCAGCCGCCTCCAGTCGCTCTCATGCAAGTATGCCTGGTGATAGATATTACTCCTCGCACAGTAAACTCCATAGTCAAATGCACCCGGGTTACCCGCTCCTTTTATTCTTTGCAGTTTGTTGCGCACGAGCAATATTGACCCATAGTCTAACAGTGGCTTCACACTATCTTTCGCGAAATACAATATGGTATAACCCTGGCACGGCCGAACTACGCCATCGACAACACGGCCTTTCACGGCCGCCAATGCTTTCCATGACGCGCGTTTCTCCACCAATGGCTCCAGCAATGTTACCTGTAGCACACAGCTATCCTTTTCCAATGGACCCACCCAATGTGGCGCATGACGTATGTCATAGGCATAAGCCGAGAGCATCCCCATATGCCCGGCGAGTAACACCGTCAGAACATCCTGGCACTTCTTCACCTGGAAGCGGATACGCATCGGCAGCAAGGATGAAACGACTAACAGAACGAGAATACTCAATGACGATAAAAGCATCGGCAGCAATGTATACAGGCAGTACTGCTGCACCATGATACCAGCAATGAACGGCGGCAGCAAACGCACGAACGGCGCGCTTTTGAAGAGGGGAACAAACATTCATATCAATCTTTTAACTCGATATGAAATTACGGGAATGCGCGCATATTATGCGCTGAGAAATAGTGCGAAACGCTTCACTTCTCTCATAGGAAAAGTGATGTCAAAATAAAAAGACTGGCCAAAAGGATGGCCAGTCTCTCCAATATATTCACCTGTACAAGTTACTTGCTCAGGTACATGCTTTTTTCTTTGTAGAGCGTCCTGAAGTAAGGGTCGCGCAGGTCTTTGATAAAGCGGATCGCTTCGCCTGTAGACTTCATTTCCGGGCCGAGCTCTTTGTTCACACCTGGGAACTTGTTGAAGGAGAACACCGGTTCTTTGATCGCAAAACCTTCCAGCTTTTTCTCGATCGTGAAGTCGGAAAGCTTTTTGGCGCCGATCATCACCTTGGTAGCAATGTTCAGGTAAGGTACCTGGTATGCTTTCGCGATGAACGGCGTAGTACGGGAAGCGCGCGGGTTAGCCTCGATCACAAACACCTGGCCGTTTTTAACAGCAAACTGGATGTTGATCAAACCTTTAATATTCAGCGCACGTGCGATCTTTTCAGAATAGTACTCCATCGTCGTTACTTCCATCGGCGTGAGGTTGAACGCAGGCAATACCGCGTTACTGTCACCACTGTGGATACCTGCAGGCTCGATGTGTTCCATCACGCCCATCACGTGAAACTCTTCGCCGTCGAAGATGGCATCTACTTCCGCCTCCTGGCAACGATCCAGGAAATGGTCGATCAGGATTTTGTTGCCTGGCAGGTGTTTCAGCAGGCTTACTACTGAATCTTCCAGCTCCTCTTCGTTAATTACGATACGCATACGCTGACCGCCGAGTACGTAAGAAGGACGCACCAGCACAGGATAACCTACTTCTTTAGCTACTTCGATCGCCTCATCGGTATTGTAAGCAGTACCATATTTCGGATAAGGAATGCCCAGTTCTTTCAGCATGTCGGAGAAACGACCGCGATCTTCGGCGATATCCATGTTGTCGAAGGATGTACCAATGATCTTGATGCCTCTTTCTGTCAACGTTTTCGCCAGTTTCAGTGCGGTCTGACCACCCAGCTGCACGATCACACCTTCTGGTTTTTCCAGCTCGATGATTTCCCACAGATGTTCCCAGAACACCGGTTCGAAGTACAGCTTGTTCGCCATATCGAAGTCGGTAGATACGGTTTCGGGGTTACAGTTTACCATGATCGCCTCATAACCACTCTCCTGGATCGCCTGCAGACCGTGCGTACAGCAATAATCAAACTCGATACCCTGACCGATCCTGTTCGGACCAGAGCCCAGTACAATGATCTTTTTCTTATCTGTTACGACGCTTTCGTTTTGAGAATCGAAGGTCGAGTAGAAGTAAGGTGTCTTCGCTTCGAACTCTGCTGAGCAGGTGTCTACCATTTTATAGGTACGCACGATGCCGAGCGCTTTACGTTTTTCGTACACTTCTTCCTCTTCACAGTTGCCGAAGAAAATAGCCAGCTGTTTATCGGAGAAGCCCATCGTTTTTGCATCTTTCAGCAATAACTCAGGAACGTCGTTCAGCTCGTATTCCATAAGTTTTTTCTCCATGGTCACGATATCGTTGATCTGGTTCAGGAACCAGCGGTCGATATACGTCATTTCATGGATCTTTTTCACGGAGTTACCTTCCATAAGTGCGTCTTTGATACGGAACACGCGATCCCAGGTGGGGCGCTTCAGCTTTTCGATGAGCTGCTCGTTCTTCATCAGTGACTTGCCGTAATAACCTAAACCGATCGCATCGTTCTCAAGGCTCTGACAGGCTTTCTGCAGCGCTTCGGGGAACGTACGGCCGATGGCCATTACCTCGCCTACGGATTTCATCTGCAAACCGAGTGTATCGTCGGCACCTTTGAACTTATCGAAGTTCCAGCGGGGCATTTTAACGATCACGTAATCGAGTGCAGGTTCGAAATATGCGGAAGTTGTTTTTGTAATCTGGTTTTGCAGTTCATCCAGCGTGTAACCGATGGCCAGTTTGGCAGCGATTTTCGCAATTGGATAACCTGTCGCCTTGGAAGCCAGTGCAGAAGAGCGGCTTACGCGGGGGTTGATCTCGATGGCGATCAGCTCTTCATTCTCGGGATTGAGGGAGAACTGAACGTTACAGCCACCGGCGAAGTTGCCGAGGTCGCGCATCATCATGATGGCTTTATTACGCATGTCCTGGAAAGCGGTATCGCTCAGGGTCATGGCAGGCGCCACTGTAATGGAGTCACCGGTGTGGATACCCATCGGGTCGAAGTTTTCCACGGTACAGATGATCACCACGTTATCGTTTTTATCGCGGAGCAACTCGAGCTCAAACTCTTTCCAGCCGAGCACTGCTTTTTCTACGAGTACTTCGTGAATCGGAGAAGCTTTCAGGCCACGGTCCAGCGCTTCGTCCAGTTCGTCGCGGGAGTGGACGAAACCACCACCGGTACCACCAAGGGTAAAGGATGGACGAATTACCAGCGGGAAACCGATCTCCTGGGCAAACTCTTTACCTTCCAGGAAAGAGTTAGCGGTTTTGGCAGGCGCAACCGGGATACCGATTTCGATCATCCACTGACGGAACAGCTCACGGTCTTCCGCTTTTTTGATCGCTTTTACGTCTACACCGATCAGCCTAACGTTGTTTTTCTCCCAGATGCCCAGCTCATCTACCTCCATACAGAGGTTCAGTGCCGTTTGGCCACCCATGGTAGGCAGTACTGCATCAATCTGGTTTTCTTCGAGGATCTGCTCGATACTCTCCACCGTTAATGGAAGCAGGTAAACTTTATCCGCCATCATAGGATCGGTCATGATCGTGGCAGGATTAGAATTGATCAATATCACTTTAATCCCTTCCTCTCTGAGCGAGCGTGCCGCCTGAGAGCCGGAATAGTCAAATTCGCAGGCCTGACCAATAATAATAGGACCCGAACCGATAATTAAAACAGACTTGATAGAGTTGTCTTTGGGCATCTTCTTATTGCGATTGAAAAATGAAAAACTAACCTCGATCCTTCTGCCCCAGCGAACAAAAAAATCGTGCAAAATTACGGGATAAAAAAGTTTTTCACCACATAAATTTTAAGAAAATGCCAGAATAAAGATAGAAGTAGATTTTTTCTTATACCTATATAATATTATATGAGCTAATAGCAAGGGTTTTACTCAGCGTAAATATATACCAGCTTCCAGTGGCCGCCAATCTTCTGAAACTCCATATCATCGATCGTGGCAGAGCCGTCGTTAATGAGGGTGAGGTCTTCCTCGGACAGTTGCTTCTTTGCCCGAAGCGCCTCATACCGCGTCATGTCGTCTGATGGCCGGGATAAATAATCATTGAAGAACTCGCGAAAACCGTCCGCTTTCACGGTTTGCACGTTGCTGTCGTTCTTCCTGATCTCCACTACCAACGGAAATTCCACGAACTGACTGATCGTCGTATAGTCTTTTTTAATGATGGCCGTGTGCAACTTCTTCCAGAAACTTTCAAAGTCTTTAGGCGCTGTGTCTCCAGACTTGGCAAATCCTGCAAATAGCAGCAGGAAGGCACATAAGGCGAGGATGCTCTTTTTCATAGGATAGGACGTTAGATATATCGATAGAGCAATATATGTAAGTTTTCCGGAATATCCTAAAAATCAGCGCAAAGAAAAGTTTTTCCCGATTCCGAAAATAAATTTCCCGATCTAATAGTAAAAATCCAAATATGATTAATATTTTGCATCCGTCAACAACGAATTCCGTTTATTCGTCAACGATACTAAGCCTATTCCCTCAATCCCTATAACCTATGAGACCCACGATGCTGTTGCGAAAGGCGACAGCATTTTTTGTTATGCATATAATCAAACGCGCCGTGATACAGTCACGGCGCGTTCGGTTGTTGTAATGGTTTACTGGCTTTCATCATTTTGAGAAGCAATGATGGTAATCATGTTCCGGATTGGCGCTTCAACAACTAACTCCTGGTAATAGAGCGTTTTGGCAATGCCGGTGTTTGAAATGGCAACGGTATGTGTTTTTTTACCCGAGGTAAATTGGTTTACACATCCGTGCAATGTAATAGTAATGTGCGATATACCCTTTCCTCCTGCTTCATGTATGGTTTTAATAAACTGGGAAACAATGGAGCGTAGTTTTTCTTCGGGTATGGCTGTCCCCTGGATAGTGTGCATGGCTTAACAATAATAATTTGTGAATGAAATGTCCCTGGTCGGCTATTGGAGTAAAGTGGGTAGAGGCGGGTTACGGCATTGGGATGTTTACGATATTGTACACTCAGCGGGCGCGGTACTTTTCCTGTTGCTCGGCAGCTGCTTTAAGAAGTATTTCGAGCACGGATACAATTTTTTCTTTTTCGGCATTACTAAATGTGTTTTTCCCCTTCGCTTTTCGATAAAAAGTTGCTTCGCTCCAACCGCACTCCTCGCAGATGGCTTCCCTGAACGATCTTGCGAGGTTCAGTAAGCGTGTATGCGTATCCTGTAGGAGGTTGCTGGATGAAATTTTCTTTGCTTGCATAATGTAAATGTTTTGATTAAACCGGTATTATGGCAATCCTGGTGTAAATAAAAACCTTATATTGATAATATTATTGTCAAAAGTAAATTTTATCGAATACACAATTATACCAAAATTTATTTACATTGAATGTTGCTCACAAAAATATTGTAAACGAAGGCGCGAGGTTAAAACAGATACTTAAAGACAAGGGTATCAAAGTGATAGAATTCGCGCGCCGCCTGGATTTCAGCAATCAGATCGCGCATTATTACCTGCGAAAAGAATCGATAAAAAGATCAACACTTGCCAACTTTTGTGAAGTTATCAACATCACGTTGGATACATTTTACAATTGGAATCAACCGGTGGCGGAGGCGTCTGAAGAAACGCATCACGGAAAGAAGCTGTTGCTCATCATCGAACAAAAAGGAATGAACAAAACGAAGCTGGCAGAACGTATCGGACTTAGCCGCCGCGCGCTTTACAACCTGTTGGAAAAGGATACGCTTACAACGGACCAGCTGCGCAAGATTTTACCGGGACTGGATATGTCGCTGGCAGAATTTCTGAGCCCCAAAGGTGTGTTTGATGCCGGTATCGGTTATAATGACGCGAACGCCTGGCGCGATAAATATTACGGTTGCCTGGAAGATTACAAAAAACTCACGCAGTCCCACCAAAACTCCATGCGCCGGGCAGAGGAAGAAATGGAAGCACTGCGAAAAGAGGTGGAACAATTGCGCGCACAAAGTGGTCAACCCGGTAAATAGCCAGCCGCATGATACTAACCCGAACGGATATGGGCTGCCGGAAGTGTCGGCCCCTGCGTTAAGCCAGCGCACAGCTGTCAAAGGCTTCGCGCAATTGTACGACGACCAGAACGATCAAAGCTCCAACAGCATCAGCACAAGAATCACTAACAACACTACTGCCACCGCAATGTACCGGATGTTCACCGAACGCCGTTGAACGTATACCCGTGTCACCACCGGCGAATGAAGCACTCCGTCCGCCAGCAAACGGTCATACACCGGCCGGCGCTGTGCGTCGGACAGCACATCGTATGCCTCCTGCACTTCCCGAAATTCCGGCAGCCAGGCCTCTTCACCTCCGTGTGCATCAGGATGGTATTGCTTACTCAGACGTCGGTAGGCGGCTTTTACGTCCGCCATGTTCGCTGAGCGCGGTATTCCAAGTACCTGGTAATAATCCTTCATCGCTATAAAACTAAGCAAGACGCATCAAAATCAAACTAAACTAAATTCTTCTTTTAAAAACTAATTATTTAGTTTAATATTGATACAATAAAACATTTGAGCATGAAATGTATTGTTACTACCTCCCTCCTATTGGCGCTGCTACCCGTTTTTGCCAACGCCCAGATGCAGGACCCAGTGAATCCTGCTATCGTGATGGAATACATGCAATCACAATTGTACGACCAGGCGGCTATTTACCTAAAGGAGCGCGTGGAGCCCGATAACGCAAAACAACTCAGCACGCTCGGTTATTGCTATTATATGTCGGCGCAGTTCTCAGAGGCCGAAACAACATTTCACCAGGTTTTATCCCTCGACTCCAATAGCACGCAGGCACACTTTTACCTGGGAGGCATACAAATGCAGCGCAGCCAGCCGGAGGCAGCAGTTCATCATTACTTTAAACTGATAGCACTGCAACCCGGCAGTGCCAATTACCATAAACTACTCAGCCACGCCTGTGCCGAAGCGAAGAAGCCGGATTCCGCCTTCACTTTTTTGAAAGAAGCCGCACGGCTGAATCCGAAAGACGCCAAAACCATCGGCAGTCTGGGCAACGAGTATGTAGACCGTAAAATGTATGTACAGGCAGACAGCGTTTTAAACACCTTCCTGGCCATGGATTCCACGCAGTTCCAGGTAACGGCTGCCGCCGTGCGCTCTGCCTATTTCCAGCGGCAATATAAACGGGTGACGACCATCGGCAATTACCTGATGCAATCGCATGTAATGTCGCCGCTCACGTTCACTTATGTATCCGCCGCGGCATACTACGATCGCCAATATGAACTTTGCATCAGAACATACGAATACCTGCAGCTCATGAACCAGGCGCCGGAAATGGTGCTTTATTACGGAGCGCTTGCCCATAGCGCGCTTAAGCAGTATGACAAAAGCAACGACCTGCTTAATGTGTGTGTGAACCTGGCTAAGTCAAAAAACCTGGAGGATTACTATGGCGCCATGGCCGACAACTACGAAAAGGTGAAGCAATATAAAACCGCCATTGCCTACCAGGATAGCGCTTACTACCTGTTCAGGAACCCACAAAGACAATATGCGATCGGGCGGATTTACGACGCCTATCTTGGCAACACCACTGCGGCCCGAAAGTATTATCACCAATACTTCGTTCGCGCCAAACCCGAAGATGCGCAGGATTCGGCCATCCACCGCTTTGTGCGCGACCGCATGAAGCAGCTAACGAATTAGCAGCGGCACTAGTATTACTCACAGATGTTTCCTAAATTTATCGTCTCGTTATTGAAACTCTTTACAAACATTTAGGAAGCATCTATGTCATATCCGTATCAGATCAGATCGTTAGAAGAATATCAGCAGGCCTGGCGCGAAAGCGTAACCGACCCTGAGGGCTTTTGGGCCAATGTAGCAGATCATTTTTACTGGAGAAAAAAGTGGGACAAAGTACTCGAGTGGAACTTCCGCGAACCGGACGTTAAATGGTTCCAGGGCGCAAAGCTCAACATCACGGAGAACTGTCTTGACCGCCACCTGGGCACACTGGGCAACCAACCAGCAATTATCTGGGAACCCAACGATCCGGAAGAACACCACCGCGTTATTACTTATCGTGACCTTTACAACAAGGTTTGCCAGTTCGCCAACGTACTTAAGAACAACGGCGTAAAGAAAGGCGACCGTGTTTGTATATACATGGGTATGATCCCCGAACTGGCCATCGCTGTACTGGCATGTGCTCGCATAGGCGCTATTCACTCTGTTGTTTTCGGCGGCTTCAGCGCACAATCTATTGCCGATCGTATACTGGACGCGCAATGTAACGTTGTAATTACCTGCGACGGCGCTTTCCGTGGAGCAAAAGATATTCCACTTAAAGCGGTGATCGACGACGCTCTCATGGCCTGCCCGTCCGTAAAACGTGTGATCGTTTGCACACGCACCCGCACGCCTGTGAGCATGCTCAAAGGCCGCGATGTATGGTGGGAAGATGAGATCAAAAAAGTAGAAACCATGGGCAACCCGGCTTGTCCCGCTGAAGAAATGGATGCGGAAGATATGCTCTTCATCCTCTACACCTCCGGCTCCACCGGCAAACCGAAAGGCGTTGTGCATACCTGCGGTGGTTACATGGTGTACGCCAACTATACTTTCGTAAATACTTTCCAATATCAACCCCGCGAGGTTTATTTTTGCACGGCGGATATCGGCTGGATCACCGGGCATAGCTACATTGTGTACGGCCCGCTCAGCGCCGGTGCTACCACATTGATGTTCGAAGGCGTACCCACTTATCCCGATGCAGGACGCTTCTGGGACATTGTCGACAAATACCGTGTAAACATACTGTACACCGCGCCTACAGCCATACGCAGCCTCATGAGCTTTGGCCTGGGACCGGTGAATCACAAAAGCCTCACCTCCATCACCAAACTCGGATCTGTTGGCGAGCCAATCAACGAAGAGGCCTGGCATTGGTTTAAAGACCATATCGGCAAGGGCAAAGCGCCTATCGTAGATACCTGGTGGCAGACCGAAACAGGCGGTATTATGATCACGCCGATTGCCGGTGTAACGCCAGAAAAGCCGGGCTACGCAACACTCCCGCTACCCGGCATACAACCCATACTGGTAGATGAAAACGGCAAGGAGATAGAAGGTAACGGCGTTAGCGGCAACCTGTGTATAAAGTTCCCATGGCCAGGTATGCTGCGCACCACTTATGGCGACCACGAACGCTGCCGCAAAACGTACTTCTCTACGTACGACAACCTGTACTTTACAGGTGACGGCTGTCTGCGCGATGAAGACGGCATGTATCGCATTACGGGCCGCGTGGATGATGTATTGAACGTAAGCGGCCACCGTATTGGCACCGCCGAAGTAGAGAATGCGATCAACATGCATCACGGCGTGGTGGAAAGTGCAGTAGTAGGCTACCCGCACGATATCAAGGGGCAGGGTATTTATGCCTTCGTGATATCCGAAAAGATGGTACATGATCCCGAACTAACGCGAAAGGATATACTGCAAACCGTTTCACGCATTATCGGTCCTATTGCGAAACCGGATAAGATCCAGTTCGTGAGTGGCCTGCCCAAAACACGCTCTGGTAAAATCATGCGTCGCATCCTCCGGAAAATAGCCGAAGGCGAAGCAGACAAACTTGGCGATACGAGCACCCTGCTGGACCCGGGTGTGGTGGATGAAATAAAAGAAGGGAGACTGTAAATAACGAAAGATGCATCATTGATCAAGGCTTGTCTGTTGCTCTCTGGCCGCAAAAAAAGCATCATCATAAATCAACGGCCTGTCTCCATCAAGCACGATAAAGACAAGAATCGCCAGCCTCCATCAGGCTGCGAATAAAAAGATGCATCATCATAAATAAACTGCCTACCAGGCTCCGAAATAAAAAGAGGCTGCTCATCATCATGAGACAGCCTCTTTTCTTATAGACCCAACCTTTATTCCGGCATATTCATCTTCCCGATAATAAGAAACGTTGCAAAGTTAGTCGCACTATACGTTTGCCCGGGATCATGCACTACCGCATATCCCTTCCATTCAGTGGTAATTTTATCGAATGAATCGGAAACGATCGTACTGGCTGTCGCCAAAGGCCCGTTGCCCGTCACCGCCACTGTGTATTTAGGTATCTGCTCAAACAACGCAGCGCTACCCTCCATTGCCGTGTAGAAATTCACCTGGTAGGTTTTACCCATCGTGGTGTTCGTTAACAGTACCACGATCCGCGACTTTCCGGCAGGCAGCTCTTCCACCGTAATTTCTGTGGCAATCGTCATAGCATGCGAGCCAACATAGGCAGCGCCGTATTTGCCGGTGTTGACCATATACTGGTAAGCCTTGGAGCCCATGGGCGCCTCATCTTTATCTTTACAGGCTGAAAAACTGATGAATAGGGTGGTTAACAACAGGTACAGCTTCAGGGTTGCGTTCGTTTTCATAAACTGGTGGTTTTGTACTGCTATCTTCCCATTTACGGAACAAATAAGGACTATGGTTTTATCACTATGACATAAAAAAACGCAGCAGACATAAGTCCACTGCGCGTTTCAATAAGTTGCAATATGTAATTATCGCCTGATCACTACTGGTGTACCCACTTTTACCACGTTATAGAGTTCCGCCACATCGCTGTCTTTCATACTTACGCAGCCCAGCGTCCAGTTTACACGTCTTTCCACATACACATCGTTGATACCCGAGGCGGATTCTACCCCATGAATGCCGATTCCGCCACCCAGGTCGGTATTGGCACTTACCCCACGGCTGCGCGACTTCTGGTACGATTCTGCGTTGGGATAATCCAGCAGCATGAAGCGATTCCAGCGATTGTCCATACGTTTAGAAAGAATGCGGAAGGTACCCTCCGGCGTGCGGCGGTCACCCTGAACTTGTTTGTCCGACTGATCTTTATTGCCAAACACTACTTTGTAGATCTTCAGCAACGTAACATCTTCGTAAAGGTACATGCGATATTCGCTTTTATCTACCAGCAGAAACACTTTACTGCCATCGATGAGGGATGGTTTCAGACGAACGGTATACAAGTCACTTTCGTTGTTAAAACTGCACAGGGGAAATAATAACACCAACAGGCAGTAACGGATCAATTTCTTCATAGGAGTTAAAATCACTCCAATAACGTAACATGATAAAAATTTATTGTGGTATAAACGAGGCGGGAGAAAAGGCTCCCCCTCTTCTCCCGCTTACTTAATTTGATATCAATTATTTAGTAGCCGAACAACGTTTCCAGGCTCAGCTTTTTCACCTCACCGATCTTTTTGAGTTCGTCCTGCTTTACATTCTTTTCAGATGCTACAATACAGTAGGTGTAAGCCTTGTTGGCGAGATTGGCGTCGTGGAACTGCTTTACGTCCTTGAAACCCAGCTTATTAATCGCCGCATAGGTATCTTTACGCAAATCATGATCCACCCCCAGGCGCTGCGACTTCAGGTAGCTGAAAATGATCGCATCCTGAACGACCCTTTCTGTTTCAATGCCCTGCCTGATGCTTTCACGCGCAGTAGCCAATGCTTTATCAGATTCGGGCAATACGTTCAGCAGCTCGTTCATGCCGCCGATCGCCTCGCTCATTTTATCGGCCTGGCTACCCACATACGCCACTACGGCATATTTATCGTCTTTCTTGTCCGGCGCTGAATATACCGCGTAGGTAGAGTACGCCAACGCTTTCGATTCGCGGATGGTTTGGAATACGATCGATCCCATACCGCCACCGAAGTAAGCATTAAATAACTCTACAACAGGTACGGTCGCCGGCTCATAAGTCGCCCCGGTACGCACCCAGTTAACCTCAGCCTGCACCATGTCGTATTCTGCAAACAAAACCTGGTTAGCCGTTTGGGTCGTTTTCTGGAACTTAGCTGCTGGCAGACCGGCTTTAAAAGAGGCTGGGATGCTATGCAGTTTCGCAATATGCGCACTCGCTACACCAGCTGCTTCCGGACCATAATACACAACCGAATGTTTCTGGTTTGGCAGGTCATGTAAGATCGCCACCAACTCATCCGCCGTTATCGCATCCAGCTCCGCATCGGAAAGGTTGTGATTGAACGGATTCTGAGGCCCGTACATGGCATAATTCACCAGTCCGCGCATTACATACGTCTTATTCAGTTTAGCGTCTGCACGGCCCTTTTTTGTGCGGTTTTTCATCGCTACGAGTGCTGCCTCGTCGGGCTTACAGTTGCGCAGCATATGCTCGAACAAAGTAACTGCCTGGTCGAAGTTTTCCTGCAAACCGGAAATCTCGATCTGCGTATACTCCTGCCCCAGCTCGTTGCCAATCTTGTAAGAGCAGGCCAGGTTGTAGAACTCACGGCTG
The DNA here is from genome assembly GCF_022867795.2 of Chitinophaga horti. Taxonomy (NCBI): domain Bacteria; kingdom Pseudomonadati; phylum Bacteroidota; class Chitinophagia; order Chitinophagales; family Chitinophagaceae; genus Chitinophaga; species Chitinophaga horti. Next base: position 5,720,236 of record NZ_CP107006.1, on the reverse strand, counting down.
ATTTCCTGCGCAGAATATTTATCGGTCGCCAGGAAACGCAGGTACTGCATGGCTAAAGGCAGCTTCTTATTGTGCCAGGAACCCTGGTCGAAAAGGTAGTTGAGGCGGAACAAGCCGTTATCTTTATTCTGCACAGAAAGGAAACTGGCGGCACCAATATTACCTTTCTGGATATCCTTGTCAAAGTCCAGCCACTGCGGCTGTACCGGGGTACCGGGCATTTCGCCGATCTTACGCAGGAATTCCGATTGCGCGTCGCGGTTTACTTCAACCGGGGTGATCGACGGCTTATCCACCTTCACAATGCTTTTATCTTCTCCCTGGCGTTTGTAAAGGATTACGTAGTTGTTCGCGAGATATTTGTTGGCAAAGTCCACGATATCTTTTTTGGTCACTTTGCTCATATCGTCAATGAACGCTACATCGTAATTCCAGTTGTTGCCGCGGTGTTTAATGAACGCGTCCATCAGGCTGTTGGCGCGGTTATTATTGCTTTCGAGTCCCTGGATTTCGTACAGCTTAAAGTTGTTTACGATAGCTTTTAGAAGCGACTCGTCAAAATCGCCTTTACGCAATATATCTATCTGCGACAGCAACAGATCACGTACCTCGTCGAGGGTTTGACCCTGCTTGGCGTTACCTGCGAGCATAAACACGGAATAGTCTTTCCAGTTTAACTGGCTTACACTTGAGCGCAACAGTTTTTGCTGCTGGTTCAGGTTCAGGTCAAAAAGGCCTGCTTTGCCGTTGGACAATACCTGCGAAACGGCAGTAGCCACTACGGCAGCGCGGGTGTCCAGCGCACCTGGCAAACGAAACGCCAGGTTAACGTTTTCGGCGTCCGGACCGTAAATCTCTTTCACGATGGGGGCGGTGATAGGCTTTTCCGGCGGGGCTTTGTATTCCGTTACCGGCTTCGGCTTCATGTATCCAAAGCTTTTATCCACCTGTTTAATCACATAATCGGGATTGAAGTCGCCCGCCATGACCACTGCCATATTGTTCGGCACGTAATACTTGTTGTAAAACGCGCGAATCGCTTTCAACGAAGGGTTTTTGAGGTGATCTACGGTACCGATCGTGCTTTGCTGCCCGTAGTTGTGTGTAGGAAATACGGTGGACAGCATCAGCTCGTACATTTTACGACCGTCGTCGTCCAGTCCGCGGTTCTTCTCTTCATACACAGCCTCCAGCTCGGTATGGAAGATGCGGAAGATTGGATTGCGGAAACGCTCTGCCTGTACGGCCAAGAACTTGCCTACGGCGTTGGATGGAATGTCTTCTTCGTAAATCGTTTCTTCTACCCAAGTGTGCGCGTTGGTGCCCTGTGCGCCCATGCCCGCCATCATTTTGTCGTACTCGTTCGCGATCGCATATTTCGCCGCCAGTCCCGACACGCTGTCGATCTGCCGGTAAATGTCTGCACGCTTCGCATTGTCGGTAGTACGATTGTACGTGTCGTACAGCGATTCGATCTTGTCCAGGTAAGGTTTTTCCTTTGCCCAGTCCAGCGAACCATACTTGTACCCTTGAACAGCAGGTGCTCCAGGTAGTGCGCCAGGCCGGTGTGGTCGGCCGGATCGCTGTTGCTGCCGGCGCGGGTGCCAATCAGCGTTTGGATACGTGGTTCCTTATTGTTCACGCTCAGGATCACGGTGAGCCCGTTTTTCAGGGTATAAAACCGTGCCTTCATGGGGTCGGAGGGAATATACTTGTAGGTATATCCTCCCGAGGTTGCCTCTTTCCACGCCGATTGGGCAGACACATTGACTGCGCCGGCAAACAGGGTGATGAAGAGGAGTTTAAACATTTTCATAATGGTGGTTGATTTTAGATGACCAAATATAGGTTCCTTCGCGCATATCAACCACAACAAGCGGGATTTTCACCCTTTAGGCAGGATAAGTGGCAATGTGGCTTCCCTGAAAATCAAAAGGCCCGCCTGAGCGAGCCTTTGAACATACTATGAATCAAAATTAAAATCCGTTTAATCGCACCCCAATGGCAAACGGGAACTGTTCTAACCCGTAGTCATGCAAAGGCGTAAAGGCGAGGTTGCCGTAAAATTTCACCGGACCGTAACCCAGTTCTCCCGTAAACCCTGCACGCCATTTGTTCAGGTTAAAGTCGTCGGTACGTTTGATCTTACCACGCTCCTCGCTGATCTGTTTTGTACGCGCTTTCAGCAGGTAGCCGCCAGTCAGGCCAAAGCTGGCTTTAAAAGCACGGCCCGGCCGGGCAGGATTGGAAGTATAGTTCAACATCAATGGCACCGTCAGGTATTGTGCGAATAATTTGTTCTTACTAAAGGTTACCGAATCGCGCACGATCGTAGTGGGATAACCCGGTTGATAAGTGATGCCCCGTGCGAAATGATAGTTATTCATTTCAAGGCCCAGCGCGTATTGCAGGTTGAATTTGTGCTTGTAGATATTCAAACGCTGCATAAACAGCCACACATTAAAGTTTACCGATTTGCCCGTTAACACCCGAAATTCTGTAGGCGTAAGCGGCGCGCTGGTCGTACGAGGCGCAAAGGTGTTTAATCCCGAGGCCGAGTAGTCGTATGATTTGGACACATGATTGTCGTAAAATCCTACACTGTTCTGGAAGTTATTCGCGGGATAATAACTGAGCGCCAGGGCTTCGTAGTATTTACTTTTATCCACGTAGTTATTGAAGCCGAGATCGAACACCAGCCATTTGGTATGTACGTTCTTCTTCAGCCGGTTACGCAGATAGGCCGTGTCCTGGTATAACTTGTAGTTGCTACGGCCTTTAACGTCTTTGGTTTTAACAATAATAAGCTGTTTTATCTGCACGGTATCGGACGTCTGCACCTGTGCCATCCCTTCCAAAGCCATACCTAAGATAGCCAGCACGAGTAAAATTTTATACTTCATATCCTTAATTGATCATCATGTGTTATTTCCGCTTTTTAGAAAAGAAGCGCGCGACATTTGTGACGCCGTTCATCAGTTTAGAGTCGCCGCTACTGCTTACCGACATAAACAGTTCGCCCTGTATGGGCGCGGCCGCCGCTGCCACGGTAGCCTCCTGCGACTTATCTTGCTGAGGCGCTGCCGCTATCACCGGTTCCTTCACCCCGGTTACCGGGCGTTCCAGGTCCTGCGCTAAAGCAGTTTGCCTGTTTTCGGGGGCTTTGTAGCCACAATTTCCGTTGTTACCAGCTTCGGTTCCGGGGCGCTTACACTCGCGGTGAGCGGCGCCGTAGGTGTTACACTGGTTTTATCTTCGCTTTTATCGGCTTTCGCCACCACCACATTAGTGGCAGGTTTTGTTTTTAGTGTTGTTTTAGGCGCCGTCACTTCCTGTTCTTCAGGCCGGGGCTGCGTTACCGCTACTTCCGGGGTCGCTGCAGGCGTATGATCTTCCTGCTGAACGGCCGCCACCTGCGGTGCAACTACCGGGCTGGCCTCACGTGGCAGTTGCCATACCAGCAAACCTGCTACGATCGCTGCCGCCGCCGACCACCAATAAACAGGGCGCAACGTCCTGGTGCGGGTGGTTTGACGGTAAAGGAGCGCCTTGTTCTCGAAAACGATTGATGTATCCGGGTGCTGACGAGTGGCATTCCAGAGCAGCATTTCCTGTTTCACCTGCGGGTGTTGGCGAACAAACTGCTCAAACAGCTGCCGGTCTTCCGGCGACAATTCGTTATCGATATAACTCAGGAGGTAAGTTTCGTAATTCCCCATATTAACAGGCCCACCGCGATACAGCATGGCCTTGTTGCCGAAACTAAACCCACTCTCCTCCGGCTTCAGCCTAGTACTTTCCAGCAATGTCAGCTCCTGCTTAATGGCAGGATGACGCTCCAGGAACGCTTTCAGTGCGGCCAGTTCGTTACCAGCCAGCTCACCATCGATGTAGCTCAGCAGGTATTCTTCGTAGTTCGATATGTTAATGTCCACAGACATCTCAGTTAAATGGCAAATTTATATAACATTATCAATGCGCACCAGGTATTCCTTTAAATGAGTACGTGCCCGGTGCAGGTAAACCTTCACCTGCGAAGGGTTCAGGTTCATAATCTCTCCAATCTCCTCATAACTGTATCCCTCGTAATCTTTAAGCATGATTAAAGATCGTTGCACCTCACTCAGCCGGTTCAGGGCGCCTTCCAATACACTACGTGCATTGTGCATTTTTTGTTCGGATACACGGTCCTCTTCCTTAAACTGGTCTACCAACGTAATGCGCTTCACTTTGCGCACGTGGTCGATCATATTATGGTACGCTACGGTAAACAGGTAGCTCTTGGCCTTTTCTAAAGGCACATCACTACAATGCTTCCATAAAATTTCAAACGCGTTCTGTACCACATCCCTCGCATCCTCCCCGTGCTCCAGGTTCTTCACAATAAAGCGAAAAAGGTTGTCGGCATACAGATCAACGCATTTGTTGTACTCCTTTTCGGTCATTCCGGATGTTGACTAATATTGCAAAGGTCCGACAAATACGATTATATCCTGCATCCTGCTTATACCAAACTTCTAAGTCACCGGTTATCAATACGTTGGATACAGGATCCGGTATGTTCGACAGGCTACTTCAAGCAGTAATGATAATTATATGACGCAGAGCGGCAACTAAATGTTACATACTCGTCAAACTTTTTTACAATCCGGAGAAAGGGAGACCGGCCCCGGGAATATGATGATACATTTATCCTCTAACTTTGTACCAGGCCATAAAGCAAGCTATCATGAACCAGAACTTTTCCAAAAGGATTACCCAGGAGCTGAGTGAGATCGAAACCGCGGGTTTATTTAAAAGGGAACGCATTATTAATTCCGACCAGGGCGCCGAGATTGAGGTGAACGGTAAAACCGTAATTAACTTTTGCGCCAATAACTACCTCGGCCTCTCCAGCCACCCCAAAGTACTGGAAGCTGCCCACAAAGCACTCGACAGCCGCGGTTACGGTATGAGCAGTGTACGCTTCATTTGCGGCACGCAAGACATCCACCGCGAACTTGAGTTGAAAATTGCCCAGTTCCTCGGAACCGAAGATACGATCCTCTACGCGGCGGCATTCGACGCCAACGGCGGTGTTTTCGAGCCCCTGTTCAACGAGCAGGACGCGATCATCTCCGACGCGCTTAACCACGCTTCTATCATCGACGGTGTTCGCCTGTGTAAAGCACAGCGCTACCGCTATGAACATAACAACATGGCCGACCTGGAAGCCAAACTTCAGGAGTCGCAACACTTGCGCAGCCGCATTATCGTTACCGACGGCGCTTTCAGCATGGACGGCACCGTGGCCCAGCTCGACAAAATCTGCGACCTGGCCGATAAATATGATGCGATCGTCATGATCGACGAAAGCCACTGCTCCGGCTTTATGGGCAAAACCGGTCGCGGCACCCACGAATACTGTGGCGTAATGGGCCGTATCGACATCATTACCGGCACCCTCGGTAAAGCGTTGGGTGGCGCATCCGGCGGTTTTACCAGCGGTAAAAAAGAAGTGATCGACATGTTGCGTCAGCGCAGCCGTCCGTACCTGTTCTCTAACTCGCTGGCTCCCAGCATTGTAGGCGCATCCATCGCGGTGCTGGACATGCTGAGCGAAACCACCGAACTGCGCGATAAGCTTGAAAACAACACAAAATATTTCCGTTCTAAAATGACGGAAGCCGGCTTTGACATTAAGCCCGGCGACCACCCGATCGTACCCGTAATGCTGTATGACGCCGTACTGAGCCAGCAGTTTGCTGACAAATTGTTACAGGAAGGCATTTACGTTATCGGCTTTTTTTACCCCGTTGTGCCAAAAGGCCAGGCGCGCATTCGTGTGCAGCTGAGTGCCGGGCACGAGCAACACCATCTGGATCAGGCCATTGCCGCCTTTACCAAAGTGGGTCGCGAACTGGGCGTAATTAAAGAGAACGCAGCTGTTTGATTTTAAATTGATAAATGGAGTAAGGGGTTGTCTTTTATAAGACGACCCTTTTTGTTTACCAGCCATGGTAGCACTTTTCAGCCGCCGCTGTGTCACTCACTTGTACCGCAGGTTCCCTATTCAGCGAAACAACTCCTCCTTTCCCGGTCATGGAGAACAAGGATCATCGGAGGATCCTGCAAAGACCTATCAGCTAAAATACTACCAGTCGGCTGGCATAAAAAAGATGTATTATCAACACAACTAATTGACTATCAAGACAATAGCTTATTCGTCTGGATCATAACTGATTGACGATCAATAAGATAACATGATCAAGTCCACATTAAATCCGCCTCAAATCCACTATATCTCCACCTTTTCTCCACTAATATTGGTATTATATTCCGCTGTTATCCCGATGATACTCCGATATTACTCCTGAATGAATCCAACAAGACAGCAATGAACGATACATCTGAAGGCGATTGCAAGTAAATCCCCTATGTTACCTTACTTTTGCACCGTTAAACAATTATGCTGATGAAACTTTTTGGCTGGATATTACTGGCGGCTGGATTAATGCTGAATGCCTGCGCACCAAACAACGTGCACACCGAAAAAAGCTGGGAAAAATACTTTGCCGAGTACAAAATCGAGGGCACTTTCATGCTGTTCGACAATGGCCGGGGCAACTTTAAAGTATACAACATGGAGCGTGCCCAACAGGCATTTACACCTGCCAGCACCTTTAAGATCCTCAACTCCCTGATCGCACTGCAAACAGGTGCTATCAGCGATACCGGCTACGTGATCAAGTGGGACAGCATTCCGCGCGAAGTACCCGCCTGGAACCAGGACCTGAGCATGCAGCAGGCGTTTAAGGCCTCATCAGTACCCTATTACCAGGAGGTTGCCCGCCGCATTGGCCGCGACAACATGCAACACTGGCTCGATACGGTAAAATACGGCAATATGAAAATCAGCCGCATCGATACTTTCTGGCTCGATAATTCGCTGAAGATCACACCGGACGAAGAGCTTGGCTTTGCGAAAAAGCTTTATTTCGACCAGTTACCTTTTGCCAAAACGAATATGGAGTTCGTGCGTAACATGATGCTCATGGAAACGACGCCTAAATATAAACTCAGCTACAAAACAGGCTGGGGCCGCGCCGGCGCAAAACACATCGCCTGGATCACAGGTTGGATCGAGAACGATGGCCGCCCGTCTTTCTTCGTGCTTAACTTCGAAACCGAAGATGAAAGCCTGGACATTCCGAAAATCCGGATGGATATTTTGAAAAAGATTCTGACAGAAGAAGAGCTGATGTAAGGTTCTCTCTTAACTTATAAATCAAGGGCTGCCTGTGAAAGGGCAGCCCTTTTTGCTGGCCGGCATCACATCTGCCCGAAGTTATTCGTTAAAAAACTCATAAATAACTTTCAGGGCCTCTTGCAAACAAGGATAAAAAAATTATTTTTGAAGGCAGCCATATCGCTCGTCGATAGCGCACAACTTACAACATGCTACGTTTTCAACATACAGAATACCTTTGGGCCCTCGCGCTGTTACTGGTGCTGCTGGCCGCTTTTATCTCCATCACCTGGTGGAAACGCCGTTCCATTCGCCGTATCGGCGATCTCGAACTGGTGGAAAAGCTATTTACCGGTTACTCCCGCAAACTCTTCACCCTGAAGTTCATACTGGTGTTTATCGCCTTCTTTTTCGGCGCCGTAGGGCTGGCAAACCTGCAAAAAGGCAGCCGTATGGAAAAGATTACGCGTAAAGGGGTAGACGTAATCGTCGCGCTGGACGTAAGTAAAAGTATGCTCGCTTCCGATGTAAAGCCCGACAGGCTTACGCGTGCCAAACAGATGATCAACCGCCTGATGGAAAAGCTGGACAATGATCGCATTGGCCTGGTAGTATTCGCCGGCAACGCCTACCTGCAAATGCCACTTACGGTCGATTATTCCGCCGCCCGTATGTTCCTGTCCACCGTTACGCCCGACATGATCCCAACGCAGGGTACGGAAATCGCCGAGGCAATTAAGATCAGCAACGACGCGTTCAATAAGAAGGAACGTAAACATAAAGCACTCATCATTATCTCCGACGGTGAAGACCATGACGAGGGCGCCATCAGCGCAGCCAAGAAGGCTTTTGAAGATGGCGTGGTGATCAGCACCGTAGGTGTAGGTTCCACTTCCGGCTCCCCACTCCCCGACGCGGAAACGGGCGGCTTTAAAAAGGACCGTGAAGGCAAGACTGTGATATCCAAACTAAATGAAGAAGAACTTCGCTCCCTGGCCGCCGCCGGCCGCGGTGTATACCAACACCTGGACGATGCCGAGGATGTGGTAAGTACGCTCGCCGCCAAAATAGACGGTATGGAGCAGAAGGCCTTTGGTGAAAATATTTTTACCGACTATAACAGCTACTTTCAATACTTCCTGGGTATTTGCCTGGTGTTACTGGTGCTGGAAATGTTTGTTCCCGAAGTGCGCCCAAGTAAACAGGCAGCTTAAAAATGAATGATGATGAAGAAACTTACGCCGATATATGTACTGGCTTTTCTGCTGCTGATGGCGGCAGGCGCCTCTGCACAGAGCAGCAATAAGCTGATCCGCCAGGGCAACGACCAGTACCAGAAAAAGCAGTATAAAGAAGCGGAAACTTCTTATAAAAAAGCGATCGAACGAGACCAGGCTTCGGTAGAGGGTAATTACAACCTCGGCAACTCGATGTACGAACAAAAACGTTTCGACGATGCCCGTAAACAATACGCCAGCAGTGCCAAAATAGCCACCAGTAAAGCGGTGAAGGCAGATGCGAACTATAATTCCGGCAACACTTTTATGGAAGAAAAGAAGTGGGAAGAAAGTATCCAGTCGTACAAAGCAGCGCTGAAAGCCAATCCACAGGATGAAGCCGCCCGCTACAATCTTGCTTATGCTCAACAAATGCTGAAAAAACAGCAGCAGCAACAACAGCAGAACAAAGACAACAAGGATAATAAAGACAAGAAAGACAACAAGGATAAAAAAGACGATAAGAACAAAGACAAGAAAGACCAGGATAAAGACAAAAAAGATGAGGACAAGGATAAGAAAGATAAAGACAAGCAGGATGAGAAAGATGGTGATAAAGAAGACGAGCAGGACAAAAAGCCGCAGCCAATGCCCAGCAAGTTGAGCCAGCAGGAAGCCGAGAACCTGTTAAAAGCCCTGGCGCAGGAGGAAAAGAAACTGCAGGATAAAGCGAAAAAGATCAAAGGCCGGCCGGTTACAACCGACAAAGACTGGTAGCTCACCGCCTTCAAAATACGAGTCCCCGCTGGAAACAGCGGGGACTTTTCTTTTTCTCTCATAAACAAAAATCCGGTAACAGGTACCGGATTTAGCTTGATAATAAAAACCTCTCTATTGATTCTGTGGTAACCTTGACTTATTTATGTTGACAGCGACTCCATTCATTCAATCTCATTTCCAATCGCACGATGAATGAAGCTAAGCATGGTTCCCGTTCGCGGATCGCATGCAAAGTTAGGGGCTGCCGCCCCCACATTATTGGACAAAACAGCAATTAACTGGTACTATTTGAACATCGCATCCCTGAAGTCGTGGGGCGAGTAACCGGTATGGTTCCGAAAGAAGCGGCTGAAGTACGCAGGGTCTTCAAAACCAAGCTCATAGCAGATTTCTTTGACCGAACGCTGGCTATAGGCGAGCTGGCGTTTGGCCTCCAGCACCAGGCGGTCGTGCAGCATTTCGGTAACGGTTTTGCCCACCGCATCTTTAGTAATCTCACTCAGCCGTTTAGGGGTCAGCGCCACGGCATCCGCGTAAAAAGCAGCCTGGTGCTCTTTTCTGAAATGTTGTTCCAGGATGTGCCGCAGTTGCAGTACCCGGTTATCGAACTGCGTTTTTTCACTGATCGTGTTGGCGAGGTTGCTCCGCTTTTCACGTTCTGCCAACAATAAAAAGGCATTCAGGTGATTTTTGAGGATACTGCGACTGTATTTCGGATCGGTGATCGCCGCTTCCGCGTACATCAGCTCTATAAGTCCCAGCGCGGCATTGGCTGCCTGCGGCCGGATACGCACGGGCGCATAGGCCTGCGAATAGTCGAACAGGGAAGTAAGATCGAACTGGGTATCGCGCTCATGTTTGTTAGAAAAGAAAAACTTCTCGGTGAACACGATCACATGGCCTTCGCGGCGGCTGTCCAGCACCTGGTGTACTTGCCCCGGCCGCAGGAAGAATAACATATCGTCCTCCAGCTCATAACTCACAAAATCGACCACATGCTGGCCTTTGGCTTTTGTAAACCAGATAATTTCAAAAGTTTCGTGCGTATGCGGGAATCGGCTTAGCTCATTGGCGAAGGCCCCGAGATCAAATACGGAGAACTGTCCCTTAAGCGGGAGCTGTTGATAGGGAATTTCAGATATGGCTTTAGGGTTCGGCATAGTATAAAGGAAACAAAAAATCGGGAAATGCCCGGCAGGTTTTACACTAACGGAGCCTCCGCATTTTTAATGCTTCATACCTTCCCTGCTTTTAGCTAATTTTGACCCACGTAAAGGAGGAACAGTATGCAATTGTATTGCAATTCATTAACACAGTATAAGCGGCTGGCTACGCTGGAAGCCCGGGTGGGCGACTTGTTGATCGGGAATTTTAACCCTATCCGCATTCAGACCATGACCACTACCGACACGATGGACACCAAGGGCACCATCGAACAGGCCATCCGTTGTATAGAAGCCGGCGCCGAATTAGTGCGCATTACCGCCCCCAGCAAAAAGGAAGCAGAAAACCTGCTGCCTATCAAGGAAGGACTGCGTGCCCGCGGGTACAAAACCCCGCTGGTGGCCGATATCCACTTTACGCCCAATGCCGCGGAAGTTGCCGCCCGCATCGTGGAAAAAGTGCGTATCAATCCCGGTAACTACATCGATAAAAAGAAATTCGAACTGCTGGAATATACCGATGCCGAGTACCTGGAGGAAATTGACCGCATCCGCGATCGTTTTACCCCGCTCGTTAACATCTGTAAGCAATATGGCACCGCCATGCGCATCGGCACCAACCACGGCTCGCTGAGCGACCGTATCATGAGCCGCTATGGCGATACGCCCATGGGTATGGTGGAAAGTGCCATGGAGTTCCTGCGGATTGCGGAGGATCTTAACTATCGCAACATCGTGCTGAGCATGAAGGCAAGTAATCCACAGGTGATGGTGCAAGCCTACCGCCTGCTGGTGCAAACCATGCAACAGGAACTCGGCCACGCATACCCGCTACACCTCGGTGTAACGGAAGCCGGTGACGGTGAAGATGGTCGTATCAAATCGGCCATTGGCATAGGCACCCTGCTGGAAGACGGCGTGGGCGATACAATCCGTGTTTCTCTTACGGAGGACCCGGAGTTTGAACTGCCTGTATGCCGCGACCTGGTGAAACGTTATACCCGGCGTGAAAGCCATGCGCCCATAGCACCTATGCTGGCACAACTGCCTTACTCCCCGTATGCCTACAAACGCCGCGAATCGATCAACATCGGTAATATCGGCGGCAAACAGGTTCCGGTGGTAGTAGCTGACTTCAGCCACCTGCAACAGATTACACCAGCTGATCTGCAAAGCATCGGCTACAGCTACGATAAGGCTACCGACAAATGGAACATTGGTGACGCAGCTGCAGACTACATCTTTACCGGTGATAAGCTGCTCGACTTCGCACTGCCCGGCATGCTGAAGGTGATTACCTACCCGGCTGCCTGGGAAAAAGCAACAGACAAAACAAAGTATTTCCCCTTCTTCAATACAGAGAGCTTCCTGGCGGCGAACTACAAAGCTGCCATCAACTTTGTAGCAGTGAATGCGGACGAACTTTCCAGCGCTCCGGTGCAGGAGTTAATCGCTCAGCTCAGTGATCCGGCCCTTGCCAATGCCGTGGTGCCGGTTATTTACGCTTCTTCCGAACATGCGATGGCGGCCGTGCGCAGAATGCTGGTAGAACTGCTGGACAAGCGATTGAGTAATCCTGTTATTCTCCACACTATCAGCAAATGGGACCATGCAGACGATGACCTGATCCACTACTCCACCGAAACCGGCGCATTGTTGCTGGACGGGTTTGGCGATGGATTGTGGCTGAAACAGGCGGCTAATGCGGAACATCAGCCGTCGGTGGTGAATAACGTGGCATTCGGCATACTACAGGCGACGCGTACACGTATTTCCAAAACAGAATACATCTCCTGCCCTTCCTGCGGCCGTACTTTATTTGATTTGCAGGAAACCACTGCGCGCATCCGCGCGGTAACCAATCACCTGAAAGGCGTTAAGATCGCGATCATGGGTTGCATTGTTAACGGTCCAGGTGAAATGGCGGACGCAGACTTTGGCTATGTAGGCAGCGGTGTTGGAAAGATCACGCTCTATAAAGGCAAAGATGTGATGAAACGCGGTCTCAACAGCGATGTAGCCGTTACAGAACTGATTAACCTGATCAAGGACAATGGGATGTGGGTGGATGCTCGTTAGCGTAGCTGCCTCACTCACATCGTCATCGCGAATGAAGTGAAGCGAACCTTCGCTCCAGTCCCCGGACAATACAACCAGGCGGCCATGAGGTACAAAACGAAGACTGTACACGAGGATGGCCACGCGCTGCTCGCCATGATGATCAGCATTAATACTATAAATAAAAACACCTGCCCGGATGAAGCGGCAGGTGTTTATCACTGATTTTTGGGGTCCCGTCAGGGATTTGGGGTTAAATGTCTTTGAAACATGATGCAAAGTAACACCAGCGGGCCGTGGCATACAAGCGTAGTTCTACGCAATTTTTCCATTGCGAGATAGCACGTAAATCAGCCATGGCATTGCTTGTTGCACAATAAAAAACCCGCTGCAAATGAACGATGCAGCGGGTTTGTATTTTTATCCTTTTAGTTAGATATCGTATTCGAGGTTTGGCCTTAGCCACTTCTCTACTTCCTCCACAGACCAGCCTTTACGCGCGGCGTAGTCCTCAACCTGGTCCTTTTCGATCTTACCTAAACCGAAATATTTAGCCTCCGGATTGGCCATATACCAGCCGCTCACGCTCGAAGCCGGGTACATTGCCAGCGACTCTGTAAGAATGATGCCGGTGTTTTTAGTCGCTTCCAGCATATCGAACATCTTCCACTTTTCGGTATGGTCGGGGCAGGCGGGATAACCGGGCGCAGGGCGGATGCCGGAGTATTCTTCCCTGATCAGCTCTTCGTTGCTGAAGTGCTCCTGGTTGGCGTAACCCCAAAACTCTTTACGTACCCTTTCGTGCATCAACTCCGTGAAGGCCTCTGCAAGACGGTCGGCCAGCGCTTTGAGCATAATGCTGTTATAATCGTCGTGCTCCTTTTCAAACTTCTCCAGCCACTTCTCGATACCAATACCAGCAGTTACCGCGAAGGCACCAATGTAATCCTGCTTACCAGTAGTTGCCGGCGCAATATAATCCGCGAGCGACAGGTTAGGTTGACCAGGTGCTTTTTTGATCTGCTGGCGCAGGAACTCGAGGTTTACTTTGGAACCATCCGGCAGATCTACTGTAACGGTATCGCCGCCATTAGAGTTAGCAGGGAACAAGCCAATTACCGCTTTACAGCCTAACCACTTTTCTTTCACAAGTCGGTCGAGCAAGGCTTTCGCGTCTTCGTAAAGTTTCGTCGCTTCCTTACCTACCACTTCATCCGTAAGTATCTGCGGGAATTTACCATGCAGCTCCCAGGCGATGAAGAACGGTTGCCAGTCAATATATTTCGCGATTTCGGCCAGATCGTAATCTTCAAACACCTGTATGCCCAGCTTTGCAGGCTTTACCGGTTGAAACTTCTCCCAGTCGATATTGGTTTTATTCTTTTGCGCAGCCGGGAAAGGCAGGTATTGTTTTACCGGCTTTTTATTACGGAAAGATTCATTCAGTTTTTCGTATTCGGACTGTACCTCGGTGAGGAAGTTCTTTTTAAGTGCTTTGTTGAGCAGGCTGCCTGTCACCGTAACACTCCTTGAAGCATCCAGTACGTGTATCACACCATTTGCATACTCCGGCGCGATCTTAACGGCCGTATGCGTACGGGAAGTAGTAGCACCACCGATGAGCAAAGGCACATCGAACTGCTGACGCTTCAGCTCACGGGCTACGTGCACCATCTCGTCGAGGCTCGGGGTGATGAGGCCACTCAGGCCGATAATATCCACCTGCTGTTCGCGGGCGGTTTGCAGGATCTTTTCTGCGGGCACCATTACACCCAGGTCGATGATGTCGTAACCGTTACAGGCCAACACCACACCCACAATGTTTTTACCGATGTCGTGTACGTCGCCTTTTACAGTGGCGAGCAATATTTTACCGGCCGACTTGATAACGCCGCCGTTCTCCGCCACCATCCTGGCTTTCTCCTCCTCGATAAATGGTGTTAACACCGCTACCGACTTCTTCATTACACGGGCGCTTTTCACTACCTGTGGGAGGAACATTTTACCACTGCCGAACAGGTCACCAACGATGTTCATTCCATCCATCAGCGGACCTTCGATTACATCCAGCGGGCGGGGATATTTCTGACGGGCTTCTTCCGTATCACCCTCTATATATTCGGTGATACCGTTTACGAGTGCATGGCTCAAACGCTCTTCCACCGTACCGTTACGCCACTTTTCATCTTTCTCGATAACCTTACCTTTCGCCTTTACCGTTTCGGCAAATGCAATCAGTTTCTCCGTAGCATCTTCATGCCTGTTAAGGATCACATCTTCGCAAAGATCACGTAACGTAGGGTCGATTTCGTCATAGATCTGGATCATACCGGCATTTACAATGCCCATGTCCATACCCGCCTTAATCGCATGGAAGAGGAATACGGAGTGCATCGCCTCACGCACTACATCATTACCACGGAAAGAGAAGGAGATGTTACTTACGCCACCGCTTACCTTGGTGAGCGGCATCAGTTCTTTGATCTTACGCGTCGCCTCAATGAAGTCGATCGCATAATTATTATGTTCTTCAATACCCGTCGCCACGGCGAAGATGTTCGGGTCGAAGATGATGTCTTGCGGATCGTACCCTACCTGTTCGGTGAGGATCTTATAAGCACGGTAGCTGAAATCAACACGCTTCTGGTAAGAATCAGCCTGCCCGTTCTCGTCGAATGCCATTACGACAACCGCTGCACCAAAGCTTTGGCAGATGCGGGCTTGTTCAATGAACTTGGCTTCGCCTTCTTTTAAGCTGATGGAGTTTACCACACACTTACCCTGCACGCATTTAAGTCCCGCTTCGATGATGCTGAACTTACTGGAGTCGATCATAATAGGGATCTTGGAAATGTCCGGCTCCGCGGCCAGCAGGTTCAGGAACGTGGTCATAGCCTTTTCGCCGTCGAGCAGCGCATCGTCCATGTTCACGTCGAGGATCTGGGCGCCGCTTTCCACCTGTTGGCGGGCAACGGACAGCGCTTCTTCGTACAGTCCTTCTCGAATGAGTCGGGCAAATTTCTTGGAACCGGTTACGTTGGTACGTTCGCCGACGTTCAGAAAGTTGGTTTCGGGCCTTACTACCAGCGGCTCTAGACCAGCGAGGCGTAAGTATGGTTTAATCGTGAGTGTGCTTGTATTCATTTTCTCCTTGTGCTAAGGTTCGGTGTTAATATAGCCTACACCTTTTCTACAACCGGTAAGGGTCTTGGTGAAATAGTTTTTACGTGCTGTGCGATGTGACGGATGTGGTCGGGCGTGGTGCCGCAGCAGCCGCCAACGATGTTCACATAACCTTCACGGGCGAAGTCCTCGATAATGCAGGCAGTATCTTCCGGCTCTTCATCGTATTCACCGAATGCGTTTGGCAGGCCCGCGTTGGGATAGCAGCTGGTAAAGCAACTGGCGATCTGCGACAGTTCCGATATATGGGGACGCATCTGTTCACCACCAAGGGCGCAGTTCAGGCCGATGGAGAATGGATGTGCGTGCATTACCGAAATGTAGAAGGCCTCCAGCGTTTGTCCGCTCAGCGTTCTGCCCGAGGCATCCGTGATGGTGCCGGAGATCATGATCGGCAGTTCTATATTATGCTCGCGGAAATACTTCTTGGCAGCATAGATAGCAGCTTTGGAGTTGAGTGTATCGAATATTGTTTCGATAAGCAGGATATGTGCGCCACCGTCTACCAGGCCGGATATCTGCTCATAATAAGCATCTGCCACCTCGTCGAATGTTACGGAACGATAACCCGGGTTATTCACATCGGGCGAAAGCGACAACGGCTTGTTCATCGGCCCGATAGCGCCTGCTACGAAGCGGGGCTTTTCAGGGTTACGCGCCGTGTAGTCGTCGGTAGCGCGGCGCGCGATCCGGGCGGCTTCCAGGTTCAGTTCATACGCCAGCGACTGCATATCGTAGTCCGCCTGCGCGATAGTCGTACTGCTGAATGTATTAGTTTCAATAATATCGGCACCTGCTTCCAGGTATTCGCGGTGAATAGCCTCGATGATCTGCGGCTGCGTAATACAGAGCAGGTCATTATTACCTTTCACATCAGCATGATAGTCTTTGAAACGTTCGCCACGGTAGTCGGCTTCTTCCAGCTTGTAACGCTGGATCATGGTGCCCATGGCCCCATCAATTATCAGAATGCGCTCTGCGGCGCATTGTTGGAGTGTCTTCATTTTGTTATGTTTATTAGTTTCGGTTTAAGAATGCCCCTGGTCAACAATAAACAAATCCACCAAAGAGTGAGCAAAGATAATAAAACTATTACTAAAGATTCCAAACCCTTATCAGCAAAGGATTTCAGGTATTTTTTATAAAAAAGTCAAGAATTTATTTGGTATAGTCCATAAACCCTACTAGTTTTGTAGGGTAATCAACAGGCAGGATAGTACAAAGGTACTGTTCACTGGCCGGAAGAACCAAACCACCATTATTATGATTATCCTGGAACAACAACAAAAGCTGAACACGAGAAAGACTGAGCAGGCAAAATACCGCCTTCTTCCTAACGGCGGATGTAGTTGTATGCGAATGTGAATAGGCCAGGCACACTCCTTGTGAGGATGCGGTGCTTAACAACCAACTTATTCACTTTCAAAACCGACCAAGATGACCATACAGCAGTACATCAATCAGCTGACGACCAATTTCGAGAAACTTGGGCTTACCAAAGTAGGCCAGGAAGACTCATTAACGGGCAACACCTTTAAAGTGTGCTTTATAAACAAATACGAGCTGCACCGGCAACAGGAATTGCTGGGCACTCCGCCAGGTAACAAGAAAAAACCGAAGCCTGCGAAGTAGGTTTCGTTTAAAGATAAATGCAACAATTGCGTATTCATAACGTGGAATAGTTACCGTAGACAGGCGCTCTCAAGCGCCTGTATTTTTTTGTATAAACTCCGGTCAGATCATGGTATAAGCCAGGCAGAAGATGCTCACCGTAACATTGTGGCCCTGCTGTAGTTGCCGGGCGCAGGCTTCGAGTGTGGCGCCGGTGGTTAGTACATCGTCGACAAGCAGTACATGTTTGTTTTCCAGTTGGGCAAGATGTTGCCCGGCAAATACATCGCCTACGTTTTGCCAGCGATCGCCGCGGCCTTTATGGGTTTGTGTTTGCGTGTAATTCTTCCGTTTCAATACATCATGGAGTAACGGGCAACCCGTCACGTCCTTTATTCCTTCGCCAAGCACGCCGGCCTGGTTGTAACCGCGCTTCCGCTCGCGGCTTTTAAACAATGGCACCGGCACCACACCCGATACATCATTGAACCATGGGCATTCGAGCAACATGTTGCCCATCTGCCGGCCGAGATACAATGCAATGTCGCGACGACCCAGATATTTAAAGGAGTGGATCAGTTGCTGGAGATTTGATCTTTTGCCAAAGAAGTAAGCTGCGCTGCCATGCGCTACCGGTGAGCGCCCCCAGAACAACTTTTCAATTGGATTGTTGGCTACCATATGGAAACGGGTAGCCGGCATTCGCTGGTAACAACGCAGGCAAAGCACCTCTTCATGCCGGGAAAGATCACGACCGCAGCCCTCGCAGCTGTGCGGGTAAAACAAATGGAGGAGAGGGGAAAACATACCGTATCTATTTCGTTCAAAGATACGCTGCTACAAAGGATTTGGAAGCTATGTATAGATGTACTTTAGGGCGGTGTTCGGCTGTTTTTTCACCATAAGAACAACTGAAGTTCGCATTTCAGAGCCGCACGTTTTTAACTTATATCAAATCTGGCTCTTACATTGTTATTTTTCCAATCTATTGGCATATCCTCCCAAGAGGCACATTCCTGATTTTGGAGAAATCCAGTCCTTTTGGTATTATCTACTTTTATCAGAATAACAGCTGGTACACCTCTTCTACCCTACCCAAAGGCACCACTTCAATTTTCAGTTTAGAGAAATCAAGCCCCTTCTTATTGTATTTGGAGATGAAAATCTTCTCAAAGCCCAGCTTCTCTGCTTCTGCAATTCGTTGCTCAATCCTGTTTACCGCCCTTATCTCGCCACTAAGTCCCACCTCGCCGGCGAAGCAAACTTTATTTGGGATCGCCAGGTCCTCGAACGACGACAATAGTGCACATAACACCGCCAGGTCGATGGAAGGGTCTTCTACCCTTAAGCCGCCCGCAATGTTAAGGAACACATCTTTAACCCCGAAGTGGAAACCGCCCCTTTTCTCTAATACCGCCAGCAGCAATTGCAGCCTGCGCAGGTCGAAACCGGTGACCGTACGTTGTGGTGTTCCGTAAACAGATTGGGTGACCAGCGCCTGCACTTCTACCAGCATCGGCCTGAGTCCCTCGATAGTAGCCGCGATCGTTACGCCGCTCAGCATATCTTCCCGCTGGGAAATGAGTATTTCGGAGGGATTTGTGACCTGCCGCAAACCATCGCCGGTCATCTCGTAAATACCTAGTTCGGCGGTGGATCCAAAACGGTTTTTTATTGTGCGTAAAATGCGGTAAGCATAATGCTGATCACCTTCGAATTGAAGGACTGTATCCACCATATGTTCCAACACCTTAGGACCAGCAATTGATCCATCTTTGGTAATATGGCCGATGAGGAAAACAGGTGTATTGGTTTCTTTGGCAAACCGCTGCATTTCGGCAGCCGTTTCTCTTATTTGTGATACGCTACCTGGGGCAGATTCTATCAATGGCGTTTGCAACGTTTGAATAGAATCGATGATCACCAGGTCGGGTTTCAGTTTTTTAATTTCAGCGAAGATGGTTTGGGTAGAAGTTTCGGTGAGCAGATAGAACTGTTCGTTATTGATCTTTAACCTGTTGGCGCGCATTTTTATCTGCTGTTCGCTTTCTTCGCCGCTTACGTACAATATCTTCAAATGCTTTAGCAGTAAGGCATTCTGGAGAAACAAAGTAGATTTTCCGATACCGGGTTCGCCGCCTACCAGCACAAGCGATCCGGCAACGATTCCACCACCCAGTACGCGGTTGAGTTCACCATCAGGTGTAAGAAAACGTTGCTCTTCAATCGCATCCACTTCGTCCAGGCTCACGATTTTGTTCACACGTTTGACGTCTTCTTTCCATTCCTGTTGACGTAAAGGAATTTCTTTCTGAACCTTTTCTTCTACAAATGTGTTCCATTGATTACACGATGGACATTTTCCCGTCCACTTAGCAGTTTCATATCCACAGTTTTGACAAAAGAAAGCCGTTCTAATTTTACTCATGCGTTAAAGGTAATGGAAAAGAAATTTTTCGATGATGCGAGAACTTGAAGTGGGGATTTTTCTGACGTCAAACATCATCTGAACAGAAGCAAAAATTGTTGTCGAAAATGAGGAAGAAAAATGTGTAAAAAGAGAAAAGAGCCAACGGAAGATTCCGCTGACTCTTTCTACTTACTAACCCATTAAATTCAGGTCTAAATTACTAAATGGGCTTAGAATAAAAAAGTTTATTTAAAGGATGTTAATAACTTTTAAAGTGTTAATTGCGTAGTTGTCAGATCGGCGCAAACCCCCGATCGTAGCCTATTTCAATTGACAAGAACTTCCATTATGCAATCGTAAATTATTGATAAATAGAGGTGGTAAAGATTAGTTTGATATATAAGTATTAAATCATATTAGAACCAATAATAAACTCATATTTCGCTTGGAAAATTGTTGTTTAAACCCACTTTTCGGCCACATTGACAGTGTTAATTTTTCGTACATGACAAACAGCTGGGGCAGCCTGACACCACTGTCAAAAAGTGTTAAAGCTTTATTAAATTGATGGAATTGGTAGGTGATTTGCGATGACTTTGTATAATTTAAAACCTGACAAAAGATAAAATATTAATAATATGTTTTCACCTATGATTTCACCGGCCATTACCCTTACCTCGATCGCGTTCCTGGTGATAGGGATGCTGGTAAGCTGGCGCCTGAAGAGTAAGTTTAAGGAATTTAGCCTCGTACCCACTTCTTCCGGCCTTTCCGGACGCGAAGTGGCAGAGAAGATGTTGAGAGACAATGGAATAACTGACGTTCGGGTAACTTTATCCGAGGGTTTCCTGAGCGACCACTTTAATCCGGCTACTAAAACGGTGGCGCTGAGCCCTGATGTGTATGAGGGCCGGAGCGTAGCAGCCGCCGCCGTAGCGGCCCATGAATGCGGTCACGCGGTGCAGTATGCTACCAATTACCCCTGGATCGCGCTTCGTTCGAAGCTTGTACCGGCGGTGCAGTTCAGTTCATCCATCGTTCCCTGGGTACTGATGATTGGCGTCTTGTTAATCAATGCTTTTCCGGCTTTGTTGCTTGGCGGTATTATACTGTTCGGTGTAACCACGCTGTTCTCTATCATTACCCTCCCTGTGGAGTTTGACGCCTCGCGCCGCGGCCTGGCATGGCTTGAGAGCACAAATATTACCCGTGGGCGTGAGCAGGAGCAGGCGAAAGACGCGCTGAAATGGGCGGCTATGACCTACGTGATAGCGGCCATATCTTCCCTGGTAATCCTCATTCAGTATATAATGATCTACGCCGGCGGTCGACGCGACTAACGCGAACTGCTTTAAAATATAGCCCCGTCCGACGCATCATATGCCGGACGGGGTTCTTTTTTACCTTAAATCCGGGGGCAAATGTGCCGTAAAAGCCGTGAAATGCGGGCATTCTACAGGTGTATTTTAAAAGAGATACAAATTTTTTATTGTAAATCAGTAAGTTACAAAGGCCCTATCAAAAAAACTTATCAAAATCGATGGTTATTATTTATTAACCGGTTAACTTTGCCCTCCCGAAATAGACGACGTTAAACTTATTTTAAACAATGAATACTTTAAGCTTCAAAACAAAACATGCCAACGAAGCGACTATCAAGCGCGACTGGCACATTGTAGATGCTACCAACCTCACAATGGGACGTATGGCGGCTAAGATTGCTTCTGTTTTAAGAGGCAAAACCAAGCCTTATTACACTCCCCATGCTGACTGTGGTGATTATGTGATCGTTATCAATGCTGAGAAGATCGTTTTTACAGGTAACAAAATGGAAGAAAAGGAATACATCACTTTCTCCGGCTACCCTGGTGGTCAGAAGAAAGAGGTGGCTAAAGACCTTATCCGCCGCCGTCCTGAGGTAATGATCGAGAAGGCTGTAAAAGGCATGCTCCCTAAAAACCGCCTGGGTCGTAAAATGTACAAAAAACTGTTTGTATATGCTGGCGCCGAGCATCCTCATGCTGCTCAGAAACCACAGTCTTTAACTTTCTAATTTTTCTTGATACATGGAAAAGCAAAAAAATACCATTGGTCGTCGTAAGGAAGCAGTTGCCCGCGTATACATCAGCAAAGGCACCGGCGCTATTACCGTAAACGACAAAGACTATAAAACATATTTTTCTCTGATCTATCTGCAGAACCAGGTGGAACTGCCGCTGAAAACTATTGATGCTGTAGATAAATTCGATGTAAAGGTGAACGCTGCAGGCGGTGGCATTAAAGGCCAGGCTGAAGCAATTAAACTGGGTATTGCCCGCGGTCTTTGCGAAGTAAACCCAGAGTTTCGTCCCGCGCTGAAAGCTGCTGGCTTACTGAAACGCGACCCAAGAGCTGTTGAACGTAAGAAACCAGGTAAACGTAAAGCTAGAAGGAGCTTCCAGTTCTCTAAACGTTAATAGCTGGAATCGTCGAATTTATTTTTTGACTATCAATCTGATTAAAATAACATGGAAAATAATACTTCATTACAGCAGCAGTTACTGGAAGCCGGTGTGCACTTCGGTCACCTGAAGAAGAAATGGAATCCGAAAATGCTGCCTTATATCTTCGCTGAGAAGAAAGGTATTCACATCATCGACCTGAACAAAACTGTGGAAGGTCTGCAGGAAACTGCAGCAGCACTGAAATCTATCGCTAAAAGCGGTAAGAAAATCATGTTCGTTGCTACTAAAAAGCAGGCTAAAGAAATCGTGGCCGAAGCGGCAAAACGCGTTAACATGCCTTACGTTACCGAAAGGTGGTTAGGTGGTATGCTGACCAACTTCGCAACTATCCGTAAGAGCGTTAAGAAGATGCAGAGCATCGAGAAAATGCTGACTGACGGTACTTTCGATAACATCACTAAGAAAGAGAAACTGACGCTTACCCGCGACAAAGAGAAAATGGAGAAAGTGCTGGGCGGTATTGCTCAACTGGCACGTGTTCCGGCAGCTTTGTTCATGGTAGACATCAGCCACGAGCATATCGCACTGGCGGAAGCAAAACGACTGGGCATCTCTACTTTCGGTATGGTGGATACTAACTCCGATCCTACCAAAGTTGATTTCGCTATCCCTGCGAATGACGACGCTACTAAATCTATCGCTATCATCGTTAACTATATCGCCGCTGCAATCGCAGAAGGTCTGTCTGAAAGGGCAACTGATAAAACTGATGACGTAGCTGAAGAAGAAGAAGCGGACAACAAAGCCCGCAAATTCGAGCTGGAAGGCGGCGAAGGCGAGCGTGGTGAAAGAGGTCGTCGTCCTGGCGGTCCTGGTGGAGCTGGTGGTCGTGGCCCCGGCGGTCCTGGTGGCCGTGGTGGCAACCGCACTGGTGGTCCCGGTGGTAACCGTCCTGGTGGCGGTGGCAACCGTCCTGGCGGTAACCGTCCTGGTGGCGGTGGAAGCCGTCCCGGTGGCAACGCTGGCGGTGGCGCAAGAAGGCCTGCTGGTCCAAGATAAGTAGTATCTAACCCGCGAGGGAATATATACCTGTAATTGTTGAATTGCCTAAAACTTATGAAATACTAAGGTTTAAGCAATTCAACAATTCAGTATTAAATGGAATGTAAAAGGGATCCTGCTCCAAACAGGCTTAACCATTTAGTAACTGATATCTCTCTTCCTCCCTTTTTCTATTTAGTAATTTGACTCGTAACATTTAAAACTCTTTATATACCATGGCAACAATTACAGCGGCTGACGTGAACAAACTGCGTCAACAAACAGGAGCTGGTATGATGGATTGCAGAAAAGCACTCGTTGAAAGCGACGGTGATTTCGAAAAAGCAGTTGACTACCTGCGCAAAAAAGGCCAGAAAGTAGCTGCCCTCCGCTCCGACCGCGAAACCAAAGAAGGCGTTGTGATCGCAAAATCTAACGGCAAAACTGGTGTTGTAGTACTGCTGGCTTGCGAAACCGACTTCGTTGCGAAAAACGAAGACTTCGTAAAATTCGCTCAGTCTATCGCTGACCTGGCCCTGGCCAACAACGTTAAAACTGTTGAAGAACTGGGTGCAACTGCACTTGACGGCGCAACAGTAACCGATAAAGTAAACGACCAGGTTGCTAAAATCGGTGAAAAAATCACCCTCGCCCGTTTCGAAAGAATCGACGCTGAGTCTGTAACCGCTTACATCCACGGCAACTACCGCATGGGCGTACTGGTTGGTTTCACCAAAGAAGTTTCTGCTGAAGTAGGTAAAGACGTGGCTATGCAAATCGCCGCTATGAACCCGATCGCAGTTGACGAGAAAGGTGTTTCTGCCGACCTGATCCAGCGCGAAAAAGAAATCGCTATTGAGCAGATCAAAGCTGAAGGCAAACCTGCTGAAATGGCTGAGAAAATCGCTCAGGGTAAACTGGCGAAATTCTACAAAGAAAGCACCCTGCTGCAACAGGCTTTCGTGAAAAACGGCGATCAGTCCGTTGGTCAATACCTGAAATCAGTAGCTGCTGATCTTACTGTAACTGGATTTACAAGGGTTGCATTAGGATAATGCACCTTCACCATAAAAAAGGAGAGAATTTAACATTCTCTCCTTTTTTTGTGTATACTCGTAACCGGCTGAAAATCGCCGGGCACCGAAACAGTGAAAATTGCCCCTGTATTTGTAAATTGCACCGCGAATGGTCGGGACCAAAAGAGGAATTGAACTAACAAATCATAAAGTATCATGCTGCCAAAGTACAAACGTATTCTGCTCAAATTGAGTGGTGAGTCCCTTATGGGCGAGGGAAATTATGGAATAGATCCTAAGGTGATAACACAGTATGCGCAAGATATCAGGTCTATAACTGACCTGGGAGTACAAGTGGCGGTCGTGATAGGAGGAGGCAATATTTATCGGGGCATGAATGAAGCCGAAACTGGTATCGAGAGGGCTCAGGGAGATTATATGGGCATGCTGGCCACCGTTATTAACGGTATGGCAATGCAGAGCGGCCTCGAGAAAATGGGCCTCTATACTCGTTTGCAGTCTGCCATCAAAATGGAACAGATCGCTGAACCTTACATCCGCCGCCGTGCTATTCGCCACCTAGAAAAGGGAAGGGTCGTAATTTTCGGTGCCGGCACCGGTAACCCTTACTTTACGACAGACACTGCCGCTTCCCTTCGCGCCATCGAAATACAGGCCGATGTAATCCTGAAAGGTACGAGGGTTGATGGTATATACACCGCTGACCCTGAAAAGGACAAAACCGCTACCAAATACGAAACGATCACTTTTAGCGAAGTTTACCAGAAATCGCTGAACGTAATGGATATGACTGCCTTTACATTATGCCAGGAAAACAAGCTGCCGATCATTGTGTTCGACATGAACCAACCGGGCAACCTGTTAAATGTGATAATGGGCCGCAACGTGGGAACGCTTGTAAAAGGCTAAGAAATTATGGGGGCTTACGCGTGACGCCCCCCGACAGGGCCTTAATGAAAAAGGGCTGACCAATGTTGTGGTCAGCCCTTTTTCTATTTCAATACCGTTGATATTTCGGACAATGGTACCGCCAGCGTGATCTGCCCCACTGCATAGGCAGCAATTTCGTAAGGCGTATAACTAAACACCACGTATTTATCGGTCATATAGAAGTTGTCGTTCGGTGCGATCGTTTTACCGAACAGCACGTTATCGAGGCCTTCGTTGGCGGGAATATCGTATTTTTTGCGAAGTGCTTTTTCCAGCGCCTTTCCTACCGCCGCCTCATAGCCGGGTTTAAATACGTCTGCAGGCGTAAGCGTCTTATTTTTTGCCAGGTCGAAAAAGGTAAACATAGATCCGCCATTACCATGAGCGCCGCCCGTATATTCCCAGTACATGTTCTCCAGCACGAGATACGGGTACTTGTTCCAGACCACATCCGTCACCTGTTGTGATGACCATGATTTCATGGCTGAACCCATATCCCTGATCGTATCCATCTCTTTAAGGCCCTCCATAGAGCTGGCGGCAAAACTGCCGACGATCGCCTTTGCATATGTTTCTCCATCCGTAAAACGTCCCTTCTCCAGTTTGGTGATCGTATCCCTGATCATCTGGAGTGTTTGTTCAGGCGCCCCGCCTACCGGCCATAACACCTGCACCAACGAAGTAGCGGAGGCAGATTCGGGATCGGATGGACGAAGGCGTGCCGTATCTTCCAAAACAATCAATTTAAGCTCGATAATGCCGTTATTATCTTCTTTCAAGGAAAACGGATACAATTTCGTTCCATCCGTCCAATTACCCGTGTAAGCTCCATTATCGAGCTTTCCTGCCAGTTTCTTTTTAGATTCCCCGGAGAAATCCTCTTCGAGCAATACGAGCGAATAGCTGGTGTCTTGCTGGCTATACAGGCGGATAGGCTCACCTACCTTATCATACACATAATATCCGGAGATATTGTTATCGCCTGCACGAATCAGTTGTAAGGTAACCGGTTGCCCGGCAATGGTGCCTTTGAATTGTTTGTAGAAGCGGTTGGGCATGCCGCTAATGCCATGAACATCGGCAGCAGCTTCGTTTACCTGGGTGCTATCGGCGGTACCGGTATTTTTTGCGGGTTTGGGCTGACAGGCAGCAAATGCCATCAGGGCCAGGATGGGTGCTAGTTTCTGCATGGTTTCATGTCATGTTGATCATTACAAATATAAAGTTCAGTCGTCAGACTGCTAAAAATCATCTTTATGGCGCGGGTACAAATCCTACCTTTGATAAAGCAAAAGACCAATACAAATGTTAAACCAAAAAGTGGCCGATCTGCGCCAGGATTATCGCAAGGCATCTCTCAGCGAAAGCGACGTGGCTGGCTTACCGTTACAGCAGTTTGAGAAGTGGTGGCAGGAAGCTATCAGTAGTGAATTGCCGGAGCCTAATGCAATGACCCTGGCTACAAGTACGCCGGACGGGCGGCCATCGGCGAGGATCGTGCTGCTCAAAAGCTTTGATGCTGAAGGTTTCCTTTTCTTCACCAATTACCAAAGCCGCAAGGGACTTGAGTTAGCGGCAAATCCGCAGGTTTCACTACTCTTCTTCTGGCAGGAACTGGAGCGCCAGGTTCGTATAGAGGGTACCGTTATAAAGGCGCCCGAGCCGGTGAGTGACGCTTATTATCTTTCACGACCAGCTGGAAGCCGTATTGGTGCTATTGCATCGCCGCAAAGCCAGGTTATTCCCGACCGGGAATATCTTGAACATAAAGTAAAGCAAGTGGAGCAGAAGTATGGGGGAGTTACGCCGGAACGGCCTTCCTATTGGGGAGGCTACCTGGTGAAGCCAGACATGGTGGAGTTCTGGCAGGGACGGAGCAGCCGTTTGCACGACCGGATCAGGTATTCGTGGCAACAAGACAACTGGAAGATCGAGCGGCTGGCACCGTGATCTGACACATAAAAATAAAGGCGGAAGTTGAGAGATCATCTTCCGCCTTTTTAATAACTACTCAGCTTTCTTTGCAGCAGCTTTAGCAGCAGCAGCCTTTTTAGGCTTAGCTGGTCTTGCTTTACCGAAAGAGCCGTTTGAGATCTTACCTTTCTTGGTTTTGATATCACCTCTACCCATGATTGAATTTTTAAATTGTGTTGTTAATTGTATTTGATACAGGCCTTGTTGTGCACAAAACCCGGTTTACATTGCAAAAATAAAAAAAGCAAGAAACAAAAAATGTTCCTTGCCCGAATAAGTTGGGTTGCCAACTACTAGAGTTTGTCAGACAGAGCTTTACCAGCTTTGAATTTAGCCACTTTTTTAGCTTTAATCTTGATGATCTGACCAGTCTGTGGGTTTCTACCGTTACGTGCAGCACGTTTAGAAACTGAGAAAGTACCGAAACCAACTAACGTTACTTTACCACCTTTTTTCAGGGTATCAGCAACAGCTTTAGTGAAAGAATCCAGGGCTTCGTTAGCTTGGGTTTTGGTGATGCCAGCATCTTTGGCAAGTTTGTCTACTAATTCGGCTTTGTTCATAGTTAGTTAAGATTTAACTAGTGAGAAAATGTTTGATGTGAGCAAATATAGCGCGTTTTATCAGATTACCAAATTTTTCAAAAATTTCAGAACTGATTTTTTATCGGCTGAAAAACCCTGCTGGTAACGGTTACAGCTGATCGGTACATTTCAAACCGCTGTCTGTTACACCATATACTTTACTCAAAACGCTGTACCACAAAGGGTTTTAGTACATATAGCTGCATACGGCACCAGTTAACCATGTATTGTATTACCCCCTGAACCCCTTGAAAATAGTGAATTTCCTGTGGATAAGTTTAACATTATTGTAACCGTTATACGACCTGCATAACGGTTCTGAAGGCCACAAAATGATCGCCAAACATCGCATAAGATCGTTGCCGGATGCGGGGAGCATGCTCATTGATGTAGGTTTGATAATTCTCCAACGTATCAGTCGAATACTGGATGGTATAGGTAGGGCCGTCTGAGTCGTCTTGTTCAAGCAGGCGACAGATGCGGTAATCGTGAAAAAGCCCTGTGTCCATGATCTCAGGAATATGTTCTGCCTTCATCCAGTCTAACCAGCGGTCCTTGATAGCATTACTCACTTTCGTAGTTACATTATATACAATCATGCGTTATTAGTCTTTAAGCTGTAAGTAAACCGGGCAATGGTCAGAGTGCTTCACGTCCTGCCATATATTCGCATCCGCAAGGCGGTTTTGAAGCGGCTCGGTCACCGTGATATAATCGATACGCCAGCCCTTGTTATTGTTTCTCGCATTTGCCCTAAAGCTCCACCAGCTATATTGATGCGGCTCCGGGTGATATATGCGGTATGTATCAATAAAACCATTTGCCAGCAACTTATCCATCCAGGCGCGCTCTTCCGGCAGGAAACCTGAAGAGTCTTTATTACTTACCGGGTTGTGAATATCGATCGGTTTATGGGCGATATTATAGTCCCCGCAAACAACCAGGTTTGGTCGGGATTGGCGCAGGTCTGACAAGTAACTAAAAAACTCATCGAGCCATTGGTACTTATAAGTTTGGCGTTCATCGCCCGTGGTGCCGGACGGAAAGTATGCGTTGATGAGTGTAATGTCACCGAAATCGAGCCTTATTACGCGCCCTTCTGCATCACTTTGAGGATTACCATTGCCGTATTGAACATTATCTGGCTTAATGCGCGTGAACACGGCCACACCACTATATCCTTTCTTTTGGGCAGGGAACCAGTAGTCGTGGAAACCGAGCGCCTCGAACTGTTTGAAGTCTACATTTTCGCGATGTGCTTTCACCTCCTGGAGACAGATTACATCCAGCGGGGCCGTACTTAGCCATTCAGCAAAGCCTTTGTTCATGGCAGACCTGAGGCCATTTACATTATAGGTGGCAACTCTCATGATATTGATTTGGAGCAAAAATAACAGAAGATGCGGAAATTAGTGAAGTGTGTAAGGGGGACACAGGTAACGAGCATCCTTGGGGGTAAAAAAATTGGGGCTGACCAGTGGTCAGCCCCATGTCGTCTCGTTGCGAGGTTAGAAACTAATTAGCCCAGGAGGCCACCGCCGCCGAGGTTGATGCCACCTAACAAGCTATTCAGCAGGCTAGATACAGAACCCAGCAGGTTGTTTGCACCGCCGGTACCGCCGCCGATGCCACCGAGGCCACCGCCGAGGTTACCCAAACCGTTAACAAGTGACTTAGTGTCGAGGCTAATGCCGGTAGAAACAACACCATTGTTGTTGAACAGACCAATTGTCAGAAAGCCACCATTTGTTTCCTGAGCGATAGTTGCATCCAACTCCTGGCAACCGTAGTTTTGAACTTGCAAGTTTTCCATTGTATATAGGATTTTTGGTTAAAAAGCTAGTTGATACATGTCTACTTCCCATATGCTTACCCTACCCATCGGGAGGTACCGAACAAACACCATTCATTTGCTGCGGGAAGTATCGGGGCTACCGGTATTACCGGGCGACCACAGGGTTTTTCAATAAGAAAAGGTTGGCTACTATTCTATAGCGAATGTAAACTTACGACTCATCTCCATAAACGGGCTGTTCATTCCTGTTCATTCTGAGCAGCGTTTTGCCAAAGCTGTTCATTTTGTGAACAGCCCCGTCATTAGTAATTAATTAACATTTTATATCCCTGAATATGTATACTTACAACCCTTTCGCATTGCCGGTATTATTAGTAATTTCAGGTAATAAACCCCAATTACCATGCATGCTTTCTTATATGAATCAGGCTCCCTGATCTGGATTTTAGCATTGATTATCATTACAATAATCCTGCAACTGCTGCTGCTTAGATGGGCGATGCGCGTTAACGATATGATCTTTTACCTGGACAAGATCAACGAAAAATTATTTCGGCTATTAGAGGAGCGAAAAAAAGAACATAACGAGCAGTAAAAAAAATTCGCTTGGGGCTTTTCCTTACCTGATAAGGATATACGACGATCGGGCAACCCGTTCGTTCAGGCATATTCACGCCCTTCTTCACCTAACCACATTGAGCTACAGCAAACTAGGCGGTGTTAACACCACCTTCCCAAAATGAACAAAATGAACAGCGCATTTTTGATGCATTCTCATTAATTTGCCATTCTCAAAACAATCCACGTTTTGGTATTTTGAGTGACAACCAATCTTAACCCTTGTACGCTGCCAAGTACAAGTTGTGATGCAATGCTTGCATGATAACGGATGTTTGTACTGTAAGCCGGGAGGCCAACTCCAAAAGAAGAGTACATAAAAAATCAACCATACTATGAGTAATCCAGCAGATCCGTTGGAGCAATTAAAAAACGCCATCAACAGGTACCCCTTTAGAATTAGCCGGCGCCACCCCTGCCAACCGATGTCTCTTCGTGAGTTGCTTGAGCACGTCATGAAGATATACTATGCGGATACCTGGGAAAATCCACTTGACCCACCAGAGGATTGTGCGCCCGTAGGCGATGATGCCCCCGTGCCTATCAAACCGCGGCCACGAAGAGGCAAAAACGGTTAACGCTTTTCGCGGTTGAGGCGGAGAATGTGGTATGCGAGGATGCCTGATTTCGCTATTCAAACGACTGACATTCATTTAGGGTATAGTGCCCGGTGAATGGAATGCGGATGCCTGTAGCGTCTGGACCGTCATTGTGGTATCGCAACTTTTTTCCGCTAAAGTGTCCAGGCAGGCGTCCAGCTTGGGCAAGGGATCGCTTTGTATTAGACGCGGGGTAACTGTTATAGGATAGTCGTGCCTCTAAAAGAATGATCCTGTGACGTTCGACGCATCAAAAATATCAACAATAGAATCTACAGGTATATCGGCTGTGCGCCAACCCGGTGAAGGGCTAGTCACCGGAAGCAGCAGCCCGACCCGCCAGCGCGGCTCAAAATGGGGATGCCGACTGGTGGGTCAATACCTGCTTAGCAATAACCCAATCCAAACATTTAAAACGATTATTCATGGAAAATGTAATCGAATCATTTACGGCATCCTGCTACAACAAACAGCCGGTCTTTTCGAGACCTGCACACAAAAAGATTGTGACAGACAGTCTCAAATTCCTCGTGGACAGCGGTCGGATCCGGCTTTATGGTTTTGTGATTATGCCTACATCCATCAGCGTTGTATGGAGCAAAAAGGAAGAGTGGGGTGATAAAAATATATACCAGGTATTCCTGAAATACACCGCGCAAAGGATCAAGCATAATATTAAAACAAATCATCGCCAGGACCTGGAGCATTTCCGTAGCCGTCGCGTAGACCGGATCTACCAATTCTGGGAAAGAAAGAATCAGAAAGTCAAGATCAGCTCCTATGAGGACGCGATGTTGGAACTGAACTTTATACATGCGCTGCCCCACGAACATCTAAACTTTCCATATGCAGAATTACATCTACTCGTCAGCGGCCTTTTATAGCACCGGCAGGGATAAATATTATATGCTTACCAATGTCAAAAAACATTTTGAAGCGTCCGAAGATGAGATGCCAGCCCCGAAGAAACCTGAGGCGAGGCCTAAGGGTGCTAAGAAGCAAGCGGTGAATGAAAGCGCAATGCCAGCTACAAAAACGTCGCTGACGCAACGTAAATCCACTAAGAAGCCAACTGTGGCAGATAATGATATCCCGAAAACATCACTCACGAAACGTGAAGCCGCTAAGAAGCTAGCTGTGACAGAAAGTGATATCCCGAAGACATCTCAGCCCTCACCTGAACTTCCAAATGCCCCAGCTGTTGCTGACAGCGAGAAGCCGGCCTCGAAGATGTCCCATGCGTACCCCAAACAGGCGAAAAACCCAGTGGATATACTATCCGCCAAGATATCCATCACGCCGCCTAAAGCGGCTAAGATGCTAAGGGCGACGGACAAGCAGCACGCTTCCCCCACGACATCTCAGACCGCCAAAATACTGGTGATAATCGACCAGCAGGCGAAAAAGAAATCACAAAAAAAGAGTGATTGAGCTCCGTAACGAACATCTTCGCGGCAAGTCACGGGCTTCCCGTATTTTTGCAGATGATCCGGGAAAGTACATTTTCCGGGCTGGGGCATTAGCCTTAACTTTAAGTACCAACATTGAGAATGACAGCACGCGACAATCAGCAATATATACAGCGATTTACGGAAGTTTACGCCCGTCTGAACGAGCGGCAGCGGGATGCGGTAGATCATACCGAAGGACCGGTAATGGTAATTGCCGGACCCGGCACGGGGAAAACACAAATCCTGGCTTCCAGGATCGGCAAGATTTTACAGGACACGGACTTTCTTCCGCAAAACATCCTATGCCTCACATATACGGATGCGGGAACGGTCGCTATGCGGAAACGCCTGACCGACTTCATTGGCCCGGATGCTTACCGCGTAAACATCCACACGTTCCACTCGTTTTGTAACGAAGTGATTCAGGACAACCTTTCCTTATTTGATAAAAACACGCTCGACCCTATTTCAGACCTGGAAAAAATCCAGATGCTGAAAAAGATGATCGACAGTTTTTCGAAAGACAATCCGCTGAAACGTTATCGGGGAGATGTTTACTTCGATATGCGCAACTTCTCCTGGCTCTTTTCCACCATGAAAAGAGAAGGCTGGACATCCGCCTTCATAAAGGAAAGGATAAAGGTTTACCTCGACAGCCTGCCATTCCGGGACGAATATATCTGTAAAAGGGCCACCAAGTTCTTCAAAAAAGGAGAAGTAAGGACCGATAAGATTGAAGTGGAACAGGAAAAAATGCTCCGGCTGGAAGCGGCCGTCGAACAATTCGACACCTTCCAGGAAATGATGCTGAAAGCAAACAGGTACGACTTCGATGACATGATCAATTGGGTAATCAGGGTGTTCGAACAGCATGATGCCCTGTTGTCTGATTATAAAGAGCGTTTTCAATACTTGCTGGTAGACGAATACCAGGATACGAGCGGTACTCAGAATCGGCTCATCCAGTTATTGATTAAGGACGAGGAAAAGCCAAACGTATTCGTTGTAGGTGATGATGACCAATCTATTTATCGTTTCCAGGGCGCCAACGTGGAGAATATGGAACTGTTCGCGAGCAGCTTTGCTTCCGATCTTCATACCGTTGTGTTAACGCAGAACTACCGCTCGGTACAGAACGTGCTGGACGCATCTATGACGCTCATAGAAAACAATAAAGATTCCCGCCTCGTAAATCAGCTTCCCGGCTTAAGCAAACAACTGATCGCCAGCAATGATAAACTCGCGGCGCTCGATATTCCGCCCGAGATTCACCGGTATAATACCGGCAGAGATGAGATGGCCGGCATTACCCTGGAAGTAGAGAAGTTATTGAAGCAAGGAGTATCGCCGGGCAAAATTGCGATCATTTATAAAGAGAACCGTTACGGCGAGGAGTTAACACAATATTTTCGATTAAAGGGGATCCCGTTTTATTCCAAGAGAAACACGAATCTTTTCGAGATCCCGTTCGCGCGAAAAATTCTTCAATTGCTTCGCTATCTCGCAGCTGAACTGGAAACGCCCAACAGTGGTGACGATATTCTTTTTGAGATCATGCACTACGATTTCTATAAGATCGCTCCCATTGAAGCAGCCCTTGTCAGCATTCGCACGAACGAGAAGAGCTATACAGATGGCAAGACCTCTATCCGTCAATATATACAGGAATGGAACAAAGCCAGGAACCCGACCTTGTTTTCGACTGCACCGCCAGATGAAATCCTGGCGCTTGGAGCGATGTTGGAAAAATGGCTGAGCGAGGCACAAAACCTTACGTTGCAGCAGCTGTTCAGCAATATCATTGCTGAAGGCGGCATACTTCGGTATGTGATGGATTCGCCGGAAAAGATCTGGCTGATGAAGGTGTTACAGGCCGTATTCGACTTTATCAAAGACGAAACCCACCGCGATCAGAATATGAAAATCCAGAAGCTGATGGAAACCATCGACCTGATGGAGGCCAATGGAATCGCGATCTCCCTGGTGCAGGTGTCAGGTAATGAAAAAGGCGTAAACCTGATCACTGCGCATGGATCGAAGGGGCTCGAGTTCGAATATGTATTTGTCGCCAGCACCAATTCTCATCTCTGGGAAAAGAAAAGGAAAAACAGCACAGGGTTTTCATTTCCTGATACCGTGTTCACAACACAATCTACCTCCACAGATGAACAGGAATTACGCCGACTGTTCTACGTAGCACTTACGCGGGCGGAAAAGTACCTCTATATATCTTATCCGGAGTTTCGCCAGGATGGTAAACCGCTGGAGCCCAGCATGTTCATCTCAGAAATACTGGAGCAACATATTTTACCTAACCATAAGATCGAACTGAAAGAGGAAATCTTGTTCGATTTTGAAGTGCTACAGTATGGTAAGGAGTCTGCCCCCGAAATACAGAAGGTCGACCAGCTGTTCATAGACGCGCTGCTCGCCAATTTCGCGATGAACGTAACAGCGCTCAACAACTACCTGAACTGCCCACTCTCCTTCTTCTACCAAAACCTGGTGCGGGTACCATCTGGCCGGTCAGAAAATACGGAATTTGGATCTGCGGTACACTATGCATTGGAAAAGCTGTTTCAGAAGATGCAGGCGAACCATAACGAGTTTCCCTCGAAAGATGAGTTTCTTCGCGACTTCAGAAGCAGCATGATGCGCAACCGCGAATGTTTTACCCGCGAATCGTTTGACCGGCGGATGGAGTATGGAACGGATATACTCGGCGACTACTACGACAAATATCTTCCCTCCTGGAATACCATTGTAAGTGTGGAGCGTAACCTCCGGAATATTACAGTCAACGGCGTGCCGATTAAGGGTAAGATAGATAAGCTCGAATTTGACGGCAGCGAGGTGAACGTAGTGGACTATAAAACCGGCGACTACCAAAAAGCCATTAAGGATTACCGCAAATTCGAACGCCCGAACGACCGGGAGCCGAACGGAGGTGACTATTGGCGACAGGCGGTGTTCTACAAAATACTGCTGGACAACTATAAGCTGAAGAACTGGCAGGTAGTAAGTACCGAGTTTGACTTTATCGAACCTAACAAGCAGAAAGAATATCACAAAGAGAAAGTTTATATCACGCCCGAGGATATTACCACCGTTACTCAACAAATAACCGAGGTTTGGGGGAAAATCCAGAATAAGGAGTTTTATACGGGCTGTGGCAAGGAAGATTGTCGCTGGTGCAACTTCGTCAAAGACAATAAACTGCAGGTGGCATTACACCAGTTGGTCGGCGAGGAGGAAGAAGAGGTGTAAAATACCTCAGATCCACGTGATTTTGACCGAAAGACACTAAGTTTGTACCTAATTTATACATCCGACCAGGTAATATGAACCAGATTTTTAGGGCAACGGCACTGGTACTGATAGTGGTAATCTCCTGCTATTTTACGCAATGCGCCAACATCGTTCCTCCCGGCGGCGGGCCCAAAGACAGCCTGCCCCCTCGTTTGCTGGGGGTTAACCCGCCCGATTCGTCGCTGCATTTCTCCAGCAAACGAATCTCTTTTACCTTCGATGAATATATCGAGCTGGATAACGTGATCGAGAAGCTGATCGTTTCGCCTACGTTGAAACGTACACCGACGATTACGGCTAAACTGCGCACTATTACCATCAATATAAAAGACACCCTCAAGCCTAATACCACTTACACCTTCAACTTTAACGACGCTGTGCGCGACCTCAACGAGCGCAACCCCATTGAAGACTTTCAATATGTAGTGTCTACCGGCGACTACCTTGACTCGCTTCAGATCACGGGAACCACTTTCGTTGCGGAAACCGGGCAGGTAGATAGCAGCGTGGGCGTTTTCCTGTACAGCGGCATGGAAGATTCCATTGTGTCGAAGGAAAAACCACTTTATTATGCCAGGAGCAGGGGCGATGGCAGCTTTCGCTTCAAGAACCTGGCCCCCGGACGTTACAAAGTATTTGCCCTCAAAGAGGAAGATCGTGACCTGCAGTATACGCAGCACTCCGAATACATCGCGTTCGTAGACAGCGCGGTCTATCTGTCGGCGAATATTTCGGGGATCAATCTGCCATTATTTCGCGAGAAAGATACCGTAGTCATTCCTCAGTCAGAGGAGAAAGAGGAAGAAGAGGAAGAGGAGAAGAAGGACGAGGAAAAGAAGAAAAAGCCAAAATTCCTGGCATCCGCCCAATTACAGGGCGGCCAACAGGAGCTGGGCGATCCGATGCATGTTGGATTTACCATCCCTATACGTCAACTGGACTCGACGAAAATCCTGCTTCTGGAAGATACAACCCTTCGCAGGGTGAACTTCACCGCCAAAATGGATGACACCACCCGTCAAACGCTGATCTTGAATTATGAGTGGAAAGAGGGTACCCCGTACCAGCTGATCCTGCCGGCAGGATTCGCCACGGATACGCTGGAGCAATCATTTGCCAAGTCCGATACCATCCGGTTTACGTCAAAAGAGCTATCCGATTATGGAACAGTGATGGTAACCCTTAAAATTACCGACAGCACCATTCTGAAAATGAAGGACAGCGTAGACCTGGTTGTGCAGCTGGTTCTAAATAAAGAAGTGAAGTATAGCGCCAACATCAATAACGGCACATGGAAGCGCGGATTGATTCAACCAGGCCAATATGATATCCGCATTCTTGTGGATGAAAACAAAAACGGCGTATGGGATACCGGTATTTATTACGGAAATCCGAAGAAACAACCGGAAAAGGTATTCTCGGTGCCAAAACCGACTAATATCAAGGCCAACTGGGTTGTTCCGAATGATATAACCCTGTAGTTATTATTATCTTTGTGGTATGATCGTTTCTTCTGCCCTGATTGAAAATGCGGTGAATGAATTTGCCAAACTGCCCGGCATCGGTAAAAAAACCGCGCTCAGGCTTGTTTTGCATTTGCTGAAGCAGGAAACGCCGCAAGTAGAGCAATTTGGCGAGGTCATTACCAGGATGCGCCGCCAGATTAAATTCTGCAAACAATGCCATAACGTTTCCGACGACGACGTTTGCAACATATGCGCCAGCCACACCCGTAATCAAAAGCTAGTGTGCGTGGTAGAAAGCATCCGTGACGTTATTGCTATAGAAAACACGCAGCAGTTTAACGGCGCCTACCATGTTTTAGGCGGCATCATCTCCCCCATCGATGGCATCGGCCCCGACCAGCTGAACATCCACACCCTGGTTGAGCGTGTTCAGCAACATGGCGTGGAAGAGGTAATTATGGCGGTTAGCCCCACCATTGAGGGAGATACCACTATCTATTACTTGTCTAAAAAGCTGAAGGACCTGCCGGTTAAAGTTACGACGATCGCGCGCGGCATTGCATTCGGCGGTGAACTGGAATATGCAGATGAAATGACGCTCGCCCGGTCACTTACGAACAGGCTTCCACTGGAAAACTATCTTCAGAATAAATAAAGCTTTAGTCCTTAGTCCCCCTACCTCGTTCATAATGAAGCATTTGCTTCGTCATCCTATTAACAATTCATTATCATTCGATATTGGAGTAGGATACCTAACTTTATACTAATCAATTAAAAGCCGCAGCATATGTTTAAACTGATGTTACTGTCAGCACTCGTGTTCGTTGCGCCTAAGGGAATCTACGATTTCAAGGTGGACGGGCTCGATGGCAAAAAGAAAATCAACTTCTCTGATTACAAGGGCAAAAAGATCCTGATCGTCAATACTGCCTCCAAATGTGGGCTGACGCCTCAGTATGAAGGCCTGGAGGCCCTGTACCAAAAGTACAAAGGCCAGTTGGTAATTGTTGGCTTTCCGGCTAACAACTTCAATGGACAGGAGCCGGGTACCAACCAGGAAATTCAACAATTCTGCACCAGCAACTATAGCGTAACCTTCCCAATGTCTGCCAAGATATCTGTAAAGGAGACGACATTCACCCGCTGTACAAGTGGCTGCTCGCAGAAGGCAAGGCCAAACATTTCACGCCGGAAGAAGTTACCTGGAACTTCCAGAAGTACCTGCTGGATGAAAAAGGCAACCTTGTAGCCGTTTTTCCGCCAAAAACATTACCGCTGGCACCGGAAGTGACCGCCGCCATCGAAAAGAAATATAATTAATACGTCGGGGCTGTATCAAAAGTAGTTGGATGGTCATAAGGATCGCGTAAACGAAAAATCACTCCATCAAGTGCCCGAATAAAAACGGGCGTAAATTACTTTTGAGACAGCCTCTTTCCATTTCCAGGAAACAGTAACGCCGAATGAATACACTTTTACGTCCCTTACCTGCTATCTTAGCAGGCATCTTCACCTGTTTTATCTACTCATGTGCCGCTGACGACAGCATGGGATCCAACTGCACCGAAACAGAACTCGGTCTTACCATTGCCAATCAACCGCGCCAACTAAAATTGGTAAGCTCTACCATGATCAGGATCACGAATGTAGAGGGCAGCTACAAACTACTCAGCCTCGAAGGTGTCACCGACTCGATCAAGGTGATCGCTAACATCAAAAGCGGTCGCTACATCACTTACGGCGATCTTCAGAACGATAGCATCCCGGTTGGCAAATACACTTACTCGAGCCGTGGCACCGACACCACCGGTCGCATTTTAGTGGGACTAGGGCGCAGCGATGCTTACCATTTTGCCATTACAGATAGCGCGATGATTGAAATTACGTCCGTGGACCCGGTGAACCGTACTGTAACGGGCAAATATTACGTAGAAACCAGGTCGCCGCAGCTGACCGCCAGCGGGTACTTTCGCAAACTTTGCTTCCAGTCGTTGAAGTAAAACGTAGCTGCCCGCCATCCCGGTGATTAAATAATATGTGCTATTTTCACGCCCGAATCCATCGCACATGTTTTTTTCAGATATCATAGCACAGGAAGAAGTACGCGATCATCTGGTGCAGGCCGTGGAAAATAACCGGCTGAGTCACGCAATGATCTTCCTGGCACCCGAGGGTGCAGGCGGCCTCTTCATGGCACTTGCTTTTACACAGTACCTCGTTTGCGAAGACCGCCAGCAGCACGACTCCTGTGGTCGCTGCGCGGCCTGCATAAAGGCATCTCAATATATTCACCCGGACATTCATTACTCCTACCCGGTAATCCCACGCAAATCGGGCGATAAACCGATTAGTACCGATTACATCGCCGAGTGGCGTGAATTCCTGTCGCAACAGCCGTACGGAAATGCTTACGACTGGTTACAATTCATCGGCGCGGAAAATAAACAGGGCAACATTACCACCCACGAATGCCAGGACATCATCCGTAAACTGAGCCTTAAAAGCTTTGAAAGCGAGTATAAAATATTGATGATGTGGATGCCCGAATACCTGGGCAACGAAGGCAACCGGTTGCTGAAGCTCATCGAAGAGCCGCCGGCCAATACTATTTTCATCCTGGCCGCCGAAAACCAGGAGCAGATACTGGCGACTATTCTCTCCCGCACCCAGCTCGTCAAAATCAACCCGTTGCCAAAAGACGCAGTTGTTAAAGCACTTGTGAGCCGTAACAATGTGCCGGAAGCGAAAGCCCGCCAGATTGCCACTATATCCTCAGGAAACTACCGGGAGGCGTTGCACCTGTTGCAGCATGCCGAAAACGACTATCACGAACTGTTGCGTAACTGGCTCAACTACATCTTCACTCAAAACCGGGTGGCATTACAGGAGTGGGTAGAGCATGTATCCAACGCTAAGATGGGCCGCGAAAATCAAAAGCAGTTCCTGCGTTACTTCATCAACCTGCTGGAGCACACCGTGCGTTTGCAGTTCATGGATCGCAGTCAACTCGCGTTTTCTACCGAAGAGATGGATTTTGCCGCTAAACTGCAAAAGCTGGCTAACCTCGAGCAGATGCAGCGTATTGTAGAGGAGTTGGACAACGCCTGCTATCACATCGAACGAAATGCAAATGGTAAAATGCTCTTTCACGCGCTGTCGATAAAACTGCAGTACATCTTCCGTAACCGGCCGCTGCCTGTGTAAGGCCAGGCCGTTGTTATGTAAGCCATAACACTTACCTTTGTTGTTAACGCCTGCGCTTTTTGTTTACTCAAACTAAATATGTATTTTTAAAAGACGTTGGCTTTAGACTGGATTTGTTTTATTTGTAAATTTTAAATTGATATAATATGGCTTGTGCCGGATGTGGTACAGGTGCGGAAGGGAAGCCGTCAGGGTGTAAGAGTAACGGAGGATGCGATACAGGCGGATGTAACCGCCTTAATGTGTTTGACTGGCTGGCGAATATACCCTTGGGTGATAGTTTAGCACCATTTGACATAATAGAAGTAAGTTTCAATAACGGTAGTCGTAAAGATTTTTTCCGCAATGTTACCAAGCAGCTCTTTGATAAAGGAGATATGGTAGCTGTGGAAGGCGTAAGCGGCTTTGACGTTGGCATGGTAAGCGTTACCGGCGAACTCGTAAAGCTGCAAATGAAAAAACGCCGTGTGGACGATACGCCCGAAGTAAAAAAGTTACTCCGCCGCGCCACTAATGACGATCTGAACCGCATGAAAGACAACAAGGCCCGCGAAAAGGAAGCACTGGTCAAATCCCGCGCCCTCGCCCGCAACCTTGGTCTGGAAATGAAACTTACCGAAGTAGAAATTCAGGCTGATGGCCGGAAAGCTACGTTCTTCTATACTGCTGATGACCGCGTGGATTTCCGCGAGCTCATCAAAATATTCGCTTCCGAGTTCCGGGTAAAGGTGGAAATGCGCCAGATCGGTGCCCGCCAGGAAGCCGGCAAAGTAGGCGGTATTGGTAGTTGCGGACGTGAGCTTTGCTGCTCTACCTGGCTGTCAGATTTCAAATCGGTTAACACCACCGCTGCCCGTTACCAAAACCTTTCGATTAACCAGGCAAAGCTGAGCGGCCAGTGCGGTCGACTCAAATGCTGCCTCAACTACGAGTTGGATACGTACCTGGATGCCCTCAAAGATTTCCCTGAAGACGCCGACGTGATCGAAACGTCGGGCGGTACTGCATCACTGCAGAAACGCGACATCTTCAAGAACCTCATGTGGTATTCTTACGGAAACAGTAATAAACAATACCCGCTCACCATCTCCCGCGTAAAAGAGATTCGCCAGCTGAACAAGCAGGGCATCAAACCGGAAGAGCTGAAAGCAGTAGAAGTTGTAAGTGGCAAACCATCCAAAGAAGCAGACCTTGGGTTTGTGGACGTGGTGGGCCAGATCAGCCTCCGCTCTCTTGAAAAAGCCTCCCAGAAAAGGAAGCAGAAAAACAAGGACAAACAGCAGCAACAGCAGGGTAAAGACAATAAAGGAGGCAGAGGTCCTCAACAACCTCAGCAGGGCCAGCAGAAACCAAGACCGGAAGGCCAGCAGCAGAAACCTAAACAGGAAAGGCCGCCACGCCCCGAAGGACAGAAACAGGAAAACAGGCCACCAAGACCTGAAAACCAGCAAAAACCAAGACCAGAAGGTCAGCAGCAGAAGCCTAAACAGGAAAGGCCGCCACGCCCCGACGGGCAGAAGCAGGAAAACAGGCCGCCAAGACCTGATAACCAGCAGAAGCCAAGACCGGAAGGCCAGCAGCAAAAGCCTAAACAGGAACGTCCGCCGCGCCCCGAAGGTCAGAAGCAGGAGAACAGGCCGCCAAGACCTGAAGGTCAGCAGAAGCCACGCCTTGAGGGACAGCAGCAGAAACCGAGGCCGGACCGCCCGCCACGCCCAGAAGGGCAAAGGCCGCCAAAGCCTGATAATCAGCAGAAGCCGCGCCCGGACAATCGTCCGCAAGGCCCTCAACCTGAGAATCCTTCATGAAACAATAAATAGCAATATATTTGCAGCAGCGTAGTAACAACTACGCTGCTTTTTTTTT
This sequence comes from Chitinophaga horti, assembly GCF_022867795.2. Lineage (NCBI taxonomy): Bacteria > Pseudomonadati > Bacteroidota > Chitinophagia > Chitinophagales > Chitinophagaceae > Chitinophaga > Chitinophaga horti. The sequence continues at coordinate 5,678,268 of NZ_CP107006.1, read as the reverse complement.
AACCTTTTCTCCTAAACCCGAACCTACTCCTATGATTGGCTTTCCTCCCAGGGCGCAATCCAATGTTTACCTGGACCAGTACACCCCCGACCAGTATCTTGCCCTCACCTGGATGGCGATGGAATTACTTGGCTGGGATATCAGTAACGTGGAGGCAAACAGCATTACTGCCATTACGCCTTTCTCTTTTCTTTCGTTTCATGACCGTGTAGTAGTGAACGTTTCCGACTACGAAGCCGAGTTTTCGAGCACCAGTATGGGTATGCAGATCATTGACTTCTTTAAGAACCGGAAAAACCTGCGCCGCCTGACAGAAACTATCGCATCGATCGCGGAGAACAAGCCGCCCGAACAGCTGCAACAGGAGTTTGAAGCCCGCCGGGGCCAAACACGCGAAAAGCAGGAACAGATGCACATTACCGCCTCACGCGAGCGCATTGTCGAGGGATTCTTCTCTGTTTTTAAACCCGTACCCGGCTACCAGGTAACACCCATCCTCATCACACTCAACGTACTCATCTACTTTATGTTGGGGCTCACCATGGTGTTTACCGGCAACTCGTTCCTATGGGTGCACCCGCAGGTATTAGTACAGTTTGGTGCCGACTATAAACTCATGACGCTCGGCGACCAGCCCTGGCGGCTCTTTTCCGCGGTGTTTATGCACGCGTCGATCACGCATATCTTCTTCAACATGTACATCCTCATGGTATTGGGCGTTTATCTTGAAAGGATTATCGGCTCCTGGCGCTTCCTGGCCGCGTATCTCATTTGTGGATTTGCAGCATCGACGACGAGCATCTGGTGGAACGATCTGCTGCCTTCCGTAGGCGCATCCGGCGCTATTTACGGACTCATTGGCGTACTGCTCGCCATGCTCAGCATCAAAAACCTGATAGAACCGGTGGAACGGCAATCGCTGCTCATCAGCATCCTGATTACTGTTGTGGCAGACAACCTGCTGTCGTTCATTACAGGCAGCGGCATCGACCATGGCGCGCATTACGGCGGTTTGATTTTCGGATTTGTGTTGACCCGCTGCTACTATTATGCAGTTGCGCAGGATAAAAAGGGATGGCTTAAGAAGTGGGCGTTCACCACTTCCGCCGGTGTAGTGGCCTTTCTCGGCATCGTTTTCTTCTTTAGTATGAAGTTTGGCGCCGATAAATACAAAGACAATATCGTTCGCCTGGAAAGTAACGAGGCCATGGCTTCTACCGTGTCCGACTACACGTTGTATGGCAACGGCCGCTCTATTTATGGCAGTGACGACGTGGCTAACAAGCTCAAAAACTTTGGCATCTATTACTTCGACCAAAACCTGGCCCTGCTGGAAGAAATGCGTGCCAGCACATTATCGCCGGGTGCAAGGCGGCTCAACACCGCGCTCAAGGAGTACTATGGCCTGTATAAGCAGTACTACGAGGTACAGTACCTCCGCGTAAAGGAAGGCAGCTATCACTACAATGCCCGCATCGACCAGTTATGGGAAGAGCTGGAGTCCGAAAAAATAAAACTGACAAGAATGGGCTGGGGCGTGCACTAACACTACTTTTCCTCTTCAAAAAATAGCTTGTAATATTGCATATTACTGGCCTCATCGAAACCGCGTTCTATCAGTTCGCGGTTTCCGTGTATATACACGTGAAAGTTGCGGTCCAGCTTCAATACGCTTTTGAATACACGCTGTTGTTTTTTCATGGCGGGGCCCGAAATATCGAATTCGTCGGGTACATCCAGGCGATACTCTTGCTGGTAATGTTCGCGGTATTCTTTAAATGATTCTATAGCATCCTGGTTGCCAAGCACTTCGGTGGCAAATTCTTCCAGTTGAAACTGTTCCTTCTCTTTAAAATAAGTGGCAGTACGGTTCAGCAGGTCGATCTGATCGGCGCGGTTCATCTCGTATTCTTCCGGCAGGCGCTGCTCTACGAACTGTTTACAGAGGTTCACCATGGTTTCGGTCTGGTGGTAGTTGTCCTCGCGGCGCACAACTTGTAAAAAGGCGTCCTTCCAGTACACCGCTTCGTTTTCTTTGTTGCGGCTATCGATCACACTCACTTTATAGCCTTCCTCCTTTTCCATATTGTAAATGAGGCAGCCCTTATCCAGCTTGCTGATGTTGATGCCGTCGTCATAGTTCACCTCGTAATTGTCGCTGTTCAGGAACACTTTAAGGTACTTGTCTTTGTTCTCCGACTTAAAAATGCCTACCGCTTCTACTTCTTCACCATCCACCAGGCATTTGGAAAAGTATACGATGTACAGCTCGCCCGCCTTGATCTTGGGGTGCGTGCTGTGTTTATACAGGTGTTTGGCAATGTTTACGGACTGGTCAGTAAAACTGTCCTTGTCCGCAAAAATATTACTGCAATATTTATAAATCTCGTTCAGTTCCAGCTCTGCCTCGTGGGTGAACCGAAAGTACTCGCCATTGTTGGTAAATGGCTGAATAAAATAGGTCAGCAGCAGGTTGGCCACCGTTTCGTCCTGTAATTCAAACGGTTGTTGCGAAAGCAGCAGCGGCTCGTCCTGCGACGAGTTGCCCACTTTATGGATAATAAACCTTTCGAGGTCCTGGATTTGCTGAACGTTAATCATATGCCGTAAAAATTGCCACGCGAAATAACACAAATAAGCGCGGAGGAAAAAATTTTAAACTGTGAGGCCGGCGCAGTGGCTACTGTCAGGCCGCCGTTGCGTCGCACTCTTCCACTTTTCTTTTTCTATTCATCAAAAAAGGGCAGCCGTGTAACCGGGCTGCCCTTTCTTATTATCAATATAAATGATTACATGCTTAAACCACCACACACGCTCAGCGTTTGACCGGTAACATACGAACCCAGGTCGCAGGCCAGATACAGGCAGGCGTTGGCAATGTCTTCGGTTTTACCGAAACGACCCAAAGGAATTTTATCGATGTACGCTTTTGCGGCATCGCCATCTTTCAGGTAATTGGTCATATCTGTTTCTACGAAGCCGGGCGCTACTGCATTGACACGAATGTTGCGGCTGCCCACTTCGGCGGCGATGGATTTGGTAAACCCGATTACACCGGCTTTAGACGCGGCATAGCTGCTCTGTCCCGCGTTACCTTTCACGCCAATGATGGAGCTCATGTTGATAATGGAGCCGCTACGCGCTTTCATCATCGGGCGAATTACCAGTTTGGTCATGTTGTAAACGCTCTTGAGGTTAATATCCATCACCTCATCCCACTGGTCTTCGCTAAGGCGCAGCAACAGGTTGTCTTTAGAAATGCCGGCGTTGTTCACACAAATATCAACCGTACCAAATTCCTTTACTACGTCGTTAACCAGCGCTTCGCATTCGGCAAATACGCCTGCGTTGCTTTTATATGCTTTGGCTTTTACACCTTTCGCGATCAGTTTTGCTTCGAGCGCTTTGGCTTTTTCGTCGGAGCTTACATAAGTAAAAGCCACGTTTGCGCCATGTTCAGCGAACAGCAGTGCAACAGCCTCACCAATTCCCCTGCTCGCACCGGTAACTATTGCCACTTTGTTTTCAAGTAATTTCATTGTTTGTTGTCAGTTTAACAATTGGTCAAAAAATAGGAAAAAGAAGATGGTTATGATTTTTTCATGAACGCCAGTATCTCTTCTAACAGGTGGCGTTCATTGTTAAGGCGTGGTACTTTGTGTTGCCCGCCCAGCTTGCCCTTGCTCTTCAGCCATTCGCAGAAGGTATTGTTGGGCACAACGTGCACCAGCGGCAGGCGCAGGGCCATATCTTTATGGCGTTTGGCCTCATAATCGGAATTGATCTTTTTCAGTGTTTCGTCCAGCACGGTTACAAATTTCTCCCGGCTGTCCGGCTCCTTTTCAAACTCGATCAGCCACTCGTGGCCGCCGCTTCCGCTATCGCTGAAGTAGATGGGTGCTGCTGTATAATCGTTTACCACGGCGCCGGTAGCTTCACAGGCAGCAGCAATGGCTTTGTCGGAATTGTCGACGATCAGTTCTTCACCAAAGGCGTTAATGAACGACTTCGTACGACCGCTTACGCGTATACGATAAGGCGCCAGCGATACAAACTGGATGGTATCGCCCACCAGGTAACGCCATAAACCACCATTTGTGCTGATGATGAGGGCGTAGTTTTTATTCAGCTCTACTTCATTCAGCTGCAACGTACGCGGAAACTCTTTGCCATACTCTTCCATCGGCATAAACTCGTAAAAGATGCCATGGTTCAGGAACAACAGCATGCCCTCCTCGCCCATCACGTCCTGCGACGCAAAGAAGCCTTCGGAGGCGTTGTAAGATTCCTGGTATTGCATGTCGGGCTTGCGGATCAACTTTTTAAACTGTTCGCGGTAGGGAGTAAAGCTTACACCGCCGTGGCCATACAACTCAAGGTTCGGCCATACATCCGCCAGGTTATCGGTACCCGTTAGTTCGAAGATGCGTTTGATGAGTACGATGGTCCAGGTAGGAACGCCCACAATAGACGTTACGTTTTCGTGGATCACCGCCTGCGCCATGCGTTCGATCTTCTCTTCCCACTCATCCATCAGGGCGATGGAAAGGTCGGGCGTACGCACCAGGTTGCCGTAAAACGGCATGTTCTGTAACATCACCGCGCTAAGGTCGCCGTAGTAGCTGTCACCATCCGGCGATAATTTATTCACCTGGTGGCTGCCGCCGATGGCCAGCGATTTACCCGTAAGCAGTTCCGATTCCGGAAAGTTGTTATAGTACAAAGAGAACATGTCTCTCCCCGCGCGGTAGTGGCACTCGTCGAGGCTTTCTACCGAAATGGGAATGAACTTACTTTTGTCGGACGTAGTGCCGCTCGACTTGGCGAACCACTTGATAGGCGTGTTCCACAGTACATTCTGCTCCCCTTCCATCATACGCTGGATGTACGATTTGATGGAATCGTAGTTCTGTACAGGCACACGAGCCTTGTATTCTTCTATTTTAAAAATATTGGAGAACCCGTATTGTTTACCAAACTCGGTGTATTGCGCAGCGCTGAGCAGGTTTTGGAACACCTGCTGCTGTACCTGCAGCGGGTATTGCATAAAATACTCGATGCGGCCCATACGCAACCTAGCCAATTGTGATATTGCGGGACTTAAAATCTTCATAAAGGTTTATCCTAGGGTGAAATCTTTTTATTGTCTGGCTGCCTCGTCCAGGTAATTCTTTCTTCTCAGCACGAAATTCTGGCCAAGATACACTTTTCTAACCTGTTCATCCTCCGCTAACTCTTCCGCGGAGCCTGCCTTCAGGATTTTACCTTCAAACAATAGGTATGCTCTGTCTGTGATGGAAAGGGTTTCCTGTACGTTGTGGTCCGTAATCAGGATACCGATATTTTTGTACTTAAGCCTTGCTACGATGGACTGGATGTCTTCTACGGCGATTGGGTCAATACCTGCGAAGGGCTCATCCAGCAGAATAAACTTGGGATCTACTGCCAGCGCACGGGCTATTTCCGTACGGCGACGCTCGCCACCACTCAATACATCACCGGGGCTTTTACGCACGTGGGTGAGGCGGAACTCCGACAGCAGCTCTTCCAGTTTAGCCTTTTGCTGCGACCTGGATAGTTCGGTCATTTCCAGCACAGCAGAAATATTGTCTTCCACGCTCAGTTTACGGAAGATGGAAGCTTCCTGCGGCAGGTAACCGATTCCCATCTGGGCGCGTTTGTACATGGGCAGTTTGGTAATATTCACATCCTCGAGGAACACTTCTCCCTCATCCGGCTTGATAAGGCCTACCACCATATAGAATGAGGTAGTTTTACCGGCACCGTTCGGGCCGAGTAGTCCTACGATTTCGCCCTGACTCACTTCTACGGATACATGGTTTACCACCGTGCGGGCCCCGTAGCGTTTAACCAGTTGTTGGGTATGTATTCTCAGTGACATATATATGCAAACTTCGCAAAAATAAGAAAATAGTACTCGAAAAGCCTTTATTAGCTAATTATGTACCGATATATTATTTTTGCCCTGCTGCTAAAAAGCGGCTACTCAACATATGAAAGTTACCGAACATATAGCGCAGGCAAAGGATACGTTGATCTCCTTCGAAATTCTTCCCCCATTAAAAGGAAAGAGCATCGAGTCTATTTATGATCACCTGGACCCGCTGATGGCCTTTAAGCCAGCTTTCATTAATGTTACTTATCATCGCAGCGAGCATATGTTCAAGAAAAGGGCAGATGGCTCTTTCGAAAAAGTGGAGATCCGTAAACGCCCGGGAACCGTGGGTATTTGTGCCGCCATCATGAACCATTATAATGTCGATGCGGTGCCGCACCTGATTTGCGGCGGCTTTAGCAAGGAGGAAACCGAAAATGCCTTGATCGACCTGGCTTTCCTGGGTATCGATAACGTGCTGGTACTTCGTGGCGATGCGCCCAAGAATGAAACTTTCTTCGAGCCGCACCCTAACGGCCACCGCTACGCCATCGACCTGTTACAACAGGTGACCGGTATGAACAACGGCATCTACCTGGAAGAAGACCTGGTAGAAGGTGTGAAAACTAAATTCTGCATCGGTGTGGCCGGTTACCCGGAAAAACACTTCGAAGCACCCAATATGCAAAACGACCTCGAGCATCTCATCCGCAAAGTGGAAGCAGGCGCCGATTATATCGTTACGCAAATGTTTTTCGATAACCAGAAGTTCTTCGACTTTGTAAAGAAATGCCGCGAGGCAGGCATCAAAGTGCCGATTATCCCAGGCCTGAAGCCGCTGACGTCTAAAAAACAATTGTCGGTGCTGCCGCGCATTTTCCATGTGGACATTCCTACGGAGTTCTCTAACGAGATACTGAAATGCAAAACGGATAAAGAAGTGGAAGCGGTGGGTACAGAGTGGCTCATCCAGCAGTCGAAGGAATTAAAGAAGGCGGGTATTCCCGTACTGCACTATTACACGCTGGGCAAACCCAAGGTAATTCAGCAGGTGGTGGAAGCGATCGTATAAACTTATCAGCATAAAAAGAAAAGAGCCATCCGTAGATACGCGATGGCTTTAATTTTTCCCTATAACTGTCACACCTTAAAAGTTGTGAAACTTATTGTGATGATTCAGTTAAAAGACGCCCCTCCCGGCACATACCCCTACAAGCCGGAAAAAAAATCTGACAAAAAATTAAAGCTTAGTAATCTTCACGGCTAAACAGGTAACCTAGTGTCAGGCCCACATAGTAGTTTTTAGTATTGGTGGCCTTGGTACGGTCAACGTCTATCACCCCCTTGGCGTAATTAGCGCTAACGATGAAGTGGTTGTTGAACTCTAATCCCAGCAAGCCATTAAAACCCGCATCCCAGGGCAGAATACGGATTACAGATGGATTATCGTTGGCCGAGCGGGAGAATTGAACGTCGCGGGAGTCTTTGGTAACGGTAGCTCCGTTGCGGCTCACTTTATACTCGTACCGGCCATTGAGGCCATAAGCGCCGTAAAGACCAGCACCTACCAACACTCTGCCGATCCCGATTGGCTGTTTATACACCAGGTTCACAGGCACTTCAAGATAACTTAAGCGCATACGGGTGCCAGAAGTAATATAAGTATCGGTAAGGTCGGGCTGTGCCTGGGCCATGGGTGTGAAGGTGGTGCCTTTGGTAACAAAACGCAGGCTGGACTGGAGGTACAGGTTGTTGGGAGCCAGCGGAAAATTGAAAAGGAGATCGACGTGTACACCATTCACAGGTTTTGTGAAGGAAGCAACATTGCTATAGTCGCTACGGTTCTGATTGTTGAACGACAGATCCGCAATAGAGTACCCCGCCTGAACGCCAACGCTAACCTGGGCCTTGCTCACGGCTACTACGCAAGTGCTGAAAAGAAACGTAAAGGCAAGGGAGATGCCGTAAAATTGTTTCATAAGTGCTCTTGTTATAAGTGCTTCGATAAATGTTCTTCGCCTGGGGGTGTTTGCTGCAATCACCGGGCAACGGCTGTTATCCGCGCTCGATCATGATGTCGGTGTTTAGTAGGTATCAGTTTGGTGACCGGTTTTAATTTCAGCTCTGCCTCTGTTTTCTCATTAGGGGTAGGATAGCGAACAAATTAGGTATATAAAGGTTGGTGATTTTTTCCATAAAAAATATCCAGCCAACGACATCAGCATTAATATTTATTTTTTTAATGCTTATGTCGCGGCTGGATATATATCCGATGCCGTTATGTATCAATGAATTAGCGGCCGAATTTGTAACCTACGGAAACACCGAAGGAGTTAGTGCGGGCAGCGTTGTCGCTATCACCGCCCGGAGCCAGGTTGATGAAACCCATTTCCGCGTGCAGTACGAAGTTCAGGCCATTTTTCAATTCGTAACCTACCTGCAGGTTACCGCCGGAGTCGAACCTTTTCAGGTCGTGATCCATTTCGTCTGATCCAAATTCGATATCGTTGTCGCCAGATTTACCGGACAGCGCCCACGCGAAGTAAGGACCCACGCCGAGGATCATATTACCTGTACCCACTTCTGGTTTAAAGAGGAAGTTAACGGGTACGTTCAGGTAGTGCAGGTTTGTTTTGTAAGAATAGTCGAGACCAAAAAATTCGCCGTCTTCTTTACCGCCTTTGTTAGCGTACAGGAGGCTTGGCTGAACATAAAAATCGTCGGCTAACGGAATATCGGCGGTGAAACCGGCCCTTACGCCCACTTTAAGATCTGAGGTGTGTTTTTCGCCACCCAGTTTAGATGTCATACTTGAAAAGTTCGGACCTACTACGATGCCGTATTTCACCTGTCCAAAGGAGAGACCTGCGATAAACAGCGCCGCGGCTGATAACAGTACTTTTTTCATGGTCGTGTTGTTTATAATTGGTTTTAAATTAGGCGTATTTAATTACATAGTGCGCTTTCGACGCTATCTGTATTACCGGCCCAACATAAAGCCTACAGAGAAGCTCAGCACCCTGTGTTTGTTCTTGTCGTTCCTGCTGTCATCTTCACCGGACAGGATCTTAGCAAAACCCAGGCCATATTGCGCAGATACGAGCACGTTACCGAATTCGAGGCCGGCCATAATGTTACCACCCCAGTCGAAACGTTTGTATTTGTTGAAGCCCTGGTTAGGGTCGTCGTTGTTGAACGGGGTATCGTCATCCCACTCGATATTGTCTTCGCCAGTTACTCTCAGCGCGCCGGTACCGAGTGTATATTTGTTTTTACCTGCTACACCGAAAGCCGCGTAAGGACCAACACCAATAAAGAATTTGTTGCTGCTGCCTTCACCTAACGGTATCTTACCTACGAAGTTTACGGGAATCTCAATGTAAGATGGATTGGTGGTTGATTTAAAATAGTCTGCATCATCGGAATCACCTCTTTCGAGTTTAGAGCCTTTAGTGGAATAGAATACTCCTGGTTGGATCGATAAGATTTCAGACAGTGGAAAGTCTGCGATCACACCTGCGTTCCACGAAGGAAGCATTTTGTTATTGTCTACTCCGCCGTCATTATTTACAGTGATGTTTGAAAGGTTTAAACCGCCTTTAACGCCTACTCTCACCTGCGCATTCACGCCTGCTGCGAATGCTACAGCAGCAATGGAACATAAAATTTTCTTTGTCATAACCTTAAATTTAAACTGATTTGATTGTTTTGGTTTTGATATGTTAACATAAAGCCAAAGACTGTGCCAAAGCACATCAAATGTGTTACAATCAGCTAGAGATCAGTTTATTAGGAAGGATTATGCGTTAAGCTATCTAGTGGTGTTACTCGTAGTTTGTTTGTCCAGATGTTGTAGAAAACCGATCAATTGTTCCACGCCCAAACGTTTCGCGATGATCTTTTTCTTTTCGTCCAGGAGGTATATTACCGGCGTACTGTATACGTCGTACAGGCGGCGGTAGTTTGTTTTTTGTTGCGCATCTAAAGCATGTACCCAGCCGGTGAGTTTATTCTTATGAATAAAGGCGCTCCACTCTTCTTTGGTGCCTTCTGTTTTAACGCCCATCACTGCAATGCCCTGGTTTTTCCACAATGCTTTATAGGCAGAATCGATGCGGGGAATTTCTGTTTTGCAATGGCTGCAGGTGGGGTCCCAAAACACCAGCACGGTGTATTTGCCTTTTACATTATATAACGAAACAGGTTTGCCGGTGGAGTCTTCCATCACCAATGGTGGCGCGGGCTGCCCAATCAGGTTAGGTGCAATGGTATATGCGCGGGCAATGATCTTGTTCTTCTGCTCCTCGGTCAGCCAGGTGGCATCGCCAGGTACATAATATTTTTCAACGAGATGCACGAACACGGCGTCCATGCCCATGTATGGCGACGTTTCATAGGTGTTCGTAAGCCACCAGAGCGTAAACTTGAACATCTCCTTATCGGCACGGGTCTTGGCTAACAGGCGGTCGGCTTCGGCATTTACGGAGTCGGCTTCGGGTACCACTAACTGCGAGAAGTACTTTTGCAGCTTGCCTTCATAGATGGGCGTGCGTACCAGTCGGCCGTCGGCCAAGTCGGTATTGTCCCAGTAATGCGCTTTGTAGTATCGGTAAGGGAAAGTGGAATCCGCGGTACCGTCAGCCTTTTTAGGCAGGGTTTGCGGTACTTCCGGTTCTTTCATCAGCTTAAAGATAGAAGTGAGCAACGCTTTAGGATGCTGTGTTACAATTTCTTCTCTTTTAGTATTGATCCTTTTAAACAGCTCGGCCTGTAAGGGTACTGCCTTCGCGGTATCTGCCTTTGTTTTTTGCTGCAATAAGCGCTGCAGCTCGCGGTTTTCGGGCTCCATGGCCGAAAGGAACTTATTGTAAGAGAGGAACAGGTCGTTATCGGGAGAACCCATGTAAACGGTACCGGTCATGAGGTTGGCGGTATCGACGGTCATGGAAAACGTTTGTTGCTTATCAAGCAGCATTTCGAAGTAGCGCTGGCGGCCGGGCATTACTACAAGATAAATGCCTCCGGGCGTTTTTTCTTTTCCTTTGAGCACTGCTACACCGTTTGGGCCGATCTGGGTAGAGTCCATCAGATAGGTACTTTTACCCATATAATGGCCCAGGTACAGCGTACCCTGCTTGTAATCCTTCATTTTCACGGTGATCTCATACCCCTGCGCGTGCAGTACGGCGCAGCAGAAAAGGCTAATGGCGGTAAGTAGTAGTTTTTGCATAGGAATAGTAAAAATAGGAAAAATGGTGAACTTGTTTTCTTGTTACCTTTGCACCCGTGAGAAAAAAGAATGTAATTCTGGAAAACGTCCCGGTAAGTGGTTATGCCGCAGAAGGTAAAGCCCTGGCCCGGAAAGACGGTAAAGTAATATTCATTGAAGGTGGCGTGGTGCCCGGCGATGTGGTAGACGTGCGTCTTGGTAAGAACAAGAAGGACTGGGCCGAAGGTAAAGCCGTTCGCTTCCATAGCCTGTCGCCCGATCGTACCACCCCGTTCTGCCAGCACTTTGGCGAATGTGGTGGCTGTAAATGGCAGATGTTGCCGTACAGCATGCAGCTGCAACATAAACACCAGCAGGTGGAAGATCATCTTACCCGTATTGGTAAGATCGCCCTGCCGGAGATCAGCCCGATTATGGGCGGTCAACTCACCAGTCATTACCGGAACAAACTGGAGTTTACGTTTTCCAACAAGGCCTATCTCACCCAGGCCGAAATGGACGCCGCCGCAGGCGAGGAAATTCCCCGCCGCAACGCGATCGGGTTCCACATTCCCAAGCTGTTCGATAAGGTATTGGACATCCAGCAATGCCACCTGATGGCGGAGCCGGCGAATCTTATTAAGAATACTATTCGTGATTACGCAGCTGCCAACGACCTGTCCTTTTTCGACATTCGTCAGCAAACCGGCTGGTTGCGCAACCTCGTATTACGCATTTGCACCACCGGCGAGGTAATGGCCAACCTGGTTATTTTCCATGAGGATAAAGAAGCGCGCATCGCCCTGCTGGACCATCTTTTAAAGGCAGTGCCTGCCATTACGTCGCTGTTGTATACCATCAATCCAAAGAAGAACGACAGCATTTTTGACCTGGAGCCGAAGGTGTATTACGGCAAAGGGTATGTAGAAGAAAAACTGGAGGACTTCGTTTTCAAGATCGGTCCGAAGTCGTTTTTCCAGACCAACACCTACCAGGGCGAGCGGCTCTACCAGGTTACACGCGAGTTTGCCGGCTTAACCGGCACGGAAGTAGTGTATGACTTATACTGTGGCACCGGCAGCATCGGCATCTTTGTTTCCCGCCAGGCACGGAAAGTAATTGGTATTGAGCTGATCAAAGAAGCGATTGACGATGCGATCATCAATGCGGAACAAAATAACGTGACCAACGCTACTTTTTATGCCGGTGACGTGATAGATATAGTGGACGATGCTTTCTTTGCACAACACGGCGCGCCAGATGTGATCATTACCGACCCGCCCAGGGCCGGAATGCACGAAAAGCTGGTGCAAAAACTGCTGGAAGTGGGCGCTCCCAAAATTGTATATGTGAGCTGCAACCCGGCTACCCAGGCCCGCGACCTTGCCCTGCTGGACGTGATGTACAGCGTGGAAAAAGTGCAGCCCGTAGATATGTTTCCGCATACGCACCACATCGAAAACGTGATTTTACTGAAGAAAAGATAATTTTAAATACAACAAACGAATCCAGCGAATCATGAACGATTACAGGCCCGGAAACTTTTCTATACTGCCGGTGGTTATCAAGAACCTGATGATCATCAATGCCCTTATTTACTTTGCGACCATCACCATGCCCAAAGAAATACAGGTTTGGATAGATCATATGTTTGCCCTGCACTATGTAGGGTCCGACCTGTTTAAACCGCACCAGATCGTTACGCATATATTTATGCACGGCAGCTTCGGCCACCTGTTCAATAACATGTTTTCGCTCTGGATATTCGGTTCCATCCTGGAGAATTATGTAGGCCCTAAACGTTTCCTTACATTTTACATGGCTTGCGGCATTGGTGCGGCACTGTGTTATATGGGTGTAGTCGCCTGGGAAAACCACCAGTTGACGATCATGGCCAACCAGTTCCTGAACAATCCTACTTACGAAAACCTGCTGGACCTTGAAAGGAAGTTCAATTTGGGTTACATTACCAATAAAGGGATAGATGGCCTGTTGGCGGCATTGCATGCCAATCCGAACAACGTTACCGCTATCGATACCGGCCGCTTCTTCGTAACCGATGCGGTGGCCGCATACCGCAACATCCCGATGGTGGGCGCTTCCGGTGCGGTATATGGCATCCTGTTCGGCGCCGCATACCTGTTTCCGAACATGCTGCTGTACATTTACTTCCTTTTCCCGGTTAAACTCAAATACGCCGCCGCGTTCATGATCATCATGGAGGTTGTAATGGCGGTTCAAAACAATCCCGGGGATAACGTAGCCCACTTTGCCCACCTCGGTGGGGTGTTGTTCAGCTTCCTGTTATTACGGGCCTGGACCAGGCGGGGCCGGCAGTAACACCGTTACAAAACATTAAACATAGCTGCTTTTTTTCATCGATCCATCTTGAAAGCAGGGCACGGATTTTGAAACTTTGAAAGGATGGATTCTTTAAATTTGTAAACAAAGCATTATGGCTATGCACGCTGTAGAAAGAGAACAGACTTCCCGGCTTTCCCTCGGGGAAGAAAAAAATATGGTCACCAATTTATTGGTTGTTAACCTGGCTATATTTATCCTGGTTCAGTTTACGGACATCATTTATAAAATGGAAAATATGGCGCCAGACGCATTCCCGCGGGATGTTCTGGCCAATATCCGCGTACCGGCGCATCTTCCTACATTTATTACGCATCCCTGGACCGTGCTCTCGGCTATGTTCGTGCACCTACGCGTGATCGATATTGTTAGTAACATGATCTGGCTATGGGGCTTTGGCACCTTGCTGCAACAGCAGGCCGGTCACCGTCGCATATTGCCGGTTTACCTTTTCGGCGGCCTTACCGGTATTGCATTTTACCTGGCAGCCATGAACCTGCTGCCGCCGTTTATGGCCATTCGTCCCGGCGCATACATGGCGGGCGCGCACGCCAGTGTAATGGCGCTGGCAGTAGCCGCAGTCATAATCGCACCAAAGTACCGGATTCTTCCGACGCTGTTAGGCGGCATTCCTTTCTGGATCGTTTTTATGATCTATTTTGCCCTCAGCATTGGCGCACATGCTGCCGACAGGGCTGACTTGACGCATTACCCTTATCTGTTGGGTGGCGCTCTTTTCGGGTGGCTGTATGCAGCAAGACTTAAAAGGGGTAAAGACATCGGTGAAGGCTTTAACAAAGCGGTTCACGGCATCAGCCACATGTTCCACCCCAGCGAGCAACGCGTTTACAATCCGGACCAGATTCCCGGAAGCATCTACGCAAAAAAGGAAACCACCCCTTTCCGCAGGGTAGGCAAGGTGCCAGAGCATCGCCTCGACGAAATTCTTGATAAGATCAATCAATCCGGTCTCGACTCCCTTTCCGCAGAGGAAAGGGAAATACTGCTGAGAGCGAGTGATGCAGAGGGCGGAGCCTGATTTTTCCGTACATAAATAATTCACACATAATTTGGTTAGGGAGTGCTATTTTAGTGCTCCCTAACCTCTTTTAACGTGAATCTATTCAAGACCATCATCCGGCGTTTGTTATTATGGGTTAATGTTGCCCTCGCCGCCGGCCTCTTATTTTCAGCGTATGCTCAATACATTCGCCCCAACAAGTTCTGGCCGGCAGGTTTTGCCGGGTTTGCATTCCCCTTTTTACTGGCGTTATGCGCCGGTTTTCTTGTACTGTGGCTGTTTTACAAAGGCAAAAAGCGCTATTACATATTTATTTCGCTCGGCGCCATCCTGCTGAGCATGAAAGCCATTCTGCAAAGCTGGGCATTTCACCCGTTTCATTCCAGCCCGGCACCCAGTGAGCTGAACTTTACGGTGATGTCGTTCAACTGTAGCATGTTCGGCATGCGCGATTACCAGGACAACCCGGCGCTGCGGCTCAAAATGTATGAAATGTTGCAGGACGAGCGGCCCGACATCCTGTGTATGCAGGAGTTTTACAGTAACGATGATCCGACGAAGCTGCACAATTTCGACTCGGTACGCATCCGCGGAGAATACCCGCATCATTACTTTTCGAAAGACTTTACCCGTTGGGATACCTGGCACTTTGGTACCGCTCTTTTCTCCCGCTACCCCATCGTAAGCGCGCAGACGATCGCGTTACAAGGTGGTGCGGAAACCGAAAATATGATCCGGGCAGATGTGGTGATCGGCGGGGATACCGTTCGTATACTTAATGCACACCTGAAGTCGTATCAGTTTAACCAAAGCGATTACTCCAGCCTTGGCGCTGTTAATAGCGGTGACCTGAAGCAGGGTCGTGGTGTAGCGGGAAAAATGAAGGCCACCTTCCGCATACGCGCCATGCAGGCGGATATTGTCGCTTCGGAAGTAGCCCGCAGTCCGTACCCGGTGATCGTGACCGGCGACTTTAATGCCATTCCCGTTTCCAACACCTATCGCACTATACGCGGCGACATGAAGGACGCCTTTCTGGAATGTGGCTTCGGCTTTGGCCGTACCTTTGCCAGCCTGGCCCCTACCCTGCGTATCGATTACATATTGCCCGACAAACGCATCCATGTAAAAGATTTTCGCATTAACCGCCGGTTCCGTTACGAACACTTTCCCATTACAGCTACACTTAACCTGAGAGATTAAAAATATTTGTTGCTGCGGGCAAACCGGCCCGCAGCAACACTTTTCATCACTCGCACAGCCCCGTTTCACCCCATTTCCGCCTTCCTTTTTCCTTTTTTCCATTAAATTTATACCCGGCGATCACCAAACACTAGGCGTTGAGATTCTTACGATTATTCACAAAAGGCTTCTTTCTGACTGTAAATATTACAGCCGTCATTTTCTTTTTAGTATCATGCCTGGCCCCGTTTGTGTCACCCGCCCGCTTCTGGCCCATCGGATTCTTTTCCCTGGCGTTTCCGTTCCTGTTCCTGGTGATGGTGCTGTTCACAGTGTTGTGGCTCATCTTTCATCCTAAATATGCGTTGCTGCCTATAGTGGCAATGCTGATCGGCTGGAAGTCCATTTCCTCGTTCGTGGCATTTAACTGGCCGGGGCACGCGCAACCGGTGGCAGATAGTACCGTCAAACCGTTTACGGTGATGAGCTACAACGTAGCGCAGTTCGGCCTGTACCGCGATAAAAACAGCGAACCTACCCGCAAGGCGATGTTCGACCTCATCAAAAAAGAGAAGGTAGACATCCTGTGTATGCAGGACTTTTATACTTCCGAGAAAAAGGGCGACTTCAATAACCGGGAAGATATTTCGCGCACGATGCACCTTCCGTTCCGCTTCTTTTCCAGCGACTTTAACCGTAACGGTTCGCAGCACTGGGGCTCCATCATCTTTTCCAAATACCCGATTCTTAAGTCGGATAAAGTAAAGCTGGACCTGGGGCCTATGGGTGAGAGCCTTATTTATGCAGATATCATGCGAGAAGGCGATACCATTCGTGTAGTGAATATGCACCTGGAGTCGTACCGCTTTAACAGGGAAGATTATAAGTCGATCGAGAAAATAAAGAAACAGGAAGATACGGGGCTGGTAGCGGCCAAAGGCATTGTACAAAAAATGAGAGAGGCTTATGTGAGGCGAAGCAAACAGGCCGAACTGGTGGCTGGCTTTATTAGCGCAAGTCCGCACCCGGTGATCGTTTGCGGCGATTTTAACGACACGCCGGCCTCTTACACCTATTTCAAAGTGAAAGGCAAACTGCAGGACGTGTTCCTGGTAAAGGGCAACGGGATTGGCCGTACATTTAACAGCCTGGCGCCCACGTTACGGATCGATTATATTTTTGTGGATCCAATGTTCGACGTGCATAGCTTTAAAAGGATCGACAAGAGCGGCCTGTCCGATCACTACCCGGTTATTACCCAGCTTTCTGTACAGGGCGAAACGGATAATTAACCGCCGCCCCCCTGCGCAGAACATTCCTTATATTTGCAATCCGCCCGAAAATGTAGAAATTCGGTCCACGATAATTGAATATGTCAGAATTTAAGATACACAACTCGCTTACGAGGCAGAAGGAAGTTTTTACGCCACTGTACCCTGGTCACGTAGGCATGTACGTTTGCGGACCTACCGTATCCGGTGAGTCGCACCTGGGCCACGCGCGCCCCTATATCACCTTTGACGTAGTTTTCCGTTACCTGCAACACCTAGGCTATAAAGTACGCTATGTGCGCAACATCACCGATGCCGGCCACTTCGAGGAAGAAGGCCGTGCAGCCGAAGATAAAATTGCCAAAGGCGCCCTGCTGGAAAAACTGGAACCCATGGAACTGGTGCAGAAGTACACCAATCTTTACCATTGGGCCATGTTGCAGTTCAACTGTATGGAACCTAGCATCGAACCTACCGCCACGGGACATATCACCGAACAGATCGAAATGATCCAGAAAATCATTTCGCAGGGATATGCTTATGAAGCAAATGGCTCGGTGTATTTTGATGTGAAGAAATACGCAGAAAACTATAAATACGGCATCCTGAGCGGCCGTGTGCTCGAAGATATGCTGGAAACCAGTGTACGCGAACTGGAAAACCAAAGTGAAAAACGTAACAACGTAGACTTTGCCCTCTGGAAAAACGCACCGGCAGAACACCTGATGCGCTGGCCAAGTCCATGGGGCTACGGCTTCCCGGGCTGGCATATCGAATGTTCGGCCATGAGCGGCAAGTACCTCGGCACCCAGTTCGATATTCATGGTGGTGGCATGGACCTGCAGTTCCCGCACCACGAGTGTGAGATCGCGCAGAGCGAAGTGGCGCACGGAGAGCTGATGGCGCGTTACTGGATGCACAATAATATGATTACGATCAACGGTCGTAAAATGGGTAAGAGCTATAACAACGTGATCAAACTCACGGAAATGTTTGCCGGCACGCATCCGCTGCTGGAAAAAGCTTATGCCCCGATGACCATCCGTTTTTATGTATTGCAAACGCATTATCGCAGCACGCTCGACTTCTCCAACGAGGCATTGCAGGCGGCGGAACGTGGCTTGCAGCGCCTGTGGGATGCATACGAAACGTTACAGAAACTAAGCTACACCGCTAACGGCGGAGCACTGAACGAGGAGTTGGACAAACAGGTGCAAACGCTTTGCGCGGAATGTACCGAGTACATGAACGATGACCTCAACACAGCCAAGGTGATGGCCAACCTGTTCGAACTGGCACCGGTGATCAACTCGTTGCGTCATGGTCAGATTAAAATGAGCGAGATCAGCGAAGCCACCTTTAACCTGTTGAAAGAAACCTGGGAAACGTACCTGATCAAGATACTCGGACTTGTGCCGGTACAGGCAGGTGACAGCAACAAACTGGGCGAAGTGTTACAACTGCTGATCGATATCCGTAAAGAAGCGAAAGCGCGTAAAGACTACGCAACTTCCGATAAGATCCGCAATCAGCTGCTGGACCTCGGCATTCAACTGAAGGACGAAAAAGACGGTACCGTTAGTTATACTGTAGAATAAACAAGAAGACATGCAAAAACTGAAGTGGATAACGGGAATGGCCTTGTTACTGGCAGCCTGCCAAACCAAACCCAAACCGGCGGAAAATAATAATGAAACCGCCACCACAACGATTAATACTGCAGGCGTACCGGCATTTTCTGCTGATTCTGCCTATAGCTATGTAGCGAAACAAGTGGCGTTCGGCCCGCGTGTACCGGGTACCAAAGCGCAAAAAGAATGTGCCGCCTGGCTCATTCAAACCCTGCGCCCGTTGTCGGATACCCTGTACGTACAGGAAACCACCGTTACCGGTCCACAAAAACAAAAACTGCCTTGCATCAATCTCGTTGCCTCGTTTAACCCGGGCGCTAAAGATCGCGTGCTGATACTGGCCCACTGGGATACCCGTCCATGGGGCGACCAGGATGCCTTCGATAAAAAAACAGCTATTGATGGCGCAGATGACGGTGGCAGCGGTGTTGGTGTGATGATCGAGCTGGCCAGGCAGTTTCAGCAAAAGAAACCTGCGGTAGGCATCGACCTGCTGTTTACGGATGTAGAAGACTATGGCGTGTCCGGCGTGGAAGATAGCTATTGCCTCGGCACTCAATACTGGGCGAAGAACCCGCATGTAAAAGGTTACAAAGCCAATTACGGCATCCTGCTCGACATGGTAGGCGCACGTGGTTCCCAGTTCTTCATGGAAGGCTTCTCTAAGCGCGACGCTTATGGCCCTATGAAAATGTTCTGGGATGTAGCCAACCAACTCGGTTACTCACAGTTCCGTTATGAAAATGCGCAGGATGTTGCTATCACGGATGATCACTATTATGTGAACACGCTTACCGGCATTCCTACTTACGATATTATTGCCTTGCAGCAGAACGGCGACTTCGCACCGCACTGGCATACTGCAAACGATAATATGCAGATCATCGACAAAAGCACCCTCAAAGCCGTGGGCCAAAGCCTGTTGCAGGTGTTGTACACCCAGCCACTGGCCTACTAACTGCCCGCGGATAAATGATCCGCTATGGCGAAACGAACTAACATACCGGCACCCGTGGAGCTGGCCTACTTAGACCATCTTCGCAAGGACAAACGCCTGAATAAAATACTCAATGAGCCGCTGGCCGTATTGCCTATCAAACGCAATATCGCCCTGCGGCTTATCGGTTCTATCATGTCGCAGCAACTCAGCGTAAAAGTGGCCGAGGTCATTTACAAGCGTTTTCTGGCACTTTACGGCGGCAAAGAACCTACTGCCACTCAAATATTAGCCACGCCCCCGAAACGCTGCGCAGCATTGGCTTATCCAATGCGAAAGTCGCATACGTACAAAACGTCGCACGATTCGTGATCGACGAAAAACTGACCGATAAAAAGTTACACAAGCTAAGTAACGATGAAGTCATCGCTTACCTCACGCAAATAAAAGGCGTAGGCCGGTGGACGGTGGAAATGTTGCTCATGTTCTACCTCGGCCGCGAAGATGTATTTGCAATTGATGATCTGAACCTGCAGCAGTCAATGATCAAATTATATAAACTGGAAAAGCTGGATAAAAAAGCGCAGAAGCTGAAGATGCTGGAGATATCTGCGAAGTGGACGCCTTACCGGACGCACGCTGCGAGATATTTGTGGGGGTGGAAGGATGGGAAGTAAAACCACTGCTGAAGTGAGTGACACAACGGCGGCTGAGGAAAGATATGAAGCTGGCTAACAAAAAAGAAAACGGAGAAGGAAACCCCTTCTCCGTTTTTTATGATCTACTTAGCGATCTTCAATTCATTGATAATGCTGGTGGCACCGCCCAGTTTATCGATGCACCAAAGCACGTAGCGCACATCCACACAAATGGTGCGGTTGTACACCGGGTCGAACTGGATCTTGTGGCTGAGGGCTTCGTAGTTGCCATCGAAAGCCAGGCCGATCAATTCGCCATTACCGTTGATTACCGGGGAGCCGGAGTTACCGCCGGTAATGTCGTTGGTGGTGATGAAGCCAACTACGAGGTCGTTCTTCTTCGCATCTTTATACTGACCGAAATCTTTCTTTTTGTAAAGATCCATCAGCTTAGCGGGGAGATCGAACTCATAGTCGCCTGGTTTGTACTTTTCCATTACACCGGTAAGCGTGGTTACGTAGTCGTACGACACGGCGTCGCGCGGTTTGTAAGGTTTCACCTGGCCGTAGCTGAGGCGCATAGTGAACGTGGCATCAGGATAACGGCTGGCGTTAGGCTCGCGGGCGATAACGCCTTTAAGGTACAGGCGGCCCAGTTCGGCATTGCCATTTGTGAAAATGCCAAAGTTAGGCGCGTATTTGCTGATGTAGTTCTTAGAGAAGGCAGACGCGTAATTATACGCCGGATCGTCCTGCAGTTGGGCGTTGTCCGGGTTAGCGATAAACGCTTTCCATTTGGCGTCGTTAAAGATCATCGTGTTGGCGAACACGTGAGCAGCCCAGGTACGGAACGTTTTTTCATCGTTCAGGTCACCGAACTTCTTCACGGCTTCGTAGAAACCGATCGGGTGCTGATCTTTCGGGATATCGTTGTAATACATCATCGCCGTGGTGGCCATGATTTTTACATCACTTGGTTTATTTTCTTTCGCCAGGAAGTTAGTGCGTGCTTTATCGGCGGCAGCAATGGCTTCTTTTACACCCTGCCTTTTGGCGAGTGCATTTTCCAGCTGCATGAGCGAGCCGGCGAAGGCGGCGAGCGGAGAACCATAGATGCCTTCATTCAGGTACACACGCACCTTCGCGTAGGGCGTCCAGTCTTTGTACAGTTTTTCGTACTGGCTAAAGATGTTCTCGTACTCAGGTTTTCCTTTTGCCCAGGCGATGAACGCAGCTTCCTGCTTTTGTTTCTGACCATAAACGTCGTACTTCAGCAGTTGTTTGCTTTCACCGTCGAAGAATTTCCAGTAGTTCGCAATGCCTGCATAGCTGGAAGCCAGTTGCAGTTTCACGGCCGGATCTTTCTTCATTTCTTCGAACATGTATTTCAGGCGGATGTCGCGCAGGTTTACAGTGGAGGGGTTTTCAATATCGGTTTTAAGTTTTACGCCGTAAGAAGTTTCGTAACGGTTGGTACCACCGGGATAACCGTAAATCATGGCGTAATCGTTTTCTTTCACACCTTTGATCGATACCGGCAGGAAGTGTTTAGGCTTCATCGGTACATTGTCGGCAGCATATTCAGCGGGTTTACCGTCTTTACCGGCGTACACGCGGAATACGGAGAAGTCGCCGGTGTGGCGCGGCCATTCCCAGTTATCGGTATCGCCACCAAATTTACCGATGTTTTCGGGCGGCGTACCTACCAGGCGAACGTCGTTGTAACGTTCATAGATGTACATGAGGTACTGGTTGCCTTTAAACAAAGGGCTGATGCGTGCTTCCTGTGAAGGAACGGTTACCGCATTTTTGCTGATCTCGGCGATCGCTTTTTGTACGGCAGCAGCTCTTTCTGCGCCGGCGAGGCCTTTAGCGGCGGCTTCCACCTGGGCAGTTACGTCTTCTACTTTCAGCAGGAATTGTACAGACAGCCCTTTCGCAGGAATTTCCATTTGTTTGGACGTAGCGTAAAAGCCGTCTTTCAGGTAGTTATGCTCCACCGAGCTGGCGCTGGCGATTGCATCGTAACCACAGTGGTGGTTAGTGAAGATCAGGCCTTCGTTGCTCACGATTTCGCCGGTGCAACCACCGCCGAAAATGATAATCGCATCTTTTAAAGATGATTTATTAATGCTGTATAGCTGCTCTTTGGTGAGCTTCAGGCCTTTTTTGACCATGTCGTTATATACCTGCTGACCGAGAAGGTAGGGTAACCACATACCTTCATCCGCCTTCGCCAGGTGGCCTGCCAGGAGCAGCAGGGCGACGAGTAGCTTTTTCTTCATAAATATTAGCGTATTGATTTTGTCGTAAAAAGGAGCCAAACCTAGCTAATTTTTTGCTAACGACCCATTTAATAAGGGATAACATCGATTTTAACGATGAACTGCGGTCATATAGCGGATAAAAATGGAACATGATTTGTACTACTGCTGACCTAAAACTAACTGATCATGCAACACTATTTATTGATACTGGCCGCCACCGCCCTGCTGTCGTGCCAGGAAAATAAAGCCTCTCATACTACTTCCACCGACAGCTCCAACGAGAAGATCCACGAAGGGGCAGCACAAATCAGGGAGGGTATGCAGGAAAAGGCAGATACTGCCGGCGCGTACTTTAAACGCCAGCGTGATAAAGCCCAGGCGGCACTGGAACGCCAGCGCGACTCCATCGACGAAAAATTAGATGAACTAAAAGACGATAATTCGAAGCGTGCCGATAAAGCCCGCGAACGACTGAAAGCGAACCGCGAGAAGTTAGACGAAAAGCTGAATGATGTAAAAAATGCAACCGTTGAAACCTGGGATAAAACCCGTAGAGGAGTAGATACTTTCTTCCAGCGCTCCGACCGCGAATGGCAGGAGTTTAAGCGGGATTTTAAAGAGTTGTGGCGCTAAAAAGCGCTGTTCATTGTGAGGCCTGCCGCGGTATCGTGGCAGGTTTTTTTATTTGAAGTTATAATATACGCTTCCGCTCTTGAAGGAACCCGTCGTTAACTCCGGCACAAAGGTTTTCACTTTAGAGATACCGGTAGCAATATCAAATATGAACTCCACTTCTTTCTCGCTGTAAGTACAATCACGGCAGAAGCGCGCAGTGCGGAGGAAGTGATAATGGCCATCCTTCGTTTCATCTATCAGGAACAATTTATTCTGATAATCGCCATCCATAAACTTCTCCACGATGTACGGTACCCCGTTGCTGTAAGAGATCTTTGTTTTCTTTGCCCTGGTATTGATGAAGAAGTTATTGGCAGCAAGATTAACCGCCTGTACATACGGTTTTAATATGTACGTATACGTTACCACGATCCCTTTCAGCTCTTTTAACTGGCTGCCTTCCTTTACATACAGTACTGAATCGAGCTGATAATTCTGGCGATAAGGCACGCTGTAGTCCATGATGCCTACAGACATGAGCTCCTGCACCGGCGGGGCGGCATCTACCAGCTGCTGCACACTTTTCACAGCGGCAGGCGCGGTCACGTTCTTCGGAGCGGTATTTCCGGGAAAGAACATCACATGAATAAGGTAACCCGGAGCAATGGCGGCATCGCGTACTTTGCGCTTGGTGATGACGCTATAGGATGTACATTTTTTCTTCGTAATACTATCTGCTAACTCTGCTTTCGTAAGTGTGTACCCCGTGCTCTCTTCTAATAATAGGTGCTGGCCGAAGGCTGGTGTTACCATTGCCAGACAGGCCAAAATCGGTATAAATTTCATTACGGTCAGTTTGCTGCATGCCTCAATCAGGCTGACTTCCAGGGGGCAAAGTATAACATTTCGTTAATATTGTAAACTTTACCTGAAAAGAAAACGGGTAAAAGGCGCTTTTATGCACCCTTTACCCGTTAAACTATCGTTAATGTGATATGCTTACTTACCCAGTTTCCAGCCGCTGCGGTACTCGCGTTTCACGAACTGGTTAGCAGGTTCGAAGTTGGTGATCTTCATGTTTGGACCATCCCACAGCAGTTTAATACCACGACCAGGGAATTTGCCGTCTGCATCTTTGTAGTCAAAGCTGCGGATGGCGAGGTTGCCCATCAGCACTGTTTCTGTCAGCGGACCGGCAATTTCGAACGGAGAGCTCAGTTCTTTTTTACCGTAACCTGCGATACAGGCGTTTACCCACTGTACGTAGTGGCCTTCCGGAACGCGTGCGATGGTTTGCTTTACGTTTACTTCCTTCGTACGGGAAGTTGGCAGCAACGTTGGATACATACCGTAAGTACCACACATCATTTTACCTTTCGTACCGATAAAGATTACGCCGCTCGTACCATCACGGTCGCCCATTGGCTCGTTCGGGCCCAGTTCTTCCGGACGCGCAGGTTTTAAACCGCCATCGATCCAGTTCATGTAGACAGGTTTACCGTTTTTGCCCGGGAACTTCAGCCTTACGCTCGAAGACGGAGGACAGCTTTCGGGGAAGTAGCCGCGTTTGAACTCATCTACATACACGCTGCCTACGCTACATTCTACTTCGGTAGGATAACCCAGGTCGAGGATGCGGAAAGGCGGCTCGATGATGTGACAACCCATGTCGCCCAATGCACCGGTACCGTAATCCCACCAGCCGCGCCAGTTAAAAGGCACCAGTTTATCAACATACTCTTTATAAGGAGCCGTACCTAACCACAGGTCCCAATCCAGTTCTTTAGGCACCAGGCCTTTATTGGCTGACCAGGGAATACCTTGCGGCCAAACGGGACGGTTAGTCCAACAGTTCACTTCGGTAACCTCGCCGATGAGGCCTGCACGGTACCACTCCATCAACTGGCGTACGCCATCGCCGGATGCACCCTGGTTGCCCATCTGTGTAACTACTTTATATTTTTTCGCGGCTTCTGTCAGCACACGTGCTTCGTAAATATCGTGGGTAAGTGGTTTTTGAACGTATACGTGTTTACCGAGTTGCATAGCTGCCAGCGCCTGTATGGCGTGGTTATGATCCGGGGTAGACACGGTAACGGCATCTATATTTTTATGCTCTTTGTCCAGCATTTCACGGAAGTCTTTGTAATACTTCGCTTTCGGGAACGCTTTGATAGAAGCGGCTGCACGCCTGTCGTCCACATCGCAGAGTAATACGACGTCGGCCGGACCTTTAGCAATCTCCGCCAGATCGCTTTGACCTTTACCGCCTACACCGATGCCGGCTACGCGTAATCTGTCGCTGGGTGCTGTATAACCTTTACCTCCTAATACGTGACGTGGAACGATCATGAAACCAGCTGCCACTGCGGCGCCGTTCCTCAGAAATGATCTGCGGGAAACCTGGTTTTCCTTAGTTGTTTTCTCCTGAAGCATGAGTGGATAATTTTGAATCAATATAAAAGAAAATCAATTCAAATAATAATTTCCGGTATAAGTGGAAAACGGGCTATTTTTGAAACCATCATCAAAACAACTGATTACGCATGTCTGCTACTAAAAAGCATCCTGCAGCGCTGCCATTTCTATTCCTGGCAGAGATGTGGGAACGATTCGGTTTTTATCTCATCCTTGGCATATTCACGCTTTATTTAAAAGATCCGGTTAATGGCTGGGGAATGGATAACAGTGCGGCCGCGGACATTTTCGGTACCTATATCGCCTTCGTATATCTTACACCTTTTATTGGCGGATTGCTGGCTGACAGGATCATGGGTTACCGCCGGTCTATCGTCATTGGCGGCATATTGATGGGGCTCGGTTATATCGGTTTGGCGGTGCATAACCTCACGGTGTTTTATCTTTCGCTTGCGCTCATCTGTATCGGTAATGGTTTCTTCAAACCTAATATCAGCACCCTGCTAGGTAACGTGTATAACGACGATGCTTACAAAGCGAACAAAGATCTTGGTTATAACATTTTTTACATGGGCATCAACATTGGTGCTTTCATCTGTAACTTCTTTGCGGCGGCGCTTCGCAACAACATCGGCTGGGGAGCCGCCTTTATTGCTGCGGGCGTAGGCATGTTCCTGGGTGTGATCATTTTCGTGGCCGGCAGCAAACATTACAAACATGCGGATGTGCTGAAACCAGCCAAGCCGGAAGATATGCCGATGTCGGCCATCATGATGCAGGTGTTTGTACCGGCGCTGGTGGTAGGTATTGGCGGCTGGTTTATTCCCGGTAACATCTTCGGTTCTGATAGTACGGATGCGTTCATCTTTGCGTGCCTGCCCATTATTTACTTCTTCGCCAACCTGCTGCGTAAAGCGTCATTGGAAGATAAGCGACCTGTTGCCGCACTGCTGGCCGTATTCGCCGTGTCGATCATGTTCTGGGCAGTGTTTAAGCAAAACGGTACCGCGCTTACAACCTGGGCGCAGTATTATACAGATAGAGAAATTCCTGCCGCTTTGGAAAAGCCGGCGCAGTCACTGTCGCTCGTGCAGGACATTGTATACAAGCAGGATTCTGTGGTGGCGTACGATAAAGAGTTCCGCCTCGTGCGCGATGCAGAAGGTAAGCCAATGAAGGAATGGGGTACTGACCCTTACTTCAAAAACGTAGCGCCCGAAAAGCTGCCGGCCGAAGGTTCGACAGTTAGGCTATTGAACACAGAATTATTCCAATCGATCAACCCGTTTTTTGTAATTGCGCTAACGCCGCTGGTGATCCTGTTCTTTACCGCGCTGCGTAAACGTGGCAGAGAGCCATCCACACCGAAGAAGATCGCCTGGGGATTATTGATCTCTGCGTTCTCCACGTTTATGATGGTCGCTGCGGTATACGTTTGCAGCAACGGTGCGATCAAGGCATCGCCCTGGTGGCTGGTGGGAGCTTACGGGGTGATTACTGTCGGCGAATTGTTCCTCAGCCCGATGGGCTTGTCGCTGGTATCGAAACTGAGTCCGCCGAGGCTCACATCGCTCATGATGGGCGGCTGGTTCCTGGCGACTTCTATTGGTAATAAATTGTCGGGCATCCTGGCTACGCTGTGGGATGGCTATGACAACAAAGCGAATTACTTCCTGGTGAACTTTGTGTTGCTGGGTATTGCGGCGGGAATTATCTTCCTGATGCTGCGTTGGCTGAACACGATTTTTAAGGAGTACGTTAAGTAATGATAGAAAGGGTCGCCGGTATCTGGCTGTCCATTAAATACTGAGAACGAGCTGCCTGCTATCAGGCAAAACTTTGAAAGAGCGGGCTGCCTGGCAAGAAGGCAGCCCGTTCTTTTTATGCCTCATCCCAGGTCATGATCGTACCGCGATCTTCTGGTTTGATGTACAATGGCAGTAGCTTTTCATCGTAAGACGTGTTGTATTGCTTCAAGACCTCCTCGGGCACACCGTCCCACACATTGGGTTTATTTCCCTGGTAGCCTAAATCTTTTACGCCCATTTCACTGGTGAAGAAGCCAGTCGCGGTCAGGTTGCGCATCAGGTTAAAAAAGCTTACCCCCTGGCTCAGTTCCGGTTTTGCTTTAGCTGGATACGCGATCTGGTCGATGATGGCCAGCTGTTGCTTTTCGGAGCTTTCGGAAAATATGTGGCCATGGGTTTTAAGGCTGAATACGTCCAGCCAACGCAGCCCGCCGCGAAGTGGTGTTTGCAACGCGGGTTGATCTTTCGCCATAAATTCTATGAAGTCGGGCACACCAGCATCAGTAGCGCTTCCGGAGTGTTCATCTTTCGGGATGATAATGTTGGCGAGTAAACCTATCGTAGTGAGTTCCGCCGCGGTGAAGAATTTCTCTGCATGCAGCTTTTCGTCGCGTGTGGCTTCGTCAGGCGTGCGGCCGTAACCTTTGGTAGCCGCAGTTTTTGCTTCCGGTTTTTTATCCGGGTTGTCACATGCAGTAACCAGCGTACCGGCTGAAATAGAACCTATAAATAACGCTTTGAGCGATTCTCTTCTGTCCATTTGTCAGATGTTTTGTTTTTTAAGTTCGTCCACGATGTATTCGGATGCGCGGAGGGAAAGTGCGAGGATCGTCCAGGTGGGATTTTTATCTGCCTGCGATACGAATGGTCCGCCATCGACCACGAACAGGTTTTTCACATCGTGCGCCTGGTTGAAGCGGTTCACCACCGACTTCCTTTTATCGTCGCCCATGCGGGTAGTACCTACTTCGTGGATGATGCGGCCAGGGTTTTCGAGCCCGTAGTTTTTTTCTGCGCCGGGCTTCGTGCCGAGCGCCACTCCGCCTAACTCATGGATCAACTGCTCGAACGTATCGTGCATATGCCTCGCCTGTTTGATCTCATGCTCGCTCCACGTATAGTTGAACCGCAATACCGGGATGCCATATTTGTCAACCGTGTTTGGATCGATCTCACAGTAATTATCTTCCCGGGCAATCGCTTCTCCCCTGCCGGCCATGCCGATAGTGGCGCCATAGATGCGGCGGTAATCGTTTTTCAGCGACGCGCCGTAACCTCCGGCCTGCATACCGCTTACCAGTGGCTGTAGTTCTTCTACGCCAAACCCGAATCCATACATCGGCATGCCCATACCACCGCCAAACTCAATGTGGTAGCCTCGGGCGAAGTCCAGCTTTTTATTATCGAGCCACCAGGGCACATACATGTGCATACCACCAACACCATCTTCATTATAACGTTTACGATCGACCAGGTAAGGCAAAAACGCACGGCGGGATGCGCCGGTAGAGTCATGCAGGTATTTGCCCACCATGCCGCTGGAATTAGCCAGACCGTTATCGTGCCCCGCACCTTTGGAATTAAGCAGCAGCCTGGCCGATTCGCAGGCGCTGGCGGCGAGTACGAACACCTTGGCGTTTACCTGGTACTCCTGTAAATCCGTTTTATCCACATAAGAAATAGCCGTCGCCTTTCCATTGCCGTCGGTGACTACCTCGCGTGCCATGGCATTCACGTACAAATCAACATTCCCTGTTTTGAGTGCAGGATTCACGAGCACCGAGGAAGAGGAGAAGTCGCCGTATACCGAGCAGCCGCGGTTACACTGGCCGCAATAGAAACACGCGCCGCGTTCTTTGTTTACCGGGCGGGTGAGCATCGACATACGGGAGGTGATAACCGGCAGACCGATCTTCCGGCCGGCATCGCGGATCAGTAATTCGTGCAGCCGTGGTTTGGGTGGCGGCAGAAAGAAACCATCCGGCTCGTTAGGCATATTTTCTTTGGTGCCGAATACACCGATCATCTTATCTACCCGGTCGTAAAAAGGTTTTACGTCATCGTAGCCGATAGGCCAGTCGTCGCCAAATCCGTCCACGCTTTTATGCTTAAAGTCGCGCGGGCCAAATCTTAGTGAGATGCGGCCCCAATGATTCGTACGGCCGCCTACCATTCGCGAGCGGAACCAGTCGAACTTTGTCTTGCCTTTTTGCGTGTACGGCTCCCCGTTAATTTCCCAGCCGCCATACGCAGCATCGAGGTCGCCGAACGGCCGTGTAGTGGTGGCTCCGCGGCGGGGAGAATCGTACGCCCATTTAAGTTGGGTGGATTGTTCGGGATCTTTGGGATCGAATTTGGGCCCCGCTTCGAGCAGGGCGACTTTTAGTCCGGCTTCGGCCAGCACCTTGGCGGCCATACCGCCGCCGGCGCCCGATCCGACAATGCACACATCGTACACCGGACCTTTTTTCCTTATCTGAAATGGCATAATCGTGGATTTATATTGGCATCTTAACTTAACTAAATCTAAAAATTAAACGGCGTAAATGGAAGCTGTTTTTTAACTTACTGTATGATGAGCGCACAGGCACCTTACATATTAGGCGTAGATATCGGCACCAGCAGCACCAAGACCATCGCCGTTTTGCATAGCGGTAAAGTGATCGCGGAGAGCAGGCAGGCCTATCCCTCCCAAAACCCACAACCGGGTCGTAGCGAACAAAACGCCCCGCAATTGTACGAGGCGGCGATGCAAACCGTTCGGGATGTAATTAAACAACTTGGCTACCCTCCTGCCGCGGTAAGCTTCAGCGCCGCGATGCACAGCCTGATGGCGGTAGATGCCTCCGGGACGCCTTTAACACCACTCATCATCTGGTCCGACAATCGCAGCGAGGCTTACGCCGCTGACTTACGGGATACCCGGGAAGGCAAAGCTATTTTCCGCGAAACCGGCACCCCGGTACATCCGATGTCGCCCCTAAGCAAATTGATGTGGATGAAGCAGGAGGCGCCGGCGGTGTTTGAGACGGCGCATAAGTTTATCGGCATCAAAGAATACATTTTGTTCCAGTTGTGCGGCGTGTACATCACCGATTACGCGATCGCTTCCGCCACTGGTTTGTTTAATATCCGCGAAAAGAAGTGGAGCCAAACCGCGTTGAAACACGCTGGCGTTACGGCGGACAGGCTGCCGGAGATTGTACCTTCCACGCACATTTTGCCCCCGGTGCACGCCGCACTGCTCGAAGCAAATGGCCTTTCGACGCAGACGATTTTTGTAGCCGGTGCCAGTGACGGCTGCCTGGCACAATTAGGCAGCGGGGCGGTTAATCCTGGTGAAGCAGCGATCACTATCGGCACGAGCGGCGCGATTCGGACCGTAACGGGCAACCCGCAGGCAGATGAAACCGGCCGGCTGTTCACTTATGTACTGGAAGATCGCTACGTAGCCGGAGGGGCTATTAACAACGGCGGCGTAGCCGTTCAGTGGCTCGGCAACCTGCTTACTCCCGGAAAATTTTCTGCTCCGCAGTTTACGGAAGATGCGTTTCGCGTAGCGCCAGGCTGCGAAGGCTTACTTTGTTTACCTTACCTGCAAGGCGAGCGTGCTCCCGTTTGGGACAGCCGGGCCAGCGGCACCTTTGCGAACGTTCGTCAGCATCATACCCCCGCCCATTTTCAACGGGCGTTGATCGAAGGCATTTCTTTCAGTCTTTATAGTATCGTAGAAGCACTGTTTACCGTCACAGGCCCGATCAAACAAGTATCTGTCAGCGGTGGATTTACCGCCTCCGAGCAATGGATCCAGTTACTGGCCGATGTCTTCCAGCTGCCGATGCTCCTGGAAAAAGAAAACGACGCATCTGCCCTTGGTGCAGCGCTACTGGGCTGGCACGCCTTAAAGGAGCTGGATATGTGGAGTTATTCGCCGCCTCCCGGAACGAAGGTGTTCAATCCGGACGGGCAGCATCATCAGTTGTACATGCGGAATTACCGGGCTTTCGGGATGCTGTATGCGCAGATGAAGGAAATTGGGCGGGTGCTGAGGTAATTTCCTGAGGAGTCACACTGCTTTGCTGTCAGGTCGCAGGAGTTTGCGGGGTGCTTACACTGCTTTGCTGTCAGGCACTCCCTGACAACACCCAGAAAACAACTTACACCACCTCAACTCATCCCCCAGGTAAAAAGAAAAGGAGGCCTTAAGCCCCCTTTCAAACATTCTTTCCAGATCCTGCAATTTGAAGGATATATAAGTAAACCTGCCTCCCGGCGAAACGCTCGGCATGGTACAGGCAAATAATTCGTCGATGAGATTCTGCATCTCCCGTGTAGAAAGCGGCTTGCCCCGGGGAATGGCGTTGTTGCGGGCAATTGACCGTACGAGCTGCTCGCGGCGGTTATGCTTCAATTCATGACTGAAGTTCTTGAACTGCTCCAGCAATCCTTCGATGCTCGCTTGCTCATTACCCGTTTGTATATCCGCTGGCGTACCGCGAACAATGAAGGTATTATTCCCGAACGGCTCCAGGTCATAACCAAGGGCGTGCAGATCGGCTAGCATTTCCGTTACCAGCACCGCATCCGCAGGCTGCAAATGCAACGTTTGCGGGAAAAGGCTTTGCTGTGTAGCCATCGGCGTATCAGACAATGCACGGTTGTAACGCTCGTACAGGATACGCTCGTGGGCAGCCTGCTGATCGATCAGTATAAAACCAGATTTGATGTGCGAAAGAATGTACTGCAGATGTACCTGCATCGGTACCTTCTGTGCAGAACTCACTTCCTGCCAGCGTTCATCGATAACAGATGCCGCCGCCGGTATTTCATGCGGCGCCGAAGGTATTGAGGGGAACGACGAGCTGCCCGACGACACCGGGCGCGGACCTTCGTACAGGTCTTTCCAGTGTTTCAGGTTGCTGTTGCTGCCTTTATCGATCACGTGGGCCTGGTTGGCCTGCGTAAAGCTTTTATAGATAGAGGAACCTACCGATAAGGCCTGGTCTTCCGGCGTAAACGGCTTGGTAATCGCATCCAGCTGAGAAATTCCCGGGTCAAGGTCGAAGTTGAGGGCAGGCGTTACACTAAACTGCGCCAGCGCGTGTCGGATGGCCGATTGTACAAAAGCGTACATCAGTTTTTCATCATCGAACTTAATTTCCTGCTTGGTAGGATGCACGTTGATGTCCACATGCGCCGGATCCACATCAATAAACAGCACGTATAGCGGGAAGCTGTCGGCCGGGATCATTTCGGCAAATGCGTTCATCACTGCATGGTGCAGGTACGGACTCTTAATAAAACGGTTGTTGACGAAGAAAAACTGGTCGCCGCGTGTTTTCTTGGACGTTTCCGGTTTACCCACAAACCCGTTGAGGTCCATGTAATCCGTTGCTTCTTTTACGGCCACCAGCTTTGCATTATAGTGCTGGCCGAGGATGGCCACGATGCGCTGTTTGAGAGAACCTTTCTCGAGGTGAAACAGTTCCTGCCCGTTACTGTTGAGCGAAAACTGCAATTCGGGGAAAGACATCGCCACACGGATGAACTCGTCTACAATATGGCGCATTTCCGCAGCATTGCTCTTCAGAAAG
Organism: Chitinophaga horti; assembly: GCF_022867795.2. Classification (NCBI taxonomy): domain Bacteria; kingdom Pseudomonadati; phylum Bacteroidota; class Chitinophagia; order Chitinophagales; family Chitinophagaceae; genus Chitinophaga; species Chitinophaga horti. The sequence goes on along the minus strand of NZ_CP107006.1, from coordinate 5,645,420 downwards.
TTCCTGCGGGCGGGCACGTTAAAGAACAGATTTTTCATCGCGATGCTGGTACCTATCTGTGCCTGGCAAGGCTCCTGCTTCTTCACGACGCTGTTGTCGATCTCTATATAAGTGCCAAGGTCCGAGTCGGCCCGGCGCGATTTCAATTCTACCTGCGAAACGGCCGCAATGGAGGCCAGCGCCTCGCCACGGAAGCCCATGGTACGAATGGCGAACAGGTCGTCGATCGTATTGATCTTCGACGTTGCATGCCGCTCGAAACACATGCGCGCATCGGTCTCGGTCATGCCGCTACCGTTGTCGATCACCTGTACCAGTTCTTTACCGGCATCGCGGAGGATCAGTTGTATTTCTGTTGCGCCGGCATCTACCGCATTCTCCAGCAGTTCCTTCACTGCCGAAGCCGGGCGTTGAATTACTTCACCGGCAGCAATCTGGTTCGCTATATTATCGGGTAATAAATTTATGATGTCAGCCACTTCCTGCCTTTTGCGCAAATGTAGCAATTCTCCTCCTTTGTTCAGGAAAGATTGAGTCGCAATAATATTCACACCCGCCGTAAAGGATTGTTAAAGTATATGGTATAACATCCGCTTACAATCCAATGCCAGCGCATCTTCGTAACTTTAGATGTTAATACACCAATGGTATGAATATTGGTGTTAAAATGTAGTTAACAGGTAATCAGAATAAATATGAAAGCGAGGAATCTGGTAATTTTGATCTTATCCGTTTTATTTAGTCAATGTTCATACTCCCAGCAACGTGGGAAAAATGCCAATCATATGGAGGATAAAAAGAATCCCGTCTACTCCCGCACGGATAGCAGCAAGGTTAACATGACGGATGCAGAGTGGAAGAAGGTTTTACCCGACAAAGTTTTCGAAATAGCGAGAGAAAAGGGCACAGAGTGGGCTTTTACCGGCAAGTACTGGAATACCACAGACAAAGGCACGTATTACTGCGCAGCATGCGGCAATCCACTTTTCGTATCAGACACAAAATTCGAGAGTGGTTGCGGCTGGCCTAGCTTTTACCAGCCAATTTCAAAGACGAGCGTTATTTATTCACCCGACAATTCGCACGGAATGACGCGTACAGAGGTAATGTGTGGTCGCTGTAAAGCGCACCTGGGCCACGTTTTCGACGATGGACCGCCACCTACCGGCCTGCGCTACTGCATCAACTCTGTCATCCTCGACTTCGATAAAGCGAAGGAAGCAGATAAAAAGTATTCCGGCAAAGAGAAGGACACCGACAAGTAACAGTTCATTAACAAAACCAGCCATCCGTCTAAAAAAACTTTTTCTCCGTACCAGCTATGGCTACACGAACGCCACAGCGGTACGGATTTTTTTGCCCCCAAATCTGCCGCCGCCCAAAAAGGCTTATATTTAGTAGGCCTAAACACTCCATTTATGAAAGCACTAAAAGTTCTTGCCTGGATTGTAGGCGTCGTCGTCGCACTATTCCTCGTATTGGTTTTTGCAGCCCCTTCTCACCTGCGTGTTGAACGCTCTATCCTGGTCAATGCACCCGCTAACGTGGTGTGGGACTACCTGGCGAAGTTCGAACACTTTAATAAATGGAGTACCTGGAAACTGGCGGACACCGCTGCCGTATACACGCTTACCGGCATCGATGGCACAGCCGGCGCATTCATCACCTGGAAAGGTGAAAAGATCGGAGAAGGCAAACTGGAGCATATTTCGCTGGAGCCGTACAAACACATCCGCCAGAAAATTTACTTCTTCAAACCTTACCACTCACAAGCCAATATCTTTTTTCAACTCGAAGATGCCGACGGCAAAACGAAAGTTACCTGGGGCTTTGACGCTAACTACGGCCGGCCCGAAAACATCATGGGTATGTTTATGAAAGGTGCGCTGGAAAAGGACTTTCAGCAAGGGTTAGATAATATGAAAGCTGTCGTGGAGCACCGTAAACCCGTTACGGTAAAGTGGTAGGCGCATAGTTCGGTCAGTACCTGTAAAAGGCACTACTCTGCTGCATCAGAAGTACAAAACAATCAGGAAAAGAGAGCGGTCGCGATTAGATGTTGGCGGTGGTATAGTTGCAATTAGAGCAGCTGTTCCAGTTGCTGCGCGGCAAAAATTGGCTCAATTTCAATAATCTCGTAAAGCGCGAGTTGGTATTTATCCAGGGGATCTTCGGCCAAAATAGCCTCTACTTCCTTGCGGGAAGACGACTTACATAAAATAATTGCCCCGGTACGAGGTTTACGCCGACCCGACAAGATAAAATGCCCGCTCTGAACATACTTATCTAGAAAAACTTTGTGGGCATCCAGGTAGTGGTCAATAGCGGCCAGCGGTCGGATGTATTGTAACATGATTAAAAACATCGGCTCTTTTCAATAAATGGTTATGAATCACTGATTAATACAAAGGTATATAAATCTATCAGATATTTATTTTTTATAATAAACAGCGTTTTAAAGGGAGAAATAGTCGCAGGGCGGCCAGTTTTCCGGAATATGGTTTGTTAATAAACTGAAAATCATGGGTTTTATTGTTTGGGCTCCGCATTCCTTCGGCAAGACTTTTGTTAACCGGTTATAAAGAATCCGAAACGCATTAGCAAAAAACATTGTATTTTCGCTCCTAATTCTCAAAATCCTTTTAACGTTTTATCTCTTTTATGAAAAAGAACCTTTCCAAAGTTTTGTTGGCGATGGGCACTGCCTTCGTAGTGCTGATGTCGTCGTGCTCGAAAGTTCCGACCCAGAGCAAGCACATTCCCAAAGAAGCGGCATTTGTGCTGAGCATTGATGGCAAACAGCTGCACGACAAACTCGTTGCCAGCGGAATTACCATGGACAAATTGTTTGAGTCTATCCAGGGTGGTGATACTACCAGCGAGGTAGCCAAAGGCATGAAGGAAATCGAAAATTCCGGTATTGACCTCAAAAGCCAGGTATTTATTGCCATGACGCCTGCAACCGGTGGCAAAATGACCTTCAACTTCGTAGGCAAACTGGACGACGCCGCTAAATTCGAAGCATTCCTGAAGAAAAATAAATCTACTGTAGAAATCAAAGCCGAAGGGTCTGATTTCAAATACGCTGCTATCGACGAAGCAGTAGTAGGTTGGAACAAAGATGTGATTATCGGCGTAGCTATCCAGGGTAGCTATGGCGACGAAAGCACTTCTGCCGCTAAAGTAGAAGTTGCCCGCCTCTTCAAATTGAAAGAAAGCGAGTCTGCTAACAGCATCGATGGCTTCAAAAAGCTGATGAAAGAGAAAGCTGATATGTCAATGTTCGCGAACATCGGCGCGCTCTATGGTATGGAGCAAAGCGGTGCCGCAGCCATGATGATGGGCAGCCTGAAAAAACTGTACGAAGGTGCTTACTACACTGCTACTGCTAACTTCGAAAACGGTAAAATCGAGGCTTCTATGAAAACTTACCCAAGCGAAGCACTGGCTAAGATCATGAAGAAATATGATTGGGATGGCGTTGACCTGTCTATGCTTGAAAAATATCCTTCTGCCAACATCAACGGTTTTGCCCTGGTTAATTTCGACCTGCGCATGATCGCCGATATCGTAAAAGAAGCTGGTATGGACGGCCTGGTGAATATGGGTCTGGCACAAAGCGGCCTTACACTCGACGATATCCTGAAAGCGTTTAAAGGTGAGATCGTAGCCGTTGCTTCCGATTTCAAAAACGTGAAAAAGGTATCTGAGTGGGATTCTACCTACACTTACAACAGCCAGGAAGTTAAATGGCTCTTTGCTTTGAAAGTTGGCGAAAAAGCAGCTTTTGATAAAGTAATGGGCTCCCAGTTCGGTCAGCAGATGTTCACTAAACAAGGTGATAAATACATCCTGAAAGAAGAAATGGCAGCTATGAGCAAAGTAGCGGTATCTATCGATTCGAAAGATATCATCGTTGCTTCTGACGCAGCGCTGCAGGCTGAATACGTAGCCGGTAAAGGTAAAGCTACCGTTCCTGCTGAAGTGCTGAGCGAAGCAAAAGGTAATCCTGGTGCTTTTTGGGTTGACCTGGAGAAAATCCTGGCCAGCGCTCCTCTCGACGAAATCGGTGCTCCTGAAGTAGAAACTGAGCTGAAAAGCCTGTTCAAAGATATCCGCATCATCAGCGCTAAACCTAATGGCGGTGTATCTACCTCTACTTTCGTGCTGAACTTCAAAAATAAAGAACAGAACTCCCTCGCTCAGCTGATCAACTTCGGTACTAAAGCCGCTAAAGTGATCAAAGAGAAAGAAGCTGCACAACGTGCTGCATGGGAAACTGAAGAAGATACTACCGTTGCGGAAGACGCAGTGGTTGATACCGCAGTAGCTGCTCCGTTCTAATTCAACACTCATCAACTTATTGTAAAAAAAGCTGCCTGTACGGGCAGCTTTTTTTATGCCCGGAATTTGGTGGCCACGGGATTTGTATTAGCTTTAGTGGCCCGGCAAAATGCCAGGTTTACATCATGGAAATCGTACTTCAACAGCTGGTACCCATCCCGCTCAGGGAAAAAATAATCCAGCAACGTTCAGATGTGTGGAATAGCGATATTACCTTCCGGCAAGGACGGTTTATCAAGATAAAAGCGCCGTCCGGAACGGGTAAAACCACGTTAATTCATTACCTGTACAACATCCGTTACGACTATACGGGCACCGTGTTGTACAATGGCAAGCCGTGGGCAGACTATTCCGCCGAAGAACTGGCGAGCATCCGCCAGAGCAAGGTGAGCGTGGTGTTCCAGGACCTACGCCTGTTCGACCAGCTAACTGCCTGGGAAAACGTGGAACTGAAGCGGACGATGTTACCGAAACCTTATCATCCGCAGGAAAAAATAAAAGAGATGGCAGCACAACTGGGTGTTACCCATGTACTGCAGCAGAGCGCCAAAACGCTATCCTATGGCGAACGTCAGCGCATCGCGATCATCCGCGCGCTCATGCAACCGTTCGAATGGCTGATGATGGACGAGCCTTTTAGTCACCTCGACGATGCCAACGCTACCCGCGCCGCACAATTGATCGCCGAAGAGTGTACGGCCCGCAAAGCCGGCTTCATCCTCACCGACCTGGACGACGACCAGCGATTTACTTACCACGACCATTACCATCTTTAACCTTATTGCTTCATGCGCCAGTTTTTTGATTTACTGAAAAAGATCATCCGTACCGGTATAGGGCGGGTAAGGTTCTTGATGGCGGGCATCGGGCTTGGTATTGCTATGTTGCTGCTGCTCATTGCCGCACAGGTGCATACCGACTTTAACGAATTGTTGTACGGCACCCGCAATGCCAATGAAAGTATGGACTTCCTGGTAATCAACAAAAAAATTACCAACGCCACTTCCGGCAACGAAAAGGCCAATGCGTTTACCGCTGCGGAACTTGCCGACCTTAAACAGCAACCTTTCGTACAAACGTACGCGCCCATTACCGCCAATCAATACAAGGTGATGGCCGACATGCCCGCGCTAGGCGTATCGTCGATGTTATTCTTCGAGTCAATGCCCGACGAGTTTATCGATGTTAAAGTGGATTCGTGGAAATGGACGGAAGGCAGCAGTGAGGTGCCGATCATTCTCCCAACTAACTTTCTTGACCTGTATAACTTCGGTTTCGCGTTAGGACAGGGCTCGCCGCAGATTTCGGAAGAAACGGTAAAGAACATTGCGAGCATCCGCATCAATGTGTATAACGGTGTTAACGGCGATATATTTACTGGCAGAGTGGCTGGCTTCTCCGACCGCATCACCACGATACTCGTGCCCGAATCGTTCATGCGCTGGGCGAATGCGAAGTACGGAACGGAAAAAGAAAAAGCGCCTTCGCGCATTATTGTGAAGACGAAAGATCCGTCCAACCCGGCGTTCGTGAAGTATTTAGCCGATCATGGATTTAGTACCGATAAAGAGAAACAGCGTTTCAGCCGCTATCGCGGTATTGTGAACATCATTACATCGGCGGTGGGCTTCTTCGGATTGGTGTTGCTGTTGTTCGCGCTGCTCGTATTCAGCATGTTCATCCAATTAGTAGTGGAGTCATGTAAATATGAGATACAGTTGCTGATCACGCTGGGCGCATCGCCCAAACAGCTACGCCGTTACCTGATGAAGCAGTTTGTGCCGATGTATTTCACTATTGGATTGTGCTCCTTCTTGCTGGTGGCGGCTTTACAATGGTGGGCCTCTACGGTACTCGCGGGTAAAATGATGTACATCTCTCCCTGGCCGGGCGTAATGACCATTGCCAGCACGGTAATCATTTTGCTGCTAGTTTATCTCGTAAACGCGTGGAACGTGCGTAAATACATTCAACAACATTAAAAGATACAGTCATGTCAGACAACAAATTCGTGCATGTAGTGAACTTTTACCTGAAGGCGGGCCTGTCTGCCGAAGACGTTAAAGCATTTGAACAAGGGGTAAGTGAACTGGGTAAAATAGAAGTGATCCAAACCTTTAGCGTGGGCAAACCTGCTTCTACCGACCGCCCGGTAATTGACCGCAGCTATAGTTATTGCCTGCTCACGGTATTTGCCAGCCAGGAAGACCATGACATTTACCAGGTTCACCCTGTGCATCTGAACTTTGTAGAAACGTGTAACCAGTATTGGGAGAAGGTGGTGATCTTCGATTCCGTAAGCATCTAATCTTCCTTCGGCTTTTCGTTGATCAGCAGGATGTTTGGACTGTCGAGCGGTCCGCCGTCTTGTTGTTTCTGGGAATGCAGGAAGCGAATGGTTTTAAGAATATTATCGGCTGCGGATTCGGGTTCGGGTTCTGGAGAGAGTGATGTTGGCTGAACTTCGCGCGCAGCCGGTTTCGGGGCGCTTTGAATGGTACGCAGTGTGGCTAGCACATCGGCTGCAGCGGATCCAGGTGATGGTGATACCCCACGCTGTGCTGGTTCCGGGGCGCTTTGAACGTCGTCTGAGGCGGAATGTGTTGCGGGGCTTTTCGCAGCAGGTTGCTTTGCATTTATTGATTCTGCATCTGCCTGGCGAACTGTTTTTTGCAATTGATATTGGTCAGACAACTCTTTAGCCGAAGGCATCGCACCAACCTCGATATTTGTCTCCTTTACATGTTGTTTTGCATACGGCATCACATGCCCAGGCTTCGCATCTGCCTGAAGGCTTTTCTCCTGCGCTGGTTGGTTTGCAACCAACATCGCGTTCACGGCGTCCGCATCTTCCTTAAAACCTACCTCCGCCACTTGCCGCCCCAGAGGCAACATCGCATCCATCAACTCCGCATCTACCTCTACCCTTCGCCTCGTCTCCCGCACGCGCCCTTCCACATACGGCTTCACGGGCACGATGCCTTCTTTCATCGGCGAATAATCCGCTACCACTGGCCCCTCGTCCTCCACCACCGCTATATCTGACGAGTGAGGCATCACGAACGTTCCCTTCGCCCGTGCAGACAGCAAGATGTAAGGCACCCAAATGGCCGCCGAAAGCAACATGGCCAAATCCGGCACAAATCCGGACGACAGGGTTTGATGCCTCCGCAACTCATCCGGCAGAAAACGAATGGCCACCAACAGTATCAATAATAAAACATGGAAAGCGACCAACGCTGGCGGGAAAGTATCGCGGCGACGGAAGTACAACACGCACAACATTACCGCGTACACGGTTACCATCACTTGGCATAACACCAGGCAAACAAGGCCGAGCTGCAATAATGTGCTGGCGTTGCCGGGGGCCAGCGTGACCATCTCCTGCCAAACACAATAGAAAAAGCTGTCCGTTGTTACCAACGCCATCAGCAGATAAAACGCACTAAACACGAGCCAGAGGCCCAGTAAAACTAACGGCCCGTTTATCTGCAACGGCGCAGCCTTCAGCTTCAACGGGTGTACATGCTGACTGGCATATAACACCGCCAGCACGGTGAACGCTATCGTGAACAGGCCGCCTAACACCACCATCAACCAGTTCCATCCGCCTGCCGGACCGCCATCAAAAAAGGAGCCCCGCGGATTAAACGTGAACAGCAGGTTTAATGACGCGGCCATTTTTGCCGCCTCAGCACGGTACTGCTCTTTGTACAGCGCCGGAATATCACTACCAAAAGTTTCATACTGATACCGCAAACGGATCACATTGCCCTCGGTGGTCGCCGTAAAATCGTAACGATAATATTGATTTTTAAGATGCACAGGTGCCGGCACATTACTCCAGTTAACCGGCATATGCAACTCCACTTCGTAATCTACTTTGTAAGGATATTTCAACACCACATCGCCCGTGCCCAACGTAAGTCCTACGCCCGGTACCTGGTCGGCCAGGGTTTTTACATGGGAGGTGAAGGTGATGCTGCCGTTGTTCAACAAGGTATCGTACATCCAGGCCTGTATGATCTTGTAGCTTTCAATCACCTCAAATTCATTATTCTCTTCGTCATCTTTTGTGTAAAGAGAGTCTTTCACATAGACGCCCCAATAGGTATCGTTGTAATAATCGCGAAAACTATTTTCCCGCGACTTCAGGCTGTACTCCGCAAACTCTGCCCGCACCTCATCTGCAAAGCCACCGCTGTATTTAGTGCGCACCTGCAATTGTGTGCTGCCATCGTTTTTGGTGGATAAGAGGAATTTCTCTTTCGCTTCGATGTTGCCATCATTACCGCCATCCACTTTCATGAAACCCTTGGCACCTGGTTTAATCACCATCGCCCGTCCGTAAGGCAGCGAGCCGCGTTTGTCTAACACGCCACGTTGATAGGCAATCGTCGGATCAATCCAATAGTTTTTACCATGATAGTCGATCATCACGATCGCATGGTTAAATGCAAACGGACTCGGAAGAAAGTCGATCACCTCGCTTCCGCGAAAGGTGTTGACATACGCCATGTAAGCTTTTACGCCCATGCCATCGATCAGGTTGACCAGCAATAGTGACTTGTCCTTACAATCACCATAACGCTGTATAAGCACGCGATCCGGCTCAACAGGGCGGTGCGAGTTTTCGCCCATTTCAATACCCAGGTAACGGATATCGTCCTGCACGAAACGAATGGCACTTAGCAGGTAACGCGTCGTATCACCATTGGCTTTGCTTTTTAGCTCCCGTATCTTTTCCGCCAGTTGAATGCCTGTACCACTTGTTTTATTAATAGCGAACGCCCAGTTGATAATCTGCGCCCACGATGTATACTCTGTCACCTGCACGTAAGGCGCCTCATCGTCGGAGTCCGTCACCTTCAGTTTATCCTTCAGGTCCCATTCGTACAACGCCAGTCCGCCCCATCTTTTTTCCACCGGGTCATCTGCACCATCGGACGCGCTGAACTCCAGCTCCCGCGTTGGACTTGCGATCAGCGCGCAATAGTAGTTCATGATCGGTTCATCCGAATAAAAGTAAAAGGAGTCGAAGTACTTATCCTCAAAAATGGGATTGCGGCCAATAACGGAGTAGGAGTACTCCAGTTCATCGCCCTTCCGCAAATCTTCCGGGAAAAAGAGGGCCGTAGCCGTTCCGTTGTAAATGAACTGTGCCAGGTCTTTTTCCTGTTGCAGGAACTTAAACTTGGAGGGGTTCAGGAGGTTGATGAGCTGCCCGTTACGACGGAGCTGCAACGTATGAAAATGAAGTTGCTCGTAAGCCGGGCGGTATTCGACAGATATCTCCGCCCCGTTCTGCACGCCCGCTTCCGACACGATACGCCGCACCACATGATTGTATACCGTTTTACGCTCCACATGATGCTGCTCTTCGAACAACACTTCATAGTAACCGTTATCCACCTCGCGCAGTGCAGGCTGCCTTTTAGGATCGGGTTGGTAAGGAACAAGCCAGGATGGTGTGGAAGAAATAGAAACGCGCATGTTCTGCCCGCGCAGGATTACCGGCAACATTAATAAAAGGCTGACAGTCCAAAGCAGTAAAATGCGGGCAACGCGACTCATTGGCTGATGATCGTCCGATGTTTATCGGACTGAGGATCAAAAATACGAAAAGGGACTGAGCAAAAAGCCAGATGAAGGCTTTTAGAATTGCTTAAACCGCAGATGTTCTCCGTCACGTATCCGAATAAAAAGAGGCTGACCATATAGTATGGTCAGCCCCTTCCTCTGTCAAAATCCTTTCTACGTTATTTCTGCGCCTCGGCGGTTAATGCATACACGGCAAACGACGCCAACCAATGTTCGCCGGCATAATCGCCACTGGCTACCTGGCCTAACGACGCATCTAAGTGGCGTTTGGCCAGCCCGCGAATGGCCGCTTCGTTGGAACCGGCGTGGCGGGCAATATTGTAAAGGCACCAGGCACGGCTTAAATTCAGCCCATCGAGGTGCACGAGTTTACCATCTGTACGGTCTTTTACTTGTCCTACCGATAAAAAGGTTTTACCGGGAACATAAATCTGAGGCAGGAAGGTCTTCAGCCATTTCTGGTACTGAGCGGCATCCAAGACGCGCCACATCAGATCGGCTTCTTCGAGGCAGGGTGAAAGAAAGTCGTAACCGCCGGGCTCATACGCCACCGGGCAGGCCTTATCTTCCAAATAAAACTGGGTCGCCGCTTTCCTGATCGCGTTCTCCAGCCGCACATCCTTCGTGGTCACGGCATAATCCCAGGCGAGCGTTAAGCCGAACGCCAGGTTGGTATGTTCTCCCACACGAATCGGGTACGCCAGTTTTCCTAAGAACTCTACGTACGATTTGCTGAAGAAACCCGCCAGCGGTGCTACGTTTTTACTCAGCTCCACGCCCAGCGGATCGTTCCAGGTGGCGAGTTCGCGCTGAAGCTGCATCAGCCAGCTCCATCCGTAAATACGCTCAAAACCTTTATTGTCGCGGTTGCGGAACAATTTTAACTCCTGTTGAATGTTATCTTCCGAAAGATTTTCTTTTAGCTTCTGGCGGATGGTAGCCGCTTCGGGCAGATTGGGAAACATCTTCAGTAAGCGCACCAGCATCCAATGGCCATGCACACTGCTATGCCAGTCGAAGCAGCCATAAAAGGCAGGATGATAGTCCTTCGGAGCCGTAATGAGACTGCTATCGCTAAATACGATACCGGTTTTGTAAGGGAAGGGCTGCTGCATACACTTTAACGGCAGCTTGGCAAAATGGGAGGCTCCCTGTTCGGTTAACGCCAGTACGCCGGCTTTTTCGGTGTAAAGCGGGCTTTGCGCCTGGCCGGGCAATGCATTCCAAAGGCACAAGGCGGCAATAATCGCCGTTACTTTCTTCATCGGTTTAGCAATAATTTAAAGTAAAAGGATGGCTGGGCGAGCTTTTTACGGATGTCCATCTCGTAAAACATGCACGATACCAGTTCCTGTAATTGTTTGTTACGGGTAGCAGCTTTCATCAGCAAATTGAACAGCCGCGGATATTTCACCAGCTTCTGCAGGCGATGGCTCAGCTGCAATTCCGGCCATAAGGCGCGGTACACGCGTTCATCATATGCCTTTAAGCCCTCCGCCGAAAAGTCGCCGGACTGCAGGGCAGTAGCCGCCTGGTCGGCCGCATACACTCCGCAATACATCGCATTACCAATGCCCTCACCTGTAAACGGATCGATCAGGTAAGCTGCATCGCCGGCCAGCATAAAGCGGTCGCCCGAAATGGTGCGCTTCTTACTGCCCAACGGCAAACCATAACCCTCCAATGGTGAAACCATCTCCGCGTTCTTAAACCGCTCCCGGAAAATGGGATCGTTGGCAATCGTATCTGTCAATAACTTTTTTAGATTTACTTTCTTCGTGCGCACATCTTCCGACAGCATGTCCATGCCCACATTCGCTTCCCCGTTTGGTAGTGGGAAGATCCACAGGTAGCCTGGCAGCAACGATTTCAAAAAGTGCAGTTCGATAAAACTGTCTTCCTGCGTACCGGTAACGCCCTTATAGTAAGCACGAATGCCCGCGGCATAATACTGCGGCTCCATTTTAATACCGGCTACTTCTTTGGTAAAGGTAGAATGCGCTCCGTTGGCGACGATCAGCAGTTTCGCTTTCACTTTAAACTCGCCCTTCGCATCGCTTATTTCGTAGCCGTCTTCGGTCAACTTATACTTCTCTGCACTAACGCCTTCGAATAAACGCACGTGCTTATCCGCCCGCTTCAACTCCTGCACCAGGAAGTTATCGAACTCCATACGTTTGCACACGAAGCCCGCGGGCTGGTCGGTTACTTTGCTGTAGTTCGGTTTGTACGGCACATCGATGTGCAGCCTGCCCGGCGACACGAATCGTACGCCCCAGCTATCTTCCTTCAATACAGTTTTACGAAAACGCTGCGCCATTTCTGGATCGATGCGTTGCAGGTGCATGATTACCTTGCCGCTAAGCCCGTCGCCGCAAACTTTGTCGCGGGGAAATACTGCTTTATCGACTACAACGCAGGAAATGCCGAGCTTATTCAGCTGCAGGGCAGCTGTGGCGCCGCCTGGACCGGCACCTATAATACAAACGGGTGTTTCTATCATAACGGGCAGTAAGATAAGCATTTCTGTGGCTAACAGCGATTATCTTTGCCGCAAAAAGCACAAATCATGTTCGGTAATATTTTTGGCAAGCTGCAGGAAGCGCAGCAAAAAATGAAAGAGAGTAAAGACCGCCTGGCGGGTGTTACCATGGACGGTGAAGCAGGCGACGGCGCCGTAAAAGTAACCGTTACAGGCAACCGCGAAATAAAAAGCATCGTGATCGCCGACCAGCTGTGTACGCCGGAAAGAAAAGAAGAAATGGAAGACCTGCTCATTACTGCCCTCAACCGCGCCCTCAAAAACGCAGAAAGCGCCTGGGAAGCCGAAATGAAAGATGTGGCCGGCGGCATGCTCGGACCCTTGGCAGGATTGATGTAATCCTACTCAAGGTATATCCATCCTATATGCTTTGCATATACCCCTCGCCACCATGGCGGGTTTCAGCGATTTAGCGTATACACAGGATATACGATCCGTATACGAAGGCATAAAAAAAGGCGCTCCTCACGGAACGCCTTTTTTATATCATGGGAGGACTAAACTAAGCCTCTTCGATCTTCATCATTTTAGAGTATTTCTTACGATCTTCTTCGTCCAGGTATACTTTACGCATACGGATGAAGTTAGGCGTAACCTCGATGCACTCGTCATGCTGGATGTACTCCATACATTCTTCCAGTGTCATCAGGGTTTTAGGAGCGATGTTGGTAGCAGCATCAGAACCGGAAGCACGCATGTTGGTCAGTTTTTTACCTTCATTCGCGTTTACTACCAGGTCGCCTGGTTTGCTGTTCTCACCGATGATCATGCCTTTGTACACTTCTTCTCCCGGATCAACAAAGAAGAAACCGCGATCCTGTAATTTATCCAGTGAGTAACCAGTAGTTGTACCTGCTTCTTTAGCGATCAGTACACCGTTGTTACGACCGGGGATCGGGCCTTTCCATGGTTTATATTCGTTGAAGCGGTGCGCCATTACAGCCTCACCTGCAGTAGCTGTCAGCATTTGCGTACGGAGACCGATCAGACCGCGCGAAGGAATTTCGAATTCCAGGTGCTGCATGTCGCCTTTGGTTTCCATAATGTGCATTTCACCTTTACGACGGGTAACCAGGTCAATTACTTTAGAAGCAAATTCCTGTGGAACGTCTACTACCAGGTTCTCATAAGGCTCGCTGCGTTTACCGTCGATCATCTTAACGATTACCTGCGGTTGACCAACGGTCAGCTCATAACCTTCGCGACGCATGGTTTCGATCAATACACCCAGGTGAAGGATACCACGGCCGTATACTACGAAGCTATCCGCGTTGTCGCTGTCCTGAACACGAAGCGCCAGGTTTTTCTCCAGCTCTTTGTTCAAACGGTCACGCAGGTGACGGCTTGTTACAAATTTACCGTCTTTACCAAAGAACGGTGAGTTGTTGATGGAGAAAGTCATGTTCATCGTAGGTTCATCTACGCTGATTACCGGCAGTGCTTCGGGATTTTCAGCATCAGCGATGGTATCACCGATGTTGAAATCTTCCAGGCCAACTACGGCGCAAATATCACCTGCATATACTTCGGTAACACGTTTTTTACCGAGGCTTTCGAAGATGTAAAGCTCTTTAACCCTTGCTTTTTTCACGGTGCCATCTACCTGCATCAGGGAGATAGGCTGGTTTTCTTTCACCATACCACGGGTTACTTTACCTACGGCAATACGGCCAAGGAAGGTAGAGTAATCCAGGGAAGTGATCTGCATTTGCAGGTTACCTTCGGGAATTTTAGGCTCGGGAACATATTTCAGGATACCATCCATCAGCGGGGTGATATCTTCACATTGAACATTGGAATCGTTGAACCAGCCGTTTTTACCGGAACCATAAAAGGTTGGGAAGTCCAGCTGCTCTTCGGTAGCGTCCAGGCTGAAAAACAGGTCGAATACAGCGTCGTGAACCTCATCAGGACGACAGTTAGGTTTATCTACTTTGTTGATAACCACCATCGGCTTCAGATTCAGCTGCAGTGCTTTCTGCAGTACGAAGCGGGTCTGCGGCATAGGGCCTTCGAAGGCATCCACCAGGAGGATAACGCCATCTGCCATTTTCAGTACGCGCTCTACCTCACCACCGAAGTCGGCGTGGCCTGGGGTATCGATTACGTTGATTTTAACGTCTTTATATACTACGGAAACGTTTTTTGCCAGGATAGTGATACCACGCTCCCTTTCCAGGTCGTTGTTATCCATGATCAAATCGCCAGTTTCCTGGTTTGCCCGGAATACGTTGGTCTGATGGAGGATTTTATCCACCAGGGTAGTTTTGCCGTGGTCTACGTGCGCAATGATAGCGATGTTTCTTATTTGCATAATTTTCAACCTTTTAGCTATCCGTAACCCTGGTTCAATTCAACTTTTCAGACCAAAAAACAGACAGCGCTTCCAAAAGAAGGCGCAAAGGTACGAAAATCCTTCGCATTAGAGGTGAGAGAAGGTTTAAATTAATGTAATCAAAGTATCATATCTACTTTTCATTTGATTATCAGCACATTAAAGCAAACCCATAAGTGTTTTTGACCCATCTTCTTCCCTTCTTTCAACCGCCGTCGCACTCTTCAACCGCAACAAGGCTAGCCAGCCGAATCCGGTGCAATATTTGCGACGAACACAGCTTTCATAAACCCACCATGATGTATCGAAAATCAGCATTTACTCTCCTCCTGCTATTCATAGCTTACCTGTCAAACGCACAGAAACCTGCCCCGCAGGATGCAGAACTCAGCACCTACAAATATCCGTACCCGGTGCATTACTTTCAGCTGCACACCCAGGGGCAATCGCTTCGGATGGCGTTTATGGACGTGCAGCCCGCAACGCCTAACGGCAAAGCGATCGTATTACTGCACGGTAAAAACTTCTGCGGCGCTTATTGGGACAGCACGGCCGCATCGCTGAGCAGCAAAGGCTTCCGGGTCATCATGCCCGACCAGGTAGGCTTCGGCAAATCGTCTAAACCAGCACAACTGCAGTATACCTTTCAGCAACTGGCGCAGAACACCAAAGCTCTCCTGGACTCACTCGGCATCAAAAAAACGGCCGTATTGGGCCACTCGATGGGAGGCATGCTTGCCGTACGCTTCACCCTCATGTACCCGGAAACCGCCGAAAAACTCATCCTTGAAAACCCCATCGGCCTCGAAGACTGGAAACTGAAGGTGCCTTACCAGCCCATCGACCAATGGTACAAAGG
Source organism: Chitinophaga horti (assembly GCF_022867795.2). NCBI lineage: Bacteria > Pseudomonadati > Bacteroidota > Chitinophagia > Chitinophagales > Chitinophagaceae > Chitinophaga > Chitinophaga horti. The sequence continues at coordinate 5,629,739 of NZ_CP107006.1, read as the reverse complement.
AGAGTTAACGCAGAACTACGAAAAGATCAAGAAATATCAGCTGGATAATTATTACGCCGGCCAATGGTCGCCTGCTTACGAAAAATGGGCCGCCCTGCTCGCCTCCTGGACCGAACACGCCGATTACCCACGCGTCGCCTGGAACGCCGCGCTCACTTACGATATGATTTTCACGCAGCCGGTGGTATACGAGTTCGGCCAGATAAAAACGCCAACCTTACTCATTATCGGCCAGCGCGACCGCACCGCCCTTGGCAAAGCCAACGTACCAGACGATGTAAAGAAAACGATGGGTAATTACCCGGAACTGGGTAAACGCGCTGCAGCAACCATCCCTGGAGCCACCCTCGTTCCGCTGGAAGGTGTAGGCCACTTGCCGCATATAGAGGCTTACAGCCGGTTTATCAATCCGCTGATTGCGTTTTTGGAGTATAATTAGCGATGTTTTCTAATGATGTTAGCACGTCTTCGTTTTGAACGAAGACGTGCTTTCTTTTCAGACGACTTCCGGAGGCTTGTATTCTACAAATTACTGGTATGTCCGGCAAGGAGACGTGCGGTCTTTATCTACCGACCAGCAGCAACCGGATGAGCGTTGTCATTTGCCACCTTGATTGTTTGTTACCTGCGTAGTACGTTCAGGACAAAAGGCCGTATTCTCTTTATTTAACCGTTTGCAGCAGCAGCTGGAAAGCGCTCTGGTTCGCCGGGTTATCCAGCGCCCTTCCAATATCGAGCTTCTCGCGGGAAGTGAGGTGCAGGCTTAAGGCCGCCGCCTTATCATCGCTCTGCGGAACGTATTGGAAGATAATTCGTTGAAAACGGTCTTTTTCAAAATACCCTTCCATATAGTTGATCAGGTGATCCTGGTGAAAGTCCTGCATGGCACTCCAATGCGTTTGCATAGAAAATAAAGGTTCAAACAACAGATCGCTGAGATCTTTGTGCGCCTTTACCGGGTGCACATCATTCTTCCGCGTATCCCTGATCTGTACAAAAATGATCCCGCTGGTATTATCGTTTATCCATTCGCGAAAGGTATACAGATAACGCAACGTCGTTTCCTGTCCGAAGTTGTCGCGAATGCCGGCATCCATCACATCTACGATCGGTTTGCTTGGCAAAAATACATTCGGCAATACATAGGGAAACGTCGCGCACATACGAATAGCGCTCGAAACTCTCAACTGCATAGGGTTTTGCGCATGAAAGAACTGTGAAAAGTCGACCCCGTCTATATCCCGCACGTTACGATTCGGATAAAGATAGTCCGCTGCGCACAGGTAACTGATCGGTTGCGGCGAAATCATTAACCGCCGGCCGTCCGCGTTGATCGTCGCATTCCAGATCAGCATCGGTATAATCGCATCCCGCTCCGGTTGTGCATAGTCGCCGATCGTTTTGGCCAGTGCATCACCGGTGTTGATGTTGAACTGCATCTCAAATGCATATCCCCTGTCACGCCCATATTTATTATCCCCGATCCTGAATTGCCGGAACGGCGTAATGAAATCGTTTACCGAAAGGGAACCAAATACGGCATTCAGTAAGTCCCCCGAAATCTTCGCCCGCCAGATCGTATCCCGCGGATCGACTGGCTGGTTTTGCAGATGCCTCAGGTACAGTTCGCGGTAATATGTTACCCCCATCATACCGCCAGAAGCCCCGGTAATAACCGTCGTACGTTTACTGAAGCCAAATTGAAGGAGGCTGTCCAGCCGTTGCAATACGCACAACGTCCAAAGCGCCGAACGCGTGCCGCCGCCGCTGGTATTTACTACGATCAGTTTGGGCTTTTCATCCGCCGGGAACTGGGCGCGCCATTTTTCAAGTATTGCGAGTGTGTGTTGCTTATCTGCTTCCGACCTTTCTTCCGTAAAAAACCGCTGCAGGTGGGGCACGCTGTATTCCGGACGTGCGTCTTTGTTCCGGTAGTTCATGCCGTACGCTTTATTACGACTGTCGACCCAATCGTTTTTTACCATCCAGTTCAGTGCAAAAAGTAACACCAGCGCCATCGGAATAGCCCAGCTTTGTAACAGGTAAGCATACGCGCCGGCCACTCCGATCAGGAAGGCAAAAAATATCATCACGCTGGCGCCGGCCGGTAAACGGAAGGCGGCGTAGTCCATCAGGTAAGAAAGAATCACCAGCAATACCAACGCACAACCGACAGTGATCATCGCTGCGAAGTGGTGTTGTTTAAAGATGTTGTCGAGGTAATGTTTATTGTAGTGTTTTACATTTCGCGCCCGTCTTATTCTCCACGGAGAAGTGAAGTAGTTATGGACAGGCAGCGCGTTTTCATCCGGCTCCTGCGAAGGCTTTAACACCGTACGCAGGAAGTTGCGTGGATTACCAAACTTCTTTTCCAGCCGGCGGCCAATATTTTTATCAGCATTAAAAAAATAAAAGAAGCAGAAGAAGATGATGATGAGGTAACCGCACACAAAGCCCTCCATCAGCAATAATATACCCGGAACAGAATTTAACTCCTGGAACGCCTGGTATTGCGCGAGCCGCAGCAACAGGCAAAAAACGAAGCCGAACGGGATGATGGAGTTGTTCAGGCAGTACTTAAAAAACGGCTGTGAGGTAGTGGCCAGGAATTTAAAACGGCCTGTATGCAGAATGAATGTAGTGATGTGCCAGCTCATCGTGAAAGCAGCAGTCGCCATACCCAGCATCGTCGTGCTGTAAAAACTCACATCTCCCAGGTACTCCGGCGCCAGGTACAGTGCATCTCCACCAAAAACTTTTGCAAAACCACCAAAGATGGTACTATAAAGAATGGCCCAAAAGATCAACAGCACCTGGTACTTACGAAAGTGCAACAGCAATAACTGAATAGGGAAGGAATAGTAAAATTTGAACACAAAATATTTCACTTGTGACCGGTCGTTTCGATAAACTTACGGAAAAAATCCAAGCGCCGGTCCCTTCCCCTCCTATTTATTTCCGGACCAGGAAGCGCGTCCACACCATCGCCATCAACAATAACATACCCACAAACTGGTGCAGCAACGCATAATACAAAGGAATTTCCGACTTACTGTTTAACACGGTAATCACACCCAGGAACACTTGCAGCAATACTAACAGCAATGGCAGAATGCGAATGCGGTGCAGCTGACTGTCATCTTTCACCACAGCCGATTTCCAGAACCATATCGCGATAAGAATAGTAAGTAAATAAGCAAGTCCGCGATGGATAAAGTGAATCGCCATCAGGTTATGCGTAATGCTATGCATAAATCCTTCGCCACTGCTCATGCGCGGTACTAGCTGGCCATTAATATCCGGCCAGGTGGCAGCGGCCAACGCAGCATCCAGCCCGGCCATAAACCCGCCATATATTAATTGCACGGTGAGTAAAATCAAGATCCAGTTATTCAGCTGCCGAAGCGTCGGCTGTGGTTGTATCTCCTTTACCGGTACACTTAACTTCAACGCGAACCATAGCACGTAACACAACAGCACCAATGCCGCGATAAAGTGAATCGATAAACGGATGTGGCTCACCGTTATATCGGTATCATTCAGTCCGCTCTGCACCATGATCCAACCAATTGCGCCTTGCAGTCCACCTAAAATGAACAGGATTACCATTGGCCATATCATTTCGCGGCTGATTTTCTTTTTGATGATAAATATCACAAAAGGAACAAAAAACACGATGCCGATAAACCGCGCCCAGTTGCGATGCAGCCATTCCCAGAAAAAGATGTGCTTAAAATCCTGCAGCGTAAAATGATCGTTTACATATTGATATTGCGCAATTTGCTGGTATTTTTCAAACGCCTGTTGCCACGACTGCTCATTCATCGGCGGCAATGCGCCCATGATTGGTTTCCATTCAGTTATGGAAAGCCCCGAGCCCGTTAAACGGGTAATGCCTCCCAGTAAAACCTGCACGATGATCATGCCTACCCCTACAAACAGCCAGATTACAATGGCGCGGTTCCTTTGATAAATATTTGTGTCCATAAACGGGGCAAAATTACGTCAGAAATCGTCAACAACTCCGCTGATTTATGCGTATATTAGAATAAGATATTTCTACCCTGCATGCGAACCATATTGCTATTACTGTTATGCGCCCTTTACTGCCAGTTAGCCCTCGCTCAACAACCAGCACTGAAGCTTAACAGCATTCATGGATACGGCGGTATATACTTTAGCGGTGCCCGCCCCGGACAATTGTCCGAAATGCCTTCGCGGGTAAAAGAGACAGCACATTTTCCGGCATTTAATACGGATACGCTCTACAGGGAAAACGATCAATTCATCAATACCGGGGGTGCGCACATTGCGGTGTATACATCGTGGCAATTCTACAATAAGCGGAGGGATGCCTACAGTACGCGGAAGGAACTTCGGCTCGGTGTCGAGTACCTCAATTACAATTACAAAACTATTTCACTGGACACGTCCATCCGCAAAAACGATGTAACCCGCGTTACCAGTGTTGCCTACAAGCCAAAGCGTCACTACATCGGTGCTTACGCCGACTTCCTGCTTAAAAGCAGCGACCGGCGAAGGATTCAGCTTTTCGGTGGCGCAGGCCTGCGTATGATGTACAGTTTTACCGGGCAAATCCGCGAACGCCTTACACGCTCTACTGAGTTCGAAGACGGCTCGGCCCCGCTGATACAGGAAGTTACCATGTATCACAATATGAAAAACAGTATCGAAACCGGACTTATTTTTCCTTTCGGCGTGCGCTTTTTCCCGCAGGGCAAGGTGAGCTTCGGAATTGAACAGCGCTTTGGTGTACTTTTTATCAAGGAGCCCGGGCTGGCGGCGTATATTTCAGGCAACCTCTCCTACGGAGCGTCTGTACATTACCGGCTGTAAGCAACTCCTTTCATATAAATGATTTTTTTAGCAACCTCATTTTTTTAATTTTACCCTAATAAACCTGAGGATTTGCTGAAGTCATATTTCCAGAAACAGTTAGTTGAAGCCGGCTGCGACGAGGCCGGAAGGGGCTGCCTGGCCGGACCGGTATTCGCCGCCGCGGTTATTCTGCCCACGAAGTTCCGTCACCCCCTCCTAAATGATTCAAAACAGATGAAGGAGGAACACCGGAACGAGCTGCGCTTCATCATTGAAGAGAAAGCTATCGCCTATGCAGTGGCCAGTGTGGATAATGATGAGATAGACCAGATCAATATTCTCAAAGCCTCATTCAAGGCTATGCACAAGGCGTTGGCACAGTTATTGATGCAACCCGGTTTGATCCTTGTCGATGGGAACCGTTTTCTGCCATATGGCGAAACACCGCACGAATGTATTATCCAGGGTGATGGAAAGTATGCTTCTATAGCCGCTGCTTCTATCTTAGCTAAAACCTACCGGGACGACTTCATGCACCAGCTTCATGATCAGTTTCCGCATTACGGATGGAAAGAAAACAAAGGTTATCCAACGCGACAACACCGCGATGCGATCCGGGCTCATGGCGATACACCCTATCACCGCAAAACATTCCGCTTGCTCCCCGGGCAATTGGAACTAGAACTGAACCTGGAATAACTTTTTCCGAGTGCTGCCAACAAAAGACTACTTGATTAGTAATAACTGTATATATCTTTAATTTTGAGCCCGATAGATAAGTCATGTTAAAGCAGACACAACAGCAGAAACTACTGCAGAAACTTTCTCCACAACAGATTCAGCTGATGAAACTGTTGCAGGTTCCTACTGCCATCCTGGAAGAGCGCATTAAGGAGGAACTGGAAGAAAATCCCGCATTAGAGTACGGTGAAGACGAGCAACAGCCTGCCGATGATTTTTCTTCTACCGAAGCCTCGGAGGAAAGCGGTGATGGTGAAACCGACGACTTTGAACCGGATGGCAGCGAAAACGAATATGATAATATCGATATCTCTGAATATGTGAGTGAGGGAGACGATGAAATTGCCGACTACAAGCTGCGCGACGACAATTATCCAGATCCCGACGAAAACAGGACTATCCCCATTAAGGTAGAAACCTCGTTTCATGACTATTTGCTCAACCAGCTGGGCATGCTCGAGCTGGATCCCCGCAAATCCGCTATCGCGGAACACATAATTGGCAGCATTGACGATGACGGCTATCTTCGTCGTGAGGTAAGTGCCATCGTAGACGATCTGTCATTCTCTCAAAACATTTCTACCGAAGAAGAAGAGATCAAAGAACTGATCAAAGTGATCCAGGAGTTTGATCCACCCGGAGTATGCTGTGCAGACCTGAAAGAATGTCTGCTGCTTCAGCTTCGTCGTCGCCCACAGGACGATCCGGGCATTACAACCGCCATCCAGATCCTGGAGTATTATTTCGATGAATTCACCAAGAAACACTACGAAAAAATCCAGAAATCACTGGGCTTGTCAGATGATGACCTGAAAGAGGCGATCACCCAAATTATCCGCCTTAACCCGAAACCCGGGGGCAACCACGCCACTATTAACAAGGCGGAGAGCTATGTGATTCCGGACTTCTTCATCCTTAATAATAACGGTAAACTGGAGCTGTCGCTTAATTCTAAAAACGCACCGGACCTCCGTATTTCCGAAGGCTACCGCGACATGCTTCGTGATTACGATCGTGGGGATAAGAAGGACAAGCGTCAGAAAGAGGCCGTACTGTTCATCAAGCAGAAAATAGACGCTGCCAAGTGGTTTATTGATGCGATCAAACAAAGGCAACATACCCTGCTGTCTACCATGGAAGCGATCATGAACTACCAGCACGACTTCTTCCTCACCGGCGACGAGACGACGATGAAGCCGATGATCCTGAAAGACATTGCCGACATCACCCAACTGGACATTTCCACCGTAAGCCGCGTGGCGAACAGCAAATATGTACAGACGGAATTTGGCACCTTTAAGCTGAAGTTTTTCTTCTCCGAGTCTCTTTCAACTGACAGCGGCGAAGAAGTTTCGACCCGCGAGGTAAAGAAAATCCTTTCCGACCTGATCGGTGGCGAAAACAAACGCAAACCCCTCAGCGACGAAAACCTGACTAAAATGTTGCAGGACAAAGGTTATAACATTGCCCGCCGTACGGTGGCTAAATACCGGGAGCAACTGAACATTCCGGTGGCGCGACTCAGGAAAGAGCTGTAATTAAACATCTTTATATAAAGGAAAAGGCTGGCCAATCATTCGTCAGCCTTTTTTATTGCTCGCCGATTGCGACAAAAAGGACCGTTCGGCGGATTGGCGAAAGAACTTTAATTTCGCGCAGAACTTTTCAAGAACGATGGACGATTTAACAGCTAGGGCCGCCGGGCCTGCTTCCCGGTCACAATTCTCTGGAGGCGTAACATTTGCGGCAAAAATGTTTTCTTACCTGCTGCACCCGTTATTCCTGCCCGTGCTGGTCACGTTTATGGCCGTAACTGCGCTGCCGGAGTATTTCACCGCCTTCCGGGCGGAGAGCCTGCGCCTGCCTTACGACAGGCTTTATTTCCGCGTAGGGGTTAACACCATTCTGTTTCCTATGCTGGTTGTGATGTTATCGACCGCATTAGGGTTTGTATCTACGATTCATATGGAGAAGCAGCGTGACAGGATCATTCCGTACGTGGCGACCATCATATTTTACTTCTGGGCGTTCTATACTTTTCTGCGTGAAGGCAAGGCTCCTCCCTTCTTCAATGCCTTTTTCCTGGGTATTTTCCTGACCGCAAGCATCTGCCTCGTCGCGAATAACTTTATCAAGATCAGTATGCACACGACTGGCTGGGGCGGTGTAATTGGCTTTTTCCTGGTGTTGATGTGGGGTATGGGCTTGAACGTATCTATTCCCCTCGCGGTAATCCTGCTTTTTACGGGCATTGCAGCTACGTCCAGACTAGTTTTGTCGGCTCACACGACCTGGGAGGTATACATTGGATTGTTTACCGGCATCATGGCACAGCTGGTTGCCTGGTGGATTCTCGGCTAATTATTTCGCTTCTTTAAAAATACCTTTCGCTGCGCAGATCCTGTGCGTGGCGGCAGATGATCTTTGTATTGTCGTTGAGGGTTAATCGTAAATAAACAAGCGTTGCTATAAAAATTAGCAGGATAAAATAAAAATGCTAATTTTTTTGGGATAGTTGAAATTTGATTATACCTTAGCATAACCATTAAATTTGTAAAAAATACTTACTAATATGTCAACAGCCAATGCAGAAAAATTGAAGGCGCTTCGCCTTACAATGGACAAAATAGAAAAGGATTTCGGTAAGGGTTCCGTTATGATGATGGGCGAGAAAGGTACCGATCCAATGGAGGTGATCTCAACAGGATCTCTCGGTTTGGACATTGCCCTCGGCATTGGCGGTTTCCCTAAAGGAAGGATCATTGAAATATACGGCCCAGAGTCTTCCGGTAAAACAACTGTGGCGATTCATACGATAGCCGAAGCACAAAAGAAAGGTGGCATTTGCGCCATCATCGATGCCGAGCACGCCTTTGACAGCAGTTATGCACAGCGTTTAGGCGTTGATGTGGACTCACTGCTGATTTCGCAACCGGATCACGGTGAGCAGGCCCTCGAAATCGCTGACCGCCTGATTCTTTCCGGCGCGGTGGATGTAGTGGTGATTGACTCCGTAGCCGCCCTGGTACCTAAAGGTGAGCTGGAAGGTGAAATGGGTGAAAGCAAGATGGGTCTGCAGGCACGTTTGATGTCTCAGGCACTTCGTAAGCTGACCGCAACCATTTCCAAAACGAACTGTTGCTGTATCTTCATCAACCAGCTTCGTGAGAAGATCGGTGTGATGTTCGGTAACCCGGAAACAACGACCGGTGGTAACGCACTGAAGTTTTATGCTTCCGTTCGTCTTGACATTCGCCGTATGAGCCAGATTAAGGATGGCGACGAGGCTGTGGGTAACCGCGTGAAAGTGAAAGTGGTAAAAAACAAAGTGGCACCTCCGTTCCGCCAGGCAGAGTTTGATATCATATTCGGTATGGGCATTTCCAAAGTCGGTGAGTTGATCGATATGGGTGTTGAGTTCGGTATTGTGCAGAAGAGCGGTAGCTGGTTTAGCTACGACAGCAACAAACTGGGTCAGGGCCGCGATGCGGTTAAGCAATTACTGGCTGACAATCCGGAGCTGGCTGCGGAAATAGAAGGAAAGATCAAAGCGAAGTTGCTGGAACAGCAACAAGCGGCAAACGCTTAAACAGAAAGAGGTATTTCATCGATCGGCTAGTCCGTTCATGGGTACCGGCAAACGGAGAGAACTACATAAAAAATAAAACGGGAGCCGGCAGGCGCAATATCCTGTCGCTCCCGGATATATAAGAGTTTATAACGTTGACATTAAACCATTTAATTTAAACGTTTGTTTGGGTTAGTTTAGTAACAGAGTCCGCTTTCAAGCGGACTTTTTATTTATGCCAACAGCAAAGCTTTCTCTTTGAGGCAACCCGTTACAGCCACCACAAAATTTCACAACGTTTCCGTAAACAAGCAGCAAGAGCCGGCTAGACCTGACGTCCGACGTAGACCGTATAATCCGGGATCTTCACCTCGTGCTCCTGGTGCATGAGCGGTGACGTCATCAGGAAGTCTGCGGAAGCGCGATTGGAGGCCATTGGAATATTCCAAACGACGCCAAGCCTGAGCAACGCCTTGATGTCCGGGTCGTGCGGCAAGGCCTCCATAGGATCCCAGAAGAAGATGATAACGTCAATTTTGCCTTCAGCAACCATTGCTCCGATCTGTTGATCACCGCCGAGCGGGCCGCTCATCAACTTGCGGACAGGCACATCCAGCGCCTCCTCTATCAGCTTGCCTGTGGTACCGGTAGCATATAACTCGTGACGCGTGAGTACGGTTTTGTTATATACCGCCCACTCTATCATTTCAGCCTTTTTGTGGTCATGCGCAATCAACGCGATCCGTTTACGGGCATGTAGTGTCTTGATCTGTTGCATGGCACAAAAATAGAAATAGATTTTAATTTGTTATAGCACTGAACTTCAATATATAAAAGTAAAATAGGCCGCGCCTATAGGTCAATCACAAAATTCGATGGCAGGCAGGCCTTTATTTAACCCCTATATGGCCGAAAGTTGCTACCTTTGTTCACAGTTAAATTGAAAAAAATGATTAAGACAGGAAATCCAATCATCAGCATTTATACGGAAATGACGCCTAACCCTGAAACGATGAAGTTTGTGGTTAACAAGCTGTTATATCCGAACAAATCTATCGATTTCCCGGATGCGGCCAGTACTAAGGCATCTCCGCTTGCAGCTGAATTGTTTACATTCCCCTTTATTCGCGGTGTATTTATCTGCAGCAACTTCGTGACCCTGACCAAAACGCCGGATACTGACTGGAGTGATGTAATTCCCTCCATCAAAGCTTTTCTGAAAGAATACCTGGAAGATAACCGTGGCGTTATCAATGAGGAAGAAATAGAGCAGCCTGTATTGAGCACCGACGATAACGATATCGTGACCCGTATCAAGGAACTGTTGGAGAACTACGTGAAACCGGCGGTTGAAATGGACGGTGGCGCTATCCAGTTCAAAGATTACCACGACGGTGTTGTTACGCTCATGCTCCAAGGCTCTTGCTCTGGCTGCCCGTCTTCCATGATCACCCTAAAGTCAGGCATCGAAGGTATGATGAAGCGCATGATCCCGGAAGTGAAAGAAGTAGTAGCAGAAGCTGAATAAGACTTTTAGTTATGTGAATGATAATAGAAAGCACGGTCGCTGACCGTGCTTTTCTTATTTCTAGGGTTACCATTGCGCCTCCGCCGACGACCACCGGTGTAAGCGCCTGTCTTTTTCTTCCTTCTTTTCATAGCTTTACGGCCTTGTGATCATTAAACAAGTTATTATGATACGATTTATGTCGGCGACCCTGGCGGTGTTGTGTTTTGCACAACTCCCGTCGTTCGCCCAGAAAAACAGTGAACCGAAGAAAAACAACGCGGCAAAAGAAGCTGTAATCACTTACGCATCTAAAAGCAACGGCCGCGAAATGCAGGGCAACCCCGTGCGGATTTTTATCAAAAATGACAAAGTTGCTTTTTCCCAAACAGGCGGCCGCGAGCGACAGTACCTCGACTATAGCCAGAAATCCAGCCTGCAGCTTCTCACACTCGACGACGGAACGTATCTGCTTAAAAAGCCCTTCTCCGCCAACCCGGAAGTAACGCTGCTGCCGGAAACTGACACGATATTAGGCTACCCGGTGAAGAAGGCAAAATTTGTATTGCGGTCAAACACCATAGAGGTATGGTATACTACAGCACTTGCGATCAAAGGTGCGCCCGGCATCAGTTCGGCGCCTCAGTTAGGCCTTGTACTGAAAGCTGTGCGTAACGGAAACTCCGAAACGTACGCGAAGGAAATCACTTTCAGGCCTGTCACCGAGCAGGAACTTTCGTGGCCGGGGAAAGCCGAGGTGGTAGATGAGCCGACTTACCAGGCGAACATTATCCGCAGCAGGTATAGGACCATCAATATTTTCACGCAGGAGCAATTGAGCTTCGGCAATCCGATCAATAATCCGCAAGGAGATAAACTGAACGAAACGTATCATTATTCCGGTGGCACCATCGTGCTTAAAAAAGTGCAATTACCTAAAATGCGTCGCGGACAAAACCTGTTTATCGAACTTACGCAATACTCTAACGGTGACGCATATGATCGTACAGGATCTGTTTTCGTTATCCCAACCGATAAAAAGGAAAGTTTTCTCACCGGTTTACGCGACGGCGCAAAGGCGCTTCCTTCTTTTACTGCCAGCAATGGTAAAACCTACCAGGGCGTTGTTGCCACGGACACCTATCAGCCACCGTTAGAAATAATGCGCTTTTTCACTCCTTTCGGCGTGCGGCATTACAACAAACAGGTGCAGATCAAAGGCTATCCCTGGGCCGATTCAGTGATTTATAAACAAGACATCACGGAGCTCTCGCCGAGTTTGGAAGGCGAAGTTTGGATCGGTGTGTTCATCGGCAACTACGATAAAGGCGGTCATAAAGTAAGTCTCGACTTTAAATACTATCCTGGTTTCGATGGCGATCGGCCTGAAGCGCAACATACAGCGTGGATCAACCCGATCTTTAACACGACTAATGTAATGGAGATGACGGGGCAGGAATATGGGACGATATTCGAGAAAGATTCGTTGACAGTTACAGTGGATATTCCTGAAGGCGTAAGCAACCTGAAGATGCGTTATATCACAACCGGCCACGGTGGCTGGGGAGGCGGCGATGAATTTAATCCGAAACTGAATGAGATCTTTGTGGACGAGCAGCGTGTTTATCACTTCATTCCATGGCGCACCGATTGCGCGGTGTACCGCCTTAGCAATCCAGCATCAGGGAATTTTGGCACCGGGCTTAGCTCTTCGGACTTAAGCCGCTCCAACTGGTGCCCGGGCACACTCACATTACCGGTGGATGTTCCACTGCCGGACCTGAAACCCGGCAAACATACGTTCAAGGTAGCTATCCCGCTCGGCAAACCTGAAGGAGGCAGCTTTAGTGCGTGGAACGTATCCGGAACGCTGATAGGCGACAAAAAATAAGCATGGAACAAATCTATATAGAACTGATCAAAGGCTTTCAGGCGATGACCTGGCTGGAAGGAATCGCGGTGGTATTCGGCGTGCTGAGTGTATTATTCTCGAAGCAAAACCACATCGGCGTTTATCCGACGGGGATTGTAAGTACAGGAATTTACATCTACCTGTTTATTAATGCCGCACTGTATGCGGAAGCATCACTCAACGCATATTATCTCGTGATGAGCCTGTACGGCTGGTTCCTGTGGACGCGGAAGGACGCGCAACAGCATGAACGAAACATCAGCAGAATCAACCAGAGAGAATTGTACATCGCGGTAACTATTTCCGGTTTAGGTTGGCTGGTGATTTGGTCGGTTTTAAAACATTTCACCGATTCAACTACGCCGGTGCTGGATGCATTTGTATCATCCACGGCGTGGGCTGGCATGTGGCTGCTCGCGAAACGCAAGGTGGAGAACTGGATTTTCCTGAATATCTCCAACTTTGTGGCCGTACCTTTGCTGTTCTATAAACATCTTGCCTTAACGGGGCTGCTTACTATTTTCCTGTTCATCATTGCGGTAATGGGGTATTTCCAGTGGCTGCGTATTTACAGGCAGTCGTTAAAAACCACCTCTTGAAAAAAGTAGTCGTAATTGGGCCGGAGTCTACCGGGAAAAGTACACTGAGCGACATGCTCGCCAGGCATTACAACACAGTTTGGGTGCCGGAATTTGCGCGCGGCTATATCGATAATTTGCCCAGGCCTTACGAAAAGGATGACCTGTTGCGAATTGCCCAAGGTCAGTTGGCGACGGAAGATAAACTCGCCGCAGACGTCAGCGACGTGTTAATTTGTGACACAGACCTCCACGTAATCAAGGTGTGGAGTGAGGCGAAGTATGGCGACTGCGATCCGAAAATCATGCAGCTGATTGCCGCACGCTCTTACGACTTGTACTTACTCACTTACATCGACATTGAGTGGGAGCATGATCCGCAACGCGAACATCCCGAGCCGGAAGAGCGTAAATACTTTTACCAGGTGTATCGCGACATTGTCATCAATTCTGGTGTTCCCTGGGTAGATATTTGCGGAGGTTATGACGAAAGGCTGCAAAAGGCCATTAAGGCGGTTGACAAGGTTATCTTTGACCGAGCATAAAAAAGAAGCCCGGAGTTTATGCTCCGGGCTTTTTATCTGGTTTAGTCGTCTTTTCTACTTTAAGCATTTCTTTGATATCAGGATCGGGTGCGAGATTACGCATTTGCTGCAGGATGCGTTTTTGCCGCCAGACGGTGATGCGGGCGGGAGGAACAACGGTATGCGTGATCGGGTTGGGCAGACAGGCGGCAATCATCGCAGCTTCTTCGCGGTTCAGCATCAGAGCTTGTTTGTTATAGTAGGTTTGTGCAGCGGCCTCAATCCCAAAGATACCCTCGCCCATTTCTGCTACGTTCAGGTACACTTCCAGAATCCGTTTCTTGCCCCATATCTTTTCGATCATAAAAGTAAAATATACCTCCAGGCCTTTCCGGAACCAACCACCACCCTGCCAAAGAAATACGTTTTTGGCAACCTGCTGGCTGATGGTACTGGCCCCGCGTCTCCGTTTACCCTTCTTATTCTGCTCCATCGCTTTTTCAATGGATTTATAATCAAATCCCTCATGATCGGGGAATAATTGATCTTCGCTGGATATAACAGCCAGTTTTGCGTTTGCGGAGATCTCGTCAAAATCGACCCAATCCCGCTTAAAACTTTTACCGGAACCGATGAGGCTGATGCGACTGCCGATCATTGTTAAAGTTGTAGGCGGATTGATCCATTTCAATATCACTATATAAACCAGGTGTGCCACAAACAGAACTAACAGTACGATTTTGAGTTTGCGCCAGATCCTGGGAAAAATTCCTTTAGTCTTCATTCAGGGAACCGGTTTTCTTAATCGCCGGAAAGTTATAAAGATTATTTATTATAAAGATTATTTCGGAACCACATTTGTAACATTCTGTTAGCCGGATTGTTAATACGGCATAAATCAGTAAGTTTAGCTTATGTTATTAGAGCTACATCCGCAGAATCCGAATCCCAGGCATCTTAAAACTATTATTGAGTGTTTAAAAGATGGCGGGGTGATTATTTACCCAACCGATACGGTTTATGGGATGGGCTGCGACATTTTTCAACATAAAGCTGTGGAACGCATCTGTCGCATCAAGCAGATTGATCCTAAAAAAGCGCAGTTCTCTTTTATCTGTTATGACCTCAGTCATCTTTCCGATTATACGAAAAGTGTGGATACGCCCATCTTTCGTGTGTTGAAAAAAGCGCTTCCCGGTCCTTACACATTTATTCTGAACGCCAGCCGCGAAGTGCCTAAGATGCTCAAAACCAAGCGCGATACCGTCGGTATTCGTGTGCCTGACAATAACATTTGTCGCACGATCGTTAAGGAGCTAGGCAACCCGGTGATGAGTACCTCGTTACCCATCGACGAATATGTAGAAGAATATACCGACCCGGAGATCATTCACGACAAATTCGGCAAACTGGTGGATATTGTGGTAGACGGCGGGCCGGGCGGCATGCACTTTTCCACCGTCATAGATTGCACCAGCGGTGAACCAGAGCTGATACGCGAAGGCGTTGGCAGTTACGATGCAGTACTTTAAATGAAACTATTCCCAGGCATATTAATACTTCTTTTCTTCGGGCAGGTCAGCCTGGCGCAGACCATAGCGCCTGCTCCAAAACGTGCCAGCCTCTTTCAGACGATACTAAAAGCTGACACCGTTAAACGCAGTTCCGGCTACTTCTCCATTTCGCCGGCAAGCAGCTATCAAAGTCACTTCGGTTTTTTCTGCAAACAGGAATGGATGCTTGAGAAACGGACGAACATACCGATCCGGTTCCGGCTTGGGTCACTGGAACATACGAATCGCCTCGAAGGTAAACACTAAACCTGTCCTTTATTGTCGATGAGGATGTAAGGGATTGTTTCCTTATTCCACCTCGCGGCCCAAATGCGGGAAGCCTGATCTTTGGCCAGGCTGATAAAACTTTCCCACTGGGCGGGATGTATTGTTTGGCAACCCAGGCTGGACGTTGTATTATAACCGCCCCGGTGGATATTGATGCCGAACATTCCGGTATCCTCGTAATTCGGCTCACTATCGCGCATCACCGTTACCTGACCCTTGGTTTGCACCAGCGCAAGGTATTGCCCTTTATGCAGGCCAAACTGGTGTGCCTTCCACAAGCCGGGCTGCAGGCAGGCCATACCTTTGGCGGCACCAGTACCTCTTCCTTTTCGGAATGTGGAAGGGTCGGTATTGGCGTTGAACGCCGCGGTAACGAACGGCGAGTCGATGAACAGCGCATCATCATAAATGCTGCGATCATTCTGGTTGGCCTTGCCGAGTGTGTTGAGATAATAACCACGGATGCCGATGATCAGTAAGGGATGTTGCGACCTGTCTATTACGAAAGGCGTGATCAGCTCTTTCAACCGGTCGGCAGATAAGCGCGGCTTGGAATTGGGGACTGCTGCGGACATAAAATGTATTTTACTCGTTGATGAATTGGGGGCTGCATACAGCTTTGACACGTAATCCTTACTAAGATACGATATTCAGTATAAATAAAAGGCCGCCCGTAAAACAGGCGGCCTTTCTGCACAATAAGTAAGTTTCTGATTATTTGATGCCCATCTTCTTAGCAATATCCGAAGGAATCGCTTTTTTGTTCACCATGTAGCAGGTGGTTTTGTAGGCAAAGTAAGGCATAGAAGCGTAGAAGTAACCGCCGCAAGGATTTTCGGTACCCCAGGAGTTTTTCACGATAAAGTATTTACCGCCTTTCTGGTCTTTCACCAGGCCGGTGATGTGCATACCGTGGTCATCCTGCGTTTCGTAGTTATCGAAAGCCAGTTGGCGCATCTCCTGGGTAATTACTTTTTCTTTACCTGGAACGGTGTACAGGGTGGAACGCTCTTCCTGCGTCATGTCTGCCATTTCTTTTTCAGGGATGATGGCCAGGCCGTCGCGGAAGTTGAATGTTTTTTCGCTTACGTCAGCAGCCCAGGCGATGGAATAGCCATTTGTCACCGCATTCTCGGCGATTTTTGTAAACTCGTCTAAAGGAACGTTATAAACGCTTTCCCAGTTCCAGTTATCAGGAACTTCCAATACGAACTGTTTGTAGAACGGATGGTGCGTGAAAGAAGAAATCACGACATAATCATCTGCATTCAGACCAAGATGCTTTGCGAAAGATTGCGGCGTATAGGTTTTGCCTTCGTATTCAAACTTCTCGGGAGCGGTGCCCATATAGGCGTCTAATACTCCGTCGAAAGCTTTTCGCCAGGCCGGATTAACAGCTTTCGCATCGCCAAGTGGTTTTACCATGCCTTCGAGCAGGGTTACCATTTCGGCATGGTTATATGTTTTTGTGCGATTACCGTCGTATACGCTCTGGGGTACCAGGCCGTAATTTTTAAGGCAAAGCAGGTCATCGGGGAAACCACCGCCTTCGGCGAAATTGGTTTTACCGTGCATGCGCACGTAGTTTTCTGCTTTTAAAGGATACATGTTACGAACCACGAACATCTCGCTCAGGTTCAGGTTGGCATTTTTTACTTTACCCGCCTTTAATACTTCAGATTCGAAAAAGGAAAGTCCGGAAAAAGACCAGCAGGTACCGGTTTGACCCTGGTTTTGAACAGCGGTGGCTTCAAGATTTTTAATGGTAGTGAACTCGTACTTGCTACCTTCTTTGTTGGTTTTGGTTTGGGCAAATGCCGCAGAGGTGCAGAGCACCGCCGCAGATATGATCCATTTCTTCATAATGATTGATTTTTAAAACGGACCAAATATAACGAAACAGACCCAACACGGGCACAAAGTTTAGGAAGAGCGGAAAGCCAGCCGTTACGGCTTAAAATCGCTGCGGTTTATCTCCCAGCGCCAAAGTTCATCATCTTCCTCGCTTGTAAATGCGCCGGCGAAGTGCATCCCGGCCTTTTGCAGCACCTTTACTGCCGCATTATATTCCTCGAGGGTATGCGCTCTAACCGTTTTAATGTAAGAATGACTAAAGGAGAAGCTGATCAGGGCCTGTACCATTTCGGTCGCGTAGCCTTTTTCGCGGTAGTCGGGAGCAATTTCATAGCCAACTTCCACCACGCCACTTTCACCCGGCTTGCCCTTGAAGCCGCCGGTACCGATTAATCGTTTATCTTCTTTATGAATCACGAGATAAAAAAACCAGCCAAGCATAGTGGGGTCGTTACGCAGCTTGTCGTATGCGAGTAATACCATTTCGGGATATTCGGTCCAGTCATCAGGTACGGTAATGTCCAGCAAGTTGGCCAACACTTCTTCGCCCTGGAAAAGGGCTTCGAAATGATGGAGCGTGCAGGGTAACAATTGTAACCTTGAGGTTTCGATCATGGGAGAAAACTAGTAAAGGAATTTGGAATTTGCAATGGGGTCTTAAAAAAAAGGATAGTTAGGAGTACTCACTAACTATCCTTTTAAATGGTTTATTATCAATGCGCTTCAAGCCAGTTAGCGCCGGTACCAATTTCGGCTTCTACCGGTACACGCAATGGCAACGCACGTTTCATGCAATCGAGAATCAGGGGTTTCAGGCGGTCCAGTTCATCCACATGTGCATCGAACACCAACTCGTCATGTACCTGCAGCAACATCTTCGATTTAAAGTTTTGTTGCTTCATCTCTTTATGGATGCTGATCATCGCCAGTTTGATCATATCCGCGGCAGTTCCCTGTATCGGCATGTTGATCGCATTTCGTTCCGCATAACCACGCACCACCGCGTTGGAGGAATTAATATCCTTCAGCCAGCGTTTTCGGCCCAGTTGCGTTTGCACATAACCAGTCGTTTGCGCAAAGGTTACCTGCTTTTCCATATATTCCTTTATCGCCGGATACTGTGCAAAGTAGTTGTCGATCAACATTTTAGCCTCGCTCCTGGCAATGCCGAGGTTTTCGCTGAGGCCGAAAGCGCTCTGCCCGTAAATGATGCCGAAGTTTACGCTTTTGGCGTTGCGGCGCATGTCAGAAGTTACGTCCGACAGTTCTACGCCGTAAACTTTGGCCGCCGTGGCAGTGTGAATATCTATCCCGTTCTGGAAAGCGGAGATCATGCTTTCATCTTCGCTGATGGCGGCTATGATGCGCAATTCGATCTGGGAATAATCCGCCGAGAGCAATGTATATCCCGCGTTACGTGGTACAAAAGCCTTACGTACTTCGCGGCCACGCTCAGTGCGGATGGGTATGTTTTGCAGGTTGGGATTGTTGGAGCTCAGGCGGCCTGTCACCGCAACTGCCTGGTTGTACGACGTATGCACGCGGCCTGTGCGGGGATTTACCATCAAAGGCAACGCATCCACATAAGTTGACTTAAGTTTACTCAACTCGCGGTAAATCAGGATGTCTTCAACGATCTTACTTTTGCTCGCCAGCTTCGCCAGTACGTCTTCACCTGTTGCGTACTGACCGGTACGGGTTTTCTTCGCTTTCGGGTCCAGTTGCAGTTTTTCGAACAGCACCTCTCCCAGTTGTTTGGGCGAACCGAGGTTGAACCGAACACCCGCCTGTTCGTACACACTTTCCTCCGCACGGCGAATATCCTCGCCTAATTGCCGCGAATAATCGGACAGTGTAATATGATCGATCGCGATACCTTCAAACTCCATATCAACCAATACTTTTACAAGCGGGTTTTCCACATCATAAAACACATTGGCTACTTCTTTTGCATCGATGATGGGCAGGAATTTTTCCTTCAGTTGTAAAGTGATATCGGCATCTTCCGCAGCATAGTCTTTAATCTTCTCGATTTCGACGTCACGCATGTTGCCCTGGTTCTTTCCTTTTTTTCCAATGAGCGTTTCGATGGAGACCGGCGCGTACTGCAGGTATTGCGCACTCAGCAAATCCATACTACGGCGACCTTCTGGTTCAATCAGGTAGTGCGCGAGCATGGTATCGAATATTTTGCCTTTGATCTCGTAGTCATACCACTTTAAGACCAGCATATCATACTTCAGGTTCTGTCCGATGAAAGTAATATCCATCGCGTCGAACAGCGGTTTGAAGATAGAGAGCACGGCCAGCGCCTGATCGCGACCTGTGGGCACGGGTACGTACCAGGCCTCTCCAGGTTTGCAGGCGAAGCTCATGCCCACCAACTCCACATTATTCGCATCGGTACCGGTGGTTTCCGTATCGAAGCAAATCTCTGCGTGGGTGAGTAAGATGTTTACCAGCTCCTGTTGCTTTTCGGGCGTATCTGATAAATGATATTCGTGCGGCGTATTCTCAATATTTTTATCTGCCTGCAAACCAAATTGCGGTCCTTCCGACTCTTCAGCCACCGCTTCAGTTTTCACGGCGCCTTCTATCGCGTTGCCGAACAGGTCTTGCTGTACCGGCTTCGATGGGTCGCTGGTGAGGGCATTAAAACCTTCGCCGAGGATGCGTTTGCCAAGGGACTTAAACTCCAGTTCTGTAAAAATCTCCGACAAAACATCCTTCTGCATTTCTTTGATGCAGTAGTTTTCTTCGTGAAACTCCACCGGAACATTGGTAATGATGGTTGCCAGTTTCTTCGAGAGGATCGCGCTTTCTGCGCCTGCTTTAATTTTCTCACCCATTTTGCCGCCAATTTTATCGGCGTTGGCGAGTACATTTTCGAGGGAGTGATATTCAGCGAGCAGCTTCATCGCCGTTTTCTCGCCCACGCCGGGTATGCCGGGAATGTTGTCCACCGCATCGCCCATCATTCCTAAGATATCGATCACCTGGTGCACATCTTTAATCTGCCATTTAGCGCAAATCTCTTTTGGACCAAGGATTTCTTCTTTGTTACCCTGGTAAGGCGGCTTCCAGATGAAGATGTTATCTTTCACCAGCTGTCCATAATCTTTGTCGGGCGTAACCATGTATACTTCGTAACCCTGCGCAGCTGCCTGCCAGGCGACGGTACCAATAATGTCGTCCGCTTCGTAACCGTCCAGTTCCAGCACGGGAATATTAAATCCTTCTATTATTTTTTTTATGTCCGGCAACGCGTCGAGCAGGTCTTCCGGTGCTTCTTCGCGGTTGGCTTTATAATCGACAAAGTCCGTATGCCTTTCGGTAGGCGCATGCGTATCGAAAGCTACGGCAATGTGGGTAGGTTTTTCTTTGTTAATGAGGTCGAACAAGGTGGAAGTAAAACCGAATTGCGCATTGGTATTGCGGCCCTTGCTCGTAATACGCGGGCTACGGATCAATGCGTAATAGGCGCGATAAATAAGCGCCATTGCATCTAATAAAAACAATTTCTTACTCATGGGGGTAAAAGTAAGGAATAAACCTGTTTCTAATTTAATGTTGATGCTGAACCGATTTCTTTAAATTTGCCGGCATGAAAAAAATCTACCATTTATCATCCTGCAGCACTTGTCAGCGAATTTTAGGGGAAGTTGGCGCTGTGGAAAAAGGCGTCAAACTGCAGGACATAAAAACCGAACCGATCACACCCGCGCAACTCGACGAAATGAAGTCGCTGTCCGGCACATATGAATCACTTTTCAGCCGCCGCTCTATGAAATACCGTCCGATGGGACTGCATGAGAAAACCTTGAGCGAAAACGACTACCGCGATCTCATTTTACAGGAATACACTTTCCTGAAACGCCCCGTAGCCATTATCGGCAAAAGCATTTTTGTAGGGAATGATAAGAAAACGGTGGAAGCCCTAAAGGTCGCTTTAGAAAAATAGGATCGTTTAATATTTGTAAAGAATTTAAACCGCTGCCAGCACCTTTTCTTTCGCATGCAGCGAATCGACAAACCTGCGCACAACGGCCTTGTAAGCGTTCATATCCTGTTCCTGGCTAAAGGAGCGGAAAGGGAAGTTTTTGGATGCTTTCAATGCTTTGGCCAGGTCGAACTGGTGTTGCGGTACATTATAGAAATAGCCTTTGTCCATCAGCCATTTACCCAGGTACTCCTGTTCGGTTTGCCCCGGCGTAGGCACCAGTATCGCCTTTTTGTCGAGCTTAGCAAGGTCCATCAGCGTGGTGTAGCCAGAGCGGCATAATACCAGCCCGGAAGCCAGCACAGCGTCGTTCAGTTCTTTGGCGTTGAGGTGACTAACGTGAGTTATGCCGGTGGCAATTTCATTACGGAATGCCTGGTCCGGCTTGCCGCTCACGATCAAGGCCTTTACTGGTAGCGGTTTTATTTGGGAGATGATGAGCTCTTCCAACCGGGTGCGCTGTGGTTCAGGACCAGAGATGAGGACGAGCAGATCGTATTTTTGAGTAACGTTCGGCTTCTTTTCGAAGCGGGAGAGACAGCCCAGGTAGGTAACATTGCCTGGCATGTCCTCGAGATGAGCGAGTTCGCCACTGAGGTTAGGTTCGTCTTTAAAGTCGGGCACCCAGCACTCAGTGTATTTCCTAATATAAAAAAAGTTGATTTTCTTTAAGATGCGCTCCGTAATTCCTCCAAAAGGCGTTTTAATTAATAGCTGGTGAGAGATGAAAACGCAGGGTAAATCAGGAAGAGATAATCCAAAGCGATTGTCGGAAATCACCGCATCGATGCCGTGTTCCTTCACCGTTTTGCGGAGCCAGGCCTGTTCGTTGGCCACTGCCCGGTAGATTTTAGGTATTTGTTGCACGATCTTCAGTCCGAAAAATACACCTCGTTTTGCGTAGGTGATTTTATAGCCGGCCAGGGGTAAAATGGTCAGTTGCGGAAACTCCTGAGCGAGCAGTGCGGCGTGCTTTCCCTCTGCTGCAATAAGCACATCACAACCGGCGTTTAATAGTTCAGCAATGAGCGGAATGTCCCGCGTGGCGTGGCCCAGCCCCCAGTCCAGCGGAACTATGAGGATTTTTTTGGAACAGGAGAAGATGTGGACAAATATTTCTGTTTTTTTTACGAAAATAGTTTAATTTAGAAATGCTCATTGTTAAGAAACAGTAAACTCTCACAGCGGCTGGAAGTTTAAATGAAGATCGAAAGATGAAAAGAATACATTGGATTTTGCTACTGTTGTTGTCTGTTGGTTTGCTTTCACAGGGTTGCGGTGTCTTGAAAAAAAATGATTGCGGCTGTCCCACGATGAATAAGAAACGAATGCATTGAGCCATAGCCTAACTAACCTTCTATCCTGGAAAATGCTAAGCAAGAATGTCAACTAATCAGAGAACACTCAAATTTATTTCAAATGAAGCCTGTAGAAAGAGACTTATTGATCTTGCTTCATGAAGACCGCTACAATGAGCAGCAAATTCAGAATGAAGTGAAACAACTGAGCGATATGCTGTCATTGATCGAAACTATGGATTACATTTCCACGGCAGCGGAAGTAGCAGATTGTAACAAACATCGCGTTAGTAGTAAACGCAGCGTCCTGGAAAAAGCCTTTTTCAGGAAAGAGCCTCGTGCCTTTGAATTTATTATCCACAAGAACTGATAGCAGAGAAACGTTATAGAAAAGGAATATCGCCGCGTAGCAAAATCATATCCGACGTCCATACTTTTTCCTCCCGTTTTAAATCTACCACTGTCAATTTCTTTTTTCTTGTTAGGTTTGCGAGCAATTAAATCCGTTGTGAATGATTGACTTTTCGCACCTCCAAGACTTCTTATCGCCTGTTTCCAAGTCATTTTTGAATGACGAGAATGAATATGACGACTATCAGATCGGTCACGTTGTAGACCTCTACGACGAAGACAGCATTCCCGATTTTGATGCGGCGCATATTATATTATTAGGCGTTGGTGAACAACGTGGCGGTGCTGCGCGCAAGACGAGCCATACTGGCCCGGATACGATCCGCAGCGAATTTTACCGCCTTTACCACTGGCATCGCGACCTTAAAATCGCAGACGCGGGCAACCTTCTTCCCGGCAATAGCCTCATCGATGCTTACGCTGCCATGCGCACCGTTCTCACCGAGTTTATTGACGCCAACAAAACGGTAATCATCCTCGGCGGTTCCCACGACCTTACTTACGCACAATATCGCGCCTACGCCGATAAAAAATATATCATCGAAATATCTGTGGCAGATGCGCTCATCGACCTGATGGAGGAATCGTCTACTGCAGATACCGGCTTCCTGATGACGATGTTCACCGAACAGCCAAACTATATTCGCCACTACAATCACATCGGCTTCCAGAGCTATTTTGTACAGCCACGTATGCTCGAAACACTGGACAAGCTCCGTTTCGACTGCTTCCGCCTGGGCAAAGTGCGCGAAAACCTGGAGGAAATTGAGCCCGTGCTTCGCAACACCGACATGTTTAGCGTAGACCTCAACATGATCAAACATGCAGACTCGCCGGCCAACAGCCTTTCTCCGAATGGCTTTAGCGGCGAAGAGGCCTGTGCGCTCTCCCGCTACGCAGGTATGAGTTCCCAGCTGAGTACGTATGGCCTTTACGGTTATAACCCCGCGAAGGATAAAGACAATCTCACCGCCAAACAGGTGGCGCAAATGTTATGGTACTTTATGGACGGCCGCTCCGTTAAAGCCAAGGAGGCCATGCTGCACGAAAAAGAAGCATTCCTCGAGTTTCACATCGCGTTTACCGACATCAACACTACTTTTATCAAGAGTAAAAAAACCGGCCGTTGGTGGATGCAGCTGCCGGATAAACAATTTATCCCTTGCGCTTACAGCGACTACCTGATTGCGAGCAACAATGAAATACCGGAGCGCTGGCTGCGGTCGCAGGAAAGGCTGTAGGCCTTAAAAAGAAGTTATGAGCACCCGGAGAGAAAGGATCGCGCGCCTGAGCATCATTCAAAACGCGCAGGACGCTTCGCTGATCGCCATTGGCGTATTGCTGGCCTCCGTCGGCCTCAAGTGTTTCCTTTTACCCAATGGTTTCCTCGACGGCGGGGTAACCGGTATCTCGTTGCTCATCAACCGGCTTACAGGCATTTCCATCTCGTTACTGATCGTGCTGCTGAACGTGCCGTTCATACTACTTGCTTACAAGCAACTGTCGAAGATTTTTACGATCAAAACGTTGGCGGCGATTGTGGGACTGGCGGCCTGCCTGGTGTTTTTTAATGCGCCGGTACTTACGCACGATAAATTACTGATCGCGATCTTCGGCGGCTTCTTCCTCGGGGCAGGCATTGGCCTCAGCGTTCGCGGCGGCGCCGTGCTTGATGGAACGGAAGTACTCGCGCTATTCATCAACCGGAAAACTGTTCTTTCCGTGGGAGAAGTAATTATGTACTTCAACGTGATCATATTTGCCGTGGCAGCGCTGCTCATCAATGTGGAAACGGCGCTTTACGCCATGCTCACTTACCTGTCGGCCTCCAAAACGGTCGACTTCGTGATCAGTGGTTTTGAGGAATACATCGCGCTGACTGTCATTTCTAACCAAAGCGACCTGGTACGCAAAACGCTTACGCTCAAATTAAAGAAGGGCGTAACGGTGTTTAAAGGCAAAAGCGGTTACGGAAAACGTGGGGAGGTAGATAATGAGATTGATATCATCTACACGGTCGTAACGCGGCTGGAGGTGCACAAAATCATCGATGAGATAGAAAAGATCGATGAAAAGGCGTTTATCATTCAGCACAACATCAACGATACCAAGGGAGGCATGATCAAACGCCGCGCCACGCATGTGTAGGCAGCTTGCACGCCACGCGACTTTTCACTATCTTTCAGACATGCGTTCCCTGTTATGAAAAAGCAACGCTACTACCCAACATGAAATCGTTTTTTCTTACTGCGCTTTTTATGATTAGTACAGCATCGGTCTTCTCCCAGGAAAAAATTTATTTATACCCCGAAAAAAGGGGCTAAAGATAGGCGGTACCCGAAAAGAGCAGGATGCCCCTTTTATTGAGCACTTCGCGGCGAATGGAGACAAACGTAATGGTGCAGCTATTCTCATTTGTCCGGGCGGTGGCTACGGACATTTAGCCGTTGGGCATGAAGGATCGGACGTGGCTAAGTTTTTTAACAACGAGGGATTTGACGCGATCGTTCTTCACTACCGCCTCAACGATGCGGAACAAAGCGGCTCCCGTTATCCCGATCAATATAATGATGTAACGACCGCCATGCGCATTGTAAAATCCAAAGCGTCCGGCTGGAAGGTGGACCCGGAAAAAATCGGTGTAATCGGTTTTTCTGCCGGCGGGCACCTCGCCTCTATGCTTACGACAATTCATACTCCGGCGAATGCCGAAGCTAAAAATACTTCAGAGAAATTCAGTTCGCGGCCGGCATTTTCGGTGTTGGTATACCCGGTGATCTCGCTCTCTGCTGATTTCAAGCATGCAGGAAGTGCACGCAATCTGTTAGGGGCTGATCCGCGGCCCGGACTGGCAGATTCACTATCTACCCAAACCCGTGTAAATGCACAAACGCCACCGACCATGCTAATCCACTCTACCGACGATAAAACCGTACCGGTAGAAAACAGTCTGGTGTTCTATAACGCACTCAAAGCAAACAAGATACCAGCGAGCCTGCACATCTTCGACCATGGCGGCCACGGTTACGGCATGGCGCCGAAAGACCCGGTGATTAATACCTGGCCTGGTGTAGCGGTGCTGTGGATCCGCGAAAAGCTGAAGTTGTAAGATCCCTCAGCGCATTTCTTTTACCCATTCATAGCAGACACCAGGAATATCATCATTAATATAAAATAACCAACAGCCAATACCTTCCGCCAGGCAAAAATTTTAGCCCAACGGTCGCGATAAACCTGCCAGTCTGCGGGGTAATGTTCCGCGTTCCAGCCCGCAATTTCCTTGTTGATGGGATTATTCCCCTTCAGCGCCAGCAGTAGATCAAAAAGAAAAAACAAGATAGCAGCATACCACCACGCATGGCGCCACTGGAAGCTGGCTGCCAGCAACAGGCAAACGGAGGCCAAACAGCTGAAGAAGCCAACCAGGTAAGTGATTTTAAACGGTTTAATAATGTGTCGATCAATAGATTGCCTGATGAGTATGTACTCGCGGGCCGGTAAATCGCGCAGCACAGAGGAAAAGCAAACCAGATAATAGAACGATTGTCCGGCCAATATGCCGAACGCGAGCAGCTGAATGAGCAGCACAAATTGTAGTATCATGGGGTGTTGGGGTATAAAGTGGCTGTACGAACTTTACGCACAGCCACGAAAAATGTCTTACAGGAAGTTATCGCTTTCGCGGTACGCTTTAATCAGCGCCTCCTCTCCTTCTTTCCCGGGTTTGGCATTACCATGCTCCATGCCCAGTACGCCTTTAAAACCTTTTTTATGTAGATACTTAAAAATGTTTTTATAGTTGATCTCGCCGGATGTCGGCTCTTTGCGGCCTGGATTGTCACCGATCTGAATGTAAGCGATCTCGCTCCAGCACCAGTCCATATTCGGGATCAGCTGGCCAGTGTTGCGTTGCATGTGGTAAATGTCGTACAGTATTTTACAGGCAGGGCTGTTCACGGCGCGGCAGATCATATATGTTTGATCCGCAGTGCGAAGGAACAAATCAGGATTATCGCTCAGCGGTTCCAGTACCATGGTTAAGTTATGTTTAGCCAGGATGTCGGACCCGAGGCGCAGCGCATCTATCACATTACCTGTTTGCACACCGATAGGCAGATTACGCTCGAAATAGCCTGGCACTACCGTCATCCATTTGGCGTTTACACGTTTGGCCACTTCAACGGCTTTGTTACATACCTCAACGAACCGGTCTTTGAACTCCTGCTTACCGGTGGCGAGCGATACTTTCCAGTTGTCGCCTGCATCTATCACAAACACACCCATACGCATACCGAGTTTGCTCATCAGCTGGGCCACCTTTTCCTGCTCATCCTTGCTGCGGCCCATCATACCGTTATCTTCCAGGCTGCGGAAGCCCTGGTCGTACATAAAACGGATCTGATCGAGAAAACTTTCGCCGGCGCTGTTCTTAAACATACCAGAATGTGGAGCATAGTCAAGGTTAAAGGGTTTTCCTTTTTCTTGTAACGTGGAATCTGCGGTTACGCTGTTGGCGGTGGCGGCTCCAAACGCGAGGGAACCGATCCCCGCCAGCGTTCCCTGCTGGAGGAATTTTCTTCTTTCCATATAGCTATTTAGTTGAATAAGGGTTACTAGATACGCTTTAAATTTAATAGCTTTTTTCAGCTAATTGCCGATAATCCCAAAAAAAATGCAAGTTTTTATATGATTGGTTAGTGCTCATCAAATTTCAATTGCATGCCCGGGAACATTTTAATAAATTCACCCATCCTTCTTTATAAATTCTATTAATGACGAAAAAAACTGTGGCCTTTCTGCTACCGGCCTTGTTGACCGGTGCGGCCTTTGCACAAACAAAAACTGAGTTCACCGCATACGACCAAAAAGTTCCAGGATCGGAAATCTCTTTTAAAATGGTGCCCATCAAAGCGGGCGAGTTTATGATCGGTAGTCCCGCTTCGGAGAAAAACCGCAGTGCGGACGAAGGTCCCCGTAAAAAAGTGGCTGTAGAAGCCTTTTGGATGGGCGCGACGGAGGTTACGTTCGAAGCATATGACTTTTACGCCGATCCGGACAAAGAAACGAACCTGCCGGATGGTATGACGCGGCCGAGCCCTCCTTATATCGACCTCACGCTTGGTATGGGCAAAGCTGGGGGCTTCCCGGCGAACAGCATGAGCCAGTATGGTGCGCTCATGTACTGTAAATGGCTATACAAAAAGACGGGCGTGTTTTACCGCCTGCCGACAGAAGCGGAGTGGGAATATGCCTGCCGCGCCGGCTCCACTACTGCTTATCCTTACGGGGAGGACACTTCCAAACTGTCGCAATACGCCTGGTTTGCCGGCAACAGCGAATCAAAATATCATAAGGTAGGTGAACTGAAGCCCAACGCCTGGGGACTATATGACATGCTCGGCAACGTGGCCGAATGGACGCTGGACCAGTACGACGCCGACTATCTTGCTAAAATGGATGCGAAATCGCCCTGGAATAAACCTACTGCTAAGAATCCACGCACCATCAAAGGCGGTCACTATGCCGACCCGGCCGGTCGCCTGCGCAGTGCAGCACGTCTGAAATCAGACATGGACTGGAACCGCCGCGATCCACAAATTCCACGCAGCTACTGGTGGAACGCGGACTCGCCTTTTATCGGCTTCAGGCTGGTGCGCCCGGTGAAGCAACCCAGCGCCGAAGAGGTAGAGAAATTTTTTGAAGAAATTGTTGATCAGTATAAAGGTTCCCGCTAAAAGACTGCAGTAGGCCGGCACGGAAAATTTTCCGAAAAATGTGCCGCTGATTTTGTAATTTTTTGGTGTTCCAGGTACGCCTCCTTTATTGTTCCATTTTACACACTCTGGGCTTGTTCCCGCAGGTCCGCAAAATAGTAATCATGCAAAACGAAAAGAACGAAAAATTCCACGAAGGCCGCAGAGACTTTATGAAGCAAGGCACCCTGTTGGCGGGTGGCATGCTCGCAGCCCCGATCTTATCCCACGCCAACTATTTTTCCGGCGCTGCCGATGTGATTAAAGTTGCCCTTATCGGATGCGGCGGCCGTGGTTCCGGCGCAGCAGTGCAGGCGCTTCGCACAAAACAAAACGTACAGCTGGTGGCTATGGCCGATGCCTTCCGCGACCGGCTCGACGATGCATATAAAAATATTAAAGAAGGCGTTGAAGGCAATGAAAGCCGCGTAAACGTACCTGAATCCAACAAGTTCGTGGGTTTTGACGGTTACAAACAGGCCATTGCGTTGGCAGATGTGGTGATCCTTACCACACCTCCCGGCTTCCGCCCTATTCATTTCGAAGAGGCGATCAAGCAGGGCAAACACGTCTTCATGGAAAAACCGGTAGCTACCGATCCCGCTGGCATCGCACGCGTACTGGCCACTGCAGAACAGGCAAAGGCGAAGAAGCTGAACGTGGTAGTAGGCTTGCAACGCCGCTATCAAAACTCTTACCGCGAACTGTTCAAACGTGTGCAGGACGGCGCTATTGGCGACATCCTGTCTATGCAGGTATATTGGAACCAGGGTGCGCTTTGGGTAAAACCACGTAAACCTGAGTATACCGAAATGGAATACCAGATGCGTAACTGGTACTACTTCAACTGGCTTTGCGGCGATCATATCGTAGAACAGCATATCCACAATATTGACGTAGGTAACTGGTTTAAAGGCGCACTGCCCGTAAGTGCTGTCGGTATGGGCGGCCGCTCATGGCGTAATGGCAAGGAGTATGGCGAAATCTTTGACCACCACTATGTAGAGTATCGTTATGCCGATGGTGTGGTGATGAACAGCCAGTGCCGCCACTGGAAAGACTCTACCAGCCGTGTAGACGAGGAACTGGTGGGCACCAAAGGCCGCGTGATGTGCGATCGTGCGGTGATCCTCGATCATAAAGGCAACACCATCTACAAGTTCGATAAGAAGAATGAAAACAACCCTTATCAAACCGAGCACGACGAACTGTTTGAGGCGATTGCCAAAGGCGAATACAAGTTTGAAGATGCAAAACGTGGCGCTGAAACTACGTTGAGCGCCATTATCGGTCGTATGGCTACTTACAGCGGACAAACCATTCCGTGGGAAAAAGCGCTGGAAAGCAACATTAACCTGCAGCCGGCGAAGTACGCATTTGATGCGCCTCCTCCGATTATTCCGGGTGCGGATGGTTTGTATTCCTACGCTAAACCAGGCACGCTCAAATACTTTAGCTAATTTTTCACACCTTACATACAACCCTGTGCAGTACTTGCTGCACGGGGTTATTTTTTTATATTGATGATAAACGTGTTTATGAGCTTTCGTTTTTACCTGCCGGCCATTTTGCTCACCTTCAACATTATCAACCTTCACGCGCAAACGAAGCAAATGCAGTCTTGGGCGAATGAGATGTTACAATCGCCTGCGCTGAAAAATGCTCATACCGGCGTGGCGATCTATGATCCGGCCACGGGAAAGTATCTTTATCAGTATCAACCGGATAAGTTTTTTGTACCGGCCTCCAATACGAAAATACTTACCTTGTTTACCGGGCTCTCGTTTCTAGGAGATTCGTTGCCTTCCATCCGTTATGCGGAGAATGATACGGCTGTTTTCATCCAGGGGATGGGGGATCCATCTTTCCTTTACCCTGATTTTACCTACCAGCCGGCTTTCGATTACCTCGCCAAAACAAACAAACGCATCATCCTGTTACCGGCGGTCAATGAAAACGAGCGGTATGGTCCCGGTTGGGGCTGGGGCGATTATGCGGACTATTACCAGCCGGAGCGAAATGAGTTTCCTTTGTATGGCAACGTCGCGTGGATCAACTACGATAAGCGGGGGTACAGCGTGCATCCCTCCTACTTTCATCACCCAGAATATTTTTCATTACAGCCTACCCCCAACGCAGGCGCACCCGTTGCCGGCCGCGAGGAACGCCGCAATTTCTTTTACCTGAACTATCGCCCCGGCGACACGTCAAGGCTCGAAGGCGAAGTACCTTACATTACGGGGCAGCTCAAGGACATCGCTTTACGTTTGCAGGATACGCTGGCGAAACCGGTTGCTATCGGTGACACATGGCCCAAAGGAGTGGCAGTACGCACGCTCTACAGCCAGCCGACAGACTCGCTGCTGCAACCGATGATGCACCGCAGCGACAACTTCTTCGCAGAACAAATTTTAATGATGGTGAGCGCAAAACTGCATGACACGATCAGCTCGCGCAGGGTGATTGACGACATCTTATCCACCTCTTTGAAGGATTTGCCCGACACACCGCAGTGGGTAGACGGCTCGGGGCTTTCCCGGTTCGACCTGTTTACGCCGCGCGACTTTACGATGATCCTGGAAAAGATGTACAAAGCTTATCCGAAGGAAAGACTATTCCCCCTATTTGCCAGTGGCGGTAAAGGCACGCTTCGCGCTTACTTCAGGGAACATCCCGGAACGGTGTTTGCGAAAACTGGCACCTTAAATGGTGTTGTAGCCTTAAGCGGTTACCTGTTAACAGCGAAAGGTAAAACGTTGATTTTTAGCATACTGGTGAATAACCATCATAATACCTCCACCAATGTTCGCAGGGCTACAGAGAAGTTTTTGATGAATGTAAGGGCTAATTATTAGGGCTTATTGATCGTGTAACTCGTAATGCGCGTAGTGTCGCTGTCCGTATCGACTTGTATCAACCCAACACCTGCCGCGTAGTAATTAGTCGCAAGCGTACCCAGGTCAACCGGGAACCCCATGATTGTCGCGGAGGCGTCCATGCGTACACCGATCACGTTTTTGAAGGTTTCCGTGAGTACAGTTTTGCTGATATCCTTTTGGGTAATGGTGTAGGTAAGCGTAAGTTTGGCGTAACCAAGCGGCGTATCGGCCGAAAGCGTGTCTTCCCACGAGCTGCCTGCACGCACATTGTCTTTCAGGTTAGTACTGATAATGATGTCGGCTTCATAACCTTGTAAAGCGACATCTGTAGCCACCTGCGTATAGACCCCGCCCTCACAGCGCGAAAAAGCGATGCTGCCGTCCAGGTCGGTCTCCAGCATTTTATACTTTTTGCCATCGATCGTGGAATCGCCGGTAACCGTGACGGAATACTCTGTCACGTCATCGTCGATGGTTGTATTCGTATAAGCGAATGAGGAACCGGTGTAATAAGGTGCATAGCTGCATAACTCCTCCACGGGCGTACCTTCCTGGCTCTTCTCTTTTCTACAGGCAGATGCGATGATCATCACGCCGGATAGCACTGCGAATATGGTTCTGGTCCTCATGTGATGCAGGGTTTGTTTTGAGATTTTTGAATGATTGTGTCGAATCGACACTTATATTTAGAAAACGTTTAACGCTTATTTTTTTAACTTGGTTAAGTAACCAAATTCTAAATCGTCAACAGCTATTTGAATACTTCTGACTCCACATTTACAACGCCCAAAGTAGTATAGACCGGAATTTTACGATGCTGAAAACCGAAGATGCTGATCCGTTTCCTTGTTATTAAATTACGCCAAAAAATCCAGATCGTCAATGTGACCCGGAAGTTCATCTGATCAAAACGTCATTCACAAAAATCAAACCTAAACTGGTAACCATATCTGATCCTCGTGCTTAAGTACCCGTGATCTCGTCGCATTATTTATTCAGGACACTTAAATCGTAACTCGACTTGGTATAACAATTCCATCACCCAAAAACCCTGATCATGACTGCAATTCCACGCCTTTTCAGCGCCGGGCTGTTGCTGGCTGCTGCATTTTTAACCCTGGGGCCGCCACACGCCCGCGCCCAGACTTCCACTGCGGATATCACCGTAAAAGGTAAAGTTCGCGACGCTAAAAACACCTCTCTTCCTGGCGTTACGGTGCTTATAAAAGGCACCACAAAAGGAGCCACTACGGACGAAAAGGGAAATTTCACCCTCAACGCCGTCAACCCCGACGCTACTATCGTTGTGCAATTCATCGGCTACGAGTCGCAGGAGCTGCCGGTTAAAGGACAAACCACATTTTCTATCCTGCTGAAAGAAAGTGAGAAACAGCTGGACGAATACGTTGTAGTGGCGTACGGTACGCAAAAGAAAGTAACCAAAACCGGCGCTGTTAGTACGGTGAAAGGTTCCGAAATTCGGCAGGCGCCTACGGTAAACGTTTCCAATGCTTTGGTCGGACGTGTAGCCGGACTGGTGGCAATCAACTCCAGTGGCGAACCCGGTTATGACGGTTCCAGCCTGCTCATCCGCGGACGGTCTACCTTGGGAAATGCCAATCCGCTCGTGGTAATCGACGGCATTCCACGCGATGGCCTGCAGCGCATCAACCCGAACGATATCGAAAACATTTCCGTTTTGAAAGATGCATCTGCGGCTATCTATGGTTCCCGCGCGGCCAACGGCGTTATTCTTATCACCACCAAAAGAGGTAAGACCAGTAAGCCGATGTTGAGCTACAGCTTTAACCAGGGCTTTACCACGCCTACCCGGCTGCCTGAAATGGCCGATGCTGCTACCTATGCACAGGTGCAGAACGAGATTAATGAAGCTGGTGGCTCGCCTATCACCAATACGCCGGAAGAAATAGAAAAGTTTCGGGACGGCTCCGATCCCTGGGGATATCCGAACACCGATTGGCTGGATGCGGTTATAAAACCAGTATCCATGCAAAACAGGCACGACGTATCGGTGCGTGGCGGTAACGAAAAAATTTTGTACTTCGTTTCGCTCGGTACGCTTTACCAGGATGGCATCTATAAAACGAGCGCCACCAAATATCGTCAACACAGCCTGCGCGCTAATATCGACGCTAACATCAACCGATACCTCACCATCCGCCTCGATCTATCGGGCCGGTTGGAGGACAGGAACTTTCCGCCGAGAAGTGCTGGTTCCATTTTTCGTGCATTGCTGAGGGGCCGCCCTACAGAAGCTGCCATCTGGCCTAACGGCTTGCCCGGCCCGGACATAGAGTACGGCGATAACCCGGTAGTAACCAGTACGAACGAGATTGGCTATCAACGCGACCGTAACTATGTGTTGAATAACAACCTCGGCCTGCTGTTTTATGTTCCCGGTGTAGAGGGGCTGTTCATCGACGGCAACTTTGCGCTGGACAATAACTTCAACTTCAATAAAAAGTTCACGAAACCCTGGACGCTTTATTCCTTCGCCGGCTATGATGCAGACGGTGAGCCGATCCTGAACGGCTCGCAGCGCGGTGTGAGTGCGCCTGAACTTGAAGAATGGTACAACCAGAGCCAAACCGTTACGCTCAACGGTAAAATCAATTACTCCAGGACGTTTGGTAAACATTACCTGAGCACCTTCGTAGCAGTAGAACGCAGCGAAGCCAAAGGCGACAACCTGTATGCCATTCGTAAGTACTTCATCTCCGACCTGGTTGACCAGATCTTTGCTGGTAGCGACCGTGAGAAAAACAATGGCGGCGGCGGATATGCGTATGCACGTCTTAACTACTTCGGCCGCGTTTCGTACAACTACCGCGAAAAGTACCTGTTCGACTTCAACTGGCGGTACGACGGTTCTCAAAACTTTCCGTCGGATAAACGCTTCGGCTTCTTCCCGGGCGTGTCGGCCGGCTGGGTACTCAGCAGCGAGGATTTCTGGAAAAATAATATCGGCGCCAATGTTTCCGATTATTTAAAACTCCGCCTGTCGTGGGGACAGCTGGGTAATGACCAGATCGATAACTTCCAGTACCTCACCACGTATGGCCTGAGCGGTACCGGTGTTATATTCGGCGATGAGTTGAACAAAGCAATTTATCAAACCCGTACGCCCAACCCCGATATTACCTGGGAAGTGGCCAACAAATATGATATCGGTATCGAGGCTAAATTCCTGAATGGTTTACTCACATTGGAAGGCGATTACTTCTACGAGAAACGCTCCAACATCCTGGCCAAACGCAGGGCTTCCATTCCTGCTTACACCGGGTTGATTCTGCCAGACGAAAACATCGGCCGTGTAGAAAACAGTGGTTTCGAAATTCAGCTGGGGCACAAACGCACCATTGGCAAATTCACGTATGAAGTACTGGGCAACGTGTATCACGGTAATAATAAAATCCTTTTCTGGGATGAGGAACCCAACGTTCCCGCCTGGCAAAAATCTACCGGCCGGCAAATCGGTTCCCAATTGTACTATGAGGCTATCGGCATTTTCCGCGATCAAAAAGCGATTGACGATAATCCTCATTTGGCAGATGCGCGGCCTGGCGACGTGATCTTCAAAGATGTGAACAAAGACTCTGTGATCAACGATCTCGACCGCGTGCGTAATGACCAAACCGCTACGCCTACCTGGGTGTTTGGCTTCACCATGGCGGCCAGCTATAAAGGCTTCGATGTTACCATGTTGTGGCAAGGTGCTGCCGGCGCCAAACAATACCTACGTACTGAATCTGGCCTGATAGGCAACTTCCCGATGGAGTTCGTGCAGGATCGCTGGACCAAAAATAAATCGACGGCTCCTGGCCACGCCCCTACGATCGCGACCGCGAATATTGGGTGAGCCGCCCCAACACGTTCTGGTTCTGGGATACGGACTACTTCCGTCTAAAAACGCTGGAACTGGGTTACACCCTTCCGGAAAAGTGGCGCAAACGCATTGGCCTGGATGATCTTCGCATCTATGTAAGTGGCCAGAACCTGCTTACCGTTGACAAGGTGAAGATCTTCGACCCGGAATTACCATCCGGTAGCGGTCAATACTATCCGCAGACCAAGATTTATAACGTTGGCATTAATGTAACCCTCTAAACCGTAAGATGATGAAACTCCAGATAAAACACCTCTTGCCCGTATGCTGCCTGTTCCTGCTGGCCGCCTGCAACAAAGACTTCCTAGAAAAAAAACCGCTGGATGCCTATAGCGATCGCGATGTATGGAACGACCCATCGCTCACGCAGGCTTTCGTAAATGATATGTACAGCCAGATGCGCCATGGCTATAATGAAGTGATGCTAAGTTCTATGACAGACGAAAGCCGGTTTATACACAACTACGGCACTACGCAAAGTACAAACGGTGCCATGTCTCCCGACGATATTGGTGCATTCAATTTGTTTGGTGAGTGGAATAAACATTACACGGCGATTCGTAACACCAACCTGTTCTTCGAAAAAATCGGAGAGGTCCCGTTTAAAGACGAAAGTTTACGTAACCGCCTGCGCGGCGAAACGCATTTCCTGAGAGCGTACTTCTATCACATGCTGGTGAAGTACTGGGGCGGCGTGCCGCTTATTACCAAATCATTTGGTCTTAAGGATAAGGATATGTTATTACCGCGCAGCACTTTTGAAGAGTGTGTAAAATTTATTGCTGATGAGTGCGACAGCGCAGCCAAATACTTGCCCGAAGTGCAAACCGGCGCCAACAGGGGTCGCGCTACAAAGTATGCAGCACTGGCGTTAAAGTCACGCTTCTTACTATATGCGGCCAGCGATTTGTTCAATCGTGCCGGTACGCAAAATGCATCTTTCGGTTACGTGGGTGGCGACCGTGTTGCCCGGTGGACGTTAGCCCGCAATGCCGCCAAAGCGATCATTGACTCTGCCCAGTTTGACTTGTACAAACCGACGAGCGACCCGGTGGAGAATTACACCCGCATCTTCATGGATAAAGATAATGTGGAAGCCATTTTTGTAAAGTATTTCCATAAAGAATTACTCGGCACAGACCACGACAAGTTCAACGGACCTAACGGCTATCATAACTGGGGTGGCAATGTTCCGCTCGAAAATTTTGTGGAGGGATACCAGATGGCGGATGGTACGCCGTTCGATCGCAGTAATCCTGCTCACGCTGCAAAGCCTTACGTAGGGCGCGATCCGCGCTTTTATGCAACGATCCTGTACGATGGTGCCCCCTGGAAAAAGCGTGCCACCGATGGCGTAGACCTCGACCCTATCGGCCAGATACAAACCGGTCGTTATGAATTCTGGAACGCCGCGAAAAATGCTGTGGAAATCCGCAATGGTCTTGATACCCGCCAAAGCTCGCTGGAAAACTGGAATGGAACGTATAGCGGATATTATCTCCGCAAGTTTATGGACATCAGTCTCGATGCGCAGTTTTTCAGAGGTGATAAGCCCTGGCAATTTTTTCGCTATGCAGAAATTCTATTGAACTACGCGGAAGCCTGTATCGCCTTAGGGCAGGAAGATGAAGCGCGCACTTACATTAACAGGATACGCACCCGTGCCGGTATGCCCGCGTTAGCTGCCACCGTTACCGGACAAGCCCTGGTAGATGCCTATCGCTATGAAAGACGCTACGAGCTTGCGTTTGAAGAACATCGCTACTTTGATGCGAGGCGCTGGCTGATTGCGACGACTGCATTCACCGGCCCTGCCAAAGCAATAGACATCTATGCAAAGCTGGGCGCGGATAAGGTAACGCTCACTTATACGTACACCGTACTCGCCACCGATGTACTCATGCGCAATTTCCAGGATAAACATTATCTACTACCAATTCAATCTGACGAAATGCGAAGGGATGAATTATTAAAACAAAATCCCGGTTATTGATAGTAAAGGGTGCGTGAAACATACGCACCCTTTTTTGTTAATTTTTTTGGCGGAATAATAAACCTTCGTAAATTCATTGTCCAGTTTAACAGCCACGTTTTAAATAGGTTTTTTTAGAAGCTTAAGACAAGGTTTGGCCCCGAGTGAATAGTTACAACAAAAGAACGCGTAAGCGTGTAAAGAGTCTGCACCATACCTTGCTTTACGATTTAACCAATTGATTATTATGCTTTTTTAGTCCGGGTTCGACCCAATGCCCCTGCAATGACTTTCATTGCGGTAACATTCCGGCAATCATCTGCTCACATTTCCTTAATGTGGCGGTAATGTTCCGTTAATGCAACTGTCTCAACTTTGGGGCGCAAAAAGCAATCGGCTCATAACCCGATAAGTTAACGCATTAAAACAAAAACAATGAAAAACAATCTTACCTGTTCGTTCGCCCCCAAAAAGCAAATCATTATGGCCCTGATCATCCTCGGCGCCAGCTATCCTACTATGGCACAAAGCCCTGTATTTGCGTACAACAATACACCTGTTGAAAAAACCTCCGGCGGCGCTAAAAAAGCCGTAAAAGTAAATGTGGTATCAGAAGCGGAAAACCCGTTGCTGTTCCGTGTAACCATCAACAATACCACTGGTGATCGTATCACGATGTTTATTAAAGATGGTAACAACAACATTCTTCACCGCGAAGTGCTGGACGCCGATCCGCAGATTACAGGCCGTTATAACCTGCAGTCGCTGGAAGATGGCGCGTACTACTTTGAGTTCCGCAGCGGAAAAAGCAAAGTAGAAAAGATGGTGGACATCAAAACAGAAGTTTATTCCAATCGCAAAGTGGAAATCGAATAAAAAATAAAAGGAGATAGCGTAACGGCTATCTCCTTTTTTATGGCTGTTTGATTTCTTTTACCTGGAGGCCATGGCCTGGTACAACACATCCATGATGTTACCGCGTACGTTGAGCGAAGATATTTTTGTATTCGCCCCACCATTGGGCGTTACACGATTACTCAGGTATACGAATACCAGGTTGTATTGCGGATCAACCCAAACGCAGGTGCCCGTAAACCCGGTGTGACCGTACACCTGCGGTGAAGCGAACTTGCTCGGATACGCATCTCTGCGGGTGGAATTATCTTTTTCCGGCTTATCAAACCCAAGACCGCGACGGCTGATGTCAGTATTGTATGCTGTAAACAATTTAATCGTTTCCGGCTTAATGTATTGAATACCATTAAACGAACCTCCGTTCGCTAACATCTGCAGCAGGATGCCCAGATCGTATGCATCGGAAAAAAGACCGGCATGACCGGCCACACCGCCAAACATCGCAGCTCCGGGATCGTGCACATCACCTCTTATCCATTGTATGCGGAAGATATGTTCAAACTCTGTAGGCACAATTTGCGATAACGGAAACCGCTCGCGTGGTTGAAAGCCCGTCGTGGTCATCCCCAGCGGATCGTAAAAAGCTTCTTTTACGTAACGGTCCAGCGTTTTGCCTGTGATCTGCTCCACCACTTTACCGAGAAAGATAAAGTCGTTGTCGCTGTAAATGTAACTTCTGCCGGCCAGCTTGCTCGTAAGAATGCGGCTGAACATCGTATCCACGAAGCGTGGCTGCATATACAAATGTTCTGCTACACGCAAAGTGTGCATAGAATCTTGCTCGGCGCGAAACAGCAACGTGTCTGGATAACCGTTAGGCGAAATCGCTTCTTTATAAAATGGAATGTAAGAAACGAGTCCTGCCTGATGCAGCAGCACATCGCGGATGCGCAGGTTTTGTTTATCGGTACCGCGCGTCCAGGGCAAGTATGCGCCCAGGGTACTATCCAGGTGTAAGCGGCCTTCGTCGTAAAGACGCATCACTGAAATGGTGGTGGCGCAAATTTTTGTAACGGAGGCCAGATCATAAATGGATTGCGGCGTTACGGCTTCACGCTGACTGTAATCATAGTGGCCGAACGATTTATTGTAGATAAGTTTCCCGTCCTTCAAAGCAACAATGCTACAACCAGGCGCTGCGCCCTTGGCGATCATATCGTATGCCAGCGAATCGATGCGCATCAGTGTTTGACTATTCATGCCAACAGATTCCGGCGCGGCTTCCTCGAGTAAGGCGACAGGGCGCGGGTATTCGGTAATGCCATCGCCGAACTTAAAATTGGTGCACACGGTTACAGGCAGCTTTCCTTTGGGAACGATGCGACCAAACAACACTTCGGCCGTAGCGCGCTGCGTGGTGGAGTCGTCTTCATATGCGGTGATGATCGTAGAGGCGTCGCAGAAGAACTTAGCAGCGTAAGGGTTACCGAACAACACGGTTGCGGTTGGCATTTCCTGCTGCAGCTGGTTAATCAGTTGCTTCTGGCTGCGCGGAATACCAAAGTCGTTCGCAGGTCGGCGGCTATAATTATGTAAGCTCACGATCACGGAAGAATAATCGTTTTTCAACCGCTGCACGAGCGCCGCAATTTGCGCTTCGCCCATACGGGAAGAAAAGATATAGGTGTCCACATCCGGCTTCATTTCTTTTACTGCGGACAGGAAGGTGTTATTACCATCAGCTCCAACGGCCAGTACCGCCAACTTGCGGCTATGGTTCACTGCCGGAGAAAAAGGCATGAGGTTATTATCGTTGCGCAAAAGTGTGATGGCCGCTTCGGATACGCGTTTACGTAAGGCCATCGTTTTCACGTTAATATCCTGCGCGATATTGGTGGTGTTAATTGGTTGCCAGTTGCCAAGTCCTAATTCGTACTTAGCGCGTAACACCTTCTTCACTCTTTTATATACTTCTTCTTTGCTGATTTGCCCTTTGCGAATGGCGGCGGCAATAGCATCAATACTTCCTTTCGAGGTAGATGGCAATTCCATCAGGTGGTTGCCGGCCAGCAGCGACTGCAGCGATTCTTGTCCATTCTTGTGATACTTCGCAATGCCCTGCATTTCAAGGGCATCGGTCACGATCAACCCGTCAAATCCAAGATCTTTTTGCAGCAGTTTGGTGACTACGTTGGGAGATATTGAACTGGGCGTGTTGGCTCTTTTATCTAAAGCAGGGATGTTCAGGTGCGCTACCATCACCATACCTACGCCCGCATCTATCGCACGTTTAAATGGATATATTTCGAGTGAGTCCAGCTCTGCAAGCGATTTCTTGATCAACGGAAGATCATAATGCGAATCGGTGTCGGTATCACCATGTCCCGGAAAGTGTTTGGCACAGGCCATCACGCCCACATCCTGCATACCCTTGATCATGGCGATGCCCATACGGGCCACCTGGTATTTATCTTCTCCGAAGGAACGGTCGTTAATAACAGGGTTATTCGGATTGTTATTCACATCCACTACCGGCGCAAAATTCACGTTTACGCCTACCCGTTTACACTGTTCGCCAATCGCCTGGCCAATCTCGTAAATCAGGCCACTGTCCTGCACCGCGCCCAGCATAAGGTTGCGGGGAAAAGCAATAGCACTGTCCAGCCGCATGCCCAGGCCCCACTCGCCGTCGATGGCCACGAGCAACGGCACTTTGCTGATGGCCTGGTATGCATTCAGCAAATTAGCCTGCCTGGCCGGACCGCCCTGGAAAAACACCAGTCCGCCAACTTTATTATTCCGGATATCTCGTATAACTGCGTTAATGTGATCTTGCCCGAAATTGGAGTGCGCCCTTATCATAATTAACTGGGCGATGCGCTCCTCGTGGCTGAGGGAATTAAAAACACTGTCTGCCCATTGGTCCGCGGCGCTTCGTTGAGCCGGGCGGGTAGGATGTTCTTTCTTTTTCTTTTCTTTCTCAAACGCATGATCGTGAACGTGGACCGGGGCTGCATAGTTTACCATTAGCAACCCGGTAAATCCCATTGCTAAAAATATCTTCCTCATTTCATAAACATACAACGTTTTATGCAGCGAAAGTTCTTAAATTACATAGAAGGGGTTGAAGGATAAAACATTACGCTCGATTTATATATAAACGCCTTTCATTTCCATCAACCAAACTCAATTTTAATAAGATTTAGCGTTTGACAAGCTTTGTTGAAAACTGTTCATAAATAGTGGCAGTTTCTTCGCAAGATTTCATCAATTACAATTTAAAGTGCAAATACTTTCAATTGTTTGTTATATTTGCAACTTACACGAGTAAGCAACCTTATTAGTTTAAATATGGTCAATCTAATTTTATTTGGCCCTCCCGGCAGCGGTAAAGGCACACAGAGCGCGAATATCATTGAGAAGTATGGACTGATCCACCTGTCTACCGGCGACATGCTGCGTAGTGAACTGGGCGCCAAAACTCCATTGGGTCTGGAGGCGCAGAAGTTTATTGATCAGGGCCTGCTGGTTCCTGATGAAGTGGTTATTGGAATGATTAGCTCAAAGCTGGACGCTAACCCGGATGCCCGTGGTTTTATTTTTGACGGTTTCCCACGCACCACTGCCCAGGCAGAAGCGCTGGATAAACTCCTGTTGCTGAAGAAAACCTCGATCTCCATGGTACTTTCACTGGAAGTTCCTGAAGATGAACTGGTTCGCCGCTTATTGAACCGTGGTCTTACCTCCGGCCGTACCGACGACGCCAGCGAAGATGTAGTGAAAGCACGTATCGTGGAATATCACAACAAAACCGCTCCTGTAGCCGACCACTACGCCAAATTCGGCAAGTTTAAAAAGGTGAAAGGTGATGGCAGTGTAGAATCAACCTTCGAACTGCTGTCCAAAGAACTGGACGCACTCACCAGCGAAAAAGTTTAAACAAACCGGACCTCCGGAACATTATATAAACGCAAAGATCCTGTAAGGGAAGCCATTTGGCCAAACTTTACGATCTTTGCGTTTTGCTTTTAAAAAATACCGCCGCAAACAGCCTCGACTGTCCGGCAACAACATCATGGAAAGAGGGAACTTTGTAGATTATATAAGAATATATAGTAAGTCCGGCAAAGGCGGGGCGGGCTCTATGCACTTCATGCGCACGAAATTTAACGCCCAGGCCGGCCCCGATGGTGGAGACGGCGGCCGTGGCGGTCACGTAATTTTACGTGGCAACGCTCAGCTGTGGACGCTGCTGCACTTACGCTGGTATAAAAACGTAATCGCAGAAAACGGTGAAAACGGCAGCGGGGACAACTGTACCGGCCGTTTTGGTAAGGATGTGATCATCGAAGTACCATTGGGCACCATCGCCCGCGACGAAGAAACCGGTGAAGTGGAAGCCGAGATCCTGGAAGATGGCCAGGAAATTATCTGGATGCCCGGCGGACAAGGCGGCCGTGGCAACGCTTACTTCAAATCGCCCACTAACCAGACACCCGAATACGCACAACCCGGCATGCCCGGCCTCGAAGGCTGGAAACTGCTGGAACTGAAAGTGTTGGCCGATGTTGGTCTGGTAGGGTTCCCGAACGCAGGTAAGTCTACCCTCCTCTCCAGCATTACCGCCGCTAAACCCAAAATCGCTAACTATGCGTTTACGACGCTGACGCCAAATTTGGGCATGGTGCCTTACCGTGACGAGAAATCGTTCATCATGGCCGACCTTCCCGGTATTATTGAGGGCGCACATGAAGGTAAAGGCCTCGGGCACCGTTTCCTCCGCCACATCGAACGCAATCCCGTATTACTTTTTCTGATCCCCGCGGACAGTGCGGACCATAAAAAGGAATTCGACATCCTCCTGAACGAACTGGAGCAATACAACCCGGAGCTGCTGGACAAACAATTCCTGCTCGCCATCAGTAAAAGTGATATGCTGGATGATGAACTGAAGGAGGCCATCTCGGCAGAACTTCCTGAGAATGTGCCACACGTGTTCATTTCCTCGGTGACCAACCAGGGGCTTACAGAATTGAAAGATATGCTGTGGTCTGCATTGACTGATGTATCCAACCGCACCAGCTGGCCAGATGAGGAGGAGGAAGAAGACGAAGAAGAAAACGAAGCATAACGATATGAAAAGGCGGCTCTTACGGCCGCCTTTCCTTTTGTACTGGTATTAATATTGATGCCGTTCCGGTAAATGGACCGCATGGCGCAAGATCGGCTGTTTCGCGTAGGCACTTCTGGCTGGAGTTATCAACATTGGAAAGGCATTTATTATCCTCCCACTGTTAAGGCCGCCGACTGGCTTTCGTTTTTTGCGAACGATTTCGATTGTGTGGAGATCAACAACAGCTTTTACAAGTTGCCTTCCCTGGGCACGGTGCAAAACTGGGCGGCAACCGTTCCCCGCGGCTTCGTCTTCTGCCCGAAGATGAATCGTTTTCTTTCCCATATGAAGAAGTTAAACGATCCGGAGCAGCCGCTGCAGCGCTTCTTCGATGTGTTTGACCCGGTGGCGGAACACCTCGGGC
Source organism: Chitinophaga horti (assembly GCF_022867795.2). NCBI lineage: Bacteria > Pseudomonadati > Bacteroidota > Chitinophagia > Chitinophagales > Chitinophagaceae > Chitinophaga > Chitinophaga horti. Next base: position 5,585,763 of record NZ_CP107006.1, on the reverse strand, counting down.
CCATACTTATTCAACTTCCTGCCAACGCCACATTCAAACCGCCGGTGGTAGAGCGGTTCTACAGCATCCTTCAGAAAAAATATAAACAATACCAGTTCTCCATGGAGGTGCGACATGATACCTGGTATACAGCAGAAAGTTTGAGGTTGATGCGGCAGTACAGTATCGGCCTGGTGATTACCGACTCTGGCGGCCTGTTCCCTTCGCAGGAAGTCGTGACCGCCAGCCATGTTTACCTGCGGTTTCACGGGCCGGGAAAATTGTATGCTTCTCAATATCACCCCAACACACTTCGCGCATACGCCCGCAAGTGCCGGCGGTGGATGGACGAAGGCCGCACGATATGGGCGTTCTTTAATAATGATATCAATGGATATGCTTTGGAAGATGCGCAAACACTGAAGCGTTATTTACTTAAGTCCTGATGCTGCTTATCGTATACCAGTGTTGCTGCGGGTGCCGTCATTTGCAATTGGGTGATCGCATCCTCCATCGTCCGTTCGTTGTCAAATATTTCGCTTACGCCGATCGACCGGCCTTTTTCGGATTGCAGCACAAAAAAGCAGCGACCATTTTCCATTCCTTTACGGATGAACCTTTCCGGCCGTTCGACGCTTACTCTTATTTGCGCGATGGTCTGTAAACATGCTGCTTTTGTAGAAAAAGTGGCGGCGTAAAAAATCGTTTTTCCCGTATCAGACTTAAACCTTACCAGGTAACTTCCAACCGGGTTGATCGCGATATGGAACTTGTTCATCTCTCTGTTCTTTAAGAAGATAAAACTACCGCATCCCAATATTTCAGTCCTGGCATTTTGCAAAGCGGGCAAACAAATCGCTGATTTACATCTCAATTTGGGCCTGAAATTTGAAACCTATCGCTGTTTGGTTATTTTCGCAGTTTTTCAAGGGATATATAAAGTCGGCTGAATGTTGAAGAAACTTTTAGCGGGGTTAGCGGTGTGCTGTGTTCTTGCGGGCCAGAGTTACGCACAGCTGCCCCCGAAGCGCGAAATGCGCGCAGTATGGATCGCCTCGGTTGGAAATATTGACTGGCCTTCGAGAAAGGGCCTCTCCTCCGTACAACAGAAGCAGGAGCTGATTAAGCTGCTCGACGATATCGTGCGCGACGGCATGAACGCCGTTTTTTTCCAGGTGCGGCCCGCCGCCGATGCGCTTTACGCTTCATCTTTCGAGCCATGGTCCGAATACCTGAGCGGACAACAGGGCCGTCCACCCGAGCCTTACTACGACCCCTTGCAATTTGCGATTGAAGAGTCGCACAAACGTGGACTGGAGCTGCACGCCTGGTTTAATCCCTACCGGGCAGTGATGAATACGCGCAGCAACTCCTTATCGCCCATGCACATTTCCCGCACGCGTCCCCAATGGTTTCTTAACTACGGCGATCAGAAGTTGTTCGATCCGGGTTTGCCGGAAGTGCGTGACTATTTCACACAAATCATCCGCGACGTAGTGAAACGTTATGATATAGATGGCGTTCACTTCGACGATTACTTTTACCCTTATCGCATTGCTGGCAAAGAGTTTCCTGATAATGGCAGTTACCGCGTGTATGGCCGTAATATGAATAAGGACGACTGGCGCCGTTGGAATGTAGATACATTGATGCACCAGGTGAGTATCGCCATTAAGGCGGAAAAATCCTGGGTGAAGTTCGGCATCAGCCCCTTTGGCGTTTGGCGTAACCGCGACCGCGATCCGGAAGGATCCAACACCCGCGGGGGTATGACCAACTACGACGACCTGTATGCAGATATTCTAAAATGGAGCCGCAGTGGCTGGATCGACTACGCAACGCCACAGCTTTATTGGGAGTTTGGTCACCGCCTGGTTGGATACGAGGTGTTAGTAAACTGGTGGGCCAACCACGCCTACGGCCGACACATGTATCCGGGACTGGCCATTTATAAGATCAATGGTTCCGCTACCTGGAAAGATCCTAACGAGGTGTTGAACCAAATTAAGGCGAACCGTTCTCTAAGCACGGTGCAGGGAAGCGTGTTCTTCCGCGCCCGCTCCTTCGACGATAACCCGCTGGGCTTCCGCGACAGCCTTCGTAATCATTACTTTAAGCACCCCGCATTGTTGCCGACCATGCCCTGGCTGGACAACAAGCCGCCGGAAGCTCCGTATTTCATAGATGCCTTTGAACGCCCCGGCGGACTGGCAATACATTGGTCGGATGATGACACGACCGGCCAAACGAAGAGTTATGTTATTTACCGGTTCGGCGAAAAAGAGGTAGTAAACCTGAACGACCCTACGAAAATTGCAGCGATCGTTCAGCAGATGCCAGATCCCATGTGGCTGGATACGAAGTACGTGCCGGGTACCCACTACGTGTATTTCGTAACGGCACTGGACCGGTTACACAATGAAAGCCTTGCGAGCGACGCCCTGAGGATGCAAACGGTGAATGGGAAAACGAGATTCATTTTTGATCCTTGATAAAACATATATATAAGGAGAGCCGGGAGATGCCCGGCTTTTTTTATGCCGTGAATTGTAAGTGCTTGCAAACGGACAGCAAGGTGTTGTAAGTGGTTCGCAAACTTGTGTAAATGCCTCGCAAACCTCTGCAACCTGACAGCAAGGCATTGTAAGCTGTTCTCAAACTTGTGTAAGTGCTTCGCAAACTCCTGCAACCTGACAGCAAGGCATTGTAAGTTCTTTGCAAACTTGTGTAAATGCTTCGCAAACCTCTGTAACCTGACAGCAAGGCAGTGTAAGTTGTCTGCAAACTTATGTAAATGTTTCGCAAACTGCTGCGACCTGACAGCAAGGCAGTGTAAGTACGCTCCTTGGTTATGTAAACGCCCTTCTGGATGCTACCACCGACACCTGGGCTGTGTGAATGACCTCCGAGGTATCTCCACCGACACCTCGGCAGTGTAAATGCCTTCCCGGGTGCTGCGACCGACACTCGGCAGTGTAAATGCCTTCCTGGATCGCGCTGACGACGCATTATCCAGCGTAAATCCTTATCTGAATACTTCAGTTAGCCGTTCGGCAAACCCTCATCAATAAATAACGAATAAACTTTATATAACTGCCTGGCCAGTAAGATCATCCTGTTAACTTGCTATAAGAAAACGTGAAGATGCGCGTATCCTTTTCCGATCCGCTAAAGCTTCTTTATACGCAAATGTCCCGAGATAAACACATTTTGTCCACACCAACTGTAGTCGTGTTAAATAAAGCATACCCCATTTTTGAAAATTTCTAAATTTTCGCCATTAAACAAATGTTTATATAAAAAATACCGCGTTCTATTAGTATCTTTAAACCGTTCCCGTAACAATACAGTATAATATTCCAAAAAGGCGCCTTTCAGTCTGATGGGAAAAGTGTATTTGAATTAATGAATAAAATCTAAGCCAATGCGTGAAGAGAGCAAATTGCAAGGTTTGTATCGTCCGGAATTTGAATCAGATGCCTGCGGTATCGGTTTTGCCGCCCACATTAAAGGTCGTAAGTCCCACCAGATCATTCGCGATGCACTGACAATGCTCGAAAATATGGAACACCGTGGCGCCTGCGGTTGCGAGGTAAACACAGGCGACGGCGCTGGCATTCTTATCCAGATGCCGCACGAATTCCTGTACGACGAATGTTTAAAACTTGGTATCAAACTGCCGGGCTTTGGTAAATATGGTGTTGGTCAGATCTTTTTCCCGAAAGAACCACGCTGGCGTGAAGAGTGCCGCGAAATTCTGCAGCGTTGCGCTGAAAAACTTGGCCTCGAGATTCTTGGTTTCCGTAAAGTGCCTGTTCGCCCCGATGGCATCGGCGAAGGCGCGCTTTCTGTAGAACCTGAAATTGAACAGGTGTTTATCGCTTCTCCTTACCAGATCTCGGATCCGGAAGAGTTTGAGCGTAAACTGTTCGTACTCCGGAATTACATTTCTAAAACTGTTCGCAATTCTGTTGCTTCAGATAAAGCATCTTTCTACATCGCATCGCTTTCTTACAAAACGATCGTGTACAAAGGTCAGCTTACTACTTACCAGGTTCGTCATTATTACCCGGACCTGAGCGACGAGCGTATGGTATCAGCCTTTGGTTTGATCCACTCCCGTTTTGCTACTAACACCTTCCCTAGCTGGAGGCTCGCTCACCCGAACCGTTTTATTGCGCATAATGGTGAGATCAACACGCTGAAAGGTAACCTGAACTGGCTGCGCGCCGGCGAAAAAAGCTTCGTGTCCAAATTTTTCACTCCGGAAGAAATGGATATGCTTACCCCGCTGGTGGACGAAAACCAGTCTGACTCTGCCTGCCTCGATAACGTGATCGAGCTGCTCGCCCTCACCGGCCGCTCCCTTCCTCATGTTATGATGATGATGATCCCCGAAGCCTGGGACGGCAACGAGGACATGGACCCGGAGAAAAAAGCTTTCTACGAATACCACGCATCGCTGATGGAACCCTGGGACGGTCCCGCTTCCATTTCCTTCACCGATGGTAAAATAATCGGCGCCACGCTCGACAGGAACGGTCTTCGCCCTTCCCGCTTCGTGGTAACCAAAGACGATCGTGTAATCATGGCTTCTGAAGCAGGTGTATTACCGATCGATCCTGCCAACGTAAAAGAAAAAGGCCGCCTGCAACCAGGTAAAATGTTCGTGGTAGACATGGAACAGGGTCGCATTATCGAAGATACCGAACTGAAAAAATCCATCTGCTCCCAGCAACCTTATGCAGAATGGCTGAACAGGTATAAAATCCGCCTGGCCGAACTGCCTGAACCAAGGGTTACGTTCACACATCTTGAGCAAGACCAGATCTTTAAATACCAGCGCGCTTTCGGTTACTCTACCGAAGACCTGGATACCATCATTGCGCCTATGGCCATTGACGGTAAAGAGCCGATCGGTTCTATGGGTACGGATGCGCCGCTCGCAGTATTAAGCGATCAGCCGCAACACATTACCAGCTACTTCAAACAGCTGTTTGCACAGGTAACCAATCCGCCGATCGATCCGATCCGTGAAAGACTGGTAATGTCGCTGGCTACGTTTGTAGGTAATAATGGTAACCTGCTGGATGAAGATCCGCTGCATTGCCATAGCGTAGCGCTGAACCACCCGATCCTGAATAACTACGAGCTGGAAAAAATCCGTAGCATCGATACCGGTATCTTCCAGGCCAAGACGCTGCACACCTACTTCAGGGCTGATGGTAAACCTGGCTCCCTGGAAAAAGGTTTACAACGCCTTTGCCGTTATGCGGTGGATGCGGTGGAAGATGGGTTTGAAGTAATCATCCTATCTGACAGGGCGATTGACTCCGAGCACGCAGCTATTCCTTCTTTGCTGGCTACTTCTGCAGTTCACCACCACCTGATCCGCAAGGGTTATCGTGGCCAGGTTGGCCTCATCGTAGAAGCCGGCGACGTGTGGGAAGTACATCACTTTGCTTGCCTGTTGGGCTTTGGCGCTACCGCCATCAACCCTTACCTCGCACTCAGCACCATTCGTGACTTACGTCTGAATGGTAAACTGCAAACCGAGCAGGATGTAGACAAACTCAAAAAGAATTATGTTAAAGCGGTTTGTGATGGCCTGCTGAAAGTGTTCTCCAAAATGGGTATTTCCACCCTGCAATCTTACCAGGGTGCGCAAATTTTCGAGATCCTCGGCATCAACAATTCCGTTGTAAATAAATACTTTACCGGCGCTGTATCCCGCATACAGGGTATGGGTCTGGACGAAATTGCACAGGAAACGCTTGCTAAACACTGGCAGGGTTACGGCAGAAAAGAAACGCCTATCCAACGCCTGACGGTTGGCGGTATTTACCAATGGAAGCGTAAAGGAGAGTTCCACCTCTTCAACCCGCAAACCATTCACTTGCTGCAATATGCAACCAGGCTTAACGACTACACGACTTTCAAAAAATACTCTAAAGCTGTAAACGACCAGGCTGAAAAAGCGGCTACGCTGCGCAGCATGTTCACTTTTAAACGCACGCGTAAATCTATTCCTATTGAGGAAGTAGAACCTGCGAGCTCCATCATGAAACGTTTCGCCACCGGCGCAATGAGCTTTGGCTCCATTTCGCACGAGGCACACTCCACGCTGGCTATTGCGATGAACCGCATTGGTGCCAAGAGCAATACCGGTGAGGGTGGTGAAGATGAAATGCGTTATGAGGAACTACCTAACGGTGACTCTATGCGTTCGGCAATTAAGCAGGTGGCTTCTGCACGTTTCGGCGTAACCAGCTACTACCTGACTAATGCGGACGAGCTGCAGATCAAAATGGCACAAGGCGCTAAACCAGGTGAAGGTGGTCAGCTGCCCGGCCATAAAGTAGACGAGTGGATCGGTAAAGTACGTCACTCCACGCCAGGCGTAGGTTTGATCTCTCCGCCACCACACCACGACATCTACTCTATCGAGGATCTTGCCCAGCTGATCTTCGACCTGAAGAATGCCAACCGCGCCGCCCGTATCAGTGTAAAACTGGTATCCAAAGCAGGCGTAGGCACCATCGCTGCGGGTGTAACCAAAGCCCATGCGGATGTGGTACTCATCGCCGGTTATGACGGTGGTACCGGTGCATCGCCTATCAGTTCAATTAAACATGCCGGTCTCCCATGGGAGCTTGGTCTGGCCGAAACACATCAGACACTGGTAAAAAATAAATTGCGTAGCCGCGTGACCGTACAGGCTGACGGTCAGATGAAAACCGGCCGCGATATCGCTATCGCTACCTTACTGGGTGCGGAAGAATGGGGAGTTGCTACTGCCGCACTGGTGGTAGAAGGTTGTATCATGATGCGTAAGTGCCATGTTAACACCTGTCCTGTTGGTGTCGCTACCCAGGATCCGGAACTGCGCAAGCGCTTCACCGGCGATCCTCAGCACGTAGTTAACTTCTTCAATTTCATGGTAGAAGAACTGCGCGAGATCATGGCCGACCTGGGCTACCGCAACATCAACGAAATGGTGGGCCAGGTAGAAAACCTGCAGGTGCGCGAAGGCATCAATCACTGGAAATACAAAAACCTCGACCTCTCCCCGATCCTGTATCGTGAGCCATCTGCACCAGAAGTTGGCCTGTACAAACTGGAAGAGCAGGACCATGGTTTGGCAGAAGTGATTGACTGGCAGCTGTTAAAAGCCGCACAACCTGCGCTGGATCAAAAAACACGTGTGTTTAAACAGTTCGCTGTTAAAAATACCGACCGTACGATCGGTGCCATCCTTTCTAACGAAGTATCTAAAAAATACAAGAGTGAAGGACTGCCGGAAGATACGCTTCATTTCAAATTCAACGGTTCTGCCGGTCAAAGCTTTGGTGCATTTACCACCAAGGGCATTACACTGGAACTGGAAGGTGAAGCCAACGACCACTTTGGTAAAGGTTTGAGCGGTGCCAAACTGGTGCTGTATCCTTCTAACGAAGTAAGTGGTTTTAAAGCGGAAGAAAACATCATTGCCGGTAACGTGGCCTTCTACGGCGCTACTTCCGGTGAGGCATACATCCGCGGTAAAGCCGGTGAACGCTTCTGCGTTCGTAACTCCGGTGCAACCGTTGTGGTAGAAGGTGTTGGCGACCACGGTTGCGAATACATGACCGGTGGTAAAGCGGTTATTCTCGGAGAAACCGGCCGCAACTTCGGTGCGGGTATGAGTGGTGGTATTGCTTATGTGTACGATCTGAAAGGCACTTTCGCCAACCGCTGCAACAAGGAAATGATCGACCTGGACCCGCTGAACGAAGCAGATGCAGCACAACTGCAGGACCTGCTGACTAAGCATCACGCTTACACGAACAGTACGGTGGCGAAGTTCATCTTGAAAGACCTTGAAAATCAACTGACTCACTTTGTGAAAGTATTCCCGAAAGAATACAAGGCGGTGCTGAAAGCAAAAGGCCTTATCCCTTCGGAGTCATTGAAAGAAGGTAGCGAGAAAAGCGGTAAATAATTTTTTAACTGTAAAAGTGCCGCCGAAAGGTGGAGTGCGTTATGGGTAAACCAACAGGATTTTTAGAATTTACAAGGGAACTTCCAGGCAAAGCTGCGCCCGCAGACAGGACGAAACACTACAACGAGTTTGTAGAGCGTCTTCCTGAGCAGAAACTGAATCAGCAATCTGCCCGCTGCATGAACTGCGGTGTACCTTTCTGCCACAGCGGCTGCCCACTGGGTAATATTATTCCCGAGTTTAACGATGCCGTGTACCGCAAGGACTGGCAGGAAGCATACGACGTATTATCTTCTACCAATAACTTCCCGGAGTTTACCGGCCGTATTTGTCCGGCGCCTTGCGAAAGCGCGTGTGTACTGGGCATTAATCAGCCACCGGTAGCTATCGAGGAAATCGAAAAACACATTATCGAAATCGCTTTCGATAAAGGCCTGGTACAGGCACGTGTTCCCAGGGTTCGTACTGGTAAAAAAGTAGCAGTAGTAGGATCTGGTCCCGCTGGTATGGCGGCGGCTGCACAGCTGAACTACGCTGGCCACCAGGTTACCGTGTTTGAAAGAGATGATGCGCCCGGCGGTTTGCTCCGTTATGGCATTCCCGATTTCAAACTGGAAAAATGGGTGATCGACCGTCGTGTGAAACTGATGGAAGAAGAAGGCGTTACTTTCCAATGCAGCACCAACGTTGGTGTAGACATAAAGGTAAATGACCTGCTGCGCGAATACCATGCTATTGTACTCGCCGGAGGTTCAACCATCCCGCGCGACCTGGCCATTCCCGGCCGCGAGCTCAAAGGTGTTCATTTCGCGATGGACTTCCTGAAACAGCAAAACAAACGTGTAGGCAACCGCGTGGTTGGCTCAGAAGATATACTGGCAAGCGGCAAAAACGTGGTCGTGATTGGTGGTGGTGATACCGGCTCCGACTGTGTGGGTACCTCCAACCGTCATGGTGCGAAAAGTATTACCCAGCTGGAACTGCTGCCAAAACCTCCGTCTGAACGTACTACCTATATGCCCTGGCCTACTTATCCAATGGTTTTGAAAACCTCTACTTCACACGAAGAGGGTGCAGACCGTAAGTGGGCGATCGCAACGAAAGAATTTATTGGTGATGGTAACGGAAACCTGAAGGCATTGAAGCTGGTAGACCTGCAATGGACTGCCTCCGCTGATGGTCGTCCGGCACGATTCACCGAAGTGGCTGGCTCTGAAAGGGATGTTCCCTGCGAACTGGCGTTCCTCGCAATGGGCTTCGTACACCCCCAGCATACCGGGATGGTAGACGATCTTGGAGTGGAACTTGACGAGCGTGGTAATGTGAAGGCAAGCGAAAAGGCTTACCAGACTTCCATTCCTAAAGTGTTTGCCGCAGGCGACATGCGCCGTGGACAATCACTGGTAGTTTGGGCTATCAGCGAAGGCCGCGAATGCGCACGCAAAGTGGACGAGTTCCTGATGGGCGCGTCGCAACTGGAAAGCAAAGACGCCTCTCTGATGGCGATGATGCTCGGATAAGGCCCCTTTGCCATTTTTATCAACCTTTTTATTTTAAACTTTCTCATAAGCAGGTTTAGATTTTGTTGTAACCTTCAGCCGGGCCGGGTTTTTACCCGGCCTTTTCGTTTACCGGCATATATCTTGTACATTAGTAGTCCTTAACTCCTAAAAACATTACACTATGCGTTGGTCAGGCAGGCGCGAAAGCGGCAACGTAGAAGACCGCCGCGGCATGAGCGGTGGCAAGATCGTCGGGGGCGGTATTGGCGGTATCATTATCGCCGTTATCATTTACTTCCTCGGTGGAGATCCTTCCCAGATTATTAACACACAACAGGTTCAACAAGAACAACTTTCGCCGGAAGAAAAGGCTGCGGAAGACCAGGCGGCCAGTTTCGTAAAAGTCGTTTTGGCCGATACGGAAGATGTGTGGAACAAATTATTCTCGGAAAACAGCGAACAATATGTGGAACCTAAACTGGTGTTGTTCACCGGCTCCGTTCAATCGGCGTGTGGTGGGGCCACCAGCGCATCCGGACCATTCTATTGCCCGTCCGATCAAAAGGTGTACATCGATCTTTCTTTTTATGATGACCTGAGTAAACGTTTCGGCGCGCCGGGCGATTTTGCCATGGCGTATGTCGTGGCGCATGAAGTCGGTCACCACGTACAGAACTTGCTAGGCATTTCGGATAAGCTGCATAATGCGCGCGGTCGTGTCAGCGAAACCGAATACAATCGTCTTTCTGTAAAACTCGAATTACAGGCTGACTTTCTGGCGGGCGTATGGGCGCATCACGCTCAAAAAATGAAAAACGTGCTCGAAGCCGGCGACATTGAAGAAGCACTCAACGCCGCAAACGCAATCGGCGATGACCGCCTCCAGAAACAAGCGCAGGGCCATGTGGTGCCGGATGCCTTTACCCATGGCACTTCCGAACAACGGATGTACTGGTTCAAACGAGGTTTTGAAACCGGGGATCTTAGTAAAGGAGATACTTTTAAAGAACTCGCACAGTTATAAAGGGGCCGACTAAACAGCCAAATGAAGGTTTTCAGAAATTGCTTAAAACCGGGATGATCATCATCCGGTATCCGAATAAAAGGGGCTGACCATTAGTTTTTTGGTCAGCCCCTTCCTATTTATGAAGCGATGCTTTTATTTCAATCCGTATCGCCTCGTCAGCAAATCGATATAAGGTTCAAACATATGGTGCACAAACACGTTCTTCCCATCAAACTTATATTTAGTGTGATAGGTGGAGTCGGCCAGTAATATAACAGGCGTACCCGCAGTCATGTAGTTGTTACTGTAGGTGTACGGCGGTGTTTGTAATTGTTTGAGGGTCCGCTTTACTAACATGCCAACCCGCTTACCCAAGGTTCTGCGAAAACGCTTCATTGATTTTTGGCTTACCCGGTTTAGCTTATTGTAGACGGATTTACCGTACACCCGCACGAAAAACTTTTGTTTTTTCAGCATGCCCGGCACATTCATGAATGCATTTACATCGTTGAAGTCTTTCAGCGTTTGAAGAGAGAACGGCGTTTCCGGGACCCAGTCTTCACTGTTCACCACGCGAAAGCCCCAGCCCAATCGCGTAATGAAATCAAAATCATATGCATAGAACAAGTTGCCTGGCTTCGGTGCCGCGCTGCAATAGGTCTTATACACAATGTCTTTCGGCAGCTCGGGGTTGTATTCGAAGTACGACCGGGTGAGGAAGGCGATGGCCCCACCCTGACTATGCCCCATGATGATGAATTGACGGGAACCTTGCGCGTACAGTTCTTTTATCTTCCGCACCATCGTCGGCGCCATATGTCCTAATGAAATGGTCCAGCCTACATGCACATATGCCTTGGCCGTATCAGCAGCCAGTTGATAATCGAAGCGGGTGCTGTCGTTCAGTTGCATCGATCCTTTGGCGGGTATCATCGCTGCATAAAAGTTGGCGAGCCAGCTTTCCATACGACCTACCGTACCGCGAATCACGATCACCCCAACGCCATCGCTGCGTTTCCACAAAAACCATTTGTTGAACAAACCTACCTCCGGCGAAACATACAGCAACTTGAAGTCTTTACTGGTAAAGGCCTGGGCGGAACTATCGTTCTGCTGCGGCAGTTTCAGTAGCGACAGATATTCGTCCGCATCGAAACCTGCTTTCAGTTGTTGGGAAAAAGATGAGAGGGGAATACATACCAAAAGGAGCAACATCAATTGGCGCATGGGCGATTTTTTTCTTTAAACTTAACAAAAATCAATGTGTATTGTTGCCTGCCCGCAAATCCGAAAGTCGTAAATTAGCGACAGTCCATTTCCATATCATGATCAATATCTACCAAACTAACGAAACCGGCATTCCGTTCATTCAGCATATCGCCAACAACACCTGGCCGGATACTTTCGGCAATATACTTTCCACAGAACAGATCAGTTACATGCTTTTTATGATGTACGATCACCAGGCACTGCTAAAGCAAATGAAAGAGCTGGGCCACGTTTTTCTGCTGGCAAAATTCAACAACGAAACGGTAGGCTTTGCGAGTTATGAACTAAATTACAAAGGCGAACCCAATATCAAGCTGCATAAGATATACATACTCCCCGAAATGCATGGCAAGAAAATTGGTCAACACCTGGTAAACGAAGTGGCGGGTATCGGCCGGGCGGCCGGACAAACAGGGTTGCTGTTGAACGTTAACCGTCACAACAATGCAGTCGGTTTTTACGAACGGGTTGGCTTTTCTGTAATAGGTGAGGAAGATATAGACATTGGTAACGGCTTTTTTATGAATGATGTAATTATGCGCATGCCGCTGTAAACATATCCATCTGGCTAAAATAAAATTCCACATATTATGACCACTCCCAAACCTTACGATTGGACGCAGTTCCGCACAAGAATACCGATTAAGGCTTCGCGGCGCGATATTTACAATGCATGGACGACCAAAGAGGGCATTGAAAAATGGTTTTTGCGTAGTGCCGATTTTGTAACTGCTGATGGCGAACCTCGCAGCGGACAGGTACAGAAAGGCGATAAGTACACCTGGCGCTGGTTTGGATATGCAAACGATTCACAGGAAACCGGGGAAATTCGCGAAGCTAACGGTAAAGACTACTTCAGTTTTACGTTTGCCGGCTCGTGTAATGTTTCCGTGTATATCCAGGACGAAGCCGACGAAACCGTGGTGCAGCTGGTGCAATCCAATATTCCAACGGATGAAAAAAGTATGTCGGGCATACACGTGAATTGCTTTGGCGGCTGGACATTCTATCTGGCCAACCTCAAATCTTATCTCGAAGGCGGCATTGACCTGCGGAATAAGAACGAACACATTAAAAACGTTATCAGCTCATAAAATTGATTTTTTCTATGAAGATCCAGGTACTGGTGTTGTTTTCTATACTGATTTTTGCTTCGGCCTGTAGCCGGAAAGTGACGGAAGCCGGTAAAGCCTCTTATTACGCCGATAAGTTTCACGGACGCAAAACCGCCAGCGGCGCGACTTTTAGTCAGTCGAAATTAACAGCAGCGCATAAATCGTTGCCGTTTGGTACCAAGGTGAAAGTGGTGAACCGCGATAATGGTCGTACGGTGAAAGTGCGCATCAACGATCGCGGTCCGTTCGTTGCCGGGCGCATTATCGATTTGTCGAAAAAAGCAGCGAAGAAAATAGGACTTATCCAGGCCGGGGTCGCCAACGTAGAAATAAAGTATAAAAAGAAAAAGCGCTGACCGGCGCTTTTTTTAATGCCTATTTTAAACAGACGGGCTTCGATTTTAGAAAAAATCATCATATATTTAAGGTAACCTATGCTTTATAAACAATGAACGACCAGGACACTTTTACGATCAGGGTGATGTTTATAGACGCAGATACCGGGCAAACACTTGGTACCTCAAGCCTTTCACCGGACCAGTTACCTGAATCCTTTGAAATACCCACCACCCTGAAACTCGGCGGCCACAACTGGCAAGTACAGGAAGCCGATCCTGTAACCGCCGACATATTTCTTAAAACCAGGCAGCTCACGTTGATGCTCAAACGATTAGAAGAAGTTAATCCGCAAGAGCTATTTTTTTCGTTGCCCACTATCTCCAATATTGTTCCGCCTGTTGAGGGCTGGCAGCCCTACCCCGGCTTCGTCATACAACTTACGGACGATGATTGGCGGCAATCCGAATTTATCAATATCGATAAACTTAGCCTCATCGGGTCCGAGATGGATGAAGTAAAAGCCATTCGCATTCATGAAAGCCGCGAGGTGGATAACGGTTTGCGCATCTTCAAAAAGATACATGTTCGCGAACGAATTGGAGAGCCGCAGCTTTTCATCGCGCTGTATGAACTTAAGAATCTGCTGAAAACCAAAGATGTAGGTAGCATTTCATTTTCTGGCTACCCGGGCTTTGTGAAAAATGGGTTTGCTATTAATACCGCCAACAGCTGCTTTTACGGCATCGAAGAAAATGGTGTCGTGAAAACATTGTGTATGCATGCCTTTAACGAAAACGCTTCTCGCGAGATGGAACGGGTGAAAAAAGCGTTTCACCTCGTTTTTGTGGAATGGTGCAACTGCAACATACTGCTTCCTTAAGGAGCGCATCATCGTCATACATTTGCCAATGCCTACAGCGATTATTGTAGCTGATGCTTTTTCGGCGGCTCGCCATGCCGCTTAAGGATCAATCGTTCCACCAATCGTTATCAAGAACCTCCGCGCTAGTTCCTGCAAAACATTACGGACATTTATCCGGTAACCCCGTAATCCTTATTTTTATAGTAAAATTGATCCGATGCTGAAACGCGCGCTGCAGCCGATTACTGATGTGCTTAACCCTTTCAAGGTGCGTAAACCGCGTATCATGAATTTCAACCCGGTTGATAGTGTGTTGACGAGGCCTGTTCCCGAGCAGGTAAAAATTACCGTGTTCGAGTATAACGAGCGGGAGCTCACGGAAGATCAGCATGCAACGTTGCAGGAGTGCACGGACTACAGGCGTTCCGACAAAATAAAATGGATTAATGTGGATGGGCTTCGGAAAGAGGAAGTCAATTATATCTGTAAAGAATACGGCATTCACTACCTGCTCGAAGAAGATATTCTCAGCGTTGGACAACGTGCGAAGATGGACGAAGTAGAAAATCGTCTTTTCTGTTTACTGCCCATGGTTTACTTCAAGGCAGAATCTTCCATCGTTGAACAGGAACAAGTTAGCCTGGTGATGGGCCCTAACTTCGTTATCTCTTTCCAGGAAGATCCGGCGCGCGATGTGTTCGATCCGATTCGTGAGCGGCTGCGCATACAGGGGTCTAAGGTGCGCAACATGAGTACGGACTATCTATTCTATTCGCTGTTAGATATCATCGTCGATAACTATTTCATTGTGTTGGATAAACTTGGCGAGCGCATCGAACTGATGGAAGATGTAATTCCACATCAGGCTAACAAGCGAACGCTTGCGCGCATCAATTATCTGCGGAAAGAAATGCTGTTGTTCAAACGTGCGATCGCACCGGTACGTGAACTCGTTAACGGCTTACTGAAAAGTGAAAATGATTTGCTGGCGGAAAGAACGGAGAAGTATTTTAAAGACGTGTACGACCACATCGTACAGGCGACGGAGATGGCCGAAAACTATCGCGATATGGTGACCAACTTGCTGGAATTATATCACACCCAAACCAGCTTGAAAATGAATGAGGTGATGAAAGTGCTGGCCGTGGTAACTACGCTCATGGCGCCGCTCACCGTTATCGCCGGTATTTACGGAATGAACTTCGATAACATCCCGGAGCTGCATACCAAAAATGGGTACTTCGTCACACTCGGCATCATGGGCGTGATGCTCGTAAGCATGATCGTCTTCTTCCGGAAAAGAGGCTGGTTTTAGAAACGCTACTTCTTTTTATAAACAGGCACCGTTGAACAGGGCTCTCCGTACATAATGCTTTTTGCAACGGGGCGAAGCAATCTTGTAATTTCTACATATGCCGCTTCCGTAACGATTTTATCACCACAACCTTTAATTACCACACGCTTATCCACATACTCGTTTACATCGATCGCCGACAATTGTTTAATATAGAGACTACGCTGCAAATGTTCTGCATCGCTGAACGCTGCATATTTCGCGATCGGTTCCAGGTAAGTCATTACTAACATGTATGCCCAGGCAGGCACGATAGCATCGGCCGAACAGGTGAGCGCTACATTTTTATCGCGGTATACTTCCCAATCCAATCCTTGTAAGGCGGTACGAAAATCTTTTTCTTTAAGGATCATCCCCATAAAGAGGAAATCTTTTATATCGAATGTTACTACCTCGCCCTCCGGAAAGTAATCTTCCAGGTCGATGGTCATAATACCACTTTGCGCTACTTTATTTACAATCTCTTCCATAATCGTTCTTTCTGGTTAACAAATTTACGAAAAAATCAACCTCGATATAAGGCACAAAAAAGCCGGCTCCTTGCGGGAGCCGGCCTCATTATATGTCAGTCAGTTATTTCAGCAAATCTTTGCGGTTGTCTTTAATGTCCGCTTGTTTCTTCAATACCTGGAACAGCGCCTGGTCAATTGTGCTGCGGAAGTTCTGCTCGAAAGCATTTTTCTGCAGTACGAAGTCAGCCTGCGCGTTCGGATTAGCGGTGTAAGCGTCTACCTTAATTACGTATACACCTGCGTTACCGTGAATAGGTGCAGAAACTTTCCCGGTGAGTGCTTTGTTGAAAGCGGCACCAGCTACGCGAGGTTCAAAACCGAGTGAAGGAATGAAACCATTCAGGAAAGTGATTTCACCTACCTGCAGAACAGGTTGGTTGCTCGCACTTGCAGCTGCCTGGAGATTAGCTGGCGATTTCAGTTTCTCTTCGATCATCGCAGCTTTCTTTTGTTTTCTCACCTCTGGTTCAACCATTGGGCGAACTTCAGAAAGTGGTGCTGTACCAGCTTCGCGGGCGCCAGTCAGCACAGCAACGATATAACGATCTTCGAGAGAAATCACATTACTAATATTACCTTTCTCTGCTTTATAAGCCCAGGTAACCAGTTCGCGTGATTCGCCCAAACCAGGAACCACCATATCAACCGGACGAATGTTATCAGCGATACGTTTGTTAAGACCTTTCTCCTGAACAGCTTTGTCAAACTCAGCCTGTGTTTTGTATTTAGCAGCAAATTCACCTGCATTGTTATAAGCTTTACTGCTTGTTTCTGCGCTCGGGTCAACAGTTTTAGTCAGGTAAGCGATTTTCATAGCCGGACCGAAATTTTTCTGCTCCTGCACCTGCATCAGTGAATAACCAATGTTAGGCAGTTTCACCACTTCAGTTTTACCTCTGTTACCTTCAGCGAAAGCGAAATCTTTTAACTCAGGGATGAACTGCGCAGTAATCGTCAATTCATACTCACCATTTTTCGCTTTGCTTTCTGCATCGTCAGAGTAAGTTTGAACCAGTGCAGCGAAATCTGCGCCACCACGAACCGCACCAGCGATGCTGTCGATCGTACGTTTTGCAGCGCTATCAGTTAAACCTGGTTTCAGCGCGATAAAGATGTGACGGAATTTTACGGAGTCCGGAACAATTTTGCGCGAAATGATTTTTGCATAACCGATCGTGTTCTGGTCAACGTAAGGACCAAATACGGTACCTGTTGCCAGATTTTTGATAGAATCGATGTAAGGATGCCTGCTCGCAGAGTTCGGAATAAACTCGTCGAAATATTTTGTTGTAGAGTTATTATTAATAAAGGCAGCTACTTCAGCAGTGGTGTCCAGTTCTTTTTTCAGTTCTGTCAGTTCTGCGATAGCAGCGGCAGAATCAGCAGCAGATGGAAGCGCGTCGAAAGAAACATATTCCACACGGCGGCCTTCTTCAGCCTGGAACATTGCTTTATGTTTCTGGATGTAATCATTCATTTCGCTTTCGGTAACTTTCACCGTACTGTCGGCGATTGTTGCGTAAGGAACGTTTACATAAGAAATGCTCGCAAGCTCTTTACCGTCGTTCGCTTGTTGTGCGCCAATCCATTTAGGATAATAGATACCTTGCTTCAGCAGGCTCTTATATTTATCGTCGAGCAAAGTTTGTGTCAGTGCGCTTTCGAACTGTAACACCTGCTCACGCAATTCGGGATTTTGCTCCGTTTTTAAACGCTGCGGAATAGAACGAACGGCTTCTACATTAAATACACCGGTCTGTGGATCGGTGAATTGTTGCTGAACGAGACGGTGAGGATTTTTACCGAAAAATTGGTCAGATACTTCAGCATCGGTTACGGTGATACCCAGTTTGCTAAATTCCTCCTTATTAATCTGTTCATTAATAAAGCTGTTCCACACCTGCTCGCGAACATATTGTTGTGTTTGAGCATCCAGGTTACCATCAGGCATCTGGCGACGCACTAATGCCTCCTGCTGGCGGAGACGGTTATCGTACTCCGAAATTTCCAGTGTTTCTCCATTTACTTTACCGACAGATGTTGACTGGCTCATCATAGAATTTCTTCCAAAAAAAGCATCCTGTAAAAGGAAAGCAACAATTGCGAGACAGATCACCACGATGATCACCACGGCATACTTGTCCCGGATTTTCTGAATTACTGACATATATTATATGGTATAAAAATTAAGGACAGCAAAAATAGAATAAAATAACTGTAACTGCAAAATAGGTTTTTTACCACGCAAATCCAATACTAGTAAGGGTTTCAGCGCATCTGGCAATGGCCGTTTTACCCCTTCTTTCACAGGTTATCCACATTTCGATCGTAACAGGATGAACAAAATAGTAATTAAAAATCTGCTTTTTATATAGGCTGGCAGGCTTTTTAGAAAAATTTAACAGCGATGAGGTTGTTCACATTTTAAAAATCCGGGCGGCTTAATCCACAGCATTTTGTGAAAAAGGTGGATATGTACGTTGTTTTTTCTGAAATTATTTTTTCGCCGGACGATTTCAGTTTTCAGCCCTCATTTTTCCACAACGAATGTTTAAAACCATGGTATAACGGCTGAAACTGTGGGAAAACACCCCCGTTTCGCACGGGAAAAATAAATTTGTCTTTATGCCGCAGAATCGTTCGGGTAAAAACCGAGGTGAATAACGAACAACTGTTCACACTTTCCCATATGAAACTCACCAAGGTGGTTATACACGTTAAACTATATCCACAGTGTGGATAAAGACGCTGAAATTCAGCAGGGGCAACAATCCGCCCTGTTAATTAGGTGTGAATACCTATCAAAAACATAATAACAACTACCTTTGTAAAAGCGAGCGAAAAGCGGTTTCCACATATTCACGTCCCTAGTAGTAGTGAGCTTTTCTCTTTTTAAAAAAAAAATTAGATTTATAATTATGAATAAGGAGATAACGGAAGCGAAAAAAAATTTGCAAAAATCTGGCTTTTTAGATATAGCGGTCGATGTTAACATGGACCTCTTCGCAGAGATCGAAAGATTGAAGAAAGAAAAGAATGCGATTATCCTCGCGCATTACTACCAGGAGCCGGATATACAGGATGTAGCGGACTACATCGGCGACAGTCTCGGGCTCAGTCAGCAGGCGGCTAAAACGGATGCTGACATCATTGTATTCGCAGGTGTGCACTTCATGGCGGAAACAGCGAAAATTTTAAGTCCGCAGAAAAAAGTGTTGTTGCCCGACCTTAAGGCAGGTTGTTCGCTGGCCGATAGCGCGCCGCCCGAACTGTTCCGCAAGTTCCGCGAGAAGTATCCGGATCACCTGGTAATATCTTATATTAACTGTTCTGCAGGTATCAAAGCACTCAGCGATATCATCTGTACGTCCTCCAATGCCGAAAAGATCATTGAAAGTGTTCCGAAGGACCAACCGATCATTTTTGCGCCTGACCGCAACCTGGGCTCTTATTTGATCAAGAAAACGGGTCGTGATATGGTATTGTGGAACGGGGCATGTATGGTGCATGAGATTTTCTCGCTTGAAAAGATATTGAAACTGAAGGTGAGACACCCGAAAGCAAAGATTCTCGCCCATCCTGAATGTGAAGCAGCTGTGTTGGAAGTAGCGGATTTCGTGGGATCAACCACCGGTATTCTGAAATATTCGCAGCGGGATGAAGCGCAGGAATATATTGTTGTCACAGAAACAGGTATTCTTCACCAGATGCAGAAAGAAAATCCCGGCAAAACTTTTATTCCGGCACCACCTAATAATGCGTGCGCTTGTAATGATTGTCCGCATATGAAATTGAACACGCTGGAGAAGTTGTATTTGTGCATGGAATACGAGGAGCCGGAAATTACGATGGAGGAAGGTCTGCGTCTTGCGGCGAAAAAACCGATTGACAGGATGCTCGAAATTAGCGCAGCTGCAGGATTATAAATTTGCTCATCACCTGAGGAATATTCGAAGCCCGGAACTTTTGGTCCCGGGCTTTCTTTTGGACCTGTTTTTAATGTATTTTATATATACTGAATTGTTAGTAAATAAATTATATATTAAATGTAAGGTTTTGTGGCGAAAACTGCCTCAAGGGAAGATTGAACGTTTTAATTGAATGCAGACCGACAAATGCAATAAAAAAGCCGCTCGTATTGAGCAGCTTTTTATTGCGAAGCATATATTTTTCTAGTTATTTGGCAACTTCTTCAACCCATATATAATCTGCTTCCGTCTTTCTTAATGAAAGATTATAACCTGCGACCACAATAGAAATAGGATCACCCAGGGGCGCGACCTTTTCTATTTTCACCGTTTCACCTGGGACACATCCCATTTCCATCAGTTTGATATGAATTTCATCCTTTTCAAATTCTCTGATAACTGCGCTTTTTCCGATCGAGAGAGAAGATAATTTGATCATGCCATTTCTCATTTGTCTGGGTGGTCTGTCCTGTAAACAAAAATTATATAACGGAGGCAAAAGTACCTTACACAGCTCAATATGCAAAAAAAGAGGGGCGCCCGATACGAATTTTCACCATAATTTTACAATCTATTAAAGGTTAGCTAATGGCAGTAAAGTTTGCAATGCACGAGGTGAAAGTAACACTGAAAAACAGGAACCGGCTGAAGCAATTTATAGAAGAATTGTTTGCACGTGAAGGTCAGGAGTTGGAGGATATCCAATACGTTTTTTGTTCTGATGAGTACCTACTGGGGATCAATCAACAGTTTTTACAACATGACACCTATACGGATATTGTGACCTTCGAGCTCTCCCCTACTCCAGAGGTCACCATGGGCGAAGTATATATCAGCATCGACAGGGTTGCGGAGAATGCGAACAATTACTCCGTTTCATTTGACCATGAACTACACCGGGTAATTTTTCATGGTGCTTTACATCTTTGTGGATTTAAGGATAAGTCAAAGAAGGAGGAAGAAAAGATGCGGTCGAAGGAGAATGAATATTTGTATTTGTATTTCGAGGCATAATCGTTTTGTGATAAACTGTTGAGGGACTCATACGTGAGTCCTTTTTTATTTCTATGATCGATATGTGTGTCGTTGTGTTGATACTTGTATTTTTTTATTGGAATGGCTGCCGCTAATAATCGGCGTCGGTGATTTGGATGTTGTTTGTTTGAGCATGGGCTAATGAATCGTTGCTTATTTTCTGACGGACCTAGTTTACGATATGCTGTTACCTGTTAGTCAAACTTGAGAGTCAGTCCTTAAATATTTTGATGGAGCCTTACACTGTCGACTGTCCATATCTGCAGTTTTACACTCATTGATAAATCCCGTGCGTTATAGCTTTGAGATTTTCTTCTGGACGATCAGTTATGACAAATATTTATTCTTTTATGAGAAGCGATGAGAGTGATCATTTTACTGTCAACCCGTAGGGTGTCAATACTCGTGCTATTCTCGTCTCAAGGCTCACATCCAAAATTATGACGTCCGGCGAAGTGCATAGGGCCTAATCGTAATGCTCAAACTTCTTCTCCTCCTCGCGGGGTGATCGGCATCTAGTCTACGTTCTTCAGGGTTCTTTATCCATAGACATAAATAGGTTGAGTTGGGCTCCTACCCTTTCAACATTTTAATTTGCTGCTGTGAATAGTGCTGATCATTTTTATGATGTTATCTGGGGCTTCGTTAATTAAATGCTGTCGTCTGTCGCAGGCTTGGAACCACCCAAATGCCCGTTGGCCATATCTGGTTATATCTTCTACTCCCGGCCGTCACTATATCAGCCTTGGCAGTGGTGAAGTAACACTATTCGAAGGGCGCGACTATAATTCGTCGTCTCGGGATGTTCCACGTGGAACATTACTGTCTTATTAATTTCCCAGTTTGTTGGCCGAGCATATTTTCAGCGGTAAATTAAATTACATGCTGAGTTTGGATCTATCCTGTTCAGTTCCTATGGCCTAATATTAGATGTTTAATGTTCAAGCCCATCCTCCCGTTTCAAACGTTATAACTGTAATTAGAAAGATAGTTTAAATCTGGATATTTGGGAGTAAAGTACCGTGCGCAGATATTGAGGAACATTGACTTAGAAATTGATTTACACCAGGGGAATTCGGCATAGATTGTCCGACTCATGATCTCTATCACCGTCACTATTAAAGTGTCCTCATGAGTACTTTCCGAGGACAACATCCATGTACAACTCAACCCTCTAAAGTGCCCGCATAAGTACCTTCCCGATAACAATATCCATGTACTATTCGTTCACCGATCTGCCATGTAAAGTGCCAACATAAGTACCTTCCCGAGAACAATATCCAGGTACAATTCGTTCACCGTCCTCCATCTGAAGCGCCCCCCTAAGTACTTACCGAGAACAATGTCTATATTCAATTCGTTCACCGTCCACATTTGAAGTGCCGCATAAGCACCTTCATGAGGAAAACTATCCATATACAATTCATCCTCCCTCGCCGCTACTACAGGTGGACGAAATACTATCTAGTTGCCTTGCTACTTGCCGTTGTTCATGTTACTACTTGCTGAGAATAATTTCGACTAGAAGGTGTACGGAGTTATTTGTGCTACTTGGTTCCGGAGATCAGTATACCTTATTTTAGGTGATTCCGCCGTACATACAGGTAAGCCTCTAACCTCTTTGTGTCTGTGGCAGAATTGTAGCGTACACCAAAATACTCAGAGACGTTGTAATCTCATTGGTGAGTACTGTCTTACAAATCTGTTTGCGAAGAATTATAATCTGCCAGCTTTCGACTCAACTTCCTTCATCTTCATCTCCTCCATCTTGATGTGGTTAATTGGGAAAGGTCTAAAGTGCTGTTTCACCCTAGAATGGTAATCCCTCTCCTTCACCATTGGGGATAAATTAAGATTACAGGATAACACTTGTTGTCTCCACATTCAGCTCCCAAGATGTAGTGCCTGTCCAGTTCTATGTAGTTATCCAAAGGGCAACCGGCATAAGTAATCTGTTGAACAGAGATACTTTTGTCAATGCTTCGCCGCCTTTCCTGTTTTTAGTCAGAGCGTTGATTATATTCAGGCGTGGCTTGCTGGTCTCTCAGAACTGCAAATTGTGCGCGTGTCTGGCATCATGGTGGAAGGCTTTGGTGAGCCAGGATTCATGGAAGTCAGGATGTCACCCAGCCAATCTGGTCTCAATTGATAGGGCGTGTGGAATCTCTGTTCGATTAGTATGCTCGCGTCGAACTGCCGCGCCTGAGAACTACAGTGCCTCAATCCGTAATTTGTTGCGAATGTTTGCTAGATGTGTAATCTGAGCATGTAAGCTTGTCTTCCTAAATGAGGCTACGTTTTAGTAACTGTTTTATAATTCGTCCGCAGCGATTATTTCGGCGGATCGTTTATGGTATATGCAATGCGCTTAAACTGGACTTCTTTCCAAGCCGATTTTCTACCAGGAGGAATAACTACACACTAGGCTAACTACTTGTTACCTGGGGAAGATTCTAATCAACTTCTTTCATTGCTTGTTTGGGTTACCATATTTTGTATTCAGTGTAAGGCATAGTTAGTATAGACCCCAGCCAGCTTTGGAGCCTAATTATAAATTCACTAGGATTTGCTACCCTAGGGTCAGGCGTTTCAATGCTTGCACTTGTTACGCGGCTGTTATACTCATTTAGCGTTATAACCATTTGGCCGCGTCTCTCATTAGGGAGGCTTTTTAGTCGGCCGCGTCTGCTGCATTCTCTTATTTTGAAATAATGTTTTACAACCTTTGATTAGGAACTGGCTTCGTTTACTTTAGGTGTCGTTCACACCTGAGGTGGTTACGACTGTACAGAGACTAAGCTCTTTTTATAAGAAGTTTCCTCTTGCCCATGTTCCACGTGGAACATTATAGGTTACACTTTCCTTGATAAGTTAGAAGCGTAGGGAATATATCTGGTTAAGCATCTCAATCGAATCGACAGAGACACGCAGCCAGCAGCCATTAAAGAAAAATGTTCCACGTGGAACATTGCCCACCCCCCAATCTTTCCTGCCCACCCCTCCAATCTTTCCTGCCCACTCAAGCTAATCTTTACCTAACTTTGCATCTTCAAATTTATAGTATGTTCCCTTCTTACGATGTTATTGTGGTTGGTGCCGGACATGCCGGTTGCGAAGCAGCTGCGGCGGCAGCAAATATGGGGTCACGGGTATTACTGGTGACCATGAATATGCAGACCATTGCACAGATGAGTTGTAACCCAGCCATGGGAGGTATAGCAAAAGGACAAATTGTTAGAGAGATTGATGCTTTAGGCGGATATTCGGGTATCGTGACTGATCAATCCATGATCCAGTTTAGAATGCTCAACCGCTCAAAAGGGCCAGCGATGTGGAGTCCCCGTACTCAAAATGACCGGATGCTCTTCGCTGCCAAGTGGAGAGAAGCTTTAGAAAATACATCGAACCTGGATTTTTACCAGGATATGGTGAAGGGTTTACTCGTTAAAGACGGTGTTTGCTATGGTGTAGTTACTGGTCTCGGCCATGAAATAAAAGCTAAAGCGGTTGTACTCACCAACGGAACATTCCTGAATGGCGTGATGCATATCGGGGATAAACAGTTTGGTGGAGGTCGTGTTGCAGAAAAAGCATCTACGGGAATTACCGAACAATTGGTTTCCCTCGGCTTCGAAAGTGATCGTCTAAAGACGGGTACCCCTCCCCGCCTCGATGGCAGAAGCCTCGACTATTCAAAAATGGAAGAGCAAAAGGGAGATGAAGACATCGTCGGCTTCTCCTATCTCGATATAGAAAAGATAAAACCAACAGAGCAAAGAAGTTGCTGGATCACTTACACCGACACCAAAGTTCACGATACGTTAAAGACCGGCTTCGATCGGTCACCTATGTTCCAGGGACGGATCCAGGGGTTGGACCAAGATACTGTCCAAGTATTGAAGATAAAATCAACCGGTTTGCTGAGCGGGAACGGCATCAACTTTTCGTGGAGCCCGAGGGTTTTAATACGGTGGAGATCTATGTAAATGGCTTTTCAACTTCCCTGCCGGAAGACGTTCAATACAAAGCATTAAAAATGGTACCGGGTTTTGAGAACGTTAGAATGTTCCGCCCTGGTTACGCCATTGAATATGACTTCTTCCCACCAACGCAGTTAACGTTCTCGCTGGAGACTAAACAGGTAGCCAATCTTTTCTTCGCCGGACAAATTAATGGAACGACAGGTTATGAAGAAGCTGCCTGCCAGGGATTGATGGCCGGCATTAATGCACATCTCAAGACCAGGAATGAAGCGCCTTTCGTTCTGAAAAGAAGTGAAGCCTATATTGGGGTACTCATCGATGACCTGATCAACAAAGGAACAGAAGAGCCCTACCGCATGTTTACCTCGCGTGCGGAATTCCGTACCCTGCTCCGCCAGGATAATGCTGACCTGCGTCTTACCGAAAGGAGTTTTGAAATGGGGCTCGCATCTTCGCAAAGAATGGAAAAGGTGAATAAAAAGAAAAACGGGGTAGAACAGATCAAAAGCATTTTAAAGGAATTGCCCATCGATCCGGAAGATATCAATCACCTGCTGGAAGAAAAAGGATCTGCTCCTTTGATGCATAGACAACGCGCTCACCAGATTTTACTGAGGCCAGCTATCGATATTTTCTCCATGATGGAGAAAGTGGAAAAGGTGAAAAGATCATTGGAAGGATTTGAAAAGGAGATTTTGGAACAGGCGGAAATTCAGGTGAAATATGAAGTGTATATAGACAAGGAAAATGAACTCGTGAAAAGGATGGGACAGCTGGAAGACATGGTAATACCCGACACTTTCGATTATACGAAACTTATATCGCTGTCGGCCGAAGCTCGTCAGAAATTCACGAAGATCAAACCGCGAACTTTAGGACAAGCAAGTCGAATCAGTGGAGTGAATCCGAGCGATGTTCAAATTTTGATGGTTTACATGGGACGGTAGTTTAGCAAAATAAAAAAGCAAGGAAGGACGAAAATCCTTCCTTTTTTTGTAAAAAATCTCAAAAAAGCGGAAAAATCGACCTTTTTAAAGGTGGTAAAATTCGACGATCTTCGATGGGTTAGTATTATTTATTCAAAACGGCACTTATCTCCCATAAACGTCTTAAAATGGCTTTAATTTCGATTTCGCTTTTTAAAGGTAAATTTGATGTGTTGAGGCAACCATTAAAATCAGAAAAACGTAATTATTTCAGATTTTCGATGGATGATATGAGCATTTAGTAAAGTGCCACAGAAATTTCGCGTCGTTAATTTTTTAAGCGATCAAATTGGAAAAACAGTAAGTGAACGATATAGCAGACATCGTCGATGGATGCCGGCAGTGGAAGCGCGGTAGCCAGGAAGAATTGTACCGTCAATTCTACGGGTATGCCATGGCTATATGTTTACGATATGCGAATCATAAGGAGGAGGCGGTTGAAATTTTGAATGATGGATTCCTTAAAGTTTTCACACACATCTCTACCTACGATACCTCTCGCCCATTCAAAAGTTGGTTGGCAAGAATTATGGCGAATACAGCCATTGACCACCTACGTGCGCAAAAACGGCTGTTGTTCGCCGAAGATATCAATAAAGTTTACGACCTGGGTTCCGGCAGTGATGATGCGATCGATAAATTGTCGGTCGATGAATTATTAACGCTGGTACAGGAATTACCACCAGCATATAAAATGGTATTTAATCTCTACGTGATGGAAGGTTTTCAACATCAGCAAATCGCCAGTATGTTGGGCATCTCCGAAGGAACATCCAAATCGAATCTGTTTAAAGCAAAGAGAATTTTGAAAGAAAAAATTGAAAGAGCTGCTTCTTTCTTAAAAAACGATAACGATGATCTGCCAGCGCAGGTTGCCAAAGTAAAGAAATGAGTGATCATTTTGAAAATAAGATCCGGGAGAAACTGCAGGAGGCAGACGTTCCATTTGACCAGGATGCCTGGAAAAAAATGGAAAAGAAACTCGACGCAGTTACGCCAACGCATAAACGCACACCTGGTCTATGGATATGGCTCAGTGCAATTGTACTGCTGCTGGGCATTTCAGCGGGCAGTATGTTTTTGTTTTACACTGATGGCGATTCCAAAGAAAGTAAAACATCGTCTTTAAATGATCAGGTTAACGATAGTATTGTTAAGCGGGACAATGACGAAGGAGAAAGATACAAGATCAATGACAGCATTGTTAACAAACTTGATAATCACCAGGAAAAGATAAAAAATCAGCGCGAAGTTGTGCGAGGTGTGGATAACCCTGTCAAACCTGGTTTGTCTGATTCAAAATCCAGCACTGATGTAGGCTCTCCTACCCACAATCAACTGAAAAAAACACAGTCATCTACGTTTAGTTCAAATAATATCACCACAAATAAAGCGCAAGATGATCTGCAACCTATTGATAATGAAATAGATGGGATGAGCGTCGCCATCAATGAAGATGTGGATAACCACCTTTCTAACTTTAAAGGCTATACGCCGGGCTATCCGGATATTTCAGATTCACTCGTTACACAACCGTCGGTACTTGAACCAGTGCTTATCGCATCGCGGCCGTTACAGCGTCGTGGTTTTGCGCTAGGTTTTGCTGCGGGTCCTGATTACAGCGCCGCCCCAGGTTTGCAATCAGGAGATTGGGGAGCATCGGTTGGTTTGCAATTTCTGTACGCATTCAATAACCGTTTCGCGGTGTCAACAGGCGCTTTCTATGCTACAAAAATTTATGGAGCTACTCCTGCAGATTATCAATCCAACTATAATTTTAAAAAGGTCGACGCCGACTGTAAAGTGCTGGATGTGCCTATCAACCTGCATTACACATTATTCGAAAGTGGTAAACATAACTGGTCTGCCATGTTGGGAAGCTCTAGCTACTTTATGCTGCGTGAAACCTATAATATGTATTACAACCAGATTAACTCAAGAAAATATGTGTACGAAAACGGAAGTCAACATTATTTTTCCGTGCTGAATTTAGGATTCGGTTATCAGCAACAGGCGGCCAGGCATATCATGTGGGGAATTCAACCTTATGCAAAATTGCCGCTTGGCGGTGTTGGACATGGCAAGGTAAAACTCACATCTTTAGGTGTGGTGTTCCATGTAAACCTGACCCAGTACTAATAAGCGCCTGACAAAAATCATCCTTCCTATTGACAAGCTCAGTATTCCACTACCATAGGTCTATGGTAATTTCGTATGGTATTAAACATCATGCTATGGACCAGCTTCTGAGAAAATACAACGTGCCGGTGCCCCGCTATACCAGTTATCCTACCGTGCCATTCTGGAAAGAAAAGACGAGCGCATCCTGGCAAAACCATTTACAGCAACAGTTTTCGGCCGATAATCTGAGGAACGGGATCGCCCTGTATATGCATCTCCCCTTTTGCGAAACGTTATGCACCTATTGCGGTTGTAATAAAAAGATAACCAAACGTCACAGCGTAGAGCCGGAATACATGGCCGCGTTACAAAAGGAATGGGACCTGTATACCACGCTGATGCCCGAAAAGGCCGTCCTGCGCGAACTTCACCTGGGCGGCGGAACACCGACATTTTTCTCGCCGGAACATCTTGCAGATATACTGCTTCCCATATTTAAAGATGTGGATATCGCTGATGATCATGCGTTTAGTTTTGAAGGCCACCCTGCAAATACGACTACGGCGCATCTCAAAATGTTGAAAAGTCTGGGGTTTACGCGGGTAAGCTACGGCGTGCAGGATAACGATGAAAAAGTACAGGAAGCTATTAACCGCATACAACCCTGGAGTGATGTGGTAAAGGTGGTAAGAGAAGCACGTGAAATAGGGTACAAGTCAGTAAATATAGACCTTGTTTATGGTCTGCCGTTTCAAACTGCCGAAAGTATGCGCGCAACCGTGAATAAAGTACTGGATTTACGGCCCGACCGCATCGCTTTTTATAGTTATGCACATATCCCCTGGAAATCTTGCTCACAGCGGCTATACAGTGAAGCCGATTTACCCGGCGCCGCCGAAAAACTGGAGCTTTACAATATTGGACGTGAGTTATTCACAGCAGCCGGTTACGCCGACATAGGGATGGACCACTTCGCATTGCCGCATGACGATCTATACACCGCCTGGCAAAATAAAGAACTGCATCGCAACTTCATGGGTTATACACATACCCGCACAAATATGTTGATTGGCCTGGGCGTATCCAGTATAAGCGATACCGGCAGCGGTTATGCACAGAATCAAAAAGAGCTGCGCACTTACTACCAGGAACTGGAAAAAGGCGTACTTCCTACAATTAAGGGGTATTATCTTGATAAAACAGATAAAATTTTCCGTCGGCATATATTGGACATTGCCTGTAACGGCAGCACACTTTTTCACGTGGAACAACAGGCGTTATATGAAAAATACGCCATGCCCATTCTCCAGGAACTTGCGCAGGACGGTCTTGTAGAGGTAAATTTAATTGGAGTAAAGGTAACAGAAACGGGTAAACGATTTATCCGGAATGTATGTCGGGCTTTCGATCTTAAAGTGTTGCAGGCGCAAAGTTCAGAACTAAGACCGCAATTATTCAGTAAAGCAATATAGATGTTTCGGCCATGGAACAATGAGGGAAGCTACTGCTTCTCCCTTACTTTTTTATACACCTTAATGGCCACCAGCAAGGCGCCGGTAAAAAGCAATAAGCCAATGAGGCCCCACATCATGCTGGCCAGGCTTTTCAGTACCACGAGAAACACGATCGCTACGAGAAAAATGGTAGCAACTTCGTTCCAAACCCTTAACTGGGTTGAATTGAAACGAAATACACCTTTCTGTTGCTGACTAAAGATGCTGTGCAGGAAAAAAAAGTAGGCGTAGAGGAAAAGTACAAAACCAAGTTTCACCCAAAGCCAGAGTGGGATGGATCCATAAAGGACGAGCATCCATGGGCCGAAAATGAGTGTGAGTACAGCTGAAGGCCAGGTGATACCAAACCACAGCCGCTTCATCATTATTTTGTATTGCTGCTGAAGTATGCTGCGTTCCGGCTCGGGCTTCAGGTCGGCCTCCGCGTTGTAAACAAAAAGTCGCACGATGTAAAACAGTCCCGCAAACCAGGTGACTATAAAAATGATGTGCAACGCTTTGACGTAGAAAAACAGCATACCGCGCAAAAGTACGAGTTAGTAACGATTTATAAAATGCTATTCGAATATCACCTCTGCGGGCAGCCCCATGTATTTTCCATAGGCATTGGCCACTTTACGAATCGCCGTTTTGCGGGCGTCGCTGAGTGCCTCGAACGTAACTGCATTGAGCTCCAGCATTTTCTGCTGGTTACTCCGTTTCCAGGTGCCCACTACTTTTCCGTTTACTACGATGGTGGCGGCAAAAACAGCATTGCCATTGCCCATAATTTTCTTAGAATGGCTGACGTCCACGACTGCGGACCTGCCGGCGTAACCTAACAGGTATTCATCGAAGCCGGGCAATAGGTGAACACCTGCTTTTGATGGCGTTACATCAGGAAACCAATAAGTTTCGTCATTGACAACCGCAGAATCATACTCCTGTTTGACCAGTTCAATAGCCGCGCGAGCCATGGCCGACGGTAGCCCCGACCACCACGTAAAATCCTTTACAGAAGCGGGGCCGCGGCTGTTTAAGTAACGAGACGCCAGGTTTGCAAGTTGCGTTTCATGGTCGGGCATCTTGGTAACAGGCACCCAATCGTCCAATAAAGTAAACGTAAATGCCTTCCCCTTTCGCGGACCAAAACAGATCAGTTGTTCAAAAGCAGCACGGTTCAGATAGTGGCTGAGGCGGTTTTCGTGAACGGGCAGTTTATTGGATTGCAAAATTTCCGACAGCTCATCGCGCGTTAAGATCTTTCCTCCCCCGAGCGCTTTTGTGATGACTTTACAGCCTTTAAGGAGCATTTTTTCGTCGAGGCCGAGCATCTTATTATACGTAGCCGCCGTTCGGATCAGCCTGTCGCGCAGCAGCGTCGTCATCCACCGAACATCTGTTGGTGCTACAAAATGTAACGTGCCACGCAATGACCAGGTGCGAACGATCAGCTTCTCCGCAATGGCTAATTCAATATCTTCATCCGTCGCATTCTTCATACGCAATGCCACAGACCATTTAGCACCTGCATAGTCCTGTGCCTGCATGGCGCCCATGTGATGTACAACGTCCGCTACATCAGTGTATGGATGCTGTGATATTAATTGAGCGTGTAACCGTAAACGTAATAACGAGCTGTCAGTCATCATTTATACCCGTGTGTGTTATTAATATAAACATCATGAGCCCTGCTTCAGTCCTTTTTTCATCCGCCGTTGCGTCGCACACTTCAGCAGATATCCCGCTAATAGCCATTCCCTTCTCTCACCTTATCTGCGATGAGCGTTAACGCCGGTTGTAATCGTGGCGATGACCACTCTGATCCAAACGCTATGCGTATATGATGCGGATCGCCACTGGCGGAAAAATCGGCACCGTCCGTAACATCGATTTGTTGTGTGCGCAGGTAGTCCGACAAAGCAAAGCAATTCATCTGCCCCAGTGACAACCAAATGTGAAAGCTGCCGGGATACAAAGTATACTCGAGCCCCGAAAATAGCCTGTCGATTTTATCATGCCATTCCCTGGCCACGCGTTGCTTTTCGTTCACTATTTTCCGAAGCTCCCCGCTTTTAAACAGGTATTGTCCGAAATCCTGGAACAAGCTGCAGCCGCTGCTGGTCGTTAAACGGATGAGGTTTTCCAATCCGTCCAGTATATTTTTCGGGTGTACGATGTAAGCCGATTTCAAAAATGGATTAAACGGTTTGGACAGGCTGTACACGTGAATCGTACGCTCTGGCGCCAGGCTGAGGAAAGTCGGTGGTGGATTATCATGCAGAAAACGATAGGCATCATCCTCCAATAGGTATACCTCGTCAAACTCACGAACCACCGATAAAATCGCCTCCCTCCTTTCCAGCGGCATCACGAAGCAAGACGGATTATGCAGCGTTGGCTGTATATACACCAGCCGGCTTTTACCGGATTGAAGGTGCATGCGCAGCGAATCAGGAATAATGCCATGCTCATCACAGGCCACGGGTATTTGTTGATAACCAAAATGTTCGGCACACATACGAAATCCGGGGAAGGTGGTTTCTTCTATCAACACATTCGTTTCGCGCGAACGGAACCAGGAGAGGATGCAGAAGAGCGCGCTGTTGGCGCTGGGCAGGGTGGCTATGCGGGACGAGCGGCTTACTGCTTCAACATCAGCATGTAACCAATTTATGAGCGTTTGTGCGCTCAGCTCATCAACATAACAGCTGGCGGGTGTTCGCAATAAGTTATATTTCTCCGGCGCGGTAAAGCCGGCGGTGTATTTTTCAAAAACATCCATCTCCTGCGGAATGGAAGGATAGTTTACCCGGAGGTTAAGCATCGTGGGCAATTTTGGATTGAGGCAAATATAACAAACAAAACAGCGGCTCGCGAGGCAGTTGGTAAAATGAAAAAAGGCTTTCGAGTAATACTCAAAAGCCTTTCATTTCGTGGAGAAGGGCGGGGAATTGTCGAACTTTTTAGGGGATTTTGAGCGGCTTTGCCATTATTTAAGACTATAATCAGTACATAGGCTTCTTTTAATCCAAACACAGTAGGTTTATAATAAGTCATTTTAAGGTACTGGGAGTACCTTTATTCGTTATATAATGAACCTTATGGCTGTATTAGATTAATAATTATTGGTGTTACTTGAACCAAACCATGCTAATCGCATAATTATAAAGATCAGAATAGAAGCACTGCTCAAACATAGGCCCAGGATTCCAGCCTCTGTCTTCAAACCAGTCATCCAGCGAAACGGGTTCCACAGTAGTATACTTTGCATCCATTTTCAAAAATGACTCACCTGCTACGCTGGTTGGGGGTAACGCTCCTCCGATTTTGAACTTATTAGCTAATTTGGGGAAGCGGTCGCTTCTTTTAGTCCATTTAACAATATTGTCCTGGGAAAATACAATCATTATATCATGAGTCCCTACTTCCAGAAAGCGGAGAAGTGCAGCGGTCAGACTTACATCGAAACTCTTGGATAATTCTTTTATTATATCAAGGGAAAATTTACGACCACCGGTCATCGCACGCAGCCTTTCTTCCGGCATTAGCAAGCAGGCAGCAAAATGATCAGCCTGCCGTTCCATTAATGTATTGTGAATAAGGGACTGATGCGAGGGATGTGAAGGTAAGGTACCTGATTTCAGGCTTTCTCTATGTGCGTCTATAAAATAATGGCCCAATTCATGTGCCAATGTAAACCGTCCACGTTTAGTGGAAGGTAAATTTCCTTTGGCGGTATTTAAATGGATGTGGAAGTCGGAACTATCCCAGACCAGCATTCCGTCGAAATATTCTTTATAATCATCTGAAATGATATGCAGCGCCTCTTCCTCACAAATTTCAAGCAGGTTTGTGGACACATTATTACAGTAGCGGTAGGCCAGGTATTTGCTAATTATCTGAGTTTCCTTCAGAATCTGATGCTCCGTTACGCTGATCATCTTTTTTCTTTTCCTGATTCTTTTTAATTTGTTCGTGAATGTCAGCCGGTAAATCACCGTGTTTCCGTGCAGCCATCCGTAGTTCATTGTCAGGGAGCAAATCGACGATTGCTGCTTGGTGGATAGAAAGCACCTTTCTCTTTCTGATACCATTTAAAATAGCAAAAGGGTCTATTGCCTCACTATTTACCTTTCTGCTGCCGGGTGGGTGCAGTCGCTCAAAACGCGACAGTTCCTGTTCGTTACTTGGCAGTAAGTACCCTGTGGAACAAATCCAGGAATATATATTTTCTTCTGATAATAATGTCTGATTATTTGCCATATCCCATTGATTTTACAAGTTCGAAAGCCTCTTTTTTGTATGCCCGGATACTACCTTTGGCTAGTTTGAGTACCTCAGACAAATCTTTAACCAGTTTTCTCGGTAAATAACGGCCTTCATGTTCATAATATAGATATGTGAGATAGATGGTTTTATGCTTTGGGGTAAGCTTTGAAAATATATTGTCTAATAGCTTTTCTTTTTCCTGAAGAGATTTCAGCGTTTCCGGTTCGTATTCCCTGCATGGGTCAATCAATGAAGTGATTATCTGTTCATCCCCTGTATAAGGATTATCATCTGGTGTCCGGTAATCTGCAAACTCATTTCTTGCAATCCTGTATAGGTAAAATTTGAAGCATTTTATAATGTCCTTTACCTTACATCCCGCAGATTTGAAAGTGGGATACATTTTAACCCGTTCAAATACGCGGTTGGTGATCTCTTCCGCATCTGTTTCTGTATAATTGCTTTTCAGGCACATTTCTGTGCATTTTTCAAGCAGATCTTCTCTGAACCGGAAAACAACATTCACAAAGGCAGCTTCAGCCCATTCCTCATCTTCGGAGTTGCCTTCCAGTTGTAAAAATTCTATTAGATTCTCAATGGTTTCACCTTCTAATTCTTTCCATTCCAAAGCAATCAGTTTAATACCCAAAAGCGTTAGGTAACACATTTGGTATGTTAGGGAACATGGTTGATGAGTAAAAGATAACGCATCTCCGTATTTAGGTATAGTCAATTTAATTAAAAATTATGAAAAAACAGAAGAACGTGCATGTGGTTCCCAATGGTAACCAATGGTCGGCAAAGTCAGCCGGCAGCAACAGGGTGGCCAATAATTATGATACCCAGGCCGAAGCAATTGCCCGCGCACGGCAAATGGCTATTAACAACCAATCTGAAATGCTTATACACGGCAGAGATGGCAGGATACGTGAGAAAAATTCTTATGGTAATGACCCTCAAAACATTAAAGGATGAACAGAGAATATGAAAGATTAAAGTTTTCAATGGAAAGGTATGACCACTACTTCGACAGCATCAATAACAAGCTTAACGTATATCTGGGGCTGAGCACTTTTATTGTGAGTGGACTGATTGCTATATACCCTTCTCTGTTGGATAAGGTTCAGTGTGGCCTGGGTACGCATATACTGATGATTACCCTACTGGCGCTGGGGCTTTCCAACATGATCATTTTACTGGTTACCTCGACCCCCTACCTGAGCAGGCAAACAGGTTCACTGTTGTTTTTTTCTGATGTAGCTGCGGTTGCAGAAAGCCAGTTCCGCC
This sequence comes from Chitinophaga horti, assembly GCF_022867795.2. NCBI lineage: Bacteria > Pseudomonadati > Bacteroidota > Chitinophagia > Chitinophagales > Chitinophagaceae > Chitinophaga > Chitinophaga horti. Next base: position 5,550,699 of record NZ_CP107006.1, on the reverse strand, counting down.
ATCTTTCCGAAAATGAAACTGACCAACAGGCAATAGATGATATGAGAAGCCAGGTTCATAAGCTGGCAGCCGGGCTTGCTAAAAAGTTCAGGAGGTTGCAGATAGCAGGTGTGATAATGATGGTTCAGTTCGCTTTGTTCATACCGCTGGTAACACTTATTATAAACAACATAAAATAGGAATATGAAGATTTACGATGATTACGTGAAAACAATCCGGGACGCCATTTCTGCGGACCCGGTAAATAGAGGTTTACATCAAACCGTGGTTAATGAGTCCAGGAATTTTTCAAAAGGGCTCTCTTACGAAGCTTTCAACCGGCAGATACCGGAGAAGATGCTTCAGCCTGGCCTTGCCGCACTTGCCCAGCAGTTGGGAGTAAAGCCTGACTTTGAACAAAAACTTGGCGCACATCCTGATTTCGCCCATTTGAAAGGTACAGACCATATAGAGAACCACTACATAATCTCCATGTTTGTGGATATTAAGCGCTCCACCAATCTATTCAGGCGTTATACTCCACAAACGGTACTCATCATCACGAATACGATTCAGCGTGCGGCGATACATACATGCCTAATATTCGGCGGTTATATACACAGACTACAAGGGGATGGCTTATTCGTTTATTTTGGAGGGAAAAGCATAAAAACAGCTGACGCGGTGCAAAACGCCCTACACTTTTCCAGCACATTCACCTATTTTGTAAAGGAAGACCTGAAAAATATGTTTAATGAGCAGGGGATAGAAACCATTTTTACACGTATAGGCATAGACCTGGGTTATGAAGAGGATGTTGTATGGGCTTCCGCCGGTCTGGGTGAAATTTCCGAAATCACCACATGCAGCCTGCATACAAGTCTTGCGCCTAAAATGCAGGCCAGCGCCCAGAGCAATGGTATAGTTGTAGGGGATCATATTGTACAGGAAGTGCCGCAGAGTGCTGCCTTTTTCAAACCTGTCTGTAAACGTACCGGCAGCGAAAATGACAGATATATTTACCAGATACCTGACAGGAACTTTAATTATACCCAGCACGATTTTGACTGGCTTAGCTATCTGAAGAGACAAAACTTTATAGCTACTGACCTTAATGGCAACCTGCAGCTAAAAAGCCAGGCATCGCCGCAGAGGCAGATAGGTAATCTTGCATCCATTGCGTCAGCGAGTAAACCCTATTTCGGATGAGCCATGCTGCTAAATCTCTCTTCGAAAAGCACTTTGCTGAAGTTGACCGTAGGTTTCCCAAACTATCTTACCGGTACAATGGAAAATATAATTGCTGGCGTGTTGACGGAGAGTTGGATATATGTGGTGCCAAAGGGGAGTACTGGGGGACGTTTCAAATAGCAATCGTCGTCCCTCAGACTTATCCTTATTGTATTCCTATAGTCCAGGAAGTGAGTCGGATAATACCTAGGGATATCGACTGGCACATTAGCTCTGATGGTATTTGCTGCATTGATATTACACATAGACTTATAGCTATGTCGGTAAAAGGAATATCAATTGCAGATTTTATTGCTGAAAAAGTCTATCCGTTTTTCGCAAATCAGCTATACCGGATAGAGGTAAAAAACTATGCAGGAAAAGAATATGAACATGCTTTCAGCGGAGTAAAGCAGTTTTATAGAGAAGAACTTTTACTTAGCGAAGGTGCTGCCATAAATGTATTAAATGCGCTAATAGAATCCCAACGGTTGAAAAGGAATGCTCCATGTTTGTGTGGAAGTGGTATTAAAATGAAAAACTGCCATTTATATGCCCTGGAGCTATTAAAGACTGTGGGTGTTAAACAGCTTCATCAGGATTTAGCGGCTTTTATTAAAGGCATATAAGGTTGTGGACCATGCCTGCTTTATTTTCCGTTTATTACCTTTTTATCCCCTTAAATGATTGGTTGTCATGACATCTGCTCCTCTAGCATATATTTCCAAGTTATAAACCCTTTTTGTTGGTTGCTATAATCATGAACAATCCGGCTGAAATTTTCTGGTGCAGCAGTGATAAAAGCGTGCCTACCTTGCTTTCTGATAATATCAAGCTGCCTGTCTAATTCTTTTAAAAAGACAGGTAATAGCGACCGCTGCTTTTCAAAATGCCATAAGTAGCTGGCTTCTTCGGTATCCAGGGTTTCTAATATCACATGATACATTTCCTCTCCTTCTAGCAGGAACACAAAGGAGAAAGGCTGAAGTACAAACCTGATCTTTAAAATATGTCCGGCATGTTTTTCGGCCAGGTAGCGGAGTTGTTGATGATGCTTAAAATGTGGCTGCTTCAATATATCTGCAATCAAGTCCTCTCCTGTCTCATAAAGAGATTGTCCTGTTTGTAGCTGGGTTATGTCCAGCACGTTGCGTTCAGGTAAAGGGAACTTACCCAAGATTGTTTTTGTAACAAATCTGAATCGTACCCCCTCAATGATTTCTTTATTGATCATCTTTACATCGGCAGAATCTGCTGATTGTGATACCAGCGCCCCCTTTTCCAGTTCCGCATATATAGAAACAGTTATGTTTTTGATTTTCAGCACTTTAATAAAATAAGGCTTCAAAACGTCAAACTCCGGTCTGATATCTTCATGCGGTATTTCAAATTCAAGTTTCTCGTTTGGCTCCTTGTAGGTATATGAAAAACCTATCGCACCGTATTTGAATTCAAGGGATTCCAGCGAAACTTTTATTTCTTTTTCTATGGTAAGTGTATCATTTGTGGCAACAGGCGCAATTTCCTCTATCGGGTCATCAAACAACGATCTTTGGCGGATTAACTTCCTGTAATAGGTGTTTCGCTTTAAAAACAATTTGTTCAGGTAATCAATCTTAACATCCCGGTAGTCATAAATGACAGGTGCTATTTCTGATCGTTGTACCCGGCCTATATATTGGATGAGCTTTCCTTCAAATGAGAATGGATAAACTAAGAACAGGCAGCTAGCATTGTCCAGATCAGTTCCTTCTCCAAAAAACTGGCCAGTGGTGATCAGTACCTGGTAATTCCCTGATTTTAATTGCTTCCATTTTGCGTTCCGGCTGGATGCGCTATCATCTCCGCTTAAAGTAATGGCTTCATAGGATTGTTTCAGGCATTGATACAATGAATCTATGTGTTCCTTGCGTTCAGTTAATACGACTACGCGCTTTCCGCTGCCAAGTTCTTTGAGTATATCTTTTAGAATCAGACTATTTCTCGACGAATCATGTACCAGAATTTTTGACAAGGTTTCAAACCTGTCTGTTTTCTGGTTATAAGGTACATCCAAAGATGTATCTCTTATAACTATTGTTGGTTGAGGAGATTTAGTTACCTGTTGGTTGCTGATTTCCGTAATAACATCACCCAAATGAATGAAGATTAGTTTGCCATCGTTGTATTTACGGAATGGTGTTGCAGTAAGACCATACTGGTAATAGCTATTGAACTGCTGGATGGTACTGCGGTAAGTTTCAGCAGGGATATGGTGGCATTCATCAATTAATATGGTTCCGAATGAGCTGGTAAGGTCACTATTAGATGTATTGGCTATAGCTTTTACCAGACTTTGAATAGTGGCCAGCGTGATCAGCTTTCCTGGCTTATACTTTCCTTGTCCTATTTTACCTATTTTGTGAGTGGGAATTCCCAAAAAGGTTTCAATACGTTCTGCCCACTGCTCCATTAGTTGCTTCCTATGCACAACAATAAGTGCAGGCTGTTGTTTATCAGCAATTATTTTTAAACCTATTAATGTTTTGCCTGAGCCGGGAGGTGCTACCACTACTCCTATATCCTTTTTTACTGTTGCAGAAACTCCTTGTTGCTGATAATCCCGTAATGTTGCCTTAAACTCGAAAGGCTGATTTGGCTTTTTGTGACGTTGATCGTCTAGTTTGTAGTTGATATTGTTTTCCATGCAAAACCGAAGCAGCCGTCCGGCAAATCCACGGGGAATAATAATGTGATCGTTTGATTCTTCAATAAATCTGAAAAAGCGTTTGCTTCCATAAGTACTTTTGCCGGTCTTCTGGCGGATAAAGAATTCTGTATTAGCGAAATTCAGTTCCTCTCTCAAAAAGTTAACTAGGCTAATCGGCAAATTTTGTCTGGCGATAGTGATTACATTGTTCAATATTATACTTAATCCCTGATTGGAGGTATTGTTTGTAGAAAATGCAGTAGACTTTAATTGATCATATAGATCATCTAAGATAGATACCTGTGCTTTTTGTATGGTTGTAAGGAAGTGCCATTGATCGGGATAAGCTTCCATTGTTTCGGGGGCAAGAAAGCAACTATTCCCATTATCCATAGCTGGTTTATGAAAAGGCAGGGCTATAAGGTTGCCTAAGCCTTTTCCAGAAAGTGTATCCTGGTTGGGAAACAGCCTGTCAAAACTGGAATTCTTATCATATGTCGAAATGATACGAGCGTCTGTCAGTAATGATAGCAGTATTTTCCTACTCTTCTTTGCCGGGTAGGGCTGTTCAAAGAAAACCCAGACGTGTGCACCATTTCCGGAACGGGAACGTTCAAGGTAAGCAGGAATACCTTTTGTTGGCAAAAAGCCAGAAACTTACGGCTGTCATCGGTCCAGTTCTCTTCATCAAAATCTGCCGCGATAAACCACGAAGTATTATCTGTTAAAAGAGGGTAAAGACCAATAAGATGGACTCCCTGTAAATGTTTGGTAATTTGGTCCTCTGTTAAGGGCTGATAAGTTTTCTCGGAGAAATTACTGAGCGTTCCTCCTTTCATTTTATGCACCTTATACCTGTAAGGATCAAAATGATAAGCTGGCATATAGCCAGATTTGCCGCCTTTTTCCCAGTATAGTGCGAAAACATCCCCACGTCCTTTGAAGAGGGAAATAACAAGATCAATGCTATTGTTATGGATCAAATTGAATAAGTTCTTTTTATAGCGAATAACAGAAATTTCAAGTTTGTGAGGAGAAAATAGCCTTTTTCTACCATTATTTAGCACCACCCAAAAATTATGACTTATTAATTTACATCGAACGGGCGCTATTATTCATAGATAAACGCCACAATATTGTTTATTTTTAAGTAATGACTTTTGATGAACTCTCACTGCAATTTAAAACCTCCAAAGCCTTGACATTACTCAGGGCTAAAAGTGCACCGTTTACATTGTCTTTTTTCTATAAAGTGTTCAAGGACTCCCATGTCACTACCATCAGCAATTCGGAGCTTCGGAGCAGGCTGGAAGGTTACATGGAAGACTTGGAATATGAGGAACGGGACGAGGAACTGGAAGCTAACACTCTCTTCGATGATATTTCGGTAAAAGCCACGCAGTACATCGAGAAATGGAGCAATGCGGGATTCCTGCGCAAATATCCAGGGGACGATGGTGAAGACCTACACGAGCTGACCAGCGATACGCAGAAAGTCCTCAAATGGATCGATGACCTCCAAACAAGAGAGTTCGTTGGAACCAACAGCCGGTTCAGGGATATCTTTTTCAAGCTCCAGGAAATGATTGAACTGAGCAATGAAAATGCGGAAGTGCGGATACAGGAGCTGGAAAAGAAAAAATGGGAAATTGAGAACGAGATCAACCTGCTGAAAACAGGTAAGACACCGATCGTGTATGACGATACAGAACTGAAGGAACGATTCTATGACCTCAATAAGATTGCGAGGGAGCTGCTCAGCGACTTTACCGAAGTGGAACAAAACTTCGAGCAGATAAGAAAAGATATACAGAGAAAGTACGCTGAGAAGGACATGGTAAAAGGGTCGCTGCTAGTCTTCGCCCTTGATGCACTGGATGAAATCGAAACCAAAGACCAGGGAAAGAGTTTTAAGGCATTCTGGGAGTTCCTGATGGACGAAAGAAGGCAACAGAATTTTTCGCAGCTAACGGACCAGCTCTACAAATTGCTCCAGGAAAGGGATATTGACTACAACAACGACCGCTTTCTGAAGAACCTCAAACGTTACCTGCATGTATCAGGGCGGAAAGTGATCGATGCTAACAAAAAGCTGAGCGAGAAAATTAGTCGTGTACTGGCAGAGAAGAACCTGCTTGAGAGAAGGCGTGCGATGGAACTGATTGGTGATATACGTCAACTGGCATACAGCCTGACAGAGAGCAAGTTTAGGGACGAGCAATTCCTTGCAATCGAAGACGCGCCCCTGCTGAACCTCTTTGACAGGTGGGAGCTCAGTTCAGAGAAGGACGAAATGGGGGCGGTAACCTTCCCCGACGGGGCGGGTGGTGAGCTATCGGAGGGTGTTGATCTCGGTTCGCTATTCGACCAGTTTGCCATCGACAAAAAGAAGCTGGCAGGGAGGATCGATGCTATGCTGGAAGGCAAGACACAGGTGAGCCTAAAGGAAATAATCGATCAGTACGGTCTGGAGAACGGGCTTAGCGAAGTCATCGGCTATTTCTCAATTGCCACTGCCAGCAGCTCCCATATCATATTAGAGGAAACCATCGACCCGATATGGGTCAACGGCAGGAAATTCAACATACCCATGGTTCTTTATGTTAAAACGCAAAGCTGACACTATGGAAACTGCGATCGGTCGTTCACTGTACGCCCATGTTATTATCAAGCTGCTGCAAGGCCCTATCTACTCCGATGACAAAGCGGCCTGGCGTGATCTTGAGGTCTGGAAGTCGTCCATACAGGAGTACTTTGGCAAGATCGGCATCGACCTCGTCATCAGTGAAGCTGACGGGTTTGCACGCATTGTGCAGCCGAAGGAAGCGGAGGATGAAGAAAACCCATTGCCACGCCTGATGCGCAAGCAGACACTGAACTACGAGACCACGTTATTGTGCGTGATCCTGCGGCAGATGCTCGAAGAGTTCGATATCAAAAGCGAGGGAACAAAACTGTTCCTAACACAGAAGGACATCAAGGAAGGTATCGAACTTTTCTACAAGGAACAGACGAACAAGAGCAAACTCTGGAAGGAGCTGTCCAGGCCTATCAACAGCCTAATGAACATCGGTGTGCTCAAGCTGACGAGGGAAGACACGGTCAATAAGGACAACAACCAATACGAAGTAAAACGGATCATCAAAGCACTTGTGGATAATGAGAAACTGGAGGAGATCAAGTTAAAGCTAGAAGCCCATGCCAACACTATTCAATCAGAATAACGCCGAAGGCGGATATCGCCTGCGGTATATGGAAATTTTCAATTGGGGAACCTTCCACGGCAAGGTCTATAAAATATCGCCCAATGGGAAGACCTCGCTGCTGACAGGGGCAAATGGCAGTGGCAAGACCACCCTGATCGATGCCCTGCTAACGCTGCTCGTTCCAAGCGGCAAGCGTTTCTATAACCAGTCCTCAGGCACCGACCAGAAGAAGGACCGGGATGAAAACTCCTATTTCTGGGGCAATTACGGCAAAACCTTTCTCGAATCGGAAGAGCGTTCCAGTACGGAGCAGCTACGAAAAAAATCGGATAATCCGTATTCCGTGCTGCTGGCATGCTTTCAGAACGCAGGTACCCAACACACTATTACACTGGTGCAGATACGTTGGTACAGTGCAGGCTCGCTCAAGAAAGTGTTCATCGTGGCTCCCTATCCCCTTAACATCAACGACCATTTTGGAACAGGGCATTTCGATATACGCGGCGAATGGAGGAAGAAGCTGATGCGGCAGTACGCCAAGACCGATTTATTTGACAGTTTCAAGGATTATGCGGCGCGGTTTAGCGAACTTTTTGGGCTTAAGGAAAAAGCACTCTCGCTTTTCAACCAGACCGTGGGCATTAAGGTACTGGGCGACCTCACACAGTTCATCCGTAGTCAGATGCTCGAAGAGCCTTTCGCAGAGGAACAGTTCAAGAACCTGTATGACCATTACACAGACCTGATGCTCAGCCACAAAGCCATCCAGAAAGATGAACGGCAATTGCAGTTGCTGGAGCCTGTCATCAAGCACAAGGAACTGCTGGCCGATGCTGACACACGACTGCAAGAAGTTTCTACCATTCAGGAACAGCTCCCTTGCTTCCTTGATAGCCTGGAACTTGACCTGCTGGAACAGCATATCCAGCAACTGGAAAAGGACATCAGCGCTGACAAAAGCGAGATGCTGGAAGTGGAAAAAGCTATCGTTCAACTGGAAGCCGAACAAAAAAACCTGATCACCCAAAAGGCATCGCTCAACATTGATGTGCAAATCCAGTTGCTGGAGAACAACAGGAGTTCCGAAGTAAGGGAAAGGGACAACAAAAAAGCACAATCGGATGACTATAGCAAGCTTGCCGAAAAGCTGGGTTTGCATACCGAACCGACAGAAGCCTCCTTTAAAGAGAACCTTGTGCAGGCAGAGCAGCTCAACAACAAACTGGAAACGGAATACAACCAATTGTTACATTCCCGTTTCATTGCGCGTTCAGCCAAAGAGAAAAACGACAACGAGATTGCATCCATCGAAGAAAATATAGCTTCCCTACAGGCCAGGCGCAACCGTATCCCTCAGGAACTTGTCCATGTGCGGGCACGCCTGGTCGAACTCCTGGAAACTGGGGAAGACGAGCTTCCTTTTGTTGGAGAACTATTGAAAGTAAAGGACGGCGAAAGCCATTGGGAGGATGCCATCGAAAGGGTACTGCACAGTTTTTCCATGCAGCTGCTGATACCAGAGAAATACAACAAGGCAGTTAACCATTTTGTCCATACCAATAACCTCAGGACTAAACTTGTTTACCAGCGCATCGATGGAAGGGGTAGTGACACCTTAAAACGATGGCCAACCGGCAACGATGAACTCGTTAATAAATTGGACATCAAACAATCGGGGGCTTACAGTAAATGGCTGGAACAGCAATTACTCGAAAGATTCAATTATTTCTGCACGGACGAACTGGACATTTTCCATGACTCCTTTAAGGCCATTACTTCCAACGGCCTTATCCGCAACGCAAACCGCCATGAGAAGGATGACAGGCCCAATCGCTGGAGCAAGCTCCACTACACGCTGGGGTGGGACAACAAGGAAACTATACAGCTGCTGGTACAGGAAAAGCAGCGGCTTCAAAAAGAGAGCGATAGGCTGTTTCAACAGGAACAGTCACTCACGCCAAGGATAAAATCCATTGAGGAAAGGCGGCCGCTCATTATCTTGATAGCGGACGTGAAATCCTATCAGTCAATCAACTGGCAGCAACATGCGGTCAAGATCGAAGGCATTAACCGGCAGATTGATGAGCTTAGGAAAACTTCTGATAAATATGAAACGCTGACGCTACAGCTTGAGGAAGTTGAAAAGGTTCTTGGCAACAGAAGGAGGGATAAGGAAGGTTATCTCAAGAGGCTCGGTAAAAAGGAAGAAGAGCACAACCAAAGTAACTTACGCAAACTGCAGCTACAGACTGAGCCGTTAGCGGACGAAACAATGCAGCGCATATCGGCTTTCATCCAGGAAGCGGAAATTGAAAAACTGCAACCCGAGAGCCTTGCAGAACTTTCCTTGTTCAGGAAGAAACTGACCGAGAAGGTCAATGGCAGCCACCGGCTGGCAAGCGATGGCCTCAATAAACTTCAAATCACAACGGTATCTCTCATTAGTAAGTTCGTGAATCCATCGGAAAGCATACTGAAAGAATTTCCTGACTGGAGTGGCGATGTCATGAACATCAGTGCAGACCTCAATAGCCTGAATGAATTGGAAGATCTTTACCGGACGATCAGGAACCAGCGGCTGGTGGAACACAAGCGCAGGTTCAAGGACTATATGGACAAGAGTATGCTGGATGCGCTTACCAATTACCGGGCATGGTTGACAACTGAAGAGGACAAGATCAAGGAGATTATAGAAGAGCTCAACATCCCGTTGAAGAAAATTACCTTCAACAAGAATCCCGATACCTATCTCCAACTGGAGTGTAGGGCAAACAAGGAGCAGGGTATCAAGGAATTCAAGGAGAAACTCAGTGCCACCATTCCAAATACCATCGAGTTTGCGGCGCAGAAGGATGAGGCATACAGGGAAGCAGTTTTCAACAGAATCAAGGACCTGATCAGCGAACTGCAAAAGGAAGAAACCTGGCGGCGCAGGGTAACGGATGTACGGAACTGGCTTACGTTCAGTGCAAGGGAATATTCTTTTGCGGAAGGGAAAGCTGGCCAGTACCACGACAACACAGCGAGTTATTCGGGAGGACAGAAGGCGCAGTTTACCTATGCGATACTCGGTGCTGCCATTGCCCATCAGTTCGGCATCTTCCAACCCGGCAAGCAATACAAAAGCCTGCGGTTTATCACTGTGGACGAAGCGTTCAGCAAGCTCGACCCAGAGAAAAGCCAATTTCTCATGGAGTTTTGCGAGCAGTTGAACTTACAGCTATTGGTGGTAACACCGCTTGATAAGATCAATATTGCAGAGCCCTATATCAATGCAGTGCACTTCGTGGAAATCAAGAACAAACAACATTCCGTTGTTTATAATCTGACAATGGATGAATATTACCAAAAGAAAGAAGAGTTCAAACAACTCGCCGAACAATCAGCATGATAACACCCAACGAACTGCTTGCAAAGGCCGACAAGCTTTTTTTCAGAATCGTCTCATCACAGCTAAAGGGTGAGAACAGCTTCCCTTTGAACATTCCCGCCAACAAGCAGTTCTCGGGCAGCAATTTCAGTGACTGGAAAAATGACCTTTTGCCACTGTATCAGCAATCCAAAAAGGAAAGGGGCAAAGGTTACTCGATCGACTGGAAAGAGCGTACTGTCAATGGCAGCAAGCAATCGGTTCCTGTCAGGATATATTTTGATACGATGGAAGACTTCCTTCACTTCACAAAGCGGGAACTGAACCATGCTGCAATACAGCGTGCCTATGCAAACCTTTCAAGCTGTTTCCCTGCACTAAAACAATGGGCAGCTGAACATCCTGCTGTATTGCTTGAACAGGAAGCTATCTGGGAAGACGTGATCAAGGTGTGCAGCTATTTTACTAGCCATGCCCCGCCGCATCCGTATTACATCCGTGAACTTCCCATCGAAGTGCATTCCAAGTTCATCGAGCAGAACAGTCAGCTGTTGCGCAAGCTGCTGGACATATTGCTGCCACCAGAAGCCATCAATATTTCCAGCAATGATTTTTCGCAACGCTACCATCTCAAGAAAATCGCTCCTTATACACAAATCAGGATTCTGGATGATGCGCTGAAACCACATCTCGGATATGATGAATGTTCGCTTTCATTAGAAGATGCAGCGTGGCTGCAATGGGTGCCGGAGTACGTTTTCATTATCGAAAATCAAACATGCTTCATTACTTTCCCCAAAATGAAGAATGCGGTGGCCATTTTTGGTGAAGGCTTCAAGAGTAGGTTGAGCAGACACCTGCCCTGGCTTGCCAAAACAAAACTGTTCTGCTGGTTTGACCTTGATGCAGCAGGTTTTGAAATGGTGAACATGGTGCGGGAAAGCTATCCCGATGCAGAATGCTTCCTGATGGATGCACAAACCTATGCAGCGTTTGATCGTTTCGCAGTAACCAACAAGAACAAGCCGAAACAATTGCCCTTGCTCCATGCCGATGAAAAGAGGATGTACAAATTCCTGACACAAAACAGTAAGCGGCTGGAGCAGGAGCGGATACCTCAAAAACATGTAACCGATTCCATAACCATGTTGTAATAAACTGCTTGCGGACAATACAATCAACCTTTAAAATATTGATATGTACTATTTTGCTTATGGTTCAAATATGTTCACCTACCGTCTTGAAAAACGTATCGGTAAAGTGCAGGTGATTGGTATTGCAAGCCTACCCAAATATAAACTCGCGTTGCACAAGGTTTCCAAAGATGGTTCTACCAAAGCAAATGCCTTCTACACTGGCAAACAGGAAGATATACTACAAGGTATTTTGTTTGACATTGATGAAACCAGGAAACCTAAGTTGGACAAAGAAGAGGGATTGGGAAAAGGTTACCATGAGGCCGAGGTCAACGTCCTATTAATAGGTACAGAGACTGAAGTGCAGGCATTTACCTATATTGCTGATACTATCGATGAGTCGGGCGAAATTCTTCCTTATGACTGGTACATGGATTTCATTGTTGCGGGAGCGGAAGAGCATCATCTTTCGGACGCATATATCAAACTCATCAAAAGTCTTCCTTATTCCACCGATAGTGACATGAACCGTGCAAGTCTCAACCGCTACATCATAAAGGAAGCAGGATACATCCGTAAATCACTGAGTCCCTTTTTTGCATCTATTGCAGAAATGGAAAAGAGCAAAGATGTCGAAATTCAAATAGCAGGGTCTGTTTTCAACAAAAGAATAATCAAGATCTCAAAAACAGATGGTGTTTTTGAATTTCAGACCACTACCGTTATTGAAGCGGGCAAACAAACCCACAAAGAGCTTTCAGTAAGGGGCAAACACTTAAATTTATCGGAAAAAAATGATGTGAAATGGGTTGTTGACGGAAAACATTTCCTGATTAACAACATTGGTTACGACCATGATAATATGGTTAAGGTGATTTCAGGCGAAATCAATGCTTTTGCAACTTCACTACTGAAAGATGATGACAGGTCTTATTATCGGCTTGCGATACCCTCCAAGAACCGCCTGCGATTGGAAAGGGATTTTTTTGGCCTACCGTTTATATGTGACTACCGACTTTTCGGTGGGCTCATAAAAGTGTCTATATCGGGAAATGAATTCCAACTGTTCCAGGTCGAGAAAGACGGGATTTATTATATATTCATTGATGTGCTGCACGAAATACCGTTCAAGGATTTCCAGGTAAGTGCCAACTGCGTATTAATGTCTTACGCATTCCTGTGTGGTTATTACCCTGGGGAAGAAGGATACTTTTTCTCCTGTAAGGATTCCAATCTAACGGCACCAACCAATACTTCTTTCTTCAAACTTGGGGAAGGTGTTGAAGACCAATACATCGCTTTCACAACAAATCCTTATTGGGGAATAGACATGGAAAGTCGGGACCTGCATCATGAGGGTGCTGAAGAGGAAAGGGGGAAATTATATGGCAATATCAATCCCATTGCGCCGGAGGTGTTTGCCAGGATATGCGAATTAGCCTATACAGATGACCATTTACAAAGAGCCATGGTCCTCCTGATACGTAACCAGAACGCGACGCTCGAAATAAAAATCCCCACTCAATACGTGACCATTGAAGCCATAGCTAACGCACTGTCAAAAAACAATAAATCATTAAAACCAATAGAGGACGACATGCTTGCAAAAAAGTTGATTAGTCAACTTTCCGCCGTAGTGGATGCTTTCATTGCAGAGAACCCCACTTTGACAAAGGACGCACTAAGCCCATACTATAGAAAAATTGAAGCTATCAATGCACCGCCGAATGTCGATAAGCTAAGCAAGGCATTTGAAATTGTGGGATACACAGTTTCAAGCGAAGAGAAGAAAATCCTGAATGACCGCAATAGGTACCTGCATGGAGGGGCGCATACATTCGGCAGCATGGAAAAGGACTTCAAGGAATTTTTTTCCTGAGCCTACGGTTGCATTTTCTCATTTGTGTATTGATCCTAAAAAATGCAGGGTTTAGTGGAAAAATACCCAACCATGCCAAACGGTATGAATACATAACCGATAAGTATCTATCCAACGAAAATATCTTTACAACTATTTAACGGGCAAAACATTTAAGTATATAAAGCTGCCTTTTTGCTGGAATGTAGAAATTTTGAAGGCATATGAACAAAGCTACTCTTTGAAGCTAAAAGCCAGCACACTCGGCTTTAGGCAAACAGCTGGTTTAAAATAATTTAATTTTCGGTACTTTTAGTACCTTTAATTGTTTTATAATAAACTTACTTGAATGGCTTAGTTTAAATAATTTAATATAAAGGTACTATGAGTGCCGAAAAAACAACAAAAATAAACCGTCTTTTAACGTCACAGCCTTTTGGTATTGTGTTACAATCAGATTGGTTAACAGAACAAGGATATAACTCCGATCTGCAAAAACGCTATAGAAAAGGGAACTGGTTGAAATCCATAGGTACGGGAGCCATGATAAGAACTGGTGACAAAGTGGGTTATGAGGGAGCTATATATGCACTTCAGACGCAAAGTACTCTAACGGTTCACCCAGGTGGCAGAACGGCACTGTTCTTCCTTGGCAAGGCACATTATCTCGAGCTGTCGGCCAAAAAAGCGGTACTCTTTGGCAATAAAGGAGAAAGACTACCAGCATGGTTCCAGAAGCATGATTGGGGAATAGCATTGGACTATTACCCAACCTCTTTTCTGCCACCTGACATAGGTATGGTCGAGGTAGAGCTTAAAAATTTTTCCATAAATGTTTCAGGCGCAGTTCGCGCTTTTATGGAATGCCTTTATCTCGCACCTGAAAAGCAGGAACTCATGGAATGTTTTGAACTCATGGAAGGGTTGAATAACCTTCGCCCTAACCAGGTACAAGACCTCCTTGAAAAGTGCGAGTCGGTTAAAGTTAAACGGCTGTTCCTATACTTAGCCGAAAAGGCAGGACATGAATGGTTCCAATACTTGGTTTTGAGAAAGGTAGATTTGGGTCATGGGAAGCGCAGCATCGTCAAGAATGGTGTTTACGTGGACAAATACAAGATAACGGTTCCAAAAGAATTAGAAGAACATGGAAAAAGAAGCATATAAAAGGCAGGTTTCGCTTTTGTTGAATGTCTTGCCGGAAGTTGCAAAGGAAACATGCTTTGCAATGCACGGTGGTACTGCAATCAATCTTTTTGTACGAAATATGCCCCGCCTCTCTGTTGATATAGACCTCACTTATGTTCTTATCGAAGACAGAGCCACAACTCTTATTCATATCGGTGAAGCGTTGGAACGTATTAAGGCAAATATTGAAAAAGCTATTCTCAAGGTTCATGTTTCACATAGGAAGGAGATTGGCAAGTTGCTGATTGCAGAACAAGGTGTAGATGTAAAGCTGGAAGCAAATTTGGTTGCCCGTGGTATATTAAGTGATCCAGTAAAGATGCAGCTTTGTGAAAAAGCGCAAAATGATTTCGATGCTTTTTGCGTCATTCCGGTGGTGCCAGTTGGGCAGCTTTATGGTGGAAAAA
Source organism: Chitinophaga horti (assembly GCF_022867795.2). Lineage (NCBI taxonomy): Bacteria > Pseudomonadati > Bacteroidota > Chitinophagia > Chitinophagales > Chitinophagaceae > Chitinophaga > Chitinophaga horti. Next base: position 5,535,636 of record NZ_CP107006.1, on the reverse strand, counting down.
TTTGTGCCGCACTCGACCGTCAACATCCAAGGGATTTATTCGATGTAAAGTATCTCATGGCAAATGAAGGATTTTCGGAGCAGGTCAAAACAGGTTTTCTTTATTGCTTGTTATGCAGCGACAGACCGATAAACGAAGTTATCAGCCCTAATTTTCAAGACCAGCATTCTGCAATGGCAAATCAGTTTGCAGGCATGACTGACGAGGAATTTAATTATACAGAATATGAGGAAGTCAGGGCAGAGTTGGTTAAAACAGTAAAGGAAAGCCTCACTGAAAGGGACAAACTATTCCTTCTAAGTTTTAAAGATGTAAACCCTGATTGGAGCATATATGATTTTTCGCGTTTCCCGGCTATTGCATGGAAGCTGCAAAACTTAGGGCGGCTTAAAGCGGTAAATCCTGCCAAGCATAAGGAGCAATATGAAGCTTTGCAGAAGATATTATACAGCCTCTAAAGGTAATTTGAAGTAGGGTTTAGGGATTAATTTATAAGTTTTGAAAACACGTTATTTATTGTGTCAATGCCAGAAGAATCCTAAATAACAGATAGAAGATGCTGCGGGCACGAAAAAAAGGCTGGCACATAGAAATCGTCCCAACAGGATATTAAATAAATTATAGAGGTAGAGTGATAATATAGTTCGATAACAGAATGGGATGGTAGTCTTTTTTTCCGCTGCCGGACAGATCACGAAATCACAACCCGATCTAAAACCAAAGGCCAGTACGACTGTTTTATCTTCAGGTGTGTTTGCAAGAAAGGCCTTGATCTCGGCGAAATCAACATTTGCCTTTCCTGTTGCAAGTGATTTACCATTGACGGTGTCTTCAAGGGTCAGTTCTCCAGTTACTCCACCCGTTTTTAATGTTAAGCGGATCTGCCTTTCCTCAAATGTTTCGGATAGTTGTTGACAGTTGGAAGCTATGCTATGATTACCGAAGACCAAGCCGATTGCAGGAACTCCCCTTTCCCCTGCTGCCGGAACAAAAGTTATCGAGGCGAGATAATGCATAGCATGTTGCAGCGAGTACTTTTTTTCTTTGGTTTCCATGTCAATTGATTTTTTTATATCTACTTCAAAAGCCTTGTTCAATGTCTTTGAATCTTCAAGATTCGTGTAATCGAAGAAAAAAGCGAGTTTACGTGTAACGGGCTTCGTGTCTTTACGGGGTGATTTAACGGATGCGCCTGCATAATGGCTGGTGATACTTATGATTAATATGCCCAAGCAATACATTAGGCATTTATTGTCGGGAAATGTAGTCAAGTCAGCGCAAGTTTCGTAATCTGAATTGACTAATAAAGTGTCAATTGTTCTGCTATAATTCGTTCTCATCAGGAGTGTTTGAATATCGGCTGAAAACTCTTCTGCCAAATCCAGTGCAGCGCCTTCCTCCTCTATATCCCGACGATTCATGAACATAGCCGAGTAGGAATTAGCGGAAGGTGTTTCTGGCAAATCAATCATTTCAGGTGCAGCAAACAAAAACAACAGTACCACTAGTGCCATTTTTTTGGTTAGTACATCGGTTTTAAAAGCCATCAACTGTAAATTGAGCTTGGGTATGATAGCTGACGTGAAAACAGCCTGTTCGGATGTTTCGCGGTAGTACAACCCGTTTAAGGAATTGGATAGGATTTTTATGATTTGGGAAAGGGCTTCTTCATTAGTCAACTCTCTGGACTGATCAAGCATGATCGCCAATATCGTTCTGGCGAATCGGTTAACGGGTGTGGCTATTGCCAGTTGTACCAACACCTCGTTGTATGGGGCTTTATTAGATAATGAATTTCTATGGCAATAACCCGCGTATACCAAGAATTTGCGGATGGCATTTTCATTAAAGTTTTCCGATTGGTATTTCTTGGCCAGTTGTAAAAAACTGTTGTGAATCGTAGCAGGATCGTTGTGCAGGCCATCACCCATCATCAGATCTTCGAGTTCACCTACATTATCCTGCGGGCGATCTTTGATCGATTCGGCCAGTAACTGGTTGCCTTTTTCTAGGTTGCCTGTTTTAAAATAAATATCAATGGCCTGTAGAAAGCATTGCCGGGCATCTTTTGAATATTGCGCAATGGAGGAGAAAATACGACCGCTTTTTTCATACGCATCCGCCGCTTCAGCATCCCTGTTCATTACATACAGTGTTTTTGCCTTTTCTTCCCAGGCATGTGCCATCCCATACGTGTGGTTCGCCTGTTGAGCGGCGGCAATTGCTTTATCAGCATTTATTATGCTGAGTTCCATTTCTTCTTTCTGTCTATAAAGCGAAGTTAATATCCAGTATATCCTTGATTCCTCCTTCTTTAGCCCGATTACGTTTATCAGCACGAGTGCTTCATCATATATTTTTACCGCATCTTCCAGATTGCCTTCATCACGGATAATATTGCCGTAATTAATCAGGTTTAGGATGACTTTATCCGGCAACTGGTGTTGTTTGCATAAGCGGATGGCCTCCTCGCCGTACTGTTTTGCGGCAGTAAAATCTTTTTTCTTGCGGTTAACGGAAGTCAGTATGTTCAGGGCAATCATACGCAAGCCAAATTCCGCTGCATCCTCCGGCAATGACAAGATTTTCAATGCGTACTTTTCAGCCAGATCCTGGTGGTCTTCCAATTGTGCCAGTGACGAAGCGAGGTTGGCGAGGCTGGCGATCATCCCGGCGGGTTCATTCATTTGTTCAAACAGGTCGAAAGCCTGTTTGCCTGCGTCAGCGGCCTTGTTAAACTCGCTGAGATCCATATAAATCTTGGTCAGATTCACTAGGGCGCGCGCATGGAAAACATTTCCATACCTCGTTGTTTTTTCCATGATCGAATCTGCCAACTTCAATCCCTCTTCTTTTTCACCGTTCTCCACTAGGTCCATGGCCTTGATCATCTGGGCAGTCAGCAGCCATCTTTTGTTACGCAGTTTACCAAAGAGTGCAATTGCTTTTTCCAGTTCTTCGCTGGCTTCCTGTTCCCGGTAGAGATACCGGTAAACGTAAGCGAGGTGATAGCGGAGATAACCTTCTCCCAAACCGGTCTTGCGAAACTGGAGCAACGTTTCAATAAAGCGTATCGCCAATGGCAGATCACCGAGTGAAATAACGGGTGCAATACAGGATTCTCCAAACTCATTGAACCTTACAGGATCTTCATCTACTAATAGCACGGCGGCATTTAGGTAGTTATTATTAGACAGGTAAAAGTCAGCTAACTGCTTTTTGTAAGCGGATGCCAGACCATCGCACCCGATCCGCTCTAGGATAAATTCTCTGAAGACAGGATGAAATATTGTAAGATTGCTGTCCTGGTTAGTCAGCAAACCGGAAAAAGCTGCCATTCGATCCACTGCAGCGACAGGTGTTTCATTCCACAGCATTGCCAAATCACCCAACAATAAAGGCTGATAAGAAAGGCTGCAAAAGATCAAGCATTCCTTCGCCTGTTGATCGAGCCGCGCCCAGATAGATTGGTGATAGCTTTGTAGATCAGGCGGTAAGGGTCTGATCTGGAATTTGCTGAAATAGAATAAATACAACGGGGTGCCAGCTGAAGCCTGGTAGAGTTCTGTAAACTCCAATACGTTCAACGCTATTCCCTGTAGTTGTAAAAATGCCTTTGCTTCCTCTTGGCTTAATGCAGGGAGCCGGAAAGGATAAATGCCCGCAGGTTCCAATTCTTTTTCATTGCGCGAAGCATAAAGGAACAAGTTATTTCCTTTGTTCAGCGCCATGAGCCGCATGGCAAAAGAGTAATCTATTTCGAGATCATCTATGAAAAAAACAGTTTTACTTTCCTGCAATTCAGTTTCAAGGATCGCCAGACCGGTTTCTATATCTTGAATTTTAATCAGCGATTCGTTTCGGCCTATTCTGATCTTATTGATTAAGTACCCGAGTAGAAAAACCGGGCTGCGGTCACGTAATGAAATGTAAACAGGAGAACAATATTTCGATAATTGTAGAAAGCAACAGGTCTTTCCTGCACCTGGTTGACCCGTAAGAAGTACCTCGCGGTGTTCATTAACCTGTTGCCAAAGATCATCGAGCAACGCACGTTCCAATAAGGGTTTGTTAGCGAATTTTTTCTTAACTACCTCGAAATAAGAAATAGAAAATTGCAAGGAAAGGGTCTGCTGCTCCGCCTCCTGTATCCTCTCGTCCAATCGGTCTTGGTCGCCTACAAATAATTTCTCGACCTGCAAGGTGCCTCCATTCAGGTTGAGATTGCCGGCGACATTTACAATATCACGTTCCGACTGCTGGACATCAATTTTCTTTTTTCGGCTCATGTATGTTATAATCTCCCGTGACGTTGATAATATTTCCTTTTGCGTTCTGCACACCGACAGCTATCCCGGATGATTGTTCTATATGAACTGAGTTGATTTGTGCGATAGCATCTTGGTTTTCTTCAAACCATTCACGCAATACCCGTAACAATTCTTCTGGCATGGATGAGCCGGTCAGTTGCCGATAATTCTGTTCCAACGCATCTACTGCATTGCTATCTTTGGGCAGTGTGCTGTCGCAAATAGAACGTACAAAGTTTTCGCTATCGCTTTCTTTTTGAAAAAAACCTTTTAGTTTTTGAATAAGCGGTTTGAAATTCAAACCTTTCTTGAGCAGGTCATAGCCTGCACTCGCGGCTATCTTGGCTGCGATGTCTCCTTTGTGTGCAAGAAAAAAGCTTGTCAACGCGGCAAATAAAGATGTCATCATTCCTTGGATAAATAATCAGTTAAATAATCTTTGTCTCTTTTGAGTTGTTGCTTAATCAGCGGTTTGGTAAAAAAGTTATCCGGTGGAAAATAGCTGTCGAATGATTCGATTGTTTCCACCAAATATCTAAGAAGGTTCATGTCGTGGCCTGGACCAGCGGTTTTCAATTCGCTACTTTCCTGTTTTAGCCTTTCGGCTAATATCATATTACAGATAGCCTGTTGTATCTGCTGCTGGCTGAAATGCGGAGGAATGGTTTTAATCACTTCTGCAAGCCATTCCTGACGGTTGATCCGGTCTATGGTTACTGGAAAGAAATAAGATAGGTCCTGCCTCCGTCTTGTTGCAATGGCCTCGTGATCAACAGGTGTTTTTCTTTTTATATTGTTCTTAGTAAGCGGTTTGTCTTTTTTTACCAGAAGCGAATGCGCAATGGAATCCGATGGTAGATCCTCTTCCTTTGAAAACTGGAAAGAAGATTTGATAAAATAGGGCAGCAGTATTTTTTCCTCCGCACCTGTACCTATTCCGACAAATGCACGGACGATGATACGCCTGCCCTGCACGTAATTCTGTTTAAACTGAGCGTAGTTTCTGCCGGTTTGCATTGTCTTGCCTTTGTAAAAAAAGAATAAGATGGGATCAACGCGATCTTCCAACATACCATGCAGCATCCGTTTACAGAATAACTCTTTGTCTTGTGCAAAGGCAACCATATAATCGCCGTTTTTCATGTCAATAAATTCCATATGTACAGCCCTCTCATCGTTGCCTGATTGCTCAACCCACCTCACTAAAGTTTCTATGAACAACTGAGCATACTCCTCTACCTCGAAATTAAAGCCTATTTCGGTCGGCAATAGTTTACCTGTACTGTCAGGACAGTTGACATAAATCATTCCGATACATTTACCTTTATCAAAATATTCTACGAAGGACTGATCGGAAACTAAGATCATCCGAGGCTTTACACCATAGTCGAAACCAAAGTTTGTGATCATATTTTACCTTGAATTATCTTAATTAACTGAAGAATACAAAAAATTACCGCCTTGTTGGTTGATGTGAGACACGCTCCAGCATAGAACGAGCAAGGCTTGAGAAAAATGGGATTACCTGCTTTTAAAGTCTGCTAAATTAAGCGAGCAAAAAGCCACCCACACGCTGTAGATGGCTAAAATAAAAACATTAAATTTTCATATTGCTTTTCCTTCGCTCAATATTTTTCTAATAAAGCATCTTTTAGGCTTTCTTCTTCAATAGGTCATCATTCAGTCTTTAGTTTTACATCTCCGACCCTAGCTAGAAAACACATTAAAATTCCACAGACTTCATTTTGCTCACCAAATCAGCCGCTTCAACTTTTAGATACCGGGCAATTTCAAAAAGGGTTTCAATCTTAGGCTGTTTGTAATTTCTACACCAGGTAGAGACGGTTCCTTCTGTAACACCAACATTTTCAGCCAATTCCTTATTTGAAATCCCTTTTTCAGCCAAAACAGCTTTAATCCTATTAAACTTTGGTTTGTCCATGTTTTTTATTAAATAATAATCACCTGTATTATAAATGTACTAAGGAATAAATTGTTGATTCTTAATTAATTAGATTCTAAATGAATCATAAAAGGTTCTTTTGGAATCATTTTAGATTCTGAAAGATTGTTTTTTAGAATAATTATTTTATTTTTGGTTCCAATAGGATTATAATAGATTCTAATAGAATCATAATAAGATCAATTGGCATGAATTATTCTAAGACTTAAGTATTCGCCTATGGTATAAATCAAATTGTAAAACTACTTTTGCAATCTTCAACTTATTTGAAGCTTGCTTCTTCGATTCTCACCTGCGAACGTAGGAAATTCAACTGGGATGAGATCAGGAAGTAAAGCCCAAGCTATGGCGCGGGCTCTTCTTGACCATTCCCAAACCTTCCTACGGGTCGCAGATGGCAAGTTGAGTCCTGCGTCTTTTTTTATTCCCCCTTTGCTCCCGCAGCTATTCCCTTGCTTAAATATTTATGTTGATCATTACTAAAACTGTTATCCAATAGGGATACGGCATTACTATGTAATTAACGACCTAAAATCACCTTCTATGCCTACACCAGTAAACCATCTACCCGAATCTACCCCGCTGCCAGCAGATACCGAAACCATGAAAACCTTTATGGGGATGCTGGCCCATGAAATGCGCACCCAAGTGGCCGGTATCTGTACTGCCAGTACCATATTATTAGAGGAACGCGGCAGCGGTAAACGTCTGCAACAGTACCTCTCCCATATTAAGTACAGTGGCGAAGACTTATTGCATGTATTAGATAATATGATGGCTACAGCTACGGTAGGGAATGGGAACCTGGATATAACACTTAAAGATACCCGTGTCCAATTACGGGAATGGCTGAAATTGCACCTGCGTCAATATAATCTTATTACTGCCGTAAGGGATATAAAATTAAAAACGGTGGTTCATCGATCTGTACCTGAATATATCACTACAGATGTCATCAAGTTGGGGCAGGTATTGAAAAACCTGATAGATAACGCGATAAAGCACAGCCCACCCAACAGCTACATTTCCATTACTATTCATCCTTTAGGTGACAACCGGTTATTATTTCAGGTGACAGATCAGGGAGTGGGTATTCCTGAGGACAAAATTCATCTGCTGTTTCAGCCGTTCCGGCAACTTGACAACGGGCTTGCCGGAACAGGTTTAGGGTTGTACATCTCCAAACTTTATGCAACCTCATTAGGAGGTGATGTAATGATCGGTAGCAATCATAATAGTGGTACCACATTCCTGCTCCTGATTACCCATAAAACGGATGCCTGATTTTTAAACTAATAGCACATGCACAACAACAATAGCTATTCCCCTAACAAAGACCTGCGTAATACCATTACCCCCTATACCATCCCTTTGCATGAAAGGGCCTTCTTATTGGATGCGCAAATGCTAAAGAAGCATATTGATACGAATACTCTGACATATAAGGATTGGCATTTACCTAAACTAAAAGTAATCTCCTTTAAAGAAGGTCTCCTAATGCTATACAATATTAATTATAACATGACCTATAAATTAACCATTTACATAGCACATGACGGGTTACATATTTCCTGTGATTGCGACAGAAGGGTTGAAAAACTTTGTCACCATGCCTACTATGCACTGGCGCATATTATTTCCACGTTAGGGGAGCGATATTTTAGAATAGGGCCAAATACCGATTTTATAGAAATAGAGCAGCCACACAACAAGGAGGACAATACCATTAATTCCAAAAAAACTAAAAAATGAAAATTCATAAGTCAATAAGCCACCTGACAGGGAAAGAACAAAACGATCTGCATATTATATCCAAACGTATTGTTGAAAACATACAGCCCCAATTCATCTTTTGCTATGGAAACAGGGTTAAAACCAATTTGAACAGGAGTTGCCTTACAGAAAAACACAGGGTTGAAAAAACAACTTGCTGTTATGATATTCTCCTGGTGGTAAGCGATGAGGAGCCATTAGAAGATAGCGCTATTCTCCTGTTCACCGAACGCCTGCTTAAAAAAGAAGTACAGGTGAACGTTATTGTACATCGCTTAGGATACATCTACCATCAGATATTAAAGGAGAACTTCTTTATCGTAAAAATATTTGAGTCAGCCATTATTTTATACGATAAAATTCAAAAGCTGCAAAGTATGCCCTTAACAACGATGAAGGTGAAGCACACAGCAATGATCCAGAGTATTTATCTTTTGTATAAAACCCTTTTTGATGAATCAAAGGTTTTTATTTTAAAAGGGGAAGTATGCTATAAAGAGAATAATTACGTGCAGGCGGTACATCTGTTAAAGCAGTCCGTTATCCGTTCTTAAAAAGCGTTGGTAATGGCGGGTACAGGTTATGCCATAGCCACCGATAACATAGAGCGGTTGGTAAAATTTACGGATAATTTTACTGATCTGGCAGGTTATCTTATTGATGACTATACTAATGAGGGGAAGCGTTTATGCCAATTACTCACTGGTGATATGCCCGGCAATGCAAGCGACAAAGAATTGCCGACTTCTGTAGAATGTAGTATGCTAATAAACCGGGCCAGATTTTTAAGACAACAGGTGAATGATTTTCTATTTAAGAACGCTACGCATTTAAAATACAGTCAGCCCGATGCGATTAACGTAACAAGTTAAACGCTAAACGATCTTGGATTTACGGCAAATGACTTGATTGACCGGGGAAATCATTGTGAGATTCCTAAACAGCATTCGGGTAACAGGTGCAATGAATGGGTTCGTATTCATTACCGTTGCCAACCATTTTCCATTGCATACGCGGGATTGATTTTTATCTTATCCGCCTTTTATTTTTTACGGATCAGAACAACGGTTATCTAGGTTTTAAATAAATCCGAATAAAAACCAAACATTTCCAAATGAATACCGAATGGTTCCCGAGTGAATTTCAATTGATTTTCAAGTATCAGGCAAGCAGGGTGGACTTCCAAAAGCATTCAGTAGTCAATAGTAATAAATAAGGATCTATTTTATAGATGTAATGTAAAGGCAATAGCTGATTCCTAATAATTCGGGAAAATTTAGAAAAATTCAGGAAAATTCGGGAAAGTTGAGCCTAATTGCGCCCAAACCTGCCCAAACCGGAAAGTGCCCTTTTCGGCCATCGTAGCTTTGTGTTTTAATTATCAAAAAACACAAGTATGAAAAAGTTCACAGTAGAACAGTTTGAAGTACCAGGTGCTGCAATGGTGCAAGTGTCGTCACTTATCTGTACCCACGAGTTAGATCATCACATTATGGAAGTGGATGAGGAAGACGAGACAATCACCCTGGAATTGCATTATTCCAAACAAGACCGGGAGGTGATTCACCAGATTCAGGACATCATTTCAGCCAACAGTGAGGAGGACGAAGAAGAAGAGGAGGACGATGATGAGGATGATGAATAGCGCGGTTGACAGGGGCCGGGCATCCGGCTCCTGTATTTAAAAAAGATAAATACTTTTCAACCCAACTCCTCTTCTATGAACACCCTACACCCGGCATCCTTACAAGTCCTGCAACATAGAACGCATGACATTACCCCCGAAGAAGTAAAGGCTTTGCCAAGCTTCCAGCATTATACTGACGAACAGGTTGCGTTGCTAATACAGACGATAAAAACTTTTACCCGGATTGGCTACACCATTTTCTTTGAACAAGAAGCTATCACCGGGAAAGTGATTGATTTACCAATAGCAGAAAACAAACAAAAGGCAGCATGAATAAAACACTATTACTTTTTGATTCCTTTGCCAAAGGGAAGAAAATGCAGGGAATGCGTAGCAATAACTGCGTGATTTATACGCGTGTATCCACCAAAGAACAGGCAGATAATAATATGAGCCTGGGTACACAGCGTAAAATTTGTGAACAATACGCCAGCAAAGGTGGCTTACAGATTATGGGGTATTTTGGGGGAACCTACGAAAGTGCAAAAACAGACGAGCGCCGGGAGTTTAATAAAATGCTGGCCTTTGTGAAAAAGAGCAAAGAGCGGATTGCCTATATTATTGTCTATAGCGTAGATCGTTTCAGCCGTTCCGGTACAAACGCCATGTATATTACGGACCAGTTGAAAAAACAGGGTATAGTAGTGTATGCCGTTACGCAACCAACAGATGCTTCTACCGCCAGTGGCAGCCTGCAACAAAATATCCAGTTTATTTTCAGCGAGTATGATAACCAGCTACGCCGGGAAAAGTGCATGGCTGGAGTGAAAGAAAAACTCTTAACGGGTGTTTGGTGTACCGCTCCTCCAATGGGATATGATATTGTAAAAAGGGATGGAAAGAAGGAATTTGTTGTTAATAAAAAGGGAAAACTGCTTGGTAAAGGCTTCCAGTGGAAAGCAGAAGGAGTATCTAATGAAGAGGTAAGGTCGCGGCTGGCGGCTCACGGGTTAAAATTAAGTAACCAGCGCATATCCGACTTTTTACGGAATCCATTCTATTGTGGCCTAATTGTCCATAATGCACTGGAAGGCCGGGTAGTGGAGGGCATACAGGAAAAAGTGGTATCAAAAGAGGTCTTCCTACGTGTGAACGGCATTCTCTCCCAACGCCATCAGGGCTATAGCGTTAAACCAGAAAACGAAGTAGTTCCGCTGAAGCGTTTCCTGAAATGTGATTATTGTGGTAATTATTTACGGGCCTATAAAGCTTACAAAAATCAGGAATACTATTATAAGTGTAATACCCCTGGTTGCAAATGCAATAAAAGGGCTGATAGTCTACATAAAACCTTTCGGGAATTAATAGCAGGTTATACCCTCGACGTAAACGAAGATTACCGCCAATTACTGAAAATACAAACTATTGCCACCTACAACCAGCTAACACAGGAAAGTAGCCAGAAACGGGAAGGGCTGGAACAGCAGATAGAAGAGATCGACAGAAGGATAAAACGGCTGAGAGATCGCCTTGCGATGGAAGAAATAGACCGGGAAATGTATGAAGAATACAAGGCTAAATTTCTGGAAGAACGCCATGCCATAGCTAAAGAACTGGCAAAACAGGGAAATAAGGTGTCGAACCTTGAAAAATGTGTAGATGGCATCATTAGTTATGCCTCAAAACTCGCTGCTACATGGGATTCTGGCGGATATGCAGAGAAACAGAAGCTACAATTTTCCGTGTTTCCCGAAGGGATGCTGTATAATCGCAAAAATGATGAATGTCGAACTCCGCGTGTAAATGAAGTATTCCGTCAAATGACAGGACTGGTGCGGGTTTTAGGGGAAAAAGAAAACGGGAACAATACATCTAACTGTACTGTTCCCGCTTTAGTGGTGTGAGCCGGGATCGAACCGGCGACACATGGATTTTCAGTCCATTGCTCTACCAACTGAGCTACCGCACCATCCTTGTATCCCTTTGTGTTGTAAGGGATTGCAAAGGTAAGTAAAAGATTGAAACGTCCAAAAAATAGAAGGACAATTTTTAAACTTTTTTATTGAAGCACACCGCTCCATAACTTCGCCCGCCACTCCAAAGCTGCTATGGACGCGGCAGTTGCCTCGTTCCACTTTTGTTCGTCGTTGCCGCAGAGTGCAATTACCATTTCCTGCGCCAGCTGACTGTGGTGGCCGCCATCCACTTCGATATGCCTTTCCAGGTAATATTTAAAGATGCTTAATGTACCAGGAAACTTCGCGTCGAGGTCTTGCACCAGTTCGTGAAACATATCGGGAATCAGATCTTCCCTGCCGAAAGTAAAAATAGCTGCCATTACATGCAGTTTAGCTGACGCGATTACCCCAAAAGTAAACTGTAGAAAACCGGTTACTGCGCCGGGTAACACGCTTTCGGAAAGTACTTCATCGATCGGCGCTTTCGTGGCCTCTTTTAGCAACTGTAACATCGGGGCGGTATCGGCACCGGCCTGTTGCATAGCACGAAGGTACAATTCGAAGTGACTGCAACGATTACCCAGTTCATCTACGTCGCTCTCCTCGCCGGTTACAATTTCGTTGATCAGATAGCGCGTATCAGGAGTGCCCTTTGGCACCCAGGGTAGGCTGACACATGTAAGCTCGCGTTGCAGCGCCTTGAGAAGCGACATAAAATCCCAGACAGCAAAAATATGATGCTGCATAAACAACTTCACGTCTTCCAGGGATTGCAGTTTCTGGTACAGGGAATGTGTAATAACCTGTTCCCGTGCAGGAGCAATTGCTTGTTGTAATCGTTCGATGTTCATCGCTTAAAAATTCATCGCCCCGAACAGCTGTGCGGGGCGATTGTCGTGTCTTTTATGTTAGTTGCCGTACACCACCAGGAACTTGATGCGCATGAGCTTCAATTGTTCCAGGGTGTAGTTATCTTCTGACAATTCTTCTTTTGCTAAAGCGAGGCTGGATGTTTCGCATCCTTTAAAGTATTCCATGATTTCGTCCTGTGCGTAATCATCGAGTTCTTCGTCCAGGCAATAATCCAGGTTTAGTTTAGTACCACTGGCGACGATCGTTTCCATTTCATCCAGCAATTGGGAGTACGTTAACTCCTTATTTTTGGCGATGGTTTCGAGCGGTACTTTTTTATCTATATTCTGGATAATGAATACTTTAAGACCACTTTTGTTTACTACGCTTTTCATCACGAAGTCATCGGGCTTCACAATATCATTTTCCTCCACAAACTTGGCGATTACGTCCACGAACTGTTTACCGTAACGAATGGCTTTGCCCTTACTCACGCCCTGGATCTTTTCCAGTTCCTGAACCGTGGTGGGGTACTGCGTGGCCATGTCCTCGAGGGATGTTTCCAGGAAAATCACGAAAGGCGGCAGGTTCTTTTCTTTTGCTACCTTTTTACGCAGTTCCTTCAGCATCTCGAATAACACAGGATCCGCAGAAGCCTGCGCTTCGCCGGAAATCTCATCGTCCTCTTCCCCACCCTCTTCATCGAACTGGTGGTTCAACGATACCATGATGGAGTAAGGCTTTTTCAGGAATTTTTTGCCTTTGTCCATAATTTTGAGCAGGCCATATTCTTCTATATCCTTCTCAATCAATCCCTCCAGCATCATTTGGCGAAGCAGCGAGTTCCAGAAGTGGGCGTCAAATTCTTTGCCTTCACCGAATACATCCAGCTTGTCATGCTTAAAAGTGCTGATCTGCGGATTTGTTTTACCGGTGATGATATTCACAACGTATTCGCTACCAAATCGTTCTTCCAGTGATTGGATCGCTTTAAGTGCAATTACGACGCGGTTTTTTACTTCGATTTTCTCCTTCGGATTGCGGCAGTTATCGCAGTTGCCACAATTCTCCTTTTCCAACGTTTCGCCGAAATAGTGGAGAATTACCTTACGGCGGCAAACGGAACTTTCCGCATAAGCGACTGTTTCGTTAATAAGCTGCGCACCCATCTCCCTTTCGCTCAATGCTTTATCGCGCATCAGGTGCTCCAGTTTCTGCACATCCTTATGCGAATAGAAGCAAACACAAATGCCCTCCAACCCGTCACGGCCAGCGCGACCAGTTTCCTGGTAATAGTTTTCCAGGCTTTTGGGAATGTTGTAGTGAATAACGAAACGAACGTCCGGTTTGTCAATGCCCATCCCAAAGGCGATCGTGGCGACGATTACTTCCACTTCCTCGAGCAGGAACATGTCTTGCCTTGAGGCACGTGTACCCGAATCGAGCCCCGCATGGTACGCCACGGCCTTAATTCCGTTAGCTACCAGCATGTCCGCAAGTTCTTCCGTCGTTTTGCGGTTAAGCGTATAAATAATGCCGCTTTTCCCTTTATGTTGATGGATAAACTTAACGATGTCCTTGATGGTCTGGTCCTTTTTACGCTTGGAGCGGATTTCGTAGTACAGGTTGGGACGGTTAAAGGAAGAAATGAAAATCTCGGGCGTACGAAGCACGAGGTTCTTCACAATATCGCTCTGTACTTTCGGCGTTGCCGTAGCGGTCAGCGCAATAATCGGCAGGTCGCTGCTGATCATGTCGATCATTTCCTTTAAACGGCGGTACTCCGGCCTGAAGTCGTGTCCCCACTCCGAAATACAATGCGCTTCATCTACGGCAATAAACGAAATCTGGAGTTCGCGGAAGAAATCCAGGTTTTCCTGCTTCGTGAGCGTTTCCGGCGCTACGTAAAGCATTTTCGTTTTACCGGAGGTAAGATCAGATCTTACCTTTTTAATTTGCGCCTTTGTTAATGTAGAGTTTAGAAAATGCGCCACATTATCCTTGCTACTGTACGAACGCACCAGGTCTACCTGGTTTTTCATCAGCGCAATCAGCGGCGAAACGATCAGCGCCACGCCCGGCAGCATGAGTGCCGGTAATTGATAGCACAAAGACTTGCCACCGCCCGTGGGCATGATTACGAATGTATCTTTACCTGAAAGGATGCTATTTATGATCTTTTCCTGGTTCCCCTTGAAGGAATCAAAACCGAAATGTTCGTGTAATGCATCCAACAAACTTACCTTTGCAACAGCCATTACATATGAAGTTTTAAAATAAAACGCGACTCTATTCAGAACTAACAGATGGAAAAAAGTTCGAATGTGTTTTTTGGGGACACGAAATTAACGAAAAAACCCCTTTCAGTCAAGAAATTTAATCGCACCGGGCCATCACCAAAAAGTGGTAAATTCGCAGCTGCCGTATGAAACAACAGATATCCGTTAATATAAAGGAAACGGCCTTAAGAACCATAGGACTGGAAGCGGCCGCCATCCGCAGCCTTGAGCAATATATCGACGACGATTTTACAAGTGCCGTAGAGCTTATTGCCCGATGTGAGGGGCGAGTTGTTATTACCGGCATCGGTAAAAGCGCCGCCATCGCACAAAAAATTGTCGCCACCCTTAATTCTACAGGTACTCCCGCTATATTCATGCATGCCGCGGACGCAATCCATGGCGACCTCGGTATGGTCCGTGAACATGATATTGTACTGTGCATCAGCAAAAGCGGCGAATCGCCGGAAATAAAGGTACTGGTTCCCCTGGTCAAAAATTTTGGTAACGTGTTGATCGCGATGGTAGGAAAGAAAGATTCTTTTCTGGCGCGCTCGGCACAATTTGTGCTGAATACGAGCGTCGAGCAAGAGGCTTGTCCCAATAACCTGGCTCCTACTTCCAGCACAACAGCACAATTAGTAATGGGCGATGCATTGGCAGTTTGCCTCATCGAGTTAAAAGGCTTTACCGCGGCCGATTTTGCAAAATTTCATCCGGGAGGCACACTTGGTAAAAGACTCTACCTTAAAGTGGAAGATCTTCGTAAATTGCACGATGCGCCCAAAGTAAATGTAAACAGCTCCCTCCGCGAAGTTATCGTGGAGATATCATCAAAAATGCTGGGAGTCACGGCAGTTTTAGATGATGCAGGCCAATTACAGGGAATTATAACGGATGGCGATTTACGCCGTATGCTCGAAAAAAGCATTGATCCAAAGGATGTTACAGCCGCAGATATTATGTCGATTAACCCTAAAGCCATTCAGGAAGAAGAGTTAGCGGTAAATGCCCTGGAAATGATGCGACAATACGATATTACACAACTGTTGGCCATGAGAGGTGACCAATATGCGGGAATTATACATTTACACGATTTAATCAGAGAAGGAATTATTTAAAAGAGATGACACCCTTGAATAACCATTTCTACGTGGCCATTATGGCCGGAGGTATCGGTAGCCGTTTTTGGCCTTATAGCCGCACCGACTACCCCAAGCAGTTCCTGGACATGCTTAATACTGGAAAAACCTTATTGCAGTGGACATATGAACGGTTTGCACAGTTCATTCCCCCTAACAATATTTATGTAGTGACCCATAATGCTTATGCAGACCTGGTGGCCGAGCAATTACCACAACTGCCTAAAGCTAATATCGTGGGCGAGCCTTCGCGGAAAAACACCGCGCCGTGCGTGGACTACATCTCCCACAAGATCAGCAAAAAAGATCCGAAGGCGAGCATTATCTGTGCGCCGGCCGATCATCTTATCATGGACGGGGTAAGCTTTACCAGCACCTGCCTGAATGCGCTGCAGTTTGTTGAAAAACATAGCGCACTGGTTACGCTGGGCATTAAACCTACTCGTCCCGACACGGGCTACGGCTACATCCAGTTCGAGACCGAACAGGTGGCCGACAATGTGTATAAGGTGAAAACTTTTACCGAAAAGCCGAACCTGGAGCTGGCCAAAACCTTCCTGAAAAGTGGTGACTTCCTCTGGAATGCCGGCATTTTCGTCTGGAATGCCCGCAGCATCCTGGCAGCATTTAAAACACACCTCCCCGAAATGGACGAGCTGTTTGTAAATGAGCAAGCCGCGCTTAACACGGATGCGGAAGCCGAAGTGATCGAACGTATCTATTCTCAGTGCACCAACATTTCCATTGACTACGGAATTATGGAAAAGGCGGATAACGTGTACGTGATCCCTTCCAATTTCGGATGGAGCGACCTGGGTACCTGGGCGTCTGCTTACGACAACCTGGATAAGGACGAACAGGGTAACGCGGTGCAAGGTAAAAACGTAATGCTCGTAGAAGCTGCCAACAATATGGTAAAGGCGCCGCACGACAAACTCGTGTTACTACAAGGCCTCGACGACTACATTGTCATCGATACGGCAGACGTATTGCTCGTGTGTAAGAAGGAGAACGAACAGCAGATCAAAGAGTATGTATCTGAAGTAAAAAGGCATAAGGGAGATAAATACCTTTAGTAGCCATAAGTTATAAAAACAAAGCGGCGGAACATATCGTTCCGCCGTTTGTTTTTATCGCCCTTTTCACTCGATAACTAAGCGTTAGCAGCAGCTTCTGCTGAAGTTGCCATCTGGCGTGCGCCGCAGCACATTGTTTCTTCCATCCAGCTTACTTCGCCGGTTTCTACGTCATACATGGCACCAATGATGCCGATTTCTCCTTTCTGGATCATGTCATACAGGATAGAGCTTTGCTCCATGATCGCCTGTACGGAACGCTCCACGTGAATATGTGTTACCGCATCCACAAAAGCAGGGTTGTGTGAAGTACGATCGTTTTTAATTGTTTGTTCCTGGAAAATAGCCGGGCGGATTTTGTTCAGCAAGCCGGTCAGGTTGCCCATTTCAACGCCATCGCATGCACCTTTGATAGCACCGCACTTGGTGTGACCCAATACCACGATAAACTTAGAACCCGCAACTTTGGTTGCATATTCCAGGCTGCCCAGTACGTTATCGGAAATAACGTTACCAGCCAGGCGAATACTGAAAATATCGCCCAGGCCCTGATCAAAGATCAGTTCCGCAGAAGTGCGGCTGTCCATACAGCTAACGATTGCCGCGGCAGGCCACTGACCGTCGCGGGTATCGTTCACTTGCTGTAACAGGTTGCGGTTGATGCGCAGGTTGCTCACAAAACGCTGATTACCTTCTTTCAAAAATTCTAATGTAGTAGCCGGAGTAAGGCTTGACTGGGATACTTTATCGTGCGTCCTCATGTTTGTTCAATTTTTAAGTTAGTTATACTGTAATTCTTTGAGTAATTCTGTGTGTGTACCATTCGTTACTACGCTCACCGGCCGCTCGGAAGAAGGTTTGTCGAGGAACAGGTGATCGGTATTTGAAATTTTGTACGCCTCTTTAAATCCCTTCAAAATCACCTTGATCTTATTTTGAGGCGCCTTAATCTGCGTAAACTCACGAATAATATCAAGTACGTCCTGATCTATGTAAACGGTTTTGCTGGCGTCAATTTCCACCGTGCTTTCTGCAGGTAAATGATCCAGTGTAAGCAGGATGTTCGCTTTATTAAGGAAAGACACTTCCTGTGCCAGTTCCAGCTTGATAAAGTCGCCCGTGCGGTATTTCTCTTTGTGGAAGAAGTACGGACTTTTCAGGTTACCACGCAAAATCGCGATAACGCTCACCGCCAAACCGATCGCAACGCCCACCAACAGGTTGGTAGCGATGATGGCCACTACAGTTACGATAAACGGTACCCACTGGTATTTACCCCTGGCAAACATTTGTTTGAAAACAGAAATCTTACACAGTTTATAACCGGTTACAAGCAGTACGGCGGCCAATGTAGCCAGCGGAATGAGGTTAAGCAGGAATGGGATGAAGGTGGCGCACACTAATAACAGCGTACCATGTGTAATGCTTGACAGTTTAGTGCGACCGCCGGAATTAATGTTAGCGGAAGAGCGCACAATTACCGAAGTAATGGGCAAACCGCCAATCATACCGCTGATCACGTTACCTACACCCTGCGCCATCAGTTCCCTGTTAGGAGGAGAATGACGTTTCATCGGGTCGAGTTTATCGGTGGCTTCTACGTTCAGCAAAGTTTCGATGGATGCCACCGCAGCAATGGTCGCAGCGGACATCCAGACAGCGCCATTGGTAAGGCTGCTGAAGTCAGGCAGGGTAAACAGTCCCAGGAAGCTGTTAAAGTCGGTAGCTATTGGGAGCGTTACCAGGTGTTCCTGCGAAACGATCGCGAGCGACGAACCGGTGGCAATGAACAGGGCATTGATGGCGATGGCCGACAATACCGCTACCAGGGCTGCCGGAACAGCTTTTACAACTGGAATTTTGTTCCAGTAAAGCAGGATGAGAATAGACACAACGGTGATAATTATCGCTCCCGGGTGAATATTACTGGCCGTATCGATTAACGCCTGTACGGTAAAGCCCTCGTCCACTTCAGCGGTTTTATCGTACCCAAAGGCATGTGGGATCTGTTTTAGTACAATGGTAATACCGATCGCGGTAAGCATACCGGTAATTACGTTCGATGGAAAATAGCTTGCGATGGTACCGGCCCTTGCCAGGCCGAGTAATATTTGCAAGCCGCCGGCTAATACTACAGCCATTAAAAATACCGGGAAAGAACCCAGGGAGCCGATGGCTGCCAGTACGATCGTGGTAAGACCGGCTGCAGGACCTGATACGCTCAGGTTAGAGCCGCTTAATGATCCAATGACGATGCCACCAACGATGCCGGCAATCATGCCTGAGAATAGTGGCGCACCAGAGGCCAAAGCTATACCCAGGCATAGCGGCACTGCGATCAGAAATACTACGAGGCCTGCGGACAGGTCTCCTTTCACGTTTGAAAAGGGCGATGTCTTGTTCATGGTTTTCGAGATTTGCCCAGACGCGTCAATTCAACATCTTCATTCATCGGTTTGCGGATACATTCACGAAGGAATGAGGCCACCATGCCGAATCAGGACGTGGAAAGTCGTCTGCCAGTTTGAAATAAAAGCGTGTGAAAAGGTAAAAGGCACCTAAGCGGTGCTGGTTGAGAGTTTATGAAAAAAGGGCGCGGTTTGGAGGAGGCGTATGTATTTCCTTAATGGGGCTGGTTGGAATGTTCTCGAACAACTGGTAATGTAAGGTGCTCACGATCAGCGCGTGCGCAATCTGTTCACTCAGTTCAGAGTTTCTTCCGTAATAGTCTTTCAATAGCTTAAAACCACATTTCTGGCCGCAGCTGTTTTCAGCAGCACCGTCCACATGCTCTTCAACTATCTGATTATTAAACAATAACTTCCCTACTTCCTTAATAGGAAGTAACTGAATACACATCAGGCTGAGAAGTATAACGCTTAATAGTCTCTTCATCTTTAGCAAAAATAAACGCCCTATGTTATAATCAAACAAAATGCCCAAAAAAAATATGTTAAATGACAACTGTTTACAAAAGAGTGACCCGTGTTTATCCACAACTTATTCCCGATTTGCGTAGTTCGTCCCTCAAAAATTGCCGTTCGTCACTTTTCAAAAAAATCAGTTCAAAACAAATTTTCTTTGGAAAGTGAGTATGGACTTGAGTTTTCGGCTTTGTTAGGGTAATATCCTTAACCAATTATTTTGCTTTCTATGGTATTGTGTATTGCACAGTACTAAAAATGTTCCTACATTTGTATTGTCAAGTTGATGATACGGGATTTAACGAATCGCGATTATTGACAAAAAAGACTAAAGCTCACTTGCCATGAATATCGAAAATACACAATCACAAATGAGGAAGGGGTGCTCGAATTTTGCATCCTGTCTATCATTAAGCAAGGCGAGGCTTATCCTTCAGACATTATTGAAAAGATGAAAGAGGCGAAGCTGGATATTCTTGAAGGGACCTTATACCCATTGCTCACCAGGCTCAAGAACGCTGAGTTCCTTACCTACCGATGGGTAGAAAGCAGCTCCGGCCCGCCCCGCAAGTACTTTTCCATGACCGACAAAGGGGAAGCTTTCTATAAAGACCTTGAAAACACATGGAACGAACTGGCGAACGCGGTTCATCAATTAACACAAAATCCTCCATCCGAATAAAGTCAGCAGACCTAAAACCTAAATCACCTTTCGAAATGAAAAAGATCATCAATATAAACCTCTCCTCCCGCCTGATACCCATAGAGGATAGCGCCTACGAGATACTGCGACAGTATCTCGACAGCCTGAAGCGATACTTTTCTCAGGAGGACGGCGCAGATGAGATCGTAAGCGACATTGAAAGCCGTATTGCGGAAATCTTCCAGGACAAAATGCGCAAAGGCGCCCATTGCATTACCGATGTGGACGTGCAGGAGGTAAAAGCTTCCATGGGTACGCCGGAGCAGTTCGACGAAGATACGAAAGCCAATACAGGCAACGATTCTGCTAAGCAGACGCAACCCGGCGCAGATCCTTATATGTTCGCTCGTCCGCGTAAACGTTTTTACCGCGATCCGGAAGCGAAGGTGTTAGGTGGTGTGTGCGGTGGCCTGGGCGCTTACTTCAATATAGATCCCCTGGTGTTCCGTATCGTTTTCGCCCTGCTGGCGATCGGCGGCTTTGGTACCGGTATTGTCGTGTATTTCATTATATGGATTGCAACGCCCGAAGCCTTCACCGCCGCTGAAAAGCTGGAAATGCGTGGCGAGCGGGTGGATGTAAATAATATAAAGAACACCGTGCAGGAAGAAATGAACGCCTTCAAAAGCCGCATGGAAGGAATGGGAAACGACTTCAAAAATTTTTCCCAGGGCCGCGGAAAACAGTTTGGTAGGGAAACCGGTAACGCCGTTAACGGATTCCTGATCGGACTGCGCAATATACTGGTGTACGTAACGAAAGGCATCTTTATATTCTTTGCGGTGGTAGTACTGCTGGCGATCGTTTCGTCGCTGGTAGTATTTGCCTTTTTTACCAAGGCCCTGTTACTGAAGGAGTTAATTTTCGCTGAAGGCATTCAAAGCTTTTTATTCTGGCCGACTGTGGTACTGCTCATTGGCGTCCCCATCGTTTCGCTCGTTATTTTCTTACTGAGAAAGGTAACTGGTATAAAGCAGGCCAACAAATATGCGGGCATGACCCTCGGTTTTATGTGGATACTCGGTGTGATTTTCTGCATCTGGCTGGTGTCTGCAGTGGTAAGCGACTTTAGCGTTGGGCCCGTATCCAGCGGAAAGGAAACTTTTTACCTGAAGCAACCAAGTAATAATAAACTCATCCTACGTGCAGAAGAGGACTTAGTCGGAGTAGATATCAGTCACGTATTCAACAGCGTTTTGCGGGTGGCGGACGATACCGCGATCGTAAACGGCATCCACATCCGGTTGGTGAAGAGCGAAACGCCTGATTTTCAGGTGACGGTGGAAAAGCTCTCCCGCGGTGGCTCTACAGCAGATGCCAAAGCTACATCAGCCGTATCAATTTTGACCTGAAGCAGCAGGACTCCGTACTGATCATTCCCAATGGCATTGCCATTCCCCGCAACTCCACCTTTCGTGGCCAGCAGGTAGAAGTGACCATTCGCGTACCGGTAGGCAAAAATGTGGAAGTAGAAAGAGATGCATACGACCTGTTCTTCTGGGACCGCGGCCGCTGGAGAGGAGATCGCATCAGCTGGGACGACTTCGAAGATAACGACCGCGTACAGCTGCGTATGGACCACGACGGTATCGATAACCTGAACCGGGAAGAACGCAGAAAGGCAGACGAAAAAAGAGTCGAGGAGGAAAAACGGAATGAAGAGGAACGTGTCAGGAGAGAGCAGCAAAAAACTGACACCGTGAAGCCGGACGCCGAAGATAACCGTTATCGTTACAAACGCGATCAGCCGGCAAAAGTAGACACCGTTCGTCCGGATGCTACTGCCATGACGCCGGTAGATAACAGCGATGAGCCTTCACGCAGCCAGCGCGGAACGCTGGTTGCCATGGAAACGGCCTCCTTCCTTTTTCGGATGTACCGCAATTAACAAGCGCAATAATTTGTCACAATAAGTTTAGTTTCGACGAAATAAAAACCGCGGTATCTACCGTGGTTTTTTGCTTTTTAGCGTTAAAATGATCATAAAAGACCCGGTTACAGACCCAAACTGCCGGTTTTTTCCCGATACGAGCATTCCGCTGGGCGATTAATGATTAGTTTTGCAGCTTTAAAAATCTATGAGGATAAGATAAGGATGCAGGTTCCAATTAACATTGCGCTCGTTGGAAACCCCAACAGCGGTAAGAGTTCTCTTTTTAATGCACTCACAGGATTAAATCAGAAGGTCAGCAACTTCCCGGGTGTAACGGTCGATAAAAAAACCGGTATCGCGAAGATATCTGATCAATTGACAGGCAACATCATTGACCTGCCTGGTACCTATAGCCTTTACCCTAAGAGCGCCGATGAATTTGTAACCTACGATGTGCTGATCGACCAGAGCAGCAAAGACGCGCCTGATATTATCCTCATTATTGCTGATGCCGCTAACCTGAAGCGTAACCTCCTTTTCTGTTCCCAGATCATTGACCTGAAAAAGCCTGTCATTATCGGGCTTACCATGATGGACATTGCCCGTAAAAAGGGCGTGGAGATCGACCTGCAGGGCCTGGAAAGAGAATTAGGTGTGCCGGTGGTCGCCATCAACCCAAGAAAGAATAAGGGAATACCGGAATTAAAGAAGAACATTGAACTGATAGCCCAACAAAAATTTGGCGTGCCAGCGCGCGATTTCATTGATAATAAATCACTTGCACCGGATGTGTTGACTGCGGTGCAAAAGGAATGTCCGGGTGCGAGCGATTACGCCGCCCTGCACATTGCGGTGAATGTGAGCGACCTGCCCTTCCTGCAGGTGTCGCAGAAGCAGCGCATCACCGAAAGCTTACATCAGTATAAGTTTAACAAAACCAAGATGCAGGCCGATGAAATTATGCAGCGTTATGCGCGCATAAAACACATCATGAACGTCACCGTGGTTGAAAAAGATCCGCTGGAAACGAAGCTGCAGACCGAAAAGATCGATAACATCCTCCTACACCGCTTCTGGGGTTATGCGATCCTGTTGGTAGTGATGTTCCTGTTGTTCCAAAGTATTTTCTGGCTGGCCTCCTACCCGATGGATATTATCGAAGGCGCTGTAAGCAGCCTGCAAGGCTGGCTCGCCGACGTGTTGCCGGATAATACGATTGTCGATCTGCTCATTAACGGTATTATCGCCGGTTTAGGTGGCGTGGTAATTTTCGTGCCGCAGATCATGATCCTTTTCGGGTTGATTACGTTGCTCGAAGACACTGGCTACATGGCCCGCATCAGCTTCCTTACTGACCGGCTCATGCGCCAGGTGGGCTTGAATGGTAAATCAGTGATGCCTTTGATCAGCGGCGTCGCCTGTGCGGTACCGGCCATCATGGCGGCCCGTAATATCGAGAACCGGAAAGAGCGGCTGATCACCATTATGGTTACTCCCCTCATGAGCTGCTCTGCCCGACTGCCCATTTATTCAGTCATGATTGCGCTGGTGATCCCCGACGTTAAAGTACTTGGCATTTTGAACCTCCCGGGTTTGGTCATGATGGGCCTTTACCTGCTCGGCTTCTTCATGGCGATCTTCATCGCCGCACTCATGAAGGTGTTCATCAAGATAAAAGAGAAGAGCTACTTCATTATGGAACTGCCCGTTTACCGCGCCCCCCGCTGGAAGAACGTTGGCACCACCATGGTCGAAAAAGCTAAGATATTTGTGACGGATGCCGGTAAAGTAATCATGGTCATCTCCATCGTACTGTGGTTCCTGATGTCTTATGGCCCCACTAAAAAGATGAACGAGGTGAGCGCTAAGTACGAGGCGAAAATGGAACAAACACAGGATTCAGCTCAGCTAGTAGCATTGGAACATGAATTAGCTTCTGAAAAAATGGCGACTTCTTATGCAGGGATACTCGGTCATGCAATAGAGCCCGCGGTAAAACCACTGGGCTTCGACTGGAAAATCGGTATCGCATTAATTTCATCGTTCGCCGCCAGGGAAGTATTTGTAAGTACCATGGCCATTATCTATAGTGTAGATTCCGACGACGACAGCAATAACGCGCCTCTTCGCGAAAAGATGGCCGGCGCCACCTGGAAAGATGGCTCGCCTGTTTATACGCTGGCTACCGGTATGTCACTCATGATCTTTTACGCTTTCGCGATGCAATGTATGAGTACCATGGCAGTGGTGAAACGCGAAACCAAAAGCTGGACGTACCCATTGGTGCAGTTCGTGTACATGACGCTGCTCGCCTACGTTTGCAGCCTGGTTATCTACAACATTTTCGCTTAATTCTTTTTATACGTAATCGAACGGGCGTTTGTATATTTAACAATATGCAAACGCCCGTTCGTATGAAAACACTTCTCTTACTGCTCGCCTGCTCCGGCTCACTGCAAATGATGGCGCAAAAAGCGCCTAATGTCGATTCATCTTTATTAATGAAAGATGTGAAGACGTTGTCGGATAACAAGTTCGAAGGTCGTAAAACCGGCACTAAAGGAAACCGGCTCGCGCAATTCTACTTGCTTGACAGGTTTAAGCAGGCCGGTCTGCAACAGTTTAACAATACCTACGAGCAGCCATTTTACTTTTCGCGGAACAATGTTAAAACGATGGGCACTAACCTTTACGGCTACATTGCAGGCAAAAGCGAAAAGGTGATCGTGATTTCGGCGCACTACGACCATGTAGGAATAGGTAGACCGAACGAGGCGCAGGACAGTATTTATAACGGGGCGGACGATAATGCATCCGGGGTGGCGGGTTTACTGGCTATGGCGGCATATTTCAAAAAGAATCAACCACAGCACACGCTTATTTTTGCCGCTTTCGACGCAGAGGAGATGGGCCTGCAGGGCGCTAAAGCGTTTGTGGCCAAACTACCGGTGCCGGCAGAACGAATTGTGCTGAATATCAATATGGACATGATCAGCCATAACAATAAACGGGAGCTGTATGCTACAGGCGTTCACCATTTTCCGGAGTTAAGAAAGTATGTGGAAGCCGCCGCCGCACAAAGTGCGATCAGCCTCAAGATGGGCCATGACAAGCCTGAAGATGGCGACCAGGACTGGACGAAACAAAGCGACCACTACGAGTTTTTTCAAAAGAAGATCCCGTTCCTGTACTTCGGCGTGGAAGATCATCCGGACTATCACAAGCCGAGCGACGAGTTTGCAAACATCAACCCATCATTCTTTTACCACGCAGTGCAAAGTGTGCTTAACGTGGTCAAAGAAGCCGACAAAAATTAATTATCGTTTAAATACGGATGGCAGCGTCGCTCTCGGCTCAATCAACTGAAAAGAGAACGCTTTTCTATCTAGAGAGCTGGCAACAGGCGTACTTTCAAAGGTCGCTTTCGTGGATTTGGGAGCCGCTACACGCCCATTGGTGATTTTGCCTAACGCTGCGGCCAGCAAGGGATCATTGATATCACCCAGCGGCTTCAGGTCCACACCTTCCTGCAGCACAACATCCGGCGCAAAGCCGTTGGTGTAGTCGGACTGGTTGTTTTTATTGAACGCTTTGGTAATAATCGGCTGCAGTCCCCAGGTGTTACGCCGGTCGCCTTCGCGGTATAACGTTGTCGAGCCAACGTTTTTACCGTATGTCGTATCGCCGATCAGCGTTACGTTCATATAAGGGCGAAGGCCGTTGATTATCAGTTCGCTGGCAGACGCCGTATGGCCGGAGGTGATGATAACGAGCTTTTCAAGGTTGGCGCCGATGCCCGCATTCTTTTGAATGAACTTGCGCGACAACAATGCCTCTTCCCCATCCTTCCTGATCTCTTCCAACACGTTAGCATTGTACTCGCGATGAAAGAACTCGTCGTTGGTAGTAGCTCCTTTTACGATCAGGCTCGCCAGGTTAATCGTAGATATTTCATTACCACCTGGATTGTAACGGAAGTCTAACACGAGGTTAGTGATACCGGCCGCTTTAAAACGGGCAAAAGCCGCGTCCACGGCGTCGTCATAAACCGTGGAGGTTTCGGTTGGGCCGGGACTGAAGAAATTATATACAAAGTAACCCGTGCGCTTGCCGCCGATGTTATACACGGTGTCGAGGTAAACCGGGTGTTCAGCAAATTCTTTCACCGTTAACGGGATGGTTTTTTTAAGATCGAAATCGCGGGTGGCGGCGTTGTAAGTGCCGATGCTAAGCGTATGATCCTTATAAAGTTGATCTACCAGGTTGTTCGCGCTTGCCTGCGACGTATAAGTAACCGCTGCTCCGTTCACCTTGAAGAAGTTGTCGCCGCGCTTCAAACCGGCGGCCTCGGCGGGCGAGCCCTTCTTTACGTAGAGCACCTGTCCGCCCAATTTGTTATCGCCATACAGGAAAAGCGAAAAATCATAGCCAGCCTCTTTACTAACGCCAGACAGCTCATTCAGCAATTCCCGGTAGTCACGCTGAATCCACGAGAAGCGATCGTCAGGTTTCCTGAGCAGGCTGTTGAAGAAGGATTCTGTGCCGGTGGACCTGTTCGGACTGGCAGGCATGCTGGTGTTCCAGTAGTACCAATGATTCATGCTTTCGTAAATCCAGTCGTTTACGTAAGTGTTATTCTCGCTGCCGATATCGTCTTTCTTTTTGCAGGAAGAGGCGAGTAACACCGGCGTGCAGAGCATTATAAGGAGTTTGGCAGGCTTCATTTTGTACTTAAACAAGTTGTTCGGTTAATATAACGATTTTTAATGCGATTAATTGGCTGCGAGCACGCCCAGTTCCGTTAGCGTTTGGCGGATGTTCTGCTTCCAGCGGGCCTGGGCCGCGTAATTGACCCCGCTGCCCGTCTCCCGATCAAATTCCTCCTGCATTTTATTCATTTCCCTGAAGGATTCCAGGTATTCGTACTGAATGATGCTGTCATAATCGTCGAGGTGCAGCGGCATGCTGAGTACCTTTTTGCGGAAGCGCTCGCCCACGATGCGGGTAATGTCGAAGTGCAGCTGCTCGTGCTCCAGCGTGTGACTGATCGATTGAGAGCCGCGCACCCAGGACGCACTTTTCACCATAAACACCTGTAAACGAAGGTGGATGAACAACGTATCCCGAAACCTGCGGCTGCCGCCATCGTACGAAAAGCTGGTAAAACTCACCGCTTCGCTGGGCCCGCTGCGCGAGGGGCGGCCTGTAAACTCGGCCATCGTTATGGGAACATGGGCGTCGTGAAATACGGTGTCAGACGCGGGGCTGTTGGGCCGGGCGTCATAGTCGAATTGTAATTTAAGAATGCGGGCCTGCTGGGCTTTTACAGGAAAAACGAGGGTCGATAGCACACAACAGGCGAAAAAAGATAAAAATTTGCTCATAAACAGGGCGTGCTCGTTATTGTAAACGCTTATTTCTTTTGCATACGTATGCCGTACAGCGGTTTTAACATTTCCTGCGGATGGGGCAACTGTAAAGTGGTAGAATCTTCTCCTGTTTCGAAAATCGGTGTCCGGCGGCATCCGCATCCGTGTAAAAATCAGTAAATTACGGGTAACCAAAACAATCTCCCTATGTACGGAGGCGGATACATATTTGACGAACCGAACAGGCGGCAGCAGCATGACGAGCAGCTGCACGACGATCCCGAAAAATTACAGCAATTCGAAGCAAGAATTACAGCGGGCGCCAAGATCGAACCCGGCGACTGGATGCCTACGGAGTATCGCAGGCAACTTACCCGGTTAATCGAGCAACACGCGCATTCCGAAATCATGGGTGCGCTGCCCGAAGGCACGTGGATTACCCGCGCTCCGGGTTTTAAGCGCAAACTGGCCCTCATCGCGAAAGTGCAGGATGAAGTTGGCCACGGCCAGCTGCTTTATAACGCTGCCGAAACATTGGGCAAACGCCGCGAGGCGATGATCAATGACCTGCTGAGCGGCAAATCGAAATACTCGAACGTTTTTAATTACCCGGCCGAAACCTGGGCAGATGTAACCGTTATTGGTTTTTTGATTGATGCGGCAGCGATCGTAAACCAGGTGGCGAATGCGAAAGGTTCTTACGGGCCTTACTGCAGGGCGTTAGAGCGTATTTGTTACGAAGAAAGTTTTCATCTGAAACAAGGCCACGACGCATTTATAGAACTGGCTACCGGTACAGCGATGCAACGCGACATGGTGCAACAGGCGCTGAACCGGTGGTGGCAGCCGATCATGCACTTTTTTGGCCCGCCGGATAAAAACTCCGTCCATAGCGAAAAGCTCATGCAATGGAAAGTGAAAATGGCCAGCAACGACGAGATGCGCAACCAGTTCCTGGATGCGTATGTGCCGAAGATCTGGGAGCTCGGGTTAACGTTGCCGGACGAGCAGCTGCGCAAAGATGAAGCAGGCCGCTGGCAATACGCCGACCCGGACTGGGACTTGTTTTTTAAAGTAATCAACGGTGGCGGTCCTTGCAACGCCGAACGCGTAAAGGTGCGTAAGTGGGCAGAAGAAAGCGGCCGATGGGTACGTACCGCATTGATGCACAGTACGCATGCCCGGGCGCTGCCGGTGGCGTAGTCAGTTAGATAGGTGGAGGTTAAGTAATTTCACGTTGAGAAGTATAGGAACAAACCCCTGACTGGCGATGCCAGCAATAATAGAACGTTATGGAAAATCAATCATTAGATCCGCGTGTGAACCGGCTGCACCTCTCCGATGCAGCAGAACCTGTAGTTGTAAACGAAGGCGAGAATTGGAATGTATACGAAGTTTTTCACCAGGAAAAGCGAGGCGCTCACCACGAACACGTAGGTTGCGTTCATGCCCCAAGTGCGCAACTGGCACTGGTTTTCGCGAAAGAGCAGTTTGGCAGGCGTAAGCGTTGCGTGAACATTTGGGTGGTGCGCAGCGCCGATATACTTGCCTTTGAGGTAGAAGATGAAGATATGTTCGCCAATAACCAGGACAAGACCTACCGCGATGCCAGCGGATTTAAGGTGATGGAAAAAATTAACAAGTACAAGGCGCAACAGCGCACCGAAAAATAAAGCACATGCAAACAGCAATTACTTACCTGCTTACAAAAATGGCGGATGATGCCCTGATCCTTGGACACCGCAATTCCGAATGGACCGGCCTGGGCCCGGTGATGGAAGAGGACATTGCTTTTTCCTCCATGGCGCAGGATAAGATTGGCCACGCGTTGGGGTTATACAGCATTCTGCACGAGCAGTACGGCGCGCCTAATCCCGACCAATACGCATTTATAAGAACAGAAGATGAGTTTCGCTGTTGTCACCTGGTGGAGTTGCCCATTGGCGAATATGATTTCAGCCTGATGCGGCACTTCCTGTTCGATCATGCAGACGCGTTGCGGTACGACTTCATGGAGCAAAGCAGCCTGGAAGTGCTTCGTCCCCTCAGCAAAAAACTGAAGGGCGAGATAAAATACCACACGCTGCACGCCAATGCCTGGCTTACGCAGCTTTGTCGCGCCGGTGAAGAAAGCTACACCCGCATGCAGGCCGCGCTGGATACCTG
The DNA here is from genome assembly GCF_022867795.2 of Chitinophaga horti. Classification (NCBI taxonomy): domain Bacteria; kingdom Pseudomonadati; phylum Bacteroidota; class Chitinophagia; order Chitinophagales; family Chitinophagaceae; genus Chitinophaga; species Chitinophaga horti. Next base: position 5,505,621 of record NZ_CP107006.1, on the reverse strand, counting down.
CTTTCCACTGGCATTAGGCATGTTCGAAGCGCATTCCCAGTTCGATGCCGAGCTGGTGGCCGCCGGTGTTTATCCGGGAGAAGACAAATTGCAGGAAGCATGGCTGGAAAGGCTGTACCCGTTGCTGGTCAAATGTTCGCTTAATATGCCGGCTCCCGAAACGGTAACGCCGGCTTATGGCGGGCGGTACGGCTTCCATACACCGCATCTCGCACAGCTGCTCGACGAGATGGGTGCGGTGATTCGGTTAGATCCATCTGCCGCCTGGTAATAGTGAGAGGTTGCCGGGTAGTTAGTTCGAATCAAGGCGCCAAAAGGTGAAAATTATATCAGAACAGCTAGTTTCTTCCCTGTAGATCCTTGCTACATCCTTGCTACATTGTTGCTACATCCTTGCTAAAAACATCCTGTTTCAGCAACAACTTAGCAACCTTTTAGCAAGGATGTAGCAACAATGTAAGGAAGATCCAGCAGGGATGCGGGTCTTACAGAGGGGGCAAAAAGCGGATAAAACTTGCAGGCTGATGTTATTTTAACACAGAGTATCAAAAAATCCACTGAAGTGTGACTTTCAATTGCGTCGCTTTTTCCATCGTCATAGCGGATGAACTGAAGCGAACCTCTGCTTTAGTTTCAGGTGCAGTAGGGGCTGCCAGTAACAGTGAAGACTGCACACGAAGATTGCTTCGCTTTGATCGCAAGGACGAATTTGCCGAGGAGGTACCCTCCCGTCATCGCGAATGAAATGAAGCGAACCTCCGCTTAAGTCTTCGAGGCAGTGGGTCACGGCCAGAACCAGCGAAGAACGCTCACGAAGCTGGCCGCGCTTCGCTCGCCATGACAAGGAAAACGACGAGGAGAAGGCTGCCGATGAAGTGAGTGACAACGGGGCATGATAGTAGTATTAAAGCTGATTTCATAGAAATGATCACAAAAGACCATGTATATAAAGCCTTAGAACAGGTGATGGACCCGGAAGTTCCGGTGCTGAACGTACTCGAACTCGGAATGATTACCGACATCTCGATAGCGGATGGCTATGTGCGTGTGGACATGATACCGACGTTCGCGGCGTGCCCTGCGGTGAATTACATTCGTAACAATATCAAAACCGTATTGGAGCAGGCGCTGGATTGTACGGTGGAGGTAAATGTTAACAAACAAATTACCTGGAATAGTAACCGAATCAGCGAAGCGGCTTTGGAAAAGTTGCGAACTTTTGGTCTGGCGGCGCCCCAGCGGCATAACGGTGACGGCTACGTGGAATTAATGTCTCACACCCCTTGCCCGCACTGCAGCAGTACCGATACCTATCTGCGATCGCCCTTTGGGTCAACGCTTTGCAGGGCCATGCATTATTGCAAGAGTTGCGGCAACTTGTTCGAGCAATTCAAGCCAGTGGAGTAAGTTTATCAGTAAATTACTAACTTGCCGGAGACTAGCAAACGTATAGCATGAAGATAGGCTTATATTTCGGCTCGTTTAACCCGATTCACACCGGTCACCTGATTATCGCCAACCATGTGGCCTACAATACCGACCTTGATAAAGTATGGCTGGTGGTATCGCCTCATAATCCGCTTAAATCATCGTCGTCGTTGTTGAACGAGCATCACCGGTTTCACCTGGTGGAACTGGCTGTAGAGGGGGAGTCGCGTTTGCGCGCCAGCAATATTGAATTTTCTTTGCCACGACCGTCTTATACGGTAGATACGCTGGCTTATCTTTCAGAGAAGTTTCCCACGCAGGAGTTTGCGATCATTATGGGGAGCGATAGTTTTCAAAACATTTCGCGCTGGAAGAATTATATGCACATCGTGCAGCATTACCCCATTTACGTTTATCGTCGGCCGGGGCATGAGATTGAGCCTATGTATGGTGTAAAGATCCTTGACGCACCATTGTTGGACATATCCTCCACGGTTATCCGACAACATGTAAAAGACGGAAAATCAATCAAGTACCTGGTGCCGGATAACGTGCAGCAATACATTTTGGAGAACGGTTATTACCGGTAGATTAGTCTTCTTTCTTTTTCGTTTCCACCATCTTTCGCTTATCGTTACTCGTTTTAACGATTTTAACCTCGCGCTTTTTGGTGAAATATTCATTGGAATAGATTTCCAGCAATAATATAAACAGGGAGATCAGCAGCGGGCCGAAAATGAGTCCGATAAAACCGAAGAGGCTTACACCTACCAGCACACCGAAAATCGTGATCATCGGGTGCACATCTCCAATCTTTTTATTTACCATGAGGCGGAATACGTTGTCACTAGAGCCAATTACCACCAGGCCGTAGATCAGCAAACCTACGCCCCGCCATGTGTCTTCAGTAAACATGTATAAGCTGATGGGAATAAATGCCGCCGCCGCGCCGACTACAGGCACCATGGCCATGAAGCAGGTAATTACAAACCAGAACCATGGGGAAGGAACGCCAAAAATATAATAGCCGGCCAGGGCCACCGCACCCTGCATAATAGCGATGAGTGGGATGCCTACGGCATTGGATATCACCATATTGCGTACTTCTTTGCCCAGTTTAATCACATTCTCATCTTTTAACGGGATGTATTCGTACAGCGATTCCTCCATTTTGCGGGCGTTGATGAGCATGAAGTAGAGGATGAAATACAGGATCGCGATAATCGTGAGTGTGTTGAAGGCAGTACCCAGGAAACCCGGTAAAATGCTCGTCAGGTACTCCTGCCCTTTCTGCAAACGCTCCGGACTGATGATCTTGATGCCGGACGATTGCTCGAGTTTGCTGATCACCGATTGTGCATTAGCGAGTAATTCTGTGGAGTGCGTTACCGCGTACTTGATCTTCGCTGTCATCATATTAATGAGCGTGCCTACCGGCAGCAGGATGATAAGGAAGGACAGGACCATGATCATGGCGGCGGCCAGCGGCTTGGGCCACTTTCGTTCTTCCACCAGCCGGAACATATAATTGCGGCCAAGGATGTAGAAAGTAACGGCACCCAGGAAACCGGGGAAAAATGTGTACAATTCGGAAAACAGCAGTGCGCCTAACAAAACAATAATAACGAGAAAGGCCACCTGTTTAAGGCGTTCATTGTCAATTGTGCTCATAGTGTTGAGGTGTTGAATCAAACCTACTTAAAATATAGGGATGAATGAATATTAGGTTAAAAAACATGCCAAAGCACGGCTTATTTTGGTTGATAATGATGAGAAAGCGACAAATTCTGGCAAACAATTCTGGAATAATGTTTGTATCCCTTTTATCCACAGCCGGGCGCCCCAAATGCCCGTATGATTAAACCCGAAAAAATATTCATTCACTTTTTAAAACCATCCTATCATGGCAAAAAGTTCAAAAGCAGTTGTTACTTTCATCGTTGGCGCAGCAGTAGGTGTTGCTGTTGGTTATTTCCTCAATTCTGACAAAAAAGACGAGCTGGTTGAAAACCTGAAATCACAGGCTGATCGTCTGAAAGAAAAATTCAGAAAAAAGAAAGAACAATACGAGGATGCAATTGAGAACGAACTCGCTTAATCCGTTAGTTTACACATCAATTGCACCTAAAATTAATTTGCATGGAAGATAATTTCAGCAATTACTTTTCGGAAACAGGAAAGGTAGCCAGAGAATATGTGGAGACCCGCCTCGATCTTATTAAGCTACAGGCAGCAGGAAAGTTAAGCAGAGCACTTGGATTGTTTTTTTCCCTGGTGATGGCTTTCCTGCTGTTTTTCCTTGCGGTAGTTTTTTTAGGAATGGTGCTGGGCTTCTGGATCGGGGAACTGACCAACAGTTACGCCACGGGCTTTAGCTGCTCGGCCGGACTGTTCATCGTTCTGTTGTTACTCATCCTGGTGTTCCGCAAAAGTTTAATTCAACGCCCCTTGTCTAACCTGCTCGTAAAAGAGCTGGTAGAAGAAATCGAATTGAAAAAAGAAGAAAAGGAAAGGCGTAAGGAAGAAGAGCGTGAAGAGGAATATCACGAGAATATCTAAAAGAAAGAGTTTGACAAACATTTACACATGCCCAAAGGAAAAGTAACCGACTTTGCTTCCCTGGAACTGGAAATCGCCCGCCTCGAAAACCGGAAGCGTATGCTCGAAGGTGAGTTGGAATACCGGGTCGACTATTTCAAGGAGAACTACAAGTCCATGGCCATGAACACCGTAATGCCAGGCCTGCACAAAGCTGGCGTTTTTGGTGCTGTTGGTAAGTTTGCGCAAATGGCGTGGACGAGCACCGGTTCCAAAAATGTGTTGAAAAGTGTTGCAATGACAGCCCTGGAATTTATAGCCGTTCGTTTCGGCGTAAAGCTGTTTAACAAGTTTAGTCATCGCCGTAAGAAGAAAAAAGCTGCGCAGGCCGGGGATGAATAATTCGTACTGCGTATAAAAAATAATCCCGCTGCAGGCGTTACCAATTGCAGCGGGAATATCTTTATGTAATGATCGCTAACCCCAAACTCTCGTTCCTTCACTACAGTTAGCGCAAATATCAATGTTTTTACGGCCCTTCATGATCTGCGTCCGGAAGCGGATGTACTGATCGTCTTGCCACAAGGTTTTAAATGAGTCTTTCTTCAGATCGCCCAGGCGATGTTGCGCATCCTTATCAAAACAGCAAGGCACCACAAGCCCATCCCAGGTAATCACCGGCGAATGCCAAAGCCTCCAGCAATGATTGCCCAGTTTGTTTTTGATCGCGTAGGTGCCATCTTCCTTGCGGTGGTAGCGGGAGTATTTATCGATTGTCGGGATCAGTCGGTTACCTTCTTCATAATCATACACCTGCGCGGTTTTGAAGCGTACTTCGTCCACCCCTATCTCTTTCGCCAGCTTTTTGATATCCTCGATCTGGTGCTCGTTCGGTTTTACCACCAGGAACTGGAAGAATACAAACGGCTTTTTAGAGTTCAGCTCCTTTTTCCACTTCACGATGTTTTTCGCTCCCTGGATCACTTTTTCGAGGTTACCACCTACGCGGTATTGCGTGTAAACATCCTGCGTGGTGCCATCAATCGAAATGATGAGGCGGTCCAGGCCACTTTCTACGGTTTTTTTCGCGTTAGCGTCGGTCAGGTAGTGGGCGTTGGTGGAGGTGGCGGTGTAAATTCCTTTCCCGGAAGCGTATTGTACCATTTCCAAAAAGCCCGGGTTGAGGTAAGGTTCGCCCTGGAAGTAGAAAATGAGGTACATGAGCTCCTTATGCAGCTCGTCGATCGTTTTCCTGAAAAAGTCTTTTTCGAGCATGCCCGTCGGGCGGGTAAACGCCCTCAAACCACTGGGACATTCCGGGCAACGCAGGTTGCAGGAGGTCGTGGGTTCGAAAGAAATTGAGATGGGAAGTCCCCATTGCACCGGCTTTTTAAGCATTTTGCTCACATAAAAGCTACCGAGTACCTTGCCGGCATTCCAGGCGCGGCGGATGGTAAACTTTGACATGAAATTAAGTGCGTCATTCAGGTTAAAATCGGGCATGGTTCAATCCTTTGTATGGTAAAAATAAGATAACCTGAGCGGTTATGTGCATATCTTAAGAAAATATTGCTTTATACTTGCTGTCTATTTCTATATCATACCCAAATAATTGTGAGTCGAAAAAAACAATCCAGCGGGTCTTTTTTCATTTTGCTGGTGCTTTTAGGCCTGGCGGCTGCGGGCGCCTGGTGGTGGTTAAGCCGTCAACAGGACCTGGAATTTGTGCGGTACGAGGAGTTCGGCATTGATATGCCGGTTAATTATTCCGTTCATGGGATCGACATCTCCAAGTTTCAAAAAGATATTAACTGGATGGCGGTGAAGCAAATGCAGGTGGATAATATCCGCATTTCCTTTGCCTTCATGAAAGCGACCGAGGGTATTACCCGGCAGGATGCCACCTTCAAACGAAATTGGGTGAAGGCCCGGCAGGCAGGTATTATTCGTGGTGCCTACCACTTCTTTTACGCTACCCGCGATCCACTAAAACAGGCAATCAATTTCAGGAACGTGGTGGAATTGGAAAGCGGCGACCTCCCTCCTGTTCTCGACATAGAGGTGCATAATAATCAAAGCCCGGCGGTTATCAGAAGTACGGCCAAGATCTGGCTGGAGGAAATGGAAAAGGTGTACGGCGTTAAACCGATCATCTATACCAATGTTAACTTTTATGAAAAGTACCTTGGGTCGGAATTCGATAAGTACCCGCTTTGGGTGGCGCATTATTACCAGAAGGATAGGCCTCGCATCAACCGTAAATGGGTATTCTGGCAGCATAGCGACATCGGCCGTGTGAACGGGATACGCGCCCGGGTAGACTTTAATGTTTTCAAAGGTGATAGTGCCGCATTAGTAAAATTGTGCTTACCTTAATTATATGACTAACCAGGAGCATCCGCAGGAAGAGGATAAGAAAGAAGAAGAACAGCAAATGTCTCCGGACGTACAAATGCTGTTCTACTTTATCAAGATCATGCGTATGATCTTTTTATTCATGATACTGATGATGATCAATGTATTTTTCGGCCTGTACCTGGGGTTTGCGGTGCCATCTGAATCTACGCCCTTAAGGCTGGGGTTGTTTTATACCTGGTTCGGCATCAGCCTGGCAGGCTTTATTTATGTTTGTTGGAAGATGTGGCGGAAAAAGATGCCCGCCCCCTGATTATTTAGTGTTGATGACCCCGAAAGCCTGCGTCCAGTATTCATTATACCTGCCAACGCCCATTTCTTTCATGGAACCGTTCATGAGGTTTTTGCAATGCTCCGGACTTTTGATCCAGCCAGCGATTACTTCTGCGGCATTTTTAGGGCCTTTGGCAATGTTTTCGGCATAAGCGTTCCAGCGGTAGCCAACAGCATCCAGTCTTTTACCCGGCGTATCGCCATTGCGGCTGTTGTGAGAGAAGTAGCTGTTGTCGCTCATGTCTTTGCTATGCGATACGGCGGCGAACTCGAGCAGCTCGTTCCAGGCAATCGCACCTACGGCTGGCATTTGTGTACCGCCACAGTTACAACCTTTTGCACGGGTTTCGTTTACCAGCAGCAGCAGGCTATCTTTATTGATTTTATTTTCGATGATCGTTACGGTAGGTTCTTGTCCTCCGTTACCTGGCACAGGCCTGGTGGGTGACAAATCCACCTCTTTCGCACAGCTTGAAAAAACGATTACAAGCGTTATCAGGGCAGCAACATTACGAATTACATTATTTTTCATTATTCCCAGTTAAAGTGTATAGCGAAATAGGTACTGGGTTTTTCTTAAGCAGGATCGGATAAAACTACGTGAGGTATTCAGAGGAAAGGGTTAAAATCGGGGACCTTGGTCGTGTTTGATGGTGTAAAGGTAATTCCGGGAAATGAAAAGTCAAGAGGTGGGATTGCTAAAGAGATGTTAACGGGATTTTGGCGGGTCTATTAATAAGATACGCGAATGTACGTGTTACAAAAAGCGGGAACTCCGTAGTGGCGCTAAAGCAGCCTCCTTTCACTGATCAACCTCACGACCGGGATATGGAAAATCGTTGTAACGCTTTGGCAAGCAATTGTTAATGATATTCCGGTAGCCGGGAGGCCGCTTTGGCGCCACTGGTCGTTGGAGCCCCGCATGGTTATTCCAGGTATGTACTTAAGCTGTTGGATGTTATTGCTGTGTCTCTGTTATTTCGCTTCTGCAAATTCCTGCGCCCAGAAGTTGCCCACGAGCGCAACCCCCATTTCTTTGTAGCGCGCATTCATGATCACCTGGCAGTGGGTGGGGCTGTTTAACCAGCCGGCCATTACCTGTTGTTCGCTGAGAATGCCCAATGCAAGGTTTTCGCCATAGGCTGCCCATTTGTAACCCACATTCGTGATACGCTGACCGGCATTGGAACCATTGGCGCCGGTGTGGCTGAAGTAGCTGCTGTCGCGCATTTCTTTTGCGTGCAGATAGGCCGCCTGTTCCAGCTTGAGGTTCCAGGTGACCGGGCCAACCGGGGCCATTTCTACACCGCCACAATTACAACCTTTGGCTCTTGCTTCGTTTATCAGTTCGAGCATTACCGCTTTGTTCACATTATTGTTCATGGTAAAAACCGTGTCTCTTACCGCTATTTCGTTGGCGGGAATAATTTCCGTGGTACTTTCTTTAGCGCAGGATACGAAAAGTAAAGACAAGGCGATGCCAATTGGCATAATGCCATTGAAGAATAATTTCATTTGTAATTATTTAAGCAGTAATGTTTACAAAGCGTGTTTCAAGGGACGATGGAAAAAATCAGCAGTCTTTGTATAGGATTCGTTGGCTAAAACACACGCGTCAGTTGGCGTAGGCTATTGTTTCATTGACAGTGCAAAGGTAGTCCTCGGTTTCGTTAAATTCCCATTAACAATGTAAAATTCGAGTTAAGCCCCATTTGTTAACGGTGCCCGACGTAGGTTTTTCATGTAAGGTTTGCGCTATCGGTAAGGAGTTTGTTAATCGTCTATAACGTCGTCTGATAAAAGGTTTTTCTAAATGTTAATGGTTATTGTTAATGATGATAGATTTTCATATGACGAAAATATAAACAATGAAATATTTTTCCAAGCATTAGATAAAATAATAATTTACGTAGTATTTTAACATACGGAATGGTGTAATATGAGTGAATGGATAGTCAATTCGCCTTACTATTTCTTTTTTGATTGTTAATGCCGACATTTGAAATAGGCTCATTAACAAATCGGGCTGTTCCTCCATGAGAAAGTTCCTGTTTACCCACGCTTTTGTTCTCTGTGCAACAATATCCGCCGCATTGGGACAGTCCAAAATTCCCACGGACTCCATCCGGGAGGGTGATATCGTTTTCCAAAGCTCCATATCTCCACAATGCGAAGCCATTAAACAAGCTACGCATTCGCCATGGACGCATTGCGGAATGGTATTTAAAAAGGACGGGAAACTATATGTATATGAAGCCATTGAGCCGGTTACCTACACGCCGCTGGCCGATTGGACCGCACGGGCGCCCAAACACTTCGTGGTGAAGCGCCTGAAGAACGCGTCGGTCCTCACGCCCGCAGTCATCACGAAGATGGAAACTGCCGGCCGCAAGTACTACGGCAAACACTACGACTCCTGGTTCGAGTGGTCGGACGAACGCATTTATTGCTCAGAACTGGTGTGGAAGATATATAAGGAGGCCGCCGGGCTGGAAGTCGGCGAACCGAAGCCGCTGGGATCCTACGACCTGAGCAGCGATATTGTGAAACAAATAATGGAACAGCGTTACGGTAAAAACATCCCTTTAAAGGAAAAGATGATCGCGCCTTCTGCGATTTATGCATCGGAGCTGTTGCGGACGGTGTATGAGGCGAAGTGACTGGTTGGAAATGAAGCACACACTTCGCTGTATGAAGCGAAGTAACTACTTATAAATCTCCAGCAACACCGGCTTCTTCTGCTTATCCAGCAGCAACTGCAATTCCGCGAAATAATCAGGGTTCAAGGTAGGGCAACCATCGCTGCGGCAAATGCCCAGGAAGTTTTCGCTTTCGGGAACGCAGCTGTGCGCATGCAGCACGACGAAACGCTTAAAGGCGTTGCTATTGGTATTGCTAAGGCCATGTAATTTATAAGCCCACCCAAATTTACCATAATACTTTGCCCCTATCTTATACCGGCCTGGCGACGAGCACTTGCTTCCCTCAACGTTCGAAAACGGAACGTCTTCGGTGAGATAATTACTGCCCTGCCCATGCGCCACCAGGGCCATATTGATCGGCTTATTTTGTTCAAGGTCGTATAACACAAATCGTTTTCTGCCCGAGCGAACATGAAAGTCAATGAGCAGCGCGTACTTCGTGTTGTACTTGTTAAGCATCGCATACTCCTTTAGGGCCGCCGCTTTCTTTTTAAGCCGCACCAGGTCGAGCTTTTTTACGGGTTCATCGTCAGCCTCTGTTGTGTGGCCGCTTTTGTTTTGTTTGCGAGGGTTACAGGCGAACAGGCAGCCTATCAGCAGGAAATAAAAAAAGAAAACAGGTTTTACGGGCATAGCGCTTGTATAGGATACTGGGATGCGGTCTGCTTGTTATTCCACAGCCGCGCCGCAATATACGATACAGATTTTTAGGTAACTTGTCCTGGTTTAAATTGATCGCGCATGAACTATCCAATGCTTCGGTGGATATTACCCGCCGCACTGCTCGCCTCCTGCGAAAATCCGTCCGGCCAGGCGGGACGTCAATATATGGATAGCGTCAACATCCAGCCAGACTCGTTGTTCGCAGGGTTTTATGAAGATAGCCTGCCCGCTGCCGGCATCGTTCGGCTTACGATCAGCAAATCGGGCGAAGCGCGCCTCGTTACAGATCATCAGAATTTTAGCCCGGAAGTTATACAGATCGGCAGCCTGCAACCGCTGGACAGCAACAAGGTGCAACTGAGCCTGGTGACTGTTGGGGTAGGCGATCCCGTGAAAGACACGTTCATTCTTCGCAGCCAGGATGACGGATTCGTTTACCAGGGCACCGCGTTTGGCGGAGAAGCACTGCATCTTCAGAAAAAAGAAAAACCAGCGCCACAACCCCGCGATCTTATATTTTGGATAAAGAGTGAGTCCGAATGCGACCTTGGCCCCGGCTTTGGCAAAACGCCTTGTTACCAGGTGCAATACGGCGACCGGCCGGTGGGCCCGCAGGAAGCATGGGAAACATTATCCGAACCCATAACCGGATTCACATTCGAAAAAGGATTTTTGTACAAAGTGAAGGTAACCCGCATCCCGCGCGATACGATGGTGCGTAATCGCGGGCCGTATGAGTTTCGTTTAACGGAACTAGTGGAAAAGCAGCCTGTTGGTAACAAATAAAAAAGGCCCCCGGCGTACCGGAAGGCCCTGTGGCTGAGACAAAGACTTAAAAAATAAGTTTATAGCCGATGCCGCGAATGTTTACGATCTGTATACGCGAATCCTCCTTCAGGTAGCGGCGTAGTTTGGTGATGAACACATCCATACTGCGCGCATTAAAAAAGTTATCGTCTCCCCAAAGATCAAGCAGCATCGTTTTACGCTCCATCACCTGGTTGCGGTGCAGGCAAAGGCGGCGAAGGATTTCCGCCTCGCGGTGAGACAGGAACTCCGTGTGACCGTTGCGGGTAAGCGTTTGGCGTGCGTAATTAAATACATACTGACCAATGGTAATCGTATCGTCTGCAGGGGTGGTGGCTGGTTGTTGATTTCCGAAACGGGCGAGCAGCGATTTCATACGCACGATCAACTCGTCCATACTGAAAGGCTTTTTCAGGTAATCGTTTCCTCCCAATTCAAAACCCTTCACTACGTCGGTCGTTTGCGATTTAGCGGTAAGAAAAATGATCGGCGTAATTTTATCCTGCCTGCGAATATCTGTTGTAAGCGTGAAACCGTCCATTTCGGGCATCATAATATCGAGTACGATAATGTCCGGTTTGTGTTGCTGATATAAGTCCCAGGCTTCGCGGCCATTGCTGGCATACAGCATGTCGTAACCGCGCGTTTCCAGGCTGTCGCGAACAATTTGGCCCAATTGCCACTCATCTTCTACCAATAAAACTTTTGCGCCCATCTGATTAATTTATGCCGGGATGTCTATAATAAATTCGCTGCCGGTATCCGGTTCGCTCTGCACGGTAATCGTACCATGATGTTTCTCCACGATCTTTTTCACATAACTCAGTCCCAATCCGAACCCCTTCACGTTATGCAGGTTGCCCGTAGGCACGCGGAAAAACTTGTCAAAAATATTTTCGCGATACACCTTCGGGATGCCGATGCCATGGTCCTTCACACTTACCGTAAGGCGGCCGTTGTTGCGGGACAGGTGTATAGTAATATCCGCTTTTTCTTTTGAATATTTGATGGCATTGTCGACCAGGTTGCTGATAGCGTTGGAAAGATGCGTACGATCTACCTCCACGAGCGGCTGCGTCAGCGGGTGGAAGTGGAACGTTACCGGCTTGCCCGCTTTTAACTGGTGATTGGTCATGATGTTCTCCACCACTTCATTCAGGTCCGTTTCTTCGATAAAGAGATCGAAGTCCTCTTTTTCTTCGGCGGCGATGTGTAATACTTTCTCTACCAGGTCGGACAATCTTTGCAATTCCTGTTTGGAGATGTCGAGGTACGTTCGCGTTTTGCGCTGATCGTTCAGTGCATTAAAATTCTGCATGGCTTCTACTGCGGCATACACCGTAGCGATGGGCGTTTTAAGTTCATGCGTCATATTGTTGATGAAATCGTTCTTGACTTCTGATAGCTTCTTTTGTTTGAGGATGGTGCGCATCATATAAAGGAAGCAGGTGGTGGTGAGCAGCAGCAGGGCGAGTGAGCCAGCCAGTATCCACAACATTTGCTTCAGGATGTATTGCACCGGCGCTTCGAACGACGCCTGTACGAACAAGTTGCTCAGCGGATTAAAAGGTATCCTGGGCGTTTGTAACGGCCCACGGAACCGCAAACTATCCCGAAAGCCCTCGCGGCTCATGTTCCCGAAATTTACCTGGAAGGTGTCCAGTTTGTAATTCGTGTAGATATTCCGGTTGCGCAATTCGTGTTTATAGATAGAGTCGAGTTTTTTTACAGAGAAGCGGTCTTTATATACATTGTTGATAATCAGCAAATCCGAAATCTGCTGGGCAATGGAATCTGCATAAATACGAAGTGAAACGCCGTCTGGTAAAGCCCGGGCGGAGTCGGCCTCCGTGCGGAACGTGGTATCGAACCTGAACCGGTTGGCTGCTATGGAGCCGGAAAACCGCAGTCCCTCCTCGGCCTCAGCGGCTCGTGCGGGATAGAACGGGACCGACACTGCCGACGCGCTTTCTACCGGATGAATATGCACAAACGAGTCGATCATCGGAAATCGTGTAACCACGCGTACACGAAAATCTTGTTTAAGCCTTTTGCCCATACGCGGTTCGCCATCTTCGTGCGCAAAGAACATATAGCCGCCCAGGGAATCACTTTTCCCTGCAAAAAAACCAGCGCCACGCCCCACGGAATCTTTGGCCCGAACGCTTGGGAAAGAGCGGCCGAATCCCCGTTCGCGGTCGTGCGATGCACCGAGCAGCCGCCTCACATCGTTAAACTGTTTGCTGTAAACTGCCGTGCGTAGGGCCTCATTAATTTCTTTCCCGAACTCCTCCTGCCGTATCCTATAGGTGCGATACAACCAGTAGCCCTGGAAAAAATAGATGCCCAGTATACACACGCTCATCAATATGATAATATTCCGGATTCGGTTTCGCATCAGTACAAGATAAATTCATTTGCCCTTTTCGGGGTAAGGGATTCCTGCAAAACTATCCATTTACCGGCATCGACGCGTAACTGCTTAACAGTAATTAACAGTAAATAAGCCTCGTTAACGGTTGTGCCGCAACCATTAACAGTAATTAACAGTAAATAATACTCGTTAACCACGCAGCGAAAAACAATGCCGGAGATTTGTATCGTCTTATAAAACAGATGATCACTATGAACTGGAAGGTTAAAGCATCCCTGCTTTCTACGGCTTTATTAAGCTGCACATTCTCTCTCAGCGCCCAGGAAACGTCGGGTGTAATTACATATGAAACTATGAGCCGCATGAGCGGCGAGTTCTCGGGTCGTATTATGATGCGGGCCGGCGGCAGCGAGGCGGTCACCATGGAAATGCCCGATGTTATCACCACCAACCAGGTTTTTACCTTCAATGGCATATTCGGAAAACTGGCCAATGAACAGGGCTCCTTCTCGTCTTTTCCCATGGGTGCAGTGCCTGCAGGCGGCCGTCAGACAGTGATTATCAACGCAGCACCGGCATCCGGCGGCGCAAGTGCCGGTTCTGCCCGTCCATCAGCCAATGGCGCCGGACAGGGATTACCGCAATTCCCTTTCACTAACGCAACGTATATTGACCTTTCAAAAAAGCAGTTTTTGCAGGTAGTGGAAACCACCGGCGAAAAAAAGGAAGCATGGTTTGCGGCAGAGCCGTTCAAAGCGGCAGAGGATTTTAAGGAAGCAGACAAAACCAAAAAAATTGCAGGCTTCAACTGCAAAAAAGCAACAGCCAAACTAAAGGACGAAACGTTTACGATCTGGTATACCACCGAGATTCCGTTAACCTTTTCTCCCATAAATGGTTTAGTGCCACCCGCTGGCGGATTTGTACTTTCTGCCGAAAGCAGCAGCCGGTCTTTCGTGGCAAAAAAAGTTGAAATGAAGCCGGTACAACCTGGTGAAGTGATGCCGCCCGCCACGGCCGATAAGGTGGAAACGACAGAATTGGCAAACAAACGCAGGCAACTCATGGAAAAATTCCATAACGAGCAAATACAAAAACAACAACAATAGTAACCATTAAGCATTTAGTAGCAGCACTAGTCTGAAGCACGCCTGAACGACTACGTATAGAATTACAGCTCAATCCCTTGTATGAAGCATTCAATTTTTACACTCTTATTCGCATTACTCACCGTAACGGCCATGGCCCAGAAAGGGCGCGTGAAGGGCGTTATTTCCGATAAAACAACTAAAGAACTGCTGCCCGGTGCAACCATCGCCGTGCTGCATGCGAAGGACTCGTCTATCGAGGCGTCTTCTTTCGCTGATAAAAATGGTGCATTCGACATTCAGGGAATAGATCCGGGCAAATACCAGGTGTTTATCACCTACATTGGTTACCAGGGTTTTTATAAAGCGGTCACCATTGGCGATTCTACCAAAGTAATTGATCTCGGTGGCATCACACTCTCACAAAAAGGTGTAGCGCTGGGCGGTGTAGAAATCGTGGAGCAGGTACCGCCTATCAAGGTAAAACAGGATACGCTGGAGTTTAACGCCGGATCTTTTAAAGTGCGGGAAAATGCGCTGACGGAAGATCTGTTGAAAAAACTGCCGGGCGTAGTCGTAGATAAAGACGGCGCCATTAAAGCGAACGGCGAAACGGTAACAAAAGTGTATGTAGACGGTAAGCCGTTCTTCGGCAACGATCCGAAAATGGCCACCCGCAACCTGCCTGCAGATATCGTGGATAAAGTGCAGCTGATCGATAAAAAGTCGGACCAGGCGGAGTTTACCGGCATCAACGACGGGGAGATCGAAAAGATTATTAATATCACGATTAAGCAGGATAAACGTAAAGGTATTTTCGGTCGCGGTACCGCCGGTATTGGTACGGACGATCGTTATGGCGCTACGGGCAGCTTCATGAACTTTAAAGACATTCGTAAAATTGCTTTCGTAGGCGGCGCTAACAATGTGAACAACATGGGCTTCAGCTTCCAGGACCAGTTCGGCTTCGGCGGTGGTGGTGGCGGCCGTGGCGGCGGCGGTGGCGGTATGGGCGGCGGCAATGGCTCCGGCATTACTTCCAGCTGGATGGGCGGCGTGAACTTCAGCGACGAATACGGCAAAAGGAAACAAGTGCGGATGACGCTCAGTTATAACATCGCCGACATGAAACGCGAGTCTGGCACGTGGACGCGCAGGCTTACGCCGTTAAACGACGGAGGTACGCAGCAGTCGAACGACACGGTAACGGGTCTTACCAAAAACCTGAACCACCGTTTGAACGGCCGCATCGAATGGGACATTGACTCTTTTCACTCCGTGATCATCAATCCACAGTTTTCGTATAGTACACAAAACAACGAATCCAACTCGGCCAGCTTTATTAAGTTTACGGACGATGGGTCGCCGGTTACCCGCAGCCAACGGTTCAACACCAACGAAGGCAATCGCCCGGATGTGAGCGGCGATATCCAGTTCCGTAAAAAGTTCCGCAAGAAAGGCCGCACGGTGAGCGCCACCTTAGGGTACGGTTACAATAGCAATAACCAGGACCGCTTTACCGATGGTTTTGCCGAATATTTCCAGAGAAGTGAAATAGACTCCATCAACCAGCTGGCAATTACCGATAATTCGGCTAAGTCTGTAAACGTGCGGGTGGATTATACGGAACCGATTTTTAAAGACCGCTTCCTGGAACTGAACTACTCCTACCGCAGCAATAATTCCGACAACGATCGCCTCACGTATCAATATAATCCGATCACTGACCGGTACGATCTGCTGGACGAAGGTCAAACGAACCTGTTCCGCAACGAGTTCGCGAATCAACAGGCCAGTGTTGCCATCCGTACGCAGAAGTTGAAATACGACTACTCGATCGGCGGCCGCATCCAGATCAACGACCAGGTGAACAACAATATTTCCAGGGGAAACATTACCAGGCAAAATTCCGTGAACTTCGCGCCTGAAGCACGTTTCAATTATAACTTCAGCCGCAGCAAACGCCTGCGTTTAAACTACCGCGGCCAAACCAACCAGCCAAGCATGAACCAGTTGGCACCGGTGCCCGACTCTACCGACCTGCTGTATGTACTGAATGGTAACCCGGACCTGGCGCCTTCGTTTACACATAGCATGCAGGGTAGCTTCCAGTCGTTCGATCCGGCAAAAATGAGTGGCTTCTTTATCAACCTGAACGCAAGCTACACGCAGAACCAGATCGTATATTCCGCAGTGCTCGACCGCAACAGCGGTAAAACTTCCGCCCAGTACGTGAATGTGGGCAGCGGTAACTATAATGTAGGCGCAAACGTTTCTAATACCATTCCGCTTTTCAATAAGGTTACTTCGTTGAACACCAATACCTCTTTGAACTACGGCCGCTCTGTAAGCTACATTAACCAGGGCCTGGCAAATACCCAGAACCTGGCGGCCGGCGAACGCGTAAGCCTCAGTTATTTCTTTAAAGAAGTGTTTGACGTATCGGCCGCCACCTTCATTAACTACACTGCCGCCCGTATTTCCGGCGACTCGGTGAAGTCGAGGGATAAAGCGCAGAACAACACTAACTTCTACGACTTCGGCGGCTCGCTCGATGTGAATGTAAACCTGCCATTAGGTTTCCGTATAGGCGCTGATGTGGATTACACCGCTAACCGTGGCCGTGGCGAAGAGTTCGATCTGGACTTTACCATGCTGAACGGCTTCGTTTCCAAAAGCCTGTTCAAAAACAAAAAAGGTGAAATCAAAGCGCAGGTGTTTGACCTGTTACGCCAGAACATCGCCATCAACAGGACGGTGAACAACGGTATTATTACCGACTCCCGCAGCCTGGTATTGCAACGTTATTACATGATGACCTTTACCTACATCTTCGGCAAGTTCGGAGGTGGCAGGGGCCGTGGTCGTGGGCCGGAAGGTATGCCGGGCGGTGAGTTCCGTCGTGGTGGCTTCCCTGGCGGGCCTGGCGGCGGCTTCCCCGGAGGCGGCGGTTTCCGCAGAGGAGGATGATCATTTGACAGCATAAAAAAACCACCGGGGAGATATACTCCGGTGGTTTTTTGTTTTATGGATGGCTCCCGTTACCGTTTCAAAAGCGGATCACTTTACATGCGTGCCCGTTACGGGCACCATGCGTTTCTTCGTGCGTGACAGCCTTTTGCCGGTAAAATATCGTAAAACCCAGCCTAACGTGAATGAAGGAATGAAGTCGAGGCCGGGGAACAGTTCTTCAATGAAATTGAATACGCTACCGAAAGTACCCAGCGAACCGCCAAACATCCGGTAAAAGATGATGGCCGAAATGGGCGCCCAGATCACATCGGCTACCTCGCCAAAAAGAGGGATCGCATAACTGGCGTAGCCGATCAAATCCATTACGAGGCAAAACATCAGTCCGGGGGTATATTTTCTTTCCATAACTACCGCGTTTTAATTAATAAATCAAAATGCTTACCAAAATGTTACGGTGTTGGAACACTGTAGGGATATTACTTTTACTAACGTACGCAGCCCGTTCGCGGTTCATTTTATAACCCGTTTGCAGTGAGTATTTTATCGCGTTAACAGCTAATTAAGATTTGCCTTACCACTCCCGGAAAAAAACCTTGCAATCCCGCCTATTTTCACCTAATTTCATCCCGTAAAGACTGCTAAATGTCAAAACAAGAATCCCGCAGAGATGCGATTAAAAAAGTAGCGACAATGGCCCTCGCAAGTTCCGCGTTATCTTCCCTCGCCACCCGCGTGGAAGCGCACGAATCTAAAATGGACACAAAAGTGAAAGGCAACATTAACCACTCGGTTTGTGCCTGGTGTTATAACGGCATTTCGCTCGACGATCTGTGTAAGGCCTCCAAAGAATACGGCATCGCTTCCATCGACCTGGTTGATCCCAAGGATTTTGATATTGTGAAAAAGCACGGCCTCACTGTAGGCATGGTGGCTTCCATCAACAAAGACTGGGGCATTTCCAAAGGCTGGAACCGCATCGAACATCACGACAGGCTGGTGGAGTACTACCAATACCTGATCGACGAAACGGCTAAAGCCGGGTTCACCAACCTGATCTGTTTTTCTGGCGACCGTAAGGGGTTAGACGATGAGCAGGGGCTGAAAAACTGCGCCGAAGGTTTAAAGAAGGTGATGAGCTACGCCGAAAACAAAAAAGTAACACTCGTCATGGAGCTGTTGAACAGTAAAGTGAACCATAAAGACTACCAGTGCGATCACACCGCCTGGGGTGTAGAGCTGGCGAAAGCGATTGGCTCTGAGCGTTTTAAATTGCTGTACGACATTTACCACATGCAAATTATGGAAGGTGATGTAATCCATACCATCCGCGACAGCCAGCAGTACATTGCGCATTACCACACCGGTGGCGTACCTGGTCGTAATGAAATTGACGAAACACAGGAGCTGTACTACCCGGCGATCATGAAAGCGATTCATGATACTGGTTTTAAAGGATTTGTAGCGCAGGAGTTTGTGCCGAAGCACAGCGACAAACTGGCCTCTTTAAAGCAGGCCATCAACATTTGTGATATCTGATAAGGAATACGCTTTTTGTAAGCTATGCGGGGACGGGCCAACAGCCTGTCCCTTTTTTATGGATTACCCTTTCCAGTCCGCCTTCAGCATACCCATCACCACCGTATCCATATACTGGCCGTGCACCTTGGCACTGTGGCGTAAAATCCCCTCGCGGGCAAAGCCCAATTTGATGGGAATGTAGGCGCTACGCTCGTTCTGCAGCACGAAACGGATCTCTATTTTGTTAAGCCTTAATTCTTTGAAGGCGAAAGTGATCAACGCGCGGCAGCTCGACGATACTAATCCCCTGCCCTGCCACGCTTCGCCTATCCAATAACCGATTTCCGCAGTTTGAAGCGTATGGTCCCAGTTGTGGAGGTCGATTACGCCGCAAAGTTCTTCGTTGTGCCAGATGCCGAATGCGATCGCTTCCTGGTCGTCGGCCTTGCGTTGCATGAGTTGGATGAAGCGCAGCGAATGTTCTTCGTTGGTATTGTAATCTACCCACGGCAAAAAGCGCCGGAGGTTTTTACGGGAAGTGTTGATTTGCCGAAACACCAGCGGGGCATGTTCCGGTTGCAGCTGCCGCAGGCAGGTGTGGTCGTTTACCTTCAATTCTAACATAGCGGGGTGGTAAACTTACGATGTTATGGCCCAAAAAGCAAACCGGCGGGCCTTAAGAGGCCCACCGGTTGTAGGTTATGACTAGCAAATGTACTTACTTGTTGGAGGAGAGCAGTTGTTGCTTCACCATGTCTTTTACCACCTTCTGACTATACACCACCGCTAAACGCGCGGCTGATGGCGGATCGAATGATTCCGACTGGGCGGAGTATACCATTTTGCGATCGCGCATGTCGTAGAGGTTACTTTCCAGGAAGTAGCGGGTATTAGTGGTGTAGTAACCAGGCTCGTAAATGTTGTTGAAGCGCCAGTTATAATAACCCCAGAACCTGCCATAGTAGGGCGAGAACGGTGCGTAAGCCACGCGGCCGGGCACATATTGCTTCTCCCTCGCTTTATCCAGCATGACGATCGTCATCACCTGGTCGATGTCGCGCTGGCGAATTTGTTTAAGCGCCGCTTTTTCGTTCGTGTTGCGGAAGGCTTGCGGGCCGTATTCCTGTACCGACGATACTGCGTTCACGCCTTTTTGTTTCAGCGCCAGCACCATTTCCTGTTCCATACTGCTGCGTAATGCGCCTTCTTTTTGCGGTACCAGTGCCATGACCAGTACTTTACTTTGTGGTTGCAGCGCGCCTGCATCCTGGTTTTTCCAGGAGGAGGTCACTTTTGTGCTGCTGGAGCAGGCCGCCAATACCAACATCGCGCCTGCCATCATCCATATGCCTACCTGTTTCATCGTTTGTTGATTTGTGTTTTCCTGCGTATAGAACGCAAAATTGCTTCCGGGTTTAATCGGTCGAGCGGCATTTAACAATACTTTGGGCAAGATGTTAAAAAAGTGAAAAGGGGTTAGGGCATCATCTTTTTCTCCTCTCCTCTTCCCCCGTTGCGTCGCACACTTCAGCGGTAGTTTCCTGCTGGTCGAAAAGCGCATAGAAAGTTGAAGTGTGCGACGCAACGGCGGCTGCACCAGGGAAGGAAAGCTGGGGACACGAAAAAGCCGCACCGTTGCACGATGCGGCCTGTATAAAAACATGCTATGTTTAGTAAGTGATCACCTGCTCCTCGATGGTGTTCGGGATTTCGCGGAATTGGTACAACTGCGTACGCAGCTGCGGCTCAAAGCCTGCCTCGCGGATCGACTCCTGGATGGATTTGTAGGTGAAGCGGTGAGGAGCACCGGCGGCGCTTACTACGTTTTCTTCGATCATGATAGAGCCAAAGTCGTTGGCGCCCGCATGCAGGCTCATTTGTGCCACCTGTTTGCCCACCGTCAGCCACGATGCCTGAATGTTTTTCACATTCGGCAGCATGATGCGGCTCATGGAAATCATACGCAGGTACTCTTCCGCCGTAGATGTATTGCGAACACCGCGGATGCGGGCCAGCAGGGTGTCTACGTCCTGGAAGGTCCAGGGGATGAAGGCGGTAAAGCCATAGTGACCTTCGGGCTTTTCGCTCTGCACCTGGCGAATGTCCACCAGGTGTTCGAAGCGCTCCAGCACGGTTTCTACGTGGCCAAACATCATGGTAGCCGAGCTGGCGATGTTCAGTTTATGTGCCGCACGCATCACGTCCAGCCACTCCTGCGCACCGCATTTGCCTTTAGAAATAAGGCGGCGAACACGATCGTTCAGGATTTCGGCGCCGGCGCCGGGCAGACTGTCCATACCCGCTTCCTGTAAGGCGCGCAGTACTTCTATGTGCGTACTTTTTTCCAGTTTGGTGATGTGTGCCACTTCGGGTGGGCCGAGGGCATGCAAACGAACATCGGGGAACAGCTGCTTCAGCTGTTTGAAGAGGTCTACATAAAACGATAGGCCCAGTTCCGGGTGGTGACCACCCTGTAACAACAGCTGATCGCCGCCGTACTTCACGGTTTCAACGATCTTTCGTTTGTACTCTTCGATGTCGGTAATATAAGCTTCCGGGTGGCCGGGAATGCGGTAAAAGTTGCAGAATTTGCAATTGGCCGTGCAAACGTTCGTCGTGTTCACGTTCCTGTCTATCTGCCATGTTACCTTTCCGTGCGGCACTTGTTTCTTCCTAAGCTCGTTGGCGATGTGCATTAACTCCGTCAACGGGGCCTTTTCAAACATATACACCCCTTCTTCCGCTGTCAGGAACCCAAATTCCTGCGCCTTTTTGTATAGATCCCGCAATTGCATAATAAGCAAAGGTACAAAATAACTAATCGCGTGTGGCAACTGCTTTGTATGGGTTTAAGCGCTCATAACCAACGCTTTATTGAATCGCATGGGGTTTCTTGCCGCTTATAATAAAAAGATGTGCGCGGCTGGAGCTTTTACATTAAATTTATAGTAACACCCGCGATGATGCGCCAAAATCTGTCACGAACACTGTTTGGTATTATCCTGCTTATCACCACGTTATCGGCCCGGGCGCAAAGCTCCGGGGTTGACATCAGCGGGCAGGATGTTTCCCTTGTCACCAAGTTTCCCTTTCGGCAATACTATGGCGGCGTGGTGGTGATCCGCGCCACGATCGGCGATCATCCGGACACGTTACAATTCATTCTCGACACCGGCAGCGCCGGCATATCACTCGATACGTTTACCTGCATTCGCCTGGGGCTTAAACTTACACCCTCCGACCGCATCGTTCGCGGACTCGGCGCGTCTAAACAAGTATCTTTTGCGCAGGACTATAAACTGAATTTGCCGGGGCTCACCATCGACAGTCTCGACTTTCACGTAAACGATTATGAACTCATCAGCCAGGTGTACGGTTTGCAGATAGACGGCATTATCGGCTATAGTTTACTCACGCGGTACGTGGTGACCGTCGATTATGATCATGAAGAGATAGGCATTTACACCGAAGGCAAGGTGAAATACCCGCGCGGTGGGTTCCTGCTGAAGCCGAGCATCTCTAATATTCCCATTGTAGGCGCGCCGTTGCGCAATGGTAAACGCACTTTTGACCAGCGCTATTACTTCGACACCGGGGCCGGCATGTGCCTGCTGTTGTGTAACCAGTTTGTGCATGACAGCACCATCCTGGTAAAAAAGAAGAATAAGGTGATACAGACGGAGGCCCAGGGGCTTGGCGGTAAAATGAGCATGAACATCACTACCGTACAGGAGTTCAAGATCGGGCCTTACGCGTTCAGGAATGTGCCCACTTACCTGTTTGACGATATTACCAACATTACCTCCTATCCATCGCTGGGCGGCATGATCGGGAACGACTTGTTGCGCCGCTTCAATCTCATTCTCAACTACGATAAAAAAGAGATCTTCCTTTACCCCAATACGCATTACCGCGACCATTTTGACTATTCTTATACCGGCCTTATATTATACCTGGTCGACGGACGGGTGGAGGTGACGGACGTCATCAAAGCCTCGCCGGCAGAGAAGGCGGGCATCAAGAAAGGGGACATAGTGATGTCGGTGAGCAACAATTTTTCCGGCAACCTGCAAGTGTACCGCGATTTGCTAAAAAACGTAGGCTCCCGCCCGACCATCCTGCTGATGCGGGATAAAGAGCTGCTGATCAAAAAAATGGTGATCCGCAGCATTCTCTAGTACGTTATTTGCCCGTAAAAGCGGCAATAGGCCACTTAACCTGAATGTTATACCTTTGTTCGCCTCCGCTCCACGCGGTGCGGCGGCATTCTTCATTAAAAAGTAACTATGATCCACTATAATAAATTTACCCTTTCAAATGGCTTAAGGGTGCTGGTGCACGAAGATCATACCACGCCCATGGCGGTGGTAAACGTGATGTACGATGTAGGCGCGCGTGACGAAGACCCATCCAAAACCGGCTTTGCTCACCTGTTCGAACACCTGATGTTCGGCGGTTCCATTAATATCCCAGAGTACGACGAGCCCCTGCAGATGGCGGGCGGCGAAAACAATGCGTACACCACGAACGATCTTACCAACTATTACATTTCCCTGCCCGCCGAAAACCTGGAAACGGCCTTCTGGCTGGAAAGCGATCGTATGTTATCGCTCGCTTTTTCCGAAAAAAGCCTGGACGTACAGCGTAAAGTAGTAAGCGAGGAGTTTAAAGAACATTACATCAACAAACCTTATGGTGATGTATGGCATAAAATGCGCGAGCTGGCGTACAGCACGCATCCGTATCGCTGGATGACGATCGGTAAAGAACTTTCGCACATCGAAAACGCAAGCCTGGATGACGTGAAGTCATTCTTTTTCCGCCACTATCGCCCGGTAAACGCCATACTCGTAGTAGGCGGCAACGTGAAAACCGAGAAGGTGCGTGAGTTGGCTGAGAAATGGTTCGGCGACATCGCTTCCGGCGAAAAACTGGTGCGTAATCTGCCGCAGGAGCCTAAACAACAGGGCGCACACTTGCTGGAGATAAGGTCAAAAGTGCCATTGGACGCCTTGTACAAAGCGTATCACATGTACGGCCGCCAGGACCCACGCTATTATGCCGCCGACCTGTTGTCGGACGTGCTCAGCGGCGGCGGATCATCACGTTTACACCAGGTACTTGTGAAAGAAAAGAAACTGTTTTCCAACATCGACTGTTATCACTTCGGTAGTCTCGACGCTGGCCTGCTTACCATTGAAGGTAAACTGGTAAAGGGCATCAAAATGCAGGATGCGGAAGCGGCGGTAAACGAGGAGATTCGTAAAATACAGGAAACAAAGGTGCAGGACCGCGAGCTCGAAAAAGTGAAGAACCGTGTGGAAAGCATGTTGGCTTTCGAGGATATGTCGCTTTTAAACCGTGCGAACAACCTGGCTTTTTATGAACTGATCGGCAACGCTGAACAGATGAATACCGAGTTCGAAAATTACCAACGCGTAACCGCGGAGCAGATCCAGGAAGAAGCACAGCTCATTTTCGACGAAAAAAATTCCAACACCATTCATTACTACGCAGAAAACTAATATGATAAACAGAACGAAGGCCCCCTGATAAAAGACGCGGTGGAGTTTGATGTGGTGCTGAAACCTTACGAAAAACATGTGCTGGATAACGGCATCCCTGTATACGTTGTACCCTCCGACGAGCAGGAAACCCTGCAGCTGGAACTGGTATTTCCCGCAGGCAGCTGGTACGAAACAGAAAGCCTGGTAGCCTCGGCGACCAACTTCCTGATGAAGAATGGCACCAGCAAACACTCCGCCCTTGAAATCAACGAACAGATCGAATACTACGGCGCTTACCTGAACCGGGCCAGTCACCACGAAAATGCGACTTACACGTTGCATAGTTTAACCAAACACGTGGAAAAGCTGTTGCCTACCCTGGCCGAAGTAGTGCTGGACCCCGCTTTCAGCGAGGAAGAGCTGGCGACTTACAAACAAAACATGAAACAACGGTTAGTGGTGAGTCTGCAGAAATGCGACTTCGTAGCCAACCGTTACATCGATAAATACCTGTTCGGTGAGTTTCACCCGTACGGCCGCGTGAGCTCGATGATGGCGTATGATGCGTTGCAAACCGAAGATCTGCGCGCGTTTTACAAGAAGCAATACACGTTTAACAACTGCCGCATTTTTATGGCGGGCAACCTGCCGGCGAACATCATCCCGTTGCTGAATCAATACTTTGGCAGCAGCGAATGGAATGGCCGCAGTGAGTTGCTTCGTCCGGAGTTGCCGATATTACCGGCTGAGGAAAAGAAGCATCGCATCTTCAACGATGAAAATGGCGTGCAGGGTGCAGTGCGTATTGCCCGTCCCTTCCCGAACCGCTATCACCCCGACTTTCCAAAAATGCTCGTCCTGAATACGATTTTCGGCGGTTACTTTGGTTCCAGGCTGATGAGCAACATCCGCGAGGATAAGGGTTACACCTACGGCATCTACTCACACATCTACAACTTCAGGCAAAGCAGCGCCCTTAACATCCAAACCGAAGCCGGCCGCGATGTATGCGAGGCCACCGTAGCCGAGATTTACAAGGAGCTGGATATTCTGCAGCGCGAACCCGTACCGGAAGACGAGCTGCTGCTCGTTCGTAATTACATGATCGGCTCCATCCTGGGCGACCTGGACGGTGCCTTCCAGGTGATTCAGCGTTGGAAGAATTTGATTTTGAATGATTTGGATGAGAATTACTTCTACAACAACATCAACACGATCAAAACGATCAGCGCGGCAGAGTTGCAGATGTTGGCGCAGCGGTACTTTAATAAGGAGGATTTTTACGAGCTGGTGGTGATCTAAACCAGTGGAAATAATGGGGAAGCCGTGGCATTGCGCTGCGGCTTTTTTGATCTCTTCGTTTATAGAGATCAAATATGAAAACGGAAGTGCTGCGGCGAAAATTATATGATTATATAAAGAGTGCGGAAGATAGAAAGATTAGAGCGCTATACACGATACTTGAGCTGATATCAATACAAAGGAAGATACCTGGAAGGATAAGGAATTTCTGGAAGAGCTGGAAAAAGGGCTGCGTCCTATAAATCTGGTAAGGCAAAAGGATTGGAGTGGGGTGAGGTGAATGGACGGGTTTGTTGATTGGCTCCTGGACGATGTAATTGATTCCTGGGTGTCGTCAGCGGGTTCCTGGACAATGTAAATTGATTCCTGAGTGTTGTCAGCGGGCTTCTGGACGATGTAAATTGTTTCCTGGGTGTTGTCAGCGGGCTTCTGGACAATGTAAATTGATTCCTGGGCCTTGTCAGCGAGCTCCCGGGTGCTGCCGCTGACACCTTGGCGTTGTCAGCGGCCTTCTGGGCATTGTCAGCGGCCTCCAAACTTGTGTAAATGTCTCTCAAACTCCCGCCACCTGACAGCAAAACAGTGTAAGCGCCCCGCAAACTCCCGCCAGCTGACAGCAAAGCAGTGTAAGCACCCTGCAAACTCCCGCCACCTGACAGCAAAACAGTGTAAGCGCCCCGCAAACTCCCGCCACCTGACAGCAAAGCAGTGTAAGCGCCCCGCAAACTCCCGCCACCTGACAGCAAAACAGTGTAAGCGCCCGCAAACTCCCGCCACCTGACAGCAAAACAGTGTAAGCGCCCTGCAAACTCCCGCCACCTGACAGCAAAACAGTGTAAGCGGCGCTCTAGCTACTGTGATCCGCAATAATCTTCCACTCCCCATCAATCTTTTTCATCGTCAGGCTGAAATGCCCATTCAGATCACCGATCGTACGGGTGAGATGCCATTTGCCAATCACCAGGTAAACGCCGGTAGCGAGCAGCTTAAACTCCAGCAGGTCGAACTTCAGCTGGCCCATGGCGGCTTTGTCCGGGTAGCCTTTCTTGTAATTATCCAGCGTTGCCTGCCAGCCGTACGTCACGCCGTTTTTGCCAATGAACATTAGCGAATCGGATTTCCAATAGGTGGTCATGAAGCCCTCCAGGTCCTGGCGGTTCCAGGCTTCAGACTGTACCTTCATCAGCGCTTTTATCTTTTCTACTTCCTTTTGCTGGGCATTTGCCGTGAAATTGCCGCCGAAAACAAGTAGTGCAGTGATAATGATGAGTGAACGCATGTTAAATTTTTAGCAAAAGATAAACAGTTTTTAGCACGCAGCATGTTCCGATTATGCTACCTTTGCACAACATAAAAAAATAGACCGAAGTATAAAAATATAAGCTATGCCCGGATATGAACTCTTCGACGACGCCGAAAAGAAAGAAGTAATGGATGTACTGGAAACAGGCATCTATATGCGTTATGGCTTCGATGGCCCACGTAACAACGTATGGAAAGCAAAAGAACTGGAACAGGCGCTCACCGAACGTTTCGACGTGAAGTACGCGCAGCTCACTTCCAGCGGTACCACCGCCCTCTCTACCGCCATGGCCGCACTTGGCATTGGTTATGGTGATGAGGTGATCATGCCTACCTTTACTTTCGTGGCCAGCTTCGAAGCAGTACTTTCCGTTGGCGCTATCCCGGTACTGGTGGATGTGGATGACACGCTCACCCTGGACCCGGCAGCTGTTAAAGCCGCCATCACACCTAAAACCAAAGTGGTAATGCCGGTACATATGTGCGGCGGCATGGCCGACCTGGATGCACTCAAAGCCATCTGTAAAGAACATAACCTTCTGCTGCTTGAAGACGCCTGTCAGGCCATCGGTGCTACTTATAAAGGCCAGGCACTGGGCTCTATCGGTAATGCCGGCACTTTCTCGTTCGACTTCGTGAAAACGGTTACCTGCGCCGAAGGTGGTGTAGTTCTTACCAACAGCGAAGACGTATACACTAAATGCGACGGCTACACCGACCACGGTCACGACCACCTGGGCGTAGATCGTGGTGCAGACCTCCACCCTTTCCTCGGTTACAACTACCGTATTTCCGAACTGCACGCAGCAGTAGGTCTGGCACAGATCCGCAAGCTCGACAAGTTCCTGGAAATTCAACGCAACAATAAACAAGTACTGAAAGCCGCCCTGGAAGGCATTCCCGGCGTAACTTTCCGCCGCCTGCCCGATCCTAAGGGCGATGCGGCTACGTTCCTCAGCTTCTTTCTGCCGGATGCAGAGAAAGCTGCTGCGGCTGCTGCTGCCATCAAAGCTGCTGGTATTCCTGCGTTCTACTGGTTCGATAACAACTGGCATTATGTGCGCAAATGGAATCACTTCACCAATGGCGTTTCATTGACTGGCTTCGGTCCGGAAGTGAAAGCGGTGATGGATACTTACAAAACCAAACAGTTCCCTGCTTCTGATGCGATCATCAGTCGTACAATTTCTACCCCCATCAACCTTGCATGGGACGAAAAAGAACTGGAAGCCCGTGCACAGAAACTGGCCAAAGCGGTAAAAAGCGTTTTATAATCTGAGATGATCACATTTTTCACCACGATATAAAGGAGTGGCGCAGCGCTAAACGTTGTGCCGCTCCTTTTTGTTTGTTAGAAAGATAAAAGGACGGAATGAAAAAAATAGCTATGATCCCCGCCCGCATCGGGGCTACACGCTTCCCACGTAAACTGATGCAACTGCTCGGCGGCAAAACGGTCATCCTTCGCACGTACGAGTCTACTGTTAACACCGGTGTATTCGACGAAGTGATTGTTGTGACCGACAGCGACGAAATTTTCCAGGAGATTACGGGCAACGGCGGTAAAGCGGTAATGAGTCTGAAGGAGCACGAATCCGGCTCTGATCGCATCGCCGAAGCGGTGAAAGATATGGACGTAGATATCGTGGTAAACGTTCAGGGAGATGAGCCGTTCGCACAACGTGAAGCGCTGGAAAAACTGCTGGCCGAGTTCGAAGGCGAAGCAGGCAAAAAGGTGCAGGTCGCCTCATTGATGCAGGAACTGAAAGATGCGAAATCGGTGGCGGATCCCAACTACGTAAAAGTGGCGGTGGACCTGAATTTCAACTCACTCATGTTCTCCCGCTCGCCCATCCCGTACCACCGCGATAAAAATGTTACGCCCATATATTACGAACACATCGGCATTTACGCCTTCCGCAAAGAAGCGCTGCTGCAATTTACTTCCTGGCCAATGACGCCGCTCGAAGCTGCAGAAAAAGTAGAATGCCTGCGCTACCTCGAACACGGCATTCCATTAAAAATGGTGGTGACCGAATACATGGGTGTAGAAATCGATACTGCCGAAGACCTGGTAAAGGCCGAGGCTTTTCTTAAAGCAAATAGTTAATACAACGATATGAAATTCAGGAACTTTAAAATGGTGGGATACGTGATCTATGGTCGCGGCTCCTTCGGACAACTGGACGAGATCCTGGCGCCACAGCGCAAAGGCGACGCGCCCATGATCTTTTTTGTAGACCATGTTTTTGAAAACAAGCCAGCGCTTACGGGCCGCATCCCGTTGCGTGGTAAGGATAAAGTAATTTTTATTGATGTTACGCACGAGCCAAAGACTACGTATGTGGACAGGCTGCGTGACGAGCTGACGGCCGAATTTGGCGAAGTGTCGGGCATTATCGGCATTGGCGGTGGCTCTGTAATGGATATGGCCAAAGCGGTAGCGCTTATGATGACCAACCCGGGTTCTTCTGCCGACTACCAGGGCTGGGACCTGGTGAAAAAAGCAGGTGTTTATAAAGTGGGCATTCCTACACTCGCCGGTACCGGTGCAGAGGTAAGCCGCACTTGCGTGCTGACGGGCCCTACCCGCAAACTGGGCATGAACTCCGACTTCACGCCGTTCGACCAGATCGTACTCGATCCGGAATTAATTAAAGATGCGCCGGTGAACCAGCGTTTCTATACCGCGATGGATTGTTACATCCACTGCATCGAAAGCCTGGAAGGCACTTACCTGAATGCTTTCAGCCGCTCCTATGGCGAAAAAGCGCTGGAGCTGTGCCAGGAAATCTTCCTGAGAAAAGATAACTGGGATGACGACGCGGATGAAAAACTGATGATGGCTTCCTACGCCGGTGGCATGAGTATTGCCTACTCACAGGTGGGCGTGGCGCACGCAGTAAGCTACGGATTGGCTTACCTGCTCGGCACCAAACACGGTATCGGTAACTGTATCGTGTTCGATAAGATCGAAGAGTTTTATCCCGCAGGTGTAAGAGAGTTTAAACAGATGGTGGAGAAACATAACATCGACATCCCGCAGGGTATTACCAAAGGTTTGTCGGATGCAGACTTCAATACCATGATCGACGTGTCGCTGGGCATGGCGCCGTTGTGGGAAAACGCACTGGGTACCGACTGGAAACAGCAAATGACTCGCGAACGTTTGCGTGCATTGTACGAGCAGTTCTAATTTTACCTGATTGAATTGATAAAGCGGCGGACTACCTTCAAAGTGTCCGCCGTTATAATTTTTACCTATGAAGCATAATATTGAGCAACTGGCGGCCGCTTACCTGGCCACGCTGGCGAAAACAGAAGAGCGTCGCCGCTATTGGAATGAAGAGTCGAAAGCATTTATCCTGCAATACCTGACAAATATTGCCGCGCAATACCCGCTGCCATGGAAGGCCGGAGCCAACGAAACGGTAGAAGGATTGGAAGCCGTGTTTATCGCTTTGGAACATTCGCCCAGTGGTATTGCGGAACGCACGCCGTTTAACCTCGTGCACAAACTCAAAGCTGGCGCATTTTTGTCCTTCTCTCAAAACCGCAATGGGCAAGTGGTTATCTGGATGTCGTTCCCGTTCATCGACGGCCTGCAGGACGAAACGCCTAAGAAGGAAACGTTCGAAACGGTGGAGCCAGAAGAAATAGATGAAGCGCTGATCATTCGTAACATCGAGAAGTTCCTGATAGAACTGGCGCAGTGGGAGAACGACGCCATCGATACAATTGGTTTTGTTCGCAAATAAGCGGGATCAATTCACTTTCTTTGTTTTCCAGCTTCGGTCGCCTTGCACAAACAACAAGTAGATGGTGGCGAGCAGCGTTACAAATGCCATCACATAAAACGTAACCGAAAGAAACCGCGCATCGTTATGATAGATGAGCGCGGAGAAGTAAGCGCCCAGGCCAATACCGGCTTCTAACGCAATATACATCGTGGCCAGCGCACGACCGCGGTGCTCGGGTTTACCCAGGTCGATCGTCCAGGCGGTAACCACCGGCGAGTTGATGCCCAGGCCGACGCCATAAATCAAAGAAGCCACCAGTAAGGCGAACGATGTGGTGGACAAGGCAATCATCAGCATAGATACCGCCATGATGGCGGTAGAAATTTTCAGCAAAGGCACGCGGCCATATTTATCGGATGCCTTTCCGGCAAACAGTCGGATGGCAATAGAACTGGCGGTGAAGAAGGTGAAGAACAGGCCTTTGTTTTTCATGCCCAGGTATTCGGAGAAGTCGGGGATGACGGTGAGCAGCGCGCCATAACAAACGTAAGTCAGGAACGTGACCAGCGCGGCCGGCCATACTGCGGGTTCTACCAATTCATGCCGCGATATTCTTAAGAGTGATGGGGTGAAGCGTTGTTTGGTGGGCAAAGTTTCTTTCATCGCGCCCACCAGTATCAACACCGATAATAAAGCGAATGCCGCAGACACCTGGAACATGACCATGATGCCCCACAAACTGGCAATGTATCCACCAATAGCTGGCCCCAGCGAAAGCCCGACGGTGCTGAATAAACCGATCATCCCCATTGCCTCTGCCCTCCTGTTGAATGGAACTAAATCGGCCACATAAGCCGAAGTAGCCGTTGGTTTAAAACCGGTGGAAAATCCATGGAAAAAACGGAGCCATAAGAAAGCGGCTACTGAACTTACGAGCGGGTATAATAAACTACACACTACACAAACCAGCGAGCCAAACACCATCACGGGAATACGACCGATCGTATCGGTGAGTTTACCGCTGAACGGGCGCGAAAGCCCTGCCATTAACGTAAACAGTCCGATGATATACCCTTTGTAGTCGGCGCCTCCGAGACTGGTGAGGTAAGCCGGCAGCTCCGGGATCATCATATTAAAACTGGCGGAAAAGAAGGCGTTACTTAAGCAGAGTAAGACAAACTGAAAGGTGTATATCTTTCCATTCAACGACTGGTCCATGCCGCAAAATTAGTTTTTTTTGACCGCTGGGCCACAAGCGAGAGCGTATTTCGGTGGGATGCCCTATTTTCGCTCCCGGTACCTAATAACCAACGTTAAAATTATTGTGATCTATGACAAAGAACAAATGCCGCCAGGCCATGGCGGTTTTGGGCTTAATGGCCCTTTCATTCTCCGCAAAGGCGGCACCACCCTCCGTTATCCAGGGTAAAATCAATCAGGAGAACGTACAAAACGTTTACTTATTCACGGTTAAAGAAGGCAAAATGCAGGAGTTTGCATCCACCAAAGTGGGGGCAGACAATGGTTATGTACTGGGTCTTTCATCTGTGGAAGAAGGTTACTATTACGTGTCTTTAAACAAACGTGATTACACCCGCCTGTACCTGAAACAGGGCGACCAGGTGAAAATGGACATGGAGGCAGAAGCCCGCTACCAGCTGGCCGCGCCTTCGGTGGAAAACAAATTGCTGATGGAGTGGGCCGGCAAAAGCCTGGAGCTTCGTCGCATTGCATTGATGACCAAATCCGATAACAGCGGGTATAAATCTTTTTTCGAGCGTTTCGAACAGCTTGAAAAAGAGGCCAAAGGGATCAAAGCAAAAGCCACCACCTCCAACAAAAAATTCAACGAGCTGTTTAAGTTTACGGTGGATGCGGACCTGGAGCTGATCGGTTTGTCGTTCCTCTACACGCCGCACTCCTCACACCCCACCAAGGAAGAGTACCCGGCCTTTTTCGGCAAGGTGTTTCAGCCGAACAAATATGCCGACGGCAAGCTGCTTAAGCTCGGTGAGGGCGAAAAGCTCATGGGCTTCTACGCCACCTGGGGCATGATGAATGGAAAACCGATCAATGGTAAAATGGCTCGCGCCGAGCGCTGGAAATTGGTGACCGACATGTTCGGTAACGACACCATAAAGGCGATGTTTGTCATGAACGACATGCGCAGCATTAAATCGTTCGACGAGCTGGCGGAATTAGCCGCACCTTATAAAAGCATGTTTACCGAAGCGCAGCTTGAAGAGTACAAAAAGCATGAAAAATCACTGCACACCTTCGCAGCCGGCGAGGCCGCACTCAACTTTTCTTACCCGGATATTAACGGTAAAACCGTTACCCTGAAAGATTTGAAAGGTAAAGTGGTGCTGGTGGATGTTTGGGCTACCTGGTGCGGCCCCTGCAAACAGGAAATCCCGTCTCTCAAAGCGCTGGAAAAGGAAATGCATGATAAGGACGTAGCCTTAGTATCTATTTCTGTAGATGTTGAAAAAGACAAACAGAAATGGCAGGACTTTGTAAAGAAAGAAGCGTTAACAGGCATTCAGTTGTTCGCCAGCGGGTGGAGTGAGATCACGAAGTTTTACGACATCAAGGGCATTCCCCGTTTTATGGTGTTTGACCGCAACGGTAAAATCGTAACCGTCGATGCGCCCCGTCCATCGAACGCTGCTTTGAAGCCGTTACTGGAAAAAGCGTTAGCGAAATAAAAACAAAGGCCGGACTGCATAACAGTCCGGCCTTTTTATAATAAAGTAAATGAGATCTTATTTCTTTACATACTTTACCGTTGCGTACAAAAGCATCAGCGTAAACGCGATAATCGTTACCCAGCACATGATAAAACCGATTTTATCGCCAACCTGGTAGAAAGTAGAAGTAGTTACGTTAGAATCCAGCAACATAATAAATCATTTTATGTAATACGGGTGCAAATTAGCTATTAAACGGCAAATTGCCAATCACTTTTTAGATTTTTCGAAGAAATGAGACCGCTGCCCGACGGTGGCGTAATCACAGCAACATCCAACAGCTGCCTGAACCGACGTTTGTTCCGGTACTCTTCTACAAACTCTGGACTAAAGCCCCGCTCCCCGCTTACGCGTTTTCTTTTAAGTGATGGCGGAATGCTGCCCGTACTTCTCGAATTAAAGTTCGCCGAATGTGCCTGGTCCGATGCGGCCATCACGTTCCGCATCAATTGCTCCACGTCCGCCTCCGTTCGCGCTTTATAAAAACCGGGAACGAACTGTGTTAACACCGTATCCCAATGCTGGCTGTCGTTGGAAAAGCTGTAGTGCACGCTATTCCAATAACGCGCGAGCGACAACATCTGGAAGGGCATGTTCGGGTACTGAATGTCCTGGTAAAACAGCACACTCTCCAGTTGATCGGATACTTTTTCGCGGGTTGCCTGTACCGGTGGCGGATTACCGGCTATTGCGAGCAATTGTGCGCGTAGCGGATCATCGAACAATGTATTGCGGGTGATCCAACTATCGCTGGTGGGCGTAGTGCTAACCAACTGCGAATCGGCAAGGCTGGCGAGCATTTTATTCATCGCCACATTAAACTGCGCCCTGGTGGTGACGCGCTCCACGGTGTAAAGGTTGCTGAGAAATACCGAATCGGCATCCAGCTTATCGCCCGCTACAGCAGGATGATTGTACTTCACCAGTCCCCATACCTTAATATATGCCGCGAGTGCGTCATACTGGATAGGTGGAGCGGCGGGCTTTTTAGCCGCAACAGGCTTGTACGTCTTTTTCTTTTTGACAGGTGTCTTTTTCTTTTGTGCAAACCCCGGCTGGCATAGTACTAACAGGGCAAGCACGCACAGGCTCAATAGTTTTTTCATGCTGCTCAGATAGTTTAAAAAAACGGTTCAAATCTCACAGGTTATCTTAAACAGGCATTCGAACAATAGGTAGTACCCTCTTGTTCAGGGCAAAGCTAATTAAGTTTTTTTATAATACAATAGCCTCCCAAAATTTCTTTTCCCTAAGAACGTATGAAGTAACGGTATTAATATGCCGCTCTTCATTTTTGTAATTCCGCGCAAAGCCGCATCAACACGTAATGAAAAAGTTTAATAATGATTTTTGCCCGGCTAAAAATATCCACCTGTTTAGTCTGAATGACAAATCTTTCTATCTTTGTTTGCATTACATTTACAGGAATCATTTTAAACAACCTTATGAAGTTTATCGTTTCATCCTCAGCGTTATTGAAACAATTGCAACAGATCAGTGGTGTTATTAACTCTAATACGGTTTTGCCCATACTGGAAGATTTTCTTTTCCTGATTGACAAAAACGAGCTTACCGTAGTTGCTACCGACCTGGAAACAGTGATGAAAGTGAAGCTGGAGGTAGAAGCCAAGGAAACCGGTCGCATTTGTATCCCTGCCAAGATATTAATGGATTCGCTTAAAAATTTGCCCGAACAGCCGCTTAGCTTTAATGTGGACATGAACTCTTACGCAGTAGAGATCACATCCGACAATGGTAAGTATAAAGTGATGGGCGAAAATCCGGAGAACTTCCCTAAGGAACCGGCTGCTGAAGATGCTACGGCCTTCACCATGCCATCGTCTGCCATCGTTACCGCGATCAACAAATCATTGTTCGCCGTGAGCAACGACGACCTTCGTCCGCAAATGACCGGCGTATACTTCGAACTGGCGCCTGAAAGTGTAACTTTCGTAGCTACCGATGCACACCGCCTCGTTAAATATATTCGTACCGATGTTAAATGCCCGTCCAGCGACAATTTCATCGTGCCTAAAAAGCCATTAAACCTGCTCAAGGCCGTGCTGCCCGACAACGAAAGCGAAATCAAAGTAGCTTACAGCGCGAACCACTTCTTCGTAACGCATGAAAACGCGCAAATGATCTGTCGCCTGATCGATGCCCGTTTCCCTGATTACAAAGTGGTGATTCCAAAGGAGAACCCTTACCGCCTCATCCTGGCGAAGAGCGATTTCCAGAATGCACTGAAGCGTGTGAGCGTGTTCTCGAACAAAAGCACCAACCAGGTAGCGCTGAGCATTACCGGCAGCGAGCTGCAACTGTCTGCACAGGACGTTGACTTCTCCTTCGAAGGTAACGAACGTATGAGCTGTCAGTATAATGGTGAAGACATGCAGATCGCCTTCAACGCGAAGTTCCTGATTGAAATGCTGCACGCTGCTGAAGGCGATGAGATCTCTATCGAGCTGTCGACGCCGACTAAAGCGGGCATCTTAAAACCATCAGAAAAGAACGATAATGAAGACCTGTTGATGCTGGTGATGCCGTTATTGTTGAACAATTAAGTCCTGTCGTCACATCATAAAGGAATTATATAGCATTTTTTCTCTATTGCGTAACTTGCTACAGTAGAGTTGATTACCTGAAAATGAATTATGAATTTCTTTAAACTGACTGCAGGTGTTAATTAAGTAATAATTTATTAACATATGAAGCAATCTCTTTTATAAGGGATTGCTTTTTTTATAATATAAAACTTGCGGAAATCGGCTACCATTGGGCAAAAAGCACTAATTTTCCATCGTCAAACATCGACAACCTGTAACCATATTGTAGCTCCAAACGCTCTACCCTAAGAAAAACTCCAGTTAGCGGAAATACAGGTGAGACCAGATTAGTGAGGTTTTCAATTTGTACTTGTCGAGCCGCGTTGCTGTGCCGGAATAAGCATGAAATGCAGAAGTTCCACGAAAATGATGCGGCACATCATCGTAAACAGCGGCCATTACTTGTCTTTACGCTTGCACCGTTACCATCCTCGGTAAAACCTAACCACTTTCCTTTTTCGGAAAGCGAAATGGACATGTATTTTTTTATATCACAATATAAACTTCGATTTATGCAACACACCACCAGCGTACCTAGAATTGCCGGATTTATATCTCTGGTTATCGGCATTGTAACTGTGGCTTTCGCCTTCATCAGCGAAGCAACAGAGGCAAAAATCCTGCTGGGAGCCGCAAGCATCGTTGCTGCTCTGGTATCAATTGTTTTTGCGCGTAAGACTACGGAAGATTTGCAGATGTCGGTAGCAGGCTTATTCTTTTCATTGGTAGCCTGCCTGATAGGATTATGGCAATATTATAACCTCTAAGGAAAACCAACACAATATCGGGAGTGCTGGAGCGGTAAAATTTACCGTTTCGGCACTTTTTTTATCTTTTCTTTTCCTTTCGTGAATTTTTCGAGGTAGCCGGGTTCCGCGTTAATCGGGAACAACAGCAGGCTACTGTCTGTAATCGCCCGTACCAGCAACGTGTCGGGCATCGCGGTTTTTGCCGTATCTGACTCCTGCAGGCTCCACAGGATCAGTGTATCTTTCGTCAGCTCCCACTTCTCGTACACGGGCGAAAGATGATTTAAAGCTTGTGCCTGACCATTCTTCTTCAAAATAAAACCCTGGGTAAGTGAATCGATGCCTTGTACCGGCTGCATCCATTGGCCGGGAATTTTCCCTATGGGTACGCTATCCAGTTTTGGCAAAGTATCTTTAAATGAAACGGTCGGTTCTGTGAAGATGGAATCTTTTCCCGTTGTCATATCATCGGGCAGATATGATTTATCCTGAACAGGTTGCTGACAGGCCGTTACAGACACCATTGCAATAGCGAGCAATCGATTTTTCATACGTTGTTTTACGGGTTTAAAAGGATACGTTTTCCCTTTAGCTGATGTGCATCAAAGATAGTGCTATAAAACATGATTTGGAATTTCCGGAAATTCTTGCATAGATTTGTAGCAACACTTTAGGGGTGTTCCGGGGTAACAGCCGGAACTGAGATGATACCCTCAGTACCTGATGCAGTTCATACTGTCGTAGGAAAAAGTTTACTGATCTTCTCTCACGCATTCGCATCCTTAAAGTTTATTGTTTCACCTAAACGACCACAAACATGGAAGTGCTTGTAAACAATAAACTTTATGCAGTTCAGCCGGAAACCACGGTGGCTGGACTCTTACAGTTTATTCAATTGTCCTCGGAAAAAGGCGTAGCCATCGCCGTTAACAACCAGGTTGTGCCACGACAGCAATGGATGTCTACATCATTGCAGCCGGCAGACAGTATCACCATTATCCGTGCAACGCAGGGAGGATAACACGTTCCCACCTCCTCTCTTTTTTTACCTTTAATTTTTGCCTTCATGACAACTAAACAAGTTATCAGCAGGGAGCCATTTCCTGCGTCCAAGAAAATCTATGTTAAAGGCGCGTTGCACGATATTTCGGTAGCTATGCGCGAAATAACCCTTACGCCTACCCGGCTGAATGGCCGTCATGGTGTGGAAACGCCTAATCCTTCAGTACCGTTGTACGATACAAGCGGTCCCTATACAGATCCTGACCAGGAGATCGATGTGCGGAAAGGTTTGCCCCGCCTGCGTGAACAGTGGATATTGCAGCGTGGCGACGTAGAAGCATTACCTGGTATTTCGTCTGCCTATGGCCGCCAGCGCATGGAAGATACTTCGCTGGATAGCCTGCGTTTTGAGCATATCCGTAAGCCGTTGCGCGCGAAAGCGGGTTGCAACGTATCGCAACTGCACTATGCGAAGAAAGGCATCATTACACCGGAAATGGAATACATCGCCATCCGCGAAAACCAGCTGGCAGAGAAGCTTTTCGAAGAGAACAGTGATTTATGGCAGCAACACAAGGGGCATAGCTTTGGCGCCAACACACCGGTGAAGTTCATCACGCCGGAATTTGTGCGCGATGAAATTGCTGCCGGTCGCGCTATTATTCCCAACAACATCAATCACCCTGAAAGCGAACCAATGATCATTGGCCGCAACTTCCTGGTGAAGATCAATGCTAATATTGGTAACTCGGCCATCAGCTCCAGCATCGAAGAAGAAGTGGAGAAAGCAGTATGGGCCTGTCGCTGGGGCGCCGACACCATCATGGACTTAAGCACCGGTAAAAACATTCACGAAACGCGCGAGTGGATCATTCGTAATTCGCCCGTGCCCATTGGCACCGTGCCTATTTACCAGGCGCTGGAAAAAGTAAACGGTAAAGCAGAACTGCTTACCTGGGAATTGTTCCGCGATACGCTGATAGAACAGGCGGAACAGGGAGTTGACTATTTCACGATTCATGCCGGTGTGTTATTGCGTTATGTACCGCTTACCGCCAAACGTATGACAGGCATCGTTTCCCGCGGAGGGTCGATCATGGCGAAATGGTGTTTGGCGCATCATAAAGAAAACTTCCTGTACACGCATTTCGAAGAGATCTGCGAGATTATGAAGGCATACGATGTGGCATTCTCGCTCGGGGACGGATTACGCCCGGGCAGTATTGCAGACGCTAACGATGCTGCGCAGTTCGCGGAATTGGAGACTCTCGGCGAACTCACCAGGATCGCCTGGAAGCATGATATACAAGTGATGATTGAAGGTCCGGGCCACGTGCCCATGCACCTCATCAAAGAAAATATGACGAAGCAGCTGGAGCATTGCCAGGAAGCGCCGTTCTATACGCTGGGGCCACTCACAACAGATATCGCACCTGGTTACGATCACATCACATCCGCCATTGGTGCGGCAATGATTGGCTGGTTTGGTACAGCCATGTTGTGTTACGTGACGCCGAAAGAGCATCTGGGTTTGCCTGACCGGGAAGATGTGAAGCAAGGTGTGATCACCTACAAACTGGCGGCCCACGCGGCTGACCTGGCCAAAGGTCATCCCGGTGCGCAGTACCGCGACAATGCATTGAGTAAGGCGCGTTTCGAATTCCGTTGGGAAGATCAATTCAACCTATCCCTCGATCCGGATACGGCAAGGTCTTACCACGATGCGACCCTGCCGGCGGAAGGTGCGAAAGTCGCGCACTTCTGTTCGATGTGCGGTCCACACTTCTGCTCTATGAAAATCACCCAGGAGGTACGCGAGTTCGCGGCTGGTCAGGGTGTAGATGAGCAGGCGGCATTACACACCGGCATGCAGCAACAGGCGGAGAAGTTCGTGGAACAGGGATCGGATCTCTATATATGATCTGGATACTGACATCGCCGCAGGCCATACCGGATGAGGCCACTCATCTCAACGCCTTGTTAGAAGCGGGTGCCGATGTGCTCCTGCTTCGCAAACCAGGCTGGGAAGAAGAAGCCTATGCGCAGCTGCTCGACCAATTGTCAACGCGATTTTACAATCGCATACTGGTGGCAGGGCAGCCTGATCTCGCCATGCGCTACTCCTTGTTAGGCGTGCATATGAGTGAGATGCGCAGACAGGCGCTGGTAAAAGGTGTGCAGAAGCCGCATGCGATGTTCGGTAGTACTGCGGTGCACGCCGTGGAGGCCATTCCGTATCTGAAAAGTTATTGGGACGGACTGTTGGTAAGTCCTGTGTTCGATAGTATTTCAAAGCAGGGATACAAGTCTGCGATAAACACGATACCGCCTGCTACCGGTACAAAGCTGGTGGCACTTGGCGGCATCAACGTTCACACTGCG
The DNA here is from genome assembly GCF_022867795.2 of Chitinophaga horti. NCBI lineage: Bacteria > Pseudomonadati > Bacteroidota > Chitinophagia > Chitinophagales > Chitinophagaceae > Chitinophaga > Chitinophaga horti. The sequence goes on along the minus strand of NZ_CP107006.1, from coordinate 5,465,502 downwards.
CCAATGGCCCGCCAGATGGGATTTGACGGCGTGGCGGTGATGGGCGCTCTTTGGGACAGGCCGGCGGAAAGTGTTCATACATTTAACAATATCAAAGCAGCATGGCACCATATGTAATGACGATTGCGGGGCTGGACCCAAGCGCGGGCGCGGGATTAACTGCGGATATTAAAACATTCGAAGCACATGGCGTGTATGGTTTCGGCGTTTGCTCGGCCCTTACTGTGCAAACAGATGATCACTTTTATTCGGTGGAATGGCTGCCTGCAGGCAAAATTGTAGCGCAGGCCACGCCGCTGCTGGAAAAGTTCCCGGTGAGTTATTGTAAGATCGGGATCATGCAGAGTGTGGCTACTGTACAAAAGGTGATCACTGCTTTGCGGATTGTAAGTCCACAATTACGTTTCGTGCTCGATCCTGTGTTGAAAGCGTCTGCCGGTTTTTCATTCTACAACGAAAGCGGATTGCGGCAATGGCAGGATGTGTTAAGCGAAGTGGAGCTGCTTACACCCAACTATCACGAAGCGCAGGCGATAGGCGGCGATGATGATGGTGATGTGGCAGCGGCGAAACTTGCACAGTATACGGCTGTGCTGCTGAAAGGGGGCATCATCCGCAGCTACCTGGTGTAGACCAATTGTTCTTCCAACACGACGTAACCTCCTATCCTGTGCCTGGCGGGGCTGTCGCCGCGAAACACGGCTCGGGCTGCGTACTATCGGCGGCTATTACCGCTAACCTTGCCCTGGGCGATCCTTTGGTGAGGGCTTGCGGTAAAGCGAAGGCGTACACGTATCAATTTTTAAAAAGCAATTCTTCACTATTAGGCTTACATCAAACATGATACAACAACTCTTATATATTTCACAAGCGCCGCATGTTGAAAACATACGGCTAGCCTGCGAGGCGGGGTGCCGTTTCATACAGCTGCGCGTTAAAAACGAATCACCGGAAGCGTGGCTGCGTCTGGCGGTTGAGGCAAAGGCGGTATGCGATTTCTACGAGGCTGCACTATTTATTAACGACAACCCCGGCATCGCGTTGAAGGTACAGGCGGCGGGTGTGCATCTTGGGCTGAATGATTTGTCGGTTGCAGATGCTCGTAAAATTTTGGGTCCGCGCTTTATCATTGGTGGCACTGCGAACGAGGCGGCGCATATCAGAAAGCATGAAGCGGAAGGCGCGGATTACATTGGTCTGGGGCCATTCCGCTTCACCACAACCAAAGAGAAACTAAGCCCGGTTTTGGGTTTAGATGGATACCGTCGCGTGTTGGCCGAGGCGGCCTCTCCCCTTCCGGTGCTGGCGATCGGCGGCATTCTCAGGGAAGATATTGACGGACTGCTGAACGCAGGTTTGCATGGCATTGCCGTATCAGGATTGATCACCCATGCGGAGGACAGGAAAGCCCTGGTGACAGGCATTTTGCATCAACTTAAAACATTTGCAGATGGAACCGTTAGTTATAGCAGGTAGAACATTTACGTCGCGCCTTTTTACCGGCACCGGCAAGTTTAGTGCGACGAGTGTGATGGAAGCCGCTTTGCTGGCCAGCGGTACGGAGCTGGTAACGGTGGCGCTCAAACGCGTAAACATGCAACAACCCGAACAGGACGATATGCTTTCGCACGTCGAGCACCCGGGAATACATTTGCTGCCGAATACTTCCGGCGTTCGTACGGCCAAAGAAGCGGTTTACGCCGCGCAGCTTGCCCGCGAAGCACTGGAAACCAACTGGCTTAAACTAGAAATACATCCCGACCCTAAATACCTGCTGCCCGACCCGATAGAAACGCTGTTGGCGGCGGAAGAGCTGGTGAAGCAAGGTTTCGTGGTGTTGCCTTACATTCACGCCGACCCGGTATTATGCAAACGCCTCGAAGATGTAGGCGTAGCCGCCGTGATGCCGCTCGGCTCGCCCATCGGCTCCAATAAAGGCTTACGCACGATCGACTTTCTGGAAATCATCATTGGCCAAAGTAAAGTGCCCGTAGTGATCGATGCCGGCATTGGCGCGCCATCCGATGCAGCAAAGGCAATGGAATTGGGGGCAGATGCGGTGTTAGTCAACACGGCGATCGCTGTTTCGCGCGATCCGGTGCTGATGGCGGCTGCGTTTAAGCAGGCGGTTATTGCAGGCAGGGAGGCTTATGAAGCTGGTTTAGGGATGGTGGCGCAAACCGCACAGGCAACCAGCCCGCTGTTATCATTCTTAAACCCGGTGTCATGAGTTTTACCTCGTTGTTCCGCAGTTACCATTGGGATGAAATAAAGCGCGACATCTATGCAAAAACAGGCTGCTGATGTGAGGCGCGCTTTGTCTCGCCGCGTGCGTGACCTGGAAGATTTCAAGGCTTTGGTATCGCCTGCCGCCGCCGCACATTTGCCGCAAATGGCGACGTTAAGTCATACACTTACCAAACAACGTTTCGGCAATATCATGCAGCTGTACGTGCCGCTTTATCTTTCCAACGAATGCCAGAACATATGCACCTATTGCGGGTTTAGTTATGATAACAAGATCAAACGCAAAACGCTTTCCGGAATTGAAATATTAAAAGAGGTAGAGGCCATCCGGCAGATGGGTTATGAACATGTGCTGCTCGTCACCGGCGAAGCCCAGCAAACAGTGGGCGTCGACTACTTCCTCCAAGCGCTGGAAATTATCCGTCCGCATTTCGCGCATATTTCCATGGAAGTGCAGCCGCTCGACCGCGAAGAGTACGAGCAGCTGATTGCGAAAGGATTGAACACGGTACTGGTGTACCAGGAAACGTACCACGAAGCAGACTACAGGAAACATCATCCGAAAGGAAAAAAGTCGAAGTTCGATTACCGCCTCGAAACGCCCGACAGGCTTGGACAGGCAGGGATTCATAAAATCGGCCTGGGAGTATTGCTCGGCCTCGAAGACTGGCGCACAGACAGTTTTTTCACCGCATTACATCTCGCCTATCTCGAAAAAACGTACTGGCAAACACGGTATAGCATCTCTTTCCCTCGCCTGCGGCCATTTTCTGGTGGCCTAATGCCGAAGGTAGATATGAATGACACAGAACTGGTGCAATTGATTTGTGCTTACCGGCTTTGCTTCGAAACGGTGGAGCTTAGCATCTCGACCCGCGAATCGGAAGTGTTTAGGGATAACGTGATCCGCCTGGGAATTACCGCGATGAGCGCCGGTTCTAAGACCAATCCGGGCGGCTACGCGGTTGACCAGCAATCGCTGGAACAATTCGAAATTTCGGATGAGCGCAGTGCCTCGGAGATCGCCGATATGTTACGCCGCCAGCAATACGAGCCGGTTTGGAAGGATTGGGACGTGGCGTTGGGAACGTGTTAAGTCAGCGGACGTGTTACGCCGCCAGCACTAAGAGCTTGTTTTGAAAGATTGGGACGTGGCGTTGGGAACGTGTTAAGTCAGCAGGACGTGTTACGCCGCCAGCACCACGAGCTTGTTTGGAAGGATTGGGACGTGGCGTTGGGAACATGTTAAGTCAGCAGGACATGTTGCGCCGTCAGCACGACGAGCTTGTTTTGGACGCGTTGGGCGCCTGTTAAAATGCTTCCCCGAGCGACAGGTAAAACCCGGTCTGGCGTTTTTCGCCCGGCCGCTGCTCACCTATACCATAATCCAAACGAATGGTCAGGCGCGAACTTTTGTCGTAGAAGTAACGAATACCACCACCGAAATTCGGCTTAAACCGGTCGATGTCGAAATCACGATTGGCAAAAACAGAACCCGTTCCGGCGAAGGCCACCAGCGCGAACGTAGGCTTCATTTCGAATTTCCAGAGGCGTATTTTTAGTTTAGGATCTATAAAGTAACGATACTCAGCTTGCCCTGCCAGGTAGTTCTGGTCACGGTAACGGCCGGCATAGTAGCCCCGCATAATGAAGTCGTTGCCCAACTCCTGCAGCTGGTAAAAAGGAAGTGTGCCGCCCTGGATGCTGGAAGCATATGCGTTGAGGCCGACAGTATTATTTTTCAGGAAAGTAAAGAAGTGATTGGCCTTCAGTTCCAGTTTCCAAATTGGGTAACTGCTCAGGAACTCGGGCGCATACGAGCCGTTAACACGTACCATTGAACCCTGGCGTGTGTAGTTTTGATTATCGCGGTTGTCAAACACTCCGGTAACACCGATGTAGGTGACATGGCCGCCGTCTTTATCCACCAGCGTCATTCCAGGGTAAATGCCTTTGTCTTCCCTGGCATCGAAGCGGTCGTGCTGGAAGAGCAGCGACGGCCCTACGAAGAAGTGGCGTCCGAAGCGTTTCTCTGCTTCGAACAGGCCTTTGAGGCGGCGATTGCCTACGAGCGAGCGATCGTCGTAGTGCGTGGAGTCGCCGGTGCCATAGAAGTAAAAGGGAAAGTCGTGGTAACGGACATTGCCCTTCAGATGCCAGGCATTGTCGCGCGTCCAGAAGTCGGTGCGCAGGTCGAGCTTCCATTGTTTCTCGGTGGTGACGCTCGCGATAAGAATGATGGAGGAATTACGGGTCGCCGGCGATGGATTTTTGTTATCTATATAAAAAGAATACAAACCCGCCACACCGATCTCGAAGCCCTTTTCCGGCGCGTAGCCGATGGCCGGCAGCGGAAAAAAGCTATTCTTACGGGCAGGCACAAGCGTGTCCGCTTGTTGAGCCTTGCCGGTCAGGCCCGCAAAAAGAAGGGCCGCACTCCATAAAAATTTCCTGCGCATAGGATGCAAATGTGCGAAATCTAAATGAAATAGCGCTCGCCGGGTGCAGTACATAAAAAAGGCCGCTCGGCGAAGCCGGCGGCCAGTCAGGTATAATGGATGTTGTTAGTCTATTTGATTCACCGCAGGAACTGTCGCCATTCCGCGAATCATGATCTCTCCGGGCTTCGCGTTCTTATTTACCGGCGGCATAACAGGTGGGCGGGCACTTGCCACATCTGTGAAGGTGATGAGGTTCGCGCGCAACTGATCGCCTTTGCGCAGGAATTCTATCTTCTTTACGTCTGCAGTGTGTATCTTAATATTATGCACATTCGCCAGCAGCCCGTCGATCGCGTATTCGGTAATGTTCGTCAGCCGGCTTCCGAAAAACTCATCTACCGCTTTATCCAGGGACACGCCCTCGGAGGTTTGTGTATTGGTGACGATCAGTAAAACACCGTTCGATGAGATGTCGCCATATTTGAGCGCTGCTGCATGGTTCTTCAGCACATCGATGCTAACGATCGATTCGGGTTTAATTCCGTCGAGGTTGCCAGGGCAATAAACGCCGTTTACGATATAGAGTGGCGGAGCACTATGACGATGGATCGGAGTGCGCTGCAATGAGTCCTGCGACTGCGCGGAGGCAGAAACAGTAATTCCGAATAGAACAAAGAGAGTGGAGAAAAGCTTCATGTTCGTTGGGTTTACTTAAATATACTAAAAAATAACCAGATTTGTACCAGCTACATATATTACCTGGAAGGCAATACTGTGGAGGTTTTTACGTTTTTGTGTAGGAAATACGTGAATTTGTTTTTCGCGTTTAAGATGTTTTTCTGAAGGTACGTTACGCGTTACTTGAAGACTTCTGCTGATGCGATAAAATAAAAACGCCGGAGGTCGGGTGGAGAATATTCGATTCTCGAAGCCTTCCCAACCGGTCTACCGGCTATGATTACACGCAATTTTGTCAGTTCCAGTCGTTGAAAGCCATCTTTCCAGGTGTTTGGACTGACTTTAAGCATGTTCTTCCCAAAGTCAATACTGTAGCTGGTTTAAATTGATTCGTGTTCGTTTTACACAATTTATTTTAAAAGGCGATGATTTTAAAATAAATATTGTCAGAATAACACAAAATATTCTAACTAGATGATAATCAGCCGTAAGGCTAAATCTCAAAGTAAACCCCTTCGTCCCTGAGTTTTGAGTACTCCTGCTCATTAAAACTGAACAATTTGGCAGGTCGGCCTTGTAAAGCGGCTTTTTGTTTCTCTTCATGCGCGATCAAAATTCCGAGCGAATTAAGTTTCTTCTGAAAATTTCGACGGTCGATCGGGCGGGATAATAATAGCTCGTACAATTTCTCCAGCTCCGAAATCGGGAACTTGCTGTCGAGCAATTCGAAGCCGATGGGTTCATAACGCACCTTATTACGGAGACGGACAAGTGCTTTTTCGATGATCATGTTATGGTCGAATGCGAGCTGCGGTAATTCATTCAGCTTACACCAGCGGGCTTCTCGATCGTCACTTGTTTTGTTCAGGAACGAGGAGTTGATAACCGGTTTGGGTGGTGTGCTTAACGCGGTTGGTCTTACCAGGCCGAAGTACGCGACAGACAGTACACGCCCTCTCGGGTCACGCTCTGGCGCCCCGAAAGTGTAAAGCTGTTCAAGATAATTGATCTGGATACCCGTTTCCGAGCGCAACTCCCGCTTAACACAGTCTTCAAGCGGTTCGTCGTTGTGGGCAAAGCCTCCGGGCAGGGCCCATTTAAAGATATAGGGCGGGATGGTGCGTTTAATCAGCAAAACCGACAGTCCATCCCGGGAATTGTAACCGAAAATTACGGCGTCGACCGTAACTCTTATATGTTGATGCACGGGAACTTACTTTGCGCTAATATACTGCGTCACTTGGTTTGTTCCCTTATTCAGATTAATAAAAAGTGGATTTTTTTGCGGATCGAAGGCAATAATCGAAAATTTACCAGCCGCATCGCTGGGTTTTGGTACGATAATTTGCAACTCCTGGCCGTTCGACTGGCGAAACAGCAGGCTATCGTTCGTGAGTGACTTCGCTTTAAAATTGCTTTTTTCCAGCAGTGCGATCATCTCCTGCTGCTTGTTGTAAAACCCTATTTCAATGGAATCTCCTTCGGCAGGTTGCGCCGGACGAACAACATAGGTCTTTTCGGAAATCACATCATAACCGGTGGTATCCGTCTTCGCACGCTCCTGGTTACAGGCAAACAGGGCAGCCACGGCTAAAAGGGACAAATATCTCATGTATCTATTTTAGAAAGTAATATCGAAAGTTTTTTCGGTGGCACCGCGTTTCACCTTCACCGTAGTTTTATCACCGGCTTTGAAGGTTGCCAGGGCTGCCATGTAGGCTTCCAGGTCAGCTATTTTGCTATTGCCCAGTTGAACAATGACGTCGCCTGCCTGCAAACCAGCCTTCTTTGCGGGCTTGCCTTCGCTCACGCCGTCGGCGCGTACGCCGCCACCGCTGAAAGTATAATCAGGCATGATGCCCAGTGTTACACTAAAGCGCGGACTGGTGCCCATCTGCATTTCCTTCGTTTTGGTGAACATCAGTTTATCCTGCTTCGTAGAATTTTCGATAATGTCGTACACCAGCTTCACGATCTGCACTTCGCCGTCGATGTTAATTTTGTCGGCGTCATCGGTTGGCTTGTGATAGTCGCTATGCGTACCGGTGAACAGGAATAATACTGGCAGGTCGCTGCGGTAAAATGAAGTGTGGTCGGACGGGCCCGTGCCGGAAGAATCGTATGTTACTTTCAATTCCTTTGGGAGCGAGGCCTTTAAAATACTTCCCCAGCTGGGAGAAGTGCCTATACCACCGATCTGCAAACCTTTATTGTTATCCAGGCGGCCAACCATATCCATATTGATCATGAAGTTCACCTTCTTAAAATCAAGCGTATGGTTTTGCGTGTAATATTTTGAGCCGAACAGGCCGAGTTCCTCTCCGGAAAAGGCGATCAGCAGGTAATTGCTCTTTTTGTTTTTAGATGCTTTCAGCTGGCGGCCGAGCTCCAGTAAGGCGGCCGTACCACTGGCGTTGTCGTCGGCGCCGTTGTGGATCGCTTTTTCGCCGGCGCCCAGGGAGTTTTCATCTTCCCCATAACCAAGATGGTCGTAGTGCGCACCGATAATAATCGTAGTGGGTGCATTATTATTAATATAACCGATGACGTTGGTGCCGGTGCGTTTGGTTTGCTGTAAGTCCACCGCCATCGATATCTGGAAATCATTGGCATTTTGATCTGCGAGTACTTTACTCGCTTCCGCACCTGCCCATAATACAGGGATGTTTAATGCCGTGTGTTGGCTGGACAACCACTTCGCGACGGCGCCTTGCGTTTCTTTCCCATTGAAAAAGATAACCCCCTTCGCTTTATTCTTTTCCGCTTCTTTTGCGGCGGCCAGGTAAACGGCTGCTGCGTCTGCATGCGGACTTTCCATACCTTCGAGTTCTTTCACGTCGAGCATCCAAACGTTGTCGGGTTCATTCACGCCGGGCAGCACTTCTCCCGAAGCACTTTTATTGGCGCTGAATGGCAGCGGCGTGAATTGTTTGCTGGTAAACTGTTTGTTGTTGATGGTTAATTTGGTGCCTGGGCCAGCCTCTTTGCCTTCGCGCACTGTAAATTCCTGTAAATAGTCATTGCCTTCGCCCGGCGTAATACCGGCCTGTTTCATTTGAGCGGAAATGTAAGCGGCAGCCAGTTTTTCACCGGCAGTACCCGTACGACGACCTTCCAGTTTATCGCTGGCGAGATAGTTAATATGGGCCTGCAGGCTGGTGGCCGTTTTTTTGTCGGCTTTCTTCTGAGCGGTGGCGATGAGGGAGAGGCACGCCAGCGGTAACAGCAAAAGTCTTTTCACAAGAATGATTTTTAACGATTTACGCTGCAAAAGTAACGTGCAGCGCGGGAATGTGGTGCATAAACGCAATTATTGCACCAATTTCCACCCGAATAATTATTTTTGCCGGGCTTACAACTTCGGGACCAACCATCAAACCAACCTGCTCGGTATCCGGAATTGGTATTAAACTATTGAAAATCATGAAGAATACTCCTTTTACGGAAAAACACATCGCCCTGGGCGCTAAGATGGCTGCCTTTGCTGGTTACAACATGCCCATTTCTTACAGCGGTATCAATGAAGAGCACCTCGCCGTTCGCAACAATGCGGGCGTATTTGACGTAAGCCACATGGGCGAGTTTATCCTGAAAGGAGAAAACGCCCTGGACCTCATTCAGCGCGTAACTACTAACGACGCATCCAAACTTACCGCGGGTAAAGCGCAGTACAGCGCCCTGCCCAACGAAGACGGCGGCCTGGTTGACGATCTGCTGGTATATTGCATCGAGGAGAACAAGGTGTATATGCTGGTAGTAAACGCATCCAACATTGAAAAAGACTGGAACTGGATCCAAAAGTTCAACACCAGGAATGTAGAGATGCATAACATCTCTGACAGGACTTGTTTGCTGGCCATCCAGGGGCCTAACGCCACCAGCATGCTACAACCGCTTACGGAAGTAGACCTGGTAAATATGAAATATTACACCTTCGCGAAAGGCACCTTTGCCGGCGTACCCGACGTGGTGATCAGCGCAACTGGTTACACGGGCGCTGGCGGTATTGAGATATATTTTGAAGATAAAGACGGCAACGCAGACAAAATCTGGGACGCCCTGTTCGAACTCGGCACACCTAAAGGTCTGAAGCCAATCGGCCTGGCTGCCCGCGACACCCTGCGCCTGGAAATGGGCTTTTGCCTGTACGGTAACGACATCGACGACCGTACCTCCCCCATGGAAGCTGGCCTGGGCTGGATCACGAAGTTTACCAAAGACTTTACCAACCGCGCTACTTTCGAAAAGCAAAAGGCCGAAGGCGTTCAGCAAAAACTGGTAGGGTTCGAAATGATCGACAGAGGTATTCCGCGTCACGATTACGAGATCAAAACCGCTGAAGGTGAAACGATTGGCCGCGTAACATCCGGTACGCAGTCGCCATCCCTGCAAAAAGCAATTGGCCTTGGATACGTAAAAACGCCTTTTGCCGTTCTTGATACAGAAATTTACATTGCCGTTAGAGATAAATTACTGAAGGCGAAAGTTGTAAAAGCGCCTTTTCTGAACTAGAAGTGAAAAAGTAAAAATTTTAACCATCATCCTAAAGACAAACCTTGGGACTAGCGTCTTTTTATTTTTTCACAAGAACCTGTAAAACATACGCTATGCCTGTTATTCACCTGACAACCGTCATCCATGCGCCCTTGCAGCGGGTTTTTGACTTAAGTCGCAGCATTACGCTGCACAAGCGCAGCATGGAACACACCAACGAAGAGGCTATCGCCGGTCGTACAAACGGCCTGATAGAAAACGGGGAATCTGTTACCTGGCAAGCCAAACACCTGCGTAAGGTGCGGCAGCTAAAGGTGCATATAACCGCCATGGAGAAAAGTGGCTTTTTTCGTGATGAAATGCTCGAAGGCGATTTTACCTACATGAAGCATGAACATCACTTTAAAGAGATAGCCAATGGTACCGTAATGATCGACGTGATGGACTTTGGTACGCCTTACGGCAAACTGGGCCGCCTGTTCGAAAAACTGTACCTGCACCGGTATATGCAGCGTTTGTTGGAGCACCGAAACGAGGTTATTAAAGACTTTGCGGAGTCGGAAAAGTGGCGGGTGGTCCTCACTTAACAAGAAAAATTCGAGAATGACAGAAAGTAATAAGCCCAGGCTGGAAGTTTGCCTGTCGCCCGCGCTCCTACACCTTTACGATGTGAAAAGCAGCATCGTGGTGATTATCGATGTACTGCGGGCAACGTCTACCATTTGTACGGCCCTGGCCAACGGGGCTACCAAAATAATACCTGTTGCCACGGTAGAAGAATGCGTAAACATCGGCCGCCAGCTGGAAGCTATTACCGCAGGCGAGCGCGATGGTAAAATTGCAGAAGGCCTCAAACATGGTAACTCCCCTTTCGAGTACTCCCGCGATTTTATTGAAGGTAAAGTGATGGTGCTAACGACTACCAATGGTACCAAGTTGCTTCACATGGCCAAAGACGCCGTGCAGATCGTTACCGGATCTTTCCCTAATATTTCTGCCGTGTGCGATTACCTCGTAGCACAAAAGCAAAACGTCATCCTCGGATGTGCCGCCTGGAAGGACCGGGTAAACCTGGAGGATACACTCTTTGCCGGCGCCGTGGTAAGCCGCATCCGCGAACACTTCGACGTAAGTTGCGACTCGGCCATTGCTGCGGAAACGATGTACGAAGCATCCAAAGGCGATCTTTTCGAAGCCATGAAGAACGCTACCCACTTCAAACGCCTCTCTAACTTCGGGCTGGAAGCCGACATCCGGTATTGCCTTACGGCAGACGGTGCGAATGTGCTGCCCGTACTAAGGAACGGCGAGTTGGTATTGGGTTAGCGCTTACCGCATAAACAAATTAAACGGACCGGATTGGCCTTTGCAGCCCCGGTCCGTTACCTTTTAGCAAGGAACAGCTCTCCCGATGACAAGAATTTAAAAAATTTTGGCTTACTTTTGTGGATTGCCTTTTCACGAGTCGTCTTAAAACATCCGGAACTATAAAACCCGCGACTCGTGCCAAAAAGCTGGCAATGCCCGAAAGCATGTCATTACCCCACCTGCTAAAATATGTGTATAATAACGGGACCGACGAGGTGATCCGCAGGGGGAAACGTATATACGCCACCGGGGGCGTAGAGTTGCTGGATGCCGATCCGGTGCTCAAATCCGCCAACTTCCGGGTGAAAAGCGATACCCACGCCAATTATTACAAGGTTTCTATTAATAAATACCACGAAACAGCGGTCATGAACATCCGCTGCCAGTGTCCATACAACCTCGGCGACATTTGCCGGCACGAGGCTGCTGCGCTTTTTCAGCTACAGGAAATGCTGGACAAGAACCACTTCGAATCCTTCGAAACGCAGTACGACCAGCAGCATACGCTGGTAAAAATGAAAACGATCGATGTGAAAACGCTTCGGCTGCTGGCATCGCCGGAAATCTACGCCAAGGCAGAAGCAATCCTTAAAAAGTCGCAGGCGGTGATAAAGTCAGCCAAGGATGAAAAGGTGGAGGCAGAGCTGAAGGCCGACGGTAAATTGTATCCGCTCATTATTCAACGCAACGAGGAGCGAAACTTCGATACACACTGCTCCTGCAGCGAATCGGAGCATCCTGTTTGTGAACACAAAACCGCACTATTCCTGCAGTTGCTGCAAGATAGCGGCCCGTTTTACTTTGATACCCTACGTAACTGGGATAAAGAAAAGAACAAACTGCTTTCGCTTTACGGTTACTCCCTTACGGACGACCTGGAGGGCAAGTTTTCTTTCTCCTACATCAATGGTAAGCCATTCCTGCGTGTGTTGGACCCAACCATCAAAAAGGTGGAAGCGCCTATCCCTACAGGTTCATCCAGTATGGCGGCGGCGAATGAGCCGGCAGACGACTCCCTGTCCGTAACGCGCCGGCTGGGCGTGGTGATGAACGGGAACGAGCAGCTGTATCCTTACTTTAAAGCCGATCTTATTACAGGCGAGGCCAATGATGAAGCGACGGAGTTCGTATCGCTGATCAGTAAACTCGACCTCACTAAATACATCGATTTTTATCAGTTCAAAGAAAAAGACCGCGAGCTGATCGTACCGGTGCGCAAGATCCAGCAGACAGAGATCAGCAAGTTTTTGAACAAGAACTCTCCGTTTGCAGGGATCTGGGAAAATATCATGCACGATAATTCCGACGAACTGCCAGCGGAAACAAAGGAGCTGATCCTCGAATACCTGCATCCAAAGCTGTTAAAATTGTTCCCCGTGCTGGAGGAACATAGCCGTACGTTTTTACTGCGCGACGGGCAACCGTTTAAAACCAAAAACCTGCAGGCACTTAAAATCGCGGACAGTCACCTGGGGCTGCACTTCAAAACGAAAGCAACGGCCAATCACGTAGAGATCAGCTGTTGGGTCGATATCGACGAAAACCTCGTGAACGTGGCGGACAACCAGTGGGCCAGTCCGCTCATCTTCCTGTATAATAATACCATTCACCTGTTTCGCCAACCGCTGGATGCGCTACAGGTAGAACAATACCAGCAGCATGGCATACTACGCATCGTAAACGAGGAATGGCCCGGTTACCTGCGCGATTACCTGATGCCGCTGAGCAAAAACTACGACATTCAATTCGATAACGGGTTACTCGACGAAGTGGATGACATTGCGCCAGACAGCCTGGTGCACCTGAAAGAAGTGGGTGAAACGTTTATCATTCAGCCTTCATTCGCTTATCATGGCCATGAGGTGGAGTGGAACGAGGAAACGAAAATCACCGTGCAGGAAGGCAACAAGGTACTCATCATCCACCGGAACAAAGAAGCGGAAATGGATTTTGTCAACAAGATCCGGTCGCTGCACTCCAACTTTGCGGTAAACAGTAACTACAACTACTTTTTCCTGCGGGCGAAAGAAGCGTTGAAGAACAATTGGTTCTTCCTGTTTTTTGATGCATTGAAGGAAATGAATGTGCGCGTATTTGGTTTCGAGACCTTGCGTAACTTCCGCTTCAATCCACAGAAACCCGTTACCAACCTGCAAATCAGCTCCGGCATCGACTGGTTCGACGCGCAGGTGGAAGTGGTGTATGGCGATCAGCGGGTGAGCATCAAAGAAATTAAGAAAGCGCTCGTCAATAAACAAAACTACGTGCAGCTGGCCGATGGTACATTGGGTTTGCTGCCGGAGGAATGGCTAAAAAAATACTCGCTGCTGTTCAAGATCGGAGAGGAAAAAGATAAAGGGCTGAAGTTGTCGAAGTACAACTTTTCTGTAATCGACGAGTTGTACGAGTTTATTGACGATGAAGCGATATTGGTAGAGCTGGACGAGAAGCGGAAGAAGCTGCTGCAGTTCGATGAGATCCGCAGCACACCTATCCCCCGAAATGTATTTGCAAACCTGCGCCCCTACCAGGAAAGCGGCTTTCAATGGCTGAACTACCTGGATGAAGTGAAGTGGGGCGGCATTTTGGCCGATGACATGGGTTTGGGTAAAACCGTGCAGGCACTCACCTTTATTCAGCATTACAAAAACAAAAATGGTAAATGCCTGGCGCTGGTCGTTTGTCCGACCACGCTGATCTATAACTGGGAGAACGAGATCAAAAAGTTCACCCCGGAAATGACGCATCATATTCACCACGGCCCTGCACGTTTGCGTAGTGACGAGGAGTTGCGCAAGTTTGATATCATTATTACCACTTACGGCACGTTACGAAGTGATATCACTTTGCTGATGAAGATGGAGTTCGACTACGTGGTGCTGGATGAATCGCAGGCGATCAAAAACCCGCAAAGTAAGGTGACAAAAGCGGCACAGCTGCTGCAAACCCGTAATAGATTTGCGTTAAGCGGTACACCGATGCAAAACAATACGTTCGATATTTACGCGCAAATGAACTTCCTGAACCCCGGCATGCTGGGCAGTGTAGACTTTTTCAGGAACGAATTTGCCACACCGATCGATAAGTTTCAGGACGAGGAAAGGAAAGAACATCTGCGTAAACTGATTTATCCTTTCATTCTTCGTCGTACGAAAGAACAGGTGGCAAAGGACCTGCCGGACAAAATCGAAACCGTTATCTTCTGCGAGATGGATCCTGAACAGCGCCATATTTATGACGCTTACCGTAACACCTACCGCTCGAAGATCCTTGGTGTAATTGAAGACCAGGGCATGGAGCGTTCGCAATTAACGATTTTGCAGGGCCTCATGAAGTTGCGCCAGATTTGCGATAGCCCTGCGATATTAAATGAGCAGGAGCAATATCCGAATCACAGCGTGAAGCTGCATGAACTAACACGTGAGATCACGGAGAACATCGGTAACCACAAAGTACTCATCTTCTCCCAGTTCCTCGGCATGTTAGGGCTGATCAGGGAAAAGCTCGAGCATCAGCATATCAAGTACGAATACTTCGATGGCAGCACTTCTTCTATGGACAGGGAAAAAGCGATCCAGAACTTCCAGAACAACGAAGAGTGCCGCGTGTTCCTGATTTCGTTAAAGGCGGGTGGTGTAGGTCTCAACCTGACGGCGGCCGACTATGTGTACATCGTAGATCCCTGGTGGAACCCGGCGGTTGAGCAACAGGCGATTGACCGGACGCACCGTATCGGCCAGACCAAAAACATCTTCGCTTACCGCATGATTTGTAAGGACACCGTAGAGGAAAAGATACTGGAGCTGCAGGAGCGTAAAAAGTCCCTGGTGAAGGAAATTATCGCCGACGATAACGGCTTCATCAAAAAGCTTACGAAAGAAGATGTGCTGTACCTGTTTAGTTAACGCATCTTCCGAAATATAAATTTTACAGGCAGTCCGGCAACGGCTGCCTTTTTAGTGAGCATGTTTGCTTGACGTTTTTTCAGTGTAGGCCTTTCTTTTTGAATAATTTTGCAGTGAATCTGACTTTTGTTGAATAAAATAAAAACAAGAGGGCCGTTCTTTAAAAGTATCTATAAAACGGTTACTTTTGCGGCGCAAAAAACCATTAATAAAAAACAAAAAAACATCTTGGGTTATGAAACTATCGCATTTAGCCGAAACGCTCATAGGATCTGAAATTATCAAACTGGCAGGTGAGATAAAGGAAAAGCAGGCCAAGGGCGAGAAGATTTACAACTTCACTATCGGTGATTTTGACCCCAAGGTATTTCCGATCCCGGCAGAGTTTGAGCAGGAAATCGTGAACGCTTACAAAGAGCACTACACGAACTATCCTCCCGCCGATGGTATTCCTGAACTGCGTAAGGCGGTTGGTGAGTTTATCAGCGAGCGCGAAAACCTCAGCTATGATCCTACCAGCGAAATCGTTATTTCCTGCGGCGGCCGTCCGATCATCTATGCTACTTACCGCACCCTGGTTGACCGTGGCGAGAAAGTGATTTACGCAACGCCTTCCTGGAATAATAACCACTACACGCACTTCCTGGAAGCAGAACACGTAGTGCTGGAAACCCGCGTTGAGAACGACTTTATGCCTACCGCAGCCGAGCTGAAGCCTTTGCTGAAAGGTGCTACCCTGCTGGCGCTCTGCTCTCCGCAGAACCCGACTGGTACCGCTTTCGCGAAACAACAGCTGGAAGAGATCTGCGACCTGGTAATTGCAGAAAATAAAATGCGCGGCGAAAACGAGAAGCCCCTGTTCGTAATGTTCGACCAGATGTATTGGGTACTCACTTTCGGCGACACGCACCACTACAACCCCGTTGGCTTGCGTCCTGAAATGAAGCCATTCACTATCTTCATCGACGGGATGAGTAAATCATTTGCCGCTACCGGTGTTCGTGTTGGTTGGGCGCTCGGTCCCGCTAACGTAATCGGTAAAATGAAAGCGATCCTCAGCCACGTTGGTGCCTGGAGCCCAATGGCAGAGCAGAAAGCAGCCGCTAAATACCTCGCGCAGAAAGACAATGTAAATACTTACCTGAAACACTTCAAGGCAGAAATCGAAGAAAGACTGGTGAAAATCCACGCTGGCTTCACTGCGCTGAAAAATGCAGGTCACAATGTAGAGGCAATCGCGCCACAGGCAGCCATTTACCTCACGCTGAAAATTGACCTGGTAGGTAAAACTACTGCCGACGGTAAAAAGCTGGAAAGCCAGGGCGATGTGACTTCTTACATCCTCGACGAGGCGAAATTGGCTGTGGTGCCATTCTCTGCGTTCGGTGCAGCTAAAACTTCCCCTTGGTATCGCATGAGTGTTGGTACCTGCGTGAAGCAAGAAATTCCGGAGATGCTGGAAAAACTGAAAGCAGCGCTGGAAAAATTAAGCTAATCAATGTTGCTAAGTTGATACGAAAAGGAGGAGCGTTCTGCTTCTCCTTTTCTTTTTTTAGTCATCTTCTCACCCGCTGGTCAGCCGCCGTTGCGACGCTCCGTGCGTCGTTTTCTTCTCTATGTAGGAATTTTTAAAATTGTGTGATATCCACACATAAACTTGTTAGCCATCTAAATAGCCTCGTGATGCAATTGTGTACTTTGTACTCAATTGCCCAATATTCATGCATTATCAACATGTTAGATCAAAAACCCAGGAAACCCGCTAGCCTCCGCGTGTCATCAAAGTGTTAAAACCAAGTTAAATGGTCAACTAACGTTACTAATTCAGGTTTTTGTTCTAATTTTGACTTTATAACTAAAAAAGTCAAAAGGTTAATGCTTACAGAGAACAAAGACGAAATGAGGGATAAAATCCTTGAGGCTGCTCTGAAGCGGT
Organism: Chitinophaga horti; assembly: GCF_022867795.2. Taxonomy (NCBI): domain Bacteria; kingdom Pseudomonadati; phylum Bacteroidota; class Chitinophagia; order Chitinophagales; family Chitinophagaceae; genus Chitinophaga; species Chitinophaga horti. The sequence continues at coordinate 5,448,433 of NZ_CP107006.1, read as the reverse complement.
TTACTCAGTTTGGCGCGGGAAAAACCACGATGAACGAGATAGCCGATGACATACGTTGTTCGAAAGCCTCATTGTATTATTATTTCCCTGACAAGAATGGTTTGCACAATGCTGTGCTGGCCAAAGTGGGCGAAGTATATTTTAACGGGATCGAGGATGCGGTAAAAAACATGACCTCGGCTTCCGCAGCATTAAGACAGTTGATCGATATAAGACATGACTTCATACAGAAGTTTTGTCGCCTGGAATTATTCAAGTTGTTAAAGAACGGACCGCCTGCACAGATTGCTGCGCAGATGAACGAGGTGAAAGAGAAAGAAACGGCACTGATAGCAAGAATGTTCGAAAAAGGTATACAGGACGGAGAATTTATAGAGATGGACCCGGTGCAGGCGGCTGAACTTTACAACCAGGCATTGATCGGTTTACGGTTTTCGGTGCTGCAAGGCATTCCTCACCTGGGCGAACCTTCGCCAGAGGAGTTTAGCCTCATCATCGCAAAGCAGAAACAACTTGCTGAAATTTTCATAAAAGGAATGCAGAAGAGATAAAGTGGTTAAGAGATGAACACGCACGACAGGATATTGGAAACAACGCTGAAGCTGATGAGAATGTATGGTATCAAAAATGTTACCATGATGGACATTGCGAAGGAATGCGGCATTTCCAAGAAAACGGTTTACGAACACTTCGAGGATAAAGATGCGATGGTGGAAGAAGCGATCCGTTTTATGACGGACGATCAGCAAAACCAGTTGCAACAATGCCACAACGACGCTAATGACGCCATAGACCTGCTTTTGCGCAGTGTAATGGTTACCGAGTCGCTGGCAAAAACAGTGAATCCGATATTACTTTTCGAGCTGGAAAAATATCACCCTGCTGCCTGGAAAGTAATTGAAGAATATAAAAACACCTATGTCATTAACAGCATTCGCACCAATCTCGAACGAGGTATTGCAGAAGGGCTGTTCAGAAACGATATCAAACTGGAAATAATGTCCCGCCTCCGCCTTCTTCATCTGGAGGGAACATTTAACCCACGACCTTTTCCTGCAGAACACTTCAATCTGCACGAAGTAGCGCAGCAACTGGCGGTGCACTACGTGTACGGAGTGGCTACGCTTAAAGGTCACCAGATCCTTAACAATTACCTGAAAATAACAGAAGAAGCATAAAACACACGCCATAATAGATTACAAATGAAACGGTTGAAACTATCACTTGCCCTGCTCCTGGGCATAGGTGTGTACAATGGACACGCACAAACAAAACTGTCGCTGAAGGAAACCCTCCAGTATGCGCTGGCTAACAACCACAAGCTCGCGCAAACCAGGATGGAAGAAGATCTCGGTCGACTGAAAACGGCGGAGATCAGAGCGCAGGCGTTGCCACAGATCAACGCTAATGGAAACCTTACCGATAACATTATTAAACCAGTATTCGTGCTACCCGGCGACGCCCTTGGCCAGCCAGGAAAAATGCTGACCGTGGAATCCGGAACGACATGGAATACAGGCATCGGTGCAGACCTCTCCCAGCAAATCTTTAACCAGTCTGTATTTACAGGACTGAAAGCGGCGAAGTCCGGCGAGGAATATTACGCAATGCAAACGGTACAATCAGAAGAAAACGTGATTTACCAGGTTTCGCAGATGTACTACAACCTGCTGGTAAGCCAGGAAAGAATGTCGGTATTACAAAGCAACATCGACAAACTGACCAAGCTGGTACAAACCACGCAAACACAATTCGAGAACGGTCTTGCTAAAAGAATTGACCTGGACCGGATTAAGGTGAACCTGGTGAACTACAAAACGCAAAAATCACAGCTGGAAAATCAGCTTCGTACGCAAACAAACTCGTTGAAAAGTTACCTGGGCATGCCGCTGGAAACACAGCTGGACCTGCCTGCCATCGAATTATCGGAACTGGCGAATAAAGCATCCGGCAACGTAGACTATGGCAACTTTATCGTAGAAAACCGTACAGAATTTAAACTGCTGAAAAAGCAGGAGGAGTTACAAAACTATCAGAAGAAAGCTTACCAGGCAGAATATTATCCTTCGCTTTCATTAAGCGCTAACTACTCCTACAATGGTATCAGCGACAAGTTCGATATCTATAAAAGCGGCGGAACCGCATTTTGGTACGACATGGCTTCAGTTGCACTAAAGCTGCGCATCCCGATCTTTGATGGTTATGCACGCCGCTCCAAGGTGAACCAGGCCAATGTTACCCTTCGCCAGATCAATCGCATGCAGGCGGACACGAAGTTGCAGCTGAACAGCGCGTTCGAGAATGCGAAGCTGAATATGGCTAACAATCTCGCCACTATTCAAACGCAGAAGGAAAATATGCAACTGGCCGATGAGGTCTACAGCACTACCCAGAGCAACTACAACCTGGGTCTTGCCAATCTTACCGACCTGCTGAACGCAGAAACTTCCCTTACAGAAGCGCAGAACAGTTACAACCAGGCGCTGCTCGAATACAAACTGGCAGAACTGGAACTGATCAAATCCAACGGTAACCTTAAAACACTTTTAAACTAATCTGAAGTCATGAAGAAAGTAATTATTTACGGCCTTATTACTATAGGTGCGCTTGCGCTGATTATGTGGAAGCTGAGCGCCAACAAAAAAGAGAATACAGAAAAAACCGAGTTCGTAAAACAAAGCAACACGGGTGAAGTGCCTGTATTGGTGGAAAAAGCCGCCCGTACCGAATTCGACCGCCAGTTTGCAGCGAATGGCAACTTCGCTCCTGTTCGCGAACTCACTTACCTCTCCGAAACATCAGGTCGTATCACTAAACTGCTCGTCGACGAAGGCGCTTTCGTAAGCCAGGGCCAAATGCTCGCCCGTGTGGACGACGAATTGCTCAACACCGACCTCAAATCCAACGAGGTTAGCCTGAAGCAGTTGAAAGTAGATATGGAGCGTAACGAAGCCGCGCTGAAGAACGGTGGCGTTACCCAGAAGCAATATGACGATGCCAAACTGCAATACGAACTGGCCATAGCGAAAGTGGAAAGTGCATCCCGCAGGGTAAAAGACACTTATGTGAAAGCTCCTATCCAGGGTACGATCAATAAAAAGTATGTGGAGTTAGGTTCTTATCTCACACCAGGCACCAAGATGTTCGACATCGTGGATGTTAGCCGCCTGAAGCTCGCGGTATCTGTACCGGAAGCGCAGGTAATCAACCTCAAGGTGGGACAAACAGTGAAGGTGACGAGCAATGTGTATCCCGAAGTAAACTATACCGGTAAAATTACTTTCATCGCATCGAAAGGTGATAACACTCTTAACTACCCGGTGGAAATGGAAATCAGTAATGTGAGCGGCAAACCTTTGAAAGCAGGTATGTATGGCACTGCGCTGTTCGAAATGCCTAAGATGGAGCCGGCTATGCTGGTATCCCGCGCGGCATTCGTTGGTGGAGTGAACAGCAATACTGTTTACGTAATGGAAGGCAACACTGCAAAACTGCGTAAAGTAGTAGCAGGCCGCATTTTCGGCGATCGTGTGGAAATCCGCGATGGATTGAACGAGGGTGAAACGGTAATTACCAGCGGCCAGATTAACCTGACTGATGGAGCGAAAGTAACCGTGCAGGCAAAGTAATAGCAGCAACACAGATAAACTCTTTGGCCGGTTGGCTGGTGGAAGAGGTCCCAATAAAGTGAGGCGAACGTAGTGTATGTCCGCGTAACAAAAAGGGGCGGTGTAGAGCACCATCAGTCGATCAGGCCGCCAAACCAACAGTATTATGAAGATTACTGAAGTATCCATAAAAAGACCCACGGTGGTGGTAGTGTTGTTCACTATCCTCACGCTCATGGGGATCATCAGCTACAAGGCGCTGAACTATGAGCTGCTGCCCAAGTTCTCCTCGCCGGTAGTAACCATCACAACAGTGTACCCGGGCGCTTCTCCTTCCGAGGTGGAAAGTACGGTGACCAAAAAAATCGAAGATGCGGTGGCATCTATGGAAAAGGTGAAGAAGATCATTTCTAAATCTTCCGAAAGCCTCTCCAGCGTTACGGTCGAATTGAATAACGATGCGAATGCAGACTTAGGTCTGCAGGATGCGCAGAGAAAGGTAAACGCCATCCTGGCCGACTTACCTGGCGATGCAAAACCGCCATCACTGAATAAATTTTCGCTGGACGATTTGCCGATCATGACACTCTCCGCCACGGCGAAAATGGACGATAAGGCGTTCTATGACCTGATCGATAAAAAAGTACAACCCACGCTCTCCCGCTTGCCGGGTGTAGCGCAGGTGAGCATCATCGGTGGTCAGGAACGTGAAATACAGATCAACATTGTTCCCGCTAAGCTTGAAGCGTATAAGCTTTCGCTGTTGCAGGTGCGGAACATCATTACCAATGCCAACCTCGATTTCCCTACCGGTAAGGTAAAAACGACCGACCAGCAAATACTGGTAAGGCTTGCCGGTAAGTACAAAAACGTGGACCAACTGCGGGACCTGGTGCTTACCACTACCGCAGACGGTTCGCAAATACGCCTGGGTGATATAGCTGATGTGCAGGATAGCCAGAAAGATGCAGAGCGCATTGCCCGTCTCGATGGTGTGAACGCGATCGCGCTCAAAATCCAGAAACAAACGGATGCCAACGCCGTAGAAGTAAGTAAAGAAACCAAAAAGGCCATCGCGAAAATTGAACAGGATTATGCCAGCAATGGTGTAGCGATCGAAATCGCGAACGACTCATCCGACTTTACGCTCGAATCGGCCGACTCCGTAATCCATGACCTGGTGATCGCGATTTTCCTCGTGGCTGGTGTAATGTTATTGTTCCTGCACAGCTTGCGTAACGCGATCTTCGTAATGATCTCCATCCCCGCATCGCTTGTGGCCACCTTTATCGGTATGAAATTCATGGGCTTCTCTCTTAACCTGATGTCGCTGCTCGGTCTTTCCCTGGTGGTAGGTATCCTGGTGGATGATGCGATCGTGGTGCTGGAAAACATTTACCGACACATGGAGATGGGTAAAAACAAAGTGCGTGCGGCGTATGATGGTGTGAAGGAAATTGGATTTACCGTAACATCTATCACGCTCGTAATCGTTGTGGTGTTCCTGCCGATCTCGCTGACGAACGGCCTGGTATCCATGATCCTCCGTGAATTCTGTGTGGTGGTAATGATCTCGACCATGTTATCGTTGCTCGCATCGTTCATGATCGTACCGTTACTCTCCAGCCGCTTCGGTAAACTCGAACACCTCACCGGTAAAAACCTGTTCGAAAAATTCATCCTCTGGTTCGAAAGGCAATTGGAGAAATTTACGAACTGGATGACCGGCATCCTGAAGTGGGCGCTGAAACATAAGATTGCTACACTCGTTACCGCGATCGTACTGCTCGTTGCTTCCTTCATGCTGGTAGGCAAGGGCTACATCGGTGGTGAGTTTATCCCGCAGGGTGATCGTGGACAGTTTATCGTGATGCTCGAAATGCCGAAAGATGCATCCATCGAGCAAACGAACCAAACTACCCGTAAGGTGGAACAAATGCTGAAAGGCAAAAAGGAAATCACTTCACTCATTACCACGGTAGGTCAAACTTCCGAAGATGGCTTTGGTGCTTCCCAGTCCACCGCATATAAATCAGAAATCACCGTAATGCTCGTACCGGCCACTGAACGTGCCGATCCGGCAGACATCTACGCGGCGAAACTGAAAAAGGAACTGAAAGACCAGCTGCCCGGCGTGAAAGTGAAAACGACACCGGTGAGCATCATGGGTACCGCGCAAAACGCGCCGATCGACCTCGTAGTAATGGGCCCAAGCCTCGATACCGTAATGTCTTTCGCCAAACAGGCCATGGCCGAACTGAAAAAGATCGAAGGTAGCAGCGAGGTGAAATTATCTGTAGAAGAAGGTAACCCGGAAATCAACGTGCAGGTAGACCGTGATAAAATGAGCGCCCTCGGCCTCACGCTCGACCAGGTAGGTGGCACCATGCAAACAGCGTTCAGCGGTACTGCGGACGATAGCAAGGTGAAGTTCCGCCAGGGTGAATATGAATATGATGTGAACATCCGTTTCGACGACTTTAACCGTAAAGACATCAACGACGTATCGAACATCACGTTCGTGAACAGCAAGGGCGAATTGGTAAAACTGTCGCAGTTCGCGGTGGTGCAGGAAGGTGCTGGTCCAAGCAGGCTGGAGCGTCGCGATAAAACGACTTCGGTAAACGTACAATCGCAGGTGATTGGTCGCCCCGCAGGTACGGTAGCGGCTGAATTTGGCGAAGTACTCGCGAAAATGAAGAAGCCGGTGGGCGTATCTTACCTCTTTGGTGGTGACGCCGAAAACCAGGGCGATTCATTCGGCACATTGGGTGCAGCATTGCTCATCTCCATCGTGCTGGTGTACCTGATCATGGTGGCACTGTACGACAACTATATTTATCCGTTCGTGGTACTATTCTCCATCCCGCTGGCGATCATCGGAGCCTTGCTGGCACTGGCATTGACGAACAATACGCTCAACATCTTCACCATTCTTGGTATGATCATGTTGATCGGTCTGGTAGCGAAGAACGCGATCATTCTTGTGGACTTTACCAACCAGATGAAGGAGCAGGGCCAAAGCACGTATAACGCGCTGATTCACGCGAACCACGCACGTTTGCGTCCGATCCTGATGACGACCATCGCGATGGTAATTGGTATGTTGCCGATCGCCCTGGCAACCGGTGGTGTGGCCGCTACCAAAAACGGTCTGGCCTGGGTAATCATCGGTGGTCTGATCAGTTCGATGTTCCTTACCCTCATCGTGGTGCCGGTGGTATACGCGATCGTGGATAAGATCATGGCGAAATTCGGCCTCGGCAAAGTTTCCCAGAAACGCCTCATCCGCCAGCGCATGGTAGCGCCTTACAAGGAGGAGCTGAACGATCGCGAACACAAGACCGCGCAAATGATGAACTAATCGAATTTAAAATAGTGTTACAAACAGTGTAACAGTTGTAGGTTTAACTAAATGGCCGGGGTAATCTTACTCCGGCCTTCTTTTTTCTAATTATGTAACCAGCTTTCTATTTCTCCTCATCCCCCGTTGCGTCGCACTCTTCAACCGCATCACGCTAAGCGACAACGGGTGTTGCGTCTGCTTCGTTCATGTTGAAAGAGATGTGCACTTTAGTACCTTCTGCATTGCCATCATCATCATACAAATCGTATACATCGATGCTGAAGTGGGTGTTGAATAACGCCTTGTACAACTCCACCCGCTCGTAGCAAAGCTGCATGCCGCGCGACTGATAAGCGCCTTGCTTTAACCCGTTCGTGCGCAGCTGTGCCGACTTTGCACGTCCTACGCCGTTGTCAATAATCTCGCATAATAAAATGTGATCTTCCGGTTGCCGCCAGTTGATGTGCAGCATGCGGCTGCCTTCTTTAAACATGAGTCCATGCCAGATGGCGTTTTCGAGAAATGGTTGTATCAACATGCCCGGCACATAATGCGCTTCCGCATCAATCGGTTCTTCCACCAGAATGTTGTATTGAAAAGTTTTGTCTACGCGCAGCGATTCAATATTTAGGTAGTGTTGCAGCAATGATATTTCCTCCTGCAAAGGAATAAAGTTTTTTTCCGCGTGCATCAGCACCATACGCAGTAGTTTGGCGAAGTTGCTTACATACGCGGTTGCCTTATCCACCTGGTTAGTAAGAATACAGTTGTATATACCGTTCAGGCAGTTGAAAAGAAAGTGCGGGTTCATCTGTGATTTAAGCGATACCAGGCGCAGTTCCGACAATTGCTTGTGTAAAAGCTGCACTTCTTTTTCACGCTGTTGCGCTTTTTCTTCCGCGATGGTTTTACCAATCTTCACCGCACAAATCGCCGCAATTTTTTCCAGTAATGAAAGGTGTTCTGCCGTGTAAAAATACTTTTGCGAATGCTCGGAGTCAATGATGCCGAACACGCGACCTTCCAAAAAAATGGGGACGGTGATTTCGGAGAAGCGCTGCTCGTCATCCAGAATATACCTTGCATCGCGGGTGGTGTCGCCAATAATTTCCGCTTTGCCTGTTGCTGCTACCGCGCCCACAATGCCACGGCCTACACGAATTTCGATAGGGTCATGTATCTCAAAGCGGGCGGGGTTCTTTGGTCCGTATGCGGCTTTTTGTATGAGGCGTTGTTTCGTTTCGTCTAACACATAAATTACACAGTCTTCCAGTCGCAGTTGCGATATACAGTTTTTGGCGACGTCCCATAGCACGTCTTCCACCGTGTTTTTACCGTAAAGCGAAGTAGCGAAATAGTTGAGCATAGCCTCTGACTGGTATTTGCGGCGGTAACGGCGGCATAAAAGGGCCAGCCATGCCAGGGCGGCAAGCAGCAAGCCGATGAGCGCAGTGTATAAAAGGGGCGGCATATCGTGTTCCAGTTTTAGGTGGCACAAAGGTATCGGGCGCCGGTGTAATTTTCAGCCTATTCTCGTCACACTTCTTATAAGTTACGCTTTTTCGGGCATAAATCACGTGCAGGCGGGCGCTTTAGTCATTAAATGCTAAATATCTTCAATTCAATTATCTTTGTTGCCTTATGGAGCAGTTAGTACAGCAAATAGAAGCTTACAAGCAGGAAATAGCGGCGTTCATACCCGCCAACGCAGAAGAACTGGAGCAATACCGCATCCGTTTCCTCGGTACCAAAGGTATTGTAAAAGCCACCTTTGGTGAAATGAAGTCCGTGCCCAACGAACAAAAAAAGGAGTTCGGCCTGGTGTTGAACGCTTTTAAACAGGCTGCAGAAGCGAAATACGAAGAGTTCGCGCATCTGAAAGAAGGTGTTGCTACCTCCGCCGATGCCGGGCTGGATCTCAGTCTGCCTGCGGAGCCGCACCCGCTGGGTACCCGTCATCCGATCACGATCGTACGCAATAAAATCGTCAACATATTCGAGCGACTGGGTTTCAGTATTGCCGAAGGTCCCGAAATCGAGGACGATTGGCATAACTTTACCGCGCTTAACCTGCCGGAAAATCACCCTGCACGCGATATGCAGGATACCTTCTACATTAACCAGGACCCCGCCTGGATGCTTCGTACCCACACCTCTTCCGTTCAGGTAAGGGTGATGGAACAAGGTAAACTGCCTATCCGCATTATTTGCCCGGGCCGTGTATACCGCAACGAAACCATCAGCGCAAGGGCACACTGCTTCTTCCACCAGGTAGAAGGTTTGTACATTGCCGAAAACGTATCGTTCGCCGATCTGAAGCAAACCTTGTATCACTTCGTACAGGAATTCTTCGGTAAAGATGCCAACGTGCGCTTCCGTCCGTCGTACTTCCCCTTCACCGAGCCTAGCGCCGAAATGGACGTTACCTGCTTCATTTGTGGTGGTCCGGGTTGTAACGTGTGTAAACACACGGGTTGGGTAGAAATACTCGGTTGTGGCATGGTGCATCCTAACCTGCTGCGCAATTCCGGTATCGATCCTGAAAAATATTCAGGCTTTGCTTTTGGCATTGGTGTGGAAAGGCTCACCATGTTGAAGTACCAGCTGAATGACCTTCGCCTCTTCTCCGAAAACGATGTGAGGTTCCTGAAGCAGTTCCAGGACGTGATATAAACCAGCAACAATGCTTACTGTCCACGAAATTAACAGCATTGCCGTTTGCGGCGCCGGTACCATGGGTGCCGGCATCGCACAGGTAACCGCCTCGGCAGGATTTTACACCATCCTGTTCGACCTGAAGCCGGATATCCTTGATAAAGCCCGCGCGCAAATTCAGAAAAGTTTGCAGCAGCAGGTGGAAAAAGGTCGCCTTGCACAGCCGGACGCCGATGCGGCGCTGGGTCGCATCCGCTTCACTACCGACGCCCATGATTGTATTGCCGAAGTAATCATCGAAGCGATTGTGGAAAAGGTAGCGGCTAAAGCGGCGCTGTTCAATCAACTGGCAGAACTTAATCATAGCGAAGCTGTTTTTGCAAGTAACACATCTTCCCTCTCCCTTTCCACAATTGCCAAAGCCATACAGCATCCGTCGCGCGTTGCCGGACTTCATTTCTTCAACCCGGCCCCGGCCATGAAGTTGGTAGAAGTGGTGAGTGGTGAACAAACGGCTGCCTGGGTAAGTGAGCTATTGTATCAGCTTGCTCAACAATTAGGCAAAACACCAGTGCGCGTAAAAGATGCACCAGGATTTATAGTGAACCGTGTGGCCCGGCATTTTTACCTGGAAGCGATGCAGTTGGCGGGGAATAACAATACCAGCTTTAAGACCATCGATACCTTACTGGAAGCAGTCGGCTTTCGTATGGGTCCTTTCGCATTGATGGACCTCATCGGCAACGATATAAACCTCGCGGTAAGTACGTCTTTGTACGAAGCCTTCGATAAAGCGCCGCGTTTTGAGCCGGGCAAATTGCAGCAGCACCTGGTCGCCGAAGGCAACCTGGGCCGCAAAACAGGCAAAGGATTTTACAATTACAACAAATAGCAATATTCAATACGCATGATCTTAGTTACCGGCGCTTCGGGTTTTTTAGGCAGTCATTTAGTACGGCAGCTGGTACAGGCGGGCAAGCCTGTAAAAGCGTTGTACAGGAAAGCTATTCCGGTGCAGCTGCAAGACGTGCAGGACCGGGTGCAATGGGTAAAAGGCGACGTATTAGATATGCCCGCGCTGGAAGAGGTGATGGAGGGCGTAACAGAAGTGTACCACTGTGCGGCGGTAGTATCCTTCAATCCCATCTATAAAAAGGAAATGCTGAAGATCAATATCGAGGGTACGGCCAATGTCGTAAACCTTTGTATCGACTTCAACGTCCGTAAGCTGGTGCATGTAAGCTCCGTAGCTTCACTCGGCCGCGCGAAGGAAATGCAGCAGATCAGCGAGGAGAATGTGTGGGAAGAAAGTAAGAATAACTCCGCCTACGCACAAAGCAAACATTATTCTGAAATAGAAGTGTGGCGCGGTATTGCTGAAGGTCTTGAAGCAGTAATCGTTAACCCTTCCATCATACTCGGCAGCGGTTACTGGGGCGATGGCTCCGGCGCCCTGCTGAAAAACGCCTGGAAGGAATTTCCGTTTTACACCGAAGGTATTAACGGCTTCGTGGATGTGGAAGATGTGGTAAAAGCGATGATCATGCTGATGGACAGCGACGTGAAAAGCCAGCGCTTTGTGCTTTCTGCCGACAACTGGAGCTACCGCGATCTGTTTACCACCATGGCGCAGGCGCTAAACAAAAAGCCGCCACACATTGCTGCTAAGCCATGGATGGCGGCCTTAGTATGGCGCATCGAAAAGGTAAAAAGCTTTTTCACCGGCAAACCGGCGCTTATCACGAAAGAAACCGCCCGTACCGCACAGCTCAAAGTATTTTATAACAGCGATAAAATAGTTCGTATGCTGCCCGGCTTCCAGTTTAAACCGCTGGAACAAACGATCCATGAAATATCGGCTGCTTACCTGGCGCAGCAAAACAAGTTGCAGTCTTAATTACGCATCAGCAGCGAACTGATAGCCGCCACCAATATTTTCTTCCGCTCAACGTCAATTTTGGAGCTCACCCACATGCGTGGCTGCTCGGCAATCATAACCGCTGCAACGGTTTTGCCTCCCTCATGAAACTCGAAACAAGGCCGCTCGTAAGAGTTGGCGATCCCAAAACGGTTATTCCCCGTAATACGTAATTCCTGGGTGCCGCTTCTCAATAAACCGACATTCGCATTGTTATTCAGGTCCAGGTAAGTCGGGTCTTTCAGTATCAGTTCCCAGCTTTGCAGCGACTGTTTGCGGGTGCCGTTAATCCATGCGTAGAATAGCGGCGACTCGCTTTTAACGCCAGCCAGGTAAGATGGCAGTTTTTTATCCGAGAACGTGATGGCAGGTGTATTCAGCACCTGTACGAGCATATTTTCATCTTCACCTTTTACCGTGAAATTAGAGGCGTTCTTCGTGTTTTTGAACTGGGCGGATGGTGAGCCTGCCGCAACACCGGTTTTGCGCGAGGACGTGCTGAAATTGCCCATTGTGATGGTCTTGGCACTAAACCAGCCATCATTGATCGTCGTTTTCCACTCCTGTTCCGTAGTATACAGGTTTTCTTTTGCGGTGGCGGCGATGGGTTTGCTGGTGTTACAGGCTGCCAGTAGCAGAACGGCGGCCAGAAAAAAACAAATACGTTTCATGTGGATGAAGAGTATTAGGTAATAAAAACGCCCCGGCATGGCCAGGGCGTCGGGTATCGTTATTAGGCTTTCGCCTGGGTAATTCTTTCCCATATTTCAGGGATGCGTTTGATCCAGGCAAGTTCTCTCTTTTTGGTTTTGGCATCTTCCGCCGGGTAGCCGAAGTATACTTTGCCACCTTCCAGCGAGCTGGGTACACCGCTTTGTGCAAGTACCACTGCATTCTTTCCAATAGTAAGGTCTTTGGATACGCCTACCTGTCCCCACAGGATCACGTTATCTTCTATGATAGCTTTACCACCAATGCCTACCTGCGCTGCGAACAGGCAGTTTTTACCGATCACCGCACCGTGGCCAATGTGGATCATGTTGTCCAGTTTTGTACCGCGACCAATAATCGTATCGCCGCTTACACCTTTGTCGATCGTGCAGCCGGCGCCGATTTCCACATCGCTCTCTATGATAACGCGGCCGCAACTTTCCAGTTTATCGTACATCACTTCGCGGTCGGCGCGTTTCTTGAAGTAAAAAGCGTCGGCACCAATGACGGTACCTGCCTGGATGATGACGTTGTCGCCTATAACGGTATGATCGTAAATGGTTACGTTCGGATGGATCAGGCAGTTTTTACCGATGCGTACATGGTGACCCACGAATACATTCGGTTGCAACACAGTGCCTTCCCCGATAACTGCGGTATCGCTGATGGGCGTATGTGCCGCAACAAAAGGACGGAAGCGTTTTACCAGGCTAACGTAAGCGCTGAACGGATCGTTGGTGACCAGCAATGCCTTACCGTCCGGGCAATCGATCTTTTTGTTGATAATGATGATGGTGGCTGCCGAATTAAGGCTGGCGCTATAATACTTTTCGAAGTCAACGAAAGAGATGTCGCCTTCCGTTACCTTATGTATCTCGTTGATGCCGGTTGCCTGTAAACTACTGTTCCCTACAAGCTCTGCGCCTATCAGCGCAGCTATTTCCGTAACCGCGATCGGTGATTCAAACTTCATAAGACTGTTGTTAAGTGGGACAAAGTTATGGAATTACTCTACGCTGATCATAACACATATTTGCGCCGAGTCGCCATACTGTTATCCACAAATTTTTTTTATCTGTGAATAAAATTTTTTGCAAATTTTTTCTTTTGTCATGAAATTCTTTTTAATATTGTGTAGGGAATTTTTTTCCCTGTACTTACTAACCCATTCACATAACAAGAAAGTCTGATTGTTCCAACGGTCAGACTTTTTTAATTCTCCCCGGAAACGCTTTATTCACGCAGCTTTCAGCCTTTTACACTGATATCGTTTTAATGCAGGTACAGCGCATCGTCATCACAAAATATGCGTGCAACGTCTATCATGTCGTTTGGTCGTACGGCTCGGTTCAAATCATAAAAAGGAACAACCGGCGGTTTTAAACCGGTAAATGTGGGTCAAACTTTAAGAATTGTTTGGAAGTTGAAAGCTTGCTTACGCTAATCCTGCAGGTTGGCCATCTTGATCAGCTGTGCTAACTGCAAAATGCGAATCTTTTTTCCGGATAAGTCGATTACTTTTTCCTTTTTAAACTCGCTAAGCAGTCGAATGGCCGATTCTGTTGCGGTGCCTACCAGGTTAGCAATTTCCTCCCTCGAAAGTGTAACGTTAATGGTTTGTTCATCTTCCTCCAGGCCGTAGGTTTCTTTAAGGGTAAGCAGTGTCTCGGCCAGGCGTTCTCTCACCGGTTTTTGAGCGAGATGAGTGATCTTGGTTTCGGCTCTCCTCAGTTCGCTGGTGAGTATCTGCAACATACGCAGCGCCAGCGACGGATCCTTTTGAAGGATGCGTTCAAATATCTCTCTCGGAATGAAACATACTGCACTATCTTCCAGCACTACCGCGGTAGCGGTATAAGTTTCATTACTGATGAGTGCTTTGTAACCGATTAAGTCGCCGGGTTTGCAGAGGCGAATGATTTGCTCGCGACCATCGTCGCCGCTATGCGTAAGTTTTATTTTGCCGGTGTTGATGGCGTAAATACCGTAAGGATGACTGCCTTCCTGGAAAATGATCTCGCCACGTTTGTAAACGGTACATTTCTTCGCCGCTGCCAATGCCGAAGTGTGTTCATCAGACGCGGTCACAAACACATCATTCAATCGTTTATTGCAATATTGGCACGCGATATTTTCCATTATCATATTCAGGTCGCTCCCCCCGGAATGGTATGGGATGCCGCGAAATTACTAAATAACGGCCCCTCCACCAAGGCATTTGGGGCTTTTCCCGTTTTTACCTGTAGTGTAGCGGGTTGGGCTTTAGTATATTGAGATGGATAGCCTTGCATACCATCCACGCATCAGTTCAAAAAAGCGCTACTTTTGCCTTTTGCATTCAACTATGGCGCTTCGCTATTTCATCGTATACAAACCATTCCAGGTACTTACCCGCTTCGGTCGCGAGGGCGATAAACAGGTGCTGGCCGATTACTTTAATGTACCGAAAGATGTTTACCCTGTCGGTCGCCTCGACTACGACAGTGAAGGACTGCTCATTCTCACCAACGACAAAAACCTGAACCATCGCCTGCTCGACCCGAAGTTTGGGCATGAGCGGGAATATTGGGTGCAGGTAGATGGTGCCGTTACACCGGAAGCCGTGCAGCAGTTGCAGCAAGGCGTTACGATCAACATCGATGGTAAGGACTACCGGACGCGTTCCGCCGGGGCCTCCCTGTTTGAAACAGACCCGGTTGTGCCCGATCGCCATCCGCCCATCCGTTTCCGCAAAAGCATCCCCGCACCCTGGATCAAGCTGATTTTAAACGAGGGGAAGAACCGCCAGGTGCGCAAAATGACCGCTGCTACCGGGTTTCCCACGTTGAGGCTTATCCGTTACCGGATCGGCCGGCTGCACCTTGGCGGCATGCAGCCCGGCGACATGGTGGAGATGGAACGGCAGGAACTGTACGACGCCCTATTTTTGAAATAGCCGGTCTTCCAGATGCCCCGCCCTTTGCGCTTTGCGCTAATTTAACTAGGTTTGTTGCGTACAAACTTAGACTATGTTAAAATCCATGACCGGCTTTGGCCGTGCAGAGTTTACCCGGGACGATACCACCATCATCGCCGAAATTAAATCGCTGAATGGTAAACAGTTCGAGGTAAACTTGAAAATGTCTCCCCTGTTAAAGCCCTACGAGTTTGATATCCGCAACCTGCTGCAGCAGACGTTGCAGCGTGGCACCATCGATGCTACTATCAACATCAAACAAAACGGCGCCAGCCGCCCCGTGGTCATTAATTCTGAACTGGCTAAGTATTACCACAGCGCTATCACTTCCCTCGCTACCGAGCTGCGCCTGCCGCAGGATGATATGCTGAACGTGCTGATGAAACTTCCGGAAGTAGTAACACCGGCCACCGAACAAATCACCGAAAAAGAATGGCACGAAGCCGCAGATGTTCTCAAGCTCGCGATTAAAGAACTGGACGATCATCGTTTGGACGAAGGCGCGATGCTTGAAAAAGACCTGCTGCTCCGCATCGATAATATTATCGCTTATACTGAAAAGGTACGCGAACTGGATCCGCTGCGTAAAGACAAAGTACGCCAGCGCCTGGACAACCTGCTGTCAGAATATGTGGGTAAGGAAAATGTAGATGGCAACCGTATGGAGCAGGAACTCGTATTTTATTTAGAAAAGCTCGACATCAGCGAAGAACTGATCAGGCTGGAGAACCATTGCCGTTACTTTAAAGAAATGTTGAAGGACAATGATGCCGCCAAAGGTAAAAAGCTTGGCTTCGTGCTCCAGGAAATTGGTCGCGAGATCAATACGACCGGCTCCAAAGCCAACGACGCGGCCATTCAGCAATGGGTGGTAATGATGAAAGACGAATTGGAAAAAGCAAAAGAACAGGTACTGAATGTTTTGTAAGCGCAAAAATATCCCGCTGGCAGGCGCCGTATTAGGTTTGCTGCTATCCGTAGCGGCCTGCAAGCCGCCCAAGCTGGATACCTATGAAAAAAATGTGGAAATCCCTGGCAACGGCTGGGATAACACTTTCGTCCCCTTTTTTGATCTGAATATCGCCCCGGAAGACACGGGTTACTTTTATACGATCCACGCCAACGTTCGCCACCGCGACAGTTATTCGTTCAGCAACCTTTGGATGATGATAAGGATTACGTCGCCGGATAAAAAGGTGGATAGTCATCGTGTGGAGCTGCAATTGGCAGATGTAACCGGTAAATGGGCCGGTAGCGGTACCGACGATATTTTTGAACATCGGGTATTGATTAACAACCACGCCATTTTCGCTAAACCAGGATCTTACCGCTTTAGTTTTCAACAGAACATGCGGCAAAATCCACTGATGTCGGTGATGAACGTGGGCTTACGCATACAAAAAGATACGCTCAGGCTTAGATGAGAAGGATTTTTCATAAGCTGGAGAGCGGGAAAATGGTTACACCGGTCTACATCTTCCTGCTCATTTATACCATCATGGCGCTCGTTTGGTGGGGCGTGCTGCTATTCCGCCAAAGCGAACAAATTACCGGTTACGAACGCGAAAACCTTACCATGCGGGTGGACAGTCTGAAGCGTCCCATGGAATATCACCTGGCCGAACAGCAGATTGGGAAGAACGAGCGGCTACGCACGTTCAAGTTCCTAGGTGAAGGTGCTATCTTCCTGCTGATCCTGTTGGTAGGCGCCTGGCTCGTTTATCGCGCCATCCGCAAGCAATTAAAATTGCAGCAGCAGCAGCAGAACTTCATGATGGCAGTAACGCATGAACTGAAGTCACCTATCGCCGCCGCAAAACTGAACCTCGAAACCATCAGGAAACGTAAGCTGGACGAGGAAAAGCAACATAAGCTGATTGACAATACCATCCGCGAAACAAACCGCCTCGACCAACTTTGTAACAACATCCTGCTCGCTTCACAGTTCGAAAACCAGCGTAACCAATTGTTCCAGGAAAGTGTTAACTTCTCGGCACTGGTGCAGGCAGGGACAGATGAAATTCAAGCCAGGACGAACTCTCACATCATCAAGTCAGAAATAGAACCAGGCATTTGGCTGGATGCGGACAAGTTTATGATGCAGATCGTATTGAGCAACCTCGTGGAGAACGCGATCAAGTATGTCCCAAAGGGCACCGAGATCATTGTAAAGCTATTCGAGAAGGACCGGCTGCTGAAATGGCAGGTTATTGATGCTGGTCCGGGCATTCCATCTGACGAAAAGGACAGGATCTTTCAAAAGTTTTACCGCATAGGAAACGAGAATACCCGCAGTGCTAAAGGATCGGGACTCGGTTTGTACCTCACCAGGAAGATAATAGAACAGCATAACGGCACGATTGTAGTAAAGGATAACGCACCCGCGGGAACGATATTCGAGATCACTTTGGGCGAATATTCTTTACAAAGCGTATAGAAATTAACGAGTTGTCAGTATTTTTATACAGCCGCCCGCCCGGCAACCGCGGGCCAAATCATTCAGCATATGAAAGAAGCTACGAAAGCATCAATATTACTGGTAGAAGACGAGGAAAACCTCCAGGAAGCCCTGAAGCTGAACCTGGAGCTGGAGGGCTACGAGGTGACCGCTGTAGATAACGGCACCACTGCTTTGAAAGCTGTGAAGAACGAATATTTCGACCTGATCATCCTGGACATCATGCTGCCCGAAATGGACGGCATCGCTGTCTGCGAAAATATACGCATCCAAAATAACGAAGTTCCCATCCTCTTTCTAAGTGCCAAAAACAGCAGCGCCGACCGCGTACTGGGCCTCAAAAAAGGTGGCGACGACTATATGACGAAGCCTTTCAACCTGGAGGAGCTGCTGCTGCGCGTCGAGAAGCTGATCGTTAAAAACAAGAAAATACAGGATAAAGACAGTGTGCCGAACGTATACCGCTTCGGTAGCAATACCATTGACTTTGCGGCGCAGGAGTGTGTAGGTAAAGACGGCAAGCAACATGAGTTAAGTAAAAAAGAAACCATGCTGCTGAAGCTGCTGATCGAAAACAAAGGCGAAGTGGTAACCAGGGAAAAGATACTGCAGGTGGTGTGGGGATACAATGTTTATCCGACCACCCGTACCATCGATAACTTCATTCTTAACTTCCGTAAGTACTTCGAAGAAGATAGTCGCAATTCGCGCTACTTCCACTCAGTACGCGGGGTTGGCTATAAATTTACAGACGTTTAATGCAGGGGCTCACGAAGCCCCTTTTTTGTGCCTCCAAACCAGGCATTTGTTAATAGCTAAACCGGTTTACCCGATTAGCAGCCAAATATCTTGCAATAGCCCCCTTTTATATCGCAAATACCGCCCAATAATAATTGGCGGTTTTTTCCGCAGTCACGGCCCGTTATATTTACAAATATCTGAGGACCAAAACAGCCCCTGCAGTTACCGATTGTTGTGTTAGAATCAATAACTAATATCTTGAAAAATGCCAGCTGGCCTTATTGGGTAATTACCATATCCGGGGCAGCGGCCTTAATAAGCCTGGTTGTATGGCGCGAGCGTAAGTGGAAAGGAGCCATCCGCCGGCAACAGGAAGTGAAGCAGTCATGGCGCTCGCTGGAGCTGCACGCATTCCAGGCGCAGCTCGATCCTGCCTTCATCTTCAACAGCCTTAGCGCGATTCACAACTTTATTCTCACTACAAGCACCGATGAAGCCAGCCGCCACCTAATGAGCTTCGCAAAACTCATGCGCCTCACCATCGAAAACAGCCGCCGCGAGTGGATTACCCTGTCCGACGAACTGGAAGCGCTGGAGTTATACCTGCAGCTGGAACAATTGCGGTTCGGACAAAAGTTCACCTATCACATTAAGGTGATGAGGGACGTAGACCAGGAGCAAACGCTTATCCCTCCCTTTATCATACAACCCTACGCCCGGCACGCCATTTACCGGCGGTTGCTTATGCGGCAACAGGCAACAGGTGGCGTAATCAATATTGAAGTTGGGCGCACACTTAGCCATTTGTATATCCGCATGGAAGATAATGGTGCGCATCGTGCTGCCACCCTCACCCCGGAGCCAGGCAACGAAGGTGCCGACATCGCTGCGGAACGGATACAGCTCATGAACGTTCGCTACGATACCCACGCGGAGATCATTACCCGGCACCTGTATGACCAGCAGCGACGGGTAAGTGGCACTTATACCGTTATAACCCTGCCGGATACCTCGCAACAACCTGCCGCCGACGGACAAAAAATATTCGCCGCCAGCTAAATGCTCGCTTTACGGTATCTTTATCCTGGGTTTACATTTACGGTCCCCCTCTCCTTATGCAGGCAATTATAGTAGACGATGAACATCATTGCCGGGAAGTATTGCAGGTGCTCCTTCACAGGTATTGCAGTGATGTGGAGATTGTAGCGCTGTGCGAAAACGGGCAGCAAGGTCTCGCAGCTGTTGAAAAGTATCATCCGCAACTTGTGTTTCTCGATGTTGAAATGCCTGGTATGACTGGGTTTGAGATGCTTAAGCAATGCTCGTCCCGCGCATTTTCCATCATCTTTACTACAGCGTATAACCAATACGCAATACAAGCTATCCGCCACAGCGCGCTTGACTTCCTTTTAAAACCGGTCGATAAAGATGAACTGATAGAAGCGGTGGATAAAGCCCTGGCGAAACGTCACGATGGGTCGGACAAGCATGTGAACAACCTGATGCAATACCTGTACCAGCACATGCAGCCGAACGAGCGGCTCGCCTTTCCTACCATGGACGGATTGCGGATGTTGTCTGTAAAAGATATTACTTACTGTGAGTCAGATGGCGGCTACACGCGCATCTTTATGCAGCATGCGGAAAAGCCGCTTATTATTTGCCGCACGCTCAAAGAAGTGGAAGAGGTTTTAGGGGAGAAGGGGTTCTTTCGGGTGCACCACAGCTTTATGATTAATCTCGCCTATATGGATAAATACATCAAAGGCGACGGTGGTGAAATCATCCTTACAGATGGAAAAAATATTCCTGTTTCCCGGAACAGGAAACAGGAATTTCTCTTGCGTATTGAGAGACTATAACGTTTTGATACTTGATATCGGCACCCAGCCGCTTTTACCATCGGCCAGCGCTACTTTGTAATACGAGCCGGTACGCTCCAATACTTCCAGGCGGAAGCCTTCCTTTACTTCAAATACATCTTTACTGCTATCGTCCGGAGCGGCTTTGGCATGCGCGGAAGGTTGCATAACGATCGCGATACTTTGCGTGTGCGCGCGGTTGTACACCCAGGCGGCCATCACAAAATAACCGACGAACAATACAGCTGTTGCGTAGCTCACCAGTTTAAACACCAGTTGGCGATTACCAAATCGGTATATGCCGTAGAGGATGATGAGCAGCCAGAAAAGCACGATGGTGCCGACTGCCCAGCCATTCGCTGAATGAAGTTGCTGTGCATCGATCCACCATTTCTCGAAAAATAATAAAGGAAGGGCCTGAGCTGTGCTGCCCGTTTTTTGATTGGCCAGCGCCAGGTTTCTCGGTGCCGCTTCATTGGACGGATCAAGCTGCTGTGCTTTTTCGTAACTGTAAATCGCTTCGCCCATCGCGTTGCTGCGGTAGTAAGCGTTGCCCGCATTTACATAAAGTTCAGCAGAAAGGTAGCCTTCGTCAATCAGTTGTTGATATAAGGATGCAGCCTCTGAGTATTGCTGTTGTTTGTACAGTTTGTTTGCCTGTTCGAATCGTTGTTGAGGCGGGGTGGCCGCAAAAGTAACGCTGGCGACCAGGCTGGCCACCGCAAGCATAAGCGTACGGATATTCAGGATAGAGCGGTTCATAGCGGGTATTGGTTGATGCCTGCTTAGGCGATTACTTTTTTCAGATCGTCTTCCAGCTTGCTGATCACATCGATCGCCTGGCGATAGGTGTGCTGGCGAGACTGGCTGCTGCCCACCGGCGCGTATAACGCCAGCTCACAGTTGTCCAGTAGTTCAAACAGCTCCCTGGTATTGGCATCCTCCACTTTATCCTGCAACTTTTCCTGTACCAGCTGCTTGCTCAGTTCTGCCATAGGAATGCGAAGCTTATGGCTAAGATAACCCCAAACGGCGCGGGAAGTTTCCTCGTAAAACGCTTTGTCTTTTTCTTCTTTCAGATAACGGGCGGCCAGTTCCAAACGCTTCAGTGCCACCTTGTTAGCATTCTTGTGCTTCAACACACCTGCATTGCTGGCGCGATAAGCCTTGTTCCTGCGATAGAAGGCAACGCCACCATAAGTCAGCAGCGGCAACGCCAGCAGAGCCCAGAACAACGGTTTGCCAAACAGGTAAGGTGCCTGTTTAACCCAGCCTTTAACGGTCGGGTAAATGGTCGACAGGTCGTTGCGGCCAAGGTTGCTGTAGTCCTGCTTTTCGCGGTTGGCATTTTTACCAGCGCTTACCGCCAACGGAAAGTCGGTAGAGCGTAATACTTTATACTCGCCAGCTTTCGGGTCGAAATAGCTAAACTCTACGCCAGGCAAGGTTTGATTACCAGCTTCACGTGGCATAAAAATATATTCGAAGGTGCGCGAGCCGCTCAACGGATTACTGTTTTTATCGATGTTGTCGGTTACTTTCGGATCGAACGTTTCGAACGCATCGGGAACAGATACTTCAGGCGCCCGCATCAGGTTTACGTTACCCTGGCCGGTGATGGTCACTTTCACGGTTACCGCATCATCTGTACTTAAAGATTTTTTATCCGCTACTGCATTCATTTCAAAGTGGCCTACTGCGCCGGAGAAGCTTGCCGGACGGTTAGCTGCTGGCAAAGGCTTCACAGTTACCGTTACGGGATTACTTTTAATTTTATAAGGCACATCTTCATAAGTCACTTCCGGCCGGTTGAAAAAGTCGTCGAAGAAGGGATCATCAAACGGACTATTGCCGAACACGTCGCGATACATTGGATCGTCCAATTGCTGGTTGCGGCGGGTATTGGGACCAAGTTTCAGCAATCGCACCTGGTTATCCACTTCGGCGGGATCTAATTCAAGTGTACCGCTTTGCAACGGGAACAGCATGGTTTTGCGAATGGTAAACACTTTAAACTGAAGCCCGTTCACCGTTTCCACAGATGCCTGCGGCGGATTAGGAAGTTCTACGTCCTTTGCGGAAAAGCCTTTGAAGGCGGGTACCTTAGTTACGTTAGATGATGTGTTCAGCCGGGTGTAAAGCTTGTAAGTAGCGGTTACCTGCTCGCCTTCGTATACGTTTGTTTTATCTACTTCTACTTTTACAAAGATGTTTTTTCTGAGCTTCTCGTCTACGTTTTCTCCTTTGCGAAGAATGGAGGGCGAGTCATCCGCACCGACTGCCGGTCTGCGCCCATAGTTAGGTTGTTGTGGTTGTTGTTGCGGTTGCGGCAGGTTATTCCGGTTGCTGCCAGCGCCCTTTGTTACCTCGATAGTTACCGGGTTGGAGCGGCGATTTACCCCATCCACACGCGCCACTGCGCCTGCGATAGTAAAGTTGCCCACCCGTTTAGGACGCAACAGGTAAATAAGCGCCACCATCTCACTGCGTTTGCCATTCACAATGGAAGTGCTGGTGGATTGCATGGGCCCTTGTACCACATCAAAATCTTTAAAATCGGGAGGAGCCACCTGTGAAAGGTTGGTCGCGTTTTCGAGGACAAACTGTATCTGGACATAATCATCCGTAGTTACAGTGGTGCTGCTTACCTGGGTGATAAAGCGAAACTCCTGTGCCATTGCCACGATGGCAGTGCAACAGACCAATAGTGTTAAGATACCTTTTTTAGCTATCCGGATCATATAAATCATCAAAAACAAATTTAACCAAAGCCTTCCCCCTAAAATATTAAGAACAAGTTAAAAGTAAGTTAAAAATAAAGGCTTGAATAACTCGTTAAGTCAATACAGCAAAGGGTTTCAGCGATGTGGGCCTAACTGATGTCGCCCAGCACCGGTCGCAGCAGGATGTCTTCCACCACGGTTTGGGTGGCGAGGGAATAGGCACTCCAGATGATTGTTGCAATATCTTCCGGCGGCATCATACGGTCGGGCGGTGCGTCAAAACCTTCCCACGACGCGGTTAACGTGGGGCCGGGGCTGATAGCAGTTACCTTAACGCGGTGAGGCTTCAGTTCTTCCCGCAGGTTTTGAGAAAAGCCGAGCAGTGCATATTTGGTGATGCTGTATGACCCGCCGTTCGGATAAGCTTTATGGCTCGCAGTGGAGCAAAGGTTGAATATATGTCCCTTCTTGCGGGCGATCATCGCCGGTAATAATGCACGGGTAAGATGGTAGGCGCTGTAAACGTTCACTTCCATCATCTTTTCAAAATGGCCGTCCGCTTCTTCATGCAGCGCGCCTGGCACAAATATGCCGGCATTGTTTACAAGGATGTCTACTACACCTAATTGTGTTTCAATTTCGCGGGCAAAGTCCAGCACGGCGCGCTTATCGCCCATATCCATGGCGAAAGCGATCACCTTTACCGAGGGCGACTGGCTGCGGATGGCCGCGGCCGTTTGATCCAGCGTTTCCTTATTACGGGCGCAAATGGCCACATTAAACCCCTCACGCGCAAGCCTTTCGGCTACGGCTTTGCCAATACCTTTGCTGGCTCCTGTAATGACTGCGTTCATAGTATGCTCAAACGTTTTTAACAGGATAAAAATAAATCCTTTGGCATACTTGTGCTAATTTTGTTCATCGCGTTACGTGAAAGTAGGACCATGAAGTATAAACATATTTTTTTCGACCTGGACCATACACTCTGGGATTTTGAAACCAATGCCACCCAAACCTTGCAACGGCTGTACGAGCTAAATACCCTGTGCGACCGTGGCATCAGCTCCTTCGACGATTTTTACGCCCGTTATTCCGTGCACAACGAACGCCTGTGGGATCGCTTTCGCAAGGGCTTTATCAACAGGAAAGAATTACGCTTCAAGCGCTTCTGGCTTACGTTTTTAGAGTATAAAATAGCGGACGACAAGCTTTGCAACCTGATGAGCGAACAGTTCCTGGAGTTGTTGCCTACGCAAACGGCCCTGTTTCCGTACGCGATAGAGGTGCTCGACTACCTGGCGGCCAAAAACTACCCGCTTCACCTTATCACGAATGGTTTCGAGGAAACGCAGCACCTCAAAATGAAGCATGCCGGTATTCACCACTACTTTACTCATGTAATTACGTCCGAATCTGCCGGCAGCCTTAAGCCACACCGCGAAATATTCGATTATGCGATGGCAAAAGCCGGCACTACTGCGGCGGAAAGCATTATGATCGGCGATACGCTGGATGTTGACATTTTAGGCGCGCAAAACGTAGGCATGGACCAGGTGTACTTCGGTCCGGCGAAGGCCTCGCCTGTGGTGCCAACCTATTCTATTGCGTGTTTGAGTGAGTTGAAGAAGATATTATAACGATCATTACGCCACAAAATAAAAAGCGCTACCCTTACAGGCAGCGCTTTTTCAATTATAGCATACAGTTTTTAACTTTTTTGTGCCGGAGCCACTGGTTTGGCTGCCGGTTTCGCCGTCCTCAGCGCTGCGGCTTTGGTAGGCTGTGTACAGCAGGATTTGCCGTTGGCAGTGGGTTTGCATTTCTCTTTAGGCTGATCCTTTTTCTTGTCCTGCGCAACCACCATAGTGGCGGAAAGAAGAGTGATGGCGGTGAAAGCAAATACTTTTTTCATCCTTGCTGGTTTATTTAAAGATAAGACTTTAAAATGTAAGGAACTGTTAAAAACATTAGGCGAGTGTAGCAATCACCGTTTGGCCGTTACGCACCGTTTCATTGAGTGCTACGTTTACTTTCGTGCCGATAGGCAGGTAAAGGTCTACGCGGGAGCCGAATTTGATAAAGCCCATTTCGCTATTCTGCTGCACTTTCATACCGGCTTTCATATAGTTTACGATCCTGCGGGCCAGCGCACCTGCAATCTGGCGAACCAGGATCTCCGTTTTGCCGTTGTTGATTACCACCGTGTGGCGCTCGTTCTCGGTAGAAGATTTAGGATGCCAGGCCACCAGGTATTTACCGGCGTGGTACTGCGACAGCTTAATTTCTCCGCTGATAGGATTGCGGTTAACATGCACGTTTGCCGGACTCATAAAAATGGACACTTGCAGGCGTTTGTCCTTGAAGTACTCCGCTTCGTAAGTTTCCTCAATTACCACCACTTTACCATCGGCCGGGGCGATAATGAGGTTCTCATCTGCCTTAAACACCCTGCTGGGTACACGGAAAAATGAAATGATGAATAGCCAGAACACGATGGACACGATCAGCAGGCCCCAGGTTACAACGGGATAGTCTTTCGTGAAATAGTACACAAAGCCGTTAATCACTGCCAGTGCCAGTAAAGTCAATAGAATTGTTGCCGATCCTTCGCGATGGATTTTCATTTTAGTTTGATTAATTATTAATTAGATATAAGATTTGTTATGCATATTGCTTCAAACCGAGGTACGAAGTTAATTATTCTCAGTGAAGGAAAAAGTAAACGTACAGCCAGGCAAATGGTGACGCCAGCAGCAGTGAGTCGAACCGGTCGAGGAAGCCCCCGTGGCCGGGCATCATGTTTCCGGAGTCTTTTACACCTGCCAGCCGCTTCAGTTTAGATTCCAGCAAGTCGCCGATAGTGCCGAAAATGGCTGCTATGCCGGCCAGTGCCAGCCAATGTTCGAAGGCCAATACACTTTTGCCCCAGTACCATCCGAATACCCCTGCCGTGGCCACTGCCAGCACCATGCCGCCTACTGATCCCTCCGTCGTCTTCTTTGGAGAAATGGAAGGGAAAAACGGCGTGCGTCCGATCAGGGAGCCTACGATATACGCCATCGTATCGTTTATCCAGATGAAAATGATCAATAACAGGGGCACCAGGTAGCCGATCGGCTGACCTGACGGAAGGCTGAACTGCAGCACATCGTTGAGCCGCATATCTACGAGCATACCTATTGAAACCGTTACGTATATCAGGCCCAGGGCCGAATAGCCCATGTTTTTGAGGGAAAACGTATTGTTCATGAGTATTTCGCCCAAAGGCAATACCATCAGAAACACGATCGCCAACGCCCAGCCGATAAAGCCCAGCGAGAACGAATCGCCGCCGAACTGGCCGCCGGAAAACGCCATCATAATACCGCAACTCGCTATCATAAGCCCATAGCGGTGCCAGGAAGATATTTGCTCATATTCCGGATCGATCTTGCGCACCAGCCGCAAATACTCCAGCAGCGCAAAAAAGTTAATCACAAAAAAGAGCAGGAAAAAGGTAAAGGAATTGTACAGGATGCCCCCTAGCATAATCGCTACAAAGAACAAGGCAGATATTGTACGGGTAATGAAGGTCTTCATTGAAAGGTTATAAGGCTATGTTAGTCCGCTGCAAAGCTAAAAATTGTTTTCAATGTTATCTTCTGCGGCTTCCCCTGCTTCGCGGATCAGCGTTTCGGCTGCTGCCTTCTGGGAAATGTGTACATACACTTCGCCCAACCCACCAAGCATTTGTTGGAATGCAGACGATTGTTTACTCAGGTAGATGGCGCTGATGCCGTTATCGATTAACATGCCTTTTACCATTTCGGCACGAAAGCCCTGGGGGCTGTCAAATACTTTAACCCAATCTTTCTCCATAGTTAGTTATTTTCAGTTGGGGCGAGGGCTGTATGCTTGTTGCTCCTGCGCATCATAAGGAACAGGGCCAGCACCACCGCACCGCTTAATGCTGTAATATACCACGAATAACTTTCATCGGTTTCGGTTTGTCCGCTATAAAATAATATGACACTTAAAGCATTATTGCAGAAATGGGCGATGATGGATAGCCACAGGTTGCCGCTGATCAGGTAGATGCATCCCAAGATAATAGAAAGTCCGAAACGCGGCAGGAAGGTCAGGAACTGCATATGTATGGCTGAAAATATCACCGAGGTGATAATTACCGCTACGAAGCCGTTACGTACAACTTTGGTAACGATCGGCTGCATGGCCCCCCGGAAGAACAACTCCTCGGCCAGGGCTGGTATCGCAGCTACCATTAACAGGTTAACGATGAGCGAGCCGACATTGGGCATGTAAAGCAGGCGTTTTGTTTGCTCCTCGGCCTCCTTTTCGAGGTTGACCAGTGTATCGCCCACCGGCCAGGATGCGTTCCATTCCATTAAAGCGGCCACCAGCGGCAGTGCACTGGCCATGATAAGCAGGGTAAAAACCAGATTATATATAGATGGGCCCTTCGCTAAGCCTGTTTCCTGAAAGGGCTGCGGGTAACACAGGTAAAGAAAAATGACAGCGGGCACAAGAAAAACGATGGTAGTATATAAAATTTGTGTTAATTTCAGATAGGGCAATAAGCTGGAATCCTTTTTAGCAGCAGCGTAGAGCGTTTCATACGTGTAGCCACCGCTGATAGACGGAAGTAACAATTGCATGACGGCAAAGTAGATCAGGAAGAATGCGATAAAAAAGCCGATTAGTGTTGCCAATTGTGCCGTAGCGGGTTGTTTATTAAGGAAGCCATTCATGATCGTTCTCAGTATAAATTTGTGTAAATTTACATTGTGTTTTCCAGTTGGCCTTCCCGTTGCTACATAAACACGTTTTTTCAACGGGCTCAGGTCGATGGGCTGTTACGGTTACAGGTATACTAAAACCATTTATTTTCCCTTAAGAAGCCGGTATAATGGGGCACAACGAACGATAGAAAGGCAATATGAGATAAAAAATCCCCGCCCGCAATCCCCGGCAGGACAGTGAACAAACGCAAAACAGGGCAGCCGGGAAACGGCATGGTATATGAATACAAGTCCACGTAGTTAAACATACAAGCTCACAATCAGCAATTTGTAACAGGTCCGGGGTAAGAAAAGCGATTATAGGCGCAACTATAGGTATTAACTCCCCAAGAGTCATTAAAAGGCACTACCGGAATGTGAACAGGACGCTGAATGTGTGTTTTACTTAAATTTTATCCCCCAAAATCAACTCAAAAATGACTTCACATGGCCACTGCATTTAAAAATCTGAGGAACGAGGTCTGGAAAGACTTGCAGATAAAAAACAAATCTGCGCTTCGTAAAAAGTATGCCGTGTCTAACCAGGGCAGGGTAATCAGCTACTCCGAAAGCCACGAAGATGGCAAAGTGCTAACGGGGTCCACGGTAGAAGGGTACACTGTACTCAACATCAAACCGGCCGACACGTACCAGTCGCTTTACCTGCACCGCGAAGTGGCAAAACTCTTTTGCTCCAAGCCTGGCCGTAATCACCGTTATGTCATACACCTTGACTACGACAAAAAGAACAACAAGGTGAACAACCTTCGCTGGGCCACCAAACAGGAGATGGAAGAACATCAGCAAAACAGTCCCGCGAAACTGGCTTACAAACAGCGGCAGCGCAACCGTGTAAAAGGCCTGAAGCTCAACATCACCAAGGTGAAAAGCATTAAACGCCTGCTGGCTAAACCCGGCCGTAAAACCATGAAGCAGATCGCCGAACAGTTCGACATCAGCGAAATGCAGCTTTACCGCATTAAAAGCGGCGAAAACTGGAGCCACGTCACACTCGATTAGACTCAATATCAACATAATTCCGGTAACGGCGGTCCTGTTCGGGGTCGCCGTTACCCGTTTGCACGGCTGCCTGTTTTGTGTTACCTTACCAAACCCTAAGGGATAAAACAGTAAGTATGTCATCGAAGAAAATTGCCATTATCGGTGGCGGAAATCTTGGCTCCGCCATAGCAGAGGGATTGTTGAAGAGCGGGTTCTCCCGGGCCGCCGACATCACTATAACCAAACGTAATACTGCCACCCTGGGCAGCTTAAAAGAGCAGGGCGTTAATATTGAGGCAGATAATGCAAAGGCAGTTGCCGGTGCTGATGTGGTACTGGTGGCCTTAAAGCCTTATAACGTGAAGGAAGTGCTCGCCGGCCTGCAGCCGGTTTTTAAACCGGAGAAGCAGATTCTCATCAGCGTAGTAACCGGTATTCTGATAGAAGATCTCGAAAAGATTGTAGGTGGCAATATGCCGCTCGTACGCGCGATGCCCAATACGGCAATTGCCATCGGCGAGTCGATGACCTGCATCTGCCATAAATATGCATCCCCCGAGCATGTAAGCTGGGTCGAAAGCATGTTTAATCAATTGGGCGTTACGGTCAGCATCGACGAAAAACTAATGGATGCCGCTACGGTACTGGGTGCTTGCGGTATTGCCTACGCGCTCCGTTTTATTCGCGCCAACATACAGGGCGGTATTGAAATTGGGTTTGATGTGCGTACTGCCAACCTGATTGCCGCACAAACGGTAAAAGGCGCCGCTGAACTGCTCATCCGCGAAAAACGCCATCCGGAAGAGGAAATCGATAAGGTAACCACGCCTAAAGGCTGTACCATCGCAGGATTGAACGAAATGGAACACCAGGGCTTCAGCTCCTCGCTCATTAAAGGAATAGCTACTTCTTATAATAAGATCGTTAAAGGATAAGTTTGCAGGCCCGGACCACGCCGGGCCTTATTCTATACCTGTGCCAGTATACTGGCCATTTAAAAGCGCAACATGTTTAAGAACCTGTGGGGGGAAGCTCCTTTTCTGCGCCCTTTTAGCCAGCTTTAGCCTGATGGGCAAGCCGTTGCATGCGCAATCCGCCCGTCCTAACATACTCGTTATCGTCACCGACGACCAGCGATATAACACGATTCACGCACTTGGCAACGAACATATCATTACACCCAATCTCGATCGCCTCGTCAAACGGGGCATGACCTTTACCCGCACACACATTCTCGGAGCCAATAGTGGCGCCATTTGCGCACCCAGCAGGGCGATGCTGTTAAGTGGTAAACCTTATTACCAGCTGCCCGATTGCTTTATTAACGGTGGATGTAATTACGCAAGCTTATTTCCCGCCTATTTCCGTAGCCATGGCTACGAAACATTTGAAACGGGTAAGTGGCATAATAGCAAAGCGGCTTTCCAGTCTTCCTTTAGTAAGGCAGATAACATTTTCTTTGGAGGCGTGCGTACGGAAAAGCAAGGCGGTCACGGAACGCCCCGATTGCATCATTTCGACAGCACAGGAAAATATCCCGCGATCGCCAAGTTCACCGGTGACCGTTTTTCCAGCGAATGCTACGCCGATGCCGCGGTAAAATATCTGACAGAAAAGAAAGATACCACGCCATTCCTGATGTACGTAGCCTTTACCGCACCGCATGATCCACGCACGCCACCGGAGCGATTCAAAGGCCTGTACGATTCTTCGAAGCTCCCGCTGCCGGCTAGTTACCCTACAAAGACCTGCAACGCGTGGTAAGCACAGGGGATAACTGGAAGTTAATCTGGTATAAAGTGAATGGTCGCGAAACAAAGCAGTTGTTCAACCTGGAAACGGATCCCGACGAACTACACGACTTATCAAGTAAGTCGGCCTTTTTCGGTAAAGCGCAGCAGTTTGCCAACATGCTGGAAAAACATCTGCTCCAAATAAATGATCGGTTTACAGAAAAATAACAACTACTGGCCTGCTACTTCAATGGCGGGACTTTTGATTTGTTCTGCCGGTTCGCTGCCGGTGCGGCGGCGTATAATTCGTTCATACGCGTTAAAACCAATGGCTTCGCCTAGTTCGCAACATGGCTCCAGTTTATAGGCGTATCGGAATGACTGTTTTTCGCAATCCTGGTGAAAGAACAGCGTATCATCTTCCATAATACTTACTTTGCCTATGCGCACTTCCCGCCCACTATAACGAACCTCGCCCTGCAACTCTCGGCCCAGGAAGCTAACGCTTAATACGTCGTGGTACCTGCCATTTTGTTTAATGCCGGGCGCCCAGCTGATGGCGTAACGATACAACATAATATCGTCGGGACCATCCAGTTGCGGGCCTGTTAGGCGCCTGGTGGACCTGAAGCTGTCCAGGGCTACGTATTGTAACAGGCCGCGGTCCCGGAGCGTGTCTAATACGTTGGTAATTTTTTTATCGGAGGATGTAACGATCGAATCGGGTAGGATCAGCATCGTATTGGGGATAATGGTATCCGAAGCCAGTATGGCGTCTATAGCGTTTTTGCCTTCCAGGCTTACTACTTTGCAGGATGAATTTTGCTGGCAGCTGGCTACGGAAACTAACAGCAGGGCGGATATGGCGATTCGGGTTAAGTTGATCATGCGGATGGTTTTGCTAGGGATATTGCAAAAGACAGGCCGCCCATCTGCATAAAATAAAAAAGCACCTGCGGTTGCAAGTGCTTTTTCGTTCGTGGTCCCACCAGGGCATGATCCTGGGACCCCCTGATTATGAGTCAGGTGCTCTAACCAACTGAGCTATAGGACCTGTTCCGAAGAACTTCCCCTCTTTCGAGGGACGGCAAAAGTAAATATTTTTTAATCAATTCAAACTATTTTTTTGCTTACGCTACCCCGCTACTGTATTACCTTTGCCACGGCTTAACACAATAGCACTATGGAAGGAATCAAACATATCATTTTTGATCTCGGTGGCGTCATTCTGAATATTGACTACATGCGCACCGAGCAGGCTTTCCTCGATCTGGGGGTGCATAATTTCAGGGAGTTGTACAATCAGTTTCACGCGAACGCGCTGTTCGAAGATCTGGAGATCGGGGGCATCAGCAATGATGATTTTCTACACGAATTGCAGAAAGAAGCCCCGGATGGCGTTACCATTCCGCAGTTAGTAGACGCCTGGAACGCCATGCTGCTCGACTTCCCCATCGCCCGCCTGCAACTCCTGCAGCAGCTTCAAAATTATTACGACACCTTTTTGCTCAGTAATACGAACGCCATTCACTATACGGCCTTTAACGCCCGGTTAATGCAAACCAGGGGACTACCATCCGTGGACCAGTTCTTTAATAAGGCATACTACTCTCACCGCATAGGTTATCGCAAGCCGGAGAAAGAGGCATACCAGGTTATTTTAGATGAAAACCGCCTGGACCCCGCAGCTACCCTATTCATCGACGATACTTTGCCGAACATTATTGCAGCCGGAGAATTAGGCATACGTACCATTCACCTGCAGCCGCCGCAAACGATCCTCGATATTTTTCGTCCGGGGAAGTAACTATTTAATTTCTTCGAAGTCGATGTAGTCATCGCTGTCTGGCGCTTTGCGCACCTTTTCGGCCGTTTGTGCGTTAGGGTTGGGGGTGCTATATCCGGAAGATTGTTGCTGTTGTTGACGGAACTGTTCCCGCATATGCTCCTGCACGTCGTTCATCTGGCGCTTTACATGCTTTGTAGTTCTATACACCGGGATGATGAAATCGAACACCAGTTTATAGATCAGCCAGAAAAGAAATAAGTAAAAGAGAAATTTTAACATGGGGACAAAGGTAGCGGATAATCCTTTTCGGGGTACGATTTCAGGGTCGGATTTAGGTTTTCTTTAACGATGAGTTAAAAAAACAAATGGCACCCATATGAGCGCCATTTATAATTTATGTTGAATAAGTTAAAAGTTGTAGCCCAGCAGTGCTGCGGCCGCCATCGCTTCTTTCTTGTTGTATTCCCAAGCTATTTGTTTATAGTTAATCACGTCGATGATCGTACCCACGTAGCAGAAGCCCAGCGTAAGTAAATACGCAATGCCCCAGCCGATTTGATCCGTCAGAAATCTTTGAATGCCCGCGAACCCGACAAAGCCTATCAGGCAGCAAATGAGCACCGTTTGGGGATCCTTCCTGCGGCCGCTGTAAATGGCGATAAAGCGTTGGCGGGTTTCGTCGTTGTAGTTCTTAGTTAGCTCCTGCAGCCACACAAGTTCCTCCGCGTCTGCACCGGGTAGCATTGAGAAATAATAATTAGTGTTCATGGGTTTTATCAGTTGTCGTGTGCTGAATATACTGAATTTTGGCGAGCTGTATAACGCGGGCGATGAGCAGTACGAGTACAAATCCGCCCAGCTTATGCGTTTTCCACGAACGAACGACCTCCCCATGCAGCAGGTAACTTATCGAGCGGCCAAGTCCGCAGCCTGGACACCATTCGATGCCCAAAAAGTGCAAAGGACATAGGTTGAACAAGGGCGGTTTTGACGGATCAATGAGCAACAGGACGATTAATGCGCCCGCCCAGGCCCACAGTTCAATGTTGATTTTTTTAATATGACCCCGGGCGACAAGCATTATTTTCTGCTGACGAGATTTGCGACGAGAAGGATGACGAATGCTCCTGCGAAGGCGGTAACAAATGTGCCGGCCGGTTTAAGTTCAAGCTGTCGGAAAATCCATCCGCCCAATACTCCGCCTACGATGCCGAGCAGTATATTGCCCAGGCAGCCCAGTCCCCGGCCTTTCACTAATAGTCCTGCCAGCCAGCCTGCAGCGGCTCCAATCAGAATAAACCATAACCAATGCATATCTTTTCTTTTTTTGAGGCGAGTAATATAACGCCTTTGTTTTATATGAATAAATCCGACTTAGCGAATTGATCTCGTAGGTCTAAAAATACTTTTTGTATTGAAATAAAATTGTAATTTTGCATTGATAAAAAGATTCAAAAGAAGGGGACGAGAGAGTCCCCTTCTCGTTTTTTGTATGGCAAACGAACAAATTATAGCATCGATAACGGCGCTGGTTGAACAGCTGATAGTGGATAAGGACAAGCCCGACTATTTTTTGGTAGAGATCAAGATCAAGCCCACCAATAATGTAAAGGTTTACCTGGATGCGGATAATGGAGCCGCTATTTCGCAGCTGGTATCTTTTAACCGCGCGTTGTACCCTTTGCTGGAAACTTCCGGACTTTTCCCGAACGATGATTTTTCGCTGGAGGTGTCGTCTGCAGGCTTAGACGAGCCGCTGAAGAGCCCGCGCCAGTTCAAAAAGAACATTGGTCGTAAAGTGGAGGTGACGTTGCTGGATGGTGCTACGAAGGAAGGTAAGTTGCTGGCAGCAGACGAGGAGAAGCTGACGATCGAGGAGTTGATCGGTAAAAAGAAAGAACAAAAAGTTACAGATATAAATTTCTCTGAAATCAAGCACACGCACGTGTGTATTGTGTTTTAAACAATAATATATAAAAATGGCTAGTATTAACCTGATTGAGTCATTCACCGAGTTTAAGGAAGCGGAAAATATAGACAGGCCAACGCTCATGAAAGTGTTGGAAGATGTATTTAAAACCCTCCTGCGCAAAAAGTATGGCTCTGATGAGAACTTCGACGTGATCGTAAATACCGAAAAAGGTGACCTGGAGATCCTGCGCCGCCGTACCATTGTAGAAGATGGAGAGGTGGAAGACGATAACGCCCAGATCGCTTATACAGATGCCATCAAAATAGAACCGGATTACCAGGTAGGTGAAGACCTTTATGAGGAAGTTGAGATCATGGATTTTGGCCGTCGTGCCATCCTGGCTGCCAAACAAACACTTTCCGCCCGTATCGGCGACCTGAAAAAGAACATTCTCGTTAAAAAATATGCCGACAGGGTTGGTGAAATTGTGAACGGCGAGGTGTACCAGGTGTGGAAAAAAGAAGTTTTATTATTGGATGATGAAGGGAATGAATTAATATTGCCTAAGCCGGAGCAAATTCCGACCGATTACTTCAAAAAAGGAGAAAACGTAAGGGCAGTAGTGAAGAAAGTGGAGATGAAAAATAACTCTCCGTTGATCATTCTCTCCAGAACTCACCCCTCCTTCCTGGCGAAACTGCTGGAAATTGAGGTTCCGGAAATTTTCGACGGTCTGATCGTGATCAAGAAGATTGTACGTGAGCCGGGCGAAAGAGCCAAAGTTGCAGTAGAATCTTACGACGACCGCATTGATCCGGTTGGTGCCTGCGTAGGTATGAAGGGTAGCCGTATCCACGGTATAGTTCGCGAACTGCGCAATGAAAACATCGACATCATCAACTACACCAATAATCTTCAGCTGCTTATCCAACGCGCGCTTACGCCCGCCAGGATCAGCCGTATGGACGTTGATAACGACAACAAATACGCTTCTGTTTATCTGAATCCTGACCAGGTATCACTGGCCATCGGTAAAAAAGGCGTGAACATAAAACTGGCTTGCGAATTGACGGGGTATGAAATAGATGTATTCCGCGACGAGCAACAGGAACAGGCTGAATTTGACATCGACCTGGAAGAATTTTCCGACGAAATCGAAGCCTGGATCATCGACGAGCTTAAGCGCATTGGTTGCGATACCGCACGCAGCGTGCTTGAACTGACGTCTGAAGAACTGGTTCGCCGTTCCGACCTGGAGGAAGAAACAGTAACAGAAGTTCGCAGAATATTACAGGAAGAGTTTGAAAAAGAATAAAGTCCGTCCCAACCTTCCCCGTGGGATTGGCTTCATGCGTGAAGATGGTATCTTATTTAAGTAATTAATTAAAAGTTAAAACGGTCTTCGCTTCTGGCGAAGAATGGGGGAGGCAGAAATTCAATATGCCCGAAACAACAAACAACACACCGCGCTTGCTGGCTGCCGCCAAGGAATTTAATATTGGTAAGGATACGTTGATCGACTTCCTGGCCAATAAAGGATACGACATGGCAGAATTTGGCTCACCTAACGCCCGTCTTACATCGCAGATGTACGGCGCGCTGCAGTCGGAGTTTCAGCAGGATAAAGCGAATAAGCGCAAAAGCGACCAGATCGCTTTGCCTAAAGGGACCGTGTTAGATGCCGCGAAGAAGAAGGAGAAGGAAGAAGCAGAAGCTGCAGCCGCGGCAGCCAAAAAGAATGCGCCTGCTAAAGAGGACGCGAAACCAGAGCCGGTAGCAACTACCGCCCCGGAAGCACCAGCGCCCCCCAAAGCAGAACCGCCTAAACAGGAGCCTCCGGTTCCCCAGGCAGAAGCACCGGTTAAACAACCGGAGCCCACGCCCGAACCACCGGCAGCCGAAACCAAGGCCGAGCCAGCGAAACCTGCAGATACCTCCCGTATCAGCGGACCTAAAGTCGTGGCAACAATCGACCTGGAAGCGCTGAACCGTAACAGGAAGCCTGCAACTCCCCCTCCCGCAGCTAAAAAGGAAACGCCAGCCGAACCACCGGTAGCGACACCTCCTCCCGCAGCTGAAAAACCACAGCCCGAGCCTCAACCGGAGCCGGTTAAACCCGCTGCTGAAACAGTAGCGCCTAAATCGCCCGTTCAGGAACCTGCTAAAGAAAAGAAGGAAGAAGTAGTAGAAGATAAAAAAGAAAAAGTGGCTGTAACAACTGAAGAAGCCCCCGTACAAACTCCCGCAACGGTAGTTGTAAAAGAAACGCCTTCCACACCGCCTTCGGCTCCGCAAGTAGTTGCTCCCGCCGCAGAAAAGCAGGAAGCGCCTGAACAAAACGACTCCACCGATGGTGGCGACGACGACGAAAAAGTTATTTCCAACATCCAGGCAGAGAAACTTACCGGACCTAAAGTGATCGGTAAAATCAACCTGCCGGTGAATAACGATCGTCGCGATAACAAAGCAAAACAAAACGAAAACGAGAAACGCAAACGCAAGCGCATTATCGTTGAAAAGAAGCCGGAGCCTATTAAACCAGGTGAGTTCCCGCAAGACCGTGGTAATCGCGGTCCGGGTGGTGGCGCTCGTCCACAGGGTGGACAATCCCGCCCATACCAGGAACGCAACCCAGGTGGCGGCCAGGGTGGTAATCGCGGCCCAGGACAGGGACCAGGCGGCCCCGGCGGAAATCGTAATAACAATAACAACCGTAGCCAGGGACCTGGTGGACAGGGTAACCGTCCGCACAGTGGACCTAACAGGGGTGGTAACTTCGGTAACCGTCCAGGTGGTCAAGGTGGCGGTTTCCGTAGCAATCAACCAGACAACAGGCGTCCTGAAGATAAGGAGATCGATAAAAACGAAATCCAGAACAAGATCAAGGAAACCATGGCCAAGCTTGGTGGTAATACCCGTGGCGGTAAAAACACCAAAGCAACACGCCGCCGCGAAAAACGCCAGGTTCGTGAAGAGCAAATGGCTAACCAGGGTATGGAGGACAACAAACTGCAGGTGACTGAGTTTGTGTCTGTAAGTGAACTGGCCAACCTCATGGACGTAAGCTTCGCCGAAGTAATCTCGAAATGTATGGGCCTCGGTATCATGGTGTCCATCAACCAACGTCTCGATGCCGAAGTTATTGAACTGGTAGCAGGCGAATTTGGTTATGAAGTAGAGTTTATTGGTCTGGAAGATGCTGATGAGCAAGATGAGGAAGAAGTAGAAGATGATCCGGCAGACCTGGTTCCAAGGGCGCCGATCGTTACCATCATGGGTCACGTTGACCATGGTAAAACCTCCCTCCTTGACTATATTCGTAACGCAAACGTAGTAGCTGGTGAGGCCGGCGGTATTACCCAGCACATTGGTGCTTACCAGGTAACTACTGCAACAGGTAAAAAACTCACCTTCCTCGATACACCTGGTCACGAAGCGTTTACCGCGATGCGTGCCCGTGGTGCGAAAGTGGCCGACATTGCCGTTATCGTGGTAGCTGCGGATGATGCCATCATGCCTCAAACGAAGGAAGCGATCTCCCACTCACAGGCTGCAGGCCTGCCGATGGTATTCGCTATCAACAAAATTGATAAAGACGGCGCCAATCCAGAAAAGATCAAAGAACAACTGGCACAATTGAACCTCCTGGTAGAAGACTGGGGTGGTAAATACCAGAGCCAGGAAATATCAGCCAAAAGCGGTTTGAATATCGACCTGCTGCTGGAAAAAATATTACTCGAAGCGGAACTGCTCGAACTGAAAGCTAACCCAGACCGTGAAGGCTCCGGAAGCATCATCGAAGCATCGCTGGACAAAGGCCGTGGTTATGTAACCACGCTGCTGATCTCCAACGGTTCCCTGAAGCAGGGCGACACCATCGTATCTGGTCAGCACTTCGGTAAAATCAAGGCTATGTTCAACGAACGCGGTCAGCGTTTGGAAGTAGCCGGACCTTCTTCACCAGTTCAGATCCTCGGTTTGAACGGTGCGCCACAAGCGGGTGAGAAGTTCAGGATGTATGAAGATGAGAGTGAAGCAAAAGATGTGGCTAACCGTCGTGCACAGATCGTGCGTGAGCAGGGTATCCGCACCAAAAAGCACATCACCCTCGACGAGATCGGCCGTCGTTTGGCACTCGGAAACTTCAAGCAGCTTAACCTCATCATCAAAGGTGACTTCGATGGTTCTGTAGAAGCGTTGAGCGATTCCCTGCAGAAACTGTCAACCGAAGAGATTGCAGTAAGCGTAGTACACAAAGGTGTTGGTCAGATCACAGAATCCGACGTACTGCTGGCTACCGCATCCGATGCACTGCTGATCGGCTTCCAGGTACGCCCGTCTATGCAGGCGGCGAAACTGGCCGAGAAAGAGAACATCGAGATCCGTACCTACTCTATCATCTACGACGCGATCGACGAACTGAAGAGCGCGATGGAAGGCATGCTGGAACCAAAAATCGAAAAGAAAGTGGTGTGCAACGTGGAAATCCGCGAAACCTACAAATTCGACAAGGTTACAGTTGCAGGCTGTTTCGTACTGGATGGTCGCTTAGCGCGTAACACTAGGGTTAACCTGGTTCGCGATGGTATCGTAGTATACACCGGCGAACTTGGCTCTCTGAAGCGTTACAAAGACGACGTGAAAGAAGTGGTGTCCAACATGGAGTGTGGTCTTAGTATCAGGAACTACAATGATATCAGGGTCGGCGACATCGTGGAAGGCTTCGAAGAAGTGGAAGTTAAGAGAACATTATAATACAGGTTCTTACATAAGGAAAAGGGCGGGAGGCTTTGATAAACAAGGCTTTCCGCCCTTTCTAAATCCGAAATTTTTGTTAAATCGTCCGCCCCTCTTTGCCGGGCTTATTATTTATTGGTTATTTTGGTTATTCACAAGAGAAATATGAAGAAATTATTGATACTGTCTGCCGCCACCCTGTGCCTGGCGAGCGCCGCTTCTGCTCAGACGCGGTACATCGTAGACAAGATCGTAGCCAAAGTAGGCGATAAAATCATCCTCCGTTCCGAAGTGGAATCGGGTTTGGTAGATTTCCAGAAGCAGGCGCTGGACCAGCCTTTACCGGCTAATGCCAGCTGCAGCGTACTGGAACGCCTCATTGCACATAAAGTACTGGTATTACAGGCCGAACGAGATTCCCTGCCGATAAACGATGGGGACGTTTCCGGCCGTATCGAGAGCCAGATCCGTTATTTCGAACAAGTGTACGGTACCCGCCAGAAAATGGAGGAGATCACCGGTTATACAGTATACCAGCTGCGTGAACGTTTCCGCGAACCGATCCGTGAGCAAATGCTGGCGGATGCGATGCGCGACAAAATCGTGGGTAGCGTGAAGGTGACACCTACAGAGGTGAAAACCAACTTTGAGCGCATACCTAAAGATAGCTTACCGTTTTACGAATCAGAGCTGGAGGTTGGTCAACTCGTGATTATCCCGAAAGCCGGTACCGAAATGGAAAGCTATGCGAAAGAGCGACTGCTGGATTTCAAGAAACGTGCAGAAGGTAACACCGCCGACTTCGGAACCCTGGCCCGCCTGTATTCTGAGGACCCGGGCGTTAAGGAGAACGGTGGCGTGTACACCCTGAACCGTAACGACAAAAATATGTGGGATCCGACCTTCCTGTCTGCCGCCTTCCGTTTGAAAGAAGGAGAAATATCGCAACCGGTGAAGTCGCAATTTGGTTATCACCTCATCAAGATGCTGAGAAGGCAGGGTGATAACGTGAACGTGCAACACATCCTCCTGAAAGCGAACGTAACAAACGATGATATGACCGCCGCTACTAAAAAGATCGACTCTTTGCGTGGCGCGATCATCGCAGGCAAAACAACTTTTGCTGATGCGGTGTATAAGTACAGCGACCTGCCAGATGCCAAGTTCACCGGCGGCATGATCGCCGATCCTAATACAGGTGCTACTTTGATTACGATTGATCAGCTGAATGACCCTTCCATGAAAGATATCGTATTGGCACTGAATGATTTGAAGCCAGGCGAGTTGTCTAAACCAATGGCATATAAAGATGAGCGTAACGGAAATGGCATGCGTATCGTGTACCTGAAAACCCGCAGCCAGCCTCACCGCGAAAACCTGCAGGACGATTACGCCCGCATCCAGGAACGCGCGCTGAAGATCAAACAGGCGGAAACGCTTAACAAGTGGTTGCTGGATAAGATCCCTACTTTTTATGTGGATGTAGAGCAGGAATTTAAGAACTGCAACAACGTAGCCCAGTGGATGAACGCCCTGGCCAAACAATAGTCAGCTTTTTATATCAACATAGAAAAGAGAAAGGAGTACCGTAACTGGTGCTCCTTTCTCCGTTTAAGGCCGCCAACTTCTATCCACCTAATACGCCAAAAAGTCCATTGCGATGCTCCCAATTTGCACTAACTTTGCGTCTTCAATTTTACGGCATGAGTGACGCGATTAAGCATGAGTGCGGACTTGCATTCATAAGATTAAGAAAACCATTCGCTTATTATCAGCAGAAATATGGAACGGTTTTCTACGGACTCAACAAGCTTTACCTCCTGATGGAGAAGCAGCATAACCGTGGTCAGGACGGAGCAGGGGTAGCGGCAGTAAAATTACATACCGAGCCCGGGGTGCCTTTCATGAATCGCATCCGCAGCAGTGCAAACCAACCTATCGCCGACGTTTTTGCGAGAATAAGGCAGGAAATTACAGAGGTAGAGAAGTACCAGCCCGAAATTACCAAATACCCTGGCCTGATGAAAGGTCACATTCGCTTCCTGGGCGAATTGCTGATGGGCCACCTGCGCTACGCCACCCAGGGCAAAAACAACGAAGAGCTTTGCCATCCTTTTGTACGCCACAACACGGTTCCCGCCCGTAACCTTACCATGGCAGGTAACTTTAACCTGGTGAACGTGGACGAGCTGTTCAACTTTGTAAAAGTATTTCCTGGCGACACTCATAAGAACAGTGACCTGGCAGCGATGCTTGAAGTGGTGCATCACTTTCTCGCGAAGGAAGATGAAACCCGCGACAACGGCCTGGACGTGAAGAGCATTCTGCAAAACGCGTTCTCTATGTTCGACGGAGGTTACCACGTGGCCGGTCTTATCGGCTCCGGCGATTCCTTCGTAATTCGCGATCCACACGGTATTCGCCCTTCTTATTACTATATTAATGATGATGTGATCGTTGCCGCTTCTGAAAGAGCAGCCATCCGCACTTCCTTTAACGTTGGCGAAAACGAAGTACTGGAACTGATGCCAGGTAACGCGCTGATCGTAAAAGAAAATGGGGATTACAGCATCGAGCAGATATTGACGCCGAAAGAGCGCCGCGCCTGTAGTTTTGAACGTATTTACTTCTCCCGCGGTAACGACGAAAAGATTTATAAAGAGCGTACTGACCTTGGCCGTAACCTGTCAGAAACCGTACTGAAAGCGATTGACAACGACCTTCGTCATACAATTTTCTCCTTCATTCCTAACACCGCCGAAGTTGCTTTCTATGGACTGATCAAAGGCCTGGAAACGTACCTGAACCGCATTAAAGTAGAGCGGATCATGAGCTGGGATAAGGATTTTGATGAAGAGAAGCTCACCGAAATGGTGAACCGTCGCGTGCGCATCGATAAAATTGCGATCAAAGATGTGAAGATGAGGACCTTCATTACGGAGGATAGTGGCCGTAATGAAATGGTGCAGCACGTATACGACATTACTTACGGAACGGTGCAACCGGGCGTAGACACCCTCGTGGTGATCGACGACTCCATCGTTCGCGGTACCACCCTGCGCGAAAGCATTATTAAAATGCTCGATCGCCTCGGACCTAAACGCATTATCGTAGTATCATCTGCCCCGCAAATACGTTACCCGGACTGTTACGGCATTGATATGAGCAAGATGGGCGACTTCGTTGCTTTCCAGGCGGCTATTGCCTTACTGAAAGAAACCGGCCGCGAACACGTTTTGCAGGAAGCATACGGTTTGTGTAAGGAACTGGAAAGGACCAACACCCTGCACGCGCAGAATGTGGTGCGTAACATTTACAAGCCTTTTACTACACAGGAAATATCCGATAAGATCGCGCAAATCATTACTCCATCCGGCATTAACGCCCATGTGGACGTGATTTACCAATCGATCGACGGCCTGCACGACGCTTGTCCCAACAACCTGGGCGACTGGTACTTTACCGGCAACTACCCTACTCCGGGCGGTAATCGTGTAGTGAACAAAGCATTCATGAACTTTATGGAAGGAAAGAACGAGCGCGGGTACTAAGTACTCAGCGCTCGTGTTAATTCTGTCTTAAATCAACGGCGGTGCTGTTGAACAAAAGCATTTGCGGGTTAACTTTCTGTGAAATCCGTATTTTAGACTAAACTGTTTGTTTATCAATTGTTTTCGCACCGCTTTATGAAAACATTGCTGCTTGTTCGCCATGCAAAGTCCAGCTGGACCGATCCGGACATGGATGATTTTGATCGCCCGCTCAATAAACGGGGCAAACAAAACGCGCCCGAAATGGCCGAGCGCATGCTCGCGAGAGGCACCGTTCCGCAATTAATCATTTCCAGCCCGGCGAAGCGCGCCAGATCTACCGCTAAGCTCATGGCCCGCGAATGGAAGTATCCACGG
This sequence comes from Chitinophaga horti, assembly GCF_022867795.2. Lineage (NCBI taxonomy): Bacteria > Pseudomonadati > Bacteroidota > Chitinophagia > Chitinophagales > Chitinophagaceae > Chitinophaga > Chitinophaga horti. Next base: position 5,405,596 of record NZ_CP107006.1, on the reverse strand, counting down.
CAGGCGATCTTACTGGAAGAAGAGCTTTACCTCTGCTACGCCTCTACCTTTTTAAAAGTCATTACCAAGATAGACGACGATTTTGACCAGGTGGCCATCTTTGCCCATAACCCTGGCATTACCGATTTCGCTAATTACCTGACGGAAGAAATGCGCATCGATAACGTACCCACGGCCGGTATATTCGCCATTGCTGCCGATACCGATTGCTGGAAGGACTTTGACCGCGCCCCTAAACGTTTCCTGTTTTTCGATTACCCGAAGAGTACCGGCGCGGCTATGTTTTAGCTTTTTATATTGATGAAGAAAGATACTGCACCTGAAGTGTGCGACGCAACGGCGGCCCGATAGTGGCCTGCTGCCGGGCTCCCCTTTCTAATTCAAAAAAAGGTGTAAACTGCCGTTCATTAGCACTAAACTATTTACCATGGCAAGGATAGAACATGATTTTTTAGGAGAGAAGGAATTACCGGATGATGTGTATTATGGCATTCAAACCCTGCGTGCGCTGGAGAATTTTCATATTACGGGCATCCCGATTGGCAAGGAAAGGTTTTTCGTACAGGCGTTAGGTTATGTGAAGAAAGCCGCTGCCATGGCTAATCGCGACCTGGGTGCGCTGGACCCTGTGGTGGCTGAACATATTATTTTAGCCAGCGACCGTGTGATTAACGGAGACTTTGACGACCAATTTTTGAGTGACCTGATACAGGGAGGCGCCGGCACTTCGGTGAATATGAACGCTAACGAGGTGATCGCGAACGTGGCGCTGGATATGATGGGCAAAAAGAAGGGCGAGTATAAATATTGCCACCCGAACAATCACGTGAACTGCTCGCAGTCTACGAATGACGCCTATCCCACCGCGTTCCGGATTGCGTTGATCAATAAACTAACGGCTTACAGCGAGTCGATCAAACAACTTGCAGAATCGTTCGGCGTTAAGGGCGAGGAGTTTAAGAACGTACTGAAGATGGGCCGCACCCAGTTACAGGACGCTGTTCCGATGAGCCTGGGCGACGAGTTTCGAGCCTTTGCCACGAACCTGAACGAAGAGCTTTCGCGGATTGAGGACAGTAAACGCCTGATCTCCGAAATCAACATGGGTGCTACGGCTATCGGTACCGGTGTGAATGCCCCGGAAGGTTATGCGGGCCTGGTTACAAAATACCTGCGCGACGTTACCGGGCTGGAACTGGTGCTTGCGGGCGATCTGATAGAGGCAACATACGATACAGGAGCTTATGTTCAACTGTCTGGTGTGTTGAAACGTACGGCCGTAAAGATTTCCAAGATCTGTAATGACTTACGCTTGTTGTCCTCCGGGCCACGGGCAGGCCTCAACGAAATAAACCTGCCACCGATGCAGCCAGGTTCATCCATTATGCCGGGCAAGGTGAACCCCGTGATCCCGGAAGTGGTAAACCAAACCGCATTTTACGTAATCGGTGCCGACCTGATGGTGACGCTCGGCGCGGAAGGCGGCCAGTTACAACTGAACGTCATGGAACCGGTGATCTCGATGGCGCTGTTCACCTCCATCACATATATGACCAACGCCTGCAACACCCTGCGTGAAAAATGTGTAGTCGGTATTACAGCAAACGCAGAACATACCCGCAACATGGTAATGGGAAGTATTGGCATTGTGACCCAGCTGAACCCGATCATCGGGTACGAGCAATCGGCAGCCATTGCACGGGAAGCATTGGAAACCGGGAAGTCAGTACACGACCTGGCCGTGAAGGAGAAGCAACTACTCACCCAGGAAAAGTGGGACGAGATCTTCACTTTTGAGAACATGATTCACCCGAAATTCATTAATAAGTAGAAAAAGCGGCCATCTCCGGCCGCTTTTCTTATTTTATTGCAAATCAATGGTTTGCGGTATTTAGTGTGTTTTGTACAATATTTATTCTTTTAAAACGGTTATTTTAAATGTTTTGTGTACAAATAACATTAAGATGCTCGAAACCCTTTACAGATAAGGCTTTACTACTTTTTTCTTCGAACGGGACATAGCTTTCTCATTGGAAGAGAGTTCAGGGGTAAATCGGCGCGCGGGAGTTGCGGCAGCCGTCATCGGATGGTAAGTAATCTTGTTCGCCGAAGTCGAAATCTTTAGGGTCGCCGTCCTACTTGGAGCGTCAACCGTTCGTTTCGGGAATGGTTTGAGAAGTTGAGATCTTTAGGGTCGCCGTCCTACTTTGAGCGTCAACCGTTCGTTCTGAGAATGGTTCAAAAAACAAACGGGCCTCTTTTTACAGAGACCCGTCAGAAGGTATTTTGACTTGAATAACTTAGTAGTTAATATTCAGCAGCCTGAGTTTGTTGTACAAAGTTTTACGGTCGATGTTCAGCAGCTGGGCAGCTTTGGTCTTATTATACTTCACCGCCTTAAGCACATTAATGATCTTATTGTACTCCGCTTTTAACGCAACGGCCTTTAGGTCGTTGGCGTCGGTGATCATATCGTGTTCTTCCATACCGTCGCCGGAAGAGGAGAAGCTTTCGCGGGTCGACTCTTCTTTCAGTTCGAGCGGCAGGGTTTCAACGGCAATTTCTTCGTCAGCCGGCGTAAGCAGGCAGGCACGACGGATTACGTTTTTCAGCTCACGGATGTTGCCTGGCCAATCGTAGCGGCGGAAGCAATCCCACACGTCGCTGGAAATCGGGATGGGCTGTTTGCCCAGCTCACGAGATACCTGCAGCATGAACGTATCTACCAGTTGCGGCAAATCGTCGAGGCGTTCGCGTAATGGCGGAATATAAATAGTAAACTCGTTGAAGCGGTGGAAGAGGTCTTCACGGAACTTCCCTTTCTGTACAGACTCGGACAATTTTTCGTTGGATGCCACCACGAGGCGTACGTCCACCGCAATTTCCTTGAGGCTGCCCACGCGGCGGATCTGTTTTTCCTGGATCACACGCAGCAAGGCTACCTGTATGTCGTAGGAAAGGTTGGCGATCTCGTCGAGGAACAGGGTACCACCATGCGCTTGTTCAAAAGCACCGATTTTGGTGTTGATAGCGCCGGTGAAGGACCCTTTTTCGTGGCCGAACAATTCACTGGCCGCCAGTTCTTTCGAGAGGCTACCACAGTCGAGCGCCACGAACGGTTCGTTTTTACGCTGGCTGTTCTGGTGAATAAGGTTCGCGACAGATTCTTTACCGGTACCTGTTTCGCCGTATACGATCACACTATAGTCTGTAGGGGCCACCAGGGTAATCTGGCGATACAGTTCTTTGGCAGCGTGGCTTTTGCCGTATACGTATTTATCGTTCGGTTTAGATGATTTGAGCGAGAGCGGTGTTTTCTCCTCTTCCACTACTTTCTCTTCCTCTACCACGCGGCCGGCACTAACCGGTGCAGTGGCAGCAACTGGCTCCCGTAAGGGTACCGGCTCCTGAGAAAGGGCTTTTTGCACCAGGGCGAGGATCTCGTCCGGGTAAAGTGGTTTGGAGATGTAGTCGTACGCGCCATTCTTCACCATGTCCACCGCAATGCGCACGTCTGTGTAACCTGTGATGATGATCACGACAGTACGTGGCCTGATCTGGCGGATGTCGTTCAGTAACTGAGCGCCGTCTGTGTCTTTAAGCCTGTAATCGCAGAGAATGAGGTCGTAGGGTTTTTCCTTCAGCATTTTGAGGGCTGTAGCACCAGACATCGTAGACTCAGCTTTAAATCCATGCTTTGACAGGAATTTGCTGAGCAGCGTACAGATATTTATTTCATCGTCAATTATTAGGATACTCTTCATATTCGATTGATGTTAGCCGGGTTACTAAATTTACGATTTAAATCAGCGCCGTCCTAACGGTTTTAGCTTTTTATTTGATAGATAACTTCTTGTAAACGCTTAAGGCTGAAAGGCTTCGGAAGGAAAAACGACGCACCTGCGCTGAGGGCCTGTTCCATCTCCATCCCGGTATCATACGCACTGATCGTGACGATCGGCGTTTCGGGACACTGCTTTTTAATGGCAGGCAATGCCTCCAGCCCTGACCCATCGGGCAGGTGTATGTCAAGAAACAGAATATCCGGCCGCTTGTCCTGTATGCACTTCATGCCATCTGCGAGTGCATGCACATACTTTACATTATAACCCCGTCTAAGCAGGCTTAATTGCAGCAGCTTGCAAATATCTGGTTCATCATCAATTATCAATATGAAATCACCCATTTTGAACTATTGTTACGCTTTGCGCGTCTTGTAAATTGCATAGGCTGATAAAAACACAAAAACATACAGTCACCATCCTATAATCACTATCATAACTAACACTGCAATTAGCTTGCCTGAACGTTTTTACTGCGTTACACCCTGTAAATGTGGAATTTTTTTCCCGCAAGGCCTGGGTAAAATTCCACAATATGATGGGATATTTAATATGTGCCGTAAAAATTCTCAACGTGCCGACCCGCTGGTATGGTAATTGGATTACTACTTCCGACCACAGACAGGGTCAACAGACAGGACAGTATTTAATCATACACCAAAAACGTTAACCATGGATTCATTACAAATCAAAGGTAAGTGGAACGAAATTAAAGGTAAGCTGAAGCAACAGTACGCTGACCTTACAGACGACGATCTGATTTATGCAGAAGGAAAGGAAGATGAGCTGTATGGAAAACTGCAACAGAAACTCGGCAAATCAAAAGACGAAGTAGAAAAGCTCATCAACGAGCTCTAAGATATTATAAGGAGAGATCTAATAAACCGTTTGTCCAGGCGGTTATATACTTTTTATCATAGCTGTTGTTTTAGTTATTAGGCATCTTTTTCGGTTTTTTTATGCATTCGTAGTCATGTACGATGCTTCGAAAGAAGACTTGATGAAGACGACGCAGAAACAAAACCTGATAAGCTTGCCTTAACGCTGTCCTGTATTGCAAAATGCAGGACAGCTTTTTAAACTGATCCCGACCTAAACTTTGTAATTAACGGAGACGAAAAATAAACTAAAAAGAATGAGACGGCGCCTGAAAGGGGTGCCGTTTTTGTTTTCGGAAGATTGCTGCAAAAAAAAGCAGGTTTCAAAACTGAAACCTGCTTTTGCATTTAATGGGGAGTATATGGATGTGTCCTGGTAGTTAACTGGATGTTTTGGGCACAACGGACGTTAGGGTTGCAATGGACGTTAGGGCTTCAATGGATAGTTGGGGCGGATGAAATGATGGAAACTATTTAGGCATTCACTTTTTCGAGGTCACGCAGGTGACGGATCTTATCGTGAGATGCTTTTAAAGATTGTTGTTGGTTGCGGACCAACTGGCTAATTTCTGCAGGCAGGCTCTGATCATCTGCCAAGGCCTGGCGGTAAGCCTTTTGTGCAGCATCCTCACCGTATTCACAGCTGGCGAGGATCGCATGGCGGTTGCCGCCGCTGAAGGTGGCCTTAACATCCATCCAGGCACGGTATATTTTGCCGGCAAAAGTGGAGTCGCGTTCGCGTTCCTCCCCTTCCTGGCGAAGTTTCTGGTTCAATTGTACCTGGTAAGTTTTGCTTTCAGCTATCATTTGTGCGAACAGTTCTTTCAGGTCCAGTTCGTCAGTTTGGTTTATTGCTTTTTGATAGCCCTCGATCCTGTCGTTGTTGATCTTTACGAGATCGCTGATTACTTCGGTTACTTGATCGTTCATGACTTTTTGTTTTGGTGTATACGTATATAGGTTCAAAAACTTTACCATGCGGTAATGCCGCGCTTATACCACCGAAATACAGTTTTTGTTGCGCAATTTTTTCCCGCATGGTGGAGCGTCGTCTACAAACATTCCCTTATTCACGGCCAAATGGCGCGATTATCAGGCTTTTGCGACTGGCACAAAATTTTAACAGTATAGTGTGAACCAAAAAACCTCAAATCATGAGCGGCTTGTTATATCTTATTGCAGTAATTCTCATCATAGGATGGTTACTGGGTGTGTTCGTATACTCGACCACCGGCCTTATTCACGCCTTACTGGTGCTGGCCATTATCGCTATTCTTATAAATATTATCAGGGGTAGAAACCCGGTTTGATAATTTTTATATTGATATAAATAAGGGTTGACGAATCATTTTCGCCGACCCTTTTTTATGTGTAATTTGGCGACGCTATGAAGAAGTTACTGTTACTCGCACCTCTCTACTGCTCGGCCCAGGCGCCGCAGCCGACCATGATACTGGCGGAGCAGTCGCAGCACCGGATCATTATCGTAGAACCGTACACGGGTAAAACTACCTGGGAATGGAAGCCCGATAGCGCACACGCCAATTGGTTCAAACATCCGAGCGACGCGAAGGTGGTATACAATGGTAAATACGTGATCACGTGTGCCTCTGGCGGCGGTGTTGCCATGATCCGCATCAGGGATAAGCGCACGATGTTCTACGCTTATGCGGGCGGCAATACGCATAGCGTGGAAATACTGCCCGACGGCAACCTCGTGTCTGCCTCCAGTACGGGTAACTTTATGACAGTTTTTAAAGTAGATACAACCAGTAAATCAACCTATCAGAAGCAAATTCCGTTGCCTTTTGGGCATAACGTGGTGTGGGACAAACAGCGTAAGTTATTATGGTCGGCGGGTGCGCATTACCTGTACCGCTACAAATACAATTTTGATTGCGAGCGGCCCGACTTCCAGCTGATTGATTCCGTATCCATCCCAGGCAAGGAAGGCCACGACCTTTTTCCGGTATTCGATCGTGATTCGCTATGGCTTACGTCTGTCACGCATTTCGCGCGGGTAGATGCAGCTACCCGAAAGATGGATACAATGCATGTGAAGACGGTATCGAATATCAAAAGCGTATCCTCCGGGCCTCCGGGTTATCCGACGATTGTAATTGTTCCGAAGGAAAGCTGGTGGACAGACGAGGTGTTGGACATACAAGGAAAAAGTGTTTTTCGCCAGGCCGGATTGAGAATATACAAAGCACGCTGGGCGCTCTTCAACGACTTTAGCTATGATGGCAACGATTGGCGACAATGTAAGTGATAAGTGATAAAGGGGCTGACCAAAAAGTAAAATGAAGGCTTTGTGAATCGCTTACACGATGACACGTCTCCATCAGGTACCAGAATAAATTAGGGCTGACCAGTACTTTTTGGTCAGCCCCTATTTATTGTTGCGGAAGGAGTATCACGAACTCCGTCCCCTTGCCCGGGGCGCTTTCCACATGAATAGAACCTTTGTGGTTGAGGATGATGTTTTGGGTAGAAGTTAGTCCCAACCCCGTACCTTTCGTTTTGTCCGTAAAGAACGGCTCGAAAAGGCGCGCCTTATTTTCTTCGGGGATGCCGATGCCGTTATCTTTAATGCGGATGCAAACTTTATCCTTCTCCAGGTAAGTGGTGAGCGTAAGTTCTCCTTCGTTCGGCTTCATGGCCTCTATCGCGTTAATCACGATGTTGAGCAGGGCGATGATCATCTTATCAACGTCCAGCTGCAGGATTACATCGGGGCGCATAAAGTTTTTCTCTACCTTGATGCCGTTCAGTTGCAGGCGGTCTTGCGCATGTTCCAGGGTTTTGATCAGCAACTGGTTGGCAAACACCGATTCCGGATGCAGGTCCATCATACGAGTGCTTTGCAGCAGTTCTGTTACCAGCTGGTTGATGCGATGGCAGTTACGCTCTACGATGTCGAGGTATACACTGCTTTCCTCCGGGTTGGGCGATATCGGTTCTACCTTAAACTGGCTGATGGCCAGCAGGATGTTGGTAAGCGGGTTACGTACTTCGTGTGCAATGACACGCGCAATACGGCCGGAGATCACAAATTTTTCCTGCTGCCGCTTCTCCATCTCCTCACGCTTACGCTGGGTAATATCTTCTGCCACACAAAGGAACACCTGGTTCTCCTCATCGAGCATGTTGGCATTCACCAACACATCCAGCCGGTTGCCTGATTTGCTCTTAAAGATGTATTCGATGTGTGTGATGGCGTCTTCTTTACAGATTTCTTCTACGAACTCCACTCCCTGCTCTTTTTCCAGGAAAAGGTCCTGCATATGCAGATGCAGCAGCTCGTCCTTACTGTATTCCAGTTTACGCAGCGCCGCCGGGTTGGCGTCGATGATCTTTTTGTCGCAGTCTGCCAGCAGGATGAGGTCATGCGACTTTTCAAATATACCAAAGTACTTACGCTCACTTTCTGCAATGGCGCGCAGGTGGCGGAACTCGTCGAGTACATAACGTACCGTACGTTCCAGCACGGGTGCGGTAATTTCACCTTTTACAAGATAATCCGAGGCGCCCGCCGTCATTGCTTCTTTATCGATGGAGTAATCGCCTTTACCTGTAAGGATTATTACCGGCGCCTTGTAGTTAATTTGCTGAAAGTGGCGGAGAATGTCGATACCCGTATACTGCCCCAACCGGTAATCGATCAGGTAAATATCGTGCTGACGGGTGGCGATGGCTGCAATGCCTTCGTTATAGGTGCCGGCCCAGTCTACTTTGTACTGGCCGGGGGATACATCGTCGAGAAGGCTGCTTACGAGAAAATAATCGTCCTCATCGTCGTCGATCATCAAGATGTGTACTAATTCTTCTGTCATCCTGTTATATAAGGTAGTTCTGAAATATCGAGCCAGTAGCGTTGAAATACCCGGGTAAATTCCACCAGTCCCTTATAGGTAACCGGTTTTATTACATAGCTGTTCACGCCCAGTTCGTAAGTTTTTAAAATGTCTTTTTCTTCGGTAGATGTGGTCAGCACGACCACTGGTAATGTCTTAAGTGCTTTATCTGTCTTAATTTCATGTAGTGCTTCCCGACCGTCTTTCTTTGGCATATTCAAATCTAACAACACGATATGAGGAAAGGGATACTTGAGATCGTCGGCATATTTACCCTTTCGTTTCAGGAACAAAAGCAGTTCCTCTCCGTTCTCTACAAAACACAATGGCTGCTTTACCTCGCTTTCTTCAAACGCAGCCTTCAGCATTTCCCGATCGTCCGCATCATCATCAGCAATAAGTATGCTCTTTTTACCAGTTAAGCCAAATTTATTCATCCCATTTCTGTTTAAAAGGTAAAACAACAATCATCGTTGCGCCATTGCCCGGACTACCCATCGCGGTAATGTGCCCATGGTGCGTGTCAACGATCTTTTTGCAGATGGCCAGCCCGATGCCGGTACCCTGGTATTCGCTCATGCCGTGCAGGCGTTGAAAGATGAGGAAGATGCGTTCGGCATACTCCTGTTCAAAGCCAATCCCGTTGTCTTCCACGGTGATGCGCACAAAGTTATCATCCCACTTATTTTCTTTGGCAAAGCCAGTGTCGCGGCCTTTTATAGTTTCGCTTTTTATATTGATCTGCAGTGGCCTGGCCGGATGTGAAAATTTGATCGAGTTAGATATCAGGTTCTGAAACAGCTGCTGTAGGGAGGTGTGGCTGCCTTCAACAACAGGCAGCTGGTCAACCTGCACCTTTGCCTGCTTTTCCTGTAAGCCCACGTCCAGGTCGGTGAGCACCTCCGTCATCAAAGCATTCAGGTCCAGCGGTTCAATGGTTTCGGGTGATATGCGGCCGGCGCGTGAAAACTGCAGCAGGTCGTTGATCAGTACGCGCATGCGGCCCACCGCGCTCACCATCCTCTCTAATAACTGGGCGGCCTCGTCCGGCAGGTGTTCTTTATATTTCAGCTGTAACCGGTCGCTGAAGGTGGATATTTTACGCAGCGGCTCCTGCAAGTCATGGGAGGCCACGTAGGCAAACTGCTCCAGTTCCAGGTTGCTTTTGTTTAACAGGGCAATATTATCCTGCAGCTCCCGCTGATAGTTGCGCATGCGTGCTTCTATATGTAACTGTAACCGGAACTCCTTATTTAATACTACGTAGGAATAAACGCCCAGGAATATCGCGAACAGCGATACGATGAGCAGTACAGGCACCCACAGGTTGGAAAAGAACTGGAAGTTTTGCTGGCGTTGCTTCAGGATCGTTTGTTCGATGTGCGTCATGTCCCCTACTTTCTTATCGATGCGGTCCATGCTTATTTCGCCCTGCCGCACCGCCGTTTTTGCAGTCAGGTTGGTGGTACGGTGGCGTTGCGATTCCAGCAACTGGTAGTATTTAATGTCCAGCAGTTCTTTCAGTGTATCGAGGTGGCGTTGCTGTGCGGGATGGTCGGCCGTGATGCGGCGCAGTAGCCGGTATTCGTCTTCGATAATGCGGTTGCGTTCCTCCATGCCCGGTTGCAGAAAGCTACTGTCGCCGGTAAGGTTGTAGCCTCTTACGGCTGCTTCGGCCGCTTTTAGTTCTTTGGTAATCACCTCCAGCCGTCGCGACACTTCAATCGTGTGACTGGACATGTTTGCATTCTCCACCAGGTTTTTAGCAACCAGGTAGGAAAAGATAGAGGCAGCGATAATAATGATGAACGCTACGTAGAACCCGAACCTTACTTTTTTATGAAGCGCGCTATGCATTGATATAGAAAAGGATAATACAAGTTAAAGTTAATAACACTGCTATGTAAAGCTGTGCAACATTTTCCACAGATTAAATGTGCATTTCCACACGTAAACCCTTTACGGCACGCACGATATACAGTAGTAGCGGCTGCTTATCCGCAAGAATCATGCATTTTACTTCCGAACTTGTACCGTAATAGCTACAAACTGATAAAAAAATCCCCGGCAGCGTTTAAGGGAATGGCATTTGATCCAGTTGCTATACCCCTCGAAACCCTCTATAGCACGACAATTTAAGGCAAACCATGTTTACAACAGATTAAAACCAGAGTTATGAATAATAAAGGAGAAAACCCGACTTCACCGGTGGCACAAAAGCCAGTTAATCGTCCGGAGACTGGCAGCCTCGGCGGCCAGCCGAATACAGGCGACCGTCCGGATGAAACTAAATTTCCTGTGGACCCCGAATCGCCAGGTTCCGACCGTGACCCGGCCACAGAGCCCAGGCACAATGCGGCTCCGGGCGATGACAAGCAGTCATCCGCCGGGCAACAAGCGGGATCGGACGCGCAACAATCTGCCGGAAACCAAACAGGGTCGGACGCACAGCAATCTTCCGAAGGCCAGCAAGCGGGATCGGACGCGCAACAATCTGCCGGAAACCAAACAGGGTCGGACGCACAGCAATCTTCCGAAGGCCAGCAAGCAGGATCAAACCCACAGCAAGCATCCGAAGGCCAACAAGCGGGATCCAGCCCACAGCAGTCCGCCGGACAGCAAAAGGAATCGAAACCAGAAGGTGACGATCCTTCCGCACCTAAAGGCGATGCCTCACCAGGCGCCGGTCCGCAAAAGGAATCAAAGGCAGAAGGTGAAGACTTCGACGAGCTGACGGACAAGAACACGATTCCAGCCGAAGAAGTGTCTCAACATGAAAAAGTCCCTGCGCAGGATAAAAGGGATGTAGCAGGCAAAGATCCGTTATCTCAGGAAGAAAGTGAAGAGAACAACGACGTGGAAGAACAATCGTCCGACAGTGAGCTTTCCGGCGAAACTGACAAAGGTGATAAATATCCATTCCCCAATAAATAAAAATATTGCCGGCGCTTTAATATAGCGGCGGCATATCCGCAATTGTAAACCTTATTTAAAAAACTAAATGTTATGGCCACCAAAACAGCTTCAAAAAGCACCAAGGCAACTAACGGACGCAGCACAACTGCACGCTCTACCCCTGCTCGCAGCACTGCTAAAAAGAGCATGACGAGCGAAATGGAGAACTCCAAATTTCACGAATTGTTTGTAGAGCAACTGAAAGACATTTACTGGGCAGAGAAACATCTCGTAAAAGCGCTCGGTAAAATGCAGAAAGCGGCTACTACAGCGGAACTGGTAGATTGCATTTCCGAACACGTAGAAGTAACTAAAGGCCAGGTAGAGCGCCTGGAGCAAATCTTCGAACTGTTGGGTAAAAAACCTCAGGGCAAAAAATGTCCGGCAATGGAAGGTCTTATCGAAGAAGGTGAAGAAGTAATTGCAGACACAGAAGCGGATTCTATGGTGCGCGACGCCGGCATCATCATCGCCTCCCAGAAAATTGAGCACTACGAGATCGCCTCTTACGGCTGCCTGCGTACCCTCGCTCAGAAAATGGGTCACGATGAAATCGCAGACCTGCTGCAGCAAACACTCGACGAAGAAAAAGAAGCAGACACTTTGCTTACCAGCGTGGCAGAGAACAATGTAAACGAAGAAGCATTATCTGAATAATTGGAAGCATTGACGGCCTGGCCTTTTGTTACCCTGAGTTAATCATCCATCTATCATAAACAATAGAGACATAGGGCCGGCCGTCAACCTTTTTTGAAACCCTTACATCGCTATGCAAAAGACAAACGAAAAGCAGGAAATTCGCCCGCCACAACACCAGGACCACCAGCCTGGCGTGGAAACCGAAATGATACCAAAGCCAGTAGCAGAACCGAGAAGTGATCCCAGAAAAGGCCGCCTGGAAGGTAAAGTAGCCATCATCACCGGTGGCGATAGCGGCATCGGCCGCGCCGTAGCATTGGCGTTCGCCGACGAAGGCGCCGATGTTGTCATCTCTTATCTTGAAGAAGAAGAAGATGCCTACCACACCCGCCGCGAAGTAGAAGAACGTGGCCGTAAAGCCGTGTGCGTACCTGGCGACATCAGCGCAGAAACGCATTGCGAAGAACTGATCGCCGAGGCGATGAGCAGCTTCGGTAAAATAGACATCCTTGTCAACAACGCCGCCGTGCAATATCCGCAGGAAAGTATAGAAGATATTACCGCACAGCAGCTGCAGAAAACATTTTCGGTAAACATCTTTTCGATGTTTTATCTCACTAAAGCGGCATTACGACATATGTCCAAAGGTGCGTGTATCATCAACACTACCTCTGTAACGGCCTACCGCGGCAGCGCTAATCTGGTCGACTACTCGTCTACCAAAGGCGCTATCGTAAGTTTTACCAGGGCGCTGAGCGCGCAGCTGGCAGATAAAGGCATCAGGGTAAACGCAGTGGCCCCGGGCCCGGTGTGGACGCCGCTGATACCGGCCACCTTCCCGGCCGACCATGTGGCGGAATTTGGTTCGGACGTGCCTTTGAAAAGAGCCGGCCAGCCGACTGAAATTGCGCCCAGCTATGTATTCCTGGCTTCTGACGATGCCAGTTATATCACAGGACAAGTATTACATCCAAACGGAGGAGAAGTGATAAATGGATAAACTTACTACCATCGTAACAGACCCTGTCGCCATTGCGAAAGCGGTTCACCTGCGGTACGTTTCCGCATCATCAAAAGGGTTTACCCGCGAAAAGAAAGGCGACGGGTTTATTTACCTCGATAAAGAGGGTAATGAGATTACCGACGAAGATACATTGAAACGCATCCGCGGGCTGGTGTTGCCGCCAGCCTGGCAGGATGTGTGGATATGCCCCTATGCGAACGGGCATTTGCAGGCCACCGGTATCGATACCATGGGGCGAAAGCAGTACCGTTACCATACCAGCTGGCAAAAGGTGCGTAACGAAACGAAGTACGACCGCCTGTACCTTTTCGGCCAACAGTTACCGCGCATACGAAAACAGATTACCAAAGACCTGCGCCGTAAACAACTGGATAAGCAGAAGGTGATCGCCATTGCCCTGCGGGTGATGGAAGAAACGCTTATTCGTGTAGGCAATGCCTCGTACGAAAAGTTATATGGCTCGCACGGCCTTACCACGTTGCGCAACCAGCACGTAAAGGTGGCGGGCAGTACTGCATTCTTCAAGTTTAAAGGTAAGAAAGGTGTGATGCACAAGATTGAATTGAAGCATGCAGCGCTTACCCGTTTGCTGAAGAAGGTGCGTGATATTCCCGGGCATGAATTGTTTCAATACTATGAAGGCGATACCATTCACAGCCTGGACTCCGGCGAGGTGAATGAGTATCTCAAGAACTGCACGGCCGAGGAATTTACGTGCAAAGATTTCCGCACATGGGCCGGTACGGTACACGCTTTAAATATGATGGCCGAACTTGCGCCATTCGAAACACTGGCCGAGTGCAAAAAAAATATTGTGGGAATTATCGACGGTGTGGCCTGCAAACTGGGGAATACACGCGCCGTTTGTAAGAAATATTACATCCACCCCCGCCTGTTCGAAATGTATGAAGCAGGCACTATCACTCCTTACATCACTTCACTTACCTCTAAAAGGAAAGCCGCCCAGGGGGCTTTAGGGGCGGAGGAAAAGTGCTTACTTACGCTACTAAAGCAACTTTTGTCCGTCCGTAAAACATCCCGCAGGGCGGCTTAGTCTAAAAGGTAGGTTATGAAAACCTGTTGCTCGATTTCAACAGCCGGTACAGACCTGCTATTGAACGCGTGCCCCTTTTAAGGGCCGGCGGTGGTTTACAAACCGCCGTAAATCAATTGTTCCTCGCGGTCTTCTACGGGAATCTTCTTGATAAAATCGTCGAACCCACTTTCGTCGTGGGTGCTATACGCGCCAAAGGCATCCAGTACATAGCCTTTCTGACCTTCTTTATCCTCCATTAAATACAATACGCTGGAATCGCCTGGGTCAGACTCACCCTCGAACCTGTAGGTTTTAATGATCTTCAGGTCATCCGGGTTGTATATCTTCTGGTCGGCCGCAGACTGCATTCTACCGTGGTCGCTCATCTTTAATTCATTGTCGTATCCTTTGCTATGCAGCTTGTTCATAATCTGCGAAAGCGTATTCATTACTCCGGGTTTTTGAGGTGTTTCCATAATATCGCGTTTTAATTGAGATAATCATGTTTTAGCTTGATGATAAAAATCCAAATCACATGCCACCAAAATCCGGCTTGGAATTTGCGAAGTATTTGGCGACTCGTAACAGTAAAACCCTGAAAGTAGCAATCCACTGTTTCCCCCAAGTTATGCATATAGAAGAAGCGACCATCCTGATTCACAGGATGGTCTTTTTTTTGCACTTCTCCCAGGTACACCAAAACCATTGCACCATGCGATCCATCTGGACAGGCACCCTCGGCTTCGGCCTTGTTAACATCCCCGTAAAACTTTACAGCGCTGTGCAGGATAGTCACATCGACCTGGACATGCTGGACAAAAAAGACCACAGCAAGATCCGCTTCCAGCGCATCAATGAGAAAACCGGGAAGGAAGTAGCCTGGGGCAACATTGTAAAAGCATACAACCTTAACGACGAATACGTAGTACTGGACGACGCCGACTTTGAGGCCGCCAGTCCTAAAAAGAGCAAGATGATCGAGATAGAATCCTTCGTACAGCTGGAGGAGATTGACGACATTTACTTCGAGAGCGCCTATTTCGTAGAGCCGGACAAAGGCGGTGGAAAGGCTTACCAGTTGCTGCTGCAGACCCTGGAAAAAACGCAGAAGGCCGGCTTTTGCCGCTTCGTACTCCGCAGCCAGGAGAACCTGGCGATCGTTCGTCCGCGCGAAAACTACCTGCTGTTACAGCGCCTCCGCTTTGGCGACGAGGTGCGTACCGGCGAGGAATTGAATTTACCTACTAATGTGAAAATCAATAAGAAAGAAGTGGATATGGCCACCAAACTGGTGGACGAGTACACCGAATCTTTCGACATTACGAAGTATAAGGACGAGTACACCGCTGAGCTGATGAAGATCATCAAGGCAAAAGCGAGCGGCAAAAAACGTCCGGTTAAAAAAATGAAAGTAGTGCATACCCGCAGCACCGACCTGCTCGACCAGCTGAAGGCCAGTTTGGGCAGTGGTAAAAAGCGGGTGTCGTAGAAAATGTTCTACACAATGTAGCGGCAAGGAGGAGCGCGGTTATTGCTATAAGTAACCATTTCACGTTATAGAAAAAACTTCTGTGCCCCCGATGAAAACCGTAACCGATAAAAACGAAGCATATGCAACAGGAAACCCAAACGCGGAACGGCGCCGTGAAATTGAACGGGCACCAGGTACAGCTAACGAATCAATCTAAGATCTACTGGCCAGAGGAAAAGATTACGAAGGGAGAGCTGGTAGACTACTACTTATCGGTGGCGGACATTATGCTGCCTCACTTAAAGAACCGCCCCATGTCGCTGCACCGCTTTCCCAACGGCATCAAGGGTGTCAGCTTTTACCAGAAGGATTTGGATGTGAAAAACATTCCCGATTGGCTGAAGACAGTCGCCATCCACGCCAGCTCTACCGGTAAAGATGTAGATTACCTCCTCTGCAATAACGAAGCAACACTGGCTTACATGGCGAACCTTGGTTGCATAGAAGTAAATCCATGGCTATCGCGCACCACCAACCTGGACAATCCCGATTACATTGTGCTGGACCTTGACCCGGAAGATATCAGTTTCAAACATGTGATTGATACGGCGCTTTGCATCCGCGATATACTGGAGGAGATGGACATCGGGAGTTACGTGAAAACGTCCGGCTCAACCGGCTTACATATTTATATACCTGTGGCGTGCAAGTATGAGTACGAAGTATGTCGCTTTTTCGCTCAGCACGTGGCAACGGAAGCGCATGAACGTATGCCCGACGTAACCAGTATTACCCGTGCAAAGGCACAACGTAAGCATAAAGTATACATCGACTATTTGCAGAACAGCTTTGGTCAAACCGTGGCGGCGCCTTACTCTGCGCGGCCTAAGCCAGGGGCCACCGTATCAGCCCCATTGCTGTGGAAAGAGGTGACAGGCAAATTGAAAATCAGCGACTATCACATCGGAAATATGCATAAAAGGTTGGATAAAGTGGGCGATCTGTGGAAAGAAATCCATAAGCAACGGAATGATCTTAAGGCAATTATCAAAAATATGGATCAAAACTGAAATGGCGCGGTAGTTGAATTAATGTTGCTAACAAACTGATATAAGAACGCTATGAACAAGCACCAAAAAACCATGTTGTGGAGCGGCCTTGCGGCCGGGGCGGCGCTGGCCATCATTGTTACGGCGCTGCAGAAGAGGAAGAAGCAGCAGTTGCCTGATATAGGCGATATGCAACGCAAGCTGTTCCGAAGGGAGCAGGTGGTACGGAAGGCTTCCTAGCGGATTCGTTCACCATAAAACAGAAAGGCTATGCAAACAATCCATCATTCGCAGCCGAGATTAACACCCATTTACGGTATATCCATTGCCGTCATTTCCATCGTGTTCACGATCATATTCTACCTCACCAGTCAGTTCGATAACCTGTGGACCGGCTATTTCGTACACCTCATCATGTTTTTGGGCGTACTGTTCTCCGTGATCCATTTTAATAAAGTAAAAGGCGGCGGCGCGTCCATTCCTTCCCTCGTGAAGATGGGCTTACACACTGCTACCTGGGCCATTATCATTGTATCTGCATTTACCATCATTTTTCACCTGGCGGTTGAGCCGTTGGGTAGCGGCGGAGTTCCGTCGGATGGTAATACGATCAGTGATACCAGCCCGTATAAAAAGCAAGGCTTCTGGATATTTCTGGTAAGTAACGTGTTGTTTGTAAATGGTATCCTTGGCCTGCTGGCATCGGTATTAGGTGCAATTTCCGTGAAGCGGAACCAGAAAACAGAAAAAAGAACCTAGTTCTATAAACGCCTTGTTTAACCCAAGTCCTGGAAAAACCATCAAGTCCCCGTCCCTAGCCAAGCAATAATCTGTAAACGGAAACTTTTTTAACCAGTGTAGTAGTGTAGTTGGGACGGGGGCCTTGAGCTCCCGTTTTTTTTGTTTGTCCCCGGTTCACTTACCTTTGTTGCCACATCTTTACCGCACTATGGCAAAAGGTACCATCCTGATTATCGACGACGAAGAGCAGTTGCGCAAGCTGATGGGGCGTTTATTAGCCCTCGAAGGGTATACTATACTCGAAGCGGCTAACGGCCGTAATGCCCTCAAGTTGCTGGAGCGCGAAGAAGTGCAGGTCATCCTCTCCGACGTTAAACTGCCCGACGCCAATGGTGTTGAAATGGTCGTTACCCTGCGACAAAAGTACCCCGAAACTGAAGTGATCGTGCTCACCGCTTACGGTAACATCCCCGATGGTGTACAGGCCATTCGCAACGGTGCGTTCGACTATATTACGAAGGGCGACGATAACAACCGCATTATTCCCCTCGTGAGCAAAGCGATGGACAAATCGCTGTTACAGTTCCGTGTAAAGGCGCTGGAGAAGAAGATCTCCGGCAAATATGGCTTTGATAATATCATTGGTCAGAGTGCCGAAATAAAGGCTGCTATTGCGTTAGCGCAGAAAGTGGCTGCTACGGATGTTACTGTGCTGCTACTCGGCGAAACCGGCGCTGGTAAAGAAGTATTCGCACAATCCATTCACCAGGGCAGCGAGCGGCGTACGCAGCCCTTCGTAGCCGTTAACTGTAGCGCTATTGGTAAAGAGCTGCTGGAGAGCGAACTGTTTGGCTACAAGGCCGGCGCGTTCACCGGCGCCAATAAAGACCGGACCGGCTTTCTTGAAGAGGCCAACAAAGGCACCATCTTCCTCGACGAAATAGGCGAGATGCCGATGGAGCTGCAGGCCAAACTGCTACGGGTACTCGAAACCCGCGAGTTTTATAAAGTAGGTGACGCTAAGCCTGTGAAAGTCAATATCCGCATTATCGCCGCCACCAACCGCAACCTGGAAACGGAAATAGAGCAGGGTCACTTTCGGGCGGACCTGTATTACCGCCTCTCGTCCTTCACCATTAAACTGCCTTCGCTTAACGAGCGGAGGAAAGACATTCCGCAGCTGGCCCATTTCTTCATTTCCTCCCTGGCACCCAAGCTGAACAAACACGTAGAGGGTATGAGCGAACCGTTTATGACCGCGTTGCAACACCACCACTGGAAAGGCAACATCCGCGAACTGCGCAACGTCATCGAGCGCGCAATCATCCTGGCCGATAGTGCTACCCTGGAGCCGGTAGACCTGCCCATCGATTTCCATTGGGAGCAGCATCCCGGAACGGGCAACGGCTTCAAACTGGCCGACGTCGAGAAACAGCACATCATCAAAACCCTGCAACACACCAAAGGCAATAAAACCAAAGCCGCCGAGCTGTTGGATATCGGCCTCACCACCCTTTACAACAAACTCAAAGAGTACAGTATCCATTCTTAGGGCACCAGCTTCAGCCCTTTCCTCAGCCGCCGTTGTGTCACTCACTTCAACGGTTGGGGTGCTATTTCACCTGCTTATTAGCTTACACTCTTCATCGCATCTCATATTCGTCATTGGTAACAAAGTGAATCCTTCTTCGTACTCGGTCTTCGCGTTAGCAACGCCGCCGACAAGTACTGGTGCGGAGACTGCACGGCAGGTTCACTTCACTGCGTTTGTGATGACCGGATGGAGCTGGACCGTAGTACCTTACATTTCATCACGAACTTTTACAAATATACGATGTAAAAAAAGCGTTTCCATCGTGTCTGTCGCAATGTGTCGCCAGTCGTCGTAACTACCGCTGAATGTCGCAATTGTCGCAAAAAAAGTTGCGTTTAAGTTATGTGAGAGTTATGTGAGAGTTATGTGAGAGTTATGTGAGAGTTATGTGAGAGTTATCCGAGTGTCACGTCCTAAAATAGGTTTACACCCTTGTGAGATAATCCGGATCGAGGTTTAAAGATGTACTTATTAAACCGTATAGAGGTTTACCCCCTTCCTAAAACTGAAAACACCATGCAGAAACTGCACGGTCAGGCACCCCCGTAAGACGAAAGAAAATTCCTATCTGTTTGGTAAGCAAGACGATACAGGCGAACCGCCTCCTTCGGAACATCATTTGGCATCTACTCCCAAACATTAGATCATGAAACCGAAACTGATGATGCGGCCCAGGTATTCACGGCCGCGGTACAGGCCGGCGCCGAGGCACCCTTACTTCATGTACTTCCTGCTGGCAGGTCTCTTTATCGCATCGCTGGTAGCACAACTACTGGTAAAAGTTTTTCAACAGTAAAACGAACGAAAATGATCAATCAATTTGAAGTACCCGCTATGATAGAAGATGCGCTGCCTGAACTCAGCAAACCTTTGCGCCAGTTCCCGGCGGTGTTTCACATTTACGAAACAATGAGCTGTTTTACCGTATACACCTGCAGGCAGGTAACGCGTGGCGACTTTGCGCTGGCGGGGCGTTGCCTGCAACTCGCAGGTCGCCTGTACGAACGGGGTAACGAAAAAGTGAAGTATGCTATCGAACAATATTTCATGCCGGTCGTGTCTGCACTGCCTGTAAAGGACGCAGCACAACGCATTAAACTCTACTCCATCATTCCATCGCATTTATACCGCATGTTCATTCACCAACAATTAAAGCTTAGCTAAACCATGGAACCTCTTCCTTCGGCGGACATGATCGTTCGCATCGCCAACGCGGCCGATCTTGATTTTGCCCTGCCCATCGTGGCCGAAATGGAAGCCAGCGCGAAAGCGCGCGGCACAGGCATCAGTAAACGTGATCCGGAAGCGATAAAGAAAAAAATACGACAAGGCAAAGCCATCATCGCTTTTACGAAAGACGGTGTTTGGGCGGGCTTTACTTACCTGGAAGTGTATGATCAGGGACGTTTCGTAAGCAACAGCGGTCTAATCGTACCACCGGCCTTCCGCGGTTTGGGTGTGGCGGCTCAACTCAAACAACGATTGTTCGACCTGTGCCGCTTCCTGTACCCGCAGGCGAAACTGTTCGGCATCACCACCGGTTCGGCAGTAATGAAGATCAACAGCAAGTTGGGTTACACGCCTGTTCCTTACGACGAAATTACGCACGATACCGCCTTCTGGAAGGGTTGTAAAAGCTGTGTGAACTACGGCATCCTCGAAAGCAAGCAGTTTAAGAACTGCCTTTGTACGGCCATGTTATTCGAGCCTCCCAAAGAAACGTACCATGCGGATTTGGAAAACCACCCTACCATTTCTGAAGGGTGGCTGGTATCCGCCAGTAAAGAACTACTCCTTAAAAATATTATTAGCTATTGATAGCCAGAAACTTAGTGCTGTTTGTTGGCACATTGGCACTTGGCTGGCTTATCCAGCATAAATCAAAACAACATGATACCCGACGAACGTATCCCGGAACTTATTCACCAGCAGCTGCCTGCATTCACAGCAGCCCGCGGCAACAGCGTATCCAAAGTGATACATGCTTTTATGGAATATACCAGCACACTAGTGCAAAAGGGGCAGTTGCAGGAAGCCGGCAGGTGCTTCCGCATAGCGGGTGTGCTGTACCGCAACGGTAGCAACCTGTTGAAGAATGCAATCGAAAACGTGTACATCTACGGCCTTTCTCCGCTGGTAGACACACATCAGCAAAAGCTGAACGAGTTACTGCCACTGCCGCTACAACAGGTGCGCATCCAACATCATCAAATATAAAACTATGCTAACGATCCTTCTCCTGGTGGCGGGCGCCGCCTGCTTCGTGATCTTTTTCAGAACAGTGGATTACTTCGAAAAAATTTAAAAGCCATGATGACCGCATTATTTATCCTCTCGATCCTGGTTTTTGGCTACATGCTGTATGTGCTGTTAAAGCCGGAAAATTTCTAAACGCCAACTATCATGAATACAGAAATAACAGGCATTATCGTCACCTTCCTCCTTTCGGTGATCATTGCCATACCGCTCGGTAAATACATCGCAAAGGTGTATCTCGGGCAACGCACGCTGACCGACTTTTTAACGCCGCTCGAAAAGGGGATTTACAGACTCGCGGGTATTAATCCCAACGAGGAAATGAACTGGAAGCAGCATTTAAAAGCCCTGCTCACCATTAACTTCGTTTGGTTTGTGTATGCCTTTTTTATGTTGATGTTCCAGGACAAATTACCGCTCAATCCAGACGGTAACCCGGCACAAACGCCAGATCTGGCCTTTAATACCGCCATCAGTTTTATGGTGAACTGTAACCTGCAGCACTACTCCGGCGAAACGGGGGTTACTTATCTCACACAAATTTTTGTACTCGCGTTTCTCCAGTTCGTGAGTGCCGCCACAGGCATGGCCGCCGTGGTTGTGGTGTTTAAAGCATTGAAAGAAAAGACGACCACGCAGCTGGGCAACTTCTGGCAGTATTTCGTTAAATCGATCACGCGCATATTATTGCCGATCTCCATCCTGCTGGCCATTGTATTTGCTTTCAACGGTATGCCTTCCGGCCTGGATGGTAAAGGGCAGTATGTGTCGCTGCAGGGCGATACGGTGAATGTGTCACGCGGACCGGTAGCCGCTTTTGTGGCGATCAAACACCTGGGAACGAACGGTGGGGGCTGGTATGCGGCCAACTCCGCGCATCCGCTGGAGAACCCAAGCTACTTCACCAATATTGTGGAGATGCTTGCGCAGTCGATCATACCCATCGCCATGATTTTCGCTTTCGGGTTTTTTATACAACGCCGTAAACTCTCCTGGATCATTTTCGGGGTGATGACGATCGGGTTTCTCTGTCTTTTGATACCTACGGTTATATCGGAAGTCGGCGGTAATCCGGCCATTGCGAAAATGGGCATCAGCCAGGCCACCGGCGCCATGGAAGGTAAAGAAGTGCGGTTTGGTCCGGCCGCTACGGGGTATTGGAGTATCATCACGACGGTTATTTCTACCGGTTCTGTAAATGGTTGGCACGATAGCACGATGCCTGTTTCGGGCATGCTGCAAATGTTGTCGATGATGACGAATGCTTTTTACGGTGGATGCGGTGTCGGTATTCTCAACTACTTCGTCTTTATCATTATCGCGGTATTCATTGCCGGACTAATGGTCGGTCGTACGCCTGAATTTATGGGGCATAAGATAGAGGCACGCGAAGTAAAGATTGCAGCGATCATCGCACTGTTACACCCTTTCCTCATACTGGTGGGCACCGCCCTCTCCTCTTATGTATTATCGCACGGAGTGGGGGCCGGCTGGGCTACGCAGCCGGGCAGCTGGCTGAATAATCCCGGCTATCACGGCTTCTCCGAAATGTTGTACGAGTACACTTCCGCGAGCGCGAACAATGGTTCCGGCTTCGAAGGGTTAACAGATAATAACGTGTTCTGGAACGTGACGACGGGTATAGTGCTGATCGTTTCCCGCTTCCTGCCGATCATTGGTCCGGTGGCGATTGCAGGCATACTCGCACAGAAAAGGTACGTGCCCGAATCGGCTGGTACGCTGCGTACAGACACTGCCACTTTTGGTATGATGACGTTCGCCGTGATCGTGATCACTGCCGCCCTGGCCTTCTTCCCTGCGCTTACGTTAGGTCCGCTGGCCGAATATTTCTCAATGTTATAACTGAGGCAATCATGAAAAATGAAAATAAATTATTTCCGAAAGCGCTGGTGCAAGAAAGCCTGGTGCAGTCTTTCGTGAAACTGAACCCAAGGCTCATGATCAAAAACCCCGTGATGTTTATGGTGGAGCTGGGAACCCTGGTAATGCTGGTCGTTACGGCCTACACACTATTCACCGGCGATACTTCCCAAGGCTCACTCGCCTATAACGTCATTGTGCTGATCGTGTTGTTCCTCACCGTGCTGTTCGCCAACTTCGCAGAGGCGATCGCAGAAGCACGCGGTAAAGCGCAGGCAGAAAGCTTACGCAAAACCCGTGAAGAAACACCGGCCAAACTGGTATCCGCAAATGGTATTACCACCGTTTCTTCCGCTCAACTTAAAAAAGGAGATGTGTTTCTCTGCGAACCAGGCGACATTATCCCTGCGGATGGTGAGATTGTAGAAGGTCTCGCGAGCATAGATGAATCGGCCATCACCGGCGAAAGCGCACCGGTGATCCGCGAAGCGGGTGGCGACAAATCCAGCGTGGTAGGCGGTACCAAAGTACTGAGCGATCGCATCAAAGTACGTGTAAGCACCGAAGCCGGTGAATCCTTCCTGGATAAAATGATCGCACTCGTAGAAGGTGCCAGCCGCCAGAAAACGCCGAATGAAATTGCTTTAACGATCCTGCTGGCCAGCTTTACACTGGTGTTCATCATCGTATGTGTAACGCTGAAACCCTTCGCGGATTATGCGAATACAACAATCACCATTGCCGCCTTCATCTCTTTGTTTGTTTGCCTGATACCCACTACCATCGGCGGTTTGCTGTCTGCTATCGGTATTGCCGGTATGGACAGGGCACTGCGCGCCAACGTGATCACTAAATCCGGTAAAGCCGTAGAAACCGCCGGCGACCTGGACGTACTGCTGTTGGACAAAACAGGTACGATCACCATCGGTAACCGTAAAGCCACCAATTTTTACGCAACGAACGGACTGTCACAACAGGCGTTCGTAGAGTTGTGCGCACTTAGTTCCCTGTCGGACGAAACGCCTGAAGGTAAATCTATCGTAGAACTGGCAGGTAAAGAGGTCGTGAATAAACTGAGCGTGAAAGATGCCACGATGGTACAATTCACCGCCGAAACCCGCAGCAGTGGTATCGACTTGCCTAACGGTACTAAAGTGCGCAAAGGCGCATACGACGCCATCCGCCAGCTGGCCGAAAAGTCTGGCCACTCCTTTCCTGTAGAAACAAAGGAGAGAGTGGAGCAAATTTCAAAAGACGGCGGTACTCCACTGGTAGTAGCGCTCAACGGCGAGGTGAAAGGGGTGATTGAATTACAGGACATTATCAAACCCGGCATCCAGGAGCGTTTCGAACGCTTAAGAAGGATGGGGGTGAAAACCGTGATGGTCACCGGCGACAACCCGCTTACCGCACAATACATCGCTGCTAAAGCCGGCGTCGACGATTTTATCGCAGAGGCAAAGCCGGAAGATAAAATGCGCTACATCAAACAGGAACAGCAGGAAGGACGCCTGGTGGCCATGATGGGCGACGGTACCAACGATGCGCCGGCCCTGGCGCAGGCGGATGTGGGCGTGGCCATGAACAGTGGAACACAGGCCGCAAAAGAAGCCGGTAACATGGTGGACCTCGACAACGATCCCACCAAACTGATTGAGATCGTAGAAATCGGCAAACAGTTGCTGATGACGCGCGGCACGCTCACTACGTTCTCCATTGCTAACGACGTGGCCAAATACTTTGCGATCGTGCCGGCGTTGTTCATCGCTTCTATTCCCGCTTTGCAGGGATTGAATGTGATGCACCTTCATAGTCCGGAGTCGGCCATTCTTTCTGCCGTGATCTTTAACGCGATCATTATTCCCATACTGATACCGTTGGCGCTGAAAGGCGTGGCTTACCGTCCGATCGGGGCCAGTGCGCTGCTTCGCCGCAACCTGTTCGTGTATGGTATCGGTGGTATCGTAGCGCCATTTATCGGCATCAAGCTGATTGATATGTTGATGGCGCTGTTCTTCTAATTTTCTAAATCATTATCAGGATGAAAAAATACTTAATGCCCGCTGTTCGTCTCACCGCTGTACTTATTGTGTTGTTAGCGGTCATGTATCCCCTGCTGATCGCAGCGGTAGGTAAAATGAGCAAAGGCGGAGGCAATGGCGAAACGGTAGCCGTAAACGGTAAAGTGGTAGGCTTTGCGAATGTGGGGCAAAGTTTTACGGAAGATAAATACTTCTATTCCCGTCCGTCCGCAGTGAATTATAACGCGGCCGGTTCGGGTGGTTCTAACAAAGGCGCCAGTAACGCCGACTATCTCAAAGTAGTGGCGGAACGTATCGACACCTTCCTGGCACATAACCCGGGCGTAAAGCGCGACGACGTGCCGGTGGAACTGGTGACGGCTTCTGCCAGTGGTCTCGATCCGCACCTGTCGCCGGCAGCGGTTTATGTGCAGGTAGCCCGCATTGCCACAATACGCGGCATCCCGCAGGAAAGAATCAATAAGCTGGTGGAGTCGCATGTGCAGGCACCATTACTCGGACTGCTCGGCCCATCCACCGTCAACATCCTGCAGCTGAATATCGCGCTGGACGCCCTGTCATCTATATCAAAATAGCGTTTGATAATTTACTATCCATGAACCCTGTTTTGCGCCCTGTGGTCATTGCCGCCTCGCATGCTGAGCGGCAATGGCTCCCGGCGCCGACCTGGAAAGTGCAACAACATCTATCCTGGAAAACCTTAGGTACCGTGCGCTGTGCCGCATATGGCATAGCGCACCGGTATCGTATCAGCATCAAAACAATTTTTTATCTGACCTATATAGTTTTATGAAACGAGTAATGATTAGTGCAGCCATCATCGCTGCCATGTGTACAACGGCCGCCGCGCAGGACACCATCAAACCAAAAATTCCGTTCGAGGGAATGGACCTTAGCTGGGTGAACGGTCAAAACAGGCAAACCGATTTTCCGTTAACGCTGAAAGACAAAAACGGCGAAACGATCCTTACGGGCGTTGCTTACATGGACGCTTATTACAACTACGACTTTAACCGGCCGATCGACAATACCCATACGATATCATCGTCCATCGGCCGCAGCAACGAGTTTACGATCAACATGGCAAGCGTTGGGCTGGAAACCAATTATAAAAACATCATCGGCCGCCTCTGGCTGCAATACGGGCAGATGGGCTCTATCGTGCAGGACCTGGACGGCTCCGTGGGCCATGGTCGCAACACCAACATCAACAACCTGAACTACATCCGCGAAGCAGCGGCGGGTTATCACTTTAACAAGTGGTACGGCATCAATGTGGAGATGGGTATTTTTATGAGCTACATTGGTCTGGAAAGTTTTGTGCTGGGCGAGAACTGGAGCTACCAGCGTAGTGCGGTGTGTGAATTTACGCCGTTCTATTTTACCGGTGCGCGTGTTCAGATGTTCCCCTCTAAAAAACTGAGGACCGAAGTATGGTTGTTAAATGGCTGGCAAAGTTATAACAGCTGGAACCAGCGCATCGGTTTTGGTAGCTCCACCTATTACCGCCCGAATGAAAACCTGCAGCTGGTAGCCAACTTTTATCTCGCCGGTAAAGATACGCGCAACAGCACCCGTTCGCGCTTTCACCACGATAACAGCATTGTGTACCGCTACTTCAAAAACAGGACAGGCGGCGGCTTCATTTCCCAGGCGGCTTTGAGCCTGAACAACCACTACGGTTTCCAGGATGGTGACGGAGCCAAACCGAAGGATCAGTACATGGCAGGTACCTCGCTGGCGAACCGTTTCTGGTTTGCGAAAAACAAGCTGGCGCTTACACTTCGGGGAGATATTATGACCAACCCCACGGCTTACCTGGCTTATTCTCCATCGCCCGTAGCACCTAACGACTACACCGATGCGATGGAAGCCGATCCGAAACAAAAGCTGAACATAGGCCAGTTCTGCGCCACCTTCGACGTAATGCCTAACGACCACGTAACGTTCAGGATGGAGTACGGCTATCGCGGTGCAAACGTGCCTTATTTCGCTGGTCGCGGCGGTACCACTTCGCCTGATGGCTGGGTAGATACGCCGACCAACAACTGGCGTCCCGACCTGCGTAAAATGGAAAACAGGCTAACGGTTGCGGCCAGCTTCCGCTTATAATTTTTGCTTGCCGGCCTCGTGTTGAACGGGGCCGGTATTTGCATTTTAAATCAACATCAGATGCACGTTTTACACCGCCCGCAGGGTAAGTTTAAAATTTACATAGGCATGAGCGCCGGCGTGGGCAAAACCTACCGGATGTTGCAGGAGGCGCATGGCCTGCTGCGAAGTGGTGTAAACATCCAGGTCGGTTTCGTGGAAACGCACGGCCGCCGGGAAACACAGGCCCTGTTGGCCGGCATACCCGTGGTGCCGCGGCGGCAGGTGTTTTATAAAGGCAAACTGCTGGAGGAAATGGACCTGAACGCCCTGCTGTTGCTTGCCCCGGACTGGGTGATCGTAGATGAGCTGGCACATACCAACATCCCCGGCAGCCGGCACGAAAAGCGCTGGCAGGATGTAGTGGAGCTGTTGAAGGCCGGCATCAACGTAATATCGGCAGTCAATATTCAACATATTGAAAGCATTAATCACCATGTGAAAGCCATTACGGGCGTAGAGGTAACCGAACGCGTGCCCGATAAAATGTTGCAGATGGCAGACGAAGTGGTGAACATCGATCTAACCGCCGATGAGCTCATCACCCGTTTAAAAGAAGGCAAGATTTACGAAGCGTCGAAAGTCGAAACGGCGCTGAAAAACTTTTTTCAGTCAGAAAAGATATTACAGCTGCGGGAGCTGGCGCTGAAGGAAGTGGCGTCGCAGGTAGAGCGTAAGGTAGAAACCGAAGTGCCCCGTGGTCAGCAGATGCGCCACGAACGTTTCCTGGCCTGTATTTCCACCAACGATGAAATTGCCCGTAAAGTTATTCGTAAAACCGCCAGGCTGGCCGCGTACTACCATGCCGACTGGCGTGTGTTATACGTGCAAACACCGGCAGAGAGTACAGGGCGTATTAACCTGGCCTTGCAGCGGCATCTGATCAACAACATGAAACTGGCTACAGAACTGGGGGCGGAGGTGATACAGGTGCAGGATGCCAACATAGCCGAAGCGATCATTCGTACGGTAAAGGAGCGGGATATTACGACTGTTTGTATCGGTAAGCCGCATATCAGCCTGTTCCGGCTTATATTGCGTACGAATATTTTCAACCAGCTGTTAAAAACCTTATCTTCCAATGAAACCGATATCGTTATCCTGTCATGAGTAAGTCCGGGCTTAAATCGAAGATCACGGCCGGTGTGCTGTTTTTGTTTTTTATGCTGATACTGGTCAGCGTAGTCGGTTATTATTACCTCACGCGGCTGAACAACGAGGCCCGGATGGTATTGGAGGATAACTACGAATCGCTGGAGTACAGCCGGGAGATGTTATGGGCGTTAAACAACTGGCCCAACGCCACGCGCTTCGAAACAGCACTGGCCAAACAGCAGGAGAACGTAACAGAGCCGGGTGAGGCCCAGGTCACGATGAGCATTTCCATTTTTTACAAAAGTGCAGCAGGCGCCCCGCAGTTATCGCCTATTGTCGCCAAAGCGCTTCGACAGGAAATAGACAAGCTGATGGATTTGAACATGCGGGCCATCGTGCGGAAGAACGAACGTGCCGGTAAAACGGCCGAAACCGCCTTGGTATACATCGCCATTATCAGCGGCGTGTGCTTGTTGCTGGGCATTACGTTCGTATACAATTTCCCCGGCTATATTGCCGATCCCATTCAAAAGTTAACTGAAGGCATTAAAGGTATTGCCAATAAACAATATAGCCAGCGCCTGCATTTCAAATCCGGCGACGAGTTTGGCGACCTGGCCAACGCGTTCAATATCATGGCGCAGCGGCTGGATGAATATGAACATAGCAACCTCGCGCGCATCCTGTTCGAGAAGCAACGTGCGGAAGCCGTGGTGAGCAGTTTGAAAGATGCGACCATCGGTTTTGATGTGAACGATGTCGTGTTGTTCGCCAACAAACAAGCCTTGCAACTTCTTAACCTTGGTGAGGGCGAGCTGCCTGGCCGCACCGCCAGCGAAATCGCGCAGCGAAACGATCTGCTGCGTTACCTCGTTACCGAAACGAGCAACGTGCCCCTGAAGATCGTGGTAGATGGAAAAGAGAGTTTTTTCACCCGTGAAATGGCGGATATTATGCAGGACGGGCAGCGCATCGGCTACGTCATCATCCTCCGGAACATCACTACTTTTAAAGAACAGGATATCGCGAAAACTCATTTTATCGCCACCATCTCCCACGAGTTAAAAACGCCTTTGGCCGCTTCAGATTTCAGTTTACGTTTGTTAGAAGACGAGCGCACCGGCCCATTATCCACCGACCAGCGAGAGCTGCTGGATAGTTTAAAGCAGGATAATCGCCGTATGATCAAAATGGTGAGCGACCTGCTGGATTTTTCCCGGGTGGAAAGTGGCAACATCCAGTTACAGATCCGTTCCGTAAAACCCGCTGGCATTGTGGATTACGCACTGGCAGCAGTGCAGCGGCAGGCGGATGAGCAGCAGGTAACGATCAATTATGTGCCCGATGATCATCTGCCTGCAATTACTGCTGATGCGGAGAAGGCGGCTTGGGTGCTGGTGAACCTGCTCACGAACGCGATCCGGTATTCGCCGCAGCAGGGTGTAATTCAACTGGCCTTACAGCCGGTAGATAACACACTTGTGTTTAGCGTGGCCGACAACGGGATGGGTATACCGGTGGCGTTCCAGCAAAAGATATTCGAGCGTTTTTTCCAGGTGCCGGGTATGGAAAGTCAAAAGGGCAGCGGGTTGGGGCTGGCCATTGCGCGGGAGTTCATCGAGGCGCAGGGCGGCAAAATAGGGGTAGAAAGCACCGAGGGCAAAGGCAGTCGCTTTTACTTTTCGTTGCCCTTGTCCCCGGCGGAGTCACTTTTAATTTCTTAAAGCGATTTCCTCTCTCAAAATGTCATCCGCCTCCTCGTATAATTTAATTACCTCCTGTATATCTTCGATGATCGTTTTGGTATGTTCGCGGTTTGTGGCATTCTCTTCGATTTGCAGTAACAATGCGATCATCGGCACAATACGGATCGTGTTCAGTTCTGCGCGCAGCTGCCGGGAGCCGCGGGCTACGGCAGGCCAGTCTTCTTTCCTGGCGAAATCGAGCATTTCGTGTAGTAAATAGTCGGAGCGTTGCCGGAACATTTCCACCACATCTATTAAAAAGTCACGATTGTTTTCCCCGAGCGCCTGCAGGTAGTGTGTGTCGATGAGTGTCATCGGTTCTGCGTGTTCCAGGATGGCGGCTTTGCTTTGCAGGCTGCGCGCCGTGCGTATAATACTTTCCTGTATTTTCCTATACAGTTCTTCGGGGATAAAGGGTTTAGAAATGTAGTCCGTCATGCCCGCCCGTACACACTTTTCCCGTTCCCCATTGATCGCCGAGGCCGTCATAGCAATAATTGGCGTAGTGTAGCCCATCTCGCGGATGAGCGCTGTGGCCTTGTAGCCGTCCATACCGGGCATCTGGATGTCCATGAGAATGCAGTCGTATTCTTTTTCTTTCACGTTATCTACTGCTTCGGCGCCATTGCTTACCACATCTACCTTCGCGCCGGCCTTTTGCAGGGTGTAGATGGCTACTTTCTGGTTGATGATGTTATCTTCTACGACGAGCAGCTCACGTCCTTTCAAAGAAACTACCGGCAATTCGTGTACATCTTCCTGCTCGGGTGCGGAAAACAAATTACGCGTATAAGGGATGTCGAAACGGATGCTGGTGCCCTTACTCACCGTACTTTCCAAAGTGATGTGCCCTTGTTGCAGCTCTACCAGCTGTTTACAGATGGCGAGGCCCAGCCCTGTGCCGCCGTATTTACGATCGGTGCCTGCATGTGACTGCGTAAAACTATCGAACACTTCTCCGATTGTTTCCTGCGGGATGCCGATGCCCGTGTCCCGCACTTCGAAGCAGATGGTGGCTTGCGTGTCGTCGATGGTGCGCAGGCCGGCAGACAAGGAAATCGATCCTTTCTCCGTAAATTTGATGGCGTTACTCAGTAAATTATCCAGCACCTGCCGCAAACGTACGGGGTCGCCCAACAAATGGGAGGGCACGGCCTCATCTACCCGGCAGGCAAGCTCCAGCCCCTTTTCATGGGCCTTGTGCACAAAAGGATATAGCGTTTTGCGTACCACGTAGCGTATGTCGAAGTTGGTTTGCTCAATCGCCATTTTTCCTGATTTGATCTTAGAGAAATCGAGGATGTCATTTATAATTACGAGTAAATTGTTGGCAGAGTCTTTAATGGCGTCGAGAAATTCTTTTTGTTGCGCCTGCAACGGTGTTTGATGCAGCAGGTTGGTCATGCCGATAATCCCGTTCATCGGCGTACGGATCTCGTGGCTCATGTTGGCCATAAACGTTTCCTGCGCGCGTTTGGCCGCTTCTGCAGAGCGCTTGGCGGCAATCAGCTGCTGTTCATGTTCGATGCGGTGTGATATGTCGGTAGAGATGCCGCATACCCCAAACACCCGGTCTTCATGATCGCGCAGGGGAAACTTAGTCGTCGTGTAATAATACTTCTTGCCCGCGTACACGATGTTGTGTTCGAGCTTTACGGGCGCTTCCATACGCAGCACATCCAGGTCGGTGGCGGTATCGCGCAATACGTCGAAGGGTGGCGGCAGTTCATTATTGTTACGGCCAATGAGCGCGTCGGCCGTCACATGATATTTCTCCTCGAACTGTTTATTGATCAGCAGGTACCGGCCATCGAGATCTTTAATGAACACGATGGTGGTCGTGTTATCGAGGATCGATTGCAACAGCAGTTGTATCCTGTTCTGTTCCTGCTGCGACTGGCGCAGCTCGTCCTGGATGCGTTTCTTTTCATCAATATCCTTAACAATGCACTGGAAGCCGGTGAGCTGATCGCGTTCCCACATGAGTGTGGCGTGCTGTTCTACCCAAATCTGCCGGCCGTCTTTCCTGCGGATGCGAAACTCTTTGGTGGTGCTTGACAGCTGGTTGCGCACCTGAGTTTCGTAGTGCGTGGCAAGTTCCTGCTGCGTGGTGTCGTCGAGGAACAGGCGGTAATGTTTGCCCTGCAACTCCGTGTTGGTATGGCCGGTAATGCTTTCTACTTTCGGGCTGATATACGTGAAGTAACCGGCGAGGTTCGTCGTGTACATGATTACTTCCGCATCCTCGATGAGGCGGCGGTACTTGATTTCGCTGTTACGCAATTTGTTTTCCGCGCTCTTGGCCCGCGCATATTCAAACGCAAAGCGCAATATGCCGATGGTGACGAAAAGGAGTGCGATGATGCTGCCCGCCAGGGAAAGGTTATACACTTTATTGGCGAAAAACCGGTTGTTCGCAATATGCCGGTCCATCAAAAGGCGCTCCCCGTCGAGCAGACGCCTGTGCACATCGGCGATGGACTGCAGCAGCTGCACCCGCCCTGTATCCTGCATGGCTGCTATGGCTTTTTCAGGCGATGTTACGGCTGCCTGACGGATGGAGTGGTCCAGCTGTAAACGTTCGTGCATGAGCGTTTGCAAAGAATCTGCCCGCGCTTCCTGTAAGGAGGATGCGGAAAGTTCGCGCAGTTGCGAGAAGTGGTCGTGTAAACCGGCGGCAGACGTATGCCTTGCCGGAACAGTGTCCAGCGCAGCCACAAAGCCGTTCATCGACGCGTTGAGCGTCGTATGATGTTGATAAATGGCGTGCAGGAGCCGCATTTTTTCGTCGGACCGGCGTACCTGTTCGCCGCATTCCATTGCTTTTTGATTGGCTACGATAATCTTATACGTAAACCAGGACATGGACAAGGTGGCAACGATCAATACAATAAGCACAGGGCTTTTAATGATCTTCATCATTAAAGTTTTGTAGGTGTTACAAAAGTTGCCGGACGGTAGAAATAGGCTGGGGAAAACTGAAAGTGCGTAAGTTAAGGGAAATAAAATGAACGGGGCTGTTCATTATTCCATAGATATTTTTGCAATATTTTAACCTTTGGTTGTTTGCATTCCATTAAATTTGCCTAATATTCTTTTCGATAAGCTTTAAACATATTATGAAAAAAATACTCTTTACGTTAAGTCTGATGGCGGTTTCTTTCGGCGTATTCGCACAGGATAACAATACCAGCACCACTTCCAGCTCGACTACATCCAGTGTCGCCAACAGGGCCCGCTATTCCAGGGATTTCTTCATGCTCCAGCTGACTTATGACAACTGGGCCGGTGCCGACAGTGCCCGTGTGACAGGATTTTCCCGTGGCGTTAACGTATACCTGATGTACGATATTCCCTTGAAAGATCATATCAGCTTTGCAGGCGGTTTGGGCATCGGTACCAGCAGTATTTTCCTCGACGATCAGAAAATTGATATGTCAAACGGTAACTCTCAGCAGGTAAACTATGTAAATACCACCGCTTTTTCTAAGTATAAAGTGATGACCACTTACGTAGACGTACCCCTGGAGCTTCGTTTCCGTGGCGTTCCCGATAACGCAAACAAAGGTTTCAAAGCGGCCATCGGTGCTAAAGTGGGTATGCTGCTGAACGCACACACGAAGTCTAAAGCCAGCCTGGGTGGCGAAAAGAATATTTTGAAGGAGCAGAACAAACGTTTCTTCAATACCTGGAGATATGCTGCTACGGCCCGCGTAGGCTGGGGTAACTGGGCGGTGCTCGGTTCTTACGGCTTCAGTTCTGTGTTTAAAAACAACACCGGCCAGGAAGCATTTCCTTATTCCATCGGTATTTGCTTGAGCGGCCTGTAAGGGTTGCCTTAATGATATTGGAAAGCCCGCTCTTCTGGAGCGGGCTTTTTTTATAAGCGCAGTTTTCATCGCTGGAAGTTTTTCAAGGGACGTATGCGGTACGATGATCTCTGCACAGGATGCCTGTTCAACGGAGATGTTGGTCCGGGCGCTCTAAACGCTGGCTTTCGCTTTTCCTGGATACCTTAGTATCCCTTTACATCAAATATTCGCAATACCTAAGCGCCTTTAAACTCGGGCTTCCGCTTTTCCAGGAAAGCCTGTATTCCCTCCAGGTTATCGGCCGTATTCCCCGCAATCTCCTGGCAATACGCTTCATAATCCAACACCGTATCCAAGTCTTCCGTCATGCCTTTGGTGAGCATCTTTTTCATCATGGCAATGGCTTTCGTGGGGGCGTTGGCGTAAAAGCGGGCTTCTTCGACGACAACGGCGTCCAGTTCCGAGGCGGAAACTACTTTATTGATCAATCCCATCCCAAGGGCTTCGCCGGCGGTGAGTTTGGTGGCCTTTGTCGCCAGCTCAAACGCGCGGTGGTAGCCTACGGTGCGTGGCAGGAAGTAGGATGAGCCGGAGTCGAGCACGAGGGCGATGTTGATGAATATTTCTACCATGGAGGCGGCCTCGGAGGCGATGATCACGTCGCAGGCCAGGGCCAGCGAGCAGCCTGCACCCGCCGCCACGCCGTTCAGTTTGCAGATCACCGGTTTCGGCATGTTGCGAATAGCCCGTATGATCGGGTTGTAACGTTTGTGAAGCGATTCGCTCAGGTTACGTTTACCTGCACCCATGGCAGCTTTCAAATCCTGGCCGCTGCAAAAGGCTTTACCGGCGCCGGTGATCACGAGGGCACGTACGGCAGAATCTTTATCGGCCTGCTTCAGCGCGTCCTGTAGCTCGTAGCTGAGTGTATCGTCAAAAGCATTGTAAACTTCGGGGCGATTAAGCGTAATAGTGGCAATGTTGTCCGCCACGGAAAATTCGAGCGTTTTAAACATAACGGGAAGGTTTTTGAGGTGGAAGGGGACTGACTAAAACCTTTTTAGTCAGTCCGTGTATGAAAATTAAATTGTTTGATCTTAAGGCCAAGTCGCCCCCCACCGTCATCGCGAATGAAATGAAGCGAACCTCCGCTTCAGTCTTCGAGACAGTAACGCCGGGCAACCATGAAACACTGGTGCGAAGACTATACACGAGGTTGGCCGCGCTTCGCTCGCCATGACGGAGTTGGGTAGCGCTCTTTGCTTCTCACTATCTTTCCCACAACGCCGAATAGTAAGATGCCGCTGAAGTGAGTGACACAACGGCGGCCAAATAGCGATTCAAAGCTGGTTACAACGTCTCTTTCAGCCAACCGAAGAACTCACGTTGCCAAACGATCGCGTTTTGCGCGCTCAGCACCCAATGGTTTTCTTCGGGCAGGTACAGCAGCTTGCTTTTGATACCGCGCAGCTGTGCCGCCTGGAACGCCTGTAAGCCCTGCTCAATGCCCACGCGGAAGTCGATGCCACCCTGTACGATCATGATCGGCGAAGTCCAGCTGGCAACGAGGTTGCTCGGGTTGAACTGCTCGTAACTTTTGGCGTTCGCCTTATCCCAGTACGCGCCGATGTCCCAGTTGGCGAACCACAATTCTTCCGTGGTGCCGTACCAGCTGCGCAGATCAAACAAGCCGTCATGGGCGATGAAACTTTTGAAACGTTTTTCATGAACGCCAGCCAGCATATAAACGGAATACCCGCCGTAGCTTGCGCCTACCGCACCCAGGCGGCTTTTATCTACGAAAGGCTCTTTAGCCACGTCGTCGATTGCGCTCAGGTAATCGCGGATCGGCTGTCCGCCCCAGTCTTTACTGATGCTCGCATTCCACTCTACGCCATGGCCCGGCATACCGCGACGGTTAGGTGCTACCACAATGTAGCCCTGCGCCGCCATCAGCTGAAAGTTCCAGCGAAAGCTATAGAACTGCGACACGGCCGACTGCGGACCGCCCTGGCAATACAACAGCGTAGGATATTTTTTAGTCGCGTCGAAGTCAGGCGGGTAGATGACCCATACGAGCATCTTTTTGCCGTCCGTAGTATTTACCCAGCGCTCTTCCACTTTGCTTTGCGACAGTTTATTGTAAATGCTTTCGTTCTCTTTGGTAACGGGCTGCATAGCGCCTGTTTTCAGGTTGACGGTAAACAGTTCGGCGGCGTGGTTCATATCAGCGCGGCTAACTACAAGGTTGTTGCCCGCTTCGCCTACAATGCCGTTTACATCGAACTGGCCTTTCGTTACCTGGCGGATGTGTTTTGCGCCGGTTAATTCGACCTTCGCTTGCAGGCTGATTTCCAGCAGTTGCTCGGTGCCTTTGATCACAGCGAGGAAGAAGATCTTTTTGCCATCTTTGCTCCAGGTAGCGCCGCCGGCAGTGCCGTCCCAGTCTTTCGTGGCGTTATGAATTTGGGCTGATTTGAGGTCATATACGATCACGTCGTTCTTATCAGCCTCGAAGCCGTCGTGCGCCATGCTGAGCCACAACAGGCGGCTGCCGTCCGGGCTGAAAGCGGGGGCAACGTCGTAACCGGCCATGCCGTCAGACAGGTTTGTAGTCTGTTTGCTGGCCAGGTCGTATTGATAAATGTCGGTATTGGTGCTAACGGCATATTCGGTGCCGTGTTTCTTTTTGCATACGTACACGATGCTTTTGCCATCGGGCGCCCAAATGAAATCTTCGGCGCCGCCGGAAGGCATCTGCGGGCAGTCGTAAGGCTGACCGGCCATGATATCCACCGGTTCGCCCAGTTGCCCGTCATTATAAGGCGCATAAAACACATGGCTATAGTTACCATCCTCCCAGGTATCCCAGTGGCGGTAGTTCAGCGAGGTGTAAATCTGTGCGTTGGATTTTGGAAGGTCAGGGTGAAAGTCTTTACCACTCACTTTATCGACCTTCACTTCTTTAGAAAAGAGAATGAATTTGCCATCGGGCGACAAGCGGATGTTTTGCATGCCGCCGTCGTAGCTAGTTTTTTGTACCGGGTTGCTGCCATCAGCGTTCATTTCCCACCACTGTCCTTTCAGGCTGTAGCCGATTTTTCCGTTGGCCAGCACCTGCGCGCCGGATTCGCCGCCGGGTGTGCTGGTGAGTTGTTTGGCCGGGCCACCTTCGATGGGGGCTGCGTACAGGTTTCTTTCACTTTTATTTTCAGCCAGGTTGTAACGGCTCACACCGTAAATCACCGTTTTTCCATCGGCGGAGAGCGTTTCGCCGCCTACCCTTCCGAGCTGCCATAACAACTCGGGCGTCATTTTTTGCTGTGCCATACTATCGAATTGGATAAAAAGCATGCCTGCCAAAAAAAGCGTTTTTCGCATGGTCATTAGATTTTATTGATGCGATAAATGTAGGAAATGTAGCCTTACCGGTAAAATCGGCACCCTGCGTACTGGCAGAGCCGGCTGTAAAACAGTCGCATCTTTTCCACAGCTGCACCCATCTCTTGTACATTTCATGCTATTATTCAACCAGGCTACGCCCGCGGTTGTTTATGGAATGGTTTTAGGGGTCAATTACCCGGACTTTAATCAAAAATCTTAGACTATGAGTAAGCAAAAAAAGAATACAGAAGGCTATCCGCACTACCCTGCCAGCGAAGATATTTATAACAACGCAGAGCATACCGGCCAGGGCGGTGCGCCGGACAGTAAAGATCCAGAAGACCTGGCGCCACTGCTGAACAGCGACGATATCGAAGAAAGCGATGCTGACGTAACGGAAGATGACCTTGAAATACTGGGCGACCCGCTGCGCGACTTCGAACTGGAAGATAACAGCGACATTGTTCGCCCCGAACGCGAGGAAGGTGACGAAGACCTGGACGACCTGGATGTTCCCGGCGAAGAACTGGACGACGACCTGGAAGAGATTGGCGAAGAAGACGAGGAGAACAACTATTACAGCCTCGGAGGAGACCGCCACGGGATAGATATCGATCCGGAGGAGGAAAAGTACTAACTTTGCGGAAAGTTTTTTAAATACATTGATAGATAAACAACAAGTAGTAAACAAGAATGAGCGTGCCGTGCTGGTAGGCGTGATCCATAAGGAACAAACCGAAGCGCAGGTAAAGGAATATCTTGATGAACTGGCGTTTTTGGCAGAAACTGCCGGCGCCGAAACCGTTAAACGCTTTACGCAGAAACTTGCCCATCCGGACCGTGCCACGTTTGTGGGCAAGGGTAAGCTGGAAGAGATCCGCGTGTTCGTTACCTCCCGCAACGTCGACCTGGTTATATTCGATGACGAACTCACCGGCTCACAGATTTCCAACATCCAGAAGGAGTTGAAGATCAAAGTGATTGACC
The DNA here is from genome assembly GCF_022867795.2 of Chitinophaga horti. Classification (NCBI taxonomy): domain Bacteria; kingdom Pseudomonadati; phylum Bacteroidota; class Chitinophagia; order Chitinophagales; family Chitinophagaceae; genus Chitinophaga; species Chitinophaga horti. Next base: position 5,367,157 of record NZ_CP107006.1, on the reverse strand, counting down.
GTAGTGACCTCATCCTCGACATCTTCGCCCGCCGTGCCCGTACGGCACAGGCTAAGGTGCAGGTGGAGCTGGCCCAGTACCAGTACATTCTGCCGAGGCTGCGTGGCATGTGGAGTCACCTTGAGCGCCAGGGTGGTGGTATCGGTTCCCGCGGTCCCGGTGAAACGGAGATCGAAACGGACCGTCGTATCGTAAAGGATAAAATTGCTTTACTGCGTCGCCGCCTCGGCGAGATCGACAAGCAGGCACTTACCCAGCGTAAGGACCGCGGCGAATTTATTCGCGTGGCCCTGGTGGGCTACACTAACGTAGGTAAATCGACCACGATGAACCTGCTCAGTAAAAGTGAAGTATTTGCAGAGAATAAGCTGTTTGCGACCCTCGATACCACCACCCGCAAAGTGGTGTTTGAGCAAACGCCTTTCCTGTTAAGCGATACTGTAGGTTTCATCCGCAAATTGCCTCACCACCTGGTAGAAAGCTTTAAGTCTACTTTGGATGAGGTGCGCGAAAGTGACATCCTGCTGCATGTGGTCGACATTTCGCATCCGCAGTATGAAGACCAGATCGAGGTAGTAAACAGGACGCTGCAGGAGCTGAAGGCCTTTGAAAAGCCCACCGTGTTGATCTTTAACAAGATGGACCTCTACGAAAAGAACACCTTCGATGAGTGGCTGGCCGATGAAGTGAAGCAGGATATATTGGCGCAACTGAAACAAATGTGGAATGATAAGTCGCAGGGTAACTGCGTGTTCATTTCGGCGACAGAGCGTCGTAATGTAGAGGAGCTGCGGGCTACCATTCTCGAGAAAGTGACCCAGTTGTACCGCGAACGCTACCCGTACAAATCTGAATTTTTCTTCTAACAATTCATGGCAAAGGAATATAACTGGCACCGCGTAGCCGATGCGGACGATACACTCGCCGCCGAGGCAGTCATTACCGTTCAGGACGTGAACGGCAAAAAGATCTGCGTTACCCGGTACCAGGACCAGTTATATGCCTTTGCTCATAAATGTCCCCACGCCGGCGCGCACATGAACGATGGCTATATCGATGCGACCGGCAACGTGGTGTGCCCCCTGCACCGCTATAAGTTCGCGCTCAAGAACGGTTACAACACCAGCGGCGAAGGCTTCTATCTTAAGACATATCCCGTTGAACAACGCCCCGATGGCATTTACATCGGTATGGAAAAGGGCTGGTTCAACTGGTAGTTTACAATCCTACTACGATTTTGCTGTTCTCATTTTTCAGGTGGATGCGTTGCACCGTGCAGCTGTCTGTTGCGGAATCGCCCGCCTGTGGGTCGAAGCGGGAGATCGCGTTAAGCCAGGCCATTTTTTCTGTCTTGGCTTTCGGGATGGGTTGATCAAACCCGTGTAAAACGAGGCTTAACATACTGAACTGCGATGCGCGTTTACCTTCGGGTTTCTCTAATACCAGCTGCCCACCTTCATATTTAATCTGCCTTTTGTAAAACTGCCCTTTTTCGTAATCATACGTTTCCCCATCATCTTCGTAATACAGGAAACTATTCGGTTGTTCGCCCTTATACACGTGTAAGAACAATGTATCCCCCGGCTTCTCCGTCGTGTTTTGCACCAGCGATTGCGCAGGGACGATGCTGCCCGCTTTCACATATACTGGCAAATGTTTCATCATCATCGGGTACACGTATTCGTGCCCGCCCTCGGACACTGCATCCGTATAAAGCGAATACCATTTGCCTTGCGGCAGATACACTTCCGCGTAAGTACGCTGGCTTTCAAACGGCGTTACCAGGAGGCCGTGGCCGAACATAAACTGGTTTTGAAAGCGGGGATCGTATACCTTGGGGTCGTGGGTGTAGTCGATGGACAGGCTGCGCATAATGGGCATCGCCGTTTGCGTGGCTTCGTAAAAATGCGAATACAGGTAAGGCAGCAAACGATAACGCAGGTTGATATAGTTGCGCGCAATTTCCAACGCCTCTTCGCCAAACGACCAGGGTTCTGCGCTGCGGGTGTTTACGCCGGTATGGTTGCGGAAGTATGGCATGAAGGCACCGAGTTGTACCCAGCGGGTGTATAAACCGACCGACGCGTTGCCCGTAAAGCCACCCACATCCATTCCATTAAACGCCACGCCGGATATGCCAAGGCTGTTGAGTAGCCGCACGCCGAGCAACATGTGATCATCTTCCGCGCGGTTATCGCCCGTCCAGATGGCGGTGTAGCGTTGCAGGCCGGCGTAACCGGCGCGGGTGAGCACAAAGGGGCGGCGGTTCATGGCTTCGCGGGCACCTTCGTAACTGGCTTTCGTCATTTGCAGGCCGTAGGCGTTGTGTGCCTGTGGGTGCGCAATCGTGTCGCCTTCGTGGGCGAATAATACATTGTCCGGCATCTTCTGGCCCCAGGTGGCGATTTCGTTCATGTCGTTCCAGAAACCTTCTACGCCGCTGGAGAAGTAGGCTTTCATTTCTTTTTTCCACCAGGTACGGCCTTTTTCGCTCGTAAAATCCGGGAAGTGGCACCAGCCGGGCCATACCTGTCCGGTGTAAGGTTGGCCGTCGGGGTACTTAATAAAAATGTTTTGTTGCAGGCCGCTTTCGTACGAGCTGTAACCCTTTTCCACCTTAATGCCCGGATCCATGATCACGGTGGTTTTAAAACCCAGCTTCTTCAGCGCGTCCGTCGTTTGTTTCGGGTTAGGGAAGCGGTCTTTGTTCCAGGTGAAAATTTTATAAGCGTCCATGTAGTGGATGTCGAGTGTTATGCCATCGGCGGGTATCTTCTTTTCGCGTAGGGTTTGTGCGATGCGGATCACCTCCGAGTCGGGGTAATAGCTGTAGCGGTTTTGCTGGTAGCCAAGGCTCCACAGCGGAGGCAGCGGCATACGGCCGGTGAGATGCGTGTACGATTGAATAATATCCGCCAGGCGCGTATGGTAAATGAAGTAGTAATTCATTTCACCACCGGCGGCACCAAAGGAGGAGAAACGGTTGTTGCTCGCCCCGAAATTAAAATCGCTGCGCCAGGTGTTGTCGAAGAAAATACCGTAATTCATGCCGTGGTGGATGCCTACGTAAAAGGGAATGGTCGAGTACAGCGGGTCCTGGCCGGTGCTGTAGCCGAATACGTCGGAGTTCCAGTTGGTAAAGGCATTGCCCCGGCGGTCGAAGTTGCCTACCTTTTCGCCCAGGCCGATAAACCGTTCGCCCTCCTGCATTTTTTTGTAAGTCGTTACCGCATCGCCCGACCAGGAGCTGGTCAGTCCCTTCTCATCTTCATTAATCACTTTGCCATCCGGCGTAAGGAACGTAACCGCGAAAGGCGTTTTGTTGATGCGAAGTTGCAGCGAGTCGGTGGCGACTAAAATTTCTTTTTCATTTTGGGAGATGCGGGTACTGGTCTGCACAGGTTGCGCTATCACCGCATAGGAAAAATCTTTTCCCAATTCCTTTTTATCGATCCGCAGGCGAATGATGTTCGGTGTATATACCTGTACCAGCACGTTGGCATTGTTCACCTCAATCGTCACCTGCCCGTTGCCGATGTTGACGGCGCGCACATTACCGATGGTGCGCAGCGACTGTGCATAAGAAGGGAGGCCCGTCAGCAGCAGCAGGGCTGGCAGGAGCAATTTTTTCATGTCAGTATGTTTAAGAGGGAGAGGTCCATAAGAAGGGCTGTTAGACAACAGCCCTTTTATGGAATTGATCAACTGCGAAAAAACGAAACGTTAGTATCCGTCGTTTTGCGTAAGGTTCGGGTTCACCGCTTTGGCGTTGGCCGGTATCGGGAACAGGAGATATTTTTTGTCGTCGGTAGGTTTCAGCTGCGTAGGTTCCAGGAACTTGCCGAAGCGGATCAGGTCCTGGCGACGCCAGCCCTCCCAGTAAAACTCGCGGCCACGTTCGTCGATCATGTTGTCGAGTGTGAGGGCCAACAGTGGTGTTGCGCCGCGTTTTACCCGCAGCTGATTGACGATCGTAAGTGCTGCGCCCGCGCCATTGTTGCGCAACAGTGCTTCCGCCTTCATGAGTAACACATCTGCATAACGGAGAAAAACATAATCATTGCTGGCGTTGTTGCTGTTCTGGCCGTTGAGCGTTACAAAGTCTGGTGGATATTTCACCACGCGGATGCCTTTTACTTCGAGGTCGTTACCGGTTTCCTGCAACAGCAGTTCGCGGGTAAAGGCTAGTTTGTTGCCTTTACGGTCTACCAGTTCTTTACCGGTTTGATCGAATTGCTGCCCTACCAACAAGCCTACACGTAAGCCCGACACATTCGTCACACCTGGATAAGCCGCACCGCGACGGGTATCGGTGGCTTCGAACTTGTCATAAAAATTGCTCAGCGTAGAGAAGCCATTCCAGCCACTTGGGCGCTGGTTGTAATGAAGGGTTGGCGCCCAGCGGCAGAAGGATGAGTTGCCACCACGCGCAGTACTAAGGCCAGGGCCGTTTGCTGGGTGAAAATGTTTTCCGTGCTGATCACGTCGTTGTTGTAAGCGAAGTTGTCGTAGAAGTTGTTCGAGATGCTAAAGCTGCCCGTACCAATAATCTCATCCGCCAGTGTCACCACCTTCGTCATATCAGCAGGGTCGAACGTGGGCGCTTCCCGATTCGCGAAAGCGCCTTTGTTCAGGTAACACTTCATCAACAAAGTTTTGGCTGCAATTTTATTGGCCTGGTAAGCGGGCGTAGCGGGCGGACCAGCAGGCAGATCGTTCATGATCGCTTCCAGCTCCGTCACAATAAAGGTTAAAGCATCGTTGCCGACCAATACTTTCGGTGGATTCAATAACGTGTCGCCGGGCTGCCTGTACGGCACCTGTCCCCAGCCATCCAGCACAGAGAACATGGCAAAGGCACGCAGGAAGCGGGCTTCGGCAGACTGAGAGGCAGACGGGTTAAAGTTCAACACGTTCGTGGCCGCAAACTCCAGTGTAAGAATGTTATTGAACGCGTCGTTCACGTGCGTATGATCGGGCGTCCAGGCGTGGAGGTGCAGGGCGCGCCATACGCCGTTGTCGTCCCAGTCGCCGCCGCGGGTGGGTGCGACAGCTTCGTCAGTAGTCATTTCGCACAGTGCCCAAAAGTTGCTCTGGTCCTGGTAAGGCAATTGTAACGCGTCGTAAGCAGTTTTCAGCAGCGACGGTACTTTAATCACCGAGTCGGCCTGGTCTCTTGTAATCGTGGAGCCGAGTGTTTCGTCCAGGTCGGTACAGGAGCTGTACATCAGCCCCAGTGCTGCGATGGAAACGGCGAATATTTTATTTCGGGTCATGATCTTAGATTTTAAACATTAAAGCGAGAAGTTAAGGCCGAAGAGAATCGTTCTGGCAGTAGGGTACGGCGAGTACTCGATACCGAAAGAAGTAACCCCGTTGATGCTTTTATCCGTATTCACTTCCGGGTCGAAGCCAGAGTAGCCCGTGAGCACGAACAGGTTTTGGCCCGTAACGAAAAGGTTTACGTTTTTGATATTGCGGCCGATATTGCCGAGGTTGTAGCTGAGCGTCGCATTCGTGAGCTTCATGAAATCGGCCTTCTCCAGGTAACGGCTGGAAGTCGTGATCGGGTTGCTCAGCGCTTCTTTGGTGCCGAGCAGCGAAGCCGCGATGTTGCGGGAGCCGAGGTTACCGATCGGCAGTACCGTGTTGGCCGTGTTGTTGTACACATGATGACCGAACGCGCCGTTCATATTAATATTGAGCGCCCATCTTTTATAATTCAGTTCGCTGGTGATGCCGAGCAGCTGGTCTGGATTAGGATCGCCCAGGTAGTACATGCTGGAACCTTTTTCTGCGTACACGCCCTGGCCGTTATCATCAAATCCCTGGAAGTCTCTCACATAAAATGTATTGAGTGGGTGGCCGCTTACGAGCCGCTGAATGGTAGCGCCGGAAACGCCCTGGCCGCTGATGGAGCCGGTGAGGACGATGGGGCCGGCGTAGTCGCGCAGCTCATTCTTCATGAACGCCGCATTTGCGCCCAGCGTCCACTGCCAGTCTTTGCCGCGAACAACGTCGCCTTTAATCGCCAGTTCCACGCCCGAGTTGAGTACATTACCCGGCAGGTTGATCCAGTAGTTGGAAGCCGGCGCCGGTTGAATAGCCGGGAAGTTGAACAGCAGGTTCGTCGTTTTCTTATGGAAGTAATCTACACTACCATAAATGCGATTGTCTGCCAGGGAGAAGTCGATACCCGCGTTCAGCTGCTGGCTGCTTTCCCATTTAAGATCAGGGTTGGCTACGTTGCTAAGTCCCGCGCCGCCGCCGGCACCCAGTACATATTGCTCCTGTGCCGCGCCTGCCGGAAACTCCTGGTTGCCCGTAATGCCCCATCCTACACGTACGGCTAGCTGGTTAAAGAACGTGTTGCCTTTCAGGAAAGCCTCGTTGCTGATGTTCCATTTCGCCGCAAAAGACGGGAAGTAACCGTATTTATTATTCGCACCGAATTTAGAAGAACCGTCGGCGCGAAGTGTACCCGTGAGCAGGTATTTGTCCTGCAGGTTCATCGTTACGCGACCAAACACTGATTGAATTTCTGAACTCGGGTTCTGGAATCCGTTCATGAAAGTGTTTGACTGTAAAGCGTTCTGAAGGATGTTCGTGTAATCCAGTTCATCCGTAGAAAAACCGAGCGCACCCAATGCGGTACCGCGGTACTCGAACTTCTGGTATTCATATCCCACCACTGCACTTAAGTTCAGGTTGTTTTTAAACTCTTTGTTATAACTGAGTGTATGCGTGAAGAGCTGCGAAGTAAGCTCCGTGTTACCGTAGTAAGCCTGGCCAAAGCCATTCACACCATTGATGTTGATGAAAGATTTGATCTCAGCACGACGGATGCCTATCTGGCGGTTGATGCTGTACAGGAAGCGGTATTGCAGTCCGTCAGCGATATTTACATAGGGCGAAATGCTTCCCAGCAGGTAACTGATGTTCGCATTGTCGTTAAACGCCTTCGACATGGCGAGCGGATTGATCGGGTCGCCGTTGCCGAGGATGTTGAGCGAGCCGTCGGTCTTGTACAACGGCTGCGTAGGGTTCCACTGCAAGGCCTGACCAATCAGGCTGCCCGTAAAGCCCGCGTTGTTCGTGATCGGCGCCAGTTGTTCCCTGGTGTGTGCGGCGCTCAGGTTAAAGTCGAGGCCCAGGCGTTTGCTTTCCAGGAAGTTATACTGCCCGTTGAGGTTAGCGGTATATTTCTTCAATCCCGATTTGATGACGATACCCTGTTGGTCCAGCAGGCCGAAAGACGCGCGGTACCGGCCATTTTCATTGCCACCGCTTACGCCTACGTTGATATTATTGGTAAGCGCGTTGCGCGTAATCGCGTCCATAGCATCCGTATTGCCGCCATAGTCGCCGCCTGCCAGGTTGTAGTCGTCCAGCGCCTTGCGGTATTCCGACGGGCTGAGCACGTCCAGGTTTTTCATCATGTTGCTGGTGCCTACTGAATAAGATACATCCACCTTGGTGGTGCCGGGTGCGCCTTTTTTAGTTGTGATGATGATCACCCCGTTGGAGCCGCGCGAACCGTAGATCGCGGTCGCCGAGGCGTCTTTTAATACCTCGATGGAAGCAATGTCGAACGAGTTGATGAAGTTGAGCGGGTTGGCGTCCGGCGTTTGTCCCAGACCGTTAGCGTCGATGTTGGGGCGGGCGGTGCGGCCATCCAGCGGTACCCCGTCCACCACATACAAAGGCTGGTTGCCCGAGCGCACCGATGCATTACCGCGAATACGGACCGTTGCTGCACCACCGGGTGCGCCACTGTTGTTCACGATCATCAAACCAGAGACCTTACCCTGGATCAGCTGGTCCGGCGCCGATACGATGCCCCGGTTAAAATCTTTCGTCTTAAGGGAAGTAACCGCCCCGGTAAGGTCCTTTTTGCGCGTGGTGCCGTAGCCTACGACTACCACGTCTGTGAGCGTTGTGTTGTCCATTGCCAGTACTACCGCCACCGTGGAATTGCTGGAAATATCTACTTCCTGCGTTGTGTACCCCAGAAAGGAAACGATGAGTGTGGTAGCGGCATTGGGCGCATTCAGTTTAAAATCGCCTTCGGCATTGGTCGTGGTACCGGTGTTAGTGCCTTTAACCTGGACGGTGGCGCCGGGAACTGCTGCGCCTTTTTCGTCCTTAACGGAGCCCGATATTGCCTTTGTCTGCGCCATTAACAGGCACGGCAGGGCCAGAAACAGGGGGCAAAGCAAGATCGCCCGCATGATTCGAGTGGTGATCATAACGTAGAGGTTTATTATTGAAGAGAAGTTTTTTACGCCGGCAAAGAGGGAGTAGGTCGTTTTTTTCGCTTGTTGATCTGCTACTACATCTTTCTGTCGGGAATGGAATTACGTTTTGTGTTCGTTTGGAAGTTTGGGTTTCATACTCGATCAATTTTGGTTTGTACGTGGAAGGGCGGTGCAGAGTGCTCCGCTGTAATGTCAAAGTAAACGGGTTAAACAGAACTGAAAAAGTTTTACAGTCCGAATATAGATAATATTGGCGGGATTTGGACCGATGAGCGGAAATAAATCTTTCTCAATCAACCAGTTGTATAAACATTATAATTTCTTTAATATAGACGTTTTAGAGCGCTTTTATGTCCATAATCCGCGCTTCGAACTCGTCATTCGGCACCGTCGCCTTGTTCCGGATCTTCGTTTTGTATGCGTAAATCGTGTTCACCGAATACTCCAGGATCTGCGCAATTTTTTCATTTTCGGAGATGCCGATGCGAATGAGTGCAAAGATGCGAAGGTCTGTGTTGAGCAGTTCGTTATCCTTTAAGTGTATTCTGTCCTCTTCTTTAAAGAACCCGTTGAACTCCTCCACGAAGTGCGGGAATATTTTCAGGAAGATGCGGTCGAAATTGCGGAACAGTTCATCCCGTTCCTGCTTTACGTTAATATTATTGACGAGGAAACGTGCCTCATTCAGGTTTTTGTCCGCCATTTTCTGGTCGAGCCCCTTTTTGAGCTTTTCTATTTTGCCGATATACTCCGAATTCATCCGGAAGCAGTAGCCGATATATTCCTCCTTGATCTTATTCGCCTCCCGCAATTCCTCGTTTATTTCCTGCTGCTTCACATGCGCCAGCGACAGCGCCGCCTGGGCCAGTTTTAATTTTTTCACCTGTTTGATGACGATGATCGTGAGGACGATCAGCGCCAGCACCAGCGCCGTGGCAATGGCTGCATAAAAGAGCAACAGGCGTTTTTGTCCCTCGACGGTATTCAGCTTCTCTCCTTCTATAATAGGTAAGATCTCGCTCACCTGCACCTTTCGCTGCCGCGCCCCGTAGAACGTGGCATCCTCCACCGCCTTCTCAATATACCGCGACGCGTTTTTCACGTCCCCCGTCTGGAACAGGATCGACGCCAGGTTAAAAGTCGCCGTCGTTTCCTTGATCGACCCCTTCGCATCCGCAATCGCCGACTTCGCCAGGAAGTCGATCGCCTTATTATATTCCTTCTTGGCCGAGTAAATGTTGCCCACGTTCGCATACATCATCGCCTGCTGGTGGTAATTGAGATCCAGTTCGAGCGCCTTCGTGAGGTACACCAGCGACGAGTCCATATTGCCCGCCTTGTAATGTTTATAGCCCAGGTTGCTCAGGTATTCGAAATGCGTCGGCGGATAATACTGGAGCGCCGAGTCTGTATACAAGGCCGCCTGCCGGATATACCCGGGCGTGTAGAACCAATTGTTCACATAATCTGCGAGGTCATAGTAATAGCGGCGCATGAGGACATAGTATTCCGCCTTCAGCGAATCCGGCAGCGTTTGCGCGTGTACATCCCGCATGAGCACCCCCGTTTCATAAAACATGCCCGAGGAAATGAGCACAAACCCCAGTTTTATTTTCGCCTGCTGTAGCCGGTTAGAGTCATTCATACTGGCCGCCAGTTGCTGCAACTCCTGCGCCGTGGCAAACGCCGAATCGAACCGGAAAGATTTATACGCCTCGAACAGCTGGAGGCAGGCCGCGAACTTTTGTGCCGGCAGTTGTGCTTCGTGGCAGGCTGATTTTAGTTTATTTATTTGGGCGATTTTCTGTTGATCGAAATGGCTAGTTTGTTCGAGCGTATGATTGAGGCGTATAAGGAGCGTGTCCGCGCCCGATTGTGCGAACACGGGCGTGACAGCGAGGATGAGGGCCAGGCGGATAATAAATTTCTTCATAGTTGATCATAACGCGCGAAACCTAGGCGCTGACTCAATTTACGAGGAAATTGTTATTGCTGTGCCGGAAGATTTTTTAAAATTTTTTCAATTAGATTTTGCAGAAATGAATTTTTGCCTATTTTTGCAATCCCAATCACGGGAAACACAGTCCTCCTTAGCTCAGTTGGTTAGAGCATCTGACTGTTAATCAGAGGGTCGCTGGTTCAAGTCCAGCAGGGGGAGCAGAAAATGAAGGCTTGCAGAAATGCAGGCCTTTTTATTTTGAGGAAACCAGGGAAATGATAATAGTCGATCTCACACACTTCGGTGGCAGTGAGATTCTGAAGATTTGGGGATAGTGATTTAATTGATTAATTTGAATGATACGATTTCGTGCGCGTAATCATTAAAACAAGCTATTTCAGATAGACATTAGTTGCCAGCATGCCCGACTTAAAGAAGGTATATCTTTATAGAATGACGCATATCCGAAATGTGCCTCACATTTTGAAACATGGTATTACGCATGTCGCCTCTACGAATGCTAATCCCCAATATGTTCCTATCGGCGACGACTCACTGATTGCCACCAGGAAAGATTTCATTCTTGATAACGGAACATTGTTGGGCAGCTATATTCCATTCTATTTTGGAGCGCGGATGCCGATGTTGTACGTTATTCAAAGAGGATTTAATATGGTCACGGCAACCTTGCCTGCTGACATCGTTTATTGTATTACTTCCGTTTACGAAATTGAGCAGCTGGGGATCGACTATGTATTTACGGACGGACATTCCGTAAACTCCTTCAGTTTACAGTACGATAGAGGGAACGTTGACCGTATTTTAGACCTGGTGGATTGGGACGCGGTATCTTCAAAATATTGGAATAGGGAAGATGATCTGGACTTGAAAAGACGCAAAGAGGCTGAGTTTTTGGTTAGACAAGACATTCCTGTTTCAGCAATTTTAGGCTATATTGTATACAATGAAGCGGCAAAGGCCCGGTTAACAGCGTTGGGAATTGAAGGCGCGAAAATAGTTATTAAACCAGACGCATACTTTTAGACTATGATACATTACACCACCGGCAATTTGTTGGAAAGTAAAGCAGAAGCTTTAGTAAACACTGTAAATACCGAAGGTGTTATGGGTAAAGGTATTGCTTTACAATTCAAGCAGGCATTTCCCAACAATTATAAAATATACCAGAAGGCATGTAAAAACAACGAATTGACAGTTGGAAAATTGCTGGTAACAGAAGAAGAGTCCTTATTGGCAGGGAATAAGATCATCATTAATTTTCCCACCAAAACATCCTGGCGTAAACCATCTGAATATAGCTATATAAACGATGGCCTTTTGGCGCTCGTTGATCTGATAAAAGAACGGAGCATTAAATCGATCGCCGTTCCTCCGCTTGGCGCTGGCAACGGCGGACTGGAATGGACGAGGGTCAAGGAAATGTTGTTGGAATATCTAGGCCCATTGGAGTGCGATATATACATTTATGAGCCGTCGAAGGAGATAAAGGAAGTACTTCGGAAAGAACGAGTGAAGCTCACGCCAGCAAGAGCAATGTTACTGGCAGTACTATACGATTCCGTTAGTGGCGGCGAGTTCGTTTCTGAGTTTTCGGCTGAGAAAATCGCCTATTTTCTCCAGCGATTTGGTGGAGAGGGCATTTTCAATCTCAATTACTCACCTAACTTCTATGGTCCTTATTCCGGTAAGGTGAAACACGTACTCTACTATCTTAATGGCAGCTATATTAAGGGGTATAGCTCTAAAGACAAGAAACCATTCGAGGAACTGGGGCTCATACCTGAGGCCGCAGTGGATATTGATAGCTATCTTTCCCAACCTGAAAATGTGCATTATAAAGAGATAGTCGATAAAACGAAGAGCTTTCTGCAAGGGTTCTATTCATCTTTTGGTCTTGAGTTATTATCAACTATTGACTTTATCATGGTAGGGCAGCATGTCAGAACTGTTGAGGAAGTAAGGGCGCATTTGGAAGGTTGGAGTAACAGGAAGAAGACGCTTTTTTCCAACGACAGGTTTATCAGGATTGCGGTGGACAATTTGTCCAGGCATTTGAGTTACTCGTGAGCGGTGGGCACGATTGGTACGGATTATTCTGAGATTGATAAAACTTGATTGAGGATTACGAGTTCGAAAACGTCTACTACAACATGCGGAAGATCATCGACCGCGGCGGCCGAACCACTAAACCGGAAGAATCCAATTAAAAGGAAGTGCCGGTCTCACAAAGGCCGGCTCTTTTAGCCTACTTTTCCTAAAACATGTCAATTTGCTATATGTGTATGTCGCACATATAATTCACAATGCATCAAACGATTGAAAGTCAGTATTCACCAAAACAGCTCAATCACCACCCAACCTGACAGACTGCTATTTGTGTAAATTCTCTACTAAACCCCAAGCCAGCAATTCCGTACTCTCATCGCTCAAATACCACCGATAATACTATTAACAGCACTACACCTCCCCCATTTTTTGGAACGGAAATAGCAATACCTAACACCATTAAACGATAATCAATATGACTCCCGCCCTCCTCGTTTCTAAAATGATCCTCGACGAAAAGATCGAACCCCGCTTCATGTACCGCGAAAAACGCACCCGCCCCGAAGATACCGGCTGGCGCGTGTTCTGCGGCCTGGAAGGAGAAGACGAGGCAGAACCGGTCATCTGTACCCCGGAAGCACTCATTGCCATTGACCCATCTGTAGAGGATATTCTGCATAAAGGAGTAGGCTCGGTATGGGAAAAAGATGAACATAATGAATGGCTCCAGGTATTGGACTTCGACATGGAAGATGATTACATGGCCACGCATCAACTCACCAAAGATTGGACGATCGACATCAATAACCTGTTCGAACGGCGGGTGGAAGAAAGCGGAGATTTGCTTTACACCACCGGCGATAAATCAGTCCGCCTCACGATCTGGCGCGCCGACAACAACAAGGAAGCACTTGTTCAGGAGTACCAGGGCCAGATAGATAACCGCGATCAGTCGAAAAGTAAAACCGTACAAACCTTCGACCAGTCGGACGAGCAGGTGGCCAGGATAGGTTATATCATCGAGGAGGAGGAAGGGGATAAAAAGTACAGCGTACTATACGGTTTCTGCATCATCGATAAAGAAGTGGTATTGGCTGCTATTTATTTTGATTATGATGGCGACCTCGATTGGGCTTTGGAGACGTGGAAGAGTATAAAAACTGTTCAGTTTACAGCGTAAGCGTGTGAAATTTTGAGTAGATAATCGGTTTTTTTCCGATCTGCCGTAGAGAATTTTACATAAATTCAAGTAAAGCCACCAACAATAAAGCCCCGGGTAAACACCCGGGGCCTCCTTACAAAACCAAAATCATCAAATCACAATATTTCTTCCAATTTTTTCATCAACTCTTCCCCACGTAAATACACCGCGATAATCTTTCCATTAGGATCAATCAGGAAATTCATAGGGATACTGGTAATACCATATAGTTTAGTCACATCATCGCGCTCTTTAACTTCCAGCGGAGCCACGTGTTTCCATGGCAGTTCGTCCTTCTGAATAGCGGCTACCCACGCTTTGCGGTCGCCGGGGCGTTCCAGCGATACGCCGAGTACTTCGAAATTTTTATCCTTAAAGCGCGCATAGGCTTTCTTGATCGCCGGGTTCTCCGCACGGCAAGGCATACACCATGACGCCCAGAAATCTAACAACACGTACTTACCGCGGAAGGATGATAACGCAATCGGGTTACCGAGTGTGTCTTTCAGCGTAAAGTCACGGGAAGGATTGCCAGGGGCCAGTTTGAAGGCGGAGCTGATTTGTTCGTTCAGCTGCTTGCCGATCAACGTTTGTTTCATCGGGGCGGAGAGGGCTTTATACCAGGCGGACAATTTATCTTTCTCTTTAGTAAGAGAGATGGCGTTTACGCGCTGGCGAAACAGCTCTAACGTAACATACGAAGCAGGGTGGCTCGTCAGGAAAGCCACTTCAACACTGTCAATCTGCGCTTTACTGCGCTCATTGATCACTTTCAGGCGGTTACGTTCTACGGTGTCTTTCGCTACCACAGCGTGCAGCATCGCGTTGTAAGAGTCGCGCTGCCTGTCCGCAAATGGCTTCAACTGTTTTTTCAGCAACAGGTAATCTGCCTGCGCCTTGCCGGTTGCTTTGATTACTGCGCCTTCCAGGGTTTTGCCCGTTACCGTAATGTCGCCACCTTCAATAAAAAGTGCCGTCTGCTCACTCATCACCCACGGATTTTCCTTACGCATCGCTGCGGGAATGCCGGTGCTCATCGCAGCATAGGTTGGCTCCGTTACCTGTCCGTCGATCGTGAACTTGCCGTCTTTGATCACGGCAGATTTGTACATTTTGCTCGCGCCTTCGTAGTAGCTGATTGATACTTTTTGTCCGTCGCGGGCTGTATCCTGCAGGTCGCCTTTGATCTGAAATGTTTTCTGTGCATAAAGCGCCTGGGTGAACAGGCTGCTCACTAAGAGTAGTCCAATTGTTTTATTCATCATCATCAGTTTAGTTGAAAGCCCTCCAGTTCATGTCTTTTATCTTCACCAGTCCATCCCAGTCCGCACGGTTCACCGGGGTGATGGTTACGGTGTTCGGATCGGTGCCCACGGTAAAGCGGCGCAGCCTGCCTTTTGTGGTGGGATTGTAAGTGGCGATGTACAGGGTGTTAGTGTTGAAGTCGATCTGGGTGTCGAATTTCAGCATCGTGATTTCATCTCCGCCTAATTCAGGGAACTGGTATACTTTTTCCAGGTTTTTGTTATAGTCGTAGCAGTATAAACGGTTACCTACTGCATAAAACACCACCGTACGCCTCGACGAAAATGCATAGAAACTTGCTTTGTCAAAATCGGTAGCGATAGGTTTTACGGTGTAGTAATCACGTTTCACAGGCGCGTTTCCGTTAGCCCAAAACTTGTAGATGTGGCATTGGTTGGTCGCATCTTTCATGATAGCGAATGAGTTACCGCTCGTAGAACCGCCATCAGTATTACGGGTGTTTTCTCCATATACCAGCTTTCGGCCGGTGCCTGACTGGTTCCAGGGGAACAGTTCTCCGGCTTTATCCGCCAGGGACACCGAATAGGAGTTGATACCGAACGAAGCGTAGTTCATGAAGCGGTCATTCTCCGTGTCATACCAGATGATGGAAGGCATAGTTCCGATGGCGTACCATAAGTAGGGTGCGGTCGGTAACCTTTTGTCATAGGTGGCTTCTTCCCTGTTCACGGCGTTGGAATAATAATCGCCCATGGCAATGAAGGTGTTGGTGGAAAAAATGTTTCCATCGCTGGTCATCATGGCTCGGTTAGAACTGTTGCTTACGCTACCGGCCCTGTCCCTGAACTGTGGTGCATAAAGGATGGGGTTTAGGTTGTCTTTATCCACCGGGTCGTTGATCACGGCCATTCTGCCGAACCTGTTGTTGATGTTGCCTTTCATCGATTTACGCTCCAGGTAGTACGAGCCGCTTTTGGTCATCACCCATACACGGCCTTTATTAACGGAGGTGTCTTTGTCGCCATTGTGCACAATCGTTACAGGGTCGGTAAGGGCAGGCAGACCACTGGCGCTGAGCAGGCCCCTCACCACTACGGTATCGTTTACCATGGTAATCATATCTACCTCGGCGTTGCCGTTTTCGGCATATCCCATCAGCATTAAACCGGTTGAGAAGCGGGTGCCGATAGTGAAGGCAGTGCCTTTTTGCCAGGTAACGCCGGTCTGTTTGTCTTTGATCCGCAGGAACAGGTTATAGGCATCGGGTGTTGCACTCACGGGATAGTTCAGTTCAGGTCCTTCTCCCAAAGTATCTAAAGGCGTATATCCCCTGCAAAGCACCCAATAGTAAGCAAAACGGTTAGGATCCGCTTCGCCTTCTGTCATGGTGATGGTAGGTTTGATCGTGAGCACATCGAGTCCGAAGATAGCCGTGTAACTGCTGGCTATGCCGCTGATGGTTACTTCGTTAATTTCTTTATAGTCGTAATTCCCGGTGTCTTTGTAACAAGCACTAAACAAGCCGGTGAATGCAGTTATTATACAGATGCTGATTCTTTTCATGTTGAAAACTTAACGGTTGTTAATTATTGATAAGGCACACCCACAGTGGACGTCCAGGGCACGCTACCGCACCACATTAGCCTGCCATCATCTTCTTTCACAGGGGTGCCCGCATTAAACTGGTCTTTGAGATAACGCGCCATTTCGTTTGCAATCAGGCTCGAAAGGATGGTTGGCATGGTGGCATCGGACGAGAAATCCTGGTAGGTGAGATGTAGCAATTGGCACATCAGCTCCAGCTTTTTACGGCTGAATACGCCCCACAGTCCAGTTTCCTGTTTGGTTTCCGGCACCATTTTTCCGCGCCACACTGCTGGCTCTACCATCAGGTCATTGATGTTGATCATGTGTAACGTAGCGTCAAAAACGGTATCGGCACCCACGCTGCCGGTTCCTAAGTCGGGTATCGCTCTCCATTTTGGAAAGGACAGACCGAAGTTTTCATTAGCTACCAGGCGGAGGCCCAGTCGTTTATTTTCGGTCAGCATATCGGCCGTGCGCATCACGGTAATTGGTACAAAACCTTGTATAGCGTTGGCCGGAATGGTGCATGTGCGCGGAAAGGCCTGGTAGTGTACTTTTTCCAGGGCGCTAGTAGAATCCGGGTTTACTTCCACGAGAAAAACACGGTCGTAGTTTTTCATCGGCCCGGTGATCATTACCGGTATTTGTAATTTCACTTCGTTTACATCAGCGGGCTGACTTACAAATTCAACGTTTGTGAAAGAGCGGAAAGGCCAGCTATTGGGCGCGGCATAATAAGGACCACTTCGGGCAGCAAAGTAAACGCCTACAATGCCCTCATATTCCATCATATCTTTTTTGCAGGATGCAGTAGTCAATGTCAACACCAACAGCATCATACCAGTAATAAGTCTAAGCATATCAGAATGTTTTTATCAGGTTGATTAATTACCTCTTACCGCAGTTTCGCTCAGTGGCAGCGGTACAGTATAGTTGCCGGGAATCATCTGTTTTGTATTGGTCAGATGCGCATGATTCGGAATGGCGGTCATCGCGTTCCTTTTATAGTAAAAGAACATTTGGCCTTCCCCGAACACTTCTTTCCTGAACTCGCGGGTGATGAAATCTTTTAACAACACCGGAGTCGCCGGCGTGAGGCTCACACAGTTACGACCGGTGCGCAGGATGTTCAGGTAGCGGGTGCCCTCTTCAAGGGTGGGCGTACATTCTGCCGCGATGAGCAATAGCTCGCTCAGCCTGATCAACGGCATCATGTTAGGCGCAGGGGTATTGCTGGCCACGCTGAACTTAATATGGGTAAGGAAGGCGCCGTTCGGGTTGGACAGTGACATCCAGGCTTTCAGGCGGTAATCGTTCTGATCGTCGTAAAGGGCGTTCTTCCGGCTCTCGTTGGCGTCGTTATTGTTAAAACTCAGGCGCTGGTCTTTCTGCAGGTCGGGCGTAAAGAAGTTGGTATACACAGTATTCCTGTTCACTTTGTAAAGTGCAAACATTACTTCATTACGTATCATGTGATCGAAGTCGGCCGGCGTAGCAGACGGATTTGTAATGCCGATCGGGAAGATGGTCTTCGCCGGGTCCAGCACTGCTGTTAACACTTCCTGCGCTTCCCGCAATGCATTTTCTTTGTCCTGCTTCCAGAGGTGTGCCCTGGCGAGCAAAGCTTTTACCGCATAGTAGTTAAGGCGGTATTGACGATAATACAACTCATTTGTTCCATTCGGGTTTGCGCCATGACGAACGCCCTCCGTAATAATCGGGTCTGCGTCTTTCAACAAAGCTGCAGCCTGTGTAAGATCTTCGATCACTTTCTGCATGACCACGTCAGAACTTACCAGTACCGATGCTTGCGGACGCGCCGAGCTGTTGAAGGGAATACAGGGAACCGTTTTGTTGGTCTCTGACCAGATAGGACCGAACAAACGTAACATATCGAAGTGCAGCATCGCGCGTAAGGCCAATGCCTCACCTTTTACCAGGCCAAAGTAAGGCGCGGGTAAAACAGGTGTACCGTCACCACATCTTTCAATGATCACGTTACAGTTTATGATCAGCTCGTAGGATTTCTTCCAGATGTTGTCAAACGCCGTCCTCGACCGGTCAGTCGCATAGTTAAAGGTGGTGAAATCGTAGAAGCGATGCGTGCTGGATGTCATAAAGTAATACTGCGCCATCACGTCTACCACGGAGGTGGTCATCTGCTCACCATAAATCGTGGGGCTGGTCAACTCCGCGTATACACCATTCAGCGAAGTGAGGTAGCCCTCCCGGGTAGAAAACAATTTGTCTTCCGCCAGCCGGTCGCTAGGTTGTACATCGATCCATTTTTTGCAGGAGCCCAGCAACAAGGCCAGCATCATGCAACTATATAAAAAGCTTTTTCTCATTTTTTTCATTTTGGCTGTAATCAATTAAAAACGCACACCGGCGGAGAATGAAACGGAACGGGCGAAAGGATAATCGATCCCACGTTCGTTCATCACGGTAGAAACCCGGAAAATGTCGTTCATATAAATCCGGAAGTTCATCGACGATGCGCGGATGGACTTCAGCCAGCGTGCCTGCGTAGTTTCGTATCCGAAAGAAATAGACTCACCTGCCAGGATGTTGTTATCCTCCACGAAACGGGATGACATCGGGTTGTTTCTCACCTCGGTGATCGCCTTAAACTTCGCCTGGTCGCCCGGCTTCTGCCAACGTTCGGTCAGGGCGCGGCGGTCCTGGTTGAGGCCCAGGTTCTGATGCGGAATGTTTTCTACTTTGTCATACAACGTCTGCATAAAAATCTGGCCGCCATAACGGTAACGCAGCGCGACGTTGGCAGTAAAACCTTTATAAGAAAGCATGGTACCTACAATGCCTTCTATTTTGGGATCACTGTTGCCCACCACTACTTCGTCTGCAGGGTTATGTACAAAGGTTTGATGCCCGCTTTTGTCCAGGAATATCTCCCGGCCGGTAGCAGGATCAATACCTTTTGAGCGTACGGCCCACAGGTCGGAAGGGCTGGCGCCGTCGTAGTAACGGATCATGTTAATACCTTTATTCTTCTCATTGAAGTTCGACAGCGCGTTGCCGAAGCCCGTGTATTGCGAGCGCAGGTGACGTGCGTTCAGGTTCAGCATCCAGGTAAAACCTTTACGTTGAATGGCTGTGTAGTTGGTAGTGAGTGTAAAGCCGGTCTGTTGCTGGCCGCCGAGGTTGTCGGTAACGGTTTTGGCGCCGGAAGAAGACGGCAGGGCGATGAATACAAGCAGCGGATCGGTCGTTTTAACAAAGTAGTCCGCGTTCAGGCGAAAGCGATTGTTAAATAACTGCACGTCCATGCCTATGTTACGGTCAATTGTTTTCTGCCACTTCAGGGATGGGTTACCGTGGTTGTTGATCAACATGCTGGGCCCGAATGGATTCGGATTGGCATTGTTGTACATGTATACGCGGGTAGAGATGTAGTCGGAAAAATTCTGGTTGCCCGGGTTACCGATAGAAGCGCGTAAACGCAGGCTGTTCAGCCACTCGTAATCAGCTTCCTTAAAAAAGGCTTCTTTATGAATGTTCCACGCCAGGCCGGCAGACCATATCGTGGTGAACTGTTTGTTGGAACCGAATACAGAGGCGCCATCCGCACGTACAGTGGCATCTACCATGTAACGCTCGTCATAGGCATAACCGGTATTGAAGAAATAACTACCGCTGCGACGGATCGACTCCCGGTAAACAGGGCGTGAGTTCTCCGCATAACCAAATCCAAAGGAAGCATTCGGGAAATCGTCGCTCACAAAACCACTTACGGTGTAAGAGCTTCCTACGGTAGATACTTCGTTGAGGCGCATACCAGCCACCATGTTCAGCATATGTTTTTCTGCGAACAGCTTGCCGTAGGTAAGGCTAAGGTCACCGTCGTAGTTCATTTGCGTGTTATTCGCTTCGCTATAAGTACCTTGTAACAGCGGGTCTAATTGTGCGAACTGCGAGTTAAAGGGCGAGCGGAATATTTCTTCCCTTACGGCCGTACGCATCAGGCCTACACGGGCCCTGGCGCGCAATTCATCCAGCAACCGCCATTCCATTTCGAAGTTGTTGGTAAAGCCCTGCGACTTGGATTTGTTGACGTTGTTGTTCTGCAGGTCGTATATAGGGTTATAGTAAGTCTCTGTTTGTACGCCGGTGGTAAAGCCGCCGTACGTGAACGATTCCAATACCTTGTCTATACCGCCCGTTGCATTGTACTTGCGGAAGTACGGACTGGCACGCGAAAAGTCAGAGAACGGGATCGATTCTCTCGTGGTGTTTACCAGGTCGATGCTCAGGGAGTTGGATACGGACAGGTTGTTTTTACGATAGATGAGGCGGATGTTACCATTGGTGAGATCACGGTTCGATTCTTTCATCACACCCTGGTTGTTGCCGTAGCTGATGGTAGCGCTGTAACGCAATACCTGGTCGCCGCCTTCTGCCATCAATGTATGACGATGGTTCACGCCGAAACGCAGTGGCTCATTCATCCAGTAGGAGTTAACGCCGCGCTGTACCTCTGCAAGCCGTTTGTTGTATTTCTGTTCACCTACTTCGGTGGCGAAGCCCCTGTCTGGATTATAAGATCCGAGGAAGCTCGTCAATTTTTCAAACTCCAGCTTTTCCGAAGCGTTCATCAGGTTATAGTCAGATAAGTCAGCGAAGCTGAACGTAGAGTTAAGGTTGTAGTTCAAACGTAAACGACCGGGAGTAGGGCGTTTCGTCTCAATCACCACCACGCCGTTCGCCGCTTTGGAACCATAAATCGCTGTAGCCGCCGCATCTTTCAGTACGGTGATGCTCTCGATACGGTCCATGGTAAAGTCGCTGATGATCTGCAGGGTAGATTCGAACCCGTCGAGGATGAACAGCGGCTGGTTGGGATTGGTGCCATACTCTTCAGAAAGGCCGATAACACTGCTCTTACCGCGGATCTCCACGTCTGGCAGGCGGTTCGGGTCGGAGCCGAAAGTGGAGTTCTCGATCACCGCGAAGGATGGGTCGAGTGTTCTTAAGGCCTGTAGCGGATTCTGGTTGCCTACCATTTTCAGTTCGTTCACCGTATAGGTAGCTGCTGAACCCGTAAAGCTTTCTTTCTTACGTTGATAGATACCCGTTACTACGTGATCCTTGATCGCCGTAACTGCCAAACCCAATTTAACGGACAGCGGCTCACCCGCCTGCGGCTTCATTTCCACCTGCTGGAAACCGATGGCGGTAAACAACAGCGGGCGACCTTTTACAGCCCTGATCACGAAATTACCTTTCGGATCGGTGATGCTGCCGATGCGCGTACCTTTTACCACTACGCTCACGCCGGGCACTGCTTCTCCCGACTCGGAAGTAACGACGCCGGTTACGACGATCGTAGAGTCTTCGGCGGCGCTGTTCGTGTTAGCCGGTTGCTGCACCGGTTTGCGGGAAAGTGTAATGGTTTTGCCTTCGATGCGGAAGTTGAGCGATTGCTCGTTCAGCACAGCGGGCAAAAACTGGTTCAGCGGCATGTCTTTCGCCGTGATGTTAACCGGTTTGGCATTGTCGAGCAACTGGCGGTTGTAAAAGAAAACCAGTCCCGTTTGTTTCTCCACATTGGAAAGCACCGTTTCCAGCGGCATGCCTTTCGCAGAGAGTGTTACCTTTTGCGAGTAACTGTTGGCCGACACGGTAAGGGTGGCGGCGAAGAACAGGAAAATAAAAATTCTCATGGCGGTACTTAATGAAGTTGGCGCGAGTTGTTTGTCCGGATCTTGCGGCGTGTGTTTGATCAGTCGTCGCGAAATGGCTGATGCTAAAAGCGCGCTCCGTTGGCTGCTGTTGGCAGTGTTGGACATACTTTGGTTGCTGTTTGTTGGTTGAAAAATGGTTACATAATAGTAGTCTGCCGCCGCTCATTGCCGGCGGTTCATTCGGCTAAGTCCTTTAGTCATGCATACTGTTCGGTCGATTGTTTCATGGTAATACGATCAGCTTGCGGCCTTCGATGCGGAAATGCACCTCCGATTCCTTCAGCGATTGTAATAATCCGGATAAGCTTACATCATTACTTAGTTTGCCCCCAAACCGGATGTCGGGGATCTTTGTTTCATATACTACTTCTATATCGTACCAACGTTCTACCTGGCGCATTACTTCTTCCAGGGTAGAGTTGTTGAAGTTGAAAATGCCGCTCTTCCAGGCGATGGCCTTGTCGATATCTGCATTATTCACCAGCCTGATGGGCCGCCCGTCCTGTATCTGCGCCTGCTGGCCGGGTTGTAATACTACCAATGGCCCGTCGCCGGAGGATATTTGTACACTACCATCCACCAAAGTGGTTTTAATATTGGCTTCGTTATCGTAAGCATTGATGTTGAAGCTCGTGCCCAACACCTGCACGCGCGCCTGGTTGTCGATATCTATAATAAAAGGCTGCGTCGCGTTTTTCGCCACTTCGAAATACACCTCTCCTTTCACGCCCACTTCCCGTTTATCGCCGGAAAAGGCGGTCGGGTAACGGAGGGAGCTGGCGGCGTTCAGCCAGACTTTAGTCCCGTCCGGCAGTAATACCTGGAACTGGCGGCCTTTCGGTGTGGTAAGATTATTATAGGCGATTGCAGCGGTTTCCTGGCCGGCATCGTAAGCCAGTTCGCCATTTTTGAGCGTGAGCTGTGTGCCGTTCTGGGTGCCGATTACCCCGTTGCCAAGGCTGTCGAGTACTACCTGGCTGCCATCTGCGAGGGTGAGGATAGCGCCATTCCTGCCCGGGAGTATTTCTGCGGGCGTGGCGACTACCGGTGCCAGCGGTTTTTGCTGTTTCATCCAGAAGTAGGTGCCGGTACCGGCTGCAAGTAATACAGCGGCGGCTACCCAGCCCCAGCGGCGTGCCGGGTGCAGGCGGCGAACGGGAGTTGCAGGCATGTCTGCTTCCATCCGCTGGCGGATTTTAGCCAGGATAATGTCTCCATGATCCGCTGTTTCCTCTTCATGAAAGGCAAGCAAGTGCTGCCGTAATTGTTCTTCGTCGCTTACAGACGCTATCAGGCGTCGGTTACGATCGGACTGTGAAACCCACTCGTTCAGCAGTACTTGTTCTTGTTCGGAAAGGTTTCCCTGCAGGTGTTTCAGCAAGAGATCCGATAGGTTGGTGACCGTCATATTGCATACACTACAATCGAAGGCAACGAATCAACCAGTCAAAATAAAAAAATTTCTAAAAAAGATCGGGACGATCGAGCAGCAGCAGGAAGGCGACGGTTAACACGCTGTCGCCAAGGGCAATTTGAAGCAGCTTTACGGCACTAACGCGCTGGTTTGTAACCGTTTGTGCTTTTATCTGGAGCAGTTCGGCGATTTCGGCTGGCTTAAGGCCATCACGGTAAGAGAGGAGGAAAATTTCCCGCATGCGGGTGGGCAGTTTATTGATTTCTGCATAGATGCGGGCCACGAGCTGGATTTTCACTTGTTCTTCAAAGAAGCCATCGGGTTCGCGCTCGGCCAGCAGGCGTAGCAGGTTTTCCTGGTGGCTGGCCTTCATTTTACGGTGCTTCAGCAGGTTGAAACATTTGTTACGGACGGTAACATATAGAAAAGCGGAGATCGCATCAAGCGAATGAAAAGAATCCCGCTGTTGCCAGAGCTGCACGAACGCCTCGGCGGTGAGGTCCTGCGCATCGGCGGTTTCCTCCATAAATTTACGGGCGAACCAGTACACCCGGCGGTACAGGTGTTTATATACCGATGTAAACGCTTCCTCACTTCCGGCGCGAAACTGTTGTATTAAAACAACCTCATCGTGTATTTCATGCTCTGGTGATATCAAAATAGGAGCGGAGTGGCTTGATAATTACAAAAATAGCACAATAACCGGCAGCGTGCAAGCGGGGCCGTATGAGCGGTTGCTAACGCAATTTTGTAAATTACAGTTATGAAAGTCCACACCACTAACTACCAAAACACGTTCATCACCGTAGCTGACGACTGCCGCGCCACACAGGGCGAAGTGCCCCCGGTAAAAGGCGACGACAAAACGATCGCTAACCTGCAGTTCGACCTCTTGTACGACCATCCTTATAAATATACGTCAGACGATATTGTGTTTCATTGTTACGCCGCGAAGAATAAAATACCGAAGGCCGAGCAGCCTGCCGCCCGGGAACAGTTCTTTTCCAAAGGACAGCCATGCCTGCGCACATCGCCGTTAAGTAAACGTTACGGCTTCGGCACGCATCATAATGAAGAAGGAAAGGTGGCTTTGTATGCTATGGAGTCGCCGGAGTATGCGAAGCTCATGAAAGATAAGGGGCTGAAGGTGATTAAGGCAATAAAGTCAAGTAGATAAGACGAGGGGCCGTCTGCATTTATGATAGTGCAACAACCCTTCTTCCTCCTTCACCTGCACGAAGCCGGCGTTCTGCACCAGCTTCCTGCATGCCTCATTATGCGTATACGTCCGCGCTAATATTGTTTTCAATTCCCCGTTCCGGAACGCCCAGCCGAGCATCGCCTTCAGGGCCTCGAGGGCGAGGCCACGCCCCTGGTAACTAGCGTCCAGCATAAAACCGGTTTCCGATACGCCGTCCTCATTCGGGTAACCAACACCGATGCCGCCGATCGATTTGTTCTCGGCTTTGAATACAATCTCCCAGTTGGTGTACCACTCGTATTTGTCGGGGAACTCCGCCGTTTTAGGCAGCCAGAAGTTCACCAGCGCATCGGTCATCTCAAATTGGTATTCGGCATCGATGACCATAGCCGAAGGGTTAAGTCCGAGTTGCAGCTCCATCGCCGCACGATCTTGCTGCCACAGTAACAGCAGCTTATGGGATAAGGGAATCAGCCGTAGCCGTTCCGTTTCCAGATATGACATTGTATATAAGTATTGATTGAAAAAATGAATTACCGCATCACCAGGCGGTGATGTATGTGAGGGGAAAAGTGTTTCCCTTTAACCGGCAATTCCAGGCCTGATGTAATGCCTGTTATTATAATTCGTTTGCAGCGGCGTTAAATTATGAGGGCAAGATAGGAAATTTTGTGCGCAGGGTGCATAAATATGTCAAAATGTTATATGTGTATGCCTTACATCATTAGTTGCAGCAACGAAGTGTTTGATAATCTGTGCCCGATGGCCCGGATAGAAAAGCGCGTTTACTGCCATCCTGCTATTTGTGTAACAGCAACAATAACGTCGCGTATACACGTTGGGACGTTTTTGTATCTTTAAACAAACCCTTTTTCATGAATAAAGATGTTCAGGCTTACAACGATGCACAGTTGCCTGCCGACCAGGAAATCTGCAACCTGCTCGCTACCATCATCACTAAACAGCTGCCGCACGCCGAAAATAAAATATGGCACCGCCACCCGGTTTGGTTCCTTGATGGTAACCCCGTTGCCGGTTATAGCAAGCTAAAAGACAGCGTTCGCCTGTTATTCTGGAGCGGCCAGTCCTTCGACGAACCCGGCCTGCAAAAGGAAGGTACTTTCAAAGCAGCCGAAGCGCGGTACACCTCCGCAGACCAGGTAAATACCACTGACCTGAAGCGCTGGCTGAAGAAGGCGGAGGACATACAATGGGATTATAAAAACCTGGTAAAACGTAAAGGTGTGCTGGAGCGGTTGCGATAATCAATGCTCATTCCCGAGATAAAACCCTGACGGCGCTGTAACTTTTCGCCGGTTCCGTCGTCTTTCTGATAAACTAGTTGAGCCATGCTAACCCGTGCCATCGTATCGCTGTTGTTGTTGACAAACGTATTTAACGTAAACGCTCAAACGACGTTCACATCCCATCCGGATAGTTCCGTATTTTTAACCGCCGACATCGATCGCTTTTGGAACGCGTTCGATAAATTTAAAAAGGATACCTCCGTAAATCCCTTCGGTAAAGATTATGTTGAGTTAGGCAGCCCTGGCGTAAAAGGCTTCCTGCCTGGTCGCATCCAGAGCGCCGAACATTTGTATAAAACGGTGAAAGCGCGTACGGCAGCATACGAGCGGGTTAGACCGGCCACGTTCCAAATGGCACAAGCCGAAGCAAAGTGCAGGGCCGCCTTCCATAAGCTGAAGGCAATTTACCCGGAGGCACAGTTTCCGCCGGTTTATTTTGTGATAGGCGCTTTTAATTCCGGCGGCACTTTTAGTGAAGATGGGATTATGATTGGCGCGGAGCGACAGCCTGATCTGGCGATCATCCCTTTCCTGGTGGCACATGAAGCTGCTCACTTCCAGCAAAAAACCTGGTCCGAAAGCCCAACGTTGCTTCAGCAAAGTATTGTAGAGGGTGCGGCCGATTTTATCGGAGAACTGACGTCCGGCGGCATTATCAATGAAAAGGCATTCGCTTATGGCCGGCAGCATGAAGAGGCACTTTGCCGGGAGTTTGTTACCGTTATGGATAGCGTGGAATACCAGGACTGGCTTTACGGGGTGTCGGGTAAGGACGGGCGGCCCAACGATCTCGGTTATTGGATGGGTTACCAGATCGTATCTACTTATTATAAGAAGGCTGCCAATAAAAACCAGGCGATCAAAGATATCCTGTGGGTGACCGATTATCGCGCCCTGCTGGATAAAAGTGGCTACCTGGCGCCTTACCTCCCGGGGAAATAGGCCAGGCTTACCGCTTTGGCCTTTCCATCAACTCCTTCATCATATCTACCTGTATCTGCTGAATTTCCTGTTGCTGCAGCATGAGGTGGTCGATCTTTTCATGCAGCATCCTTATCTCCAGCTCACTTTTCAGGTTCACCATGTAGTCGTTCTTCGCCCGTTCGCGGTCTTTTCCCTCCTGCCGGTTCTGGCTCATCATAATGACGGGCGCCTGTATCGCCGCAATGCAGGAAAGGATCAGGTTCAATAATATAAAAGGATAAGGATCAAAACCCTTTTCGCGGAGCAATACGACATTGAGTGCCATCCACGAAACCAGGAAGGCGGTAAAAATGCCGATGAACCGCCAGCTGCCGCCAAACGTGGCAATACGGTCTGCCCATCGATCGCCCCTGCTCTCCTGGTTCTTTACTTCACTCGCTTCATCGGAAATCAGGTGGTCCTGGTTAATGTTGTCCATTACCGTTTTTTCCAGGTCGGTGAGGGTGCCCACTTCGCGGATAAGTAATTGTTGAATGTATTGCTGCCTGTAATGATTCATCTCCTGCACCGACAAGTAACAGTTCTCATCAAACTCCGGATGCTCCTTCCGGATTTCGTTCATCAGGCCCGGACGAATGCTTTTCGCGGATACTTTTTCACTGGCGGGATAACTCTTATTCGAAATGTTGCTCGTAAAGTGTTGCATAAATGAAGCTTTGTGCCAAAAGTATGTCAAATTGTTATATGTGTGTATGGCACACAATCTACATTCTGGTAATCGACTTGTAAATCAATACTAATTGTACACGCATTGAGCAACTAAAACATGACATATTGTTATATGTGTTGGGCGCACACAATTTCATTTTCGGTCGTGCGAAGGGTATAAAAACGAGAAAAGCCCCGGTAGAGACCAGGGCTTTATTTACACGCCTTTCAAATTGTGATTATCTCGTTAAACTCAACCTATAAAACATAAAATTCTTTGTTCGCTTCCGGAATAACAGGCACTACCACCTGTTCTTCCTGTTGCATTTGCCTTAAATCCCGTTCTATATTGCGTGCAATACTTGTCATCGGGGTATCCGTTGGTTTATTTTCAAACGGATCCTGGAGATTAATGGCCATTTTTTCAATCAGTAAGAATGAAGCGGAAATGGCAACTACCAGAGGTACTTCTACCAAACCGAAATGATCTATCAGGGCAAACGGCAACAGCATGATGAAAAAGATCACCGTAAAGTGAGTGTACAAGCTGTATGTTGCCGGGAATACCGTGTTCTTAATTCTTTCACATTTACCCATCGCATCGGTCAGGCGGCTTAGGGTACGGTCCAGCTCTATCTGCTGGTAAGGATTCACCCATTCCCGTTCGATCGCGTACTTCAGGTCGCGGGCATGCAGGTGCATGAGGCCTGAGGGTACGTTATCATATTTAGCCAGCTGATTCAATTCACGTTTAGACAATAACCTGTCTAACCCTTTCAGTGCATCCATGCCGCGAAGCGATTGCCCCAGGGCGTAGGTCCAGGCGATCTGGCGTTTTACGAACTGGTCCTGGAAGTGGCGAAACTCTTCGGACTTGTACGGGTCATCCGTTAACGTTAGTATCTGGCGGGCCAGTGTTCGTGAATCGTTCACGATCGCGCCCCAGATGGTACGGGCCTCCCACCAGCGATCGTACGCCTGGTTGGACCGGAAGGCCAGTAATAACGACAGTACGGTGCCAAGTACCATGGGTACAGCTATAGGGACAGTGATATCACCAACGTGATAATTATTGTACAGTATATTTATAACCAGGGTATAAACCGTAATGGCAAGTACCTCGTACTTTATTTTGCCGAATACATACTTAAATGGAATATTATTTTTCAATAACATAGTCTCTTCATTTTGTAGTGACTAATTAAGCGATACCAGACGGTCTAAGCTCACTACCGGGCCGGGCCCGGGATCCCTTCAAGTGTTGGCGAGCAGCAAATCGGAAATCGATGCTCTTACAAAACTTGGCTTACGGGTAACAGAGTGAACGTCAACCAACGGATATTTGCATTTCCTGATGAGCCGGATCGGATTAAAACTTTCTTTATCCGGCAGTTGATAAGTATCTTCAGTTGGACAAGCTATGGCGCTTATGCTATTGGCTGCCAGGAAGTTTCGGAAGGCGGCATTGGTAGTGCCAACAAAAAATTCTACCGATAACTGGCCAATGGCGGAGGCATATTTATTTTTAAGTATTTCGCAGGCTTCACGAAACTCAGCGGTAATCAGCTCGTAATGACGGGCGCCGCGTCCAAACTGGAGCAAGTCAATAATGGAATCCGGCATTTTCAGTGCGTGCATCAGCACGATGTTTACCGGTTCCCCGTTTTGCTTCTCCACTACACTGTGCACATATCCGAGGGAACGGATGCTAAAATCAGTAGGTACTAAAATATTTTTCATATACTACGAGATTTATAGTACAAAATTATCCCGGGGGTGTTAGGGACTCGTAAAAACGGGGTAAAAAGGTGGTTGCAATGTGGTAAGAATCCGGTAAGAAAGATTAGTGATCCTTCCCTTTCCGGCCGCTGGCCCTTAAATTTGTTTATAATGAAGATATTATTGGTAGAAGACGAGCCGGGCGTAGTTTCAGTGGTTTCCCGCGGGTTAGCGGAAGCCGGCTACGAAGTAAGTGTAGCTCCCGATGGCCTCATAGGACTGCAAATGGCCACCCCGGGGAGCTACGGACTCATATTGCTCGATGTAATGCTGCCCGGCCTTAACGGTATCGAGGTGTGCCGGCGCCTGCGGGCAAGTGGCCTGGATACGCCTATCCTGATGCTCACGGCATTGGGCACTACCGATAATATCGTGATGGGGCTGGATAGCGGGGCCGACGATTACCTCGTTAAACCTTTCAAACTCCAGGAACTGGTAGCCCGTGTGCGTTCACTGTTCCGCCGCCGTGGCGCGCCGCCAACACCACCACCGGTAGTAGCGCCTAATATCTTATCTCTCGGCGACCTGCAACTGAACCTGGATACCAAACAGGCCAGCCGTAACGGCACCTCCATCTCACTTACGGCTACCGAATACAGGTTGCTCGAATATCTCTTTAAAAATCCCCGCCGTGTACTGTCGCGCATGGAAATTCTCGAACAGGTATGGGGCATCGATTTTAATATGAATACGAAGGTGGTGGATGTATATATTAATTACCTCCGTAAAAAACTGAACCGCAACGGTGGTCCGGAATTGATCCAGACCGTGGTAGGATTGGGTTACATGTTAAAAGACGACGAATGAGGATACGTACCAAGATCATATTATTGTTCGCCGGCCTTACGCTGGCCGTGGTGCTGGTAACCAGCTTTTTCGTGTACTACCTGGCCAACCAGTATTCCTTCGAGGACTTCTATAAACGCCTGGAGATCCGCGCTTATATTACGGCCAAAGCTTCTCTTCCTTATTTTGAGTCCGACGCGGCGATATATAATGAAATCCGCGATCAGCACCTGGAAAAACTGCCTTCCGAACAGGAGTTCCTGTTAAAGGTAGATACGGTGACGCGCGCTGTTGAAAAAGATCCCAATTTACAATTGCCATCGATCTTTTACGACCAGGCCATTCGACAGGGAAAGGCTACTTACCGAAAGGGCGACCGCTTTTACGAAGGCATCCTTTATAAAAGCAAACAAGGTCACTACCTGGTCATCATTTCCGCCGAAAACGAATACAGTAAGGAATACCTCGCCGAGTTACAGCGCATCCTGATCATCAGTATGCTCATCGCAGCATTTGCGATACTCATGACCGGACAGTTCTTCTCGCAATACATCCTGCGGCCTATCCGTCAATTGATGCTGCAGGTAAAAAACATCAGCTCCCGTAACCTGCACCTTCGGCTCGCAGCGCCCGACAGCCGCGATGAGCTGAACGAACTCGCATCTACCTTTAATAACATGCTCGACCGGCTGGAAACAGCTTTCGAAACGCAGAACAACTTCGTCAGCAACGCTTCCCACGAATTTAGTACGCCGCTTACTGCCATTATTGGTGAGGCCGAACTATCGTTATCCCGCGAGCGCAGCGGCGAGGATTACCAGCGCGCCCTGCGTACGATCCTGGAGCAGGCCGAAAGGTTGGAGCACATTACCCGAAGCATGCTGCAATTAGCGCAAACGGGCTTCGATGGTAAGAAGCAGGAATGGGGCCAGGTGCGTAGTGATGAATTGTTATTTACAGTGAAAAGTATTGTGGATAAGCTTTACCCGGGCAACAAAGTAGAAATCGATTATAGCCTGTTCCCTGAAGAGGAGGATAAATTGACCATCCAGGGAAACTTCCAGTTGCTGGAGCTTGCCTTGTCAAACATCGTGACCAACGCCGTAAAATATTCCAGCAACCAGCCGGTTAGCCTGGCGCTTGCGGCTACGCATTCCCGTATTATTATCATTGTAAAAGATCGCGGTATCGGCATCCCGCCGGAAGATTTGCCTTATATCTTTTCGCCGTTTTTCAGGGCGAGCAATACATCCGACTTTAAAGGTTATGGCATCGGTTTGCCGCTGGCGATGAATATCGTGCGCATGCACAAGGGAGAAATCATTGTGAACAGCACCGTGCAGGAAGGTACCGAAATAAGGCTGGAGCTGCCGCGCTAAGCTAATTGGCCATCTGCTGGCAAAGGTTGTAAAAGTGTTTTACCACTTCGATCGCCTGCAGGTACGAGGTAGGTTTAATCACGTACGAATGGGCGCCGAGTGACAGGCATTCGTCATGCTCTATCGGGTTCAGCGAAGTAGAGAAAATAATTACGGGGATGTTCGACAAGGCCGGTTGTGCCTTGAGGTAACGCAGGGTTTGCGTACCGTTCATTTTCGGCATGTTAAGGTCCAGGATTACCAGCGAGGGCAAATCTTTTTTGGGTAGGCAGGCCTCGAGGTAATGGATCGCTTCTTCTCCATTTCCTGCGAACTGTATGGCTGTTCCATAGCCCAGTTCTTCAAAAGTATCTTTAATTATGAGCCGGTCTTCGGCATCGTCGTCCACTAGTAAAATACTGGGCATGATGGTCATATGCTCAATTGTTTAACAGGTAACGTGATCTTAAATGTCGCCCCTTCGTTTTCTTTGCTGGTAGCAGTAATGCTGCCATTATGTATATCTACGATCTTTTGGCAGATCGCGAGCCCCAACCCGGTACCTTTGTACTGATCGTTCGTGTGCAGGCGCTGGAATAAAGTAAACATCTTCGGCAGGTACTTTTCGTCAAAGCCAATACCATTATCGGCAACGGCAATTTCGATCGTATGTTTATCCGCGATACAGCTGATCCTTATCAAAGGCGCCTCATGTTCACGCGCATATTTAAGTGAGTTGCTGAGTATGTTGCCGAACAGCTGGCGGATCATGCTCTCGTCGGCTTCGATGGTAGGCAATGGCTCCAGTTGAATGCGGGCCGATTTTTCCCGCACGTTCAGCTCCATATCCTGCAGGGTTTCCCGGAAAACGTTCTCCAGGTCTACCTGTTTGAATGTAGTCGCTTTTTTATCTACCTGCGAAAAGGCCAGCAGGTCGTTGATCAATGTACGCATACGGCGCGAAGCGCTCAACATGCCGTGCAGGTAATCTTTCCCCTTTTCATCAATCGATTCACGGTACTTGTTAAGGAAGTAGTCGCTGTAGTAACTGATTTTGCGGATAGGCTCCTGCAAGTCGTGGGAGGCGATGTACGCAAACTGTTGTAATTCTTTATTGCTCCGGTTCAACTGGGCAATATTATCTTCCAGTATGAGCTGGTGCTCTTTCAGCTGATCGCGCACCAGTTGTAATTCTTTATTGATCTGTAGCGTGTTTTCCACCACCTTTTGTGCATGTATGTCCACCACGAAACCGATCCAGTAAAGCAAATCCCCCTTTTCATCTTTCAGGGGAGAAAGAGAGGCCAGGTGCCAGTAGTACTGATCTTCTATGACATTCTTCAACCGGCATTGCACTTTGATTGCGGCGGCACCGGAGGTTACGTGCGGGTTCATCAACAGGTGAAAAGCGTCATAGTCGTCCGCATGCACCACATCCTTCCACTTACTGATATTTAACTCTTCAATGGATTTGCCGGTGAACATACTAAGCCATTTATTGGCATAAATCAACTCGCCTGAGTTGCCGAGTGAAAAGATGATGATGGGCAACGAGTTGGTCAGCGTTTTATACTGTCCTTCGCTTTCTTTTAGCTTTTCTGCCAGGGACTGTAGCTGTTCGTTTTTACGTTTGATTTCCTCGTAAGGACTGATGGCTTCGTCGCTGTTGAAGCTGCGGCGCCACTCATCTATCTTTTTGGCGTCCAACTTGTCGGCCAGGGGGAACGAGAAGTACAGTTCTATCGCGGTTTTGTCGCCGGCGGTGCTAACGTTCAGTTTATTCACCAGGCGTTTGGCATATTCCAAACCGGGGTTTAAGGCCGGGTCGTAGGTTTCGTCTATAATGCGGGCGATCAGTTGTTTCTCGTTTTTAACGTGCGATACACATAAAACGAGGCAGCCATTCTTCCCATGTTCAATTGTATTACGCGATACTTCGGAAACCGCAGTAGCAAACGTGGTTTGGGCAGACAGGGACAGTCCCGCCATTTCCGCCAGTTTCATCGAGCGGCGGTGTACGAGTACCAGGTCCATTTCATTGTTAAGTGTTACCCTTACCAGTTCATGTAGCATGATGTCAGATTGATATTTTACAAACTGCTATGGACATATCGTCCGTATTGCGAGCGAAATCGTGAAACAATGCGGCGGCTGCCAGTGACAGGTCGTTGCGCAGGATGCCCGGGTACTTCATCACATCCCAGCGCGACTTGATGCCGTCGCTGCACATCATAATAACCTGGCCTTTTTCGTAGACTATTTCCTGGTCCGAAATTGTATTGGGAATATTCATACCTATAATGCCATTATACCCGATGTAATTACGCGTACCGTTAGGCCCCTGTATCCTGGTCTGAATATTACCGATACCACAAATACGCAGCCTGCGATCATTTTTATCGAAGTGGATCACCGTACCCACGAGGCCCCGCGTCCTTTTTACGGAAGTATGAATGAAACGAAGATTATCCAGCGGGCTGTCGTAAGGGCATACCTTAAAGGCTTCAATGGCGGCATCTGTGGCCGCCTGTGCTTCTTTACCATGCCCCAATCCGTCGGAAAGAAATAGTTTCAGATGATCGCTGCTTTCCTTGTAATAAAACCCGTCGCCGCAAAAAGTTTCGCCCGGCTTAGGAACTACCAGCGAACGGATTTCGGTCTTCTTTTGTTTGACGCGCTGCGGTAACGCTTTGGTATATATTACACAATACATCACCGTGCCCCATCCTTTCGAAGAATATACCTGGAAAACGTCCGACATGCGTTTAATGGTGCCAAGCCCGTGTCCGAGCGTACCTTTAGTAGAAACACCATCCGTCATCAGCCGGTTTACATCACTCATGCCCGGTCCCATATCAATGGTCGTAATCTCCAGGCCATTAATATTTTCTTCTTCTCTTACTTTGACGAAAAGCTCCCCTGACACGGCATGTTTGCCGAGGTTAGATACGAGTTCGGCAACGATAATATCTATTTCTGCCAGCTTCTTTGCCGTAAAGCCCGCTGCTGCTGCTATGGCGTGAATCTCTTTCTTAAGAATGGCGAAGTAGCTACGGTCGGAGGCATTGAACCTATGTGATATAGCACTAGCCATTTTTCCACTTTATGACAGTTACCGTTGTGCCCTTCCCTACGATGCTTTTGATGTCAAATTCGCTCACTAGCCGCTTAGTACCCGGTAACCCCAGGCCAAGGCTTTTACCGGTAGAAAATCCGTCTTTCATGGCTAAATCTATATCTTTAATACCAGGGCCCTTATCTGCAAAGGTGAGCCTGATGCCGTTTTCGCGGCCTCTGCTCACCACTTCGATAAGGGCGCTGCCCCCGTTGCCGTACTTTAACATATTACGTACCAATTCAGACGCCGCAGTAATTAATTTTGTTTGATTGACGAGACTCATGCCGATTTTTACCGCGTATTCCTTCACGCGGTTGCGGAACGGGACTACGTCCTGTTCACGCTGGATCAGCATGCTGTCCTTATTCAACACTACCAGCATCGTGGTCTTCCTCCAGTTCGTGATCCTCGAAAGAACCGACTTTTACGCTCAGCAACTGCATGCCTTTTTCCACATTCAGTGCGGTACTTACACCCCGAAGTTCCAGCCCCAGTTCTACCAGGGTAATGGCTACCGCCGGCTGCATGCCTACAACTACCGTTTCCGCGTCCATTATTTTACTCATTGTACCGATGTTGCCTAATATGCGACCCATAAAAGAATCTACGATAGACAATGCAGAAATGTCGATCAACACGCCGCGTGCCCCGGTTTTATTCACCATTTGGGCGAGATCGGTTTCCAGATTAAGGGCAAGGCGGTCGTACAGGTCCACCTGTATGGTCACCAGCAAAAACTTGCCCATCTGTAGAATAGGTATTCTATCCATATGCGTCTCGAGAAATTTATTTTATAGTTGATCTTTTAACTTCCAGGTTGGTCATGGCAAAGGCATAACGCAATGCACTCGCCAGGGATGCTTTGGTAACGATGTTGGAAAGGTCGATACCCAGGTGTACAACGGTTTGGGCGATTTCAGGACGAATGCCGCTGATAATACACTCGGCTCCCATCAATCGTGTAGCATTAATGGTTTTGATCAGGTGCTGTGCCACGAGCGAGTCTACGGCCGGTACGCCGGAAATATCGAGGATAGCGATGCTGCTGCCGGTTTCAACAATACGCTGCAACAGGTTCTCCATTACTACCTGCGTGCGGCTGCTGTCGAGGGTGCCAATGATCGGCAGGCCTAAAATACCGTCCCACAGCTGAATTACAGGGGTAGATATTTCGGTGATCTCGTCTGTTTGGCGCAGGATCACTTCTTCGCGTCCTTTAATAAAGGTTTCGAAAGTAGTTACACCAAAAGCATCAATCAGTTTGTTAAAGCTCAAAACGATCGGGAACAAGGCGGCAACGTCTTTGATCTCAGCCTGCAATACTTCAACTATCGCATCTCTTAAGCTAAATACATATACGCCTGTTTCGCGGGGTGAGTAACCCTGGCGCGCACGTGAGATAGATATGCCCGAAAGTATTTCGTGTACCGTATCAAAGTCGCCTGATTGCGGGTTACCGATGTTTTTATCGTTCACCGATTTTGTGAGGGCCGTTAACAGTTCGTCTGACTGCTCCCGAAGCTCATCGTTGCTCATCAGATCTTCCCGCAGACTCTCATCTGCCAGTTGATTTTTCATCCATAACTCAAGGATTTTTTTGCGCTCTTTTTGCAGCAGTTTCGAAATGTTGACACTCATAATAGTTGCGTGTTAGGGAGGTAGATTTTTTATGACTAATATTAGTAATTGTCAATAGTACAGCTTTAAACCTGAACTTTACTCTTTTATCTTTTACATTATATGAAGTCGATATATGTTTGTGGATTTTAATCCTCAATTGCCGTAAACCGCGATAACGCATTAATCGCGCCATTCCGTAAAAATGCCGCATGGCTAAAAAAAATGAGGGGTTTTGCCTATTTTGCCGATGCGGAACATCACCGCTAATTGGTTTGTATATGAACGCTAGTTTAGAAAAATACCTGCTGGTAAGAAAGTTTGCAGTAGGCCCTGACCTGAAGTTGTTTTTTGAGAGCAAGTACGATATGGATGAACGCCGTGTGCTGGAGCTGATAGATGTTGCGGGTTATGTAGATACAACTACGATCGATACGGTAATTCATCATGTGGATATCAAAGAGCTGGGAAGTACGTATACCTTCGACCTGGCCGCACGGCTGGATCGCCCCGAGGTAGGTCGGTTCAAAGAGGTGTTCCTGTATACGGACGCTCAAGGCCTGGGCTTCTCGTTCCGCGCCGTCGCCAGGGAAGTGAACTTCCGGTATGAAGGTCCGGGTGATTGATGCATTTTTAGTATTTTAACGCACTTATGGAAAACTACACGCTCTACTCGCACAAAACCGGCTTTGACGAGATTGTGGAGAAAGTAAAAGCAGCCTTTCCCAAAGAACGCCCGTTCGTTGGGGAGGAAGACGGCAGCCAGATCATCATACTCGATATTAAAGGCGGGTTTCTTTCGCTCAACAAGCGGCTGAAGATCAGTTACCGCCAGCGGGCAACACCCTCGTTTAACCTGGAAGAGGTGAGCTGTCCGTTAAGCAGGCAGTTAAGCGGAATGTATAATTATGTCTCCTCACTGCCCGCTACCAACGAGCGGGTGCAGGGCTTGTTGCTACAAAAGATTAAAACGATCAATTCCGAATTCTCGTTTAGTGTAGAACCCAAACTTACCAGCGAGCTTTCCAAACTGCTGGCAGACTTATCACACAGTTTCGACGCCTTCATATTCGCCACTACCCCTAAGGGCCGTTCGCAGGAACAGCAGTTCCTCGATAAAGACATGAACCTGGTGATGGACACGAATGGCAAGTGCGGCGACGTGGAGTTGAAAATCGAGATCGAGGCTGCTTATCTGGACAAAGAAGTGCCGGTTACGCCGGAAATACAGGAGCGCAAAGAACGTTCAGAAGCCTTTTTACGCAGTCGTGGTATTAAGATAAATACCTGGTTGCCTTATACAGAAAGCGAATCAGACATCGTATTACGCAGCCGCGAACAAGTGATCGACCGGGTGTATGCACTGGCTGCGATTACCGCAAAAGCAGAAGGTGTAGAGCCTGCGAGGTTACAGAATTTCCTGGACGAATACGAGATTAAAAACTTCTCACCGGAAGAACAGCGCATTATCAATACTCGCGATCTGGAAGACCAGGATGCCATCAATTCCATGTGGCGCTACGAGAGCCTGAACGTGATGTTATGGGCGCTGGGACTGATCAAAGAACTGAAATATCCATCCGAAGTAATTGATGTACCTGCCGTGCTGGACCTGGTACTGGAGCAATCGCGTCTTTCCCTGGAAGGCAAAGCGCAGCTACGTTCCAAAGCCGAGATACTCGAAGAGCTGGATAAAATATACCGCATGAACTGGGCCTGTGTAGATGCGCGGCTCAACGGACAGGAGCCAGGCGGCCACATGAACCCGAGCGTAGTGTACGAAAGGCATTATTCGCTGAACTGGCTCACATGTTATGCGGACGCAGATTGGGATGATGTAAGTACGGATACTTGATGATATAAACGAAGAGGGCTGCCGTACGGGCAGCCCTCTTTTTTTCGTCATCATCTATTTGTCGCGCGGAGATTACACACGAAGTTTGCTTCCCTGCGGTCGCAACAACAAATCACCTCTACAACTTCACAAACTGCACCGACTTAGCCCCGTTCCTTCCTTCAAGCCTGATGATATAAGTACCACTTTCCAGCGCACTCACATCCTGTGTAAACTTGCGGTCGCCCGGGTTAGTAGCCCAGCGGCGGATCAGGCGGCCATTGAGGTCCAGCAGGTTGATCCACTGGTAATCATGTTCGCCCAGTTCCAGTGTGATGTTGCCTGTAGTCGGGTTCGGGTAAGGCTTCAACGTACCGGACAAACTTTCGTATACGATGCGCTGCTGGCTCACCGCCATCATGCTCGTGCTGGTGTCCACCGCGCAGTTGTCGAGGCTCCACCAGTTAAACTTGAATGCCGCACCGTTTACCCGCACGTTGATGTAACCGATGCCTGGCAGCGTAATTGTGTCGGAAACCGTTACCCACTGGCCGTTGGTGTTCGGTATGTTGATATACCCGAAGTTAGTACCGCTTTCCTCCATGCGGATCTGGCTGGTGTTGTTAGATGCTACGCGGAAGCGAATGTTGTAACGGCCCCTCACCGGGATGGCCACCTTGTTATAAGCAAACCAATGCCCGTAAGCAATGCCCGTAAAGTTTTGTCCACCGCTGGTATCGGACGTTGTTTCCAAGGTAGGCACACTCGAACGGGAAGACGCGCTTTCCGCTTCGTAACGTTTGTTAAACGTGCAGATATAATCCAGGGTGAATACGCCCGAGCCGCTGATGGAATCTTTGGTGGCAGTAACAATGCCCGGATTATTACGCGCCGTGAGCGCACCGGCCTGTGTGATCGTATTGCCCGTACCCGTAACGCTCCAGGTAGGCGCAGTAAACGCAAACGGACTGTTATACTGATCGAACCCTTTCGCGGTGAAGAGTTGCGAAGCATTGTAAGGGATCACGATCGTGTCGGGCACCACTTCAATGCGCGCCAGTCTTGGAGGCGCCAATACATTAATTTTCGCGGTGTCGGTAACGCCGCCTGCTGTTGCATAAATGTTATAAATGCCGTGGAGGCTATCCGCTGTAAAGATGCCTTTGTAAGCATCGAAGCTGCCTGCGCCTGCTTGCGCCTGCCAGGTAATGGGCAGATCGAACTTGCTGTTGTCGGCACCATAAGCCGCAGCCGTGAACTGTTTACGTCCGCGTGCTGATACACTGGTACTGTCTGGCGTAATCACGACTCTCGCGACGTTCAGGTCACTGGCTTTTATAATGCGCAGCCAGTTGAAGTTCCAGCCGGAGGTAAGTGCCTGTATCCTGATGGTTTGATTGCCGGCTGGCAGATTGATGGAGGCAGTCGTAACGGTGCTCCAGCTTTGCCACCCGCCGCTGGCTGGCAGTTTAACTGTTGCCAGTACTACATGATCTTTCACGATCTGGATAGTGCTTACGGTATTAACGGCCACCCGGAACTGGAAGCGATAAGCGTCGGCTGACGGTGTAGTAATATCATATTCCAGCCAGCTGTTGTTGGCGATGTAACTGGCGTTCAGCCCACCGCTGGTGTCCGAAGCGGTTTCGGTACAACAAACGTTGGTGTAGTCGTTGTTCTCGGCTTCTATTCTTGCGGGCACCGGTTTGTAATTCGGCGTACGTAAGGTTACGCTGGTCGACTTAATGAGTGTAACGCCATTATGGGTGGCACTGGCCGTCACCGTGCCCGGCGACTGAATAGTAGCAAGTCCGCTGGCGTTGATGGTGTTGCCCGTTCCGGTAATACTCCACGTCGGCGTCACACTTATCGCACGATCGTTCTGGTCAAATAGTTTCGCTTCGTAGGGCTGCGTTTTACCCGCCACCACGGCGCGGTTGAGCGGACTAATATTCATGCTGTCGAGCACGGGCGTACCCAGGCCTTTCTGGTAAACGTGTACGTAGTCGATCAGCAGACTGTCCGGCCAGTCGGCATCAGTAACAGCGCCGCCCATACCACCTCCGATCGCGAGGTTCAGGATCACGTGGAACTTCTGGTCGAAGGGCCAGTCTTTCCAGTCGGTGCGTGGATTTTTGTAAGTGTAGCAGTGGATGCTGTCGTACGTGAAGCGGATGGAATCTTCATTCCATTCCATGATGTAATTATGAAACGCGGTATGTGCATCTGAAATGGTGCGGTTGCCAGAGCTATGGCCACCATTGGTCCAGTTGCTGTTTTGCGTATGTACGGTCGATAACACGTTGCCCAGCCTGTTGCCCACGTGTTCCATGATGTCGATCTCGCCGCTCTTCGGCCAGGCACCGTATGCACTGGAAGTCGGCATCAGCCAGATCGCCGGCCAGGAGCCGCGTGCTTTCGGCAGTTTGGCGCGCACTTCTACCTTGCCATACTTAAAATCGAATTTGTTTTGCGTGATAATGCGGCCGGACGACCATGGCTCTGTCGTCACGATATTTGGATAATCCTTTTTACCAGTGATAACGAGATAGCCGTTACGCTGCCGCGTATTATCGAAGCTCGTATCGGTATACACCTGCTGCTCGCCGTTAATCCAGCCTTTGGGGCGTGGGTCTACCGTCCATTTCGAAAAGTCGGGCATGCCGGTGGTGGTAAATTCATCGGCGAAAACGAGCGTCCAGTTGGGATTGCCTTCCAGTACGATCAGGCCGCTGGCGGTGTAAACAGGTAGTGCGCCATCTTGTACTTCCGCGCCGGCAACGGTGAGCGTGAGGTTACTGCTGGAGTAGTTAACGCCCGAATTGCCTGCAAGTACTACTTGCGCGGTCGTATCGTTCAGGCGGATCACACTGTCGATCGTAACGCCTGCTGGCAGGTTGGCTTGCCAGTTGGTTTTCGTCAATGAGGAGTCATAGCGCGCACCGTACAGGCGGGCGGTGAGGGTAACACCGTCTTCCTGCCCCATGGCGATGCGTGCTGTGTCAACTTTGATAAGCACGGGGTTTGGGCCTTGCACGAGATCGAAATAGAGCGTTCCGTTAGCTACTTTGCCATCCATAAAATGCACTTCAATGCGGTTAAAGTCCTTCCGGTTTTTTACACTCGCGAAGTTGAATGATGCTTCTTCCCAGGTGTTGGCTGTTTTGATCTTGTAAGTGAAGTACACGGCTTTCGTGTAGTCGCTGCCGGGTTGCAGCTTAAACAATACTTCTTCTTTCAGGCTGCTGTAAACGAGCAGTTTAAAAACGCTGTTGCGGCTGATGTCGAGACTGTCTGTAAGGGTGCAGCCTGCCGACATCCATTCGGAGCAGGTAGTGTCTTTAGTAAATCTTGCTACATGTGAACTGAGGTTTAGTCCTGAAATACTGGGATTGGGCACGTGCATATTCACGCTGCCGGTAGCGCCGGGGCCACCTATAAAATAATTCCAATGGCCCGAGCAGGGGCCGTTTCCTTCCATGTCGTCGAACAGGAGGAATTGTGCTTGCAGCCTGCCGCATAGCAGCAGTGCAAGCATCACCATCAGGGTGCTGATCTTGTTTTTCATAACGAGGATTTTTCAAACGTGAATAAATAGGGCGTGCCTGTCTGTTGCTCTATGGTTTGTGCTTACTGACTGAATAACGTGGAAAGGAGCAGGCCTGGGCAGCCTGCTCCCGTAGTGATTTACAAATTCGGATTTACCTGCGCATCCGCACCGGGTATGGGTAACAGGTAATGTTCTTTGGTAATCGCGCCTGCGGGCGTAAGATCAGCCGGGTCTTTCACAGCGTTGGCCTCCTCTACTCGTTCGAGCCTTACGAGATCGAACCAGCGGGTCCATTCACCGGCAAATTCCCATTTGCGTTCATTTACTACGGCCTCGATAAAGTCGGGCGTGGTAAGACCTGCAAGCGGCAGCAGCCCGGCCCTGGAGCGCACGGCGTTCAATGCAGTGTAAGCCACATCGTCCGGCGCAGCACCGGAGCGGGCCAGGGCTTCCGCATACGTCAACAGCACATGCGCATAACGGATCATGATAATAGGGTTGTTGCTCATGTAAGTGTTCTTAGCGCCACTCTGGATAGTGAATTTCTTATAATAAGGATGTTTGGTCGTGGTGTTCTGCCAGGCTAAGGGCGCGCCATTCACTGTGAAAGTGGTGGAGAACGTAGCCTCTTTACGCGGACCTTCCGGGAAGTCGTTGAAAAACTTGATCTCCGGGAAGTAATCGCTCCAGCCACCTTCGTCCTCGGGCATGGTAGACAAGCCGTAGAAGGAGTTGTACGTGATCCACTGGCCACGGGTGTAGAAAGCAAATACATCTTCTTTTGTATTGCCGGCGAATATCTTCAGGAAACCATCCTGGTGAAGGTCGAATCCGTAAGTCGCTTTATTGTCGATCACCTCTTTCGCTTTTGCGGCTGCCAGTGCATATTTGCTTTGGTCCTTTACAGGCCAGCCGCCCTGCGTCAGGTACACATCCGCCAGTAACGCTTTTACGGAGCCCTTGTTCGGGCGGCCTGGTGCGCGACGCGTGTTCGGTACCCATTCTTCTGCTTTGGCCAGATCCGCTTCCACGAGTTTGTACACATCCTGTATCGGGCTTTTCTTCAGCGACAGGTATTCAGAGCTGTACTTTTCAGATGGGATGATCGGCACTTCGCCCCAGCTGCGTGTAAGCCAGTAGTAACAAAGTCCGCGGATGAAATATGCTTCGCCCACAATCACTTTGATGGTGGCTTTGTTGCCGTCCTTTACGCCTGTGTAGTTATTGATGATGTTGGTCGTAGATTGTATCGCTTTGTAACAGCCGCGCCAGATGGGCACCATGCGGCCGTTCAGCGACGATACATTAAACCGGTCGTACTCCCTGAATTCTTCTTTATTGGAACCGGGGTGGGTGGTCACATCGTCGCCGCCCATACTCATGGCAATTTGTCCAACGGTAGTAAAACCACTTTCCCAGGGAATTAGCAAACTGCCGTAAGCACCGGTGAGCGCCGCTTCCAGGCCGGCTTCGCTGCTAAGTCCTTCCGAGCCGATCACCAGTCCCTGTGGTGCTTCTTCCAGTTGTTTGCTGCAACCGGTGGCGATAATAAATGCTGCGATGATATATAACTTCTTCATGAATGATCTTTTTCAGGTTATAAACTAAGGGTAAGGCCTGCGGTATATGTTTTTGAATTGGGGTAAGCGCCATAATCAATACCCTGGCGAATGTCGCCGGCAGCGCTGCTCGCCTCGGGATCAATACCGCTGTAACCGGTGATGGTAAACAGGTTGGTGGCACTCACAAATACGCGTACGCTCATCTTGTTGGCAATTTTCGCTTTAGGTACCGTATAGGCGAGACTAATATTTTTCAGGCGAATGAAATCAGCCTTCTCCAGGAAGCGGGTGCTTTGGGTGAAGTTGCGGTTCGTGGTGCTGAAGGCCGGGATGTTTGAGGTCTCGTTCACGCCAGGGATGTACCTGTTCTTAATGTCTACATGCGTAGCTTCCCGCGCATCGCCACCCAGGAACATGGTGGCCGCGTTGTTGTAATTCAGTTTATCGAAACCTGCCAGCGCATGCACCAGGAAGTTGAGCGAGAAGTTTTTGTAATTGAAGGTGTTGTTGAAGCCGAAGGAGTAAACCGGTACGCCATTGCCAATCACATCGTAATCATCGGCGTCAATCGTACCATCGTCGGTCTTGTCAAAGTAGCGGGAGTCGCCGGGTTTCGCGCCAAAAGCCCCGGCTTTCGTTTCGTCGCCAGGCTTCCAGGTACCCAGGTAGGTAAGTCCCCAGATAGCGCCCAGCGGGTCGCCCGGGCGTACGACAAACTCCGGTTGCAGTGACATGCCGCCTCCGATCTTACGGGTAGCGTCGAAGATGATAGCGCTGTTGCCAATAGACTGTACGCGGTTTTTGATGTACGAGAAGTTCAGCCAGCTGTTCCAGGTAAAGGCGCCTTTGTCGATCATCATCCCTTCCAGTGCGATTTCAAATCCTTTGTTTTGTACCGAGCCTACATTGCGCGTAACCGGGTTGCCGCCAAGATAGAATGGAAGCGTTTCGTTCAGTAACAGGTCGCGCGTATCTTTCTGGAACAGGTCGGCAGTAAGTAAGAACCGGTTGTTCATAATCCCCATCTCCACGCCGATGTTCTTTTGCTCGGTGGTTTCCCATTTCAGTTCGGGGTTTCCGATGTTGTTTAACACAATTCCCGTCACCGATGTACTGTTGTTGAACGAGGCCACGCGGTTCGAATAAGCAGAGAAAGTGTTATACGGTCCAACACCCTCGCTGCCCGTCAACCCCCAGCTGCCGCGTATTTTCAGCAGGCTGAAGATGTTCGCCTGTTTAAGGAACGCCTCTTCCGACAATACCCATCCCGCAGAAACA
Organism: Chitinophaga horti; assembly: GCF_022867795.2. Lineage (NCBI taxonomy): Bacteria > Pseudomonadati > Bacteroidota > Chitinophagia > Chitinophagales > Chitinophagaceae > Chitinophaga > Chitinophaga horti. The sequence goes on along the minus strand of NZ_CP107006.1, from coordinate 5,322,701 downwards.
GAAGGGAAATAACTGTTTTTATTGCCGCCCGCGAACTTGGAAGATGCGTCGCGACGTATAGCGGCCGAAGCCAGGTATTTATCTTTAAAGTTATACACTGCACGTCCCGCCAGCGAAAAGATCGACCATTTGGAATAACCCGAACCCGGATTACCCGCAGTACCCTGCGCCAGGTTGTTCCACATAAACTTTTCGTAGGTAAGGTTGCTCGCCCCGGCAGACATATAATTGTAGGTAGACTGCTGGTATTCGGCAACGCCCGTCACTTCCAGGCGGTGGTTACCGAACTTGCGCTGGTAGTTCAACGTATTACTATTCTGTAACCTGATCTCTTTATTCGAACGCAGCGACGCCGTAGAAGTGCCGGTATTCACTACTTTGCCCGCGAAGGATTTGTTATCATAACCGAGATAGTTAACGCCATACTGCAGGTTGAACGAGAGGCCGGGAATAATATCATCGTACTTAAAACCGCCGATCATATTCGCCAGCATGCGGTCCGTAACGCTTAGCTGGTCGGTGGTAAGCGCAACCGGGTTAAAGAACACGGAACTGATCGGATCGGTAACGGTATAACCACCGGCGGTGGTGCGCACGGGCAGTGTAGGTGACCAGGTGATGGCCTGTGATATCGGGCTATGCGGACCGTCGGCCACAATGTCGATGTTCTGGGCGGAAGAATAAGCGCCATTGATGTTCAATGTCGCGGTGAGTTTGTCCGTTAGCTTGGCGTGAATGTTCGAGCGCACGCTGTAACGTTTGAAGGAGGAGTTTTTCAGAATGCCGTCCTGGTCCAGGTAGTCGCCGGAAATGAAGTAGCCGCCTTTTTCAGTGCCGCCGCTCAGGTTCAATAAATACTCCTGGCTCAGTGCTGTACGGAAAATCTCATCCTGCCAGTTGGTGCCTCCATTCGTTTTAAACTCTGCGATCTGCGCCTCACTGAAAGGAGCGGTGGTGCCAATTACCGCCGCACGTGCATTCGCTGTTGCTGCAAAGTCGCCGGCGTTCAGCAAATCCATTTTCTTAATGACGGTGGATAGGCTTTGGCGGGTAGTGAGATTCACTTTTATCGCACCTGCCGTACCTTTCTTTGTCGTAACAATGATTACGCCATTCGAACCACGGCTTCCATAAATCGCGGTGGCCGATGCGTCTTTTAGTATCTGCAGCGATTCGATCTCGTCCGGATTGATGGCAAAGAACTCCGCGCCTACGAAGCCGTCTACCACGTACAGCGGGCCGTTATCACCGTTGATAGAATTGGAGCCGCGAATACGGATGCGTACACTGCCGCCAGGTGCGCCCGTAGCATTGGTAACGGTAACGCCTGGTGAGCGGCCCTGCAACACCTGGTCCAGGCGGTTTACAGGTGCTTCTTCAAATTCTTTTACAGAGATGGTGCTGATCGCATTGGTAAGCGTGCCTTTTTTCTGCTGACCATAGCCGATTACTACCAGCTGATCGATGTTGGAAACAGCGGTAGTCAATTCGAAATTGATACTCGTTCTGCCGCCCGCCACCACTTCCTGTGCCGTAAAGCCAAGCGAGGAAATGAGTAACACCGCATCCGCGTTGGGCGCCTGTATGCTGTACTCTCCGTTCTCGTTGGTCACCACGCCACGCTGTGTGCCTTTAATGCGCACCATCGCACCAGGAATGGGCTGGCCTTTATCATCGGTAATGCGCCCGCGGATCGTTACATCATCCAGCGGCGTGTCCGAAGTTTCGGAAACCGCTTCTTTTCTTTTAATGATGATGGTGTTGCCTGTGAGCAGGTACGTCAACGGCTGTTCGCTGAAACAGCGGTCCAGGGCTTCTTTTAAGGGAACATTTCGCACATGTAAGGTAACAAGGTGGGCACGGGATAACTGCTCGTCCGTATAAAGAAAGCTGTAGCCGGTCTGCTTCCGGATGTCGGAAAACACCTTCTCCAGCGGCACTTTACGGTGTGCGAGGCTTACAGTTTGACCATAGCTGGCCGCCTGCACCTGCAGCATAGCAATGGTCATCAAAAGCACCGTTAATTTCATGATCAGTAACGTTTTTGCGAATAAGCGTGGAAAATCTTTCTTGTCGCGGGCACGAGGGGGCCTGCTTTGGGAAAAAAGCGTCGTTTGCATACATTTGTATGGTTAGGGTAAGAATAAATAATTGCCGAAATCGATTATCTGTACAGACCTTAATACAGCCGGAGGTGGTGCGAACACTTCCGGTTTTTTAATGCCCATTGGTTGGTGGTATAAGTTCAGGGACTCATATACATGGAATTTTTAGCTGATAAAATGTTTATTGGCCGGGCGTTACGATAATAGTACGCCCACTGATCTCAAAGTTTACTTCTCCCGTCATCGCCATCATCTTTAATACTTCGGATACCGGTACGCTGCTGGAAATAGTGCCACGAAAGTGCGCCGGTACCTGCCCCCGGTAATCTACCGAAACGTCATACCAGCGACTTATAAGCCGCATGGCGGAGCGGATGTCGTGCCCCTCGAACTGTATGTACCCGTTCTTCCAGGCCACAGCAGCTTCGGTGTTAACATGGTCTAGTATATCCAGTTTGCCACTACTGTGGGAGATGCTGGCACATTGCCCCGGGTTAATCTTTCTTCCATTCACTTTTACAGCGCCGCTCAGTAATGTGGTGTTGACTGCCTGCTCGTCCGCATACGCCATCACGTTAAACGCGGTGCCCAATACTTCGATAGTATTGCTGCCCTGCTTCACCATAAAAGGCTGGCGGGCGTTGGCGGCTATTTCGAAGTAAGCCTCGCCACTCAGTTCAACGATACGTTTACCGGTAAAAGTGGTCGGGTAGCGCAGGCTGCTGGCGGCGTTCAGCCATACTTTGCTACCGTCGGGCAGGGTTACCTGGTATTGTCCGCCACGGGGTGTATATATAGTGTTGTATAATATTTCTCCCGAGGGATGCGCCCCTGCTGTTTCATAGGCCAGTTGTCCGTTTGTGCGCTTCACTACACGCACGTGCCCTTGCTGCGCGAGGGAGCCGGTAGTGGCGCTGTCCAGCGAGATGGTGGATCCGTCGCCGAGTACCAGGGTGGCTTTGTTGCCGCCGGGGGCAATATCCGCAGGTTTATCAACAGTGCGGGTGGTGATCTCAGTTGTTGCGGGGGTACGGGTAAGCAGGTAGCTGCCTGTCCCGGCAACGACTACCGCCACAGCTGCCGCCCACATCCAGCGCCTCCGGTTTCGCATTGGGATAACGGGCGTGGTGTTACGGTCTGCCGCCAGTATGCGGTCGGCCACGCCGTCCCAGTAAATCGTGTCGTAATCAGCAGCTGGCGGTGCGAGCAGTTGTTTTTCCAGTTGCGGAGGTAAAGCAGCATCCGGGTGTTGCTGTAGCAGCAGGCATAACTCTTCCAGTTCGGCCGCGGTGGCCAAACGGTTTATCGCCCGGGTACTGAGCTGCGTAATGCGGTCAAGAGGTTCCAAATGGTATGCTTTTGTATCAATCAGGAAACGCGGAAAGGGCCGGTTGCAGAAGCCCCATACTATTACAGACGCGCAAGTCGGAATTTAGGACCTAATCCTCCTAAAAAAAATTAAACGGGTCAACCAGGTGTTCAGTTAACATCCATAAAATGAACATCGGCAGCACATGCCCTGCCTGCTCCAGGTGTTCGCGTATGCTGTGCAGTGAGCGCACCAGCGAATTTTTAACGGTGTTAGGTGACAGGCCAAGTTGTTCGGCTATTTCCGGGATCTTTAACCCGCCTTCCCGGCTTAACAGGTAGATGCGTTTCGCCTGCTGTGGTAAGGCCTGTACGGCTTCGCCCACTGTGCGCATCAGTTGCGCAAAGGCCAGGTCATCTTCCATATGGGTGGTTTCGGTAGCCGGGCTCACCGCATCCAGCGCTTTTTCATGCACTGCCTGCCGGCGCAGGTACGAAAAACAGCGGTGATACACAACTTTGATCAGCCAGGCCCGTGGGTGTTCGATGGCGGGCAGCTTGTCCCGGCTTAGCCAGATCTTTAAAAAGGCTTCCTGTAGAATGTCTTCGGTAACGGCTGCATTTTGCGTGAGGTGTTTTACCATTGGCAGCAACTGCGGCACATAGGCGTGAAACAGCCTGCGGAAAGCGGCTTCATCTCCTTCGGATATCAGGCGGAACAATTCTCTATCGTGGATGCTTTCCTGCATTGTAGTGGCGCACGGGTACTGCTTAAAGATAGCAGGTAAATACTATTATCCAAAACAGGCACATTCTGTAGGGTAACTTGACTGCAAAGTTTCCGTTTATTATCTTCGCTGCCCTGATATGAAACACATTACGAAACTTTTGCTGGTTGCGGCCGTGTGTGGCCTCGTTGCCGTAGGTTATGCGGCCTTCGCACTTCCTCCTGATAAGCTGCCCCTTATTGCAGCGGTTGTTTGCACGATCGTATTCCTGGTCGCCTTTCCTTCGGTGTTATTCGTAAAGGAAAAAAGACCTGGGAAGACCTGGTGGCCATGTTGCTGGCGCTCATCTGCCTGCCCATGAGCATCATGAGCTGGTCTTTCTACATCCAGGGAATCAGCTTCTAACGCGCGACCGGCTTTTTTACGGAACATTCCACGGCTGCTGCTATATGCGGGAGGCAACTGCCTCATGTAAAAAGGGCCGGCCCCAATGAGCCAGCCCGGTTTGCAGTAAATTAGAATATTATCGTCCTGTAAGGATTTTTCGAGTCCATCGACTATGCCGCCGTCGCCGTTGATGCTCAGGCTGCCGATCTTTTCAGCGATCTTTTCCACGTATTCCATCTCTTTCAGCTTAAACAACATGGGGTTGTCTTCCATGAGTTTCGCTGTGTTTAACAGGCTACGGGTACTGGCCGTTTCTTCGCGACGCATGATGATGTTCGCCTGTGCTTTCTTTTCAGACATCAGCACCTGGTTCATTATGTCGCGCATATCGCCGGGCAGTATAATGTCGCGTATACCAAAGCTGTTTACGGTTACGCCCAGATCGCTGGTGTTCAGCTGTGCGAGCAAACTTTCGTCCAGCATGCTTTTGCGATCCATCAGTTCATCGAGCGTAAGCGCACCGATCGTTTCACGAAGCGATAACTGTAACCTTACGTGCAACTGCCTTTCATAGTCCTTTACCTGTAACATGGCTTTCCCGATGTCGCTCAGGTGGTATTGTGCCCAGGCGTTCACACGTAAAGTGGCTTTGTCTTTCGTTAATATTTCCTGCCCGTTGATCTCAACCTGCAACTGGCGCGTATCGGCCATCACTACCTCTATAGACATTTTACCTGCCCACCAGTGGTAAACACCAGGCTCCAGTAACTGCACATATTTGCCGTCGATGAACAACACACCTTTTTCATGGTTGCTCACAGTTGCAGAACGTACATAGGGAGAAATCAGCCGGTGCGCCAGGGTATGACGGTCCATATCTTCGGTGATCTCGGGTTTGCTGATGTCCATGTACTCGAAACGGTAGTCGGTCAGGCCCTTCCAGTAGGCGTGGCGACCAGCGGTCAGCACTTGTTTCAGCAGGCCGTTCTCATATACCAGCACGAGTTGATCGTCTTTTACGGTCACCACATGCAGGCTTTCGCGCAGGGCTTCATCCTGCAATAACATATCCAGCTCCTGTCCCGCGTTCAGGGGTGTGTTCATCCAGTGGGTGATCACGGTTTCACCGGCGTTCAGCCAGTGACGGCCTTGTTTCAGCATACGGCGGTAAGCGTCGTTTTTATATACCAGGCCTACCTGCCAGGGGTTAATTACTATCCATTTCATCGGATTAAAAATTGAGAATTAATAAATAAAAAGAGACCGCATCCGCTCCCCCGAACGTCTTCACGGTAAATCACCTCGGCATTGCGAACAGTGTTCGGTCGTTACTGCTGCGGGCCTTTTGCCTGCGCAGCAGCGCTGTTCCTTAACCGTTCGTACATGCGTTGGCGTTCAGCTGGTGAGCCGCCGGTTGTTGTCTCGCCCACGGCCTTTTGCCGCGGCGAACCGGGATAATAGGACTACCGGTCTCTTCCCGCCGTTTTTTATGAGGCAGCGTCCTCGTTCAGATGGATTAAAAGTCCATGGCAACTACCGGGTATTGCGTAAGGCTTAAAGCCCCCAGGATTCGAACCTGTTGTTGGTCTACTGCTCTAACCACTGAGCTACTATCCTTTGCAGGATAAGGGAGATTCGAACTCCCGACCCGTAGGTTTCTGAGGATAGTCTCGCGCCGTTGCCGGCGCAGGATACGGCCGGTTACTACCGCCGCACTTCGCGGATGATTAAGATGCCGCGCACGCCGCCACAGCGGTGCTCGAAAACTGTCCTGCTTCCCGTTAAGGATGCTTCTTGCGCCGGCATTACTACCGGCAATATTTTATTGCACCACTTTGTTTGCACAGCTGGAGCTGGCAAAGGCATCCGGCTTCATCCTGAAGGAGAATCCCATCCCCATGATGTAACCCATCGCTTCCTTCAAAGCATCGTTGCTTTTGAAAGCGGGATTGGTGTTGATGTCTGCATGCACCTCCATATCCACATTAAATGCAGTAAAAAGGTCTGTCAGCTGGTAAGCCGTATCCACTGTTCTGGCTACTTCGTCCAGCATCCTTTCTTTGATGCTCATCTTGCGATAGATCTCCTCTTTCCGGAGATACATAAATCCGCCTTTCCCTTTGCGGATGAATACGATCACGGTGGCAAACTTCGTGCATCTGCCTTTTACCTGGCTGTCGGTCCCGATGCAAACTTTCATGGTGTGGCCCTGTTCCTGTGCTGTTAACAACACCTGCCGAACCTCCTCCCTGATGGGTGTTTGCACCATCATTCCATTTAACCGCCGCCAGCTGTTACGCTGCTCCATGGCTTCATTGATTGTGTTTTGTTTTAGTTTGTTGTTGGCCCGGCCGGATTTGAACCGGCATCCATTTGCGTATAAGGCAACTGCTCCAACCGTTGAGCTACGGACCATTAGGGTTAACAATTCGTGTTAGCCTGGCTGGATTCGGACCAGCAATTTCCTGTTCCAAATACAGGCGCTCTGCCATTGAGCTACAAGCCATTGGGATTAACAAGATGTTGGTCCGGCAGGATTCGAACCTGCAGCCTGCTGCGTATCAGGCAGCTGCTCTAACCGTTGAGCCACGGACCATCGGCGTTAACAATGGAACAAATAAAAAACCCGGTCGCATTTGGTACGACCGGGTTTTTTATCCTGCACGAGTTTACCTACGTGCGGTGATGAAAAGGTCGTATATGTTTTGCTGGCAGCGCAATGCCCACAGGTGTATTGAAATCGGCACACCACTGCCCCATGGCAAACTCCCGTTTGTCATTTGCGCTATTCAGCTGTATGTATGTGTGTTGTTGCAACTGCTTGCTTTTAGTTTGATAAAAAAAGAAAGCCCCGCAATCTCTTGCAGGGCTTCAGTTATATTGAATCAGTCGGATCAACTATTCTATGACATAACCTGCCCTGCGGCCCACGTAGCTTCTCAGGCTATCGCGTTTAGTTTGTGCTGTTGGAAAATTGATGTGTGACATGATTTTATGATAATTTTAACAGTGCAAAGATGAGGTAAATTTTTTATTCCGCACAAATTTATTTACAAAACGTGTAGCTGTTCACGTTATAAACCCACTACAAGCCCATCGTTTTCAAACAGATAAATACATTTTCACTCGATAAATATTTTTTAGCCAGCTGTGGTTTTTCTCCCCATCCGCCGTCGCACACTTCGGCGGTGGGTGACTATGGTGAGCAGCTACGCGGTTCGTTTGGAAGGTACGGCCGTCCCCAAACTCCGTTGCCAGATTTCTGCGGCCTCCTGGCCGGGCCCCACATGCCTTCCCCAGGGTTTCCTTACTACGTCCTTGGCGTCTCCCCGCGGGAACCCTGCATCCATCCGTGCAGAGTCCTGCACCTTCCTTCTTGCAACCTTGCTATATCCTTCGTAGATGGTTCGTAGATCCTTCGTTTATCCTTCGGAAATAATTCGTAGGTAAACGAACCATATACGAACGATATACGAACCATATACGAAGGATGAACGAAGGATGGTGCAAGGATGCCACAACAATACAGCAAGGTTGCCAGTACAATTTTGCCGGCCCTAAACCAAAATGATTTCGCAGGGCGCGAAAATAATATCGCCTCAAAAAATAGGGCCGGTCCGAATGGACCAGCCCGTTGCATAGATAAGCAAGAAGAAAAAAATCGAAAGTTTACGCTACAGTTTAATCAGTGTAATCACCTGGCGGGCGCCGTTTTGGGTTACTTCGGCGAAGTAGATGCCCGGTTTGTAGTTCGCGCCAAGGGTGAGGGTGCTGTTTGCAGCGGCATTATTTCTGGTTTCCACTATTCTGCCGGTCATGTCGAGGATGCGGAGTTGGAGTGGAGCGGTGGTTTTACTTGTTAATACGAGCGTGAACTGGTGAACGGCCGGGTTAGGCTTCACAGTTACGTCCAGCGCGCCAGGCGTTTGTTCATTGAAGGCGTAAATGAACTGCACCACACAAACCTGCACCTGCTGCGTCGTGGTGTTGCCGGCAGCATCGGTGGCGGTGACGGTGATGGTGTATACACGGTACTGACCAGCCTTGCTGCGTACGGCCCTCAGTTTCAGGTGGTGGTTGTCAATCACCTCCCAGTCGTTAGTCGCAGCTGGATCGTTACTGGTTACGCTGATGGTGGTATTTACGCTGCCGCAGTTATCGGTCACTTCGTAATACAGGAACACGTTGCGCATCTGGTTATTAGGCAGTACAAGTACAGGCGGTGTTACATATACCTTGCTGATCACCGGCGCCTGCTGGTCGGCCACGATTATGTCGTAGCGGTATTCGGCGGCGTTGCCGGCGGCGTCGGTTACGGTCCAGGTAACGGTGGTGTTGCCCTGCGCGAAGTTGACACCTTGCAGGCAGGTAGCATTAACCGGTGCGGACGTATTGCCGTTGCGGCTAAGGGTGTAACTATAGCTTACCGGTGAACAGTCGCTGGCATTCACATCGTACTGCGTGCCGGCGGTAAAGGTGCAGCCAGGTAGGATCACGCTGCCATTATTGGCGATGGCTGCGGTTAACACCGGTGCGGATGTGTCGGTAGTAGTGACGTTAAAGTAACAGGTATCTGCCTTGCCGCCTGCATTGGTCGCTATCAACGTAACAAGGTTATTGGCATTTGTTACTGGTGATCCTGCGGCGGGTATTTGCGAGAAAGTGATGCCGGTGGTGTCATTTACTACTGCCAGGCTAGTATAGTCTGGCATAGTGGCCGAGCAATTTGTCGTAAGCGGCAATTCCTGGTTGCCCGGACAAACAATCTCCGGCACCGTGTTCGTGCTGATGTTGGATACGACGCTTTCATTGTGGTGCCTGTCCAGCGAAGTAACGAGGTAATAATAGGTGGTATTGGCTGCAATGCTTTTATCAATGTAAACGGTGGTGTCGGTGTTGGTGATGGCCAGCAGGTTACTTACGCTGTCGGTATTGATCGCAGGCGTGGTGCTGCGATAAATCGCGAACTGGCGGGCTCGGTCGCTTTCGTTGCCGTTAAAAACAGGCTTCTGCCACGTAAGTACGATAGAGTCGCTGGCGGACGTGCTGGCGTATACGGTGTTAGGCGCATCCGGGGCAATGCTGTCGCGCCAGGGCATGTTAGGCAGCAATGCTGGTTTGCTGTAGAAATCGAGGCGGAGCGAATCGCGGAAACCGAGTTTGGTCGCGCTGCGCATACTCGATGTGTTGTACACTGACTGTCCGTACACGTAAGGAAAGCTGCGGTTGTAACGTACCTCATTTGGTATTTGCGAGGGATTTGCCCAGTTAACACCTTGTGCGGGATCATTTACCTTATAGCCAGCCAGACCAATATAGATGTGCCGGTTATTGGCCTGGTTGTTCCACCATGGAACGATCACACTGTAATTGGCGCCGGGTTGGCCCATATACCAATACACCTGCGGCATAATGTAATCGACCCAGCCTTCCTGCAGCCAGCGTTTGGTGTCCGCGTACAGGGTGGTGTAATGTTCCAGGCCGCTCGTGGCAGTACCTATTTCGGGATTGTTACTGTTGCGGTAAATGCCCGATGGCGACACGCCGAATTTCACCCAGGGCTTTAATACCTTGATCGTGTCGTACAGGCGGCTGATCAGCAGGTTGATATTATCTCTCCGCCAGTCACCACGCACCGTAAACCCACGCGGATCAGCATTATACGTGCTATCGTCGTTGTAGGGTGTTACACCTGCACCTGCTGCGGGCGGATAAAAATAGTCATCGAAGTGGATGCCATCTACATCATAACGGTTAACGATATCCGTAATCACGCTGGTAATATAGTTACGCACCTGAGGTAGGCCCGGGTCAAGTACACGTAAGGTACCCTGGCTCAGCAACCAGTCCGGATGCTGCTTCGCCACATGATTAGCTGCAAAAGAAGGCAGGTTGTTCGCGTTCGCCACCGCCCGATAGGGATTGATCCACGCATGAAACTCGATGCCGCGTTTGTGACATTCTTCGATCATAAACTGCATGGGATCCCAGGGAGTGCTGGGCGCTATGCCCTGCGTGCCCGTTAAGTCGGCACTCCAGGGATCGATGCTACTCGGGTACAACGCATCGCACTGGCTGCGCACCTGGATATATAAAGATGTAATGCCGGTCGCTTTGTGGTGATCGACAATGGTAAGGAACGCTGCGCGCTGCTGTGCAGGCGTCTGCGTCCTGTTAGGCCAGTCGATATTTGCATACGTTGCGATCCATGCGCCGCGCAGTTCGCGTTTAGGGGCAGTTTGGGCCGGGCATACGTAGTGGAATAAGCTGAGTGCCAGCAGGAGGGGTAAAGATTTTAGCATAGACGAGGATTATTTTTGGTTGACCTTCCTAATTTAAGTGTTCTTTCTGGTTTATGCAAGTTTTCGGGTGTTATTCTCGCATTAAGCTGCACGAATTGGCGTGTATTACGTCCTTTTGATTATCATATCAGCATAAACATGCATTGTTAAGCGAACCTCCGCCACCGATACGATCTAAACGTAATTGCGGTACTTTCTGCTACTACCCGGTCATCTTCCCCATCTTATTAAATAAATATTTTAAAAAGCTTTTACTAAACAAAATAATTTTATAATATTGGCTTAAGTTATTAAATTAAATAAAAAAGTAGGGACAGAGGAGCTGGGAGTAGCTATATATAATAATACCTATTACCGCGGTGAAAGCATTGAAGCCTGTATGAATACCAGGAAACCGTTATGAAAATTATTCCATCGTAGGCGCAATACTGCACAACCACAGTAAAGGCCCGCATTTAAAAATCAGCAGAGGGCCCGCAGGTCCGCAACACTTATCGTAAAAAGAAGAAGAAATCCGGCAGGCAGTATGCCCCCGGCGTTGCCATTGGCATGCCGGAAAGCAGAGGGTCGCGGTCCACCATTAGAAAAGATCAACCGAACTATTACTAAACATCAATTCAATTATGGATCAATCAACACGTTCTTTAAAATCCCTGCGCAGGTTATTGCTCATGATGTTGGGCCTTCTGCAGCTCGGGGCATTATCCGCGCAAACCATCACGGTGAAAGGTACCGTGAAGGATGCGAAAGGTGAAGCGTTGCCTGGGGCAACTATCCAGGTAAAGGAGCCGAAAGCCGTTGTGGCGGCCGACCCTAATGGCGTCTTCCAGGTGAAGGCCAGCGGTGCCACAGTTACCATTACGGTGAGTATGACGGGGTACACGGCCGCCACACTTACGGTGGCCACCAACAAAGATATACAGGTAGTGTTGAATGAAAGTACCACCGGCCTCGGCGAGGTGGTAGTCGTGGGCTATGGTCAGCAACGCCGCGCCACCGTTGTTGGTTCGGTATCGCAGATCAGCGGTGAGCAACTGAAACAGATGCCTGCCATGAACGTTACCAACATGCTGGCAGGCCGCCTGCCAGGCCTCACCACGCTGCAACAGAGCGGCCGCCCGGGTGCGGACGATGCCACGCTGCGCGTTCGTGGGGTAAACTCCTATAATAGCAGCGCCGCGCCTTTGATCATTATTGATGATGTGCAACGTCCTTCCTTCGCCAACCTCGATCCGAATGAGATCGAATCGATCACTGTATTGAAAGATGCAGTATCGACGGCGGTGTATGGCCTGCAGGCATCTAACGGCATCATCCTTATCACCACTAAAAAGGGTAAGAACCAACGTCCTGTAGTAAGTTATACAGGCGCGGTAACCCTGAATGAAAACACGCGTTTCCCTAAATTCCTGAACGGTCCGGATTACATGCAGTGGTATAATAAAGGTACCGACTTGGATAACGATTACCGCGAACATACCGGCGCTAACCCTACTCCCTATACGTATACACAGGAGCAGATAGATGCGGTGCGTAACGGTACCAACACCAACCCGATGCTGGGTAATACCGACTGGCTGGGGCAGCTGATTGACAATAAAGCGTACTCGCAACAGCATAACGTAGAAGTACGCGGCGGTACCGATAAAGTAAAATACTTCACCACTGCCGGCATGCTGAGCCAGGACGGCGTGGTGAAAAATACAGGCTTCAAACGTTACAACGTACGCGCAAACATCACCGCCGATCTCAGCGACCTGCTGACGGTTGGTATGAACATCGGCGTACGCCAGCAACAAGGCAGAACGCCCGGCATTTCTCCGGACAATACTGCTTACATGAACCCGTTTTACCAGGCGGTGCGTATGTTGCCGAACATGCCGATGTATACAGAAGATGGCTATCCTACCGCCTACTTCTCAAACGCCGGTTGGATCAACCCGATTGCAGCAGTTGAACGTTCCGGTTTCCAGAATACAGAGTCGAATGTGTTTAACGGGCAGATGAACGTGGGCTTGAAAGTGCCGTACGTGAAAGGCCTGGAGATCAAATTACTCGCGGCGTACGATAAAACAGGAACGGAGAATAAAAGCTGGTTGTCACCTTATGAAATGCGCGGCCGCAACCGCGACCAGGTTACAGGTAACTGGGAAGTGATCCGCGTGCAACCCGGTATCTCTACGACCGTATTGCGCCAGTCATACAGCCAGAACTATCGTAAAACATTCCAGCCGAGCATTAGCTACAACAATACTTTTGGCAATCACAGCTTCACCGGTTTGGTGTTGTATGAATGGTCGCAGGCAGGCACCAGCGTGTTCTCCACCGGTGCGAGGAACTTTGCGCTTACCGATATTAAAGAGATCGATTACGGCAGCACCGCGGTAGACGATTTTATTTCGCCTACAGGCAGCAGCAGTATCAGCAACTCCCGCGCGGGCCTGGTAGCACGTTTGAACTACAACTTTAAAGAAAAGTACCTGTTGGAAATCGCCAACCGTTGGGATGCATCTGTGATGTTTGCGAAACAACACCGCTGGCAGGCGTTTCCTGCGGTAGGTATGGGTTGGGTAATCAGCAAAGAAGACTTCTTCGGCAACAATCCCGATATCGACTTCGTAAAACTGAAAGGCTCTGTAGGCCGCCTGGGCAACGATAAACTATCAGGAGTTACGTTCCCTTACATGCAAACGTATCAGCTTACCTCCGACCCGGTAATGGTGATTGGCGGTAAACCGGTACAGGCGATTTTTACGAACAGTCCGCCTAACGTAGACCTGCGCTGGGAAACTTCTACCACTTACAACGCGGGTTTCGAGACCGTCTTCTTTAAAGGTAAACTCGGTTTTGATTTCGAATATTTCTACAAGATGACGGAAGACATCCTGGACAGTCAGACCTCCGATGTACCGGCTTCTATCGGTGGCTACGCTCCTTCCGCCAGGAACTTTGGTATTGTGGCTAACCGTGGTATCGATCTGCAGATCCGTCATAATAATAACATCGGCAAATTCCAGTATAGTGTAACAGGTAACTTTAACTGGGCGCGTAACAAAGTATTACGTCGCATCCAAAACACCGGTACTGCTGCAGATCTTAGCCTGATCGGCCGCCCGATCGGTACGAAGTTCGGTTTCATTGCCGATGGCATGTACCAGACCTGGGCAGAAGCGTATGATGCGCCATCACCGAGCGGCATTGTGGCGCCGGGCTTCTTCCGCTACCGCGATCTGAATGGTGACGGACGTATTACCCGTACAGACGATTTCGCCGTTATTGGCCGCAGCAATCTGCCTGAGTTGATGTATGGTTTAAACCTCGACCTCCGTTACGGACAGTTCGATTTCACCGCCCTGTTCCAGGGAGCGGCGCTGGCCAATGTTTCGCTTGCAGGTACTTATGAAGGTTCCAGCGGCACATCCGGCGTAGATGATAATACGCCTTTTACCAAAGCCTTTTACGGTTACGGTAACGCGCCTTATTTCCTGGTAGAAAACGCCTGGACGCCCGACAACCCGAATGCTACTTTGCCACGCCTCACCGCGTATAAATCTTCGCAGTCTGCCCACAACGCACACATCAACTCCGGCTGGATCCGCGACGGATCGTACCTGCGTCTGAAGTCGGCCCAACTGGGTTACACCGTGCCTAAATCAGTGTTAAGTGTAGCGAAGATCCAATCCATTCGTGCGTATGTATCCGGCTTTAACCTTATTACCTGGGACAAGCTGAAATACCTCGATCCGGAGATGCCGAACGTAAACAACGGTTTCTATCCGCAGCAGCGCATGTATTCCGCAGGTGTTAATGTAACCTTCTAAAAAGAGCAGTCATGAAGATCAACAAACTTATCAATATAAAGAATGCCTGCCTGCTGGCAGGGGCCATGGTGGCGATGAACGGCTGTAAAATAGATATTACGCCCCCCGACCGGTATACAGAAGGTACCATCTTCGCTAACCCGGCTAATATGGAGCAGTACATCTTTGGTATGTACAGCGAGTTTAAAACATTTGCCTTCGGCGAGTTCCCGATCGGCTACAGCGGTAATACCGACGGCCTTACCGACTTGCTGAAATATACCTCCATGGTATCCGGCAATGGTACGATTAACGTACTGGCTACGGATGCCAGCAGGGTGAACGCTGCCAGTCCGCACCTGAATTACTGGGGCACCGGCTACACCCGCATCCGCAGGCTGAATGAATTTATACATGGCTTGTACAACTACGCGAAAGTAGATGAAGCAACCCGCAACCGCTACGAGGCCGAAGCGCGTTTCATTCGCGGCTACGTATATTTCTGGCTGGTAAAACTGCATGGCAGCGTTATTTTGCTCGACAACCTGGACCAATACAGTGTGTACAGGCGCGAGCGTTCATCCGAAGAGGATTGCTACAAGTTTATTGCAAACGACTTTGCTTTCGCGGCGGCGAATCTGCCTAAAGAATGGACCAGCGCAGGCACCGGTCGTGCTACCAAAGGCGCGGCATTTGGTATGCTGGCGCGCACCTGGTTGTATGCAGCGTCTATCGCGGAGTATGACAGGAAACAATTTAATGATGATCCGCTGACGGGTATACCTGCTGCAAATGCTCAAACCTATTACACCAACGCGGCTCAGGCATCCGACTCTGTCATCCAACTCGCCAATGAAGGCTATTACAGGCTGGAGAATAATTACGCGGATGCGTTTACGAACAAGAATACAAAGGAAGCGCTGTTTAAGCTCGACTTCGTGTCACCGAACGTAACCCATAACTATGATTTAGGTTTTGCGCCTAAGGGTGATTATCCCGATGCGACACTTGTTTACGGAGTACCTACTGCGGAACTGGTAGATGAGTATGAAATGGCAGACGGTTCCGATTTCAGCTGGGGCGACAATGTGAAAGCCGCCAATCCGTATGCGAATCGTGAGCCTCGTTTTTATGCTTCCATCCTTTACAACGGCGCTGCCTGGAAAGGTCGTACCATCAACACCACTCCGGGCTCTGTGGAAGGCTGGATTCAATATGGTTCTACTACGGAACCTAAAACAACCGTAACCGGTTATTATGCACGGAAGATGCTGACGCAAACGGCCACCAACTTCCCGCAGGTGAAAAGCACCCAAAGCTGGAGTGAGATGCGTTATGCGGAAGTACTGCTGATCAATGCAGAAGCGAAAACCAAGATCAATAAACTGGAAGAGGCCCGTACCTCCCTGCTGGCTGTACGTGATCGTGTAGACCTGCCCGTTACCAATGCCGTTACGCCCGAACAGATGATGATCGCGATAGAGCATGAGCGTATCGTTGAACTGGCGTTCGAAGGCCATCGTTACTGGGACCTGCGCCGCTGGCGTAAAGCACATATCGTATTGAACGATGTGAAGTTCCACGGACATAAGGTGACACCGAACGGCGCCACGTTTAAGTACGAGGTAGTAGATGCAGACGATACCAACAGGGAGTTTACCCCATCGCTGTATTACATGCCGATCATCACTTCCGAACTGCAGGCCAATCTCGGTCTTTCACAGATTAAACCCTGGTAGGCCGCATTCATCAACCGCAAAATGACAAACATGAGGAACATTTTTTCGACCATCATACTCACCACCTTTACCGCCGCTATGTTCAGCGGCTGTGCCAAGCCCGACGCGGTAACGCCGAAAGATGCCAACGAATTGTCGGACATCTACGGTACTAAAACTTCGCAGGGCCGCGACAGGTTGTTCGAAGCGCGCTACAGCACCGCGAAAGACACTATTTACTTCGATATCCCTTACTTCTACCCGGCAGATTCCGACGAGGAAACAGACCTTACGCAGATCATCCTGCGCGGTACCATTCCTACCGATGCCCGCCTGATGCCGTCCCTCGGCACGACCATGGACCTTTCCAAACCCTTCGACCTGGTAGTTACATCCGGTACGGGTTTAAAGAAGAAGTATGTGGTGGTTGGTAAAAAAGTAGGCGATAACGTATTGCGTAAAGCAGTACTCACGTTTACGGCCGATGGCGTACAGCAGCAGCTCGAAGGCGTGGTGCAACCCAACAACGACGTGATCTTTTACGTGGTGCCGGGTGTAGACGTGAGTGGTGCGACCATCAGCTACGAGATCAATCCGCACTCAAACGCATCTATTGCAACAGGTGCGGCGGTAAACCTGGCTGCCGGTACGCAGGCCTTTACTATTACGGGTGTAGACGGAGTAGCGAGAACGTATACTTTAAAAGCGCAGGAGCCGGTGAAACAGCCGTATGGCATTGGTATTACCCGCAAACTGTTTTCTAAAACCGCTGCGGAACTGGGCTTCGTTACCCATAACGATGTTGCCATTGCCGTGAGTGGCGATTACCTGGTATTGTGCCGCAGGTTATCCAGCGGGTCCAACTACCGCGTATACAACCGCTTTACCGGTGCTTACCTGCAGGATATGCATTATCCGTTCGGTACACAGATCTCTTTCCAGATTGCGGAAGACAATAAAGGAAGGATACTGGCCGCTTCATGGGCGCCTAAGAACGCGAAGTTCATCCTTTACAAATACAACAACCCGATGGATGCCAGCCCGGTTAAACTGCTGGAATGGACGAACAACAACCCCGCGGGCATTACACTCGACGGCGGTGTAGGTCGCAGGGTAAACATTTACGGTGATCTTAACGGCGATGCGGTAATCATGGCCCCAGCCGGCCAGAGTACCACCATCCTGCGCTGGAGAATAGCCGGCGGCGTACTGGTCAATCAAAACCCGGAAGTACTTATCTATCAATCTATCACCGGTGCAGCTCACCTGGGTTATTATGCAGAAGCACAGCCGGTATCGGCCACCGCTAATGCGAACTATTTCATCAACTACCAGTTCGAGATCGGGTATGTGAATGGCGCCACGCAGTCGAGGTTAGCAGGTTTTGTGAACGATGCGCAGATATTCGGCAGCTATCATATGCCGACGAACTATACCACCTTTAACAACGCTAATTACCTGGCGATTCTGAAGTATACGAGCGGTGTGGGTGCGAACAACATTGCCAGGTTAAGCCTGTTCGATGTAACCAATACGTCGTTGCTGGGCACCGCGTTCAACAGTGTGGTATACCCATCCTTTAACGTGTTTGTTTCTGCGGAAGAGCTGCGCGGCGATACTAACCCGAACGGAACAGGCGACGTGGCCATTGGCTTTACCGAGAATGGTGAAAGGATGCAGATATATACTTTGCTGACCAACGCCGGCCTCATGGGACATGAGTTTACCAATTACGCCAAATAATTTCATCCACCTAAAATATAATTAAGATGAAGCGCATAATATTGATCGCCTGTTCTGCCGCCCTGCTGGCCATTACCGGCTGCGGTAAAAAGGAATCACCAGGTCCGGGCCCGGGGCCTGGCCCCGAGCCTAAGCCAGACACCGTTCGTGGCCGCAATGTAATTGCCTGGGTAGACGCCCGCTCGAATGTATTTGGTACCTACGGCCGCCTGAATGATACCGCCGGCATTAACCGCGTGCTGGACACACTGAAGATGGTAGGCGTTAACGGCCTGGTGATCGATGTGAAGGGCAGCTCCGGACATACGATGTACCCAAGCGCTTATGCCACGCAGATCACGACCATGGATGGTAAAACCATTACGCCGGGTGTAGACTATGTGGGTTATATGGTGCAGGAAGCCCGTAAGCGTAACTTTAAAGTATATGCCTCCATCGTTACGTTCGTGGAGGGCGACGGCGCCCGTAAGGTGGGTAAGATCTTCGACGATGCCGACTTCCGTGCGAAATACGAATCGATCGTGTGTGATGTGAACGGCAATCGTGTGCCGGTTACCTCCATGGGTAAAAACGGGTTCGTAAATCCGGCGCAGCCTGCCGTACAGGAGCGGGCGCTGAATATTGTGAAAGAGATCGTGGGTAAGTATGACATCGACGGGTTTATTCTCGATTACGCCCGTTACACTGATATACATGCTGACTTCTCCGACTTCTCAAAGGCAGATTTTATCGCGTGGCTGAAAAAGACCTATAATGATACCGAGGCCGACAAGCTGAAGTTCCCGACCGACATCGTAGCGTCATGGAGAATGAGCAACGACCAGGTGTTGCCAAGTGTAACAGGGAAGTACTACAGCAAATGGTTGATTTACCGTTGCTCGGTGATCAAAGCGTTCTTTGAAAAAGCGCGTGCTGCGGTGAAGGCGGTGAAACCGAACGTAAGCTTTGGGGTGTACGTGGGTGCCTGGTATACCACTTATTACTATGTAGGCGTGAACTGGGCCAGCGAGGAGTACGATCCGTTTAATGACCAGAGCATCCGTTTCGACTGGGCTTACCCGAACTACGGTAAAACCGGTTATGCCGAAACGCTGGACCACCTGATGACGGGCAACTACTTCACCCAGATTCGCCTGGCTGACAACCCTGCTACTGCCAGCATGCAATATCATTGGTGGAGCATTGAAGGGTCTATCAACGGGACGAAGTACATCACGAAAAACAAGGTGCCGCTGTATGGTAGTATGGACCTGGGCAATGTGTCGTGGGCGAATACCGGCGAAATATCCAAAGCGATCAAATACATTCTTTCGCAAACTTCCGGCGGTGTGATGCTGTTCGATGTGGTGCATATTTACGCGCCGCAGTACAACAGGCTGAAACAACCACTTTGGGATGCTGTAAAAGAAGGCACGAAATAGGAAATAATTGAAAAGCGATAGTTACTTTTAGACAGGCCGCCATGTTCGTCATGGCGGCTCTTTCGTCTCACTAAAAAAAAGATTGATATGAAATATATATACTCCGTATTGGCCATGCTGGCCGGTGCAGGTACAGTAATGGGTCAGCAGGCAGAAAAGAAGATCGACAGCAGTTACGCCAATTCGTATTACGTGGGACGTATGGAGATATTCCGCACGCTGCCCGTACAAAAGGGCGCCATCGTTTTTCTTGGTAACAGTATTACCGAAAGGGCGCAGTGGGGCGAGTTGCTGCCCGGTAAAGCCATCGTAAATCGTGGTATTGGCGGCGATAACAGTTTTGGCGTACTGGCCCGCCTCGATACGATCTTGCTGACCAAACCAGCTAAATTATTTATCGATATCGGCATCAACGACCTCGGTCGCGGTTTGCCGGTAGTGGTTATCGCCAATAACTACGAACGCATCCTGCAAAGAGTCAAAACGCTTTCTCCTAAAACAAAGGTGTTTGCACAGAGTGTGTTGCCGCTGAACGAAGCCGTGCTGAAGGCTGAATATCTCAAGAACAAGAAAGCGCTGATCATCGAACTGAACGAACGCATACGCAGCCTGGCTACGCAATACGGTGCAACTTACGTAGACCTGCACAATGCGGTGTTTGCCGACGAGCACGGCGACCTGAAACAACCACTTACGGTGGATGGTATTCACCTGGCGCCAAAGGCTTATGTGCTGTGGGTCGACTACCTGAAAAGTAAAAAATACCTGTAACCTTTGAAAACCGACCTTTGCTTCTGCGTAATCACTTTTGTGGTTACGCAGTTCTTTTTTGCGGAAATTCATTACTTTAACGCCCCATAACCCTGGTTTGATGACCATTAAGATACAGCATTCGTTGAGCGGTGACCGTAACCCGCCGCTGCAACTACGCCACCCGCGCCAAAACCCGCGCCGGTACGTATACATGTTTAGCCCTGGCGCATCAACCTGATTAAAATAAAGCCAACAACAAAGAGAAATGGAATCGCTAATTCAGCAACGATTATTTGAGACAGGACAACTGGAACGAGTTAAAATATTATACGCCTGCGAAACAGGCAGCAGGGCCTGGGGCTTTCCTTCGGCAGACAGTGATTATGATGTGCGATTCATTTACACACGCCGTATTTCCGACTACCTTTCCATCACCGACAAAAATGAAAACATCGCCCTACCGGTAACGGATAGAATGGATATTGGCGGCTGGGACTTTCGCAAAACCTTACAATTGTTCCTGCAATCCAGCGCGCCGCTTTACGAATGGCTGCAATCGCCGATATTTTATATGGGCGACCGCACTTTCGTGGAGGAGCTGAGGACGTTGATGCCGAAATACTTTTCCTGCCGTACGGGCAGCCAGTATTACATATCTACTGCGCACAACGTTTTTGAAGGAGAACTACAGGCCCGCGAGGTACGCCTGAAGAAATACTTTCACGCGCTACGCCCTGCGCTGGCCGCGTTGTGGACGGTAGAAAAACAAACCATACCTCCGATGGAGTTCTCCGCTTTGCGCGACATGGTGGCGGATACGAACTGGCAGCGGGTGGTAGATGAGTTGCTGCTGCAAAGAACGAAGGCTGGTGGAAAGACAATGGTGAACGCCGTACCATTGCTGCACGATTGGCTGAAGACGACCCTGGCTTACTGTGCCGCACAATCGGCACAGCTGCCCGAACTACAGCACACCACGGCCGAACTGGACACGCTGTTCCGCAACTACATAGCCGCGTAAGATGTAAAAAAGGGCCAGCAGAGGAATCTGCCGGCCTATCAAAAATAAAAAATTACACTACGATGGCTGTAAAGCGTTGCGCAGCTTCACAGCGGTGGCGTAAAAAGACCAGGAGAAAAATCTCCCGGTCCACTAAAACTCAACCACACTTTAAAAAACAATCTTTAAATATTTACATGTTTTTTACGCACCGCCCAATAGTAAAAAATCGGGAAAACGAGCAGCGTAAATAGCGTAGCAGATACTAATCCACCGATAATCACGATCGCCAGCGGCTTTTGTGATTCGGAACCGATACCGGTGCTTAAGGCCGCTGGCGTAAGGCCCAATGCAGCCATCAGAGCGGTCATGATCACCGGGCGGGTGCGCGTTTTTACCCCTTCGGTGATGGCGGTGATGAGTGGTAATCGTTGCTTCAGGTTATTGTGAAACTCCGAAATGAGGATCACACCGTTCTGCACACAAATACCAAACAAGGCGATAAACCCTACACCGGCTGAAATTCCGAAGTTCATTCCTGCCAGATGTAACGCCAGTATGCCCCCGATCAATGCAAACGGTACGTTGGCCAATACCAGTCCCGCATCGCCCACGTTGCCGAACAGGATGAACAGTAGAACGAAAATCATGATCAGGCTGATAGGCACTACCTGCCCAAGGCGGGAGGTGGCCCGCACCTGGTTCTCGAACTCGCCGGTCCAGCCGATGCTGTAGCCTGCCGGTAAGTCGATGTTCTGCTTCACTTTCGCCTGTGCTTCGGCAATGGTGCTACCCAAATCGCGGTCGCGAATGGAGAACTTGATACCGATAAAACGTTTAGTGTTGTCGCGGTAAATAAAGGCCGGGCCGGTCACTTTCTCAAGATCCGAGATCTCCTTCAGGGGAATGTTTTCGCCCCTTACGGTCGGCACGCGCAGTTGCATGATATCGTTCTCGTCTTTACGATAATCCTTTTCGTAACGGATACGGATCGGGAACTTACGTTCGCCCTCGTATTTTTCAGTGGCTGTTTTACCGCCGATCGCCATCTCGATAATGCTTTGAGCGTCTGCTTTCTGCACGCCGTAAATGGCCATCTTTTCCTCGTCCAGCGATACACTTATCTCCGGCTGACCAATATTCCGCAGGATGCCGAGGTCCTTAATACCCTGGATATCCTGCACTTCGGCCATCACCTTATCTGCCAGTTCATCCAGTTTGGCGAGATCGTCGCCATATATTTTGATGCCGTTGCTCGCCTTAAAACCGGCTACCGCTTCGGCTACGTTGTCGCTCACAGGTTGCGAGTAGTTGTACAACACGCCCTGGTACTGGCTCAGCTGACTGTCCATCTCTTCGATGAGTTGTTCCATGCTGATCTTACGCTCCCATTCCTTTTTCGGCTTCAGGTCTACCTGGAACTGCAGGAAGTAAAAGCCGTTAGGATCGGTGCCGTCGTTGGAGCGGCCGGTTTGTGACAGTACATTACTTACTTCCGGGAAGGATTGCAGGTCGCGGCGCAGCGTTTTCGCCATGTTCACACTTTCGGGCAGCGATAAACTCATAGGCAGTTCGGCCGTTACCCACAATGCCCCTTCGTTCAGCTGTGGCAGGAACTCTGTACCCAGCCATTTGGTGGAGAACAGGGAGAGTGCCAATACCAGGGTAGATACCAGTACGCTCGTACGTTTATGTTTAAATGTAAAGCCGAAACCTTTCGCCACAATGCGGTTAAAGAAGTTCACGAACGGATTGTTCTTTTCGCGCACATTCTTTCTTAATAAGATAGATACGAGTACCGGTACCAGCGTAAGCGTGAACAGCAGGGCGCCCAGCAGGGCAAAACCCAGCGTCCAGGCCAGTGGCGAGAACATTTTGCCTTCTACCTTCTGAAACGCGAAGATGGGTAACAGGGCAGATATGATGATTAGTTTAGAGAAGAATACCGCTTTACCCAAACCGGTGCCCGTACGTTTGATGAGGCCTAACTTGGACAGCTTGTTAAACCGCTCCATCCCGAACTTGTGGGCCTTATGGTCGAGCGCTACGAATAGCCCCTCCACCATCACCACGGCTCCGTCAATAATAATTCCGAAGTCTACCGCCCCCAACGAGAGTAGGTTAGCACTCATGCCTTTTAATTTGAGGCACATAAATGCGAACAGCAGTGCGAGCGGGATGATAATGGATACGATAAGCGTTGTGCGCCAATCCGCCATGAAGAGAAATACGATCACGGTAACGAATACGATGCCTTCCACGAGGTTGTGCATCACCGTGTCCGTGCAATATTGCATGAGGTTGTCACGGTCGTAGAACACTTCCATCTTTACATCATGCGGCAGCACCTGGTTGTTGATCTCGCTGATCTTATCTTTTACGCGCGCCAGCACCTCGGCCGGATTTTCATCCTTACGCATTACGATAATGCCTTCCACTACGTCATCCTCCTCGTTAAGGCCCACCTGGCCCACACGCGTGGCGCTCGACACTTCCACCGCGGCAATGTTTTTTACCAGTACCGGGTTGTCGTTATAAGTAGCGACGATCGTGTTTTCAATATCGCGGGTGGTGTTGAGCAAACCGAGGCCGCGCACCACGTAAGCCTGGCCGCTTTTCTCGATCACGTCGCCACCTACGTTCAGGTTCGCTTTGGTAACGGCCTCATACACCTGTAACGGCGTAAGGTCGTATTGCTGCACCTTTACAGGGTCCACCGATATTTCGTAAATCTTTTCCTGTCCGCCGAAAGCTACGATGTCGGCCACGCCTGGTACGGCACGCAGCTGACGGTCAATTACCCAGTTCTGAAGGGTGAGCAGTTCGCGGGTGTCGCGTTTGTCGCTTCTGAGAATGTAGCGGTAAATCTCGCCTGTAGGGCCGTAAGGCGGTTGTACGTCCGGCTCTACTTCTTCGGGTAACTGCACATTGCGCAAGAGATTGTTTACCTGTTGCCGGGCAAAAAAGTCTTCTACATCGTCTTCAAAAATGATTTTGATAACCGATAAGCCGAACATCGTTACGCTGCGTACGCTGGTTTTCTTTTGCACGGCGTTCATAGCGATCTCGATGGGGGTGGTCACAAAACGTTCCACCTCTTCGGCGCTTCTGCCGTTCCACTCCGTTACCACTGTGATTTGTGTGTTAGTCACGTCCGGAAAGGCTTCCAGCGGGATGTTCAGGTAACTGATCCACCCGGCTATGGCCAATAAGGCGGTGGCAAAAAACACAAACAGTTTATTGCGGAGGGAAAAGGCGATGATATTTTTAATGAATTTGTTCATGGTAGCGATCAATCGTTTAATGCGTCATATACCATGATCCCGTTTTTAGAGATCACTTGCTCATTTTCCTGCAGGCCTTCGGAGATGTAGGCGACATCGCCTACCTGGCTATACACTCTTACCTGCCTTGTTTCTATGTTGTTCCGGTCTTTAAAAACCATCGTCCAGTTCTTACTCTTATCGAAAATCACTGCGGATGCCGGTACGGCCACCAGCTTTTTGTTTTCGGAGAAGCGCAGGGTGACGGTGGCGCTCATTTCCGGTTTCAGCAACAGGTCTTTATTCGGGATGCGGATCAATACCTTCATCGCCTTCGTATCCGGATCGATCGCGTTAAAGATGCGGTCTACCTTACCATGGAAGGTCTGATTGCCGTAACTCATCGTGTTGATGTCGGCCTCATAGCCCACGGCCACCCGCGATATGTCCGACTCGTTCACATTAGCCAGCACCCACACTTCGTCAATTTGCGCGATGGAGAACAGGGCATCTGTTTTATCGCTGCGCAGCTGCTCGTTCTGGTTAATATTTTTGGATACGATAAACCCGCTGTTAGGTGCGGTGATGTTTATCGTAGAACCATTTTTGAGGCTGTAGATATGGTAGATCTCGTTGATTCGGTCCTGTTCGGCCTTCGCTTTCTCCAGCTCACGGGCGGCAGCGGTTACATCCTTTTCTGAATTGAGTTTACCCTCGTACAGTTCCTGCGCTACCTGGTAGTTCTTTTCCGCCAGGGCCACATCGGCATTGGCATCCAGCTGCTGGCGCTGGAAGTCGGCCACTTCACCACTTCGCACCACGGCCAGCACCTGGCCTTGTTTTACATAGTCACCCAGTTCCACGTTAATCTTCATCACATTACCACCTACTAAGGGATATACCTGTGCGAGGCGATTATTATCAGCGGCGACTTTGCCGAATAATTTCAGTTCATTACGCACGTCGGACGTTTGGGCTTTGGCGAACTCGCAGCGTGCCATCATGCTGTCGCTCAGCGAAAAGCTCCAGTTGCGTTCCTCGTGTTTTGTGCCCGGCTGGCAGCTGCTGGCGAGGAGGACGAGCAGCGGGGCATATAAGAAATGCTTCATAGTATCTTAGTAAACATTAGTTGCGGTCACGAAATTGATTTGTTCTGCCGCCGCCGCGAGCTGATTTTTCACTTCTTCAAAGGCGGTCAGCGATTCGTTGTACGATTCGAGGAAGTCCACAAACTCCAGGATGGTAATATTGCGGCGCAGGAAGTTGCTGTTAATGCCTTGTAACACGGTGTCGAAGTCGTTGGTGTAAAGCTGCTTCACGTTCGTATACGCCTTCATGGTACGCTGCATGTCCTGCCAGGCGGCAAATACTTCGGCTCTTACTGAAGTTTCTTTCTGGCGGCTATAAAGTGCGGTGGCCTTTGTGCCGGCTTCTGCTGCACGGATGTTGCCACGGTTCCTGTCCCACAGCGGTAAAGGAATGCCGATGCCCGTCATGTACTGGTTGCGCCAGGCGTTGCCCTGCTGGTCGTAACTCACGGTGAAGTTTACATCCGGTACACGCTGCCTTTTTTCCAGGCTCAGCTGCAATTGCGAAAGCGCCTGTTGGCCGCGGGCCAGCTGTACATCCGGGCGGTTTTCGATAGCCAGGCGGTAAAGCTGGCTGGTGTCCGATAATTTCAGTAACCGGTCGAACGTTTCGTCGGAGATGACGGGCCGCACCTGCGCGTCTGTTTGTAACAGCAGTTGCAGGTTCTTCAACGCTTCCACTTCTTCCGCCGCCATCTCCGAGCGATCGTTATTAATTTTCAGGTAAACAGATTTCAGTCGCACCACTTCCTGCAATGGCAGGTTGCCTTTGGCTGCCTGTTCACTAAAACGGGTAATGAGGGTATCCAGCGCTTTCAGCTGGTGGTCGTAATGCGCGATTACGTTTTGCTGCTGGTAAAGGGATAGCAGGCTATTATGCAGTTGCTGGCGCAGGCTACGGAGCAATTCGCCCAGCTCGGCCTTCGCCAGTTCTTTATGTTGTTTGGCAATGGCGACAGCGGTTTTGCGTTTACCGCCGAGCACCAGTAATTGTTCGAAAGCAAATACTTTTTCACCATTGTAACCGAGCAAAAAGGCTTTACGGTTATCGGTATCCCAGGTGTGCAGTTCGGCCGAGAACTGTGGATTGGGATAAGCTTTAGCTTGCAGGATGAGTGCATCCTGTGCATCGATGTTATATTGTTCTGCCAGCAGCAACAGGTTTTGTTGCAGAAACAGGCTGTCGGCCTGGTCTGGCGTAATAGAAAGTGGCTGTTGGGCTTTCGCGGAGAAAGAAGTTGCCAGCAACAGGATATACGGCAAATATTTCATGCCACAATATTGGCAAGAAGGGACTTAAGATCTCCTTAAGAGAAATAAAGATGTGCTTAAGATGGCAAACGGAGGGTAAAACAATTGCGACCTTCGGCGATGCTATAGGTAACAGTGGCGCCATGCAGCCGAAAAATACGGGCGCACATCACCAGTCCCAGGCCAATGCCGCTTTTATTACGGCTATTGCTGCCCCTGAAGAAGTAGCCGAACAGGAACGCTTGTTCCTCTTTCGGGATGGTTTCTCCATCATTCAAAATACGCAGTTGCAGCCAGTCGTCTTCCCTGCTTACTTCCATGGATGCAGCCCCGTCGGCGGCGTATTCGGTGGCGTTTTTAAGCAGATTGTAGAAGGCAAGCTTCAGCATACGTGCGTCGCCGCGCACTTCCATATCGTCGGTACTTTGAATGCTGTCGGCCGTGTTAAAGCCAAAGCGACTCTGCGGATAAATAACCTGCAATTCGTCTGTACACTCGAACAGCAGCTCGTCTATATGCACGGTGTCGGTAAACTTTTGCGGGGTATCGGTATCGTAGCGCGAAATGGCGATGAGGGTATTGATCACACCAGCAATCTGCATCAGCCCTTCTTTTTGAAACTCAAGACTTTGTTTGCGTACCTCCGGCGAATCGTCGTGCAGCCCCCGTTCAATATTGGCGATCAATACAGCAATGGGATTCTTTAATTCGTGCGATACGTGCTGGATAAAATTCTTCTGGTAAGTGAAAGATTCGTCCACCCGGCTTAACATGTTGTTGAAGCCGGTTGCCAGCGAAGCTATTTCGTCGGTACTGGCAGGCACCGCCACCTTCTCCAGGTTGGTGGCGGATATGCGGTCTACCTGACGGGTAAGCAGCGTAATGGGCTGCGTGATCTGTTTTGATAAAAACAAAGTGACGAAAAACGAAAGCGAAAGTGAGATAATGAAAATGATGATGAGCAGCCAGGCCAGGAAGTGCAGGTTATCGCGCCCTGCCTTATCGTACGCCTTGCCGATGGCAAAATATTTTTTCCCGTTGTGATAGATCGTATGAGCGACAATATCAAACTTACCTTCACTTTGTGTGATCTCATTTCTGTGATTGTCGCGCAGCTCTCGCAGCAGGCCGCGTGCATAAGGGATTTTGGCATCGTCGATACTGGTATAGATATTTTTGCCGGTACTGTCGAAGAGTAATATTTTTTCGTCGTGCAGTGTATAGATCGTCGTTTCGTCGAAATTATCGATCAGGCTTTTGTCGATACGTTCTGCGGTGGAAAGTAGCTTTAATACGGTGATGTTAAGATCTTTGATGCGTTCGTAAAACCCCTGCTGGCGGTTGATCGATGAAATATAGTACACACTTCCCAGGGTGAATCCCAGGATCAGTATAAAGAAGAAAGAAAACGAGCGGAGTATCTTTTTACGAAGCTTCATAAGGCGCTGTGCTGATGTAATACCCAAACCCAAAGCGGGTATGGATCAATTTTACCGGCTGGTTTTTATCGATTTTGTTGCGAAGTGAATTAATGAACACCTCAATGGTATTGGTATTCACTTCCACCGATGTGCCCCATATCGCACTGATCAGCTCTTTTTTGGAAACGGGCTGCCCGGGCGCTGCTGCCAGCATCGAGAGAATGTTAAACTCCCGCCCTGTGAGGTGAATCACTTGTCCGGCGCGGCTTACCTGTTTCTTGCTTATGTCAATTTCCAGCGTATCGATGGATACGATGCCCGTTGCCCCATTCGCCTGTCCGCCCCGTTTGAGCAGGGCTTTAATGCGGGCGAGCAGTTCGCGGAAATAAAAAGGTTTGGTAAGATAATCGTCTGCCCCACTGTCAAAGCCGTCCAGCTTATCTTCCACCTCGCCGAAGGCGGTAAGCATGATTACCGGCGTAGTAATACCTTCCTGGCGGATGGCGCGGCACACCTCGTAGCCATTTTTGCCGGGTACGTTAATATCGAGAATGATGCAGTCGAACGTTTGCCGGAGGGCCGTCTTTTCCGCCATCAACCCGTCGAACCGCACTTCCACATGAAACGCTTCGCGCTCCAGCTGCGCCTTGATGTCGGCGGCCAGGTTGGCATCGTCTTCCAGTAGGAGTAAATTGTGCATAGCGGTGAAATTACGATTTATGCCATAAATGGGTAACAGGTGGCCCTGTCCGGTGATCTTATCGCAGTGGCGTACCAGTCTGTTCGGCAGGCCCGGTAACATTTTGGTGATCAGCGGCTTGCAAAATACCCCTGTAAAATAGGGGTAATGCATCAAATTAGTGTTAATTTTGTGAATTATTGTTTATGAAAAGCCTTGATTATTAACGGCTTTCCCTGCACATCCAAGCTCCCCAAACGGATTATTTTAACCGTAACTATGCCAGACCTCCGGTCGTGCCGGGAAAGGTGCGTCCAGCAATTTATCATATTCGTGACTCATAATAAACCTATGCACTGTATAGTATTATTCTCCGCCTCGTTGCGGTGTTTTTACCCGGGTGTTCCGGGATCAGTATCATTCCAAGTTATGAACCAAAAAGGAAGCCGATGAGGAAATTTTTACTACTGATCATCA
This sequence comes from Chitinophaga horti, assembly GCF_022867795.2. NCBI lineage: Bacteria > Pseudomonadati > Bacteroidota > Chitinophagia > Chitinophagales > Chitinophagaceae > Chitinophaga > Chitinophaga horti. The sequence continues at coordinate 5,293,257 of NZ_CP107006.1, read as the reverse complement.
TACTGGTTGCCTGTTCGCAGGTATTTGCACAGGCCGAGCTGACAGAACGCGTGCCGGCCGCTACCAGTGATTATAATACGAATCGCGGTCCTAACGGCACCACCGACCATCGTTCCTTCCGTGGTGTGATGATACTCACTGCTGCCGAACTGGCGAACATCCCGGCTAACACGCCGCTCACCAGGGCCAGCTTCTTTTATCGTAACGGCGCCAATGTTGCCGCTAACGGTACCCTTAAGTTTTACCTGCAAAATACCACGGACGCTACCAACCAAAAAACCAGTACCTGGACGGATGTAATCAATGGCATGAGCGAAGCTTATTCCGGTGCCTACACCATACCGGCAGGTACTGCTACGGAGGCGTTCTTTCAATTCGGCACGCCTTTCCAGTATAATGGAGGCGGTTTATACGTGGCCTACGAATATGTGGGCAGTACCTTCGCCAGTTCACCTGCTGCATACCAGGTAAACAACAGCCTGAACTCCAGTTTAAAGAATGAAGCCAGTAACACCACAACGCCTCCGGCTATATTAACCAGCACGACCAATATTCGTCCGCAGCTGATATTTGCTTATCAGAACCCGTATACGAACGAGGCAAGCATCGCGAGTCTGCGACTGAATCGTTCTATCGAAAATAAATTCATGTACCCTGGTAACGGCATTCGCGTAGAAGTACAGAACCGCGGCAGCCAGGACCGTACGGCCGTGCCGGTTACCATTACTGTAACGGGCGCCAACCCTTACAGCGAAACCCAGGCCATCCCGCTACTGCAGGCCGGGCAATCAGTGGTACTAAATTTTAACGCACTGCCCACGAATGTAAGCGGCACACAAACCATAACAGCTACTTTGCCGGGCGACGATAATAACGCGAACAACAGTAAATCTGTTACGCAGCAGGTTGACTGTTCCCGCATGCGCTACTACGAGGAGCTGACGACGCCATCGCCGATCGGTTATGGTGCTGGTAATGGTACTGTTGCCCTCAAGTTTGTGGCACCGCCTGTTACCCCCGTCCTGGTAAAAGGCTTAAATCTTCGCCTGTCGTCACATGCCAGCGCACCCGGCACCACCCTGTACGGTGTGCTGATCGATAAGGATGGCGTTGAGCTCGACCGTACGGATCCAGTCACACTTGCGTCCAGTGATCTTGGTACCGTGAAAAGTTTTGAATTTCTTGCACCGACACAATTGCCGGCAGGGGAAGAATTTTACCTGGGCATTGCCCAGGAAGTAACCGGCAGCGGCATATTACCACTCAGCGCCTATGCTACGGTGAATGTACAGTATCAACCCTTTTATACGATCCACCCCAGTGGTGCGCCCATCATTCCGGTTACTACTTTAACCGTTACCCCGGGCATTGAAGCCATAGTGGACGGATTGCCCGTAACACTCGCCGCTTCTGCTACAGAAGTATGTGCAGGTACACCGGTTACTTTCACCGCTACTTCCGGCTTTGCTTACCCGGCGTTCCAGTTTACATCTGGTGCTACCGTATTACAAAGCACCGCAGCCAACGCCCTTAGTTATGCGCCTGCCAGCGATGTGCAGGTGGTGGTAGGGGGACTTTACAATGGTTGCCCGGTAGTCAGCAACCCGGTAGATGTAACGGTGAAGCCTGCCCCAGTGGTAGCTGCCATCACCGGCGACGCGACCGTTTGCGGCAATGCGACCACCCAACTGGCAAACGCTACCCCTGGTGGCGTGTGGAGCAGCAGTGATATAAATATAGCAACGGTGGATGCGGGCGGCCTGGTAACAGGTGTTGCCGGAGGCGCCGTGGTCATTTCCTATAATGTGACTGCAAATGGTTGTACAACCGTGGCTACGCACCAGTTGAATGTAAATACGCCGGGCGTGATCAGTCCAACTACTGGTACGAGTGATATCTGCGTAGGTGCCTCTACTACGTTGGCGAACCCGACACCTGGTGGTACCTGGAGCAGCAGTGATATCAACGTAGCTACGGTAACTAACGGTGTGGTAACCTCCGTTGCAGCCGGCACAGCTACGATCGTTTATGCAGTCGCCGATGCGAGCGGCTGCTCCGGCACGGCGAACTTCGACATAACGGTACACGCATTGCCTGCGGTGCCTGTCATCACCGGCAGCACAGCGGTTTGCGAAAACGAACAAATCACACTGGCCAGTGTTACCACCGGCGGTGTATGGTCTGTTAACGATGCTGCGGTTGCTACCATTCATGCATCAACCGGTGTAGTGAATGGCATTGCCGACGGTAACGCTGTCATTACTTATGCTATAACTGATGGTGCAGGATGTTCTAATGCCGGCACATATAATATTACCGTAAACCCGGCTGCGACAGTGGCTGCCATCACCGGTGCTAACAGTATGTGTGTGAATAGCAATGTTATTCTTTCAAACGCTACTACAGGTGGTGCCTGGAGTAGCAGCGATGAAGCGATTGCCGAAGTAAATGCCACTACCGGCGAGGTAACGGGTATCGCTGCAGGTGCGGCTACTATCACTTACACCGTGTCTAACGCAAATGGTTGTACCGCTTCGGCTACCTACGTGGTAACCGTTAATGCACTGCCAGCCTTACTGCCAATTTCCGGCAGCAACACCTTGTGTATCGGCACCAGCGCTACGCTCACTAACGCAACTGCGGGCGGTGCCTGGACTACCAGCGATCCAGCAATCGTAAATGTGAATGCGACTACCGGCGAAATTTCTGGTATTGCAGCAGGTGTAAGCACAATTACTTATAACATTACAAACGCAAATGGCTGCGTGGGCAGCCGTACGCTGGATGTAGAGGTAGCCGCGTCTGTAACCGTACCTGCCTTTACCGGCGGTCGCGGAGTATGCGAAGGCAGCACATTAGATTTAGATAATACGAGAACAGGCGGCGTATGGTCCACCGACAATGCAGCCATCGCTGACGTAGATGCCAGCACAGGCGTAGTGACCGGCATTAGCGCGGGCATTGCCAATATTACATATACACTTACCGTGGCGACAGGTTGCTCCGGCTCTTACAGCGATGCGGTACAGGTAAATGCTAAACCGGCAGCACCCGTAGTGACCGGTGCTACGGAAGTTTGCGAAGGCGGCAGCATCACCCTGAATGGCAGCGGCACTGGTAGCTGGAGCAGCGCCAACACCGCTATTGCCACTGTGGATGCCGCTACTGGCATAGTGACCGGCATAAGTGCAGGTACGACCGCTATCATATACAATATTGTTTCAGCAGATGGATGCGGTAACAGCACCGCCTATAATGTAACTGTTAAAGGCAAACCTGCACCCGGCACCATCAGTGGCGGTAACAGCGTTTGTGTGAACAATACGTTGAACCTGACGAGCAGCGTAAGCGGCGGGGTATGGTCTACCGGCAACGGAGGCTTTGCGGGCATTGATGCTGCAACCGGTGTTGTAACCGGACTGGCTTCCGGTGCGGAAACCATTACCTATACTGTTACCAGCGCAGGCTGTACAAACAGTACTTCGACTACTGTTACTGTAAACGCCAACCCTATCGTTCCTGCCATTACCGGCACAACGACTGTTTGCAGCGGTGCTTCCACCATCCTGGCGAATAGCCTGGCAGGTGGTGTTTGGAGCAGTGGCAATACCGCCGTGGCACAGGTGAGCAACGGCGTAGTAAGCGGTATTAGCGCGGGTACGGCCGTTATCACTTACACCGTAACAAATGCATCCGGTTGTACGGCAAGCCAGCAAATTACCGTAACGGTGAATGCTCTTCCGGCGGCCGGCACTATCAGCGGTGGCAGCAACGTGTGTGTAAACGGAAGCTTGAATTTAACGAGCAGTGTAAGCGGCGGCAGCTGGCTGAGTGACAATACATCGATCGCTACGATCAATAATGGCCTGTTGACCGGCGTAGCTGAAGGCAGCGTGAATATCGTATACACGGTTACGAGCAACGGTTGTACCGGTACTTCGCAACTGCCGGTAAGCGTGCGCGCAGTGCCTGTATTAAGTGGCATCGTAGGCACGAACATTCTTTGTACCGGTGGTACCGCTACCCTTACAAACAGTACTGCCGGCGGCACCTGGACGGTCGACCAGCCAGGTATTGTCACGGTGAGTGCAACGGGCGTAGTAACTGGTATTTCCGCAGGGGATGCCGTAATTACCTATACGTTCACGAATGCAAACAATTGTGCCGCCAGCGTTACGCATCCACTGAGAGTAAACGCAGCACCAGCAGCCATTACCTTTGCCGGTGGCGATAAAGTATGTATCGGCTCGGCGATTCAATTAACCCCATCTGTGGCAGGCGGCACATGGACTACTTCTGATGCAGCTATCGCTAATGTTGCGAATGGCCTGGTTACAGGTGTAACAGCGGGTACGGCGACGATCAGCTACGCTGTGGCAACGACAGGCGGTTGTACCGCTACCGGTACCCAAACGGTGACGGTTAGCGCATTACCTACCGCCGGTACGATCGGTGGTGCAGGCAATGTGTGCGTAGGTGGTGAAACCCAATTAACGGCTTCCGTAACCGGCGGCATCTGGAGCAGCGGTAATATTAATACAGCCTATGTGAATACATTGGGTATGGTTAGCGGGGTGGCGGCTGGTACGGCAACGATCCGTTATACGGTGGCTAACGCAGCAGGTTGCAGCAATACTGCCGAATTTGCCATGACGGTAAACAGCGCCGTAAATGCAGGCGCAATCACCGGTGGCGATAACGTGTGTATCGGCTCCAGCATACAGCTGGCGAATGCAACCGCCGGTGGTGTTTGGAGCAGCGCAAATAATGCGATAGCCACCATCAGCAATAGCGGCCTGGTAACAGGCATGGCGGCAGGTACGGTGCAGATTACGTATACACTTACCGGAACAGGCGGTTGTACTGCTTCGGTTGCCCACCAGGTAACCGTGAATGCATTGCCGTCCGTAACGATTACCAGTGCCGATTCTGTTTGTATTGCAGATGGAAAGGTGACGCTCACGGCCAATGTAGTCGGCGGTGCCTGGAGCGGCGAAGGCACGTTTACGGGTAACGAATGGAACTTTGCTAACCTGGGTGTAGGTACAACGGTCATCACTTATACATATACCAACGACAAGGGTTGTGTGGCCACAACGACTAAAACCATTCGCCGCGTAGATTGCCGCGTGATCGATACACGTCCTGGTGTGTTACTCTCCTTCGACCTGATGCCAAACCCGGCTACGAACTACATCAAAATGAAAGTAGCGGTAGAATCAGGTGCCGGTACATGGACGGTACAGGTAACTGATCTTTCCGGTAAAAGGCGCATGACTTATCTTACGGAACTCATTATCGGGGCCAACGAAAAGGTACTCGATATCAGCAGCCTGCCGTCGGGTATTTACTTCCTGACGTTAAGGCACGGTGATAAATCAAAAACAGTTTCTTTCATGAAAGCGAAATAAAAGAAGAAGGGCTGCCGGTATCGGTAGCCCTTCTTCTTTATTACCAATAGCTAATAATTCGCTCGTATAACAACGTATCGGGTCCCACATCTATGCGTTGTGTCCAGTTGCCTGCTTTGTCATAGGAAAGGTAGCGGCTTGTATAGGTTACTTTTTCCTTGCCGTTCGAACTATTTGTTCTCTTTTCGGGGTGCCCTTGGGCATTGTACACCAGCCACGATTCGGAAATGACTTCGCCCGTACCTTGTGTGATCCGCGTATGCACCATCCTGTGTTTTTTATCAAATTCTGTCCATTCCTTATACATGTCGTTGCCGCTGGTCATATAGGTGCTAAGTTCGCTGGCGATGCCGTTCGGGGTATACGCGTCTACTTTAGTAATACCGGATAATTCTTTCTTTTCGTCGTAAGCCCTGCCGCCTGTAAACTTGCCACTTTCGTCATATTCACAAACGAAGCGTACCCACAATTTGCCATCGCCGTCAAACATCTCGTACCAAAGCTCTTCGCCATCTTCCCTAAAGGAGTAGGCGATCGGATAGTGGTTCTCGGCCGCGGCCCCCTTCTCCCATTTATTTTGCCGGTAGTGTGCTTCAAATGTTTTTTCGGTAAACTGCTTTACAGAACCTTTCAGGCCGTGAAAGTCCCGCGCCGTGGGCTTGCTTTTACAGGCTGCCATTAAACTGACAGTCACTATACATGGGAGTAACATCTTCATAATAGGATAAAGATACTGTTCTTGCCGGTTTACATAAAACCGGCAGCCACTATATATGGGAGTAACATCTTCCTATAGAGATAACGACGCTGTTCCTACCGGTTTGCCGATAGCACTTTCAACACCTCCGGCGTTACCTGCCCAAAGATCGAAACACCGGCCGCCCCATTGCGGATGGAAAGTTTTACCGCCTGGTCGAGGTCGTCGTAATTGTTGTTGAAATCGGGCAGGAACAGGCCTGCGTAAAGCGGAAACTTACGATGCAGGGCACTTACGCCTTCCTGCACGGCGTCGCCTATCCAGCTTACGTTTTCGCGGTAAAAGCCATGATAGATCATCGGCATAACAGCATCCAGGTCCCAGTTGGTCCAATCCTGCCGAACGATGCGTTTGGCAATTTCGGGTGTGGGAAATACGGCAGCCGAAATCGGTTTTTTATGTTGATGCGCCACCGCGGCGAGTGTGTTAACTACGTTGTTGATGCGCTTGTAGCGGAACAGCCTCCAGGACGGGCTTTGGTCGGGATGTTCCATGTCCAGCGGGTCCTGGCCGGTTTGTTTTTTATAGCTTTCCCGGCAGGTATTACAGTAGCAGAAGTCGTACTCCGGCAACTCGCGCGATTGATCAATGCCATACTTCGACCAAAGGTTAACGGGCAGTATCACATCGCAGTAGCGGATATAATCGAGGTGAAATCCATCTACTTCTTTACGGGATAAAATGGTGTTTACCTGTGTTTTTAAGTGTTCGAGCACTTCCGGTTTGCTGGGGCAAAGCCACCGGTAATAATTTACATAGGGTGGATGGTTGACGCAGGATTCGCCCTTCCGGTTAACGGCGTACCATTCCGGGTGGGTTGCCATCAGCTGTTTGTTGCCCTGGTTCATCGTCCACATCCAGCGGTGCGCCTTCATGCCCTGCTGTTTGGCGATGCGGAAATGTGCCTCGCTATCATCCTCGAAAAACAAATCACGAATGCCCGCCTTAAAATAAGCCGCATACCGCTCCCGAATGTCGGCGTCCCTATCCTTATGATCTGGATTGATCCACACGCGGTGCGAGATGCGCGTAGGGGCAGCGGTTACAGTAGTACGGGCAATGCTGCGCGCAGGGGCCGCGCCAAAGGCCAGGCTGCCAAGGCCCAGCGATTTCAGAAAGCTGCGTTTATCCATAACGTTTATTTAGTTCTCCATCGTAATGCGGCCTTCCTGGTCAATGATCCAGGTGGTGTTGCCCGATTGCACGCGTGCATTAAATTGCCGCGATGTAGCTTCCAGTTTCAGGCCTTTGCTGCCCGTAAGCTCCAGCTGCGCGGTTGCGGTAGCGTAGCTTCCCTTCTGCCGGCGGTACTGTTGCTGCTTGTAATATACAGTCCACAATAACCGACGCGCCGCTTCATCTTCGGCAGACGGTGCGGCTGTTCCTCCGGCAGTGTTACGAAACCACAGGTTGCCCCAACGTTCCGGTGCATGCATGTCCACAATACCCTGCGGCGACCATACCCAGTTATGTTCGGGTAACGGCCGGCCATTTGCACCTTTACGCTTCTGGTATTGCCCGTTCACCACGTCCCAGTCCCACTGCACACGCGAAAAGTTGATGCGCCAACGGGTGTTTTCCTGCGGACGTACCCGCTCTTTATAAGTGGCCAGTGCCGAAAAAGGGATGGCCATCTCCACCGTCCACGCGCTGTCCCTATCATTAGGTTGATTCAATGTGCCGTATAGCTGCACCGCCGAGTGTAAGCCCTTCACGTCCCAATTGATCATCGCATTGCCGCCGTTACGGTATGGTTTGGCCATGAACAGGTCCATGATGGTATTATGTGCATTTACTTCTATCTCGAAATATTGATGGGTATCTCCGTTAGGGTCGATAAAAATTTCGAAGTCATTGTCCTGGTAAATAATGGTGTCGCGCCGGTGCAGACTGGCCTGCAAGGCGGGTTCCTGCATCTCTGCAAAAACAAAAAGGTAGCGGTCGTTCCATAACATCTTAACACGGGTGCGCAGTACGGGCTTCGGCTTTTTAGCGCCTTCTATATCGCCAAAATCCTCAGTCCACGGCGCTTTACGCCACGTCGCCTCATTACCTTTTCCATCTATGGTAATACTATCACTCGTAAAAAGGCATTCATAATTAAGTTGTTCCGGGAAAACCGTTTGTCCGTTCACTGTTAAAGCCGCCATCGTAAGTAGCAGGCCCGTAAGGGCGTTCTTTGCGCTCCTTGATAATCTGCACATGGCACTAAAAATAAGGCTTATTCCGCAAGCGCCGGCCAGTTAATCGGATGGATGGCTGTCGCGGGGGATAAAATTCATTTCTGCATTAATGAAATTGTATATATTATTGGAGGATAAAACGCGTATTGTTTATGCCGACCGCGTTACCAGGTAGTTATAATCGTTGAGCAAGGTTTCAAGGAACTGCATAGGTTCCATATCTGTTTCGATAGATAATACTTCTTTGATACGCTGTGCAACCCTGGCCGCCAGTACATGGTCATTCGTTTTGAGGGACCGGTCCAGCAGCTCGCGCACTTTGTTAAGGTCTTTGTCAGACAGGCGCAGGATCTGTGTAAAAGTAGGCTGATAGCGGTCGTCATTAATTTCGCGGAAGATCGTATCCTTCAGTGAAGCTTTTTCTTTAACAGAGATAACGATGGTGCCGGCGGCAATATCACCAATGCGCTGTTTCAGCTCCGAGCGGGCGATCACGATCAACGGGGTAAAAAACAGCAGCAGGGAAATAATAGCGGTAGCGCCGGCAAGGTCAGTAGCGCCATAAGCGATAATGATGCCTGCAAACATGATCACCAGCGGCGACTCGATCAAACGAAATACCCAGCGGATAAAGTGCTGACTCAGCGACGGATCATTGCCGTACATGCCCACCACGCGAAGCTGCATGATCTTTTTACCGATCGTTTGCCCTTTCATGGTAATTTCCGTTAACGGGAAATACAATGCGATAGGAATCCATAATATCAGCCATTCGAGCAGGGTGGCAAGGAGCGAATCGTCGATGAGCCGGCTGATCAGGAAACCGATCAGCATATAATAAGCCACCCTTATCGCCACGTCGATGCCATAGGCCAGCAAACGCCTGCCCATATCCGCCGCCTCAAATTCGAGGTCGATATTAAAAACAGTAGGTATTTTAATGGATGTCATAATAATTGAAAATTAAATATATTATATTTCGGAGTCTTGTAGCCTGAAATTTTTGTGTCGCCATGAGAGAATCCCTTTTTATTAAGAAAAACCTGGAGCGCTGGAAACGCTACCAGGAGCAACCCACGGATGACCCCGATGAGATGGCGGAACGTTTTACCACCCTGCTCGACGACCTGGCATACGCGAAAACGTTTTACAGCGGTAACAGCTCCGCTAAGTATATTAACAGCATGGCCGCCGTTATTTACCGCCGCATTTACAGCAGTCGTAGTCAGCCCGGCCGCATCCGGCGCTTTTTCCAATATGAGCTGCCGCTGTTGTTCGCCCGGTATCACCGCCTGTTCCTTTTTACGTTTTGCTACTTCCTGCTGTTTTGCATTATCGCGGCCTTTTCCGCCGCGCATGACGAAACCTTTGTAAGAGGCGTAATGGGCGACGAGTACGTGAATATGACGGAACGTAACATTACTGCCGGCGATCCTTTCGGGGTGTACGGATCGGAAAACGAATGGCTGATGTGGGTGCGCATCGCCTATAACAATATCCAGGTAGCGATCTACTGCTTTATAGCCGGCATCTTCCTGTCGGCCGGCACGCTCTGGTTGCTTACGACCAATGGTATCATGCTCGGCTCTTTCCAATATTACTTCTTCGCGAAGGGGTTGGGAATGCAGTCTGTACTCACGATCTGGATCCACGGTACGCTGGAAATATCGGCCATCGTCATTGCCGGTACGGCCGGGCTAGTATTGGGTAACAGCCTGCTTTTTCCCGGTACGCACAAACGTGTCGATTCTTTGAAACGGGGCGCCCGCGATGGGATTAAAATTATCATTTCCCTGGTGCCGATCTTTATCGCCGCCGCCTTCCTGGAGAGTTTTATTACCCGTAATGCACGGTCTATGCCTATTTGGATGAGCGCTATTATACTTGGCGGCTCGCTTGCACTGATCGTCTGGTACTTTATTATTTATCCCATTAAACTGAAACGTGCCGGCTTTAGCCTGAACGCCGACGGTAAACCACAACGGGTAAAAGTATAGCATGAAGCAGTTTTTGAAGTACATATTTTATACCGCACTGTTGCTAATGCCTTCGCTGTTGCATGCGCAGGAGCAGCTGGATACCGGCGCCCTGATCATGACAGAGAGCATGCAGGAAATTGAAGAACGCAACAAACAGGCGGCGGACGCTTATATAGATTCACTGTCCGAAGAAAGCGAATCTGACGAAGAGGAAGAACGTAGTTATCAAACCTGGGAGCAATACCTGCGTGACCAGGAATCGTTCCACTTGTATGATACCTCTTCACCGTACGGCGAAGTAAACCGCCCGGAACACCTATCGCCCCGCTCAGCTTCTGTATCGGTGTCGGATAAATTAAGGGCCGATAAATCGCTGAACTACGACGCACTTACCAAGCCACGTAAGCCGCGCTCCGGCGTATGGCACGACTTCATGTTATGGGTGTTTGCACATTCCCTCATCCTGTTTTACGTGATGTTGGGGTTGCTGGGCGTGCTGTTGCTCTTTGGTATTTACCAGGTGGTGGTGACGGGCAGCTTCAGCTTCGGCGGTAGAAAAAACGTCACCTGGCAACCGGAACAGGGGCCTGCGGAGGAAGTGTTACCAAATGATTTTGAAAGTGCTGCCCGCCAGGCAATGGCCGACGGCAACTACAGGCTGGCGGTCCGTTATCAATACCTGCACACTTTACATCTGTTGCAACATAAAGAACTGATCGTACTCCTGGCCGAAAAGACCAACGCGGATTATATGCGTGAACTGCGCGGTACCACCTTTCACAAACCGTTTTCGATGCTAACGCTGGCATACGAGTATGTGTGGTACGGCAAGGTGGATCTTGGACAAGACCAGTTTAATGAATTGAATGTGCGGTTTGCGGAATTTAAGAATGACTTAAAGTAAACGAGTGAAGAAGAACGTTATCATATTCACCATTATCGGACTGGCGGTGTTACTCGGCTCGCTGTTACTGGCATCGCTGGCTTACGTGGGTAGCGATACGCCCGGTACGGACCGCCGCGAACGGCCTTTATCGCTCGCCTACCGGAATAAAGACGTGTACGGCGGTTACATGGCACATCAACTGCTGCCCGGACTATTCAAAGGCCCGTTGCTGACGGTTACCAAATCATTCAGCCGTACCTACGAAAATGCCACGCACATGAAGTCTGTGGAGCCTACGGCTTATGTATTGCTGGCCAACAGGCTGTATACTTCCGATGCGGACGTTGAAGCCATGAAAATGTATGTAGAAGCCGGCCATCAGTTGTTCATCGCCGCCAGCGACGTGGATTCCGCTTTTATGGATGCGTTTAATTTTTCGATAAAAGACGGCGGCTTGCGGGAGCGCGGGCACGGGTTAACGGAGGAGTTCGTAAACAGCTCACTGAAACCCTCGAAGTTCTATTACCCGGGCAGCCAGGCAAACGGCAGCTTTGATGCCGTGGATACAGCAGTAACGAACGTGCTGGGACTGAACGCGAACGGAGATCCAAACTTTGTACGTATTACACGCGGTAACGGCCAGTTATTCCTTTGTCTCAATCCCTATGTATTCACCAACTACTTCCTGTCACGCGGCACCAACCGCCATGCGCTGGAGCATATGATGGCGTATATGCGGGAGGATATCAGTACGCTTTACTGGGATGAATATTATAAACATCAAACGTCGCGGCCGACCGAAGATTTTTCTAACTGGAGTGTATTGATGCGTTACCCCGCCATGCGCTGGGCCTTTATGCTCGCCTTGTTGCTGTTGTTGCTTTTCGTACTGTTCGAGAGTAAACGCCGGCAGCGCATCATACCGGTTAAACCACCGTTGGCCAATACCTCGCTGGAGTTCGTCAAAACATTGGGCGCGCTGTACTTCTCGCATCATAATAACCTGAACCTGGCGCATAAAATGAGCACGCAGTTTTTGGAATATGTGCGCAACAAGTACAACCTTAATACAAGCGTGCTGGACGAGCAGTTCATTCATCGCCTGTCGCGAAAATCCAATCACAGCATCGAGGAGGTGTCGACCATCATTCGTATGATCGATCATGTGCGGCTGACAAGCAGCTTATCAGACCAGGAACTTACATCATTCTATAAAAGCGTTTACCATTTTTATCAAAAAACTAACTAGATGGAAGAAGGAGCAATCATTGACACATTTCAACCCGCGACTGATTTTTCTGCCCTGCACAACGCGGTTGCTGCTATCAGGGAAGAAATAGGCAAAGTGGTGGTGGGGCAGCACCAGATGGTAGACCTGCTCATTACTGGTTTGCTCACGAACGGCCACGTACTGATAGAAGGCGTGCCGGGTGTGGCCAAAACCCTGGCCTCCAAACTGCTGGCCCAAACGATCGACGCTAAATTTTCGCGTATCCAGTTTACGCCTGATATGATGCCCGCCGATGTGCTGGGTACCTCTGTATTTAACCCGCAAAGCCGCGAGTTCGAATATAAACGTGGTCCTATTTTCGGCAACCTCATCCTCATCGACGAAATTAACCGTGCTCCTGCAAAAACGCAATCTGCCCTGTTCGAGGTAATGGAAGAAAGGCAGATCACCAACGATGGCAACACGCATGCTGGACACGCCGTTTATGGTCATTGCTACGCAAAACCCGATCGAGCAGGAAGGAACGTATCGTTTGCCGGAAGCGCAGCTGGACCGTTTCCTTTTCAAAATAGAAGTGAAATACCCGCAGCTGGCCGATGAGGTAACGATGCTGAAAGCTGCACATATTACGCCTGTGGAACATGGCGTGGCCAACCTGGTAAATCGGGTGCTGACGGCTGCACAGGTAAGCGAACTGCAGGCACAGGTGCGTAAAGTACACATCGACGAAAAGCTGATCCAGTACATCGCAGCGCTGGTGCATGAAACGCGCCTGAACGCTTCGCTGTACCTCGGCGCTTCGCCGCGTGCATCTATTGCCGTGATGAATTGCGCTAAGGCCACCGCAGCCATCAACAACCGCGACTTCGTAACGCCGGACGACATCGTCACCATGCTGCCACACGTGCTGCGCCACCGTATTATGCTTACGCCTGAGCGTGAAATGGAAGGTATATCCACCGACGAAGTAATTGCAGAAATATTGAAATCCGTGGAAGTGCCACGCTAAACCAACACGCTCATGTGGCTTAAAAAATTATACGCGGCATTGTTCTTCCGTAACCGGTTTTACCTGGCCGTGGGGGTAATTATCGTGCTGCTGATCATCGGCTTCTTCGTGCCACCGGTGTTCCCGTTCGCCAAAGGACTCATCTGGTTCCTGCTGGCGGCCGTGTTGCTGGACATCGCTTTCCTTTTCAGCAGCCGTAAACCGTTTCATGCGGCAAGAATAGCGAGTGAAAGGTTCAGTAACGGCGACGAAAACAAGGTTACAATACAACTTACGAGCGCCTATCCGTTGCCGGTAAACGTTACGGTGATAGATGAATTGCCTTACCAGTTCCAGCAGCGCGACTTCAAACTAAAGGTGCGGATAAAGCCGGTGGGTAAACCGAATGTCGCCAAAGAGGTGTTGGACTATACGCTGCGCCCTACAGAACGAGGTGTGTACGAGTTTGGTGCCATTAATGTTTTTATAGATGGATACATGGGCCTGGCGCGGCGCCGTATGGTGTTTGAAAAGGAGCAACCGGTAAAAGTGTACCCCGCGTTCCAACAGCTGCGTAGCTATGAATTGTTTGCCGTTGATAACAAGCTGGACGAACACGGTATGCACAGCCGCCGCGTCATCGGTCACAGCATGGAGTTTGATCACATCAAAGAATATGCGCAGGGCGATGATGTGCGGTCCATTAACTGGAAGGCCACTGCCCGCCGAGGCAACCTGATGGTGAACAACTTTATGGAAGAAAAGGCGCAACAGATCTACTGCCTCATCGATAAAGGCCGCAGTATGAAAATGCCTTTCGACGGACTTACGTTGCTGGACTATGCCATCAACTCTTCGCTGATATTTAGCAAGGTGGCGCTGAATAAAGGCGATAAGGCCGGTATTGTTGCATTCGCCGAACAAAAGGTCGACATCCTGCCGGCAGACAGCAAAAAGGTGCAGCTTAATAAGATACTGGAAATGCTGTACGCACAGCAAACGCAATGGCAGGAGAGTGACTACGAACGCCTCGCCGTTACTTTACGCACTTCTATCTCCCAGCGCTCCCTGTTCATCCTGTTCACTAACTTTGAATCGCTGAGCAACCTGGAACGTCAGCTGCCTTACCTGCGAAGGCTGGCGCGGTATCACCTGCTGTTAGTTGTGTTTTTTGAGAATACGGAGATTCATAAGCTCACCGCCAACGAAGCTTTTTCCATCGAAGAAATTTATACGCAGATCATCGCACAGAAGTTTACGCATGAAAAGAAAGTAATTGCAAGGGAGTTGTCGAAGTACGGCATCATGCCGCTCATCAGCACGCCGGCCAACTTAACGGTGGACCTGGTGAACAAATACCTGGAGCTAAAATCGAGAATGATCATATAACACAAAGGGCCCGAAACCGGGCCCTTTGTAATTGTAAGTGGGAGCTATACTGCTAGGAAGCAGTTTTGTAAACGAAACCGTCAAGTATTACTTCGATCACACCATTCTTTTTGATGACAGATGATTTAGTGGGATAATAGCCACTTTGCTGAAACTTCGTGGGTTGCGGAATGTCGCGGTGAAACGCGCCGTTCACACCTTTGATGAAGTCATGTGTTATCATCGGTTCGTAGAAGGTTACTTTGCCATTGTAGCTGCCGTAGAAGAACGTTTCCGTAAAGTTGAACGGCGGCTTGATCTCTGGCGTATTGATGTCCACCCAGTGCGCGCCCATTTGTGGTACGCCACCACCAAAGTTTACGTAGCTGGCCGGCAGGTAGCCTGCAGCGGGTGAGTTCTTAAACTTCAGGCTGTCCTGGTCATAAGTTGGAATGGCCAGTCTTTCCGCTTCGCTGATCATGTAAAAGTGATAGTCGAAATGCGGCTTGTCGTAAATGCCGGGAGGTTCGTGACCAGCGGGGTTCCAGTCCAGGCCAATGTGTTTGAATGGCAGTACGCTGGCTTTAGCAGGTACTTTCAGCGAAAAACTGTTCATGGGGTCGTGGCCGGGCATTTCGCCGTTAGGCATGGGTACGCTGTTAAACGCCGCATCGGTAATGGTAACGCCGATTTGCAGCGGATCGCCTTTATCGTCAAGTTTTACCCAGGTCCACGCTTTGCCATCATGTAATTTTACTTCGGGGCCTTTAAAAGTGCCTCCCTTGCTATCGTCTTTTTCGCAGGAGGTAAACACAGCCGCCAGCAGCACCAGGGCCGCCAGGATCTTTTTCATACCAACAATGTTTTGAGATTAAGAAATAATGTTACTGTAAAGATGCAGCCTCGCCGCCGCCCGTGAAATAACACCCTGTACCAGTTGTCAGAAATGCTGTATGGACTGGTTTTGTTTTCGATCGCCGCGTAGTATATTTGATTAACTGTTTTATTCGCCTTGAAACGTTTACCGCTCCTCCTGTTTTTGTTTGTCCTTGCCTCAGATGTGTTTGCACAACAGGCAGGGCAGTACGTATTTGAACGACTTACCACGGCCAATGGCCTCTCTTCCAATATCATCCAGGCGATCGTGCAGGATGTTAGGGGTTACATCTGGCTGGCCTCCAATAACGGCCTGCAACGCTACGACGGCAATCGTTTTATCACGTTTAACCACCAGCCCGGTAACCTGCATCCGTTCGAAAACGATTTTGTGGGTTTTGTTTATGAAGATGCGCGCCACCGTTTGTGGGTAGGTACCGGGGATAATAAAGTCGGCATTTTTGATACGCGTACTTTCAAGTTTAAAGAGGTGCCGGTAAAATGGCGTATGAATAATACCATCTTTATTATAAAAAGACTAACGGATGTGCAGGGCAACCTCGTAATGACTACCATCGATAATGGCGTTTACCTGTATGATAGTGTCAGGAATGTTTTTAACCAGTCCGAGGATTTCCTGAAAGTGCCCAAAGGTTGGCGCCCCAACACGATCGTTGACGATAAAAAGGACGGCAAACTGTGGATGAGCTGCGCCGAAGGCCTCGTGATGTATGATCCTAAAACAAACAACATCAATTACCGCGGACATAACCCCGATAAAAATCCATTCATAACGCGTTTTGCAGAAAACAAACATACGCACTGGCTTCACCTTGACCAGCACCGAAGACTTTCATTCGTTACCTGGGAGCCCGATAAACCTGGCCCCTGGGTTTGTGTGTTCGACCTGGCCAGTAATAATAGCAAGAATTACAGCCTGGCTAAAGAAATAGGTCTCGGCTACCACGAAGTATTCGGTCCGATGGAGCAGCGGAACGGCCGGTTATGGTTTCATGGATTGCCCTTTCTGGCGGAGTATACGGGCGACAGTACGCAGCCTTTCATCCCCATCCGCAACGAATACCTCACCGAACAAAGCATCCGGTTCGACCGGGTAGAGCGTGTGTACGAAGATCGGGAGCAAAACTTATGGGTGGCTACCGACAATGGATTGTATCTCTTTAACCCTGATGCGGAGGTATTTAAGAACATGTATCCGCAGCGGTACGGAGAAAAACCTGCCGAAGCCGCCATCCAGGCAATCTGTAAGGCCAGCGATGGATTAGTGTGGATCGGCTCCTGGGGCGGCGGCTTGTATTTTTACGATAAAGACATGAACCCCGCACCGGCACCCGAAGGGCTGGACGGCAGCAATGCACACATGATATGGCATATCCTGGAGCAAAAAGATAAACAGCGGATGTGGATCGGCATGCAGGCGGGCGAGCTGCTCGTATACGACCGCGCCACCAAAAAAGGGCAGTACTTTCGCCCCCCGGAAATAAAAGGTAGCACCATCCGCGAAATGGTGGAGGATCGCGACGGCAACATCTGGTTTGGCACGCAAAGCGGGTATATCGTAAAGTGGGATAAAAAAGCTTCCGGCGGTGATGCCACCAAAGGGTTTACGTTAGTGATGCGCGAAGGCCTGGTGCATGAAATGTATTGCGATAGGGAAGGTTTTCTTTGGATAGGATCGATGGGTTACGGTTGCTTCCGGATGGACCCGCGTACGCATAAAATACTCAATCGCTATCATACTGAGGCGGAGCCCGGCCGACGCTTGTACGAAAACACGCCGCAGGATATTTTGCAGTACGACGATACTACATTTATCGTCAGCACCGGCGCGATCAACATCATCAATACCCGCACCGGCGCCATTCGTATTTTGTCTACACAGCATGGGCTGCCGAGCAACTCTGTATACGAAATGGAAAAAGACCAGCAGGGGGATGTGTGGCTGGGACTCGCCAATGGCCTGTGCCGGTTCAATGTAGAAAAAGACATCTTTACTTTGTTCGATCGCCGCGACGGTATTCGCCACGATAACTTCTCATCCATCGGCTCTGCCCGCATGGCCGACGGCAGCCTGATCTTTACTACCGATCATAATTTTGTGATGTTCGATCCCGCCCGTATGCGGCAACGCGCCGCACCACGCGATGCGGTGATCACCTTGTTCGGTCTCGAAAACCACCCGCTGCTGGTAGATTCATTAATGCAGCTCGACCAGGTCGTATTGCCCCATGACCGCACATCGATTACCATTGGCTTTAGTGCGCTCACTTACCTGAACCAGCAAAAGCTGGCTTATTATTACCAGTTAGAAGGGCAGGATAAAGAATGGATCAGGGCAGATGGCCGGCAACAGGCGATATACAATTACCTGCCGCCAGGCCGATACGTGTTCAAAGTAAAAACGCAAAACGGCGATGGGCTTTTCAGTGAAGAAGAAGCCATGCTCAACATTTATGTAAAGGCGCCCTTCTGGCGTACCTGGTGGTTCTACGGCGCGCTGGCACTGCTGTTTACCGGCATACTGTACTGGATCGACCGGGAGCGCATCAAACGAATACTCGGCTTACAAAAAATGAGATCGCAGATTGCCGGTAACCTGCACACCGCCGTAAACACAACGCTCAATAACATCAACCTCCTGAGTGAGATGGCGAAGATCAAAGCGGATAAAGATGTTAGTCTCTCCAAAGAATACATCGAACAAATCAGTGAAAAGAGCCGCGAAATGATCGATGCGATGGACGACGTGTTGTGGAGCATACAGCCCGAAAACGATAGCATGCAGAAAACGCTGCTGCGCATTAATGAGTTTAGTGATGGTTTACAGAGCAGCCACGGCGTAACGGTAAAAATGGAAGTGGACAATAAGGTGACTGGCCTCACACTGGATATGAAGATCCGCCAGGATATTTACTTTTTGTATAAAGATGCTTTGAGTTACATTGTGCAATATGCAGAAGGTACTACGGTGCTCGTTAATATGGACCTGGTAAAGTCACGCTTCCTGCTAAAGATCCACGCCCCCGGTCCTTTTACGGTAGTAGAAGCCGCCGCCGATGCCCGCTACTTTGAAGCGATGCAGCAACGTGCCGCGCAACTGCCTGCCCTGCTCGACATACAGACCGATAAACGCGGCATTGCCGTGATACTGCAGGTGCCCGTCCGTTAGTTATTTGCCCATCCACTTCTTAAAGTCGGCCACCTTTTCGCGGCTCACAATGGCTTCTTTATCAACCTCCGGCTTCAATTGCAGCATGAGGCGGTTGCCGAAGTATTCATGAATCTGGGCTACGCTGTTTACCGAAATAAAGAACGAACGGCTGATGCGGAAGTAACGCTCGGGGTTCAGCATTTCCTCAAGCTCGTCCATGGTATAGTCAACAACAAACTTTTTATTATCGAAGGTTTTGAAGAAGTTCAGGCGGCCGTCGCTGAAGAAGTAAGCAATATCTTCAGTTTCGATCGACACCAGCTTTTGCGCATTCTTTACGAGGAAGCGTTTGCGGTATTCTTTCTGTTGCAGTTTCATGAACAACTCGCGGGCAAGGCTGTCCATATTTACCTGGGGGGCAGCCGGTACGCTGGCGGTGTAGTGGTCTTTCAGCTGGCGATATTTGTGCAGCGCGGCTTCCAGGTCTTCCTTCTGTACGGGTTTCAGCAAGTAATCGATGCTGTTTACCTTAAATGCCTTTAACGCATATTCGTCGTACGAAGTGGTGAATACCACCGCGCTAGTCACTTTCACACGGTTGAATATCTCGAAGCTCTGTCCGTCGCTTAGTTCTATATCCATCAGGATAAGGTCCGGGGCGGGATTCGTTTCCAGCCAATCCACGGTAGCACGTATGCTGTCGGTAACGCCCGCCACCTCGGCGGCGGTATCCACACTGGCCAATGTTTTACGGATCTTTTTAACAGCCAGTTCCTCA
This sequence comes from Chitinophaga horti, assembly GCF_022867795.2. Taxonomy (NCBI): domain Bacteria; kingdom Pseudomonadati; phylum Bacteroidota; class Chitinophagia; order Chitinophagales; family Chitinophagaceae; genus Chitinophaga; species Chitinophaga horti. The sequence goes on along the minus strand of NZ_CP107006.1, from coordinate 5,273,628 downwards.
TCTTCCACGATCAGAATCTTCATATAAAAATGTTTTAGGGGTTTACGGTATCAGGTGTTTATCGAAACAGGTAGGCCGGTTGTCGGAGTGCGACCATATCAGCGGTAACACCACTGTAAAGTTGCGTGCATCCTCTAGCACCTGGAAGCCGTCCTGCTTCAGTAATTGGTATTTTTCTTGAATGTTCCGGATGCCTATCTTATTAGAAGGCGCTTTGATCAGCTTCAACTGCAGGTTGTTATTCACCGCCAGCTTGTTGCCCGCTGTCGTAAATATATCCACCACCAACGGTTGCTGCCGCGATACAATGTTGTGTTTCACCGCGTTCTCCACCAGTAATTGAAGGCTGAGAGAGGGCAACAGGTATGTCATATATTTTTTGTCCACCTCAATTTGCAATTGCACCGCATCGCCGTAACGGTGGCGTAACAGTTCAAAATAAGAGCGAATAAATTTCAATTCATTTTCCAGGGTGGATAAGCCGTCTTCGTTACTCCGCAGCAGGTAACGGTACACTTTACTCAGCTCATTGAGGAAAGCATCGGCCTGTCGCGCGTCTTCACTAATCAGCGATGAAAGTGTGTTGAAGCAATTAAACAGGAAGTGAGGGTTTACCTGGTTCTTCAACGATTCAAATTCCTGGAAGATGGATTGTTGCTGCAACAGCTCCTTCTCCGCCAGGCTCTCCTTCCACCTGGCCAGTACGTACTCCGCCTCCCAGAAGGCCGTGGCGATGAGCGTCATCGATACCGAAATAAATACCGGAACGCGAATATGACTGGTATGGAATGTATAGCCGAACAAGTGAAAACGGTGGTAGATATAGAAGATGCCGATGAACGTAAGTGAAGTGAGTAGGATATACGACAAGGCCAGCAACAACAGCCGTTTTGCCGTTTGCGCCATCTCCGGGTAGCGGATGCGTAGCCAGTGCATAATGGCCACACATACATACCACGAAGCCAAGCCGGCCACCAGCAGCGAGGGAACGGAATACAGCCATAGCTCTGCATCCCGCCAGAGGCGGTCGCCAAATAACAAATGGTTGAGCATTACACTAATAACAGGTATGAGTGCAAACACCGTGATCCATTCGGAGCGTATGGGCTTCATCCATGCCTTCATCGCTTCAAAGTATCTTCGTTAATCAATGGGAGCAGTATTACACGTTCCGTTTCTGTACTGGTGATAACGATCTCGCGGTGACAAAGCAGCCTGTATTTATTCAGCACATTGTCTATACCCGCATCTGTTTCCTCCGGGGAGCCGCCCAGCTTAGGCGCCAGGTTATTTGTTATTTCGAGCCAGCCATTAGGTTGACTGGTAATGTTGATCGTAAGTGGCCGCTCTTTACTCATGATGTTTTGCTGGTACGTATTTTCCAACAGCATTTGCAGGGTGAGCGGTGGCAGCATCTGGTCGATTACATGTTCCGGCACGTCAATATTCATTTGTATCGATTCGCCATAACGGGCTTTCAGTAACCGGAAGTAGGAGCGGATGAACTGTAATTCTGTGCCGAGCGACACGAATTGTTCGTCCGTACCACGCAGCAAATACCGGTATACTTTACTTAACTCGTTCAGGAACGACTCCGCCTGTTCGCGGTTTTCATGTATGAGGCTCGACAAGGTGTTGAAACAGTTGAACAGGAAGTGTGGGTTTACCTGGCTTTTTAAGCCTAACAGGCGGCTTTGCATGTATTCCTTCTTCAGCTGCGACGTTTCGGTAAGCGTCGTTTTCCATTTGTCGAACCCATCTGCCCCTTCATGTATAAACGTAATGGTGATATTAAAAACCATGCCGGCGAGTATCGTCCATTCGTACCGCGCCTCGTTCATGCGGTAACCGAACAGGCCGAAACGGTCGTAGCCCCAGAACATGAGCGTAATTACCAGCGCGGTGCATATAATGAACAGGAAGATGGCGATACTCAGGCGTTTCATAAGCTGGTCGTGCCGCGGAAAACGATCGCGTAGCGTAACGGCAATCCAGGTAAGGCCGATCCATAAAATGCTGATCAATACCGACATAATCAGGCTGGACCAAACGAAGATGCGCCAGTCGGTGAAGAAGCGCACATCGAACATGACGGAGTTCAGCACCGTGATCATAACAGGCATCATCCCGCAGAAAATCAGCAGGTCGCGCCGGGTATATTGAGGTAAGGTTATCATGTGCTGCATGAACAGATTGATCCGGAAAAATAGACATTTTATCAGCCCTGGGCTGCTGCGCCCAGTTCTATTGGGGATAAAGGCGAATGAATTGCGATTTCGGTCGCATGAATTGTTGCCTTATATCATTGAAAATGCACTCCGTTCAGCGTATACAGTTCAACGATATATTTCTACAGTTCATGTAAGATCCGCTTTTCGCAGAAGGGAAAGGCCCGCAACTTTGCATTGTAATCATTCGTAACAACCCCCGTTAACACCCCAAAGAAATGAAAAAGAAACTGATTTTAAGGTTTTTTACCATCGTAAACGTGATGGTAATTACAGCCTGGTCGCTCTCTGTAGGTGTGCTGCTTTCTTTTAAGACGTCACCTTTATATGAAGATGTATGGGCCCAGCTGGGACTCTCCAAGGTAAAAGCTTCCAACAGCATTAAAGAGAGTTTTCTCAATGGCTACCTGCAATACTATAGCGCCCGTAACTTTCGCAACATTGCCACCGGCAACCGCGAAGGCGTAACCCGCGACCTGCTTGCCTATACGAAGGAGTATGTGCAGGGTGAAGAGTTCCGCAACGCGTACCTCGAATACCGCAATAACCAAAAACCAAAGGAACCGGTGTTGCCGCAAACGCCTGAAGCCGTTCGCGCCAAGTACATTGCGGATACAAAGGCCGCGATAGAAAACCTGGAGAAAACGCTCAAAGCGGTGAACGACGCCGAAATGAAAAAGTCATTGAACGAGTCGCTCGAAATGTTTAAACAGAACCTCTCAGACGCCGAAAAGAATAAAAGTGAACTGCTGAACCTGATGATCGAGGGCGAGAAGTCTGGCTACGAGTATAAGAAGCAAACCTACGCCAACGACCTGGCTGCCTGGGAAAACACTTATCCCGCCAGCCCGAACGGCTACATCAAACAACGCCTGCAGGAGATGCTGGACGCGACGGAAGGAGTGGATTACAATGCACAGCTGGTCGTAAAAGGTGATAAAAAGTATTTTGTCAATAAGGCCTACGAAAATAAATCATCCAACTGGAAGATGGCTTTCCGTGCCGGTAAAGAAGTAACCGCTACTGCCCGGGCATTTGCACAGGCATGGCTGAAGGAGCTGAAGTAGTAAGTTTGGAAATGGATGTTTTGAGCGCCGGGGTTGTGTCCGGCGCTTTTTTAGTATTCAGTGCCGTGAATACAACGCGAAAAGAGCGGGACTATTAGTTCCGCTCTTCCATTTCATAGCTAGTGTACGAACAAACGCTGAATAAATAGTTAACAGACCTGAGATCCATGGGTTTTTGCTTTGTTCCGGAGTAACAACGATGGTGAAGGCCGCGGTATCATTGCAGTTAACGAAAATGAATGCGGATGCAGGCGATTAACAGAAAAGGGGATACAATTTAAAAGGCGATGTGCGAGTTGGCCGTCGTCTGGGTAACCGGCAACCGTAGCAGTACGGTTGTTGGTTGTAGGGGCTTATGAATGAAAGGCCGTCCTTTGAAAACCACCAGGCTTAGCTGAATGTTTTCGGGGTTCAATGGTGAGTCAAAAATATAATGGATTTTTTACTTATGCACGAGGGGAAATACGGTATTTCCCCTTGCGTATTTATACGCATGGGCGAGTATTGGCGGGCGTTTGCGCCAAGTACAGGATAATTTTTCTGGCAGGATGCGAGTTTTTAGGTGGAGAGTCCTCCGATATCAGTTGCGTTAATGCAGGTCAAAATGTGTGAAAATGATAAGGGAAGCGAACCTCGGCTTCAGTTTTCTTTGCAGTAAGGTGGGCAGCCATGCACTACTTGTTCGAAAACTGCACACTAGATGGTCTCACTTTGTTCGGTAGCACAAACAATTGAGTATTTTGCGGTTAGCGGCACAGCAAAACAATAAAATACCATGCCGGCAGTTATATGGTTGTCATCCGAAAACCTAAATTTCCCGTTATGCCTGCGTGCAAACTATTACTTGTTTGGTGCAGCCTGATCTTTCTCCCCGGCGCTTTAGCGGCGCAAAACCTCGTTCCCAATCCCAGTTTTACCGATATCAATATTTGTACGGAATATACTTCGCCCTGCGAGGCAGCGGCCTGGTGGCGGGTAGCACCTCACATAAGGCGTGTTACTGCGGTGTTTAATCCGCAAGGGGTGAATAATGGTGACAGTTACATCCAGCTGGAAAGCAACCAGGGCTTCCGGCAGCGGCGGGAGTACCTGCAAACACGGCTGCTGGCGCCTTTAAAGGCTGGCAAAAAATATAAGGTTGTCGTATATGCCGGCTCCCGGCACGACTATGCTGATGGTATCGACCTGCTCTTTCGCACGCAGGACATCTATTCCATGTTCGCACGCTTTATCGACGTACAACCTTCCATCCGCCTCCGGGAAAAACACGAGGTGAAACACATTAAGTCCTGGCATGTGTATGAAACGGTGTACGTACCCGATAGTAATTATACCAACCTCGTGCTGGGCGACTTTTCGCCGGAGCGGCGGTTAAAGGATGATGAGGAGCCGCTTTACTTTTGGGTAGATAGTATTGCCGTAACGCCGTTGGAAGACACTGAAAAGCTCGACAACCGGCGTGCAAAGAACGTTTACGGCGAACGACACCGCCACACCCTGCCCGACGCGTACCTGCGCAGCCAGGGCATGGATCTTATCAAAATGGCGACTGCACCGGTAGTGGATACCATGTTGCGCCATAAACGCGAGGAGTTTTTCCGGCTGCTGGAGGCAGGTGGCCCCAAGGCGCCGGATGCAACGATTAACCGGAAGCTGCTGGAACTGATGCAGCTACAGCAAACCAGTTCTCATTGCGACACGATCATTCTTGGTAGTGGACTATTTACCGAAAAAGGCGCGGAAATCAATGATAAATACGCTTTTGTACTGGATAGTGCCCTTAGGTATTACCAAAGTGGTCAGCCCGGTAAAATAAAAGTGATTGGCTACATCAACCGCCCTGGTACGGACCACTATAATGAACTACTGTCGCACGACCGCGCCCAAACGGTGGTTAAATACCTGGTATACCGCGCCGGTTTTACCTATGATGATTTTGAAACCCATGGTATGGGCCGCCAGTCGCCACGTTATGATACGCTTACCGGAAAAGGCCGGGAAGGCAACGACCGGATAGAGATCATTGTTTGTACACCTCCGCAGATGATCACTTTGGTGCCGCCTTCGCCGCCTAAAGCGGATACGCTCGTGATCCCGGACGTACTCTTCAAACACAACAGCGCCGCCCTCGAACCTCGCTTTCTGGCAAAGCTGGATACGCTTATCCGTAAAATCCCTAAAGAGAAAGTAGAACTACAGGTGATCGGTCATACTGATAATAACGGAACGGATGCCTATAACGAGGATTTATCGCGCCGCCGTGCCAGTACGGTCGCCACGTTTATGGGTATGAAAGGATATGCAGATAAGGTGCGGTACATCGCCGGCGAAGGTGAAAAACGTCCTGTGGCCACCAATACGACGTCCGAAGGCCGGCAGCAAAACCGGCGGGTGGAGATCATCATCCATAAAGTCGTAGATTAATTGGTTTCGATCAAAGCGTATACTTTGTCGTTGAGGTAAGGCCCACCTGGGTTCATGGCACTATAATCCAGGTTGATCCAGTATTCACCCTTTGATTCGTGGTAGTTAATTTCTTTTACCGGGGGATGGGGAAACAAGTGTACGATCGCTTGTTTGATCAGTTCAAAGTTTTCTTTATTGCCACAGTATAACTCGGGATAGGCGTGCCCCTGTATCAACACCACCCTGCACCGTGCGCCGATCGCTTCCAGGCAGGAGGCCATGAGGATCGAATGGTCGTCGCAATCGCCTCCCATACCGTTCTGGATGGTTTCCTGCGGCGTAGCAAAGTATTCATCGCGCAGCACGTCATTCACATACTTGAAGTTCAGCCGGATGTATTTGTAAACGGACAGGTACCGCACGATCTTGCCATACTTTGGAAAATAGTCGTCAAAGTAATCGAGCGAGTGCTGTACCGCAAAGTTTCTCACCACCGAATCTTTATAAGTCATCTTAGCGCGGATGCCTTTCACCGTTTTGTCGCGGTAAGTCTCCACTTTGCGCGGGTAAAAGCTGAGGATGTCGCTCGCCTTGTTATCGCGCGAACCCCAGTTGCCCTGCACCATGCCTTTATAGTCGTTCAGCACATGTGTAAACGTATAGCTGTCGCGGAACAGGTTAATGATCAGTACCGTCATTACCAGCACGAAAGCCGGTATGATCAAAGGTTTAAAGATCCACAACAGTAGCCGGGTGAACAGGAATGCGAGGAGTATAGACAGGAACAGGTCGATGTGCAACGCGCCCAGCGAAATCGGCGGAAGAAACCTGTTAATAAAGGGTGCCAGGGGTAATAAAGTGAGGAGGCTCAACAAGTTGAGCAGGAACATTTGTATGGTGCTATATTTCCTTTCGTCAATCGCCATGGCCCTTTAAAACCTTAAAATTATGCCAGAAAATGGATACTAATCAAAAGTAATTAATTTATAACTGACGTTGGATTAACCGTAAAAGGCGTTCCTGCTTCATTATGAACACCTTATCCGCCGGGCCCGCTTAAAAAAACTCCCCGTCCTTTCAGGAGCGGGGAGCGTGCATTTATAAGGATTACAACAAGCTATCAGGCTATACCAACCAGGTACACTACCGCCTGTTTAAAGGTGGTACCCTCTCGAATGATCTCCACTTTTTGCAGGGCATCGCGCTTTTGTTTTTCCATTTCCAGCTGCTGGTAAATTTTGTGCAGCGTGGCAAAGTTTTTCAGCGAAAACAATTTGAAGTCGAGTCGTTGCGCACTGTCCATTGCCATTTCCGAAATACGGATGGCTTTACTATAATCTTTTTCCTGGAAACAAATCTCTGCATAAATAATCTTGTGCAGGATGTCGACCAGCTTAGCGTTAAAGAAGTCGGCCGAGTAGTATTGCTTCAGGATTTTTTCAACATGTGAGCTGATGCGTTTCGCTGCATCCAGGTTGCCTGTATTAAGGTGCGCCTGCGCTTTCCAGCACAGCATCATGAGGCGGAACGGATCGGTTTTAGAGAACAGGATAGACGGGTAGTGTTGAAACAACCGTTGCGTAAAGTGCAACATCTGCGCATCATCTCCCAAAATCAAAAAGATATAACACATGGCCCGGTACACGATCTCATCCGGCACGGTAAAGGGTTTGCCGGCGGCGAAGCTCCACTTACGCGCATAGCTATATACTTTGTCTTCAATCTCTTTATTACGGATGCCGAACTTCAGGTACTCATAAATGAACAGAAAGGCCTCGTAAGGCGTAATCCACTGTTCACTCATGGTCGGTTCGGCCGAGCATATCTTTTTGATGTTATTCAGTTCAATTTCACACTGCTCTGCATCCAGCTGTATCAGCGCCATGACGAACAGGTTACTCTTGATCTTTAACTTGTCGTCCGACGCTTCTGCCAGTCCCATCAGAGAGTTCAACACTTTGCGTTTTTTAAAGTGTACAAAGTCGTCGCTGATAAAGGAACTGATCGGGTGTTTGCGGAAATACTCCGGCGGAAAAATGTTCTTCAACATCGTATGCTTATTATCTTCATGTTGATAATGCAATACGAGATATTCGAGCAGGTTCGCTTTTTCTACGACCATCAGTGGAAGCACAAATATTTGCTGGATGGCGACAACGTTCTGTTGTGTAATCGCATAACGAAGCAGCCACTTAAACACGGCAATACGGAAGGGTGACTGCGGGAAGTAGTTTACCACCTTCTGCAACATTTCCTCCGAGATCTGCATGTTGTTCTCAAGAATGAAATGCATGGCCGTGAAGTACTCAAGCAGGAAGTTGTGCGCAAACCGAACCTTCACATGAAACATGATCTCCTGGCTCAGGTTCTCTTCTACCAATATATTATCGGCAATTAGTTCTTTGTACGCCGGGAACAGTTCTGCGTTTTTGTTCAGCAATACACTCTTATCTGCATACTGCCCGTTACGGCCCATATCCAGCAGGTCGAGCAGCTTATAAATGATCTGTATTTTGAAGCTGTTGCTCGAAGAGTTGAACACCCTGTTTTGTATAAACCGTGATGTGATCTCGAACAGGCTTAAGTTTTCGTCGATGAACGTTTGTTCCGGCGAATCGTTCAGCTGACAGAACAGTTGCAAATAATAAGGGTGTTTCAGCTTTTGCAGGAATCCGTCGCTGAAGGTACGTACAGTAGCAGGTTCGAACTTACAATTATAGAGTACAGTTTTTACATCCTGTTCAGTTAACTGTGGTATATTAATATTACATTCCTCGTCCATCTCCTGTCCCAGGTACCAATACCTGCGAAACGCCGGGTATTGTTGCGCCTGTTGAAATACTTCACCCCAGGTGCTGGAGCGAATACTGAGTATCACTTTTAGCCAGCGGTGTAATCCGTTGGCGTAAACGAAGTCTTCCAGTTTTGTATACAGCAGTTTTAGTTTATCGGCTCCAAGCGCGATCTCATCAAACCCATCAATAATTAGAATAAGTCTGCCTCCTTTTTCACCAAAGTATTGTTCAAAATAATCCCGGAATGTTTCGCCCTGGTTGAGGTGTAGTTGGTTATCGAGCCAGGAGGCCAGTGAAAAGCCTTTCAGTAGCAGGTTGCCTGCCGCGTGTGCGTGAATGAACCAGCAGATATCTTTTTTATAGAGTGCGTCTTTTCCGAGCCAAAAGTGTTCGGCGGTATGCACGAGGGCCAATGATTTACCCCAGCCAGACGGAGCAATAAAGACCGAGGCAACGCAATCGCTTTCGAGGAAGCGTTCGGTGTGGGACAGGCAATACTGTCTTGGTACCGTACTCAGGAACGGAATGCCTGACCGGTTCTTTAATGTAAGTAATGTGTAGTGGGAAACAGCATTCGCTTTTGCGCGGATCTCGATCCATTTTTCCTGGCTGGCAGGGTGTTCACTTGTGTCGGTAGAGGCCGTGCGGCGATAGTAATGTGCCTGAAAATCGTCCCAGTCTTTGTACTGGCAATATTGCGCCAATACATTGAGTGTGAAACGTGAAAAGCTATGTTGTGCGATGGCAAATCCGAAGAAGCGTTTTAAAGTAGTTTCACTGATCAGTTTTCCGGTAACCTCAAGAATGGCCTCTGATAAAGGTTTACAGTGGCCCGGAATTAACTGATTGACACCAAATCGGCGAAGAACTTCGTTTTGCAGCGTTACGATGAAATCATACGACAGATCAATCATACGGGGACAATTAATGGATTTCACAATTGGATTCGGCAATCAGGGCTATAAAGTCATATGTACGGCTAATGTAGCACCACGGATTTTCAGTTTTTTCAGAGTAGGACACGTTTTTCTTCATAAGTAAAATACACACAATCTTCAATCGTGTTTTTTAGGTTCTGTAAAAACATACTAACAGTTGTGAAACTGGTATGAGAGATTATTCTTCGGATGATAGTTTTGCTATTCTGGTAAGTTGTTTTTGTTTGTTAATCAGTGCTTTGCGAGCCAGTGGGGCGTCTTCAGAATTAAATTAGATTTCATGCGATTCAGTTTTGAACAGTAGTGTAATAGTTGCTTACTCAATATAAAGACGCAAAAATTGATCATCGGGGTGATTGGGATGAACGGAAAATGAATAAAAAATTTGCATGAATGAACAAAAATGAACAGAATGAACAAAACTGAACGACGCGTTCAGGGTGGTCGCTAAATGAACGAGAAAGAACACTTACTGAACACAATATGCAGCCTACTTTCGTGTAGGCGTGTTGCTGGAAGACATCTGAAACCGAATGTGAGATCCATTATTCTTCCCTACTACCCTTCATCGCTACAGTTGCCCCAACCGGTGGCTGCAGTATATCTGTTCATTTATATTTTTTAACCATTGTTCGCTATGAGTTCAAAAGCTACTCCTAAAAGCCTTTGGCGCGTATTTACTGTCGTTATGAGCTGTTTGCTGCTGGCTATGCTGCCGGCCGGCGACGCTTATTCTCAACGCGTGTATGCTAATAATCAGTCGACCGGCGTCGGTGGTTTACTTTGCCTCCTATGTGGTGTCGATAATCCCGGCAATGCCGTAGGCAGCGCCAACCTGGATGATTATGCGCAGTTCAATGTAACGGTAGGCCTCGCTTCATCTGTTTACGAAACGTTATTGTTCCCGGGTGCCAATCCCAATGCGGGCTGCGACTCGCTGGTGATCGGCATCGGCAGTTCCAACGACGTGTTGGCTGCCAATCTGCTGGGTGGTGTAACAGTTACCACTTATAATGGTGACAATACCAACGTTGTTGAAACGTTCACCGGCTCCACCGCACTGCTTCGCCTGCTGGCAGGCAGTCAGCGCGGGGAAATCGTATTACGTCCCACGCAAAACTTTGACCGTGTGCGTATTACGCTTAACGGTGGTTTGGTAGGGGCCCTAACCAATTTCCGCCTATACTACGCCTACCACAACCGGGTAATACTAAATCCGCCTACCATTACGACAGGCAGTAGCATTTCTACCTGTAGTGGCAGTCCTGTAACCTTACAGGCTACTACGCCTACACCAGGTGCGGTAATCTCCTGGTACGATGCGCCTACCGGCGGCACATTGCTGCCTACGCCAGGCAATCCACAGGGTACTTCGCTTACAGTTTCGCCTTCTGCAACAACCACCTATTATGCACAGGTGTCGCTTGATAATTGTACAAATACAACGCGGTCTGCCATCACGGTAAACGTAAATCCACTTCCAGCCACGCCGGTAATCGCCGTGGCCAACCAGGTGATTTGCGGTGGACAAACGGCTACTTTTACAGTGTCGACCCCGGTACCTGGTGTTGTTTATAAATGGTATACGGTGCCTTCTGGTGGTACAGAAGTCGGTACGGGAACATCCTTTACTTCGCCCGCGCTTACGAGTACAACCGTGTACTACGCAGAGGCTTCACTGACCTCCACCGGTTGCGCCAGCACTAGCCGTGTGCCGGTAACTGCTACTGTCAATCCGACTCCGGCTGCACCGACTGTAACAACTGCGAACGTTACTATACCTGCAGGACAAACAGCATCGTTCACTGTTCAAAGTCCGGATCCTTCCGCTACTTATACATGGTACAGCCAGGCAACCGGCGGTACTGCGTTATTTACCGGAACAACCTTTACTACACCAGGCTTATTCCTGACCACCCGTTATTATGTCGAAGCAGTATCCAACCAGGGATGCCGCAGCCTTACCCGCACACAGGTGACTGCCAATGTAAACGTGCAGAACAATGTGCCTTGTAGTTTTGCAACACAACAGGTGAGCCCGATCCTCAGCGGCGTGTGTCTGCTTTGCGGTGTAAATGATCCCGCGCTTGCAGTGGATACCGATACCAGTTCTGCATCTACCATCTTCGCTGGGGTAGGCGTGGCTGCCTTCTCCGGTCAACTCCTGCAGTTCCCGAATACATACGCCGCCGGCGACAGCATTGTGCTGGTGCTTGAAACGCCAGGAACATTATTATCTGCCGTGGCACTCTCTTCTATTACTGCAACTACTTATACAGGAACTACATCTAATGGCGATACGCGCGGTCTGAACAATGGGCTGATCAACCTGCAACTCATCAGCGGCACTAATAAATATCGTGTGTCCTTCGCGGCAGAAAATGCCTTCAACGGCGTACTTGTATCTATTAATGGTCTGATCAGTGCATTGCCGCAATTAAGGGTTTATTATGCGGCGGTAACCATACCACAGGCAATGCCTGCGAGCGCTAATTTAGACCTTTGTACCAATGCAGCTGCTACGCTGAGCGTTACCGCTCCTGCGGGCGCTACAGTTAACTGGTACGATGCACCTGCAGGTGGTAATCTGCTGGCATCAAATACCACCACTTACACTACGCCGGTGTTGACAAGCTCTCAAACCTTTTATGTAGGTACAGGAAAATTCGGTTGTGAAAACGGTATACGCGTTCCGGTAGCCGTAACGGTGAATACACCGCCAGCTGTGCCGACAGTAACTGCCGCCAGTCTCTCAGCTTGTGCGGGCGACAGCGTAACGTTTATCGCGAACGGGCCTGCAGGCGCAACCTTCTACTGGTACAATGCTGCTACCGGAGGTCTTCCACTCGACAGCGGTGCCACATTCACAACGCCTGGATTATCTACCTCCAGCACTTACTATGTAGAAGCCCGCAGCAATACCTGCGCCAGCACCTCGCGCCTGGCGGTGAACGTAACAGTGAACGATGCGCCGGCTAACGTAGTCGTAACACCACCGATCGCCAACATCGCGCTGGGTCAGACGGCCAGCTTTGTGGCTTCGTCTGCCACGCCGGACGTAACCTTTAACTGGTTTACACAGGCATCGGGCGGCACGAGCATCTTTACCGGTGCTAATTATACCACGCCTTCATTAGTCGCTAATACTACTTATTATGTAGAAGCGATATCCAATACTACCAGTTGTAATACGCTTGTTCGCTCCACTGCTTCAGTGGTAGTGAGCGGCGGCGGCAATAACGATGTGCCTTGTGATGCGGCAACCTCCGAAACTAACAGCGTAAATGGCATATGCCTGCTTTGCGGTGTGAACAATCCGGGTCTGGCCGTAGATACCGACGCCTCTACCGGTTCGGACCTGCGCGTAGGGGTTGGATTACTGGGTGGTTATGCACAGCAGACACTCATCTTCCCGAATGCAGGTAATGCCGGCGATAGCATCAGCTTCTCCATATCGCTGCCTGCATCGTTAACCGACATCGGTTTACTGAGCACTGTACAAGTAGCTACTTACAATGGTGCTACTTTCAATAATGATCGTCAGTCGCTTAACTCCAGCCTGTTGCAACTCAGCCTGCTGGCAGATACGCGTACTGCTGTTCTCACCTTCGCCGCTTCCGCTCCGTACGACCGGGTGGAAATTCGCCTCAATTCAGGTGCGGCCGGTGTGCTTACTTCTGTATACCTGAATTACGCGTCCCGTAAAATAGCAAGTCCTACCTTCCAGGAAGATACAGTTACGATCTGCGCAGGCAACACGGCCTCGCTGGCAGTGACTTCGCCGGTGGCGGGTGCTACCTTTAACTGGTACACTACTGCTACGGGCGGTTCGCCATTCTTCACGGGTAACGCTTATCAAACTGCTGTACTCACTGCAGATACGGTATTCTATGTAGAATCTGTACGTACACTGAGCGGTTGTGCTAATCCGAAACGTTCTGCGGTTCGGGTAATCGTGGCGCCTGTTGTGACCGCGCCAACTGTCACAAGTCCGAGTGTAACGATCTGCGCAGGTAATACTGCCGTACTCACGGCTACTGGTCCTGCAGGCGCTACCTTCAATTGGTGTAGCCAGCAAACGGGCGGTACTGCGCTGTTTACAGGCAGCAGCTTCACGACTGCAGCACTCGATAGTTCCGTAATTTATTATGTAGATGCGGTGAATGCCGGCGGTTGTACCAGCACTGCGCGCACTGCTGTGCAAGTGAATGTAACCGCGGTGCCACCGGCGCCAGTGATCAACACCACTGCACCAGTTGCCTGTGAAGGCAGCAGCGTGACGCTTTCTGCGTCAACGAATGTCGCGGGCGGTACCATTAAATGGTATGCAAGCGCAACTGCAGATACCGCTATCGCGACAGGCAATACATTTACTACGCCTGCGCTTAATGCGAATACTACTTATTATGCAGGTGTGGATGCCGGACAGTGTTCCAGCACCAACCGCACTGCGGTAACTGTACAGGTAAATGCAAGGCCGGCCGCGCCGACTGTTACGATCAACCCGGCCAGCGGCCAGGTGGCTTACGGTCAAACAGCTACCTTTACCGCGACTTCTGCTACAGCGGATGTAACGTTCCGTTGGTATGCAGATTCTACCAGCACTTCTCCGCTGGCTACCGGCACAAGCTTTACCACTCCGGCGCTTTCTAACACTACCCGCTACTTTGTAGAAACAGTGTCTAACGCTACCGGTTGTGCGAGCAGTGCCCGTACGGCGGTTATCATCAATGTAGACCGCAACTTCAATCCTGGTTGTGATATCGCAGCTGCACAAACAAATACTACCAGCGGGCTTTGTATCGGTTGTACCGTAACGAACCCTGATAATGCGATCGATAACGATCTTAACAACTATTCATCGCTGAATGTGGTGTTAGGTGTGGGCGGTTATGTTCAGCAAAACCTGGTATTCCCTTACGCTACCGGTCCTGGCGATTCTGTTCGCCTGAAACTGGAAATGCCGGGCAGCGTTATCAGTGCTGGGTTACTGGGTGCGGTAACAGTAGCTTCCTACAATGGTGCTACTTACAACAACGACCGCGTAACTCTCAACGATGGTCTTATTAAGCTGGATGTACTGGGTGGTGCAACAGGCCAGGTAATCGTATCGTTCGCTCCTGCCGCTACGTTCGACAGGGTGGAGATACGCCTGAACTCAGGTCTTGCGCTCGCACTCAGCGAACTGAGAGTCTATTATGGCAACCGCGTGATTGCAGCGCCGGTAGTAGCGGCACCAGCCAATATATGTGCAGGTTCAACAGTAACGTTGACAGCAACAGCTTCCGATTCTGCCAATATCAACTGGTATGATGTGCCAACCGGTGGTACGCCACTGGCGACAGGTAACACCTTCACCACACCACAGCTGAATGCGGTTACCACTTATTACGTGGAGAGCGTTCGTAAATCAAACGGCTGTCCGAACCCGATCCGTACGCAAGTAACGGTGAATGTAAGGCCGGTTCCGCAGACGCCCGTTATTACCAGTGGTAATACCACTATTTGTGCCGGACAAACCGCTACCCTCAAAGCCAATACTTCCGACGGTAGTCTGGTACGTTGGTACGATGCGGCTGTGAATGGCAGCCTCCTGTCAAGCGACAGCGTGTTTACAACTCCGGCACTTACCACCACTACGGTTTACTACGCAGAAGCGAATAACGGCACCTGTGCAAACGCGAGCGGTCGCGTGGCCGTAACAGTAACGGTTGGTACAAATGTACAGCCACCAGTACTGGATAATGCTAACCAATCTATCTGTGCGGGCAGCACTGCTACAGTGAATGTAGTAACGCCTGCAGCGGGTACCGTGTACAACTGGTATACGTCACTATCAGGCGGTACACCAGTGGCAAGTGGTACATCGTTTACCACGCCTGTACTTACCTCCAGCGCTATTTACTATGCAGAGGCCTCCACTACAGGTGGCGCATGCGCCGGCGGTAGCACGAGGGTGCAGGTAGTGATCAACGTAAGTGCGGCTCCTGGTCTGCCGGTTATCATCAACCCGACACCAGTTACCTGCTTGGGTACTATTGCCAATCTTTCCATCCAAAATCCTGTTGCAGGTGTTACATATACCTGGTACAACGTGCCAACCGGCGGTACGCCGCTGGCGATTGGTACCAGCTTCAGCACACCGCCGCTGACGGGCAATGTGACTTACTATGTATCTGCCGTTAATGCGAACAACTGTTCCAGCAACGGCCGTGCATCAGTATCAATTACGGCGAATGCGACACCGAATACACCTACACTTACAAGTCCGAACGTTACCGTTTGTCGTGGTAACACTACTACACTGGCCATCAATAACCCGATCACGGGTGTTACTTATACCTGGTACGATGCGGGTGTTGGTGGTAACGTAGTATTTACCGGCGAAACGTTTACAACTCCGGTGATCAACGCTAATACATCTTACTATGTAGAAGCTAGCCAGCCAGGCGGTTGCGTAAGCAATGCTAGGGCAGTGGCTACGGTGAGTGTAACAGATGCGCCATTAGTACCGGCTGTGTCTACCGGTGTAACCATTTGTGCGGGCAACAGTGCTAGGCTGCAGGTGTTGAATCCACAAGCGGGTGTTGACTACGCGTGGTACGATGCACCTACAGGCGGTAACCTGCTGGCAGCAGACAGTGTTTACTTCACAACGCCAGCGCTGTCGGCCACTACGACTTATTATGTACAGGCAACTACAGGCAACTGTATCAGTGCCACCCGTGCGGCGGTATCGGTAACGGTATCTAATGGTGCCGGAACAGTGGTGCTCGTTAATAATAACATCTCTGCATGTGCGGGCAACAGTGTCACCTTCAGTGTACAAAATCCACAGCCAGGGTTCACTTATCGCTGGTACGATGCCGCGACCGGCGGCAATCAGGTAGGTACGGGCGCTGATTTTACCACACCAGCGGTGAATGTCAGAACTACCTACTATGTGGAAGCGATGAGTGCAGGCAATTGCAACAGTGCAACCCGAACGACGGCGATCGTCGAAATTCTCAATACGCCGGCACCACCGTCAGTTACGTCGGCCAGCGTAGATGTTTGTCGCGGCAACACGGCAACCCTTAGCGTTACTTCTCAGGACGATCAGTTGATTTACAGGTGGTACGACGCAGCGACAGGTGGTACGTTGATCTTTACAGGTCCGCAGTTTACTACGCCGGCGATCAATGCTAACACAACCTATTATGTGGAAGCTGCCACAACGAGCGGTACATGTGTAAGTGCTTCCCGTACGGTGGTAGCTGTTACGGCGGCAGATGCACCTTCGGTACCGGTGCTGGCAAGTGCAGGTGTAGTAACAACCTGCGTGGGTGCGACTGCGACCTTTGCAATACAAGCACCGTTGCCGAACCTCACTTATCGTTGGTATGATGCACCGACTGGCGGTAGCCTGGTATTCACCGGATCTACTTTCGTTACGACGGCGCTTTCCGGTAATGTGACCTATTATGTGGAAGCGGTTGCCGGTGGTAACTGCGTAAGCAGCGCCAGGGCACAGGCTACGGCTACGGTTGCTGTTTCGCCGGTAGCACCGGTAGTAGTTGGTCATGATGTGGCCATCTGTGCGAACAACAGGGATACGCTCACTGCTACGTCGCTTACACCAGGTGTGACCTTCCGTTGGTACACTGGTTTGTTGGATGCAACACCAGTATTTACCGGTAACGTGTTCATCACACCGCTGCTCACAACCACTACTACCTACTATGTGGATGCAGCCCTGCCAAGTGGTTGCGTAAGCCTGGTACGTATGCCGGTAGTTGTAACGGTATTATCGCCGCTGCCAATGCCGACCGTAACCGTACTGGATACCGAGCCAACATCGATCACCTTCCAGTGGAATGCTGTTGTAGGCGCCATTGCTTACCAGGTATCGACTGATGGAGGTGTAACGGTGCAAACACCTAGCTCTGGACTTACCGGTACTACCCACACCATACAAAACCTGTTACCTGGTCAAACAGTGACGCTGACGGTCCGTGCGGTAGGTGCCAACGCCTGTGCGAATAGTGGCTGGTTCCTGGGGGCTTCCGGTACATCGGAAAATCCTGACGGTAACTCAGTATTCATCCCGAACGCCTTTACGCCGAACAATGATGGTGTGAACGATATCCTTTATGTATATGGTAACACGATCCAAAGCATGACCTTCCGCCTCTTCAACAAGTGGGGTCAGCTGGTGTTCGAGTCGAGAGATAAGGCGAAAGGATGGGATGGTACCATGAGCGGTACGAAGCAGCCTGTCGGTGTATACGTTTATGAGTTCGTGTCGACCATGCAGGATGGCACGAAGATCAACAAACGTGGTACTGTAACACTTATACGTTAATCCCGCATATCCAGCGGATCATGTAATAAAGCCGGAATGGCGCCTCCCCGGGCGATCCATTCCGGTAAATTAAGAACCAAGAAAAAGCATTCATATGAGAAGAGTTTCCATCTTCGTAATGTTGACCGTTGCTGCCTGTCTCCCGAAACTTGCATCGGCCCAGGTAGACCCTCACTTCGCACAGTATTATGCCTATCCCTTATGGTTAAATCCTTCATTGGCGGGTATCATCGACGGTGATTACCGCATTACCGTAAACCATCGTACACAAGGTACTAATATTGGCCATCCGTACTCAACTACGGCAGTATCATTTGATGCGGCCACCGAGAAAAACATTGGTGTCGGTATTACTGCGCTCAACATGGCAGCCGGTGAGGCGGGCTATAATTATTTTAATGGAATGGCATCTGTATCCTACAGCGGTATCAAGTTTGGCCGCGAAGGTTCACAGCGCCTGGTTTTCGGTTTGCAGGCGGGATTGATTAACCGCCGCGTTGACCAAACGAAATTCCAGATGGGCAGCCAGTACAACCCGGTGTCCGGTTTTGATCCAAGCATTCCATCTGGCGAAACATTGAAAGCAACATCGTCAACGGTATTCGACGCAAGTGCCGGAGCGCTCTATTTCGACGGCGATCCGCAACATATGTTCAATCCATTTGCGGGCGTTGCAGTAGCACGCCTTACGCAGCCGGAAGATCCGTTCGTGGCTGAAGATGAAAACACACACAAGTTGCCGATGCGTTACCTCATACATGGCGGTACCCGCATCAAAATAACAGATATGATCGGGGTTACACCTCACCTTTTATATATGCGTCAGGGTAATGCGGAGGAAACGGTGGGCGGTGCTTACATGCAGGTGAAAATTAACCCGGAGTGCGACATTATGGGTGGGTTTAACTACCGCCTGAAGGATGCAATTGTGCCATTCGCTGGTTTCCAGTACAAAGGAATTACACTCGGTCTTAGTTATGACGTGAATGCATCGTCTTACAGGCGCTTTACCAATACAAACAATGCATTTGAGTTATCGCTCTCGTTCATCGGCCGCAAACGCAGGATCTTACAGCCAGAGTATTTCATCTGCCCAAGATTGTAAGCCCGATCTCAAACACCAGGTTAGGTATAGTTAAAACAAACGACCTCAGACTATGAAAAAAATTACACGCATCTGGCTCTTGCTGTTATTGATCCCTGGACCATACGTGAACGCGCAGTATGTGATGGATTACAAACGCACGGCCGATAATTACTTTGAATCGAAAGATTATTATTCCGCAGCACAATACTACACCCGGGCACTCGGAGGTTATAAAAGCACGAAGCTGGAAGTAAAGCCATATCTGCCGGAAAAACGAACACCCAAAAAAGGCAAGGCGTTTAAGGACCATGAACAGATGGTATACAAGCTGGCAGAATCCTACCGTATGTATTTCGATTATGGTAATGCGGAAAAGACGTACGCAGAAGTGCTGGCGCAGCCGGAAGCAACAACGATGTTTCCGCTAGCGCGGTTCTGGTATGGCGTAAGCCTTCGCGCCAATGCGAAGTATGACGAGGCGCTCAGTCAGTTTCAGCAGTTTAAGCAGGAATATAAAACACTGGACGATTACGCGAACCGCGCAAACCTCGAGATAGCGAACTGCGAATTTGCATCGAACGAAATGAAGAAGCCATCCCGTTTTGAAGTGCAAAAGATGGCCGGAAATATTAACCAGGGTGGGGCGAACTATGCGGCCGCACAGCCGAATACTAGCACACTATACTTTACCTCTTCACGGCTGGACCAGTCTGAATTGGAGAAAAAGAATACACCGTTCGTGAATAACATTTACGAAGCGACTGCCGGTGTGAACGACTCCTACAGCAATGAAAAAAAAGTGCAGATCCCTATAGCGAAAGGTTTTGAACAGGGTACGCCGGCTTTCAGCGCGGATGGTAATACGATGTACCTGACCCGTTGGAGCGTAAAAGATGGTGTGAAGAACGCAATGATTTACACAAGCGCGAAACAGGGTGACACCTGGAGCGAGCCAGCCCCGCTGGATGCTGCGGTAAACGTGCCAGGTTATAGTTCCAAAGAACCTTTTGCGACCCCTGATGGTAAGTACCTGGTGTTCGCATCGAACCGCCCGGGCGGCATGGGTAAATATGACCTCTGGTACAGTACGATCATCGATGGAAAGATAGGCACCGCGCAAAATATGGGTACCACCATCAACACAAAAGATGAAGAGCAGGCGGCGTTTTATGATCCTAAATCAAAGATGCTCGTGTTCAGTACGAACGGCCGCATTGGTTTTGGGGGACTAGATTTCTTCCAAAGTAAAGGAGAGTTCGGCAACTGGACGGTGCCTGAAAATATGGGCACTCCGCTCAATTCGCAGAAGGACGATGTGTATTATGCATCTGCAGACAGCGACCTCGGTATGCGTAAAGGATATATCAGTTCCGACCGTGAATCGGTGTGCTGCCTGGAAATTTACAGCGTAAAACGTAAATCTAAAATGCTCGGCGGCCTGGTGCTGGACTGCGATACACGCCAGCCACTTACAGGTACTAAAGTGACACTGCTGGATACAGTTGCTAACAAAGTGATCGACCAGATGGTAATCGACGAATCGGGACTGTACACGTTTGAAGTGGAAATGAAAAAGCGTTATAAAATACTGGCGGAAAAAGAAAACTACTTCACCAAAGCACTGCAGGTGAGTACGAATCCGCTCGAACGTATGGATACGCTGATGAGCCCATCACTTTGCCTGAATCGTTATGAGATCGGCAAGGCGATTATCCTCAAAGATATTTTCTACGACTACAACAAGGCCGATCTGCGTTCGCAGTCGCTGGTCGTGTTGGATACCTTACTCCAGATTATGATTGATAACCCGGCCATCACCATTGAGCTGAGTGCACATACCGACAGTAAGGGCACTGATGCTTATAACCTCAAACTGTCAGAAGCAAGGGCGCAAGCTTGCGTAAACTACCTTATCAGTAAAGGTATCGCCCGAAACAGGCTCGAAAGTAAAGGTTATGGTGAGTCCAAACCGATTGCCCCCAACAACCAGCCTAACGGCAAAGACAACCCTGACGGTCGACAGCTGAACAGGCGAACTGAATTTAAGGTGTTGCGCAATTAATGCGACCTCAAAAAAAAGATCGTCGCACGCAGAACATGTTTTAACCGGGTAACTCCCGTTAGCCATGTCCTTCGACGATGACAATCATAATAATAGCCGGAAATATTTCCGGCTATTATTTTTTGGGGAAATCGTACTGGATGAAAAAGAGTTTGTTCCGTTTAACTACTTCCAGTATCGCTTATTGCGGCTGGTACAGGTTACCTTTAGCAGATACGCTGTCAGCGCCAGATGCTTTCTTAAAGCTGATGATCGCAAATGAACGGTACTTCAGTACAGAGTCATAAGTGAACTTAGTTTCAGCTGTCTGACCAGGCAACACAATTTTGTTGATGTTGGTTTTAGACGCAGTCACAACAGAACCGGTAGCCGTGCTCTTGAATGCGGTGAATTTCAACAGCGTGTCGGTTGTTGGCGTACCAATAGAACCTTTAATGATGTTGAAGAAGTAAGTAGTGTCTTTAGTAGACTTGTTTAATGTGACTTTCACGTTGAAGGAAGAGTCAGCATTTTCAGTGAACAGCACTTCGCCAGTAGTAGCAGTACCATTGGTCAGCGCATATTTTTTACTTCTTGCAGAAGGTCCGTCATCGTCACTGCAGGCAGCAAGTGAAACTCCAAATACGGCAGTAGCCAGCAATCCCAATTTGAGGGCGTGGTTTTTTAACATAAGCATGATTTCCGTTTTAATAAGTTTGTTTTCCGTTTACTGGATTATTTTGATCCATGTGTTAAACGAGGGTTGAGAAAAGAATGTTACAGTTATGGGTTAAAAATTTTTGAAAGATATTTTTCATGACGTCTGAAATGCTTGATGGTATTGCGTTAGAGCGTCACAAAAAAATATTCAAATACCAATCCGATGAAAAAAAAGATGATCAGGTATGTAACATTTGCAGTGGCTGATCGTTTGATGGGGCGAATATGATTTTTTATTTTTATCTTCGATCTGACTTCAACTTATAGTAATATGAACTGCTAATGACTACCGGGTACTTCCTGGTTACCGCTTAAATAGAGCTTGCCCCGTCTTATCGCCGAAGCGCACTTCGGTATTGCATCACTTTTAATTTTTATTTCCATGGATACGTTATCGTCGTCTGCTACAGGCAGTGTTCCGCGCGTGTATGCGCATCAACATGAACTAAATTATCTCACTTATAATATTGCATCCAATGCAACAGGTTACCGGATCAACCCGTAAAGGGAATTTTTTTAAGTTATTAAAAGAGTCAATTGTAGGAGGCGAACAGGAGTATACATCGGGTAGTATCGACAGGGCTATATTTCTACTGGCAGTACCCATGGTGCTGGAAATGGTGATGGAGTCTACGTTCGCACTGGTCGATATTTTCTTTGTAGGCAAACTGGGTAAGGCGGCAGTAGCGAGTGTAGGGCTTACCGAATCGGTGCTTACATTGGTGTACTCATTGGCAATGGGGTTAAGTATGGCCTCCACCGCCGTAGTGGCTCGTCGTACAGGGGAGAAGGATCCTGAAGGTGCAGCCCATGCTGCCATGCAGGCCATCTACCTGATGATAGGCATGTCTGTCCTGATAAGTTTAGCAGGTATTTTCTTTGCAGATGACATCCTGCTGCTCATGGGGGCGGGGGCCGACGTTATTCGCGAGGGGCATAATTATGCGCGCATCATGCTCACGGGTAATGCGGTGATCATGCTGCTCTTCCTTATCAACGGTATTTTCCGCGGCGCAGGTAACGCCGCTATCGCCATGAAATCACTGATCATTGCGAACGTACTGAACATCCTGTTGTGCCCTGCGCTCATTTATGGGTTTGGCCCATTGCCGGCTTTAGGGCTGGATGGCGCGGCTATTGGTACAACGATCGGTCGCGGTATTGGGGTGCTTTACCAGGTGTGGCATTTATTTATTAAGAAAAACGGCATTCACATTGCGGCGCGGCACCTCGGGTTTGATATGGCTGTAGTGCGACGGATCATCAAGATCGCCGCCGGCGGTACGGCGCAGTTCCTGATCGGCTCCGCCAGCTGGATCTTCCTCATTCGTATTATTTCCATTTTTGGCGAAGAAGCCCTTGCCGGTTACACGATCGCGATACGCATGGTAATATTTACCATGCTGCCCGCATGGGGATTAGCCAATGCTGCCGCTACGCTCGTGGGGCAAAACCTCGGGGCAAAACTGCCGGATAGGGCGGAGAAGTCGGTGTGGCGAGCGGCCTTCTTTAATATGATCTTCCTGGGACTGGTGTCGGTGGTATACATGATAGGCGCTCCCGCTATGATGACCTTCTTTACCCAGGATGACGAAGTGCTCAGGTACGGCGCCCAATGCCTCCGCCTGGTGACCATTGCCTACATATTTTATGGCTACGGCATGGTAATCGCGCAGGCCTTTAACGGCGCAGGCGATACTCGCACGCCTACGGTGATCAACATATTCGGCTTCTGGTGTTTCCAGATACCGCTGGCGTATGTGCTGGCTGTACCGTTGGGCCTTGGCCCTGCGGGGGTGTTTATCGCCATATCGGCTGCGGAGTCGGCCATTGCGCTGGCGGGGATCATCATTTTCAGGAAAGGGCGCTGGAAGCAGGTAAAAGTGTAACGGAAGATGCGCGGCCTCTAAATTTTAATCGATAAGACTTACCTTTGCCAGCGTTCATCAAGCATTCATCATCTAAAAAATATTGCATGTCCCTCACGGTTGTAGGTACTATGGCGTTCGACGATATCGAAACGCCCTTCGGGAAATCAGACAGGATCATTGGCGGATCGGCTACGTTTATTGCCTGGGCCGCATCTAACTTCGTTAAACCCATTAACCAGGTTTCTGTAGTAGGTGGCGATTTTCCGCAAACCGAACTGGATGCGCTGAAAGCCCGCGGCGTAGCCCTCGAAGGCGTGCAGATCAAAAAGGACGAAAAGTCCTTCTTCTGGTCTGGCCGCTATCACATGGACATGAACACCCGTGATACGCTGGTGACTGAACTGAATGTGCTGGCCGATTTCGCGCCGCATATCCCCGACAGCTACCAGAGCAGCGAGTTCCTGATTCTCGGTAACCTTACCCCACAGGTGCAGCTCGACGTAATCAAACAAATGAAACAACGTCCGAAGCTGATCGTGATGGATACCATGAACTTTTGGATGGAAGTGGCACTGGACGATCTGAAGAAAGTATTGAAAGAGGTAGACGTGCTGTTGATCAACGACAGCGAAGCCCGTCAGCTGAGTGGCGAATTCTCCCTGGTGAAAGCCGCGAAGAAGGTACTTTCCATGGGCCCCCGCTACCTGATCATCAAAAAAGGTGAACACGGCGCGTTACTGTTCCACGAGAACCACGTTTTCTTCGCACCGGCCCTGCCGCTGGAAGACGTGTTTGACCCAACCGGCGCCGGCGATACATTTGCAGGCGGCTTTATCGGTCACCTCGCTAAAACCCGCGATATCTCTTTCGAGAATATGAAAACGGCCATCATTGTAGGTTCTGCTATGGCTTCTTTCTGTGTAGAAAGTTCGGCGTACAGCGTCTCCGCGAAATCACGCAGGAAGACATTGCCAGCCGCCTCGAACAGTTCGTACAGCTGGTGAATTTCGACATCGACCTGGTATAGTTTGATTATATCGATAAAAAAAGAGGCTGCCCGTAACGAGCAGCCTCTTTTTTTATTCGGTCCCTGATGGAAAAATTTTTCGTTTATGCGATTGTCATGACCATCCAACTACTTTTGGTAAAGCCTCTTTTTTTTCGGTATTTCATGGCTACGGGTAATTTTATCAGCGAGCCCCAATTCCTCGATTACTTAGAACTAACCTTTTATCGAGGCCGTATTGTATGAAATACGATTGCTCGTGGCGGTCGGCCTGTTAAATAACAGCGTCCCTCGTCCCTACTCCCCGTAGATGCCGTTCAAAATAGCCGCCAGTCGCAGGCCACCTTTCAGCAGTTGATTATTAAGATCGTTTACAAAGATGTAATTGTAACGGTAGCTCAGTTTCTCCTGGTCCTTGGTGCGTGCATACACCTTGTCGGACAATACATGCGATTCATACAGCCAGTCGATCACGGAGCCGCCCTGGTAAGCTTTTACCTGTGCCGGCGAGGCAATGTCCAGAATTCTGGTGTACTCAGTGTAGCTGTACTGCTGGAACTCGATCAGGTGCTCGTCCCACAAACGATGCAGGTTTGACGGGCGGTCGAACCAGAAGATACTGATTTTGTTACCTCCCTGGTCCTCATCCCTGCCCACATGTAAAGGCTGGTGCAGGTCACCCACCAGGTGTACGAGCCACTTCAAAGCCTCTACCTTTTTTTCTTTGGATAAGGATGGGTCTTTAAGCTGTTTGGTGGTGGCCAGGATCTGCGTGTAAAGGTTCTCACCTTTCATGGCCTTCAGGTCTCTCTCCAACTCGGCGCGGGAAATGTTGCCGGGAAAATCCACATAATGCCATTTAGAAGTGTGGCTATATTTATTGGTGGTGTCAGATTTAATAAAGTCGGGCCAGTTAGATATCATGGCCAGTGTTTCGCGGCCAATCAGGGCGGCGATACCCTTTTTCGCCTTTGCGCTCAGGTGATTTGTTGCGATTTCACCTACCACTCGGTGGCCGATCGGTCCCCAGGCATGGGCTTTGCCTAAGAATAAAACCATAAGTAACGCCAGGCCGCACAGCTTTCCACAATATTGGAAGTATTTGTTCATGAATAAGTATTTTTGGACTAAAGTCGAACAAAAATATGAATTGTGTGTGAAGGCCGCCCTTTTTTTGACTTTAGCAGCCATATTACGGTACCAGCAGGCTTTTACGCCCGGAAAACTCATCTGATATGAAATTTAAATTAAGTTCCCCTTATCAACCCGCCGGCGACCAGCCGGAAGCAATACGCAGACTTACCGAAGGATTAACCGAAGGTGAACGTTTCCAGACCTTATTGGGCGTGACCGGTTCTGGTAAAACATTTACCGTTGCCAACGTGGTGCAGAACGTGCAGAAGCCAACGTTGGTGCTCACGCATAATAAAACCCTGGTAGCACAGCTGTACGGGGAGCTGAAGCAGTTTTTCCCGGATAACGCGGTGGAGTACTTCGTATCTTATTACGACTACTATCAGCCAGAGGCGTATATGCCTGTGAGTGACACTTATATAGAAAAAGACCTCGCGATTAACGAAGAGCTGGATAAGTTGCGGTTACGTGCCACTACCAGTCTGCTCTCCGGCCGGCGCGATATTATCGTGGTGGCGAGTGTATCGTGTATCTACGGTATGGGTAACCCGACCGAGTACGCAAACAGCATCATCCGTATTCATAAAGGCCAAACGCTGGCGCGCAATACCCTGCTACACGGGCTGGTAAACTCGCTGTACAGTCGTACTACCGGCGATTTTAACCGTGGCAACTTCCGCGTGCAGGGCGATACGGTGGACATTAACCTGCCGTACGTAGACTATGGCTATCGTGTAACCTTTTTCGGAGATGAGATAGAGGAGATCGAAAGTATTGACATCACCAATGGTAAACGCATCGGCACGATGGAGAATGCCGCGATATTCCCGGCTAACCTGTATGTGGCGTCGAAGGATATGATGCAGCAGGTGCTGTACGAAATCCAGGACGAGCTGTTGGCCCAGGTAGAATACTTCAAGGCTAACGGCAAACTGATAGAGGCACAACGACTGAGCGATCGCGTGAACTATGATATAGAAATGATCCGCGAACTCGGGTACTGCAGCGGCATTGAGAACTACTCCCGTTTCCTGGACAGGCGCCTGCCAGGCACCCGCCCGTTCTGCCTGCTCGATTACTTCCCCGACGATTTCTTATTAGTGATAGATGAGAGCCACGTAACCGTGCCGCAGATCAGTGGTATGTATGGTGGCGACCGTTCCCGCAAACTGACCCTGGTGGACTTTGGCTTCAGGCTGCCGTCCGCCATGGATAACCGGCCGCTGAACTTCTACGAATTTGAGAACCTGCTGAACCAGGTGATCTTCGTAAGCGCAACGCCCGGCGATTACGAGCTGAAGCAAACGGAAGGTGTGGTGGTAGAACAGATCGTTCGTCCCACCGGGCTGCTCGATCCTCCCATTGAGATTCGCCCTAGCGTGAACCAGGTAGATGATCTGCTGGAGGAAATCGACAAGCGCATTCTCAAAGGCGATCGTGTGCTGGTAACGACCCTCACGAAACGTATGGCCGAGGAAATGGACAAGTACCTGCATCGCATCAATATAAAATCACGCTACATTCACTCCGAGGTGGACACGCTGGAGCGCGTAGAGATATTACGCGACCTGCGCCTGGGTAATATCGATGTATTGGTGGGCGTAAACCTTTTGAGGGAAGGTCTCGACCTACCCGAAGTGTCGCTGGTGGCGATTCTCGACGCCGATAAGGAAGGCTTTCTGAGGGACGAGCGCTCCCTGACCCAGACAGCAGGTCGTGCAGCCCGTAACGTAGATGGCCTGGTAATTTTCTATGCTGATAAGATGACCGACAGTATGCAACGTACGATCGACGAAACCGATCGTCGTAGAGAAAAGCAGCATGCGCACAACCTGGCGAACGGCATCACTCCGCGTACAGTGAAGAAAACCGTAGAACAGATCATGGGACAAACCTCTGTGCTGGCAATCAAGAGCTTCGACGAAAGTTCGCCTTATGCCGTGCATGACGACGCATCTGCCGCATCTGTGGTGGCCGAGGACGGAGCCGCGTACAATAAGGATGTGGTCAAAACCATCCCACAGATGGAGAAGGCTATCGCGAAGGTGCGTAAAGACATGGAAAAGGCGGCAAAAGACCTCGATTTCATGGAAGCTGCCCGCCTAAGAGACCAGATGTTCGGTATGCAGCAGGAATTGGAGGCGATGAAGCAAAAATGATCAAAAAATCATGCAGGCTTTCAGAAAGTTAACATGTGGTTATTTATAATATGAGTAACGTAAATGGATCGCTAAGTGCAATGAATATTTTCGAACATCATTTTTAATATGCTGATTAACATTTGTTTAAACGGGATATTTGAAAATTACAGTAGCGCCACCATCTGCTTTTTTGGAAATTTTCAATTTCAACGTTAAGATAAAGTTAAATCGATGTTAATCAGCATATTATAGACCTTTTTCTGATTGTTAAGCAGATATTAACCACCATCAAAACAATATTAATATTATTATTATTTGAAATGTGACTGAGGTTTAACCCTTATTTGTCCCTTCATTTTCGATTTTTTCCATTTTTTAGCCTATGTATTTGATTTTTTAAATCGTAAATCTACTTTTATTACGAAATTTAAAATCAAACGCTATGAAGAAAAAATCATTTCAGGATTATCTCCCATTTATTCTCCTGGCAATAGTTGCGGTTGCGGGGATCTTTTTCGATGTGCCGGCGAGTTTTTCCGATCCCGAGGGTAAATACAATTATGGTGATATCGCCTGGATTTTGGTGGCCTCTTCACTTGTATTTCTGATGACCCCGGGTTTGTCCTTCTTCTACGGAGGCATGGTAAACCGGAAAAACGTTATCTCTACCCTGATGCAAAGCTTTATTGCAGCCGGCATCATCAGCGTGTTCTGGGTAGTAGTAGGTTTCTCCCTCGCGTTTGGTGAATCTCAGGCGGGTTTCATCGGTTCACCCAGCACCTTCTTCTTCTTTAAAGGAGTAACCTCTGGCGCACCCTGGGAATTGGCACCCACCATTCCGTTGCTGTTGTTCGCACTTTTCCAGATGAAATTCGCGATCATTACCCCGGCCCTGGTGGTTGGTGCGGTAGCAGAAAGGATCCGTTTCACCTCTTATGTACTGTTTATGGTACTGTTCAGCCTCCTGGTATATGCGCCGATCGCACACTGGACATGGCATCCGCAGGGCTTCCTGTTTAAACTGGGTGTACTGGACTTTGCCGGTGGTACGGTAGTACACATTTCTGCTGGTTGCGCGGCCCTCGTAGGTGCGTTGGTGTTAAAGCGCCGTAAGGACCACGTAGAGAAAAAAGAACTCACGCCTGCAAATATTCCTTTCGTATTACTTGGTACCGGTTTGCTGTGGTTCGGTTGGTTCGGCTTCAATGCCGGTTCTGCCCTGGGTGCTAACGCCCTCGCTGCATCTGCCTTCGCTACTACTAACACTGCAAGTGCTGCCGCTGGTCTCTCCTGGTTGTTCTTCGATGTGATCCGTGGCCGTAAGCCTTCGGCACTCGGCTTCTGTATCGGTGCAGTAGTTGGTCTGGTGGCCATCACACCTGCAGCTGGTTTCGTAGGTATACCACAATCTATCTTTATCGGTTTCATCGCAGCCATCATCTCTAATATGGTAGTGCATTGGAAATCAAAATCCACTATCGACGATACCCTGGACGTATTCCCTTGCCATGGTGTAGGCGGTATTGTGGGTATGCTGCTCACCGGTTTGTTCGCTACCAAAGCGGTAAACAGTGCGGCGAGCGACGGTTGGTTCTACGGTAACTTTGACCTGTTCAAAAATCACGTAATCGGTTTGGCGATCGTAGTTTCTTACAGCCTGGC
This sequence comes from Chitinophaga horti, assembly GCF_022867795.2. NCBI lineage: Bacteria > Pseudomonadati > Bacteroidota > Chitinophagia > Chitinophagales > Chitinophagaceae > Chitinophaga > Chitinophaga horti. The sequence goes on along the minus strand of NZ_CP107006.1, from coordinate 5,244,188 downwards.
CATGTCTTTCCTGATCTTCAAGATCATCAACCTCATCCACCCACTGCGTGTTTCTGAGGAAGAAGAGATTAATGGTCTGGACGCTTCTCAGCACAACGAGCAATACCATCCCAACAACATGAAAGTGGGCGGTAATGGTCAGCTGAAAGAAGAAGAAATGATTGCCGGATAATTAATAAGATCTGACACTAATTAATATCTCTCCTGTTTCATCACCGCGGCGCGGTTGGTAAGGGCACTTATTGCCCGCTCCGCGGTGACTATAACGATCAGACAGGATTTGCGCGCATCGAGGTTTGTTAACCAGTATTGATATCAAGAAACATCAGCCTGGAATATGATGATCAGCTCAGCCTTTCAACAGTTAAATAAAGAAGAAACCTCAAACACCATCTCAACAGATTTGATATTTAGCATTTAGCAGCTAAGCTCCATTTATCAACCTAAAATTCAAAGCATGAAGAAAGTTGTATTGACTTTACTGGCTGCTTCATGGGCTTACTATGCCCAGGCGCAGGACTCTACCCGTCTGTTACCGGAAGGATTGAAAATTTCAGCATCCGCGGATGTATATTACAAATTCAACATCAACGAAAACGTTTCGGATAACAAAACGAGCTTTACCAATTCGCATAACTCATTCGAGTTAGGTATGGCTTCGTTAAAATTAGAGCACTCATTTAAAAACGTAGGTTTCGTGGCCGATCTGGGCTTCGGTAAACGTGCGGAGGAGTTTTCTTACAATGATGATAACACGAGGTTTGCGATCAAGCAACTGAATGTGCATTATTCTCCGGCTTCCTGGTTGAAGTTTACCTTGGGTGCTTATGGCACACACGTGGGCTACGAACTGGTGGACGCTTACCTGAACCGCAACTACAGCATGTCCTACATGTTCTCGTACGGTCCGTTTTTTCACACGGGTGTAAAGGCGGATATGAGCTTTGGTGCGCATAGTTTCATGGTAGGGGTGTTCAATCCCACCGATCTTAAATCTGCTTCGTTCACTAACAACAAGTATGTGGGCGCACAGTGGGGCTTTTCGCCGTCCAGCGTGCCTTTCAAGTTTTACCTGAACTACATTGGCGGTCGCGATACCTTCCAGGTACGTAACGACCAGTTCGATGCGGTGATCACTTACCAGGCTACCTCGAAATTCGGCATCGGTTATAATGGTACCGTTAGCCATTATAAAAACGGTGAATCCTACGACTGGTGGGGTTCTGCGCTGTACCTGAACGTGGACCCGACCGAAAGCTTCGGACTTACGCTTCGCAGCGAGTACTTCTCTGACAAAGACGGTCTTAAAATTTTCACCGATCCTGTGAAGTACGACGACGGCGGGGGGGTAATGGCATTCACTTTATCGGCTAACTACAAGGTTGGCGGGTTTACGCTGGTGCCGGAGTTCCGGCTTGACCAGGCGTCGGAGGAGTTGTTCTCCAAAGGCGACGTAGCGAAGAAGGCGACTGCTAACTTCCTGCTGGCGGCTATCTACAAATTTTAAGATTTGGCTCATATAAGAAAGGTTTAACAAAACCGCGTTACGCTTAAAAGTGTGCGATGTTTATCGCACACTTTTGCCACGCCGTTACAGGCTGAAGGCAACCATCTGAATTATTCCTGCTTGTAGGAAGCGCCATAATTGTGGCGCTTCTTTTCTTTATTTTGTATATTTTGTCAGCAATTAAGCGTAAACTGATACTCATTATGTTGAGCCCATCTTCTTTGAAGTTCCTGAAGGAGCTTCAGAAAAACAACAATAAGCCCTGGTTTGACGAGCACAAAGCACAATACCAGGAAGCAAAAGCGGATTACGAGAGCCTTGTTCAGCAGATTATAGACGGCCTTTCAAGACAGGATGAAGATATACAGGGATTACAGGTAAAGGATTGTACGTTCCGGATTTACAAAGACGTGCGTTTTTCGAAAGATAAGTCGCCCTACAAAACCAATATGGGGGCCGCCTTTGCGAAGGGAGGAAAAAAATCGCCTTATGCAGGCTACTACTTTCATTTTGAACCGGGAGGTAAAAGCTTTGCTGCAGGCGGACTATGGATGCCCGATGCGCCCATTCTGAAAAAAACGCGGCAGGAAATAGACTACAACTTTGCCGAGTTCCAGGATATTATCTCGCAGAAAGAATTTATTCGCGCGTTCGGAAAGGTAGACGGCGACGCACTCAAAACAGTGCCCCAGGGTTATAGCGCCGATAATCCGGCACTCGCCTATCTCAAATTGAAAAGTCTTACCGTAAGCAAGAGCTTTACAGATGAAGTGTGCACGCAACCTGCGTTAACGAGAGAGATACTCAAAACCTTTGCGGTGATGCATCCTTTCCTCGCATTCTTAAACAGAGCGTTCGATTAATTTATTGATTGGAAAAAACCGGATGACAGACGGATAAATAGGGTGAAAGCTCCTGTCGGGGTTGGCATTGTATTAATTCGTATATGCAACCGTGTTACTAAAGTTGTTGTCCGTCCATGGACCACCTGAATATAGTCCATGGACGTTTAGTATCACTAACAACAAAACGAAACGGACAATTAATTCTTGTGTATTAAAAACTCAAATGGACGCGCTTTACGGTTCTTTAATAGATTTTCTTTATCTGTTCTTGTCTGAGCGAAGCGTTGGTTGTAAACGTTGGCTACTTCAACGATAGGAATGATTCCATCGATTGTATCCTTCTGGTCTACAATGCTCATAATGCGCGAAACCTGCGACGAGAAATTTGAACTCCACTCTTCAGTGAACTTGTGCATAAGAAGCAGCTCACGATTGGTGTTGGTTTTCATAGGAAAGGGTATTTAGTTTAGTAATTGTGAAATAAACTTTAATAACTCTTTTGAAACAGATTGCATAGGATTTCATTTCAAAATTCAATTTAATCTGGCACAATTCAATACTACTTCTGTGTAATTTTTTCGCTGACATGGACGTTACACGCTCTCTCAATGATTCACTTCAAAATAGGACGACGCTCATAGGCACTCTCGTTGGCAGCGGTATATCGTGTAAGCCTCTCAGTAACTCGTGATGTGGAAGTGAATTTACAGCTAATATTTATAAAAAACAATATTCTTTAGAAAAATAATCCCATAGTAATTACACTATGGGATTTGAAGTTATTCACATGTGGATATTTGCCTTAGCTTATCCACTTTTGCTGATGCAGGTACTCGGCGATCTGCACGGCATTGGTGGCCGCTCCCTTACGAAGGTTGTCGGCTACTATCCAGAGGTTTAATGTTTTATCCTGCGATTCATCGCGGCGAATACGACCTACAAATACCTCGTCACGCTCGTGCGCATCTTTCGGCATCGGGTATTTTGCATTTGCAGGATCATCTACCACTACCAGTCCTGGCGCGGTTTCCAGGCTTTTACGAACATCGGCCAGTTCAAATTCTTTTCCAAACTCAATGTTCACTGATTCGCTGTGACCACCCATTACCGGGATACGTACAGTAGTAGCAGTTACTTTGATGTTATCGTCGCGCATGATCTTTTTCGTTTCCTTTACCATCTTCATTTCCTCTTTGGTATAACCATTTTCGAGGAACACGTCGATCTGCGGAATAACGTTCAGGTCAATAGTATGTGCGTAAGCTTTAGGGCCTTCAACGCCTTTACGCTCATTCATTAACTGATCAACTGCTTTCACACCTGTACCTGTTACAGATTGATAAGTGGACACGACTACACGATTGATATTGTACAATTTATGCAGCGGCTCTAATACCAACACCATTTGAATGGTAGAACAGTTAGGATTGGCAATAATCTTGTCTTCGGGTGTGAGTGCGTCACCATTGATTTCAGGTACTACCAGTTTTTTGGTAGGGTCCATACGCCATGCAGAAGAGTTGTCGATAACGGTGATACCCGCTTCGGCAAATTTAGGCGCCCACTCCAGGGAGGTGCTGCCACCGGCAGAAAACAAGGCTACGGCCGGCTTCATAGAAATAGCTGTATCGGCATTCACCACCTTATATGGCTTGCCCTTAAATGTTACTTCCTTGCCTACAGACTTTTCAGACGCTACAGGAATAAGTTCTGTTACCGGGAAATTTCTTTCCTCGAGCACTTGCAACATTTTGGTGCCTACCAGACCGGTGGCCCCTACTACGGCTACTTTCATTGTTTTTTTATTGTGTTTTAAAAAGGAGTTCAAAATTAATACTTCGGGACTTCATTTTTATGAAGTTTTTTTAGAGAGATATACAAAGATTTCTTTAACTTCATTTAAAACCAACAAGTTATGTTAACCCGAATTGTTTGTGCGCTGCTTTGCGCGCCCTTATTGGCTTACGGCCAATTCTCCGAAAATTTTAATGTGTCCGGCATGCACGAACTTCCCGCGTGGAAGGGCAGCGATAGTTCCTGGACCATTACGAATGGCGTGTTGAAGTCGGTGAGTAACCGCGCCAATGCTACATTTTATTTAAGCAGACAGGCTACTACGCCCACCGAAGTGCAATGGGAATGGTGGATACGGCTGGACTTTAACACCTCTTCCACGAATTATGCAGACGTGTTTCTCGTAGCAGATGACGATTCGCTACCCGCAGCGGCCGGCTACTTCGTAAGGATAGGCAACACCCAGGACGAGGTAAGCCTGTACCGCAAAACACGCAACGGTACCATCACAAAACTCATTGACGGCCGCGACGGCAGCACAGCGGCAACAGCGAACGAATTGATGGTGAAGGTGACCAGGACCGCGAACAATGAATGGCAACTGTTTACCAGTCCGCCCGACGGCCGGTTTACCAAGGAAGGGAAAATGACTGATACTGCTACGTTGCAGGGAGGCTATTTTGGACTGCTCGTGCGGCAGTCTACCAGCGGCTTTTGGGGTAAACACTATTTTGATAGTATTGCCTGCGCTGCGTTTGTACCCGACACTAACCCGCCTTTGCTGGTGCAGCTTGAGGTTAGAGATTCACAACATATTTTCGTGTTATTTTCTGAAACGCCTGATAGCCTGAATGTCAAAAATTTTTCTCCTTTGCCTGCGATGTTGTCGCAGGATGTGTCGACACCGGGAGGGTATCTTTTATATTATGATACGCCATTCGTTTCAACAGCGCCTTTTGCATTCACAATAAATAACGTTCGTGATGAAGTGCAGCTGATCATGCCAGCGCTCGATACCAGCCTGGTTTATTATCGCCCGCAGCGTTACGATATTGTGATGAATGAAATTTTTGCCGATCCGTCGCCTTCGGTAGGACTGCCAACATTTGAGTACGTGGAGCTGTATAATCGCAGTGATTATCCGATTCGGCTCGATGGCTGGAGATTTTTTGCAGGAGAAGATAGTGTGATATTGCCGCCTTATCGTTTGCCTGCAGATAGTTTTGTGGTGTTATGTTCTGCCGGTAAGTTTAACCGTGCGCTCACGATCGCTCATTTCCCTACGCTCGGTAATGAGCAGGATAATCTCGGATTATATGACGCCGCCGGTAGTATGATGCATGCCGTATCCTACACAAAAGAATGGTACCAAAGCGACCTGCGTAAAGAAGGTGGCTGGAGCCTGGAAATGATCGATGCCAACGCCGCCTGTTCCGGTCAGGCCAACTGGAAAGCTTCCACTGCCCTGTTGGGAGGTACACCCGGACAGGTGAACGCGGTGGCCGGTCTTCTCTCCGAACAGCAATCGCCCGCTATCGTGGAGTTATCAACCCCGGATAGCCTTCAATTGCATCTGGCATTCAACTACGTTCTGGATTCCATTGCCGTTTCCATTGCTGGTATGGCGACACAGGCAGTGGCCTCAACACCGCCCGCATTCCTCTCAGCCACCATTACGCTGCCGGAAGCGCTGCGAACGGGCCGCCTGTATGACGTGCAGCTCATCTCGGCCAAAAGTTGCTCGGGCCTTTCGCCGACAAACGAATCGTTCAGCTTCGGATTGCCGGAGCCTGCGGTGGCGGGTGGGGTTATCATCAACGAGGTGCTGTTCAACCCGCCCCCTGGCGTAGAGGATTTCGTAGAGTTGTTCAATTCGGGCAAGCAGGTAATCGATCTTTCGCAGCTGTACCTCGCCAACCGCAAAGCCGACGGCTCCCTCGACAATATCACACGCATTGCGGCAGAGCGCCAGTTGCTGCCCGGCGGCTATGTTGCCCTTACCGGCCAGCGCCTGGCGCTCTGCCGCCAATACGCCTGTAAAGCAGTTCGTGATGTTATTCAATTACCCATACCCTCCTTCCCGGACGATGCCGGCACCGTTGTGCTGTTGGACCGCCAGGGCACCGTGCTGGACGAATTTGCCTACTCCGAAAAGCAGCATTTCCCGCTCATTACCAACCGGGAAGGCATCTCACTGGAGCGGTTAAGCGACCAAACGCCCGCCACCTGGCACTCCGCCGCCTCCCAGGCTGGTCATGCGACGCCCGGCTACGTCAATAGCCAACAATCGGCCGCAGGAGCCAGTACGACAGCGTTCTCAGTAACCCCGGAGGTTTTTTCGCCCGATAACGACGGCCGCGACGACCTGGCATTTATCCACTATAACTTCACCGCCCCGGGCAAAGTGGCGAACATCACGGTATTCGACGCCGCCGGCCGGCGGGTATGCCTGCTGGCCCGCAATCACCTGTTAGGCAACACCGGCCGGTTAACCTGGAACGGGCTGTCAGATGCCCAGGAGGCGCTGCCAGTGGGGGCGTACGTCATTTATGCCGAGGTGTTCGATGCGGCGGGTCGGGTGGAGAGGTGGAGGTTGCCGGTTATGTTGGGGAGAGGCTGGAGGTAGCCAAAACCGGAAATAAAATTTACCAGGCCGTCAATCTATTCTAATTTTTTATATTTGCCCTTCTTAAAAAATAGAACATGCAGTACAGAGAAATTGTCGCAGTGACCGGTTTAGGTGGTTTATTCCAGTTGGTAGCCAGTAAACAGGACGGCGCTATTGTAAGGTCGCTCGAAGATAAAAGCACGCGCTTTGTGTCTTCCCGCATCCACAACTTTACCCCCTTGGAAAGCATCGAAGTATTCACTACAGGCGATAACGTAAACCTGGCCCTGGTATTCAAAGCCATGCAGGAAAACGAATCAAAGTCCGCGATCATCGATCCTAAATCTGACAATAATACCATTAAAGCCTACTTCAAAAGCGTATTCCCCGAATTTGACGAGGAGCGCGTATACGTAAGTGATATGAAGAAAATGGTGAAATGGTACGGTATTCTCAAACAAAACGAACTGCTGAAGTTCGATGAGATCCTGGCAGAAGAAGGCGAAGAAGTAGCAGAAGGTACTGAAGCTGCTACCGAAGCTACCGAAGAGGCGAAACCTAAAGCAAAGGCGAAAGCTAAAAAAGCAGACGCAGAAGCTGCTGAAGGCGAAGCTGCCGAAGCTGGTGCTGAAAAGCCGAAAAAAGCACGTGCACCTAAAAAGGCCGCTGCAGAAGGTGCTGAAGGCGAAGACGCGCCGAAGCCTAAAAAAGCCGCTAAGAAGAAGACGGAAGAGTAGTTTTCTCCGTTTTTTTAAGTCATATTTGAAGTTCCGGGCTTCCTTTTCCATCGAAAAGGGAGGCCGGAACTTTCTTTTTTACCCGGAAAACAAGCATACCAACATGGCGAACGCACAAATAGAAAAATTACCAAGGCACTTTTTGCCGGAGAATTTTGAAGTGACAAGCTGGGACGTACTGCAACCTTACTTCGAGGAACTGCAACAGCGCCCGCTTACGGATGTTAAAGCGCTGGAACAATGGCTGCGCGACATGAGCGAACTGGAAGCGATCGTAAGTGAAGACGCCTGCTGGCGCCAGATCAAAATGACCTGCGATACGACCGATAAATCGCTGGAAGAGGCTTTTACCTACTTCTGCATGGAAATACAACCCAAGCTGCAACCTTATGCAGATGCGCTTAACCGCAAACTGCTCGACTGCCCCTTCACCAAAGAACTGGACCAGCAGCTGTATTTCACCTACCTGCGTAATGTAAACAAACAGGTAAAACTGTTTCATGAAGAAAATATTCCCCTGCAGGCGGAGTTGAGCGTGATGGCACAGCAGTACGGTGTTATCAATGGTAAAATGACCATTGAGCTCGACGGAAAAGAATACACGTTGCAGCAGGCTGCCAAATTCCTGGAAAGCAACGATCGCGCCAAACGCGAAGAGGTGTTCCGCAAAACAGCCGCCCGTCGTATGCAGGACAAAGATGCCCTTAACGATCTTTACACCACGCTCGTGCAGAAGCGCGACCAGGTGGCGAAGAACGCCGGCTTCGCCAACTATCGTGATTACAAATTCGAGGAGCTGGGCCGTTTTGAATACACTAAAGAAGATTGCTTCCGCTTCCATACCGCCATCCGCGAACACATCCTGCCTATCGTAACGCAGGTACTGGAAAAACAAAAGGAAAAGCTGGGCGTAGACCCGCTCCGTCCCTGGGATACGGAGGCGGAACCGGCTGGTGTAAAACCGCTGGAGCCTTTCAAAACCGGTGAAGAACTGATCGACAGCTCCATTGCCTGTTTCGATCGCCTGCGTCCTTTCTTCGGCGACTGCTTACGTGTGATGAAGAAAATGGGCCGGGTGGATCTCGAAAGCCGCATCGGCAAAGCACCCGGAGGTTATAACTGTCCGCTGGCCGAAACAGGTGTGCCTTTCATCTTCATGAACGCCGCCGGTCAAATGAAAGACCTCATCACCATGGTACACGAAGGTGGTCACGCCATTCATTCTTTCCTGAGTCACCCGCTGCCATTAAGCGCTTTCAAAGAGTACCCGATGGAAATCGCCGAAGTGGCGAGCATGAGCATGGAGCTGATCAGCATGGACCATTGGGATATTTTCTTCAGTAATCCCGAAGAACTGCTGCGCGCAAAACAACAGCAATTGAAACGGTCGATCACCATCTTCCCTTGGATCGCAACGATCGATAAATTCCAGCATTGGGTATATGAACATCCGCAGCATAGCGTGGAAGAACGTACGGCTAAGTGGGTAGAAATCCTGAACGAGTTTTCCGGTAATACGGTGGACTGGAGCGGACTCGAAGAACATCGTGCCATCAGCTGGCAAAAACAGCTGCACCTGTTTGAAGTACCGTTCTATTACATCGAATACGGCATTGCACAACTGGGCGCTATCGCGATGTGGAAACAATATAAAGAAAATCCGCAGCAGGCGCTCGACAACTACGAGAAGGCATTGAGCCTGGGTTACACCAAAACCCTGCGCGAACTGTATGAAGCGGCAGGCATTAGGTTCGATTTCTCACCAGACTATGTGAAGGAGCTGGCAGATTTCGTGCAAAAAGAAATAGCAACGTTGGGATAAAATGAAAGCGGCGGTCAGTTACTGACCGCCGCTTCTATGTTTAAGTTATTTACAATCTTTACAAACCCCACTCACCACTACCTCCACATTACTTACCGCAAACCCGTTTGGCAATGCTATCTGCGGTACATCTGTATCATCCAGGCAGGTAGTAGATCCGCAACTTTCACATTGAAAGTGTACATGATGGTCATGATGCTCGTGCTCCTTGCAATCAGATTTACACATCGCGTATCGTACCGAAGTGTCTGTGGTCGGTATCTTATGCACGATGCCTTTATCGAGAAAAGTCTGCAGGGTGCGGTAAATCGTAACCCGGTCAAACGCTTTGCCATTCAGCTTTTCGAAGCTGGCGTGTTCCAACGCGGCTTTACTTTGCATGAACATTTCCAGCATCTTTACGCGGGTGTCCGTAACGCTCAACTTATTTTCGCGTAATAGCTGCTCTATCCGTTCCTGTTGTTTCGATGTCATGGTAACAGTTGGTTATTCGTGTATTAAACGATCGATGTCACTAATCAGTTTATCGATGTCTTTTGTTTTGGTGCCTTCATAAAAACCGCGCACACGGCCCTGCGTATCCACCAGCGCAAACCATTGCGTGTGTACAAAATCATCCGGACCGGTATACGTGCCGTCATCGAGCATGTAGCTCTCGCGGGCCATTTTATACAGGTCGCGTTTAGAGCCGGTGAGGAACCACCAGTTTTTAGGATCTGCGTGATGTTTTTGTGCATATGCACGTAGCGCAGGCAGGGTATCCACTTCCGGATCAACCGTGTGCGAAAGGATCAGGAAGTTTGGGTTAGACTTATAAGTTTTATACACCTTTTCCAGGTTAGTGTTCATTTTTGGGCAGATGCCGGTGCACGTTGTAAAAAAGAACTCGGCTACATAAAACCTGCCTTCCACATTTTCCCGGGTAACCGTTTGGCCATCCTGGTTCGTGAAGGAAAAGCTTTTTATCTTATGGCCCGGAGTGCCCAGCACAGGCAATTTCTCCTTACCGAAATAAGTACCCGTTTCGTTCTTGATCACCATCGAGGCGTACCCAAGAAAGACGGCGCTGAGCGCCACAAAAAATACTGTAATAAAGATCGTTTTCTTCGACATATCCTCTCGCTGGCTAGTAAACAATATGCAAAGGTAACGAGTTTTAGTCCCAGCCTAAAAATTTCCCTGTTTGCATGCAACTTCGTATCAAAATTAGACAATTCCCACCGCTCTGGCAAATGTGAAAGGACTTTAACAACTTGTTGGCTGCGAGTCAGTTATTGGCGTAAATGCCTAACTGGATAACTTTTCATGTTTAGGCTTGTCTAAAAATATATTTAGATGGATGTTGTTTCAATTTTTAAATTTGTTAACATGAACATTCATACACACTTAAAACCCTGGATCTTTTTTCTTTTTTTATCGATGCATATCAACGCTTTGGCACAGCAGCCTGTTGTGCTTATGGGCCGTATAATGGCAGATGGAAAGCCAGTACCCTTTGCATCGGTAGGCATTAAGGAACTGCACCGGGGAGCGAGTAGTGAAGAAGACGGGACGTTTAAGATAGATGGTCTGGCCGCCGGAAGTTATACGCTGCAGGTAACCGCCGTTGGTTACGTAAAGTATGTACAGGCTGTTAAGCTGGCGGCGGGAAGTAATAGCCGGGAGGTCAACTTACAGGCGGTGGCATCTTCGCTGAACGAAGTCGTAGTATCGGGTACGTTAAAAGCAGTGGGTAAGATGGACAGCCCCGTACCGGTAGAAGTGTATTCGCCGGTGTTTTTCAAGCGTAATCCCACCCCCAGTATTTTCGATGCCTTGCAAAACGTAAACGGGGTAAGGCCGCAGCTGAACTGTAATGTTTGTAATACTGGCGACATCCACATTAATGGGCTCGAAGGCCCTTATACCATGGTGTTGATCGATGGCATGCCGATCGTGAGCGCGCTGTCTACGGTGTACGGGTTATCAGGCATTCCGAACAGCCTGGTGGAGCGGGTAGAAGTGGTGAAAGGTCCCGCATCCGCCCTGTATGGTTCAGAAGCAGTAGCAGGCCTGATCAATATTATCACGAAAGATCCGCTGACGGCCCCTCTAATATCTGCCGATGTAATGACCACTACCTGGCAGGAACATAGTGTTGACCTGGGGATGCGTTTTAATGCGGGTAAAAAGGCGACGGCCTTACTGGGTGTAAACTATTACAATTACCAACATCCGGAGGATAAGAATGGGGATGGCTTTACCGATGTTACCTTACAGCATCGCATATCGGTGTTTAATAAATGGCGCTTTTCCCGCAAAAACGATCGCATATTCACTATGGCGGCCCGTTACTTCTACGAGGATCGTTGGGGAGGGCAAACGCAATGGGACCGCAAGTGGCGGGGTACCGACAGCGTGTATGGCGAAAGTATTTACACCTCGCGTTTGGAAGTGATCGGCAACTATCAGCTACCTGTCAGGGAAAAGGTGATGTTACAATACTCCCTCAACCTGCACGACCAAAACTCGGTGTACGGTGCTACCACCTTCCTGGCGAAACAGCACATCGCCTTTGCGCAGCTTACGTGGGACAAGCAGCTGGGCCGCCACGGCATCGTAGCCGGACTGCCTTTCCGATACACCTTTTATGATGATAATACCGCTGCTACCTCCACGGCAGACCATACTTACCTGCCCGGCGCTTTTGTGCAGGACGAGATTGCCCTCGCCGCTGGTCATACCTTGCTGCTCGGCATGCGGTACGATTACAACTCCATTCACGGCAACATCTTTACGCCCCGCCTGGCTTACAAATGGGCGCCCGACCATAACAACATCCTGCGCCTGAACGCCGGTACGGGTTATCGCGTTGTTTCTATCTTCACTGAAGATCATGCCGCCCTCACCGGTGCCCGCGAAGTGGTGGTCAACGGCCGCCTGGACCCGGAGCAGAGCTGGAATGTGAACCTGAACTTTGTGAAGAAAGTGCCGTTGAACAACGCCTTCCTCGGTTTCGATGCTACGGTGTTCTATACCCGGTTCGGTAACCGCATACTGCCCGACTATACGACCGACCCGCAAAAGATCATTTATGAGAACCTGCGCGGTCACGCCGTATCGCGTGGTGCCAGCCTTAATATGGATATAGCATTTTCCTTTCCGCTGAAGCTGATTGCCGGCGCCACCTGGTCGGACGTGTACCAGGTAAACGACGCGGTACGCTCGCGGCCCATGCTGACGGAGAAGCTATCCGCTACGTGGAGCGCGTCTTATGCCTTCCGTCAGGCGGGCCTCACCCTCGATTACACCGGCAACCTGTATGGCCCGATGTTGCTGCCGCGGCTGAGTGAGGAAGATCCCCGTCCGGCCGAGTCGCCCGTATGGAGTATTCAAAACATACAGCTTACCAAAAAGCTGGGCAAGTGGGAAGTGTACGGCGGTGTTAAAAACCTGCTCAACTTTACCCCTCCGGCTAACTCGATCGCCCGTGCCCACGATCCCTTCGACAAACAAGTACAGTTCGATGCCAACGGCCAGGTAATCGCCACCCCCGACAATCCTTACCGCCTCACGTTCGACCCCAGTTACGTTTTCGCCCCGAACCAGGGAGTTCGCGGCTTTCTGGGGGCGAGGTACCTGTTACAGGGCAAATAATCAACCCTATCGAATTACGTGCGCTGCGGGTTAAAACCTGTGGCGTTCCCATTCGTATGCCTGCAACTTTCCTGCTGGATCGTATAGCGATCCTTGTATCATCCTTCGTTCATCCTTCGTATATGGTTCGTATATCCTTCGTATAAGATTCGCAGCAATACGAACTATATACCTAGTATTTACGAAGGATAAACGAACTATTAACGAAGTATACAGCAAGGTTGCCCGAACGATGTAGCCGATTTGTTCGGATGAGCAAAAGGGCGGCGCCACCAGCATTATCAATGAATTGAGAACGATGTAGCCGATTTGTACGGATGCGCAAAAGTGAAACGCTGAAACATCCTGTTTACAAGCATTTCCGGGGAATGACCCTGCTGTAAAGCAAGCCAGGTAAGAGCTATGCCCTTTCGAGGCCCTTTCCGGGCCCTTTCCGCAGTTCCCGGAGCTCCCCGGGGCGCCCTGGTAGTAGCGACCACGACTATGCATGCGAGGACTCGCCATGAACGAACGTTTCCGCCATCGATGTGAGTAATTTTTAGATTTCTGCTAGTGAGACTGAAAGGAAGCGAACATCCGCTTCAGTCTTCGCGGCAGTAAGGTTGGCAGCCATGAACTACTTATGCGAAACCAGCACACGAAGATGGCTTCACTTTGTTCGCCATGACGGGAAAGGGGGAGTCGTTTCGCTGAATAAAGAAAAGCCGCCGAAGTGAGTGACACAACGGCGGCTGAAGAAGGTGTTGGAGTTGGTAAAATGAAAAATCAGAAACCGAGACCGATCTTGATGCCCAGGTGGAGACTGGGAAGTACCTGAACCAGGCGGCCATTGTCGGGGGTGGCGACACCGTTTTTCTCGTCGTATACCAGGTAATCGTACACCTTGGTGCGGAGGCCGATGCCGAGGTACGGGTCCATGACGAAGTGGCCGCGGGAGAACTGGCGGCCCATCAGCATCTGAACGCCGTAGACGTTTTTGGTGCCGTCGCCGGTGTAGGTAACATCATTGATGATAAAGTTCTCTTTCGGGTAGAAAATCTTTTTGTAGAACAGCATGGGCTGGAAGTACGTGCCCTGGGCATGTAACACCCCTGATTCGCGGCCGAGGTACCAGCGCATGCCGGCCCTGAAGCCCAGGCCTTGCGCCTCAACGAATTGTGTAGTGCTGATGCGGGGTTTCTTCTGGCCAAGATCGATACGTTTGGCCAGGAGATAGTCGGGGTAGTCGGTGTATATACCCATAACGCCCAGTTCGATGCTCAGTTTGTCAGACAGCATTTGTTCCACCGTAAGATCGAGGGAGCTGATGAAGCTGGTTGGGTTTATTTTGATAAAAGTCCGGAGATCTTTGGGTTGGCGAGCTTTGTCCTGGGCACGAAGCGTGAGGCTTGTGCAGGAGGCCAGCATCAGGATGAGTAATACTCTTTTCATATAGATAAATGAGCTTTGAATCAACGCGGTGTGCATCTAGATCAGGACAATAATCGTTCCACAATTGCCGGGTAAAAACGGTGTTCGAGCGCATGTACCTTACCGGCGAGGGTAGCCGGCGTGTCGTTTTCGGTGATGTCGCAGGTTTCCTGGAGGATGATGCGGCCATCATCGTATTTATCATTTACATAATGGATCGTGATGCCACTTTGCTTTTCGCCGGCGGCGATCACCGCTTCGTGCACGAAGTTGCCGTACATACCCTTTCCACCGAATTTGGGCAGCAGGGCGGGGTGAATGTTAATGATCTTATCCGGATAGGCGGCCACGAGGTTGGAGGGTACCTTCCAGAGGAAGCCGGCGAGTACCACCAGGTCGATTTCCGCCTGTTGCAACATTTGCACGTAATGATCGGAGTGAAAGAACGGCTCCTTTTCTATTAATATAGATGGGATGTTTTCGCTGGCAGCGATGTTAAGTACGCCGGCGCCCGGTTTATTACAAAGTATCAGTTTAACGGAAACGGACTGGGAGCCACGGAAGTGATCGATGATCTTTTGGGCATTGCTGCCTGCCCCTGAAGCGAAAATGGCGATATTTTTCAAAGCGGTCATTATTAATGAGGCTGCAAAAATAGGAATTACCCCAGTGGGATACCTCAAAAAAATGGCGCCGGAGGTTAAACCTTTTGTATTTGGAATTGTTAGGAGGTGAAGGTTACCTATATAATAAGGTGTCCTATTCATGAAAGACCATCACTTTTATGGCGAACAAGGAAGCCCTTCAGTATCAATTCTCTCCATCTTTCCTGGATTAAAAAGTACAGATTATAATTTAAAGGTTAATATTGCACCGGAAGCAAGTAAATAAGCATCGGGCGGAAAGGCGTTACAAAACATGATTTTTATCATAAATAGCAGATTTATGCGCTAATTGTTGTCATAAAATTGCTTTGAAAGACTGATCTGTAGCGTGTTTTGGCTGATCATCCCGATTTGTATTATATATAAAACTTTGTATAGATGCAAGCAAGAATTTTTTTCAATTGTTGGTAAATTGTCAACATTCTGTCTTATTTTTGTGGGCACTTTTAAAGAAACCTAAGGTCAAATCTAAATTTATATAGGCTGTGTATTGTCGTGTATCCATTCTTTTGCGCAAGCAATTTGTGAGTGTTCTTATCCTATGCGTTGGTCTGGTGTTTTCTTTTACACCTGCTAACGCTGCAGATCCTGCTGCTGGTAAGGCATTATTCCAGGCAAATTGTGCTTCGTGCCATAATGTTCACAAGAAATTGACAGGTCCCGCTCTGAAAGGAGTGACGGAGAGATGGGCGGATCAAGCCTTGCTTCACAAGTGGATCAAGAACTCTGCAGGCGTGCTCGCTACTGGCGACGCATACGCAAATAACCTGTTTAAGGAGTATAACGGAACTGCAATGCCTGCGTTCCCAACCTTTACAGATGCAGACATTGATAACATCATGGCTTTCATCGCCGACGAGGAAGCGAAAGGTGGTAAAGGTCCTGCTGGTGCAGATTCTGGCGCCGGTGCTGCTACTGCAAAATCAGATGATTCCGGAAGCAACAGCCTGATCTTCGGTGTAATTACCCTGATCCTGGCGGTTGTAGCGGTTATTCTGATGCAGATCAACAGCAACCTGAACAAACTGGCCGCCGAGAAAGAAGGTGTTGACCAGCCAGAGCCGGTAGCATTTTACAAAAACAAAGCATACATCGCACTGGGTATCGTTATCCTGTTCATGATCGGCGGTTACTTCACCATCCAGGGTGCGGTTGGCCTGGGTCGCACACAGGACTACATGCCTGAGCAACCGATATTCTACTCCCACAAAGTACACGCAGGTACTAACCAGATCAGCTGTCTTTACTGCCACTCCGGTGCAGAGAAGAGCAAACACGCGATGATCCCTGCCGAAAACGTGTGTATGAACTGTCACAAAGCGATCAATGAATATACTGGTCCGGACCTGTTTACTGCCGAAGGCAAGAAAGTGAATGGTACTGCGGAACTCCAGAAGTTGTTCGATGCAGTTGGTTGGGACCCTAAAGCTGGTAAATATGTAAAAGCCGGCGAGCCTATCGAATGGGTTAAGATCCACAACCTGCCCGACCACGTTTACTTCAACCACTCTCAGCACGTAGTAGCCGGTAAAGTACAGTGTCAAACCTGTCACGGCAACATCCAGGATATGGACGAAGTTTCTCAGCATGCCGACCTGTCAATGGGTTGGTGCGTAAACTGTCACCGTACTACCAAAGTACAGTTTGCTGAAAACGGATACTACAGCATCTTCGAGAAATTGCACAATGACATTAAGAGCGGCGCCATCGACAGTGTAACTGTAGAAATGGTAGGCGGTACTGAATGTCAGAAATGTCACTACTAATCGAATTGAACTAACACCGCCTGGCCGGGAAGCAGTATAATAACATAATAAACACTGTACACTCCCGCGGGCATATTGCAACCGATCATTTATAAAATCGTAACTCGTTAATATAACATGGAGCAAAAAAAGTATTGGAAAGGCTTGGAGGAGTTGCACAATACACCTGGACACCAGGAAGTTGTGAACAACGAATTCGGAGAAGAACTGCCGTTTGAAGAGAGCGAGAGCCTGCTGAATGCCGCTACCCCCCGACGGGACTTCCTGAAATACCTCGGTTTTACCACTGCGGCCGCAACGATCGCAGCAAGCTGTGAAACTCCGATCAAGAAGGCGATTCCTTATGTAAATAAGCCAGAAGAAATTACGCCTGGCGTACCTAACTTATATGCTTCCACTTATGTAACCGAAGGCGATTTCGTACCGGTGGTGGTGAAAACCCGCGAGGGCCGTCCCATCAAAATAGAAGGTAACGAAATGTCTACCGTAACAGGTGGTACCACTACAGCAAGAGTACAGGGTTCTGTACTGAGCCTGTACGATGTGGCCCGCGTACGTGTACCGGGTACTTTCGATGGTAAAGAGAAAGTAAACGAAATGACTTTCGCTGAGCTGGACAAACAAGTGATGTCCGCGCTGGCTGGTTTAGGTGGCAAACCTGTTGTGCTGCTTACGTCCACCATCATCAGCCCCTCCACTAAACAAGTGATCAGCGAGTTCCTGGCGAAATACCCAGGTGGCCGCCATGTAACATACGATGCGATCTCTTATTCCGGTATGCTGCTCGCCAACGAAGCATCTTACGGTAAAAGAACGCTGCCTGTTTACCACTTCGAAAACGCTAAAGTAGTAGTGAGCCTGGGCGCCGACTTCCTCGGTACCTGGTTAAACACTGCTGAAATTACCCGCGCATACGGTACTACCCGTAAGATCAATGCCGACAAACCGGAAATGAGCAAACACTTCCAGTTCGAGAGCGTAATGAGCCTTACCGGTGCCAATGCCGACGAGCGTTTCACACACCGTCCTTCACAGGCTGGCGCGGTTGCCCTGGCGCTGTACTCAGCACTCGGCGGCGGCGTAGCAATGCCTGCCCTGGACGAGAAAGTGAAAGCCGGTGTAATGAAAGCTGCGAAAGCGATCCAGGCTAACCCCGGTAAATCACTGATCGTAAGCGGTTCCAACGACGTAAACGTTCAAATCATTGTAAACGCCATCAATAACATGGCTGGTTCCAATGGTACTACGATCGACTGGGCTACTACCTCCAACATCCGCCAGGGTATTGATGCAGACATGCAGCAGCTGGTTAACGACATGAACGCTGGTGCTATTGGCGCCCTGCTGATTGCCGGTGCTAACCCTGCTTATGACTACTTCGACCAGGCTAAATTCAAATCCGGTATCGCTAAAGTTGGTTTGACCGTGTCATTCAACGAGCGCCTGGACGAGACCACACAGCTTTGTAAATTCATCGTTCCCGACCATCACTACCTCGAAAGCTGGGGTGATGCGGAAGGCAGAACGGGTTATATCTCCTTCATTCAACCAACCATCGCGCCCCTGTTTAAAACACGCGCCCTGCAGGACAGCCTGCTGATCTGGGCAGGTAACACTACTCCATGGGTAGAATACCTGAAAAATGCCTGGATCGCTAAACTGGGTGGTGTTGAACAATGGAACAAAGTACTCCAGGACGGTATCATCGAACCAGCTGCAGCCCCTGCTTTGGGTGGTGCATCATTCGCTGCCGACGCCGCTGCTGCTGCTGGTAAGATCAGCACCAAGCAAGGTGGTAAACTGGAACTTACACTGTATCAGAAAGTAGCGATCGGTAGCGGTAAAGAGGCAAACAACCCCTGGTTACAGGAAATGCCCGACCCGATTACCCGTGCTACCTGGGACAACTACGCATGTATCTCCAACACGCTCGCCAAATCTTTCCACGAAGAGCTGGGCGACGATTATGAGATCAACGCAGACAGGAAAGTACTGAAAATAAAAGCTAACGGTAAAGAGATTGTGCTGCCTTTGCTGATCGTTCCCGGTATTCACCCCGAGACAATCGCGATCGCAGTTGGTTACGGCCGTGGCGATGCAAAACTGATCGGTAAAGCTGCCGGCAGAATTGGTCAGAACGCTTATCCAATGGTAAGCTTCAACGGCCAGACTTTCGATTACTTTGCTGCTGAAGCAACTGCAGAAGCAACGGGTGCTAAATACCCGGTTGGTCTGACCCAGACGCACAACAGCTACGAAGGCCGTCCGATCGTTAAAGAAACTACCCTGCAGGAGTTCATCACGAACCCTAAAGCAGTAAATAAAGATCGTGAGAAGCTGCACCACTACGGTGAAGACTTCGCACACGACGCAACGATGTACAAAGACGTACACATGGTACCGGGTAACGGTGTGAAGTGGGGTATGTCGATCGACCTCAACACCTGCTTTGGTTGTGGCGCTTGTACCATTGCTTGTCAGGCAGAGAACAACGTATCTGTAGTAGGTAAAGAGCAGGTGATCCTGGCGCACGAAATGCATTGGCTGCGCATCGACCGTTACTTTGCGGGCGACGTTGACAATCCGGAAGTAGTGTTCCAGCCGATGCTTTGCCAGCACTGTGATAACGCTCCATGTGAGAACGTTTGTCCGGTAGCAGCTACCAACCACAGCTCAGAAGGTATTAACCAGATGGCTTATAACCGTTGTATCGGTACGCGTTATTGCGCGAACAACTGTCCGTACAAAGTTCGTCGCTTCAACTGGAGAGACTGGAACGGTGCTGATAGCTTCGACGGTAACCTGTACGATGTAGCTGATATGAACGACAGCCTTACCCGTATGGTGTTGAACCCTGATGTAGTGGTTCGTGCCCGCGGTACTATGGAAAAATGTTCTTTCTGCGTACAGCGCTTACAGGATGCGAAACTGACTGCTAAGAAAGCAGGTCGTCCGATCAAAGATGGTGAAGCGAAAACGGCTTGTCAACAGGCTTGTGCTTCTGACTCTATCATCTTCGGTAACGTGAACGATAAAGAAAGTGCGATCTACAAACTCCGTAACATTGAACAGAAAGACCGTCTGTACTACGTTCTGGAAGAAACGCACACGCTGCCAAACATCAACTACCTGGCGAAGATCCGTAACAAAGATGCAGCTCCTAAAGCGGCAGAACATGGCCACGGCGCGACTGCAACGAAAGAAGCGGCTCACCACTAAGGATAAGTTGAAACGATAAGAATTATTAAAAGAGATCTAGATAAGTTTTGCATTAAATAGTCAGTCAGCCGCAAGGCTGGCTGACCAAAGCTCAGAATACTATGCATTTAAAGTACGAATCCACACTGAGAGAACCTTTAGTTGACGGGGTTAAGGATTATCACCAGGTAACTGAGGATATTATCAGTCCTATTGAGGCGAAGCCCGGCAAACTGTGGTACATTGGATTTTTCATTTCTCTCGTATTGTTAGGCTTCGGTGCCTTCTCTGTATTTTGGGAGGTTTACTTCGGTACAGGTGTGTGGAACCTGAACAAAACGATCGGTTGGGGTTATGACATCACCAACTTCGTATGGTGGGTAGGTATCGGTCACGCCGGTACGCTGATCTCCGCGATCCTGTTGCTGTTCCGCCAGGGCTGGCGTACAGGTGTGAACCGTGCGGCAGAGGCGATGACCATCTTCGCGGTAATGTGTGCGGGTCAGTTCCCGATCTTCCACATGGGTCGTGTTTGGATGGGCTTCTTCATCCTTCCTTATCCTAACACCCGCGGTCCGGTTTGGGTAAACTTTAACTCGCCGCTGTTGTGGGACGTATTTGCGATCTCTACTTATTTCACGGTATCACTGTTGTTCTGGTATTCTGGTCTGATCCCTGACTTTGCTACCGTTCGTGACCGTGCTAAAACTAAACTCCGCAAGTTATTATACGGTGTTGCTTCCTTCGGTTGGACTGGTTCCACTAAACACTGGCAGCGTCATGAGTCTTTATCACTGGTACTGGCAGGTTTGTCAACACCACTGGTACTGTCTGTACACACCATCGTATCTTTTGACTTTGCTACCTCTGTAATTCCTGGTTGGCACACGACCATCTTCCCTCCCTACTTCGTAGCGGGCGCGATCTTCTCTGGTTTCGCGATGGTAAACACCCTGCTGATCATCACCCGTAAGATCCTGGGCCTGGAAGATTACATTACTATTGGTCACATCGAAGCGATGAACAAAGTAATTGTACTGACTGGTTCTGTGGTGGGTGTAGCTTACCTGACCGAGCTGTTCATGGCCTGGTACGGTGCTGTTCCTTACGAGTTCGACACCTTCTATAAATATCGTGCTGCCGGTCCGCTGGGTTGGTCTTACTGGATCATGATGAGCTGTAACGTAATTTCTCCGCAGGTGTTCTGGTTCTCTAAAATGAGAAGAAACATCATGGTGACCTTCGTAATGTCTATCATCGTGAACATTGGTATGTGGTTCGAGCGTTTCGTGATCATCTGTACCTCCCTGTACCGCGACTATCTGCCGTCCAGCTGGGGTTACTACCGTCCGTCCTGGCCAGAAGTTGGCTTCTATGTAGGTACTTTCGGTTTGTTCTTTACCTGCTTCTTCCTGTTCGCTAAATACTTCCCGGTAATTGCGGTAGCAGAGATCAAGAGCGTACTGAAAACAACTGGTAAGAGCTATAAAGACAAAATGGGTAAATATGAAGCTCAGGAAGTTGAAGCATTTGCTCACGATCACGCACATCACCACTAATCACGGACTAACAGGATTGTTTTAATTGAACTTTGAATTTCTCAATATATGGCTGTAAAAAAATTTGTTGTAGGTAGTTTTGATGACGAGGCGGTATTGTTCCCGGCTGTTAAGAAAGTAAGGGCTGCCGGATACAAGCTGCACGATGTGTATACGCCTTTCCCGGTACACGGATTGGACCATGCAATGGGTCTTCGTGAAACGAGCCTGCACACTGCCGGTTTCGTTTATGGCATCACCGGTACTACTACGGCTCTTTCTGTAATGGGCTGGGTATTTACAACAGACTGGCCAATGAACATCGGTGGTAAACCACACTTTCCGCTTCCGGCGTTCATTCCCATCACATTCGAGTTAACGGTACTGTTTGCGGCAGTAGGCATGGTGCTTACTTTCTGCTACCTGTGTCAGCTGGCTCCTTTTGTGAAAAAACACATCTTCCACCCGCGTCAGACAGACGATTTGTTTGTGATGGCGATTGAGGTAACCGGCAAAAACGGTGCTGCGGAACTGAAGGAGTTTTTGAGCAGTGTAGGTGCCAAAGAAGTGAACGAACAAACAGCCGAAACCGGCTGGTGGTTAGGCCGCTACGACCAGGAAAGCCGCTTGTACAGCGAACCTGTTACCGTTAAAGCGTAGTAAAAGAATCATAATAAACGAATTATAATGCGGCGAAAGCCGCAACGTCAGACCAACGAGTAGACAAAAAATTACTGATGAAAAGGACTTCCAACATATTGATTGCAGCAGCGCTGACAGGCGGATCTTTCCTGGCGGCTTGCAGTACTGATCACAGGAAACCTGGAAAGCACTATGTGCCTGACATGGTTGACTCCCGTGCATATGAGTTCTATAACAAGACTGTAGCGAACATGAAGCCGGTAGAAGGTACCGTGAAAAGAGGTGAATTACTGCCTTATACTTTAAAAGCTGAAGATACTGCACAGGCTAACTTCGTTAAGAACCCGCTCACGCTCTCTGCAACTGATCTGGAAGAAGGCAAACGCCTGTACAACATCTATTGCGGTATTTGCCATGGTACTAAACTGGACGGTAACGGTCCGCTTTACAAAGGCGGCGACGGACCATACGCTGCTGCGCCTGCGAGCTTTATCGCCGGTAAAGTAGCTGGTTACAGCGAAGGCCGTATTTTCCACGTAGCTACTTATGGTTATAACGTGATGGGCAGCTACGCCAGCCAGCTCGATCGTGAGCAACGCTGGAAAGTGGTGGCTTATATTAAGAGTGTGCAGACCGGTGGTACCGTTCCATCTGCTGTAGCACCTGCAGGTGACAGCACCCAGGCTGCTAATGCAGCGCCCGCAGCAGATACGGCGGCAACTAAGTAATTTTGATAAAACTGAATTTAGAAAAGTATTTTAATATACAGGTAATGAAGGACCAATTTGTAGTACCGGCAAGATTAAAAACGACCAGCTTTGTGCTGATGGGAGTTGGCTTGCTGACTTTATTGATCGGATTGTTTACGCTCGGTGGTGAGCATGGAGACACACGCTTTTGGGCAGGCTTGCTGCAGAACAGTACATTTTTCCTGATGGTGGTACTGACCAGCACCTTCTTCATCAGCGCAACAACCCTCGCTCACGGCGGCTGGCAGATCGCTTTCCGTCGCGTACCCGAAGCTATCTCCATGGTAGTGCCGGTGCTGGGTGTAATTGCCTTTGCTATATTAATCACCTTAGTATTAGGTAAGAAAGAGCATATTTACCACTGGACCAATGCTGAACACGTACAGCATGACCCGATCCTGTTGTTCAAATCTGCCTTCCTGAACCCTACATTTTTCATCACTGCTACTGTTATCACTATCGGTTTGTGGATCGCGCTGACAATTAAACTGCGCAGGATGTCCATCGAACAGGATAGCTGGGTAATGGACGCTGAAACCGGTCGCAAACTGATCTGGAGAAATACCGTTTGGTGTGCAGGCTTTATCGTAGTATTCGCACTGACTGTTGGTTCTACTACTCCATGGTTGTGGCTGATGAGCATCGATGCACACTGGTTTTCTACCATGTACAGCTGGTATACTTTTGCGAGCACCTTCGTATCTGGTATGTCACTGATCGCACTGTTCGTGATTTACCTGAAAAAACAAGGTTACCTGTCATATGTTAGCGACGAGCACATTCATGACCTGGGTAAATTCATGTTTGCATTCAGCATTTTCTGGACTTACCTGTGGTTCTCTCAGTTCATGCTGATCTGGTATGCAAACATTCCTGAGGAAACTATTTACTTTATTCCGCGTATGCAGGGACCTTTCAGGCCGGTATTCTTTGCCAACCTGATCGTGAACTTCGTACTGCCGCTGTTGATACTGATGAAACGTGGTGCAAAACGTAACGCTACATTGGTAACCATCATGGCGATAGTTGTTATCTCCGGCCACTGGCTCGACTTCTTCCAAATGGTAGCTCCGGGTACACAGGATAACCACCTGGTATTCCCATGGTACGAATTGGGTATTGGTCTTGGTTTCGTAGGCATCGTGATTTTTGTAACGCTGCACCAGCTGACGAAAGCATCACTGACACCGAAAACTCACCCTTATTTGAGAGAGAGCATCATCCACCAGGTTTAGTCCTGCGGATTGTGAAAAGATAAAAACAACGAATAAGCATTAGATAACTTAATTATTTCAAATAACAATGTCAGGATTTTTAGCAGTTTTAGTTGTTGTCCTCATATTCGTGGTCATCTTTCAGATTGCGAAGGCAAGTGAATATGTGTCCATCTTGAAGGGGGAAAAGAAATCGCGCCAGCAGAACAACCGCATCAACGGTTTCCTGCTGATAGCTTTCCTGATACTGGGGCTGATTGGCGTTTGGTGGTGTAATGACATCCTGAAAGACAAGATCCTGGGCGAATCTGCCTCTGATCATGGTGAAGGTATTGACAGTATGATCAAGGTAACCCTGATCCTTACCGGTATCGTATTCGTTATCACGCAGATCCTGCTGTTCTGGTTCGCTTACAAGTACCAGGAGAAAGAAGGTCGTAAAGCATTTTACTTCCCGCATAACAATAAACTGGAGGTGATCTGGACAGTAATCCCGGCGATCGCGCTGACTGTACTGGTAGCATTCGGTTTGAAGCACTGGTTCCGTTTAACTTCTGAGGCGCCTAAAGACGCAGCAGTGGTAGAAATTACCGGTCAGCAGTTTAACTGGCTGTTCCGCTACCCGGGTAAAGACGGCCTGCTCGGCAGCAAATTCTACAAAAACATCAATAACGCTACCAACCCTGTGGGCCAGGACTGGACAGACGACCTGAACAAGGACGACTTCATGGCCAGCGAAATGCACATTGTTGTTGGTAAGCCTGTTAAACTGATCATTGGTGCTAAAGATGTAGTACACGACGTAGGTTTGGCTCACTTCCGCCTGAAAATGGACGCCGTTCCTGGTATTCCTACTACACTGTGGTTTACGCCTAAGTTTACTACAGCGGAAATGAAGAAGAAAACAAACAATCCTGATTTCACATACGAAATTTCCTGCGACCAGATGTGTGGTGAAGGTCACTACTCCATGAGAGGTGTGATCGTGGTGGAAACACAGGAAGAGTATGACGCCTGGGTAGCGAAGCAGGTGAGCCAATATTCACTGGCCCACACTTCCGACGCTCCTGCTGCTCCTGCGGAAAAGGCGGACAGCGCTGCAACCAAAACAGTGGCTGCCAACTAAGGTGTAAAAACGAAATCAGTAGAAAAAACTTAAAA
This sequence comes from Chitinophaga horti, assembly GCF_022867795.2. Lineage (NCBI taxonomy): Bacteria > Pseudomonadati > Bacteroidota > Chitinophagia > Chitinophagales > Chitinophagaceae > Chitinophaga > Chitinophaga horti. The sequence continues at coordinate 5,218,896 of NZ_CP107006.1, read as the reverse complement.
AAGACAATTGCCAGCAACGAATATTACCGCGTTGATGGCTAATAACAAACAGAACTGAATATGAGTCACGAAGCAACTTTGCACGGTCAACATGAGGTAAGTCATCACGGAGAGGGACATGATCACCATAATGGGCATGATCATGACCACCATCATGAGCAGAGCTTCATTTCGAAGTATGTGTTCAGTATGGACCACAAAATGATTGCGAAACAGTTCCTGATTACAGGTATCATCTGGGCGATCATTGGTGCTTTATTCTCTGTACTGTTCCGTTTACAGCTCGGTTTCCCCGACGCTACCTTCCCCTGGCTGGAAAGCATTCTCGGTCACTGGGCAGAAGGCGGCCGCATTACTCCACAGGCTTATTACGCCCTGGTTACCATGCACGGTACCATCCTGGTATTCTTCGTGTTAACTGCCGGTTTGAGCGGTACCTTCTCTAACTTCCTTATTCCCCTGCAGGTAGGTGCCCGCGATATGGCTTCTCCTTTCATGAATATGCTCAGCTACTGGTTCTTCTTCCTGGCGGGTATGGTAATGCTGGCGTCGTTCTTCGTACAAACAGGCCCTGCTTCCGGTGGCTGGACGTCTTACCCTCCGCTGAGCGCATTGGGTGATGCTTCTATCGGATCTAAAATTGGTATGGACCTCTGGCTGGTGAGCATGGCATTGTTCGTAGTGTCGCAGCTGCTGGGTGGTTTGAACTACATCTCTACTATTCTGAACTTACGTACTAAAGGTATGAGCATGACGAAGATGCCACTGACTATCTGGTCATTCTTCTTCACCGCTGTACTGGGTGTATTATCTTTCCCTGTGTTACTGTCCGGCTTCATCCTGTTGCTGTTCGACCGTCACGCTGGCACAAGCTTCTACCTGAGCGAACTGTTTGTAAAAGGTAAAGTACTGCCTAACGAAGGTGGTAGCGCTATCCTTTACCAGCACTTGTTCTGGTTCCTGGGTCACCCTGAGGTGTACATCATCATCCTGCCTGCGATGGGTATGGTGTCTGAGGTACTGGCTATCAACAGCCGTAAACCGATCTTCGGTTACCTCGCGATGGTGGGTTCTATGTTCGCAATCGCGATCCTGGCCTTCCTCGTATGGGCGCACCACATGTTTGTTACCGGTCTTAACCCGTTCCTCGGTGCGTTCTTCGTACTGTTAACGTTGCTGATCGCGGTACCGTCTGCCATCAAGGTGTTTAACTGGATTACCACCATCTGGAAAGGTAATATCCGCTTCACACCAGGCTCCCTGTTCTCTATCGGTTTCGTGAGCACCTTTATCTCTGGTGGTCTGACCGGTATCTGGCTGGGTAACTCCTCTATCGACATTCACCTGCACGATACTTACTTTGTAATTGCGCACTTCCACATTGTAATGGGTGTGTCTGCATTCTTCGGTATGTTCGCCGCGATATACCATTGGTTCCCTAAAATGTATGGCCGTTATCTGAACAACACGATCGGTTTTATTCACTTCTGGGTTACTTTGGTGGGTGCTTACCTGATATTCTGGCCAATGCACTACGAAGGTATGGCGGGTATGCCGAGAAGGTATTTCGACTACTCCGGCTGGACTTCCTTCAACCAGTTTGGTGCGCTGAATGCTTTCATCAGTATCGTTGTGATCGCGGTGTTCGCTGTACAGCTGCTGTTCGTATTCAACTTCTTCTACAGCATTTTCAAAGGTCGTAAAGTAACTACTACCAACCCTTGGCAGGCTACGACCCTCGAGTGGACTACGCCTATCAATCCTGGTCACGGTAACTGGCCTGGCGAAATTCCTGAAGTATACAGGTGGCCATATGATTATAGCAAAGATGGTAAAGACTTTATCCCGCAAACCGTTCCTGTTTCGGCTGACGAGTCTGCACACTGATAATATTTACCGGTTCCCGGAGCCATTGATCTTCCGGGTGTGTTAAGAAAGTGAGGTCGTCGTTGCAAGACGGCGGCCTATGGAAAGCAACATCAATGGTTCAAGAAAATTCCATAAAATTGTCGACTTCATATGCGTTAGCAAGCAGGGTGAGGGATTACTTCCAGCTGATGAAGTTTACCCTTACGTTTATGGTAGTTTTTTCCAGTGTAGTCGGCTACTTGCTGGTACCTGGCGTTGAGTTTGATTTATTAAAAGTTCTTTTGTTATTTATAGGTGGCGTTTTGGTATCCGGTGGCGCTAGCGCCATTAACCAGATATTGGAAAGAGACAGTGATAAACTGATGGCCCGCACCGCTCCCCGTCCTCTGCCGGCAGGCAGAATATCGGTGAGCGAAGCAGTAGCGGTAGCTACCATTACTGGTGGTCTGGGGCTGTTTATCATGGCTTACTATTTCAACTGGTTAAGCTTCGGTGTAAGCCTTGCCTCGCTTGTATTGTACGGTTTCGTGTACACTCCCTGGAAAAAATGGAACTCATTAGCGGTGCTGGTGGGTGCGGTTCCAGGTGCGTTACCGCCGTTGATCGGCTGGGCGGCAGGAGCCAACGAACTGAGTGAAGGCGGCTGGGCCCTGTTTGCGATCCAGTTCCTGTGGCAGTTCCCACACTTCTGGGCCATTGCCTGGATAGCGCATACAGATTATGCCAAAGCTGGTTTTAAACTGTTGCCATCCGACAAAGGTCCGAGCAAATGGACCGCTTTACAGTCTGCCATGTACGCATTGCTGCTGATCCCCGCGGGACTGGCGCCGTTCGTACTGGAGCTTACGGGCTGGGTATCTGCGATTATCGTGTTACTCGCCGGGGCATTCTACCTGTATAAAGCGATTGTGCTGTACCGAAAATGTGATGTGCCATCTGCCCGCAAACTGATGTTCAGTTCTTATTTCTACCTGACGATCGTAATGCTGGCGTTATTGGCTGATAAAGTAAAAATGTGAGGATAATGGCGACAATGACTGCACAGAAAAATAAAATACATCCGCATAAGTTTTCCCTTTGGATAGCCATGGGAAGTATCACGATGATGTTCATCGGTTTTACGAGTGCTTATGTGGTGAAAAGGTCACAGGCGAACTGGCAGGCATTTGAGCTGCCGAGCATCTTCTGGATCTCTACTTTGGTGATTTTGGCCAGCAGTTTAACCATGCATTTGGCGCTGCGGCAGTTCCGCCTGAGGAACATGAGGAGCTATAAGCAACTCATCACCCTGACGGCGATATTAGGAGTTCTTTTCACAGTTTCCCAGGTATTCGGATTTGCCGATATGATGCAGCGAAATCTGCCCCTTATTAACGGTCCGGTTTCTGCAGGCTTCATTTATGTAATCGTAGCGGTGCACATTTTACACGTACTCGGTGGCGTAGTAGCCCTGTTGATCATGTTCTTCCGTGCCTTCCGTACCCGCATCCGCAGTTATAGTGCGGTACCGGTGGAAGTAGCTGCTGCTTACTGGCATTTCGTGGACATTCTTTGGATATACCTGCTGGTATTCCTAAGCCTGGCCAGATAAATTGATTTGATTTAAAAGCGTTTAAAATTCTACAAAAAATACAGATGGATACAACAGTTACAGCGAAGAAAAAATGGTGGGCAGGAGGTTATTCTCCCTTCAATGTGAGCTACGGCAAGTTGATGATGTGGTACTTCCTGTTATCAGACGCCTTTACCTTCGGCGCATTACTGATATCGTATGGTACGGTTCGTTTCAGCAGCCTTTCATGGCCTGACCCGAATGACGTATTCCATTCCTTCCCGTTCATGGGCGACGCTAACCTGCCGCTCGTATTCGTGAGCTTGATGACCTTCATCCTGATCATGAGTTCTGTTACCATGGTACTGGCCGTACACGCTGGTCACCACAGAGACAGGAAAGCGGTAATCAAATGGCTCATCTGGACTATCATCGGTGGTGCTGCGTTCCTGGGTTGCCAGGCATGGGAATGGACGCACTTGTACCACAGCGGTGCATGGTGGGGACTGAATCCTTTCGCTAATGCTGACGGAACTGTTGCTACTAACTCTAACTTCACCGACTTCTTCTTTACCATCACCGGCTTCCACGGCCTGCACGTAACTTCCGGTGTGATCCTGAATATCGTGATCCTGCTGAACGTACTGAACGGTACTTACGAGAAGCGTGGTCACTACGAAATGGTGGAAAAAGTTGGTCTGTACTGGCACTTTGTAGACCTGGTTTGGGTATTCGTATTCACCTGCTTCTACCTGCTGTAAGAACGCAGTGAGCGAAACGCGGAATTTGATTAAATTAATTTAGAAAAGAGCTTTTAGAAATATTAGATCATGGCACACGTAGATACAACCACAGAACAGGCATCCTCCTCAACTTCTTCGATCTGGAGAACGTTTTGGATACTGCTGGGTATTACGGTTTTTGAAATTATACTGGCATTCGCTCACCTGGAGTGGAACTTTATGCCTAAAATGGCGCTGAATGGTGTTTTCGTCATCCTGACCGTAGTAAAAGCGTTTTACATCGTAGCCGAGTTTATGCACCTTGGCCACGAGATCAAAAACCTGATCCTAAGCGTACTGGTGCCACTGGTATTCTTCGTTTGGTTCATCATTGCCTTCCTCGCGGACGGTGATTCCTGGAAGAACATGCGTAAAGATCTGTCTCCCGGTAGAGAACGTAAAATCGAAATGGCGCCGAAAGACGCCCATGGCGGTCACGGTGCAAAACCTGCGGGCAACCACCACTAAGCAAATATTATTACTGTAATTCTAAACTATTCAGTCATTTCACGAAGGGCATTATTAGGAGTTGGGCTGGCGATCCTTGTTCCGCTGGCAGGGTACTTGATAGTTGATCATTACAGCCAAAATATAGTATCCATACCTCGGTATTACATACCTGAGCGTGTGGATACTGTTTTTAAGGACGGTAAGACGACTTACGATACGGTATTTCATCAGGTACGGGATTTTGAATTGACCAACCAGTTTGGTCAGAAGGTAAAACTGAGCGATGTGAAGAGCAGGTTTGTCGTGATCGACTTCTTCTTTACAAGTTGCCCGACCATCTGTCCAAAACTTACTACCAACTTAAAGATGTTGCAGGAGGCGTTCGAAAAGAACGACACGCTCATACAGATATTTTCCATCACGGTAGATCCCGAGCGGGACACAGTGAATGCGATTAAACAATACGCCAACAAGTTCGAGATCAACCCGGACAACTGGTGGATACTCACCGGCGATAAGAAGGAAATTTACGACCTCGCCCGCCATGAGCTGTTTGTAAGCGTTACCCAGGGTAATGGCGGTCCCGATGACTTTGTGCATACGGAGAAGATTGTCCTGCTCGACAAGGAGCGCTTCATCCGCGGTTATTACAATGGCCTGGACACAACGGCTATCGGCAAACTGGCTGGCGATATCGCTACCATCAATATTGCCAAGGACCGTCGTAAGCCGGGCCTGTTGAAACGCCTGTTTTCCGGTCAGGATCACTAGTTACGCCCCGCTGCTTTCATCCTGCTAACGAGAAAGATATTTTTTATGCAGAATAAAAATCTGACTGTACCTATTGCTATTGTGTCGGTCGTAGTACCCTTGCTGGTGGCGATCTTATTTTACATGCCCCGCCCGAATTACAATCCGGGTTTCGACGTGCGCATATTGCCCCTGTTCCATGCCATCCTGAACTCTGCTACGGCGGTGTTGCTGGCGGCGAGCTTATACTTTGTGAAGAACGGGCAAATCCGCGCGCATAAGATCGCTAATCTTACTGCCGTGGCGTTGTCGGCCGTGTTCCTGTTGTCGTATGTTACCTACCACTTTATAGGTCCTAAAACCTATTACGGCGACACTAACCACGACCACGTGCTGGATGCAGCGGAAAAGGCGGCTACAGGTGCTATGCGTTATGTATATTACTTCGTGTTGCTCACGCACATACTGCTGTCGAGCATTATCATACCTTTCGTATTGTTTTCACTGCTGCGTGCGTTCCAGAACGATGTGGCCAAACACCGCAAAATATCGAAGATCACCTGGCCTATGTGGTTCTACGTGGCGATCACCGGCGTAGTGGTGTATTTGATGATTTCTCCTTACTATTAATCGCGTAACTTTGTAACTATGAAAAAGGTAGTTGTGATAGCGTTGGGGTTACTGCTGGCCACCGGTACGGAGCTGGCGGCGCAGTGTTCGCTGTGTACAAAAACAGCGCAGCAGTTAGGTGAGGGGCCTGCCAAAGGTTTGAATAATGGTATACTGATGCTGGCATTTATGCCGCTGGCCATTATCGCTGTACTGGGTGTTCGTTGGTACCGCAGTTACCAGCATGAGCGTAAGGGCCAGCAGGCGTAAGGTGAGTCTTAATAATGCGTCCAATTGAAAGGATGCGCCGTCCGGCGAGGCAACACGTTTATGCGTGACCTACAGCTTCAAAGTCCGGGCAATCCAGTTTAAGGTCTACAATTCTAAACATTCTTTGAACCAGTGTGCAGTAATGTCCTGTTCTGCCCTTTGTGGCATAGTAGCGACAGTTGGCACACATGCTTTGTGGTGTGATTACACCTTGTTCATTTAAGTTCCCGATCAATTTCAGCAACTGTTCCAGCAATGCATTTTGTTTGTCGGCCGGAAGGCTTAACACGGCCATTTGCATAGGATGCGCAAACTTTTCCGCTTTACGCGCCATTGATTTTCCTTCGCGGGAAAGATAAAGGCAGTGGCTGCGCGTGTCGGTTTCGCTTGCTTTGCGTTGCACAAGACCTTTTGACTCCAGCGATTTAACAGCATCGCTGATGGTGGCTTTGGTCATGTTGAAGTAGTTGGCCAGGTAGGTAACGGTTCGTTTGGATTCCGGATAATACAAGAGAAAGGTGAGCAACTGGATCTGAATGGTACTGCTTATTCCGTGATGCTTGGCCTCATTCCATAATAATACCCTGAACGCTTCCGATAAACGCTCCATGGCAGCAACGACCTTACTGGGCACACTGCCAGCCTGGTGATCCGGGTTAAAGATGGATTCTTTTACCATGATAGTAGATAGGTTACGGTTTGTTGTTGTGTCGTTTGTCTTAATAGTGATTTATGGGCCATACATGCCGCGTGCGGGTTACGGAAACGGCTAAGATAGACTGAAAAACGGCTAAAACTACGAAACTTTTTTCTTACATTTTATAACACGAAATGCATACGACCGCTTCGTAATCTGCTCCGGTCGCGTGTTTGACACTGTTAGGCCCATTTCTTATATTTACAAGAGGCTGAGTGATAAATAGTTGTTAGCCGCTTGTTTTATTTGGTTGACAGTACCGAAAACTTTTGAATTGAGATATTTTTTTTCCAGATCGCGTAATTGCGGCATCCCCTTATCCACTGGTGCGGCCGGTAAAAACACCGCAACACCCCGGCTTATTGCCGGTAAAGGATTAGAGCGTGTGTTATATATAGCAGTGTTATCACTGGTGGTGGCGCTGTGTACCAGCGCGGCTGCCTGGGCCATGCTGTGGCTTTTGCGACTGGTAACTACCATCGCTTTTGCGGGCAGATTTTCGTTTGATGTAAGTCGTCCTGACAAACATGATTTAGATGTTTGGGTAATCGCTGTACCCGTTGTGGGTGCTTTATTGGTGATGGTACTGGAGCGTTTATCGCTTGCCGTTACCCGTCATACTATTATGAGTAATCCACTGCAACAAAGCAACAGCGGGCGTTTTATGCGTGCGTTGCGACAATTGCCTGCGATGATCGCTATCGGCACCGGCTCACCGCTCGGGCCCGAAGGCCCGGCGATGGATGCTGGTAACGGATTTGGTAAATGGGTGGGTGGATTGTTTACTACTACGGCGCCGGAAACGATGGTGTTGTGTATTGCGGGCAGCACGGCTGGTGTAGCATTCATCTTTGGCGCGCCGGTAGCGGCAGCAGTACTGGCTGCAGAAATATGGATGGTAGAGTTTTCTTTGCTCAGCGGTGTATCGGTTGTATTAGCCGCATTGGCTGGCGCTACCTTCCGGCAGATGTTCTGGAGCAACACTCCATTTTTTAGTCTGCCTGCTATTGCCGAACCGGAATGGCTACACTTAGTGTTTTATACCATTGTAGGCGTCGGCACCGGCGTAGTGGCCGGGCTCATTACACGTGCGCAATCATTAGTGAGCGACCTGTTTGCCAGGCTACCTTTGAAACCTTATTGGTGGCCGGTTGTAGGCGCCACAGGCATTGGTATAATTGGTTACTTTGAGCCCGCCACATTTGGCCCGGGGTTTCACCAACTGCGTACAACGCTGAATGGTAACATTACTTTTCATTTGGTGATCGTGCTGATCGTATTTAAGTTTTTATCCTGGTTGTTTGCACAGGCAAGCGGATCTGCAGGTGGTGCGATGTTTCCGCTGATGGTGATGGGAGCCGCGCTGGGTGTAACACTTACCGCATTGCTGCAGTTGTCGTTTCGCGATGTTCACTTAAGCGTGCATATTGCGGCCATCATAGGTATGGCAGCCATGTTCGCCGGCACCTCACGTGCATGGGTAGCCGCAGTGATATTGGCATTGGAATGTACACGGGCGCCGAATGCGTTGTTGCCGTTGGCGCTGGCATGTACGGCGTCGTACTTTACTTCGTATGTGTTTTTGAAAAAACAGGGGGCACCTGTGAGCGAATGAGTAGAGCGAAGATTACGTACGAACGTTGCTTGATTTCATTCGCGATGACGGAAAAATGAAACTTCCCCGGCGTTCAATACGGTTACTGCCGCTGAAGTGAGTGACACAACGGCGGCTGAAGAAAGCACTATGGCTGGTGCAAAAAGAAATTCCTGATAAACTGGTAGAGATTGAAGTTACCATTGTTTAGTAAACCCGTAATCTCCTCCTGCAATGCCCGTTTGTTGACATTGCGCATCCTGCGGTGTTGAATGAGCTGATAGGCTTTTTCGGCCATGAGTATGGACTTGCGGACGTTGCTGCCGCGGAGTTGTGATTGATGTTTTTGTAACGCTTCAATGAGATCATGCACGCCCTGCTCTTGCGTGGCCACTGTTTTTACCACCGGTATTTCCCAGGAGTCCGTTTGACGTGTATGCGCAAGGAGGCGCAGGTTTTTCACGAACTCGTCCGCATTGGCGCGATCGGCTTTGTTCACGACGAATACATCGGCAATTTCCATGAGGCCGGCTTTCATGGTTTGTATTTCATCGCCGGCTTCTGGCACGACGACGACCACTGTACTATCAGCAATGCCGGCTATTTCCACTTCACTTTGTCCGACTCCCACGGTTTCGATAAACAGGTAGTCGAAACCAGCGGCGCAAATCACATCACTTACTTCGATCACTTTGGGGCTTAGGCCGCCAAGTGCGCCGCGGCTAGCCATGGAGCGGATAAATACATCCGGGTTATTAAAGTGTTGGCTCATGCGGATGCGGTCGCCCAATAACGCGCCAAAATTGAACGGGCTGGATGGGTCTACCGCAATGATGGCCACCTTTTTTTGCTGTGCCAGCAACTCACTGATCAATGCATTCACCAGCGTGCTTTTGCCTGCACCGGGAGGACCGGTAATGCCTACCACACGCGTGTTGGTAGCGGCAGGCAATTGCTCCAGCAGCTGCTCGTAGCCCTCCGCTTCATTCTCCACCAGGGATATGCAGCGGGCCAGCGTTTTAATATGGCCTTCGAGCAGGCCGTTGATGTATGCAGGCGACATGCAGCAAATGTAAACGCAAATTTCATAACCTAAATGCTATTTGGGATTTGGATGCCGTTTTATCATCTTTGTGGCCTTATACATGTATCATGAAAATTTCAGGGTTCACCTTTGTACGCAACGCTGTGAAGTACGATTATCCCGTGGTAGAGGCCATTACGTCCATCCTGCCGCTGTGCGATGAAGTGGTGGTAAGCGTAGGCGATTGCAACGACGGTACGCTGGAACTGATACAGTCTATCGACTCTCCTAAGGTGCGCATCTTTCATTCTGTATGGGACGATTCTTTGAAAGAAGGCGGTCGCATACTCGCCGTGGAAACGGATAAAGCGTATGCACATGTAGACCCCGCCACTACCTGGGCGATTTATATACAGGCTGATGAGGTGCTGCATGAAGAGGATTATCCTGCGATACGGGCAGCGATGGAGCGTTATCAAGATGATAAACGGGTAGAAGGGTTGTTATTTAAATACCGCCACTTTTTCGGCAGTTACGATTACGTGGGTGACAGCCGCACCTGGTACAAAAATGAGATCCGCATTATCCGTTACGATAAGGACACCCGCTCGTACCGCGACGCACAGGGCTTTCGCAAGAACGGCCAAAAGCTGCACGTAAAACGAGTAAACGCTACCGTATCTCATTACGGTTGGGTAAAAAGTCCGGATACGCAGGCCATCAAAGTAAATAACGCCCGCAGCCTGTATTACGGTAACGATACGGAAAAGTACGAGAAGCGCCGCGTGACGGGCGACTTTGATTACTCCATTACTGACTCGGTGGAGCGGTTTACGGGTACGCATCCAAAGGTGATGCACGAGCGCATCAAACGCATTAACTGGGAATTTGAGCACGACATCAGCCTGAAGCGGTTTGGCTTTAAGGATAAGCTATTATACTGGATCGAGAAAAAGACCGGGCGCCGCCTGTTCGACTACCGCAACTATAAAATATTGAGATAAGCCCCTTCCCTGCTATTTGCTACCTTTGCGAGTATGACCAATTTCATTCCCATATTTCCGCTGGCCACGGTGGTGTACCCCGGCGAGCCGCTGAACCTGCACATCTTTGAGCCCCGCTACAAAGAACTGGTGCGGGAATGTATGGCAGAAAACAAGCCCTTCGGTATTCCCACAGTAATCAATAAAAAGGTCGCTGAATATGGCACCCTAGTAGAAGTGCTGGGCCTGGAAAAGGAATACGAAAACGGTGAAATGGATATCCGCACCCGTGGCTTGCGCGTTTTCCGCGTGCTGGAAGTGGTGCGGGAAATTCCGGGAAAGCTGTATTCCGGCGCGATCGTGAATTATCCTGATAACGATAACAGGTCGAAGGCCGGCCTGTTGAAACAGGTACTACACGCCGTGCGGGAGTTACATAAGATTTTACAGGTAGATAAGGATTTTAAGAAAGAAGACGATCAGCTGTCTTCCTACGATCTGGCCCATCACGCGGGTTTGTCGCTGGACGAGGAATATGAGTTGTTGCACCTGTTCCAGGAACTGCAGCGGCTCGAGTACCTGAAAAGGCATCTTTACAAAGCTATCCCCCTCATGGCGGAAATGGAAAAGTTAAAAGACCGTGTTAAGCTGAACGGCCATTTCCGTAACTTATCCGTCGATAATTTTTAGCTGCATGATCAATTTGTGCCTCGACTTCGGCAATTCGCGCCTTAAGGGAGCGATTATGCAAAATGGAAAAATGCAGGAACAGCTGTTATTCCGCGAGCAACACCTGGAAGCGGAGTTGCTGGCCGTGCTGGACAAGTACCAGCCCACTGGCGCGATCCTTTCCTCCGTAGTGCATCATACGCCGGCGGTAGAACAGCTGCTGGCCGGGCGCACCCGTTTTGTAAAGCTGGGGCACCAACTGCGGTTTCCGGTGAGCATTGCGTACGACAAGCCTGAAACACTGGGCGTAGATCGTATTGCCCTGGTCTGCGGTGCCTGGCGCAGGTTCCCGGGGCAATATAGCCTGGTGATCGGCGTGGGATCGGCCATTACTTATAATTTTTTACATAAAAACGGGGAGTTCCTTGGTGGGGGCATTAGTCCGGGGTTGGAGATGCGTTTTAAAGCGTTGCATACATTTACCGACAAATTACCCGAGGTAGGGAAAGATCCTCAATTTTCACTGATCGGCTATAATACCCGCCAGTCCATACTTAGCGGGGTTCAACAAGGGGTGCTGGAAGAAGTGGATGGTATGATTAACCGCTATGCGGAAAGGTACCGGAACTTTAACGTGCTTTTAACAGGGGGGATTTGGTTTTCTTTGGTTCCCGTCTTAAAAGTAAGATATTTGCAGACCCTTTCTTATTATATGAAGGTTTAAATTCAATACTAGAAATCAATGCATTGGAAAAAAATTAGCATTTTTTGCTGCCTGGGTGGGTGTCTTGGTGTAGCAAACGATGTTAAAGCGCAGGAAAATTCTCCTTATTCGCGCTATGGGCTTGGCGATCTATACTCTCTCCAGCACGTGGTAAACCGCGGAATGGGAGGCGTTTCTCAGGCTTACAGCGATTTTCAGTCGGTGAACTTTACGAACCCGGCCAGCTACTCGAACCTGAAATTGGTGACGTACGATGTTGCTATCGAAGGCGGCGTTAAAAAGATCGGTGACGGCGAGCAGTCCTTCAGCTCCGGGATCGGTAACCTGTCGTACATACAACTCGGTATTCCTATCCGCAACAAATGGGGCGCAGTATTAGGCATCAGGCCGATGAGCAAGGTATCGTACAACGTTACGCGCACCGAAGAACGCATTTTCTTTGATACATTACAGATGCCGGTGCTTTACCAGTATGAAGGCAACGGGGGCGTTTACCAGGCTTACTTAGGTACTGGTTTCGGCTTCGGTGGATTCAGCGTGGGTGCGAACATCGGTTACCTGTTTGGCAATATTGAGAACAGTACCAAGACTATTTATTCGGTGGAAGCGAATACCTTCCCTTCGAAACATAGCCGTCGTACCAGCTACCAGTCGTTGTTTTACAACCTGGGTCTGCAGTACGAGGTAAAGTTCAATAAAGAGGTGAGCATGGTGCTAGCCGCTACGGGCAACTTTGAGCAAAAGCTGAAAGCCCGCCGCGAACAACTGCGCGAAACCCTTTACTATGATGCTTCTTCCGACGACTATGGTACGCAGGACACCGTGTCCTACTCCAGCGGCGACCGCGGCGATATCGTTTATCCCCGGCAGCTTGGTGGTGGTATCATGTTTAAGAAGATAGACAAATGGCAGATCGGTGCCGACTTCACTACCGGTGCCTGGTCACAGTACCGTAATTACGGCGATGCGGACTCTACCCGCGATGCGTGGAAATTTGCAGTAGGTGGACAGTTCACACCGAACCTTACCGCGCTTAAAGGTTATTGGAACAAGGTGACCTACCGTTTGGGCGGTTACTACGGCCAGGACTATATTAAAATCGGTGGTGAAGACATGCCGATGTTGGGTGTAACCGTTGGTGCAGGCTTCCCGGTGCGCAGGATGTTGTACTCTAACCAGTTCTCTGTTGTGAACCTCTCATTTGAAGTAGGCCGCAGGGGTAACAACAACACCGTGTTAAAGGAAAACTTTTACCGCGTAGGCCTGGGCTTTACCCTAAGCGATCGTTGGTTCATTAAACAGAAATACGACTAAGTTTCCGTTGAAAAAGTTTTTGCTATACACCACGCTGGCCATGGCGCTCTACAGCTGCGAGAATAAACTCGAAGCGGTACGTGCGTTAGATAAAAGCGCGGTGGGGGTAGAAGAAGGGTTCGACATCCGGGTGATCATCAGCCAGGGTGGACATGTAAAGGCCGAACTTACGGGACCTTATATGGAGCGACACCTGCAGCATCCCGCCTTCGTGGAATTCTCCAAAGGGTTGAAAGCAAGATTTTACAACGACTCAATGGTGCAGACCAGTACGCTTACAGCTTTCTACGGTAAATACTTTGAAAGCAACGGCGACCTGTTTCTGCGTGATAGCGTAGTCCTCATTAATATACTTACGAATGAGCGAATGGATTGTCACCGACTTAAATACGATGCGCTCACCCAACGTTTTTCTTCCGATACCGCCGTACGGTACGTCAGTAATAGTGGCGTGACATATGGCACCGGATTCGAAAGTAATTCCGACTTCTCTGACATCTCTTTCATAAAAGGAACTGCCAAACTGCTGTATGAAGACTCGGCCGTCACAGATTCCACCGGAGAAGCGACGGACAGCATTCCCAATTAATATAACGGTATTAGCATAACGAAAAGACCCAATCAGTGTAACTGATTGGGTCTTTTCGCTTTAACCTATTTTTAACCTAAAATTTCTAATGCTATAAGGGCAACAACCATGCCAGCCTCATCTATAACGAGGCTTTATTTTGCTGGGATGCTTCGTTAAATGGTCGTTAACACAATACGATCCGATGCTTTCACCAAGCAAAAGAGGTCATTCACGAGTTTAGGGTTGACACGCGCCTGCACGTTCCTATATTTGCATAGGTTTTTCATAGGATATGGTTAAAATAACTGAGGGCGGTATTCTTACCGCCCTTTCTTTTTTTGTCCTTTGCCTCCCAGGCCTTATCTTAACCAGATGGAAACGATTAACTGGACAGACTTCGAAAAGATTGACATGCGGGTAGGCACTATCGTCGCCGTTCATCCCTTTCCCAACGCACGAAATCCCGCTTACCAGCTGCAAATTGATTTTGGACCGGAAATAGGAATGAAACGATCTTCTGCCCAAATCACGAAATTATATGAGATGGAAGCGTTGGTGGGGCAGCAGGTGATAGCTGTTATTAACTTCCCGGTAAAACAGATCGCTAATTTCTTCTCGGAGTGCCTGGTGTTGGGGGCTACAGGCGATGATAAAACGGTCACGTTATTGCAAACTGAGCGACCGGTACCTAACGGTCTCCGCATCTCATAGTGCAACTTATGTTAATTTGATATTATTTTTAATACATCTTGTCCCGATGAAAAAATAAACCTTCACGAACTAAAACCTTACGTTCACGGAAATCGTAGCAATGCGAGAGAGACGCCGGGTATATTTGCGTTAGGTTTTTCATAGGATATGGTTAAAATTATTACAAAGGCGGTATTCTTACCGCCTTTTCTATTATCCTTTCACCCGCTTTTCACGACGTTTGATTTTTACTCGCTGCCGACAGATTACTTCTACACTTAAAATTTAACGAGATGATCCTGATTATACAACATAATTAAGGATATCATGATGTGTCTTCTAAATGTACGTAACATTTTGATAGTTAGATGCTTAGAAAGCAATATTTTTTTGTAAAAAATGGGGTTTGCGTTTAATTGGATTTTCTAATCGTTCACCAGATAAAATACATCGTTCGCTAGATTCCAAATTAGGGATGTTTCTAAATTATAGAAATTTGTTCTAGGTTTTTCAATAAAGATATGGTTAAAATTTTTCGGGGCTGTATTCTTGCAGCCCTGTTTTTTTCCCTCAAGTCTCCACCGGTATCTTTCTTCCCACAATATTTAAAGGTTAATAGGTGAATGTGTATGGCTCCATAGCTATGACCGTTCTGTACGTTACTGCATAAAAAAGGGCAGTAAGAGTACTGCCCTACTTATTTCGACCATATCCTATGAAAAACCTGATTCAAATTTACAAGCTATATACTCCTGTGCCAGCGCCATTTCTTATTTGCGGGCTATGGCTGCATAACCGGTAGTTTTACGCGAATATCCGGTGGCAGCCGGTACGCCTGTGTAATTATAGGTAACAATATGCCGGGTGTTACTTAATTTAGCCGGGTTGAAAAAACAAGATCAACCTGCAGTACTATGAGACTTACGCATTACAGGCGCCCGGCAACAGTGGCCGGTTTGCTCCTGCTTTCCCTAGCCATGCCGCAGGCGCATGCACAAACTAAAAAAGAACTTACCCTTGATTTGGTCGTAAAGCAACCCATGTTGCTATCGAAATCATTGCCAGCCGTTAGCAGCTGGCTGGATAAGGACCATTACCTGGAAACCCGCCGCGACAACGGTAAAGTGCAGCTGTATAAAGTGAACGCTGCTTCCGGTAAGGCGGAAGCCTACACGCCGCCGCCGGTTACGGGGCAATCGGTAAGCATCCGCAATAACGATATTTTCCTGCAAACACCTGGCGCCGGCGAAACACAGCTTACCAGCACCAAAGAAGAGGAAAAGAACCCCACGCTTTCGCCAGACGGCAAGTATGTGGCCTTTACCCGCAGCAATAACTTATTCGCCATAGAACTGGCTTCAAAAAAAGAAATTCAGTATACTACCGATGGCTCCGATGTGATCTATAACGGATGGGCATCCTGGGTGTATTACGAAGAGATCCTCGGCCGCTCTACCCGCTACAAAGCCTTTTGGTGGAGTAACGATAGCCGCAGCATTGCCTACATGCGTTTTGACGATACAAAGGTGCCGGTATTCCCCATCTACAGCCAGGTAGGGCAGCACGGTTACCTCGAGAACACGCGCTACCCCAAGGCAGGCGATCCCAACCCGGAGGTGAAACTAGGCATCGTTCCGGTTACAGGCGGCGCTACCACCTGGGCCGACTTCAATCCCAAAGACGACCAATATTTCGGTACGCCGTTCTGGGCTGCCGACGGTTCGCTCTGGCTGCAGTGGATGAACCGCGGGCAGGACAACCTCAAGATTTACTCCGTTGATCCGAAGACGGGCGCCAAAAAGGAAGTGTACGACGAAAAGCAGAAAACCTGGATCGACTGGTTTAAGCCTTTTACTTTCCTGGCGAACAACAAAGGTTTTATTATCCAGAGCGATAAATCAGGATATGACCACCTTTACCTCCTGAACATGGACGGCTCGCTGAAAAAGCAACTGACCACCGGCGAGTGGCGCGTAAAAGACCTGCTGGAAGTAGATGAGAAAAAACAACTGGTGTACTTCACCGCCCGTAAAGAACATTCTACCCGCTACGACCTGTATACCGTTAGTCTCAATGGCGGCCCCATTACCCGTCTTACCTTCGGTAACTTCTCCCACGATGTTAAACTGGCACCCGGCGGTGGGCTATTTCATCACCACTTATTCTAACCTGCGCACGCCGTCTAAAATGGCGTTGCTCAATGCAAAAGGTAAAGTGGTGCGCGAGCTCGGCGATAGCAAAAGCCCTGCGGTAGACGAGTACCAGCTCGCCCTGCCAGAGTTGCGTACTTATAAAACCCGCGACGGTCTGGAGCTGCCTATCACCATTACCTGGCCGCTGCATATGGAGCAGGGTAAAAAATATCCGGTGCTGATCAGCATCTATGGCGGACCAGACGCCGGCTCTATCTATGATACCTGGAAGCCATCGCTCATGCCGCAGTGGTATGCGAAGGAAGGCATCATCCAGGTAGTAATCGACAACCGCTCTGCCGGCCACCTCGGTAAAGTAGGTATGAACTATATTCACCGCCAGCTTGGTAAATACGAAACAGAAGATTACATGGACGCCGCCAACTGGCTTAAAACCCAGCCCGGTGTAGATGGCAGCAAGATTTGCATCACCGGCGGCAGCTTCGGCGGCTATATGAGCTGTATGGCGCTCACCTATGGTGCAGATGTATTCAATTACGGCATTGCCAACTACTCCGTTACGGATTGGGCGCTGTATGACAGTCATTACACTGAACGTTACATGGACACACCTGCTGAAAATCCGGAGGGTTATAAGCAGACCAACGTGATGACGCACGCCGACAAATATAAGGGCATGCTGCGCATCGTTCACGGTACCATGGATGACAACGTACATATGCAGAACTCCATCCAGCTGATCGATAAGCTGGAAGACCTGAACAAACATTTCGAATTCATGCTCTATCCGGGTGAAAGGCATGGCTG
This sequence comes from Chitinophaga horti, assembly GCF_022867795.2. Classification (NCBI taxonomy): domain Bacteria; kingdom Pseudomonadati; phylum Bacteroidota; class Chitinophagia; order Chitinophagales; family Chitinophagaceae; genus Chitinophaga; species Chitinophaga horti. The sequence continues at coordinate 5,201,388 of NZ_CP107006.1, read as the reverse complement.
GGGGGGCAGCAAAGGTGTACACTCCCGCGCGGAGGCGAACCGTTTTTACTACCGCTACCTGTTGAATAAACCAGTACCGGATTTGTTAGTGAAATAATATTTTAAAAAGCGGCGCTGTTGAGGCGCCGCTTTTTTTTATCGCGAAGGACTCAATTCATCGATTCTGCCTTGCATCGGGCACCGGCTTCTTCCACGCTTCTCATTCCGCCTTCAGCCATATTTCTCACGTCGCTTTCGGCCGCATTCCTTGCACCGACTTTTCCCCACGAGCCCCGCACAACATCCAGCTGTCCCCGAAACAAAAAAGCCCCCGCACTGCGGAGGCCTTTCCTATCTTTCTAAAAACTTATTCTTTTTCAATACGCATCTGCGGGAAGAACAGTACGTCCTGGATAGACGGCTGGTTCGTCATCAGCATGGTCAAACGATCGATGCCGATGCCGATGCCTGAAGTAGGCGGCATGCCATATTCCAGGGCGCGCAGGAAGTCGTGATCGATGAACATGGCCTCGTCGTCGCCACGCTGCATCAGTTTCAGTTGCTCTTCGAAACGTTCGCGCTGGTCGATAGGGTCGTTCAGCTCAGAGTAGGCGTTGGCAATTTCTTTACCATTCGCCATCAGCTCGAAACGTTCTACGAGTCCGGGTTTGCTGCGGTGTTTTTTTGTCAGCGGGCTCATTTCTACCGGGTAATCGGTGATAAATGTGGGCTGAATATAATGGCCTTCGGCTTTGGCGCCGAAGATCTCGTCTACCAGTTTACCTTTACCCATGCTCGCTTCTACATGAATGCCGAGCTGGCGGCAAGTGTCGCGCAGTTCGTCTTCATTCATGTTGCTGATGTCGATGCCGGTATGTTCCTGGATGGCTTCGTACATGGTTACACGACGGAACGGTGCTTTGAAGTTGATCACGTTGTCGCCCACCTGCACTTCTGTGGTGCCGTGCAGCGCCATCGCTACTTTCTCCAGCAGGGCTTCGGTTTTGTCCATCATCCACTCATAATCTTTGTACGCTACGTACATTTCCATTACGGTAAATTCCGGGTTGTGCGTGCGGTCCATCCCCTCATTACGGAAGTCTTTCGCAAACTCGAACACACCTTCAAAACCGCCCACGATCAGCCTTTTCAGGTACAGTTCGTTGGCGATGCGCAGGTACAGCGGCATGTCCAGCGTATTGTGATGGGTAATGAACGGGCGGGCGGCAGCACCACCGGGGATCGGCTGCAGGATGGGGGTTTCCACTTCCAGGAAGCCCATATCATTATAGTACTGGCGGATGGTTTGCATCAGCTTCGTACGTTTTACGAATACTTCTTTTACCTGCGGGTTGATGATCAGGTCGGCGTAACGCTGGCGATACTTAAATTCCAGGTCGGTTACGGCGTCAAACGCTTCTCCGTCTTTCTCCTTCACGATCGGCAGCGGGCGCAATGCTTTGGAAAGGATGCTGAACTCGCGCACGTGAATAGACGTTTCGCCGGTTTTGGTCGTGAACACATAACCTTTCACACCCACGATGTCGCCAATGTCGGTCAGCTTCTTGAACACCACGTCAAACAGCGATTTATCTTCACCCGGACAAATATCGTCGCGGCGCATGTAAGCCTGGATGCGGCCGGAGCCGTCCTGGACCTGCACGAAGCAAGCCTTGCCCATATCGCGAACGGCCATCACGCGGCCGGCGAGGCAAATATCCTGGAATTGCTCCTTCGTTTCCTCGTTAAACCTGGCCTTAATATCGGTAGAAACAGCATTCACGGGGTATTCCGCCGCCGGGTATGGGTCTATGCCCAGCTCCTGCAGCTGTTTCAGTTTGTCTCTTCTGATAAGTTCCTGTTCGGACAGGTGTTGTGTAGTGGTGCTCATTGTATCTTAAATCAGCGTATGTTTTAATAAACGGATTGCAAAAATAGTCGTTTTAAGCCGGATTGCCCATAGCAGTTCACCAGCAGTAGTTTCCTTCCCCAGCCGCCGTTGTGTCACTCCCTTCAGCGGCAACGCGCTAACGGGCGTTTGCAGCACCTTTCCTTTCATACAGGTCCGAAAATTCGAGTTTGGCAGATTTAACAAACTTTAACGCGGCAAATACGGCCTTACATGGTAGCTTTGGTAAGAATGCAGCGATCATTTATCAGAATAAATAATTATTTTCACTAATATTTTTTGTGGTAGGATTATTGCTATTAGATAGGGTTAGAAGATTGACAGCAGCGAATTTGGACCTAAACGAAAAACTTAAAAAACGACGCCCATGAAGACGATTATCGTTCCCACCGACTTTTCTGAAACCGCTTACAACGCCGCCCGTTACGCCTTGCAGCTCGCCACCCAACTGGGTGCCGGTCGTGTACTGTTGTACCACGCCTATGAACTCATCGTGCCCATCCCCGACCTGCCAACCGCAGTGCCGATGGTCGATATCGATGAACTGAAAGGCGCTAGCCTCGACGGGCTGAACAACATGAAAAATGCTCTGGCAGCAAGCGCACCCGCCGGCGTAGTGCTGGATGGCCGGGCAGAAAACCACCTGCTGGCGGCTAACCTCGACAATGTTTGCCGGGAGGAAGGGGCGGAAGTCGTAGTAATGGGTATTACTGGTGGCAGCCAGCTCGAAGAAATTCTGGTCGGCTCCAATACGGTGGATGTCGTAAAAAACAGCCGTTTCCCGGTAATCGTTGTGCCCACAGGCGCCACATTTAAGCCGGTTCGCAAAATCGCTTTTGCCTGCAACCTGAGAAATGTAGTGGAAACAACGCCGATCGGTCCACTGAAAGGGCTGCTCGACTTGTTTAAAGCAGAACTGCATGTCGTGAACGTAAGCAAAGACAATAAAGAGAACGAAGGTGCCCTCTCCAAAGAAGGCCAGCAGCTGGACGAGCTGCTGAAAGCATATGCTCCCCAATACCACTTCCTCGACGGTACCAACGTAGTGGATGCAGTAACGGGCTTCGCCGAGGCAAACGGCGCCGACCTGATCCTGATCGTGCCACGTAAACATGGCTTGTTCGAAAGTATTTTCAAAAGAAGCAATTCTTCGAAGTTTGCATTTCACACGACTATCCCTTTATTATCGATACACCAGTAGTGATTAAAACAGACAAAAAACTATGCTAAAAAAATCTCTCCTTATCCTGTGTGCCGGCGTATTTACGGCGCAAGTATCCAATGCCCAGTTCCTGAAAAAAGCCACCGAGGCGTTGAACAAAGCGTCCGGCAGCTCTACAGGCACCGGTTCCGTAACCCAGGAAGAAGCCGGGTCCGGCATTAAAGAAGCACTTGCAAAAGGTGTGGCCAATGGTATTGCCCTGCTCAACAAGCAAGATGGTTTCTATAAAAGCGAATTGTACAAAGTATTGCTGCCACCGGATGCTCAAAAGGTAGAAAAAACCTTACGTGGCATTGGTTTAGGCAGCATGGTCGATAAAGCGATCATGCAGATTAATCGCGGTGCAGAAGAAGCTGTCGGACAGGCAACGCCGATCTTCGTAGGCGCTATCAAACAAATGAGTATTAACGATGCGTTGAAGCTCGTAACCGGTGGTAACACATCCGCCACTGATTACTTCAAAGGTAAAACCACCGATACGCTCAGGTCTGCCTTTAAACCGGTAATCGCATCTTCCCTTGAAAAAACCAGTGCTACCCGTTACTACGGCGACCTGGTAACGAAATATAACAGCCTGCCTACTACGCTTAATAAAGTAAATCCGAACCTGGACGAGTATGTGACAGATATGGCGGTAAAAGCCTTGTTCGATCAGATCGCGAAAGAAGAAGCGAGCATCCGTGCAAACCCGGCTGCCCGTACCTCAGAACTGCTGAAAAAAGTGTTTGGCAATAAGTCATAAGCGCCCTGCTGCGTTAAAGAAAAACGGCTGCCCGTTATACGAGCAGCCGTTTTTTTAATTCGATGCCAGTAGTATTTGCCAGGCTTCCTGTACCTGGTTACTTTCCAGCAATTTCTTCGCGTACGTATGCAGCTCGCGCTCCATCTCATCGGGACTCATGCTGTAATATTGAATGATGTTTTTCAGGTGGTCATCATTAAACGTTGGATCAATGTCCGGGATGGCATGCACGTTGCCGAGCTGACCAAGGTTGTTGCCCGTTAATACGCTACTGTTGCGGATGGCGGCAGGTAACGCATCTACCCCGATACCCAGTTTCAATTGCGGTTTATCCACCTCAAATACAGCGCTGCCAGAGGCGCGACAGTAATAATCTGCCCCCATACGCGCTACCAGGTCGATCTTATGCGGATCGATTTTGCCCATGTCGTTTAACACTTCGTCGTTGATGTGTACGACCACCGGTTCGCAAATAACCAGGTTGCCCGCGCCGCCTTCCTGGCCGGTTTCGATCACTTCACGAACGATACATTCTAATTGTACCGGGCTTTCTTTCACGCGAAAGGGTTTCACTTTTTCGGATGCGATTGCGGTAAAGCCGGCTTTCTCAAATTCGTTTACACCCTTCGGGTATTCGCAGCTGGAGAGCGAGGCTTGTTGCACCATGGCGTAACTCACCACGTTGATCACCACTTCTTTCGTGGCATACACATTCTCCAGTGTATGCTTCACCGTATTGTCGCGCACGCGGCGGGCGGGTGAAAATATGAGCGTCACCGGGTTGGAGCCGAACACGTTGAAAAAGCTGAAGGGAGACAGGTTGGGCACACCATTTTCATCTATCGTACTGGCAAAACAGATGGGCCGCGGCGAGATGGCGCCTAACAGGTAGGCGTGCAGTTCGCTGGTTTTTACTTCGCCCGGAATAAGTTTCATAATGGTCGGTTTTGGCGTTTGATTTTACACATTCTTCTTAAGCTTCAGCAGGCTGAAGTCACTGTCTTCCGCAACGATGGTGTTGGAAAGGCGGCCTAAACCATCTATCTCCATCTCAACAACGTCCCCGGGTTGCAGCCATTGTTCCTGGTAATTGGGGTCGTTGAGTTTGCCGGTGCCGTTCAGCTCCAGGAAGCAACCTGTTCCTACTGTGCCGGAGCCGATAACGTCGCCGGGCAGGATGTCTGCGCCGTACGAGCAGCGTTCCACGATCTCGGCGAAAGTCCAGTCCATATCGCCCACGTTGCCGTCACTTACCTGCACGCCGTTTACCCAACATTTCATTTTCAGGTTGTACGCATTACCGGTGTGCCCTGGCTTGGGTGCTATCTTGAATGGTTCCAGTTCATCTGGTGTAACCAATATAGGACCGATCACTGTGCTGAAATCCTTGCCCTTTGCGGGACCGAGGTTCAGTTTCATTTCTTCAATTTGGAGGGTGCGGGCGCTCATGTCGTTCATGATCATGTAGCCGCCAATGTACTCGTCGGCTTCCGCAGCGGGAATGTTACGGCCTTTTTTGCAGATCACGATAGCGGCTTCCAGCTCAAAGTCCAGCTTATCGAAATGATCGGGCATACAGAGAATATCGCCAGGGCCCTGGATGGCGTTGTGGTTGGTGAAATAGAAGATCGGGTACTGGTCAAATTCCTGGATCATGTCCACCTTACGATTGCGGCGGGCGGCTGCTACGTGCTGGCGAAACGCGTAACCATCGCGGCAGGAAGATGGGAAAGGCACGGGGGCGAGCAGCTGTACGTCGTCGTACGGAATACCCATTACAGTCGACGGCTTGCGGCCTTGCTTTAATCCGGCTTCGATGCTGCGGGCCAGGTCAATGACTTCGTCCCACATCAGCAGGAACATATGCATGGTGGTCGGCAGGTCGGGATGAAGGTCCTGCATATTATACAGGCGGCCGTCCACCAACATGGCCAATTGGTCTACATCAGCATTCAGGTAGGTAACTAATTTCATATCAATTTTTTTGTGGCGTATGAGGGGCCAAATATAAAGAGATTTGTAATGCCGGTTTTTGCGTTTTTAAATGCTGTGATTTGTGGCGATTGTTTATTAGATTTATGCATATATAGCAATGCCATATGGTGTTTAGGTCAATATTTGGATGGATGCTTTTAAGCGTTTTTTCTATGTCGATACACGCACAATCACGCACAGACAAGTTCCTGGAGGAATTATTGCGCCGGAATGCCTCGCCGGCACTTAAGCATATACTTGATCATCCGGATACGTTTCAATGCCAGATCATCTACACCCGCATCGATCGTGATGCCGCCAATAAGCCTGGTTTTACCCATTTTTATTATGACGTAGATGCACAACGGTACTTCAATCCGGCATCTACCGTAAAAATGCCGCTGGCCTTCCTGGCACTGGAAAAGATGCGTGCCTTACAGCTCGATAAAGACACGCCGATGTATATCGACAGTGCCTTCGATGGTCAAACACGCGTAAGTGAAGATACTTCGGCAGCCAATGGACTGGCGAGCATTGCACACTACATCAGGAAAGTATTTTTAGTAAGCGATAACGACGCGTACAACCGGCTATACGAATTCGTTGGCCAGCAAACCATCCACGAACAGTTATGGGCAAAAGGATATAAAGATGCGCGTATCGTACGCCGCTTCGCTCCTATGACGGAGGAAGGTAATCGTCACACTAATCCCATCCGTTTCAAAAAAAATGGTAAGACGGTTTATACACAGCCCGCCGCGTATTGTGATCTGCAATTTGATTACAGCAGACCCGTATTCATCGGTAAGGCGCATTGGGATAAAAACGACAGTCTGATTCAGCAACCAATGGACTTTACGCGGCACAATAATGTACCGCTGCCATATCTGCAGCAAATGCTGCAATCGGTGCTGTTTCCTGCTACAATGCCGGCTGAGCAACGATTCAACTTAGCCGAAAGTGACCGCCGGTTTTTGCTACGTTATATGTCGATGTTGCCTTCAGAATCGCATTATCCGAAGTATGATACGACCGAATTTTTCGATAGTTATACCAAGTTCTTTTGGTTCAAAGCCAATCGCAGTAAGATCCCGGAGCATATTCGCTCGTTCAATAAAACCGGCTGGTCATATGGCTTTTTGACCGATGTAGCTTACATCACAGATTTCAAACACAACGTAGAGTTTATGTTAAGCGCGGTGATTTATGTGAATAGCGATGGTGTGTTGAACGATAACAAGTACGAATACGATACGATCGGTTATCCTTTTTTTAAAGAGGTGGGAGAGATCATCTATAATTATGAGTTGTCGCGCAAACGCAGGCACGCACCGGATTTGAGTGAGTTTAAATTCAAGTACAACGACTAGCGTTATGATATTAAGGAGTTTATTGCTGATCGCGTTTTCAAGTCTGGTGCAGATGGGCGCATTGGGTGCTGTGGCGGCGCGAATGCACATGCCGCTCATTTCTCTAACGTCTGACGTCGCCTGGGTGCGCATCAACCAGCTCGGTTATACGCCCTCGGGTATAAAAGTAGCCGTATTGGGCGCAAAGGCGGATGTATCGATAACCACTTTTGCGCTACACGATGCCGCAACGCACAAACAAGTATACGAGGCTACGGCCGGTAAAAACTTCGGCGCATGGGGGCCGTTTCAGCACACATGGCGGCTGGCTTTCACGGATTTTAACAAACCAGGTACTTACTATATTAAAGCCGGCGACGTTCAATCCGCCACATTTCGCATCGGCGCAGATGTATACACCGGCACCGCTGACTTCTGCCTGCAATACATGCGGCAGCAGCGTTGCGGTTATAATCCTTACCTGAAAGACAGTTGCCATACCCAGGATGGCTTCTCCGTATATGGCCCCATGCCTGATGGCACGCACATCGACGCCCGCGGCGGCTGGCACGATGCAACGGATTATCTCCAGTACGTCACAACTTCCGCCAACGCCACCTATCACCTGCTGGCGGCCTACCGCGACTTTGCCCCCGTGTTTGGCGATCACTATCAAGCCAGCGGCTTGAACGGCAAGAACAAAGTGCCCGACGTGCTGGACGAAGCCCGCTGGGGCCTGGATTGGCTGCTGCGTATGCATCCACGGGCTGACTGGATGTTTAACCAGATCGCAGACGATCGCGACCATCGCGGTATGCGCTTGCCGAACCAGGATACGTTGAGTTACGAGGGGCCTGGCAGGCAACGGCCCGTTTACTTTTGCACAGGCGAGCCCCAGGGGCTTAAAAAATATATGAACCGGTCTACCGGTGTCGCATCCACTGCCGGTAAGTTTGCCAGTGCCTTTGCTTTGGGCGCGAGTTTGTTGAATGACAAGGATGCGGGCTACGCAAAACGACTTGAGGAACGGGCATTGTCGGCCTACAGGTTAGGCATCGCGCACCCTGGTGTTTGCCAGACCGCTCCCTGCGGCGCGCCTTATTTTTATGAAGAGGATAGCTGGAAAGATGATATGGAACTGGCGGCGGCACAACTGGCCACGTTAAAGAACGATTCCCAATTACTGGCCCAGGCGCAGCAATGGGCGCGGGAAGAGCCGGTCACGCCATGGATGGGGGCAGATACGGCGCGGCACTACCAATGGTACCCGTTTCACAACTTCGGGCATAGTGAACTGGCGACTAAAAGTAGCGGCCGGGAATGGATGGAGATGTACCGGACGGGCATCGATGCTGTTTGGCAGAAAGCCCGTAGTAATGCTTTTTATCGCGGCATCCCGTTCATCTGGTGTTCCAATAATCTTACGGCGTCCTTTGCCATCCAATGCGGCCTGTACCGCCGAGTTACCGGCGACGAAACATACCGGGAACTGGAGCAGGCCTGTATCGACTGGTTGTTCGGCTGCAATCCCTGGGGAACGAGTATGGTCGTAGGTATGCCTGCAACAGGCGACACTCCCGTAGATCCGCATTCCTCTTTTACGCATTTACACAATTATCCGGTGTCCGGCGGATTGGTGGATGGGCCGGTGTATACGAGCATTTACAAGGGGTTATTGGGTATCACCCTGCACGGCGGCGATGAATATGCGCCTTTTCAGTCTGACCTGGTCGTTTACCACGACGATTTTGGGGACTACTCGACCAACGAGCCCACGATGGACGGAACGGCCAGCATGGTTTACCTACTCGCCATGCAGGAATATGAGGTAAATCATTTAAAAAAAACGATAGTCGGTAATTGGCCGCACGTGAGTTACAGCCATGGCGGCATCATCCGCGGCGACAGTACGAGGAAAGCACTAGCATTGGTTTTTACCGGGGATGAGTTTGCCGATGGTGGGTCGCATATTGCCAAGGTATTGCGGGAGTGCCGTGTGAAAGCCAGTTTCTTTTTAACGGGCCGCTTTTACCGTAATCCGGCCTTCGCGCCGGTTATTCGGGAACTAAAGCAGGACGGGCATTACCTGGCCGGCCACTCCGATCAGCATTTGTTATACTGCGATTGGGATAAACGCGATAGTTTACAGGTGACGCGTACGCAGTTTGAATCGGACCTGGCGGCGAACTACGACGCGCTTGCCCATTGGGGTGTATCGCGCGATCAGGCAGGCTACTTTTTGCCGCCTTATGAGTGGTATAATGATACAATTGCCAGCTGGGCGCTTGCCGATGGCCTAAAACTAGTTAACTTTACACCCGGAACCCGTAGTAATGCAGATTATACCTGGCCACAAATGGGCGCACAATACCGGGATAGCCGGGAGATTTATGAGTCGGTAGTTAACTATGAAAAAACGCATGCCAGCGGACTGAACGGTTTTATGTTATTGACGCACATAGGGACTACGCCTGAACGAATAGATAAATTTTATTTTAAGTTGCGCAAAATGGTGCGATATTTACAGTCGGAAAATTATCGATTGCTGACCGTGCCGGAGTTATTGCAGCCTTAAACATGCTCAGGAACAACGGGTTACGGCAAGGTGAATGTAAAAACCTATAACTATCACCGGAGTTTACATTGATCACAAAAAAATTAAAAAAAACTATTGGAGTCATGCAGGTCGAAACAAAAGTAAAAAATAAGGGACAAGCAAGATTATTCGAAAGCGAGTATCTGGAAATACTGACCAAAACGCATCCGCTGATCATCTGGGGCATGTACCTGCCGCTGATCGTGTGGAGCCTTTTCTATGCTAACAGCCATTACGGTTATGCATGGAGTACCGTGTTGCTCACGTTTGTTGGGGCGATCTTCTTCTGGTCATTCGCCGAATATGTGCTGCACCGCTTTGTGTTTCACATGGTGAGCGAAAGCAAGGCTATCCAACGCCTTACTTACCTGTTGCATGGTAACCACCACGAATACCCACGCGACCGCCAGCGCCTGTTCATGCCGCCGGTGCCCAGCCTTATCCTGGCTGCGGTGTTGTTCGCGCTGCATTATATCTTCCTGCGTAATGCAACGTTTATGTTCTTCCCGGGCTTTATCCTCGGTTACCTCATTTACGGTACTATGCACTACGCCATTCACGCTTTTAATCCTCCTTTTAAATGGATGAAGCCTTTATGGAGAAACCACCACCTGCACCACTACAAAGATCATGATCGTGGTTTCGGCGTTAGTTCTTCCATTTGGGACCATATCTTCGGAACATTCTTCGTAGGTGTAGAAGAAGATAAAGAGAAAGCGCAGGAACTGATGTTCGAGAAAAAAGCGAAATAAGATACCCTGAGTATATGAAGAAAGCCGGCGATGAGCCGGCTTTTTTGTTTTTACGTGCATAAAAAAGGCCCGCCACCGGCGAGCCTTCCATTATATTTAGCAATCCATCCAATCTCCCGGACTATCTGTTCGGCTGGCCGCGCGGGCTTGCACCTTTTGCAACTGCCGTTCGATGATGAGGCGGGCAATGAGCAGGTAGGCGTCATCGTTGCCTTCTCCCGCCAGGATGCCTTTTATCTTCTTTTCAGATACATCTACTGTATACAATAACATCACAAACTGCTGGAAGTCCTGGCTGATGAGTTGCTGTAACCTTTCGGCCAGCGCCTGTTCCAGCTTTTCCATGGTCACATTACCGCGGAAACGGAGGCCCGCTTCTTTTTTAAGAAGTTTACCGGTTTCCTGTAAAAGCGGATCTGCCGGCATTATTTAATCTGCTTGAATTTATAGGAAGCATTGGTGATCACCTTAACGGGTACTTTTATTTCATTTTTGATGCGCTTCTTTTTATTGATCTGGTAAGTGTAATCTCCTTTCATTTCTGTGGTCTGGATGCAGATGCTGGGCAGGCCGCTTTCGCGGTTGATGAGGTAGTTGCTCTGCATATCACCGTTAATTTCGGCGGTGGCTTTAATATCGTCGTCGAGGGTAAGCACTTCCAGCTTGTCGGTCTTAATTTTGGCGGTGCCTGCGATCTTGGCCGTTTGGCTGTCCCAGGTCTGGAGGTTCCAGTAAAGGTCGGTGCGGCCTACCAGGCCGGTGCGCAACGGCACGCTTTCTTCCCACTGGGTGCCGGTTTTAATGCCGTGAGCTGGATAAATGACTAGCAACTGCTCCAGCCACGAGCGAAAGGCTTGTGTGCCGAACTGGTCGGCCAGCAGCTTTTCGTAAGCTTTTTTATCGTCTTCCTTTAAAGATGCGAAGGCCGTTGACGCTTCGCGGATGAGTGCATCCAGGTCATCTACCTTATTGATGATGCCCGTTGGCTGTATTTCTACCGTAAACGGTTTGTCCACAATTTTGGCCAGGGCAGCGGTAAGCGGCTCCTTATCGTTGGCAATGCGGGCGTCGACGAGCGCATTTACGTTCTTCGAATTATAATTGAAACGGATGTCCTGGTACTTCCAGGTTAGAACGGTTACGTCACGGTTGGCGGAAGAAACGGTTACGTTCATTTTGCCATTGAAGTCGCGCGTGGTACGCTGCATCACATCATTCACCGTCATGTAGGTTTCGCTGCGGCTTTCCATGTTCAGCTCAAACTGCTGGTTGGCAGCGAAGTTATAATGCAGTTCTACATAGTTCTGTTCCTGTGCCTGCAGGCTAGTGTAGCTACCGAGCGTAAGCAGGGCGGCCGTCCAAAATTGCTTCGTCATCATGTATTATCAAACATATTTTTCAACAACACCAAGGCCAAACAGTGCGAAGTCGTATTTCACAGGGTCCTCCGGGTCAAATTCTTTGAGTTGCTCCGTGAGTTGAACGGCAGTACGCCAGTTGGCTTCGGCTTTTTCTATCATTCCCAGTCTGGCGGCTACTCTGGCCACGTGTACATCCATCGGACATACGAGCTGACTGGGTTTTATATGCTGCCATATACCAAAATCCACGCCATTCTCGTCTTGCCGTACCATCCAGCGGAGGTACATGTTAAGCCGTTTGCAGGCGGAGTTTTTGGCCGGGGTACTGATGTGTTTACGGGTCCTTTCCGGGTGTTCCAGCATAAAGAACATCTTCTGGAACCCGATCAGCCCCTTTTCGACCGTGGCGTCGTCCGGACTCATATGCCCGCTGAAGGCGTGCTCCAGCGAATTGATGTCCGTATAGTAATGCTGCAGGTACTCCACGAAGTACAGCAGGTCCAGCCCGTTAAAAGTGCGGTGGGTGAAAGACATAAGCTTCATTCTTTCCCGCGGCTGGTGGTTAAGGATGAAATCATAGGGCGCGTTATCGAACATCGCCATGAGTTCATTACACTTGTTAATAATAGTGGTTCGGTTTCCCCAGGCCAGGATAGCGGCGAAGAGCCCGGCAATCTCAATGTCCTGCAGCTTAGTGAAGCGGTGAGGGATCGATACCGGGTCGCCGTCGATAAACGCCGGCTGGTCATAGTGGGCTACTTTAGCCTCCAGGAATGGTTTTAGCTGCGCCTTCATTGCGTTCAGTTAAGTAAACTAGCTTGCCATGCATGCATGTCAGCGCCGGTTCATAGGTGTAATGGTTTTCAGTCTCACGGTCCCCAAATGGGCCGGAATGGTCTAAAATTACGGAGTTTGCGCGACAGTTGAGGTTTTTCGGCCTGCCTTTCCTGAAATTTATCCAATAGCGGTATTTAAATCGGATATCAGGTCATCCACATCTTCGATGCCTACACTCAGGCGAATCAGCGAATCTGTAAGTCCGTTTTTGAGCCTTTCTTCCCGGGGAATAGAGGCATGTGTCATAGAAGCCGGGTGGCCGATGAGCGATTCTACACCACCCAGGCTTTCGGCCAGGGAGAAGAGGTGCGTTTGGCTCAATACCTTTTTGGCAGCGGCCAGATCGTCACTCTTAAGGGTAAAGGAGATCATACCGCCAAAGCCTCGCATCTGTTCGCGGGCGATCGCGTGGTTAGGGTGATCTTCGAAACCGCACCAGTATACCTTATCGACCTTGCTATGGCTACGCAGGAATTTAGCCACTGCTTCACCATTTTCGCAATGCCTTTGCATACGTACGTGCAGCGTTTTTATGCCCCGCAGCACCAGGAAGCAGTCCTGAGGGCCAGGTACTGCGCCGCAGCTGTTTTGAATAAAGGCCAGTTGCTGGGCGAGCGCATCGTCTTTTACGATAAGCGCACCGTGTACAACGTCACTGTGGCCACCGAGGTACTTGGTAGCGGAGTGTACAACAATATCCGCGCCGAGATCCAGTGGGTTCTGGAGGTAAGGTGAGGCGAAGGTGTTATCTACGGCGAGCAGCAGTTGATGTTGCTTCGCAATTTTGGCTACCGCGGCTATGTCGATAATGTTCAACATAGGGTTGGTAGGCGTTTCTATCCAGATCAGTTTTGTTTGCGGGGTTACGTGATCGGCTACACTGGCTGCGTTTTGCATATCTACAAAACGAAACTGGATGCCGTAACGCTGAAACACTTTGGTAAAGATGCGGTAGGTGCCGCCATATAAATCGTTGGAGGCAATGACCTCATCGCCGGGATTCAATAGTTTGATAACCGCATCGGTGGCGGCCAGTCCACTGCCGAAGCTGAGACCGTGTTTGCCATTTTCGATGGCGGCCAGTGCGTTTTGCAGTGCATCGCGCGTAGGGTTTTGCGTGCGTGCATATTCGTAGCCTTTATGATCGCCGGGGGCATTTTGCACAAAGGTGGAAGTTTGGTAAATGGGCGTCATGATAGCACCGGTGGTGGGGTCGGGCGAAACACCCGCATGTATGAGTTTTGTACCTAGCTTCATAGAATGTGTTTTGCTGTGTATTGCAATGTACTGGTTTTCATCTAAAACGATGCCGAAAAGCGGTGTGGGGTACAAGTGAGTGACACAACGGCGGCTGAAGAAAGCGCTGCCGCCGGCTACCCACAATAGCGATAATGAATATACGAAAGTTTAGTCGGAATGAACGCCTGCAATGATGATGCATTCGGCTGCGTACTACTACGGAGGCGGGTTTATACGTAGCTGACGCAGCGCTAACTGCTGAAAAAAACGCATTCTGTAAGATTGGCTACGGTTACGAACAATTTTAATGCGTTCACCCAAAACGCGTTTTCCCGAGCTTAATAATGATTTAACTTTACCGTAGGTTTTTCATAGGATATGGTTAAAATTTCTGAAGGCGGTATTCTTACCGCTTTTTTTCTTACTACCAATTAACTATTAACTATAAAGCGGGGCCCGGCAACATTGCCGGGCTTTTTATTTGCACGAAAAAGGCCCGCGTAAACCGGGCCTTTTCTATGTGGCGATGTTCGCGATTACTTCGTTTTTTTCGGTGCCGGCTTAGCGGCTGCTGTTTCCGACCATTTGATCGGCAGGGCTACACGGGTTTTGTCCCAGGCCATTACCAGGTTAGCACCCTGGTTGGCTTTTTCAAATGCCAGCGTGAAAGCTTCGGTTTCGTCGGCATTGTTTTCAGGCGTCACGTCCGTGCGAACAATGTCCATGCTCTGTTCATATTTATAAGCGCCCCAGATGTCGGTTTGTTTGTTCAGGATGACCGTCCATTTGCTTTCGTTGGGAATGGCGTACAGCGTATAACGTCCTTTTGGAACAGTTTTTCCACCGATCGTCACGGGGCGGAAAAACTCCACCTCCGTAGCTTCGTTGGCTCCACAGCGCCATACTTTATTATACTCTACCAGGTCACCAAAGATGGTGCGGCCTTTCTTCTGCGGGCGGCTGTACAAAGCCCTGGCTACCAGCGCACCTGGTTCGCCTTTCACCTTTACCACATACGGGTACATGGCCGGATAATAAGCCATATCCATGGGGCTGGGATCCAGCGGGGGCAATTTTTTGTCCTGTGCAAATGATGGTGACGACAGGCCTGCGGTCAACGTGATGGCGATACATGCAACTAATTTCCTCATATTCAACGGTGGATTATATTGTTAGACAGTGAAATACTCCCCAAACGTACGGAAAATCCTCAAAACGAGGGCTCCGCTCCGCCAGGTGCTTCAAGATAACTTTTGACATAACGCAGCAGGTCCGGAAAGAATTGCGCGTAACAATCCTTTAACGTGTCATAGTGATCTTCAAAAGCTTTAAAAGGTACGGTGGCCGGTACCTGCTGGTATTTGGCGCGTCGGGTAATGCCGTTGAAAGAGCTGGCAATGCCGTTCCGTTCGCGGTAGTGCAGCAACCAGTTATGTTGGCGCATGTAAGAAAACACCTGTTGGAACACGGGAGGCAGCTGGTCATGATGAGCGGCAAGCGTTTCATAGATCCCGCCTGCAAAGGTTTCCAGCGATTGTGCGGTAAAATGTTCGGGGTCGTTGGCGAGAAAGTGATCGTAGATAATATCGGTATAAACGGCGCTGTAGGCTCCTACGGCGGGTTTCAGGCAATTTTTGGCGCGGGCGGTAGCCGGGTGGTGATCGGTATAGGCGTCGATCGCACGGTGTAACCGTACGCCCTGTTGCACGTCCGGCGGGTATTGCAGCAGTTGTTTGCCTTTTACAAAATCGGCTATCATGTTTCCGATAATGAACGGTGGGTGATTAAAAGATAAGTATGCGTGGGCCAGGTAGTTCATATGCAACGATAGGGCGAATCGCCTGAAAGGCTTATGCACTGGGCGTTCGCGGATATCAAATATAAGCTAAATAAGTCGATTGTCCGATTTCGAACTTCTCTTGTACGCCTTTGAACAACGTTTTTCGGCTTTACCGATTGTCACCAAAAAGTGCTTTTAACACAAGCTTAACAACGCATTTTGCAACATTCGTCGATCGGGCGCAACACCTGTGCTGTGGCTCGTTTCAGACACTTCAAAAGCTCCGTTTACAGTAGGTGTTATAACACGCTTCACAATCAATTAACGTGGCTTCGCCACTCTTACCTATTCGCTTTACTTAGCTTTGCGGCGCATATACCTTTGCTTTATCATTAACAACAAACAAAAAGCAACAATTAAATTTTTCCGCCATGAAAAAATTAATCGCCATTCTAACAGTTGCTGTTGTTGCGTTCACAACCAGCACAGCCAGTGCCTTTGACGGCATTTCGATTAGTAACAAGAAAGTTATTGAATCTTTTGAAAGGGAGTTTGCAGGCGCTGCAAACGTTACCTGGTACGCAGGCACTAAAGACAATTATGTAGCCAAGTTTACCATCAAATCATCAAAAGTTACCGCCCACTTTGACAATGACGGTAACCTGCTCGCCACTTCCCGTTACATTACCGACAGCGAATTGCCGCTGAACGTAATTACTAAGCTGATGAAGAAGTATCCTGACCAGAACATTCACAACATCGTGGAGTATGATGCTGACGGCAACACTACTTACATGATTACTTTGGAGAGTGATTCACACTGGACGACCGTAAAGGCTACTTCCTCTTCTGTCAGCACCTTCAGGAAGCTGAGAAAAGCATAAGTGTTTCGAGTCTCCGCCAATCTGGAAATTTAAAGATCAGTGTTTAGGCCGCAGGTAACTCCTGCGGCTTTTTTGTTTAAGTAGCGTCCGGCCGCTTTCCCTAAAATTTGGCTACCTTTGCCCCTCTGAATTTGTAAACAGAACATGAACATGAACAAAGGACCGATTTCACAGTTTATGCAGCATCATTACCGCCACTTTAACTCGGCGGCACTGGTAGATGCTGCCAAAGGGTACGAAACGCATTTGCTGGAAGGCGGTAAAATGATGGTAACGCTGGCGGGCGCAATGAGCACGGCCGAGCTGGGTATTTCCTTCGCGGAAATGATCCGCCAGGGTAAAGTGGACATTATTTCCTGCACAGGCGCGAACCTCGAAGAAGATATCATGAACCTGGTAGCTCACACTCACTATAAAAGAGTACCTAACTACCGCGACCTCAGCCCCCAGGAAGAATGGGACCTGCTGGAAAACGGCTTTAACCGTGTAACGGATACCTGCATCCCTGAAGAAGAGGCTTTCCGCCGTATCCAGAAGCATATCTATAAAATCTGGAAAGATGCGGACGATGCGGGCGAGCGCTACTTCCCTCACGAGTATATGTATAAACTGCTGCTGAGCGGTGTAATGAAAGAGCACTACGAGATCGATCCCAAAAATAGCTGGATGATCGCAGCTGCAGAAAGAAATATTCCGATCGTAGTACCAGGTTGGGAAGACAGCACCATGGGTAACATCTTCTCTTCCTACATCATCAAAGGCGAACTGAAAGCCAGTACGATGAAGAGCGGTATCGAGTACATGGTAACACTCTCCGAGTGGTATCGTGCGAACAGCGGTGGTAAAGGTGTAGGCTTCTTCCAGATCGGTGGCGGTATTGCCGGCGACTTCCCGATTTGCGTAGTGCCTATGATGTACCAGGACCTGGAATGGCATGACGTTCCTTTCTGGAGCTACTTCTGCCAGATTTCTGACTCTACTACTTCCTACGGTTCTTATTCCGGTGCGGTCCCCAACGAGAAAATCACCTGGGGTAAACTGGATATCACCACGCCTAAGTTCATCGTAGAATCTGACGCGACGATTGTTGCGCCGTTGATTTTTGCATATGTGTTAGGTTGGTAAACTATATTTTTCCTTTTTAGGAGGATACAGGTCCGGGTGATCCCGGGCCTGTTTTGTTTTAAGAAGGTGCCGATTTTTCATTTTAGCGAACTTTCTGTTAATTCCCGGCTAGTTTGTAATCGATCTAATATGTATATTAGACACTTATAACCATCAGCATATACATTTTTAAACCAATAAAAACCAATTTCCCACGTATGAGAAAGCTTCTTCCGCTTTTAACTACCGTTTGTTTAGGTGCCGCTGCCTGTAACCAGGGCGGTACAAAATCTACCGCCGACAGCACCGTAGTGGCCGATTCTGCCGCTGCCTCGTCAGTAGAGTCCATCGCCCCGGCCGCCGGTTTCGATACCACGATCGACGGCAAACAGGTGAAACTTTTCTACCTGAAAAATAGTAATGGCATCGAAATGGCCGTTACTAACTTCGGCGCAAGTAGTATCGCTGCTTACGCCCGATAAAAATGGCAAAAAAGAAGATATCGTACTGGGCTACAGCGACCTGAAAGGTTACCTCAGCAGCCACGAAGAATATTATGGCGGCGTAGTAGGCCGTTACGGCAACCGTATTGCCAAAGGCAAATTTAAACTTGACGGTAAGGAATACACGCTGTTCCTGAACAACGGCGCCAACACACTGCATGGCGGTAAAAAAGGCTACAATGAAGTAGTGTGGGATATGGAACAGAAAGATCCTAAAACAGTAGTGTTCCACTATCTTTCTCCTGATGGCGAAGAAGGTTATCCTGGCGCGCTGGATATCACGATGACTTACGAGCTGACCGATAACAACGAGTTTAAAGTATCGTACAGCGCTACTACTGACAAAGCGACGATCGTGAACCTCACGCATCACTCCTTCTTTAACCTGCATGGCGCGGGTAATGGCAGCATCAATGATCACGTGCTGCACATCAATGCAGACAATTATACACCGGTTGACAGTACGCTGATCCCATTAGGCAAAAACGTACCGGTTAAAGGTACGCCGTTCGACTTTACAACGCCTACCGCTATTGGTGACAGGCTGGAGCAGCAGGACGAGCAGCTGAAGTTTGGCAAAGGTTATGACCATAACTGGGTACTGAACAAAAAAGGTGATTCGCTTACCCTGGCAGCCACTGTACTGGAGCCTGCAAGCGGCCGTTATATGGAAGTATACACCACCGAGCCTGGCGTACAGTTTTACGGCGGTAACTTCATCGATGGTAAAGACACGGGTAAAGGTGGTAAAGTGTACAACTTCCGTGGCGCGCTGTGCCTGGAAACACAACACTACCCTGATTCTCCGAATCAGCCATCCTTCCCGTCCACGGTGTTAAAGCCAGGCCAGACTTATAGCCACGTTTGTGTGTATAAGTTCGACGTGAAAAAATAATATACTGGATTTTATAAAGCGGGGCTGACCAACAGTAATGGTCAGCCCCTTTCTGTTTGGTTGCATCGTGCACATGATTCTCAAAGCTTGCACGTTAGTTTTTAGTCAGCCTTTATGGCATACCAGCCGTTTTTTCATTAAAAATCAGTGTGTAACAATTTGATAGCACCGATAAGCTGAATTTATTTAATATATTGTGGGCCCTGGAGGTGCAAAAGGTGCTTTCTCATCCCTTGATGATTAGTTCGTAGTGGTGTTGCAGTATGTTGTTGGCTTAAATGAATCTTACACGTAAAGTGTTATACCTACAACTGTTCTAAAATAACCAGCCCAGCAGCAGGCACGCCACTACGATCAAGGGGGAAGGCACCCGTGTAAGATATAAGAACCCCAGCGTCCAGAGGATGATAAGTACGTTATACCAGGTAATAGAGATAGAAAACAGCAGGATAAAAGTAGCCGCCCACATAATTCCTACCACCACCGCATTAATACCCTCCAACGCGCGATAAATTACCGCATATTTTTTCAGGTTATTCCAGATGGGGAAGAAGAACAATACCAGTAACAGGCTTGGTAAAAAGATGGCTATGGGCGCAAGTATACAGCCTAACAGCTGGAAACCGGGCCCCATATTACGCATAACCATACCGCCTACATATGCGGCCACGGAGAATGTGGGGCCGGGAATGGCCCGCATAATACCGGCACCGGTGAGCAGCTCCTCGGCAGTCATGAACTGTGTTTTGGCCCGGGTTACATATTGTTCGAGCATCATCGCGATAAGGATATCGCCACCACCAAACACCAGGGTGCCAAAGCGGTAAAAGTGTTCAAACATGTTAAAAGGGCGTTTAAAGTCCCAGTTATTGATGCGCGCCAGCTCCGATAAGGTACCGGCCAGAATGAACAGCACGGCGAATAACCATAGGTTAGCCCATTTGATTTTACGGGGCTTCTCGATGGAGTCGGGTATGTTTTTGTTGGTGAAGTTGGTGATAATGCCGCCCACGATGATGAGTGCGGGGAAGGTCCAGGGGGATTTAAGGAAGAAGGTGACAGCGAGGGCCAGTAACATAATGAATACGCTGGCGGCGTTCCGGATGCTGATGCTGTAAGCTTTAATGCCCCCGTAAGCCAGGAAGCCCACCGCCATCGGCTGTACGTATTTAAAGATGTCGACATCCAGTGCCCGCTTATCGAAAAACTGTAGGAGGAAGCTAAGTGCCCCCATCAGGATACTTGCCGGCGCGATCCAGATCAGCAGGGATACAATGGCCAGGGCAAGACCTCCACGCTTGTAGGCGATAAGGGTAAGGGTTTGGGAAGATGATGCGCCTGGTAGTAGCTGGCAAAAGGCATTGTATTCCATTAACTCCTTCTCCGTCACATCCTTACGTTCCTGCACAAACGTCTTCAGCATCATCGCCAGGTGACCCTGTGGGCCTCCATAAGCGGTTATGCTGTGAAAAAAGACTGATTTCAGGAAAGAGATATGACGTAAAAACACTTATCGGTATGTTTCAGGTTGTCGAATTTCAAGATAAATACTGAATTATTCAAACTAAATATGTGGCCGGATCGTATTTAAGCCTTTCATCTTCAAATATTTCAGCGCAGCCCGGTGCTTTTGCACAGGCATAATAGTTGATGTACTCCCGGTTTGAGGGGGCTTGTGGAAACAAAAGGTCCGTTCAGACGTTTAAGGTTTTTATAACTGCTTACTATATGCGGACAATCCTATTTTTATTGATGCTCGTAGCTTCATCCGCCGTGTCGGCGCAAAGCATTGATTTTAACAGTGCCGCCGCATGGTCGCAGTTTCATTTCCATACAGGCAATGAGGTAACGGTTTCCGCAGACGATACCTGCCTGGTATTCGTCACCAACCGGCATTTGTCGCCAGACAGTCTGCGCTTTGTAGACGAGTTTGTGGATACTACATCGCTCAAATACTTCTTTCTCGAAAAACAGGAAGGGAAATGGAATGTTTACCAGGAAGCAACGCTTGGCGAGGCTATGCAACGCCTGCCCATCAAGCGGGATGTGGTGCTGTACGCAGAAGGTATGGGTAAGATATTTACCGCTAATGTGATGCGTGCGCAGCTGATGAGCGCTCAATACAATGTAAACGTAGTTATGTTCGATTACGCAAGCATCAATACGACTTACAAACCCTCGAAGAACTTTCGCTTCGCACGCGAAAACGCAAGCTTGTCTGCTCGGCAATATTATAACCTGTTATTACAATTTCAGCAGGCGCGAAAGCTGGAAGCGCCCTGGTTAACCGGTGTACACTTTACAACGTTTAATCACAGTATGGGCAATATCATCGTGCGGGAAATGATGCAAACGCAGGATGTGCAGCCATTAAATGACTATCCGTTTATCGATAACCTTGTATTGAACGCTGCTTGTGTGCCGCAAAAGGGCCATGCGGACTGGGTAAACAAAATGCGCTTTGCCAGGCACGTGTATATCCATCATAACCGGAAGGATTTTCAGTTGAAAGGGGCGCATCTTATTACCATGAAAAAACAATTGGGAGAGAAGATTCGTGGCGAGAAAGCTGTAAATGCCACTTACGTAAACTTTCACGATGCCGTGCGGTATAAACATTCTTACTTCATGAACTTCCCGCAAAAGGATTACCGCATTCCAACGGAGCTGGTGGGTTACTTTTCCCGGCTGCTCCGCGGCGAAGAAATTACTTCCACCGCCGCGGCCAGCCAGTTGGTGATCGTTAAAGAGAAGGACAAAACATTAAGTTCCACTCGTCTTTAACTATCTATTTCTTTAAACCGATTTCCCTTAAACGTTCGTCCAGGTATTCGCCTGCCGTAATCGGCTCGTATTGCAACGGGTTGTCGGCGGTGATGCAGCTTTGCAGCGCACTCAAATCCATATTGGATTTAGGATGCAGGAAGAAAGGAATGGAGAAGCGTGATGTGCCCCACTTTTCACGCGGTGGATTTACCACACGATGCGTAGTCGACTTCAACCGGTTGTTCGTTAATCGCTGCAGCATGTCGCCCACATTCACCACGATCTGCTCCGGCAGCGATGTTACAGGCACCCAGTTATCCTGTTTGTCCAGGATCTGCAAACCGTCGGCCGACGCGCCTACCAGCAGGGTGATGAGATTAATGTCTTCATGCTGCTCCGCACGGATGGCCGACTTCGGCTCCTGCGTAATAGGCGGATAATGGATCGCCCGCAGAATGGAGTTGCCTTCTTCTATTTTATCATCGAAATAATGTTCGTCCAGCCCAAGGTATAAAGCAATTGCCCGTAACAGGTACTTGCCCGCACGTTCAAAGCCCTGGTAAGCTTTGTGTAAAGTGGGCGTAAACGGCGCTACCTCATTCACCTGCACATTATCGGGATATTCGCTTTTTAACGGACTGCTCTCTGCCACCGTTTGTCCGAACTGGAAAAACTCTTTCAGGTCCGGCGCATCAAATCCTTTCGCATGTTCCTTTCCAAAAGAAGTATAACCGCGCTGCCCGGCCAGTTCCGGTATTTCATACTGATGTTTTACATCGGATGGGAGTTTGAAAAAATCCTGCACATACTTGTAAAGATCTGCAATGAGTTCATCGGGAATGCCATGGTTCTTTACTGCCACGAAACCAACTTCTTCATACGCTTTGCCGAGTTGTTGTACGAAGGCGGCTTTCTGATCAGGATTACCGGAAATGAAATGAGACAGATCCACTGAAGGAATGGAATTAACGTTTGCCATAGTTCAACTTGTTTTGGATAATTAAATATACGACAAATGACCGTCAAGCCCATAAAAAAGGCCGGCTCCATAAAGAGCCAGCCTCCTCTTTTTTAGCTGTGTAGCGTTATGGCATAGGGTGTAAAAAACCTTGGTCGTTATCCGTGATATCAACGATCGCATAGCGGGCCACGCGGTTGATCAGCATCTCGTCCATCACATTCACTACATTGCTGTAATTCGCTTTTTCATCTGCTTTGATCAGTACGATCAGTTGATCGGCATCGCCGTATTTATCTGCTACGCGTTGTTGTTTTTTACGGATTACATCGCCAATTCCTGTTTGCGTGGAATAGGTCGTGTATTGCAGATTGACGGCTGCATCTGCATTACTTCCATCGCCCTCGTAATAAGCGATGCGGTTGTCGCCGGTGAGTAATACGGTAAGTGCTTTACTTTCAGGAACGGGCATGCTTTTACCTTCGGCAGGCATGATGAGGTCGATGGTTTTTGGTTGCGCCATGGTAGTGGTGAGCATAAAAAAAGTGATCAGCAAAAAGCCCAGGTCCACCATGGGCGTCATGTCTACCCGGGTCGATAACTTTTTGCTGCGTGGTTTGCCGTGGTGGTTGCTGGTGTTTGTATTCATCTCTGCCATAGGAATAAATATTTAGGATGATGAAATGCCTGTACGATCGAGCAGTAAGTAGCGGGCGCGATAGCCCGCCACTGTAGCATCTTTCGCACATTAACTTGTTATGTTGGCTATAGGATGCAGGGTGTTTTATTTTCCATAAAAGTTTACTTCGTTTAAGGATAGCGGTATGAAACAAGAATGCTGACTGTTTAAGCATAGGCGTACGAAAACACAAAGCATAGGTGTACGAAAACAAAAAAGGCTGACCAACGGCCAGCCTTCTATAATGAATTGTAGGAGGATTAAAAATCTGCGCTTCCTGGTGTTCTTGGGAAGGCGATCACGTCGCGTATGTTGGTCATACCGGTTACGAACAGTACCAGCCTTTCGAAGCCCAGACCAAAGCCTGCGTGCGGCGCGGAGCCGAAGCGGCGGGTATCCAGGTACCAGTACATTTCTTCTACCGGCAGGTGCAGTTCTTCCATACGTTTCACCAGTTTGTCGTAGTTCTCTTCACGCTGCGAACCACCTACGATTTCACCGATACCGGGGAACAGAATATCCATCGCGCGAACGGTTTTGCCGTCGTCGTTTTGCTTCATGTAAAACGATTTGATAGCGGCCGGATAGTCAGTCAGGATCACTGGTTTTTTGAAGTGTTTTTCTACCAGGTAACGTTCGTGCTCACTCTGCAAATCTGCGCCCCATTCTTCGATCAGGTAGTTGAACTTTTTGTTTTTGTTCGGCTTACTGTTTTTCAGAATGTCAATGGCCTCGGTATAAGTAAGACGTTCAAATTCGTTGTTCAATACGAATTCGAGTTTGTCTACCAGTTTAAGCTCGCTGCGTTCCGCCTGCGGTTTTTGTTTTTCCTCTTCTTCCAGCCGCTGGGCAAGGAATTCCAGGTCTTCGCGATTGTGTTCCAGTGCGTAGCCGATCACGTATTTGATGAAGGCTTCTGCGAGGTCCATGTTGTCTTTCAGTTCATAGAAAGCCATCTCCGGCTCAATCATCCAGAACTCTGCGAGGTGACGCGCTGTGTTAGAATTTTCAGCACGGAAAGTGGGACCGAAAGTATAGATATCACCGAACGCCATGGCACCCAGTTCACCTTCCAGCTGGCCGGATACGGTGAGGTTAGTGCTGCGTCCGAAAAAGTCCTGTTTGTAGTCGATGTTGCCTGCATCATCCAGTGGCGGCTTCTTCATGTCGAGCGTGGTTACGCGGAACATTTCGCCGGCGCCTTCTGCGTCGGATGCAGTAATGATGGGTGTGTGCAGGTATACGAATCCACGATCGTTAAAGAACTTGTGCACGGCATATGCCAGCGTGTGACGCACGCGGAACACTGCACCGAACGTATTGGTACGGAAGCGCAGGTGTGCAATTTCGCGCAGGTATTCGAGGCTTGGCCTGTTTTTCAGCTGCAGCGGATATTGCTCGGGATCACAGTCGCCCAGTATCTCCAATGTTTGCGCTTTCAGCTCTACCTTCTGGCCTTTACCCTGCGAAGGAATAATTTCGCCGGTAACGCTGATGGCCGCACCGCTGGTGATGCGCTTCACCAGGGCCGGGTCGGTGTTTTCCTGGCTGATCACTACCTGCAGATTATTATTGGTTGAGCCATCGTTCAAAGCTATGAATTGATTGTTGCGGAAGCTCCGCACCCAACCTTTTACTGTAACTTCGTAGTTCGTTTTGTCGTCCAGCAGGATCTGTTTGACCTTCACTCTTTGGCTCATAAAATATTTACTTTTTATTTATTTAAGGATTGCAAAAATAGTCCTAAATCCCATTTCCCGGCTGTTTTGAAACGTTAAAACGGACTTTTTTTGGATAATAGTAAAAGTTGTTTTAATCTTGCGTTATAATCTGTCTGATCAAGTTTCCATTTTGCCATCTTCATCAGCAGTCCTAAACTCAAGGCATCCCTCAAGTTTAATGATTTCAAACCAGTTTCACTTGACTCAAAACAATTATTTATTAATTGGTGTGTGTGTGTGAAAACACGCAGTGGTACCCGCCTTTAGACACTTCAAAATTAAATTTGACAACTCACGATGATGTACGACATCTTACAATTGAACGATATGCTCGTTCCTGAACTGCTTGACATTGCGGAGAAGCTCGAAATTCCCAATTCCAAAAAACTCGATAAGCAGGCCCTGATCTATAAAATCCTCGATAAACAAGCGGTAATGGCATCGGAAGACCAGGCAGAGAACGGCGAAGAGAAGAAAGGTAGAAAACGTAAAGCGACAACATCCTCTAAAAAAGAAGAAGCCCCGGTAGCAGAACCAGCTACAGAAGATAAACCGAAAAAAGGAAAGAAAGCAGCAGCAACACCAGCACCAGAACCTAAGAAAGAAACTCCTGCAAAACCTGCTAACCCGGAACCTCCAAAAAAACGCACACTTGAATTAGATCTTGATATTCCTTCTTTAACTTTTGATGATGATGAAGACATCGTGCTGCCAGCACTGTCCGACGAATTACCGGAAGAAGAGGAAGAAGTAGTGGAGCTCCGCGACGAAGAAGAGGATGATTTTGTGAATGACTTCGTAACGGTTGAAGAGCCGGTAGCGCCGCCACCAGTAGCTAAGAACCAGCAGCGTGGCAACAACAATAAGAAAGAACCTGTTTTCAATATAGAGTTTGACGGTATCATCGTAAGTGAAGGTGTACTGGAAATGATGCCCGACGGCTACGGTTTCCTGCGCTCTTCCGATTACAACTACCTCAGCTCACCAGACGATATTTATGTATCTCCTTCGCAGATAAAACTGTTCGGTCTCAAAACCGGCGATACCGTGCGTGGCTCTGTTCGTCCGCCGAAAGAAGGAGAGAAATATTTCGCTTTGCTGAAAGTGGAAACCATCAACGGTAAAACACCGGAAGAAGTGCGCGACCGCGTACCTTTCGATTACCTTACGCCGCTGTTCCCTTTCGAAAAACTCACGCTTACTACTACGCCTAATAACTACTCCACCCGTATTATCGATATGTTCACGCCTATCGGTAAAGGCCAGCGTGGCCTCATCGTAGCCCAACCGAAAGTGGGTAAAACGATGCTGCTGAAAGAGGTAGCAAACGCCATCGCCACTAACCACCCGGATATTTACCTGATGGTGGTGTTGATCGATGAGCGTCCGGAAGAGGTGACCGATATGGAACGTAGCGTTAAAGCAGAAGTGATCGCTTCCACGTTCGACGAGCCTGCAGAAAAACACGTGAAAGTATCCGCCATCGCGCTGCAAAAAGCAAAACGCCTGGTAGAATGTGGCCACGATGTAGTTATCCTGCTCGACTCCATCACCCGCCTGGCCCGTGCGCATAACACCGTGGCTCCTGCTTCCGGTAAAGTATTGTCCGGTGGTGTGGAAGCTAATGCTATGCAGAAGCCTAAACAATTCTTCGGTGCCGCCCGTAAGATCGAGAACGGTGGTTCCCTCACTATCCTCGCTACTGCGCTGATCGACACTGGTTCTAAAATGGACGAGGTGATCTTCGAAGAGTTTAAAGGTACCGGTAACATGGAGCTGCAACTCGATCGCCGCCTCGCCAACAGGCGTATTTTCCCGGCTATCGACGTTACTGCTTCTTCTACCCGTCGCGACGATCTGTTGCTGGATAAAGAAATGCTTTCCCGCATTTACATCCTGCGCAACCACCTGGCGGATATGAACACCGAGGAGTCCATGCACTTCATGCTGCAACACATGCGCGGCACCCGTAACAACGAAGAGTTCCTGATCTCTATGAACCGATAGTATCAGTCTTCATATCATTTGCAAAACCCGCTTCATTTGAGGCGGGTTTTGTTTTTATACTTGTTTGTTAATGTGAGCGGCGCGCGCGCCCCTGGCTCCCGCACTACTGCATCGCGGAATGGTGCGGAGGTCCAATTCGATGACGGGAAGAGAAAATGCCGCCGAAGTGAGTGACACAACGGCGGGTGGGAAAAGCGCTGATGCTGGTGCAAAAGAAAACAGCAACCCGATAACAGGTTGCTGTTTCAATATATGTGGATGTACTGATATTATGCCCTGTACGCAAACACGGCTTGTGGTGGCGTAGGTGGTTTGACCATGGCAGGTCTTGGTGGCTTAGGTGGCCTTGGTGGTCTTGGCGGCCGTGGTGGCGCTTTGGGAGCCACGCAGGCAGTGGCGAAGCAGCAACCTGCAGCCAGCAGCAGCAGGCTCAGTTTTTTCAGGTTTCTCATGTTGCGTATTTTTGATAACCTGATAATTCAAATTCTTTGCCAAAATAATGCGGTATTATCGCCAGAGCGCGAGCAGCTCTTTTTTACGCCGCTCCGTTACTTCAACACTGGCGCCGCTTTTGAGCAGCACAAGGTTACGGTCGGCATCGACTTTTGTGATGTGAGAGAGTTGCACGATCTGCTGGTTGTTCACCTGGTAAAACTTCATGGCATTAAACAACTCCGCGTAAAAACGGAAACCATGTGTGGAGGGGAGTATGCTGCTATCCTGCAAGTGAAAAACCACTTTGTCACCGGCACCTTCCAGGTAATCGATCATGCTGATGGGAATCACAGGCGCAGCACCGTCAGGGGCGGGTATGATCAGGTTTTTTTCGTCGTTTTCTTCTTTCGAAAAGTTATTAAGTAATACCTCGTAACGTTGTTTGGAGGCATTGGTGTTGATGCGTTGTAACACCTTGTCAACCGTCGCTACCAGGCTTTCCTTGTCGATCGGTTTTAAGATCAGCTCCACTTCTGCGAAACGGATCGTGTGCAGGAAACGTTTTTCAAACGCCGTAACAAATACCGCTTCAAACGTTTCGTCGTAAGCGCCGGTCAGTACGTCGAAGCCGGTGCCGTCCGGCATTTCCAGGTCGAGAAATACTAATTGCGGCCGAAGTTCCCGGATGAGCGCAATACCTTCCCGACAATTAGCAGCCGTTGCCACGGGCTCAACGCCGGGGCAGTATTTTTCCAGCATAAGGGTAATGATATCCCTGCTGTTCCTTTCATCGTCTATGATTACGGCGCGGACCATCTTATAATTGGGGTATCAGGATGCGAACGATTGTGCCGCTTTCCGGATACTGCATGCCTGTTTTGTCAATAATTTCGATCTGAATTTCGGTATTGTACATTTTGTTCAGCAACTCCGCACGGTTCAAACTAATTTCCATGCCGGAAGATTGGTGATGTGCCGGCAATTGTCGTATCGCTTTCGATCTTTCGATGCCGATGCCATTGTCTTCAATCACACATTCCAGCATTTCTTCATCATCGTCCTGGCTAAAACGGATCGTGAGTTTGCCCGTGGTGTGCGCTTCATTGTTCATACCGTGCTTCACGGCGTTTTCTACATAAGGTTGTAACAACATGGCCGGCACCTCCAGTTCGCCGGTTGGAATAGTGGGGTCTACTATGATCTCGTATTCCATCTTATGCTCGAAACGCATCTTTTCAAGCCCAAGATAAGTATTTAAATAGGTGATCTCATCAGACAGCGATATAAAATTGCGCCGCGAAAAGTCGAGCGTCTTACGGATGAGGTAAGAGAAGTCTGACAAATACTTTTGCGCATATTCATAATCGCGCTGCATCACGAACAACTGGATAGAGTTAAGACAGTTGAAAATGAAGTGTGGGTTGATTTGTGCGCGAATGGCCTTCAGTTCGATTTCCGACAACTTTTTGCCATACTCGATTTCCAGCTGCAGTTTGCGCTGCTCCTCCAGCTCCTGCTTCTTACGCAGGATTTCCGTGGTTTGTTCTTTCACCAGTTCTTCCAGCTGCTCGTTCAGTTTGCGTTGCAGTTCTTTGTTCTTATTCAGCTGTTTGATGAGCAGCTCCTGTGTTTTCGTTTTTTCCTGGTGTACCAGTTTGTTTCGATAACTCAGTCCCGCCGCAAAAAACAACGCCTGCAACAGTACGCCGGCCACTAACATGCCCGAAGGAGTAACCAGTTCGGGAATGGCGGTAAGTCCCACCGGCTCCTGGTTAAACACGAACGCGCAAAGCGACAGTACATAAATTGATATCGACCCAAACAAGAAAAAACGGATCAGCGGATGGTGCCGCGAACGCTGTGCGAGTGCTACCAGGCTAATGCCCAAGGGCACCAGCGTAATAAAGTAAAAGTAAGTGTACACCTTACCCGGAATATGATACCAGCCGCGGTAAATACAGTACACCGATATCAGCATCAGTATGCATGATACCCATGACGACCAGCGGAATATTTTCTCCATTAACGGATAGCGCTCCCGCAGGCTGAGAAACACGTTGCCGAACATGAAGTACATCACGTAAAAACAGAAGTACAGTGCCGGGATGTCCCAATAGTACTTCAGCTTCGGCCAGTGATGTGAGAACGAAAGCTGGTAAGGCTTGGCATCCAGCCGCAGGGCGAAGTACACGATGAGGCCGAGGATATAGCCCGCAAAGTACAGCGACGAGCGGTCGGGTAGTTGCGTGTAGTTAATGATCGTGATGCTGAGGAATACGAGCAGCATACCGATAATGATCTGTATGATCAGCGCTTCCTGCTTATAATAATTCGATGTTTCATGGCGGAAGTTATAGTATTCAATATCGTTCAGGAGTACGGGGAGCAGCGCATTTTCGCGGTAATAGCGGTTGGAGATGTGAAGGTAGTACGTTGCGGTAGCGCCGGCGGCTACGTGGATAGGAAAGGCGTAATGGTTCCAGCGTTCTACGCCGGCATTGTCCATCATCAGGCCGGTTTGGGCGCGCAGCGTATATTGGCCGTTGCTGCCGGGCTCGTACCAGTACATGTAATCGTGCCAGCCTGCAAATACAAAACCACTGCTGTCGAGCGTGGTGTTGTTGTGCACAGTGAGTTTTAGCCATACGTCGTTAGTGCCGTCGTTTATTGTGCGGCCCGCGTGGAAAACGCTCGTGTCTTTACCGAAAGGTAGTTGTACCACTTCCTGGATGGTGTAGCGGTCGCCCTGGCTTTTCAGTACGCCCAGTTGATGGCGGAGGTCCGCACCCTGGAGCGACATGTCATAGCCGGGGATAAACGTGTCTTCTAAAGTTGTGCCTGCAGTTGTTGTGAGGGTGCAACAGAACAAAAGAAGCGTTAAAATAAATCGCGTCACTGATCTGGTAAATTAATGGATTACAACAGGCCATCAATAGCTTTTGCCAGCTGATGGTCTTTATCGGTAACGGTATTGCCTGCCTCATGTGTTGAAAGGAAGATTTCTACCTTGTTATAAACATTCGTCCAATTCGGATGATGGTCCATCTTTTCGGCAATCAGCGCAACTTTGGTCATGAAGCCGAAAGCCTCCTTAAAATCCTTGAACTGAAAAGCGCGGTAAAGCTGCTTATCTTTTTCCTCCCACATACGAAAAATGATTTAGGATGAGATGCCAGATATATATACGTTTCGGGGTGTTCACTCGTACTTTCTGTGTCTGCCGGCTTTGCTACTGTCCGGAACATTCATGGCCCACTGGCGAAACATTCATCAAAAAATTAAATTCATCTTATTCTTAATGTCTCTAATATCTAATAAAGATACTAATTGTACCATCTCCACATAGCGCAGCAGTTCAATTAATTTTTTAATGTCTTCCTGCTGGTAATAATTTCCTTTGATGAGCCAGATGTAATGAATGTGTTTAAGCTCCGGCAACAGGAACTCCCCTTTACAGTGATTGTTATACAAGTAATGTTCCACTGTTTTGGTAGGCTCCAAAAAATCAAATACGGGGAAGTAAAAGGAGCGTGCGCCTTTGGTTAGTTTTATTTCCAGCGAGTTGTTTACCCGGAAGTCGAAATGCAGCTGGCGGTTCAGCTGCCAGCATAACTGGTAATCACGTGCAGACGAGGCGATGCCTACGAGAAAGGTATCCTCGAAAAAATCTTCTACCAGCTGGTCCTGGTCAAGTTTTAATTTGAGTACGGACATGCGCTTACGGTTTTTTAGTTTTCTTCACTGTTGTTGGTTTCTTTACGGGCGGGGCGGGCTTTACGGCCGATGATCGCTTTGTTGCGGGCGACTTCCCCTGCGGGTCCCAGAAAATATGCTTAAAGTCTTGTATCGTATCGTTCTTCACCGTGATGCCTTCTGCTTCGAGTAGTTCCTGCATAAGTGTTGGGGTGGCGAAGTGGTGTTTGCCGCTTAACATGCCATTCCTGTTTACCACGCGGTGCGCCGGTACGGTTGGTTTAACGTGGCCGGCACCATTCATGGCCCAGCCTACCATGCGGGCGGAGAGGCGAATGCCTGCCGCTTCCGCAATGGCGCCATATGTAGTAGCCCGGCCTTTGGGTATCTTTCTCACTAACTCAAACACCTTGTCGTAAAACGAAGGTGCTTCCGCTTCAGGGCTTTTTTTGCTCCTGGTCCCGCTCGGCGAGGAGCCTGCTTTTTTTGGTTCGGGTACGTTTTCATAATCGTACGGGCAGTGTTTGCAGCCATTTCCGCAACAGGTCCCACGGTCGAGGTGGAACTTAGCCGTTAACACCATCAGCCCCTGCTCGTTGTAGTAGAAATCAATGTTCTCCTTCAACGGCATATTCATCGGGTAATTGTATGGTGCGCCAGTCGATCGGCTGCGATGGCAAAGTGAATTTGAGGTAGCGGATGGTGCGGCGGTCGGCCAGGTGCATTCCCTCATAAAACGTTTGTATCTTCAATACCGGCGTAATTGCGTGTGGATTGGCGTATACGTCGGCCACATCTTCTACCAGGGTACAACCGGCTGCCGGTATTACTGCCTGGGTGAAGTGATATAATTCCGCGGAATCTGTTTTAAGGTTGATGGTAGCGCCCGGGCGTAGTACCTTCTGGTAAATAGCGAGGAACTTCGGGTGCGTAAGCCGCTTTTTCGCTTTGGATGCACGCAGGAACGGATCGGGGAAAGTGATCCATATCTCCGATACTTCGCCCGCCTCAAAATAATTTTCCAGGTGATCGATCTGTGTACGCAGGAAGCCAACGTTAGCCAGCTTCTCGTCCAGGGCTGTTTTAGCTCCTTTCCAGATGCGGTTGCCTTTCAGGTCTACCCCAATAAAGTTGCGGTCGGGGAACATGCGTCCCAGTCCCAATGCGTAGTCGCCTTTGCCGCAGGCCAGCTCCAGCGTAATCGGCTGATCGTTGCCGAAGTGTTCCTTCCATTTTCCCTGCATGCCTTCCGGGTAAATAAGCACGTTAGGAAAAGTCTCAATGTCTGCGAAACGTTGTAATTTTTTTTGTCCCATGCCCTGCAAAAGTAAGCAAAAGGCTGCGTTGCCGCTCTTACGTTTCCTTTTTTAAGAATAGCCGCTTAATTTTAGGCGGCAAATCCTGCGCTAAAACATTATTATGACTGCAAAAACAAACCCCGGCAAAGCATCCCTTACTTATGGACTGATCGCTTTTGCAGCCCTTACGCTATTTTTCATTCTCAGCTTCCCGGGCAACCGCAGCGAGGCAGATGATGGGTTTCACTATGCTTACCTCGTACGTAGTTCCGGTTATGCGCACCTGTTCCAGCCGCGTTACCTGTTCTTCCTGCCCCTGGCAAAAGCCATCTGGCAGTTGTTCGGTGAGCGCATCGACGCTTATTGGTTGATGTGTACTTTAAGCGCCATCTGTAGCGCACTCACCGTCGTACTCTGTTTCCGCTTCCAGGAGCGGGTGCTGAAGATGAGCCGTAACGCCGCCCTGTGTGGTTGCGCGCTGTTGCTGTTTGCTTATGGGTACTGGCGGTATTCGGTAGAGGCCGAGGTGTATGCATTGTCCAACGTGTTTTGCATCGGGGTGTTGTATTTAATTCTTTCCCAACGGGAGATGCGGCCCCTGGTACTGGCCGTGCTGGCCGGATTTATAGCAGGCATTGGTGTGTTGATCTACAAACCGAACGCTATTCCGTTGTTCTTCTGTTTCCCCTTTGCCTTTTTCCTTCGGCGGTATTGGGCTGCCGCTTTTGTATA
Organism: Chitinophaga horti; assembly: GCF_022867795.2. Lineage (NCBI taxonomy): Bacteria > Pseudomonadati > Bacteroidota > Chitinophagia > Chitinophagales > Chitinophagaceae > Chitinophaga > Chitinophaga horti. Next base: position 5,167,973 of record NZ_CP107006.1, on the reverse strand, counting down.
TGGCATTGTCGGGGTGCTGGTGGTGATCGGCGGTTATTATATCACTTACCAGGCGCTTGCGCCGCAACAGGCGTTCGTAGCCTTCTTAATGGATGGCGCCTCGCAGTCCTACGGTTCTATTTTTGTGACTGGTTTTGTGTTGGTGAGCAACATCGTGTCCACCGGCTTTTTATATGGGATTGATTCGGTGGAGCAGTTCATCCGCGGCCATTTTCCGGCAAATATGATCGTGGAGGAGGTGTACGCAGCGAATACGAACGGGGTGCTCAACTTTGTAGCCTGTGCTACCCTGGTGCTGACTGGCATCGCGTTGTTATGGCTGCTGATCAAAGGTTTCAGGCATACGACACGGAAAGGTTTTAAGCCGGAGAACTGGCTGCTCGTCCTGTGGATCGCCATCTATGGCCTGGTACTCCTGTACCTCGATCCCAACTCGCCCGAACCCTGGACTATGCTGCTCGTCCCCATCGTACTCCTGTTCACTTCCTGGCTGGTGTCGCCGTTGTTCGAAAAGAAACTGACGTTCGTACCCTGGCTGGCGGTGAGCCTGCTGGCGTTACATAACCTGGTAGGGGGCTATATGCTCATTCGCTCCGAAAGCAGCGATTATATCGTAAACCGCGCCGCCTGGTTAAAGCAGCACGCCCGTACCGGCGACCTGGTGTTGTCATTGGGTTCAGGTAGTATGCTGGCGTATATCGTGTATGAAAGCCCGGCGTCTATCTGCTCACCGGAACAGGCGTTCGATCGTTGTATGGACGAAGCCGAAAAAACCATCGCTGCCGGTCACCATGTATACATTGCCGAGGATATGATCCACCGCGACGATGCCGTAAAGTTCCGCGACCCGGAAACTTATGAAAAAACGGCGGTGTTCGTGGAGAAGTATAAGGATTACCTGGTGTTGGTGAACCCGGAGAATGACGGGTTTGGGAAGATTTATGAGTTGAAGTATAGGGGGAAGCTGAATTAGGTAAACTGCCTGCCTCAGGCAAAGTGTCTGAACCAGGCGGATGGCCTATCCTCAGGCAAAGACGCCAGCTAAGGGCCAGGGACCGTGCTGCGCACAAAGCAGCTGTGTGCTGGCCGCCCTGATGAGAGCGGGGCCGAATGCAGGAGATCCGGCGATGCACCATAAAAAAAGCGCTCAGAAATTGTTTCTGAGCGCTTTGCTGTAGGAGAAGGATTCGAACCTCCACGAGGCAGTTAGCCGCAGCACAAATAAGATTAGTGGTCAACCCATTATGCTGTGTTTATCCCGTTATCCTCACCCCCGAGACAAGAGGGCATGTCTGCCAATTTCATCACCCCACAAAGTTTAACCGGTCGGGGAAATGCCTTTCGCAAGTCGTTTTCGGTAGTGATTATGATGCAAATCTAAAGGGAGGACTACTTTTTTGCAAATTTTTCAAGAAGAATTTTGTAAATTTCGAAAAATTTTAAATATTTGCATGTAGTTTTAAAACATTCTAAAACGATTTGTCAAAATGAGCCACAATTTGAATATTGACAAACTTGACTTGCAGATTATCAGCGAGATGATGTACAATGCTGAAATCTCCTATGCCGATCTGGGCAAAAAGCTCTTTGTTTCCGGGGGAACGATCCATGTGAGGATGAAGAAACTGCAAGAGCTGGGTGTAGTTAAAGGTACTAAATTACATGTAGATTTAAAAATGATTGGCTACGATGTAATTGCCTTTATCGGCATTTTCCTCGAAAAGAGCTCCCTGTACGATTCTGTGGCCAAAGAACTGCGTAAGATCCCGGAGATCGTTCGCCTTAATTACACCACCGGCAGTTACAGCATGTTCGCTGAAATCATTTGTAAGGACATATCCGGCCTGCGCCACGTGTTGCACGATGAATTACAGAAGATCAAGGGTATTGAACGTACCGAGACTTTTATCTCGCTCGAAGAAAGCTTTACCCGCACGATCAATGTGGTAGAATAAAACCCTGCATTCGTCCCGTTATGAAACTGATGTTACCGGTGGCACGGCCACTGGTAAACGTCAGGGCGATTTTCGGTGCCGCCTGGCGCCAGTCCTGACGAGCAGCCTTCACAACTGCATGAAAACATTCATTTTGCCTTTCAGATCAGTCTTCGGGCAATGGCGTAGCCATGTCTTGTTTTCGCCGTTTTTCATCTTTATTTAGCCGGCTTTTATTCTCTCCTCAGCCGCCGTTGTGTCACTCTCTTGTACCGCAACGCGCTACCCGGCGCGAGGGCAAGTGTATTCGCGATAACGAACGCGAAAATACCATCATCAAAAGCTGCGAAAATCACCAAAAATCCTCGCAACTAATGGATAATCAATTGCTCTTCATTTTCTCGTTGCTCGCAATCTATTCATTATCAACGTCATAACCGCATCAAGTCCACATCAAGTCCGCCTCAAATCCACCTTTTCTCCGGTAATATCGGTATTATATTGGCCTGGTATCCCAGTGTTATCCCGCAGTTATCCCATACTTAAGGTTAACACACGACGCGCCGTACCGGCACAAACAAGGTGGCCGGCATAGCAAACGAAAATCTGGTCAGTAATTACAGGCTGGGTATCCTGCCGCCATCTACCGGCAAACTGATGCCTGTAATGTAAGCCGCCGCCGGCGATGCGAGAAAGGCTACGGCTGCACCAAATTCTGCCGGGTCGCCGAAGCGTTGCATCGGTATTTCGGATTTCCACTCGGCTTCGATTACCGACTTGTTTACCCCACGGCGCTGGGCATTGGCTTCAAACAAGGAAAATAAGCGGTCGGTGGTCATAGAACCCGGCAACACGTTGTTCACGGTAATGCCAAATGGCGCCAGTTCGTTCGAAAGGGTTTTAGCCCATCCGGCTACGGCTGCACGGGTGGTGTTGGAAACACCCAGGCCTTTAATAGGCGCTTTAACGGAAGTAGAAATCACCTGGATGATGCGGCCGTAACCGCTGCTTTTCATGCCAGGCAGCACCGCCTGTACGAGCAGCTGGTTGCACACCACATGCATGGAAAATGCTTTCACAAATGCTTCGGGATCTGCATCTGTAATGGGGCCGGCAGCCGGTCCGCCGGTATTGTTCACGAGGATGTTCACCGGTTGTTTGGCTGTAATGCCTGTAATGGCCGCCTTTACCGTGTCGGGCTGGGAGGAGTCGGCAGTTGCAAAACTGTGTTGCTGGCCTTGCGATACATCCAGCGTTTGCAGGGCGTTTAGCAGGTTCTTTTCGTCGCGGCTGATAAGTATACAATCAGCGCCTAACAGGGCCAGTTCGCGGGCGGAGGCAAGACCGAGTCCCTGCGAGCCGCCGCATATAACAGCGGTTTTTCCTTTTAGTGATAGTTCCATTTGTTAAAATTAACCCTATAAAGGCTTTTCGCCAACCGGGGAATTTGGAATTTAAGTTTTTATGGGTATTTTTCGTTAGGTTTGCAAAATATATAGGTTTACTGCAATTTAAACTTACACTTTCGGCCGTCCGCTACCTTAAAGAACAAAGAAACCTCCTGAGTTCCCTCGCGTTTAGGACGCCGTAATTTCGCAAAGCATTTATTTTCGTTATTTAAAAGTGCGTGATGGAATATAATACCACCAGAAGCCATATGATTATGAAAGAATATGGCCGCAACATCCAGAAAATGGTAGAATACCTGTTGTCCATTAAGGACGACAATCACCGCCAGGCAAATGCTATGGCGCTGATAGAGCTGATGGGCACACTTAACCCACATTTACGCAACGTAGAAGACTTCCGCCATAAATTATGGGATCACCTGTTCCTCATATCAGACTTCAAACTGAACGTGGAATCGCCGTACCCCATCCCCACCCGCGAAACCTTGCGCCGTAAACCGGAGCGTTTAGGATATCCTAAAAAATACCCGCGTAACCGCCACTTCGGTAAAAACCTGGAGATGGTGATGGACAAAGCGATCGCAGAACAAAACCCGGAAAAGAAGGAAGGGTTTACACAAACGGTGGCCAACTACATGAAACTCGCTTACAGCAACTGGCATAAAGAAAGCGTACATGACGACGCGATCCGTACAGAGCTGCATAACATTTCCAAAGGTCAGCTTGAGTACCATCCCGGCGGTGGTTCCAACAAATCGCAGACCGAGAACTTCAGCGCAAGCGCTTCTGAACAACAGGCAGCCTTCCGTGCACAAACTGCTGCCGCTAACAGCAGTGGCTCCGGTAAACGTAAGAACTACCAGAAGTTCAAGAACAACAACAACAATAACAACCAGGGAGGCAACAAGCAAGGCAATAAACACAACAACAACAAATACAAAAATAGGAACAAGTGAGTAGCAACGCTTTTGAAGTTCGCGGTGGCAACCGTTTAAAAGGAGAGATCATTCCCCAGGGCGCTAAAAACGAGGCATTACAGATTATCAGCGCTGTTTTGCTTACACCCGAAAAAGTTACTATCAGCAATATACCCGACATTGTAGACGTCAACCTGCTGATCGAATTACTTGGAGAAATCGGCGTAAAGATTAACCGTATTAGCCGCGATAAATGCGAGTTTCAGGCCGATAATATCGATATTCCCTACCTGCAAAGCGCAGAATTTAAAAAGAAATCCGGCCGCCTGCGCGGTTCCGTGATGATCGCCGGTCCTTTGCTGGCGCGCTTTGGCAAGGCATATATTCCCAAGCCGGGTGGTGACAAAATCGGTCGCCGCAGGCTCGATACCCACATCATCGGGTTCGAAAAACTGGGTGTTAAATTCGTATACGATAACGACGATAACTACTTCCGCCTGGAAACAGACGGCCTCAAAGGCACTTTTATGTTGCTGGACGAGCCTTCCGTAACCGGTACCGCCAACATCCTGATGGCAGCGGTAATGGCCAGCGGAACGACTACTATCTATAACGCCGCCTGCGAACCTTACCTGCAGCAGCTCAGCAAAATGCTGAACCGTATGGGGGCAAAGATCAGCGGTATCGGTTCCAACATGCTCATTATCGAAGGGGTAACCAGCCTTAAAGGAACCGAGCATGCCATGTTGCCCGATATGATCGAGATCGGCTCCTTCATCGGCCTCGCCGCCATGACGCAGAGCGAGATCACGATCAAGAACGCAGGTATCGAAAACCTGGGCATCATCCCCGAAAAATTCCAGCAGCTGGGTATCCAGATGGAGTTCCGTGGTGACGATATTTATATTCCTCAGCAAGACAGCTACGAGATACAAACGTTCATCGACGGTTCTATCCTCACCATTTCCGATCACCCATGGCCAGGCTTTACGCCGGACCTGCTCAGCATCGTGCTGGTAGTGGCCACCCAGGCGAAAGGTAGCGTGATGATCCACCAGAAAATGTTCGAAAGCCGCCTGTTCTTCGTCGATAAACTGATCGATATGGGCGCGCAGATCATCCTGTGCGATCCGCACCGCGCCGCCGTTATCGGTTTAGGCCGTCAGCACAAACTGCGTGGTATCACCATGTCGTCTCCGGATATCCGTGCGGGTGTGTCGCTGCTCATCGCTGCGTTAAGCGCCGAAGGCAAAAGCACCATCCACAATATCGACCAGATCGATCGCGGCTATCAATATATCGATGCCCGCCTTACCGCGCTGGGTGCAGATATCAAACGTATCTAAAGAGATAATTTTACATAAGAGAAAGGAGAAGAGTAGGAATTACTTTTCTCCTTTTTTGTTTTAGATTATTTTTGCGGGATGGAAGCAGGAAAGATCATTATCATTACCGCCCCCTCCGGCGCAGGAAAAACCACCATCGTAAAAAAACTGTTAGGCGAAATGCCGCAGCTGGCCTTTTCTGTTTCTGCAGCCACCCGCCAGGCCCGCGAAGGCGAAGTGCATGGCCGGGACTACTACTTTCTTACCCCCGACGATTTTCAGCAAAAAATAGAAGAAGACGCATTTGCCGAACACGAAATGGTGTACGCCGGTAAATACTATGGCACCCTTAAAAGTGAGCTGGAACGCATCTGGAAGGAGGATCGTGTACCCATGGTAGATATCGACGTAAAGGGCGCCCTGTCCATCAAAGAAAAATACCTGGGCCATGCCCTTACCATATTTATCCAGCCCCCCTCTATCGACGCCCTGCGCGAACGACTGAGCGGCCGTGGCTCCGAAACCCAGGCGTCCCTGGAAGAACGGCTCGGTAAAGCCCGTTACGAGCTGTCGTTTTCCCATGAATTTGACTGGATTGTGGTAAATGAACACCTCGATGTGGCTTACGGGGAGGTGAAAAATATCGTGGAAAGCTTCCTGCGCAGCTAGGGACGGGCACCTGCCCTTCCGGTATGTTTTTTGTCATCACCTGGTCTATCCTATGGTTTTTACAGCGATGTACAAATAACAGGAATCCTTTATCTTTGTTAAGATGGATATTTATACTATAATCTTATTAGTTGCCCTGATCCTGCTGGCCGGCTTTTTTGCCGGTATGGAAACCGCATTTGCCAACGTAAATAAACTGAGCATCGAACTGAAGAAAAAGCAGGGACGTGCTACAGGTAAAATATTGGCGGGCTTCAATGAAAACCCTGCGAGAATACTTGCCACCAGCCTGATAGGGCTTACGATCACCACCGTAATATACAGTATGTTGTTTTCGGGCCTGCTGGATCCCGTTTGGACGTACTTCATCCCCGAACAGGATACGCCGCGCCTGCTGCCCATTCTCCTGTTCATGGAAATTATCGTGGCCACCCTTATCATCCTGTTCTTTGGGTTTTTTATTCCCCGCAGCGTATTCCGCTCCCGCCCCGAGTCGCTGCTCAGCTTTTTCGCCCTGCCCATTTCGCTGCTCACCAAGCCGCTGTATATATTAGGCAACCTGCTGGTATCTATTTCCGAGTGGATACTGAAGTACCTGTTTAACGTACGCATCGTGGAAAACCGCAGCTCTTTCGCCCGGGTAGATGTGGAACATTACATTCGCCAATCGCAGCAACACATGGGCGAAGGGCAGGACCTGAACACAGAGCTGTTCGAGAATGCTTTGTCGCTCGTGCACGTGAAGATCCGTGGCTGCCTCATTCCCCGTAAAGAAATTGAAGCGCTGGACATTACCGCGCCTATTTCCGACGCACGCAAGAAATTCATGGAGACTAAACTTTCCAAGATCATTATCTACGAAAACAATATCGACAATATTTTAGGCTACGTTCACCAGCTGGATATGTTCAAACAACCGTCGGACATCCGTTCGGTAATTCATCCCATCCTGGCCGTACCCGAAACCATGAGCGCTATTGACCTGCTGAGCAAGTTCAATAAGGAAAGGAGAAGTATTGCCTGGGTGGTTGACGAATTTGGCGGCACCGCCGGCATTGTTACCATTGAAGACGTACTGGAGGAGATTTTCGGGGATATTAAAGATGAACACGACGTAGAAGAATTCGTAGAAAAGCAGATCGCCGAGAAAGAATATATCTTTTCCGGTCGCCTGGAGCTGGACTATCTCAATGAAAAGTATGGATTTGATTTTCCGGAGGATGAAAGTGAAACTTTGAGTGGTTACATCATCACGCATCACGAAACAATTCCGAAATTAAAAGAGCGTATCATCATCGACGACTATGAATTTGACGTGCTTAATGTGACCGATACGCGCATCGAAATGGTAAAATTGAAGATCCTGAACTAGCAAATTCATCATTTTTACAACATTTTTAGGACGCCATTTTTCGAGTGATACAAAATAAGCCTCTAACAGATGAAAAGCGGTACGCATTTATACTGCAGCAACCGAAGTGAGGTAGAACTCATGTAGGGTGCAGTTTCAAGGAAGTTCTTGTAAATCATATAGATCAGTTAGTTAGGAATATTAATATTCTAGAATTATATAGAATTGTCATATTTCTGAAAAATTCCGGATTTATAAAATGTTGGTAGTAATTTAACTACCGGATTATCAAATCATGATGTTTTTTCTAACACGTCTATTTGATTTTTGTTAAAAGGTTGTAAAAAACTTTGTTGTAACATTGATAATACAAGATTTCTTTCTATTTTTGTTTCAGAAATTCAAACGCTCTCTGACAGTAATTACTTACAGAAATTTAGCTTGCCAAATAAATGTGTAAGTAATTATTAAAGAGAACTATAAAAGACATTCTCGAATTCAACTTTTTTGGGGTTAACAAACAATGGATGAAAGGCCGGCTCTTGATTCTTCTCGGGCTGGCTCCTTTTTTTTACCTACCCCTCGACACTTCGCCCCTTACAATCCTGAATCGGTTTTGCGTTAATCCTGCTCATTCGGACCATCCGTCCGCTTTCTTCTTTTTTTCCGCCCGTCGCTTTATTGAAATATATTGGATGCCTTCTGCTATATTTGTGTCCTTTACTATCAGGATAAACATGTTAAAGAAGATATTCAGCAACAATGAGGACAAGGCGGAAATGTCGTTTTTTGATCACCTTGAAGAGCTCCGCTGGCATTTGGTGCGTTCCGCGTTTGCAATTATCGCCCTCGCCATAGTTGGTTTTATATACACTAAAGAAATTCTGGATTACGTGGTGTTTGGTCCTACCCGGCCAGGCTTTCCGTCGTACCAGTGGTTGTGTAAACTTGGCGGCCTGTTAGGCATGGGCGACAAACTGTGTATGCAACCGGTGAGCTTTAAGTTCCTCAACACCCAAATGGCCGGTATGGTCATGCTGCAATTTAAAGTGGCGATTATCGTCGGTGTAATGGGCGCGCTGCCTTACATCTTCTGGGAATTCTGGCAGTTCGTAAAACCGGCTTTAAAAGAGCGGGAGCTGAAAGGCTCGAGAGGTATTATCTTTTGGGTATCCGCCCAGTTCTTCATCGGCGTGTTGTTCAGTTATTTCCTGGTGGCACCGTTTACCATCAACTTCCTGGCCGGCTATAATGTGAGTGACCAGATCGATAACCAGTTCCTCTTCTCCGATTACTTCGGCCTCATGTCGCAGATCGTATTTGGTATGGGGGTACTGTTCGAGCTGCCTGTACTCGTATACTTCCTGGCTAAACTCGGCATACTCGGCCCTAACTTCATGCGCACCTACCGCCGCCACGCCATTGTGGTATTGCTGGTATTAGCAGCTGTAATTACCCCGCCGGACATATTGGACCAATTACTGGTATTCATACCTTTGTACCTGTTGTATGAGATCAGCATCGTGATATCGGCCAGGGTTTACCGTAAACGTGAAGAAGAGGAAAAAGCAGATGAGTGGTCCTAACGGGCAACCGCATCAACCTTAACTTAAACAGCTTTAATTAACACAGATATGGAACAAAATACTTTTGATCTTGCTTTACCGGTAGCCATCGGCAGTGACCATGCGGGTTATGAATACAAAGAGGAGATCATTTCTTACCTCGAAGGCAAAGGCATTCAGATAAAAGATTTTGGAACAAACTCGCCTGACTCCGTAGATTACCCGGATTATGCACACCCGCTTTCACTCGCAGTGGAAAAAGGGGAAGTAGCTTTTGGTATACTGGTTTGTGGCAGTGGTAACGGCGTGGCCATTACCGCTAACAAACACCAGGGCGTACGCGCTGCCATCTGCTGGGGCGAAGAGCTGGCACGACTGGCCCGCGGGCACAATAACGCCAACGTACTGAGCGTGCCTGCGCGTTTTGTAAGCACCGACGTGGCCAAACAAATGGTGGAAACGTTTATCGCCACACCGTTCGAAGGTGGCCGACACGCTAACCGCGTAAATAAGATCGCCTGCGCATAATGTGTTTATGAGCCATTATACGGCAGTGAACGAAACTATATTTACCGGCAATAGTTACCCGCTATTGCCGGTACCTGTTTAACAGTAACCGACATTAAAAAACCAATTTCGCTGCATATGAGAACATTTACCCTGCTCACCTGTTTGCTGGGAGCCGGCATTAGCGCCTGTGCACAGGCACCTGCGTTGTCTAAACCCGGTGCAGATACCTACGGCAACAGCATTACCGCCGCCGACCTCAAAAAACACCTGTACTTTATTGCCGGTGATAAAACGGAAGGCCGCGAAACGGCTACAAAAGGCCAGCGTGTGGCGGCAGCTTATATCGCCGCTCATTTCAAAAAACTGGGATTGAAGCCCGGCGTTAATGGTAAATGGGAGCAATTCTTTTCCATGGTGCAGGATACAGTTACTTCCAGCACGCTGTCGGTAGGCCGCCAAACATTTACGTTCGGTAAAGATTATGTAGCGAACGTACGCGAAACTGCCGCGCAGGATATTAATAACGCATCGCTGGTGTTCGCAGGCTACGGCATCAGCACAGAAGAGCATGACGATTACAAAAATCTGGGCGACCTTAACGACAAGGTCGTAGTGGTACTGGAAGGGGAGCCCCGCGATGCGGACGGCAATTACCCGCTTACTAAATCTAAAAGGCCGTCCCCCAACTCCGAGATCAAAGCGAAAGCAAGAGCGGCGGGTGGTAAAGGCGTAAAGGCTTTATTCGTGATCTCCTCCAGGCTGGCCGATCCGAATATGGCAAAATACCTGGTGCAGAGCTACACCAAATCACGTGTGTACATGAAGGAAAACCTGATGACCACGATGGAGTACATTCCCAACTCCTACCTGGTTACACCGACTTTCGTGGAAACCGTTTTTGGTAAAGCAGTAGCCGATAGCATGATCGCCTCCGTAAAAGCGGGTCGCGCGTATACCTCTGCTGCCAGTGGGCCGGTAAACCTGACCTTCAAAAAAGGACAGATCGATAATAAATCGAGCAACGTGCTGGGTTACCTGGAAGGTACCGATAAGAAAGACGAGATACTGTTCGTTACAGCACACTACGATCACCTGGGCAAACATGATGGCAAAATATTTTATGGCGCCGACGACGACGGTTCTGGTACTGTTGCCGTAATGGAAATGGCTGAAGCTTTTGCCAAAGCGAAAAAAGCTGGTAAAGGCCCGCGCCGCAGCATCGTGTTTATGACGGTGAGCGGAGAGGAAAAAGGTTTGCTCGGTTCAAAATATTATACAGATAACCCAATTTATCCGTTGGCGAACACAGTGGCCGACCTCAACATCGATATGATCGGTCGTATTGATCCGCAGCACGCATCCGACAGCAACTATGTGTACGTTATCGGCGATGATAAACTCAGCTCCGACCTGCGCCCCATCAGCGAATTGGCCAACAATACTTACACGAAGCTCGACCTGGATTACCGTTACAACGATCCGAATGATCCGAACCGTTTTTACTACCGCTCGGACCATTACATGTTCGCGCAGCACAAAATTCCGATCATCTTCTACTTTAACGGGGTGCATGCCGATTACCACAAGGAAACGGATACCGTAGAAAAGATCAGTTACCAGATGTTACAAAAACGTGCGAGGCTGGTGTTTTACACCGCCTGGGAAATCGCCAACCGGGAAGACCGGTTAAAGGTGGACCGCAACGAAAAATAAAAACTTATGAGAGGGCTGGCCATGGTGCCGGCCCTTTTTGTTTACAGGCCTGTGTGTTGAACGGTATTAGAATTATCGCTGTTTTTGCGTATTTTGTGCAAATAATCAACCATTTCTATAGCGATTTATCTAAAATACACCGGGCTGTTTTAGTTTTTGTTTATGCGTCTGTTAGGAGATTCTGATTTATTGGGTCTGGTCAGGGAAGATGACGGTCGTGCGTTCACCGAAATATATGAACGTTACTGGGACCGCCTGTACGCCACCGCCTGGCATCATTTAAAAGATGCTACCGCCGCCGAAGAAGTGGTGCAGGACGTATTTGTAACCATCTGGCAGAAGCGTCATACCCTCATTATCGAAGAACTTTCCAAATACCTGGCGGCCATGGTGCGCTACGGCGTTTACCGTTACCTGGCACGCGAACAGCAGCGCAGGACCTTACACGACAATGCGGCCATTAAACCCGGAGTAGACGCCTACGAGCTGGAACACAAGTTATTACTGGAGATGGTGAACAAACTGAGCGGCGAACTGCCGGAGAAATGCCGCATCGTGTTCCGCGCTACCAAATTACATGACCAGTCACTGGGCGATGTGGCCCGGCAGCTGAATATATCCCCCAAAACGGCGGAAGCCCATCTCACTAAAGCTTTGCGTTTGATCAGGATGAACCTCGGCAAAGCATTTCATTTCTTTTTCTAGTTTTTTTGAATCCGGCTAAGGGTAAATTGTGCCGGCAAGTCTCTATATATCTAAACACCCTTCCAAATACGCAACATGACGGCTCCACAACGCATACAACAATTGGCGCAGAAGTTCCTGGAAGGGACGGCGACGGAAGCTGAGCAGGCTGAGTTGCATGCCTGGTACGACCAGGTGCCACAGGATGAAATCATCCCGGGCGACGGCGATCAGCTTCATCGCACGATGAAACAACGGGTCGATTGGCGGATAAAGTCCCGCCGGCCGATGTGGTTACGGATGGGAGCTGCGGCAGCCATCACTGGTTTAATTGCTGCGGGCGCCTACTTCTGGCAGCGTAGCGAAACGCCGGTGCTGGCGGGCATAGAGGAGCGTTACCAGTATGATGTGAAGCCTGGCGGCAACAAAGCCACGCTCACCTTAGGCGATGGTAGCATCGTGGAGCTGGATACTTTGCAGAACGGCACACTGGGCAACCAGGCCGGTACACGCATCGTGAAAATTGCCGGCGCGCAACTGGCTTATAACAGCGAAGAAGAAACAGGCATTCCAAAGCCGGTTTTATATAATACCATTACCACCCCACGCGGTGGCCAGTACCAGGTGATACTGCCCGACGGCAGCAATGTATGGCTAAACGCCAGCTCGTCGCTCCGGTTCCCGACGGCATTTGCAGGGGCGGAGAGAAGCGTGGAATTAACGGGTGAAGGATATTTTGAAGTGGCGCAAAAGGCCGGGCAGCCTTTCCTGGTAAAGGTAAACGGGTTGGAAGTACAGGTACTGGGAACATCATTTAACGTATCGGCCTACCATGAGGAAGTGTTTAAAACATCCCTGCTGAAAGGAGCGATCAAAGTGAGAAATGGGGAAGCCATTACCAGCGTCATCAAACCAGGGCAGCAGGTAAAGTTGTCGGGCCAGCAACTGCAGGTAAGTGTTGATCGGTTTATAGAAGATGCGGCTGCCTGGAAAGACGGTATGTTCGTTTTTAACGAAGAGCCGCTGGAAGGCATCATGCGACAGTTGGGCCGCTGGTATAATGTAGAAGTAGTATTTACATCAGATATTTTAAAACGCAAAGTCTTAACGGGCCAGATCGCCAGGAGTGAGCAATTATCAGAGGTGTTAAAAATGCTGGAACTTACGGAAGCCGTACATTTCCGCATTTCACCGTCAACCATAACAGTGGAACGATAAACGAGAAACAGGAATCAACCAAATGAATCAATAGCGGATATAATTATCCCGCGCAACTGGATGCGCAATTGTTGCTTTTAATGTCAACTTAAAGGACTACAGTATGAAGTGTATTTACTTAAAACCGCCTGCACGGGCGGAGGGGCGTAGCTTTGCCCGCATGTTAAAGCAATTGGCCATCCTGTGCCTGCTGCTTTTACCCGTTTTACAAGCCATGTCGCAACAGCCCGTACTGGGTGCGCGGCAAGACCGGCAGCCGGTGATTACCCTCGATTTGAAAGATGCGAATCTCACAGACATTTTCAGGGAGATACGTAAACAGAGCGGGTACGCTTTCCTGTACGAAAATGCCAATTTTGAAAAGGCGAAGAAGGTAACGGTGAACGTTACACGCCGTCCGCTGAGCGAGGTGCTGCAGATGGTGCTGGACGAGCAGCCGGTGACTTACACGATCAACAAGCGCACGATCATCATCAGGCCGTCCGGTTACAGAGCGCCACGGACTACGGACGTAGTGCCCGGGCAACCGCTGGAAATCACTGGTCGCTTGCTGGATGCCAGGACCAACGAGCCCGTAATTGGTGCTACCGTAGCCGTGATCGATACCAAGATCGGTACAGTGAGTAGCGCCACGGGTACTTTCGCTTTAAAAGTGGAACCCGGCGCAAGGCTGCAGATCAGCTTTATGGGATATGAAACACTGGTTACAAAGCCATTTGCCAATAGCGGTACTTATAGCTATTCATTGAACGTGAGCCAGCAATCGATCAAGGATGTGGTGGTGACAGGCATCTTTGCCCGCCCTAAACAAAACTTTACCGGTGCGGCCACTTCTTTTACAGCAGAAGATCTGAGCAAGGTGACCAACGGCAATGTGCTAACCGCACTGAAGTCGCTGGACCCATCGTTCCAGATGCCTGAAAATCTTAACCTCGGTTCCAACCCGAACGCATTGCCCGAAGTGGTGCTGCGCGGCGGTAACAGCCTGGTGGACGTGAACAGCACCGCCTCTGTATTCAACTACGGGAGCGCTCCAAATGTCCCCCTGTTCATCCTCGATGGGTTTGAAACTACTTTGCAACGCATCAACGATCTCGATATTAACCGCATCACGAAAGTAGACATCCTGAAAGATGCTGCTGCTACGGCGATTTACGGTTCGCGTGCAGCCAATGGCGTTATCGTAATTGAAACGCTGCGTCCGCAGGCCGGTAAACTGCGCGTCACCTACAACGGCAGCATGTTCGTAGAAGCACCGGACCTCAATGGTTACGACCTGCTGAACGCCAGGGAGAAGCTGGAGCTGGAGCAGAGCGCAGGTGTGTATAACAACACGTTCAATTATGTGGACGAGCAGCTGAAATACTTTTACAGCGCCCGCCTCGCCGCAGTAGAAAGTGGTGTTAATACCGACTGGCTGAGCAAACCGTTGCGTACCGGTATTGGCCAGAAGCACAACATCTACCTGGAAGGAGGCGCACAGGAAGCGCTTTACGGCGTAAACCTCACTTACGCAAATGACCTCGGTGTCATGAAGGGTTCCGACCGTCGTACGATTACCGGCAATACCTACCTGAGTTACCGGCACAAGAATTTCCAGTTCAGGAACGATCTCACGATCGCTTACAATCGTGGTAATGAATCACCTTATGGTTCCTTCGCACAATACACGCGCCTGAACCCTTACTGGACGCCTTATAACGCCGATGGTACTATGAAAGTGTACATGGAAGAATTGTACGCAAATGACGGTACTTACCTGAGAAACTTCGATCTCTATGATAACCTTGACGGTCAAAGGCCTGGCAGGGCGGTAAACCCGCTGTACAATGCCGGGCTTAATACCGTTAACAGGAGCACGTATCAAAACGTTACCAACAACTTTGCGGCACAATGGCAGGCGTTAAGCTGGCTGCGTTTATCTACCAGGCTGGCGTTTACGCAGCAAAGGGATGAAAGGGACATGTTTAAGCCGGCGCAACATACCTCGTTCGTACAGGTGCCTACTTTCGAGAAAGGTACGTACGATAAGGGCTATGGCCGCCGCACGACAACCGAAGCAATGGTAACTGCCGATGCCACCAGGCATTTCGGTGATCATACGGTGTTTGGTACAATAGGTGCCAACTTCCAGGATGTACAGTATACGACGGAGCAGTTCCAGGTGCAGGGTTTTCCTAATCCCTCTCTGGATCAGCTTACACTCGGTAACCGCTTCCCGGTAAATGCCAGGCCTATTGGTTCGGAGTTTCGCTCCCGCCTGGCCGGTTACCTGAGCAACCTGAGTTACGCTTACGACAGCCGCTACCTGATCGATTTATCTTACCGCCTGGATGGTTCGTCGCAATTCGGTGCCGAAAATCGCTTTGCGCCTTTCTGGTCGGCTGGTGCAGGCTGGAACTTGCATAACGAACAATTTGTAAAAGACCTGTCTTTTGTGAATCGTTTGAAACTGCGTTATTCTTACGGTTCTACCGGCTCGCAAAACTTTCCCAGCTACCTGGGCCTCAATACCAGCCAGTACTTTACGGGTACGGAGTATAGGGGTGTTATCGGTACTTATCTCTTAGGATACGGTAACCCGTCGCTTTCGTGGCAACAAACCAGGAAGAGCAACCTGGGTGCGGACATCACATTGTTCAAAAGCCTGATAGATGTTACCGCGAACTATTTCGTAGAACGTACCCGCGGCAGCATTGCCACCATTTCTCTCGCACCATCTTCCGGCTTCCGCAACTATGCAGAGAATATGGGCGATGTGCTGAGCAAAGGTTTCGAAGTAAACGCCAGGGTAAACATCATCAATAACGCTAAGTCCCGCGATAACTGGTCTGTTTTTGTGAATGCGTTCCACGTAAAGAGTACCATCGAAAAGGTATCTAATACACTGAAGGCGATGAACGAAAAGGCCGATACGGCAAGGTCTACCACCCCGATCATCCGGTATGCGGAAGGTCAGAGCGTGAATGCAATTTGGGCGGTGAAGTCCAGGGGTATAGATCCATCCACCGGACTGGAAATATACGAGACGCGTGATGGCAAACTGACCAACAATTACAATCCGCTCGACCAGGTGATCGTTGGGGATGCCCGTCCAAAAATAGAGGGCACGTTCGGTACCAACTTCGAGCTGCGCGGCATCGGTATGAATATGTTCTTCCGTTTCCGTTTGGGCGGACAGGCGTATAACCAAACCCTCATCGATCGGGTAGAGAACGTGCAGTACCAGATGTATAACGTAGATCGCCGCGTGTCAGAAGAGCGCTGGCGCCAGCCGGGGGATAAAACCTTCTTTAAAGGCCTGCTGAATGCAGGTGGATTTGCCACCGGTACTACCTACGCCTCCTCCCGCTTTGTGCAGGACCAGAACGAGTTGATCTGCGAAAGCTTGTCGGCCTACTACCGTTTCCCGGATGCACTTAACAACAGGCTGGGCGTGCAAAACACCCGTGTCACCTTCTTTACGGGCGACCTGTTCCGCTTTACGAGCATTCAACGCGAGCGTGGTTTGATCTATCCGTTCAGCCGCACGTTTACGCTCCAATTACAAACCAGTTTTTAAAAGAGGAAATATGAGATTCAGCATAAAATATACATTACTGATCGTGGCGGGCGCTGTGCTCACGCTTTCATCCTGCTCCAAATGGCTGGATGTGTCGCCTAAAACACAGGTGCGTGAGGATAAACAGTTCAGCACCAGGCAGGGCTTTATCGACGCCCTGTTCGGCATGTACCAGCTGGCCGCAGGCGACTCGCTCTACGGCCGTAACCTCACCTTCGGCGCTATCGATGTGCTGGCCGGGCGATATGAGAATAAGGCGTCTGGTCTATACTGGGGCTATTGGGCCAGGGCTACTTATACCAATACGGTGATAGGTGCTAACCTCGATGCCGAATTTACCGTAGCTGGCATGTGGGGCGGATCGTACCAGCTGATCGCGCAGGCGAACTATATTCTTAAAAACATCGAAGGTAAGCAAAGCATGCTGGGTGGTGAGGCATACAATATCATTAAAGGGGAGAGCCTCGCATTCCGCGGATTTCAGCACTTCGAGCTGTTGCGGATGTTTGCGCCGGCTTACCTCAACGGGCAGAATGCTGCGACGAAGGCCATTCCTTACATGAGCGCATTCACGATCAACCCGCAGGAAGCAGAAAGTATGGACGCGGTATTAGGTAAAGCAGAACAGGATTTACTGGCTGCACACGAGCTGCTCGCGGTAAATACCAACATCGACCAGATCGCCGACAACCAGGGTTCCGTAAGCCTGGACCTGTTTACCATGTACCGCCAGAACCACCTGAACTATTGGGCGGTGAAAGCAGCACTGGCAAGATTATACCTGTATAAAGGAGATAAGATCAACGCATTAAAATATGCACGGGAAGTGATACAAAGCAATAAGTTTCGCTTCATCGCGTCCTCAGAGCTGAATGCTGATCCTGCCGCATTGGCATCCGATCTTACCTTCAGCCGCGAACATATATTTTCTGTGTATTCATCAGGCCTGCGGCGCCATGCGGAAGACTTCTTCAAGCCCGCACCTTTGGCGCGCGATGATAACCGCGATCTGTATTCGACCCTCACAAAAATGAACGCGGCTTATGAAAGTTCGTTGCCGGGTTATGGTACCGATATCCGCCTGCCCGATGCACGCATCCTCTGGACCGCGGCTAACGCCAGTGGTTTTATCTACACCAAAAAATACTACAACGATAACCCTGATAACGTAAAGCAAAAGCTGGTACCGGTGATGCGTTTGCCGGAGATGTACTACATCGCTGCCGAAGCATCCGCCACGGCTGACGAAGGCCTGGTGTTCCTGAACCAGGTACGTACCGCACGCGGTTTGCCGGCCCTCACCAGTTCTGGCAACCTCAATGCCGAAATAGGTAAGGAATACCGTAAAGAGTTTTACGGAGAAGGTCAATACTGGTTCTACCTGAAACGTACCAATGCCACTACCGTTCCGGATGGTGTAGCCGGCACCATGACACAGGCGAAGTACACCTTCCCGATGCCATTGGCGCAAATCGAATTTGGTAAATAACTAAAACAAGCCAGATGAAAATTCAGAAAATACAACGCTTCATACTTTCAATACTGCTCGGCTCCGCATTGCTTACTGCATGCGGTAAAGAAGAACGGTTAATGTACCAGGAAGATCCAAGGATCTACTTCACTAAATTTATCGTCAATCCCGATAGCATCGTATACTCCTTTGCTGTTGGTGCGGATAATGTGCAGCATGACACTGCCTGGCTCACCTTCCGTATTATGGGCTCTGCAGCCGATCGGGACCGGGTAATCGCTATTAAAGCGCTGGACAGTTCCACCGCAATAGCAGGTTATCACTATGAAATAAAAGAGCTGGTAATGCCGGCGAAAGCATTCGAAACACGTGTGCCGGTTATCCTGTATCGCCGCCCCGGTTTGAAGGATAGTACGCTGCATGTGGTGTTTGAAATTGACAGCTCGGCCGATTTTCTGCCAGGGTATTCCGATATTCCGAACGCTGCTGCCAATAAGCTGGACCGCCTGCATTACAAGCTTACCGTTACCGATCAGCTGTTGAAGCCGGGCAACTGGGACAATAGCCTGGCATCAAATTTCGGTACCTTCTCCCAAACGAAGTTCAGGTTTATGATACAGGTGACTGGCCGCACCAACTGGACCGGTGCAATCTTTCCCGGTGACCAGGCATTTTATATCCAGTCGGTGAAATACGCCCTGAACAACTATGAACTGGCGAATGGTCCGATGATCGACGAAAACGGAGAACGTGTTGTATTCCCTTAACCGCTAAAAAAGTAAAGCATGAAATTCACTCCCATCATAATGTGTCTGGCGCTTGCACTGCTGGCGGCGGGCTGCTATAAAGACAAGGGTAATTACGATTACATCGATATTAACCGGATTACTATTTCCGACACAACAAGCCGTACCATGTCGGTAATCATCGGCGACTCATTAAAAATAGCACCTGTTGTTACACAGTCTGCTGCCACTAATGAAGACAGCTTAACGTACGAATGGATGGTGTTCGACAACTCACCCAGCTCTTCCTACGCATTGCCTAAAACGGTGATCGCTACCACAAAGGCTTTGGCGATCAAGGTGTCGGCCCCGCCCTTTGTATTGGGTCAGCGCTACCGCCTCTCCTACCGGGTAACCGATAAAAATACCGGCGTAAGTAACGCTATCTTCTGGGATATGACCATGGTAAACAAGTATGGTACCGGCTGGCTGGTGCTGGAAGACAGGAATACCGGCGGCGACCTTTCTATGATCATGCCCAATGGCACGGTGGAACGGAATATTTACAGCCTCCTGAACGGCGGAATGTTACCCGGTAAGCCAGTGAAGTTGGATATGACTTATTACCAGGTGAGCGATGGTTACTCAGTAGATTCAAAAGAGATCCATCTTTTGTCAGAGAATAGTGCGATCGAGCTCAATTATCAAACGATGGTGAAGCTGTGGGACTACCAGTACATTTTCTTTTTACCGCCGGATGTCATTAAACCACAACGCCTGTTTTGGGCATCTACCAGTAATACGTCGCCGACACAGGGCATCATTATCAATAATGGTAAAGTGCATTCCAACTTAGTAGGTGGCTTCCCTGGTACGAAAAAGTTTGGTCAGCAGCTGAGCAAACCCGAAGGTGATTTTAATTACCGTATGGCGCCTTATGTGGCAGGCGGCTCTACTTATACGGCGGTAACGTACGACCAGATCGGCAAACGTTTTTACTCCGTAGGTACTTCCAAACTGCAAACGCTGCCCGTGGTGAGCGGCTCCCTTTTCGATATGAACAACGTCGGCATGGAAATGTTGTTCATGGATACGGCGAACGTAACACGTGAGTACAATGCAGTCATGAAAGACGATGCAAATAATCCATGGCTGCTGCGCTTTAAACTCGTGGTAGCTACAGGCGCCTCGCAAGACCTGGCCCTGCAAAAAGTGCAGATGAACGCCCCGGGAATTTTGACCAAAACGGCGATCGCATCCTCTACCTTAACGCCGCATATCTACTACGCCACCGGCAACACCATTCACCGCTACGAGTCTACATCTAACACGACGACGCAGAAGTTTAGCTTCCCTGCGGAAGAAACAGTTACCTTGCTGAAATATAAGCGTAACCAGTTATTGGGGTCCGAATTGCTGGCCGTTACCTGGGATGGAACACAGGGGCGTGTATACTTTTTTGATCTGAATAACGTTGGAGATTTTACCAACTATCGCGTGAAATACGAAGGCTTTGCCCGTGTCGTAGACCTCGCGTTAAAAATACCATAACCATTAAAAAATACACCAGGTATGAAAAAGATCATGATACTGCTGCTGGCTACTACGGCAGCATATGCGCAAAAGCAACCGGGCTTTGTGCTGAATGGCGAAGTGAAGGGCATGAGCGCCGGTAAACTTTACATTTCCCATACAGAAGCGAAAAAACAGGTAAACGACTCGGTAATGGTGAAGGACGGAAAGTTCACCTACAAAGGGACCAACGCGGGAGAAATGTATTACCTGAACGTGGCCGGTACCCGCAGGGGATATTCGTTTTTTTCTGACAAAGGTGTATTAAGCCTGAAAACCGATACTACGTTTAAGGACGTAACCTTTACCGGCTCGCGCTACAACACCCACTTAAGGGAATGGTTTGACGCCTGGAACAGCATTACGCCTAAGGCGGGTGGTTATTACAAACGCCTGGATGCTGCGAATAAAGTAAAAGATACGGCGGCCATCGCCGAAGTACGTGGACTGTTCGACGATCTTCAACGGGAGCTGGACACAGCGGTGTTTACGTTGGTACGTAAATACCCCGCGTCACCGGTGGCACCCTGGGTCATCATCGATCGTTACATCAATTACCCTGCGCCGGAAAAAGTAGACTTGCTGCTGCCAAAACTGAAACCGGAAGCACTTAATTCTGTATACGGTAAAGAAATCACCGAGATACGGAAGATCGCTGCCAAGACGGGCATTGGCGCCAAGCCTGAATTTGCTTTGGCAGATACTGCCGGCAACATCGTTAAACTCTCCAGCTACCGCGGTAAATATGTATTGGTCGACTTCTGGGCCAGCTGGTGCGGCCCCTGCCGCAAAGAGAACCCGAACGTGGTGACTGCGTTTAACAAGTACCACGACAAAGGTTTTGAAGTACTGGGTGTAACGTTGGATACGAAGAAAGATGCCTGGCTGGCCGCGATTGCAAAAGACGGCCTGGCCTGGTCGCACGTGGGCGATCTGAAAGGATGGAAAAGCGATATCGTGGAAGAATACGGTATACGCGCGGTGCCTACCAACTTCCTGCTGGACCCGTCCGGTAAGGTAATTGCCAAAGACCTGCGGGAAGAAGCCTTGCAGCAAAAGCTTGCACAATTGTTCGCGGGAAAATAATCCGCATCGTGATAGGATGATAAAGGGCTGACCAAAAAGTATTGGTCAGCCCTAATTTATTCGGGTTACCTGATCGAAACTTGTCATCGTTTAAGCGATTCTCAAAGCCTTCATTCACTTTTGGGTCATCCCCCTTGCGTCTGCAAATTTTGGACGGCCTCTGGCGTTACAAACCGGTATTCTTATTGCAGTTTAATCACCGATCAACTCATCCAGCCATGAAAAGAATATTTTTGATACTGATGCCCGCCCTGCTGTTGTTGCTCGCCGCCTGCAGTACCACTCGCGTAGTCGACCGCGAACCGGCCGACGGTTTCTCGCTTTCGTCATACAAAACATTTAACTTTTACGAAGTCTCCGCCTCCGGCGACTCCACCGTTCCGGATGCGGCTTACCGGCAGGGCGTTACCATGCTGCAGCGAGAAATTGCCCGTCAGCTGACGTTACACGGCCTGCACCAGGCGGCTAATCCCGACCTGGAAGTAAATATTGGCCTGGTGTTACAGGAAAAAGTACAAACCCGCCAGACCGATATTCGCGAGGCACCCCGTTACGTAGGGCAGCGCCGCTATTCCTGGAAGAGTGAGGAAATAGAAGTGGGCCGCTATAAGGAAGGTACCGCTACTATTCACCTGGTGGATCGTGCGCAGAACAAAATGGTATGGCGCGGTGTAGTAGAAGATGTGGTGTCGCCGAAGGCCAGCCGGCGCGAGGCGCAGGTGACCGCCGCCGTAGCGGAATTGTTTAAGGATATACGTTAGACGAACCGGCTGCTTTTTGTATATTGGGTGACTATTACGTCCCATGAAAGTTGTTTTTTACACCCTCGTTGTTATTGTATTTTCCGCGTGTTCGTCATCCGTTAAAGTGGCTGAACGTTATCCTGAGCGCCGTCGTCCCAGCCTGGCTCCTTACAAGACCTTTACACTGGTAGAAGAAATGGGTGTATCTGGCCCCCTCGTAGAGCGGCTCGCCGGCGAAAACCACCTGCTGCGCTGGGAACTTGTGCGTATGTTAACGTTGGCTGGCCTGCAGGAAGCGGAAGCCGGGGATCTTATGATACGATATGGCATGGCTACGTTCACCATGAACTCCGGCGCTACGAACCGGCTGCCCTTCACCGCCCCGGAGCTGAGAATGCTCGGCGGCCTGCCCGCAGAAGTGCCCGTACAAAGAATGGGCTCCCGCGGTGCTGAGTACAAACAAAGACGTGCCGTGCTGCAGATTTACGATAAAAGTAACGGTAAACTGATCTGGCACGTCGCCACCAGCGACAACCGCTACGGCAAAGAAAAACACCTGAAAGCCAGTATAACGGCCACCGCATCCACCCTGTTAAAGAAATTGCACTAGGCAGATTCTTTATAATAGAATTTCTGTTAATATCACACGTCCACCCAGCCTGGTAACCCGCTGAAACACAACACCACGGCGATAATTCTCCGGCAGATTTTTCCATCCCGCTATCATATCGTACTTTTACACGCTTCGGAAAGAAGTTTAATTATTACGATTTAACACCACACTCGGGAATGAATCCAAACTACTTGAATGAGCTGAATGAACGGCAGCGGGAAGCGGTAACACATATTAAAGGCCCCCTGATGATCGTTGCCGGCGCCGGCTCCGGTAAAACAAAAGTACTGACCACACGTATCGCCCACCTCATGAAAAATGGCGTGGATGCGTTCAATATATTGTCACTCACCTTTACCAACAAGGCGGCAAAGGAAATGAAGGAGAGGGTAGAAAAGATCCTCGGCGGCAACGAAGCCCGCAACCTGTACATCGGCACCTTCCACTCCGTATTTGCCCGCCTGCTGCGCTCGGACGCTGATAAGATCGGCTATCCGCGCGACTTTACCATTTATGATGCCGACGATGCAAAATCTGTGGTAAAAACCATCATCAACGAGCTGAACCTCGATGATAAACACTACAAACCCAACCTGGTATACAACCGCATCTCCGCTGCTAAAAACAGCCTTATGAGCCCGGAACAATACCAGCACGACTATTACATCACCCAGGAAGACATGCGCGCAAACCGTCCGCTGACGGGTAAGATTTACGACATGTACGCCAAACGCTGTTTCAAGAACGGCGCCATGGACTTCGACGACCTGCTGTACAAATTTTACGTGTTGCTGAAAACAGTGCCCGATGCACTGGCTAAATACCAGCACAAGTTTAAGTACATCATGATCGATGAGTACCAGGATACCAACCCTGCGCAGTACGAGATCATCAAACTGCTCGGTGCCGTGCATGAAAATATTTGCGTGGTGGGCGACGATGCGCAGAGTATCTACTCCTTCCGTGGTGCTACCATCCAAAACATCCTGCAGTTCGAAAAGGACTACACCGATGCGCATGTGGTAAAGCTGGAGCAAAACTACCGCTGTACCAAAAGCATCCTGGGCGTAGCCAATGAAGTAATTGCAAAAAATAAAGGCCAGATCGAAAAGAAACTCTGGACCGACAATACTGAAGGTGAGAAGATTCGCCTGGTACGTACGATGACCGATAACGAAGAAGGTAAGTACGTGGCAGATACGATTGCTGAACAAAAGCTGCGCTACCACTTTGGTAACCGCGACTTCGCGATCCTGTACCGCACCAACGCCCAGAGCCGTGCGTTGGAGGAAAGCTTACGCCGTCTGGCCATCCCGTACCGCATTTTCGGTGGTATTTCGTTCTACCAGCGTAAAGAGGTAAAGGACTTCCTGGCTTACCTGCGTATCATCATCAATGCACGCGATGAGGAAAGCCTGAAACGTATCATCAACTACCCGGTGCGTGGTATCGGTAAAACGAGCATCGACCGCGCGGTGTTGGCGAGCAACGAAAATAACATCACCATGTGGGAAGTACTCGAACGCGCCCGCGAGTTCGGTTTTAAAGCCGGTACCCTCGAAGCGATCGACAACTTCGTACTGATGATCCGCAGCTTCCGCTCCATGCTGGAAAAGAGCAATGCGTACGACGTAGCCGTGCAGGTTGGTAAAAGCACCAATATCGTAAAAGAGCTGTTTAACGATAAAACTACAGAAGGTCTTGCCCGTTACGAGAACGTGCAGGAGTTACTGAACTCCATCAAGGAATTTACCGAAACACCTACCGAAGACGGTGAGCTGCTGGAAAAAAGCCTGGGTGCTTATTTGCAGCAAATCACCCTGCTCACCGATGCCGACCAGGGCAACGATGAGGACAGCGATGTGGTGAAACTGATGACGATCCACGCTGCAAAAGGCCTGGAGTTTCCGGTGGTATTTACCGTGGGTATGGAGGAAACGCTGTTTCCCAGCGGCATGTCCATCAACACCCGCGAGGAGCTGGAAGAGGAGCGCCGCCTGTTCTACGTAGCCGTCACGCGCGCCAAATCCCGCCTGTGGCTTACGTACGCCAACAGCCGTTACCGTTTCGGACAGTTACAACAAAATGAACCGAGCCGCTTCCTCGAAGAAGTGCCGGAAAAATTCCTGGACCGCAGTTATGCAGGCGGCGGTATCCGCAACAGCTTCGGCGGTGGCGGAGGTGCTGCAGGTCGCCCCGGTGGCGGCGGCAGCCCGTTCGATCGGATGCAGAAAAAAGCACCCGGCCAGCAAACGGCTACCACATCCGGCCCAAGGCCAATGCCTAAACCGGCTGCGGCAACAAGCACCCACGTACCTACGCCCGGCTTTGCGCCCGACGATCCCGCTACAATGGAGCCCGGCATGAAAATCGAACACCAGAAATTTGGTTTCGGTGTAATTACCGCCATGGAAGGTGCTGCCAACAACCGTATTGCCACCGTTAACTTCCCCACCGGCGGCGGCGAAAAGAAAATTATGCTCAACTACGCCAAGCTGCGTATCGTAAGGGAATAATGCACGAACAGGAATTACAGAAATTAAGGAACTATTGCGCATACCAGGAGCGCGCCCATTCAGAGGTGCGCTCCAAATGTTTTGAGCTGGGCCTCAAAGGCGAGGCCATCGACCAGCTGATCACCGCCCTCATCGAAGAAAACTTCCTGAACGAGGAACGCTTCGCCTGTGCCTTCGCCGGCGGCAGGTTTCGGATGAAACAATGGGGCCGCAAAAAGATCGTGCAGGAATTAAAGATGAAGCAGGTGTCGCCCTACTGCATTAAAAAGGCCCTCAAGGAAATAGATGAAGACGATTACATGGCCACGTTGAACAAACTGGCGGAGAAGAAATATGAGAGTTTGAAGGGCGAGCAGTACCTGAAACGGCAGTATAAAACCATGCAGTTTTTATTGCAACGGGGATTTGAACAGGAGTTAATCGGGGAGGTAATTAAACAAATCGCAAAATCATCCCCCTAAATCGAAAATTATTCAAATTTTTCTAACCCATAGCGCCGTAATTTTGTTGTTACCCCGTTAACCACGGGAAATGAAAAGAATCATATGTCCGATCTTACCGTAAGTCTTATTCAGGCCAATCTCCACTGGGAAGATAAAGCAGCCAACCTGGCGATGTTTGATGCCAAAATTGACGGCATCAAAGAACGTACTGAAGTCATTATTCTACCCGAAATGTTCAGCACCGGTTTTTCCATGCAACCCGAAAGGCTCGCAGAAACGATGGACGGACAGGCGGTAACCTGGATGAAGCAGAAGGCGAAGGAAAAGAACGCGATCATCATGGGCAGTCTGATCATCGAAGAAGGTGGTCAGTACCTGAACCGTCTTATCTGGATGCAGCCCAACGGCGTATATGGCACTTACGACAAACGCCACCTTTTTGCGTTTGCAGACGAACATAATCACTACACACCCGGCGATAAACGCCTCATTGCCCAGGTAAAAGGCTGGAAGATCAACCTGGCGGTATGTTACGACCTGCGTTTCCCGGTTTGGGCGCGCAACGTAATCAACGGCGACGGCGCACCGGAGTACGACCTGCTTATCAACGTAGCCAACTGGCCCGAAAGGCGTAATGTGCATTGGAAAACCTTGCTACACGCCCGCGCGATCGAAAATCAGTGTTACGTGATCGGTGTGAACCGCGTTGGCAACGATGGCAATAACATCTACCACAGCGGCGACAGCAGCCTGATCGACCCGCTGGGAGAGATCGTTTACCGCAAAGAACACGACGAAGACGTATTTACTTATACCCTTTCGCGCCAGCACCTGGACGAGGTACGGGGCCGGCTCCCCTTCCTGAAGGACGCCGATAAATTTATGATACTCTAACATGCAGGGCTGGCCTTTGAGCCGGCCCTGTTTCATCTTACACATATGTTGCACGCCTACACGAACGGAATCATTGCATCGCCCACTGGCTGGTTACAAGGCCACACCATCCTCACCGAAAACGGAAAAGTAACCGCGTTAGTGGCCGATGGAGAAGTGAAAGAAACGGTACATACCACCGACCTCCAGGGCGATTACATCGCCCCCGCATTTATTGATATGCAGATCTACGGCGGCGGTGGCGAACTGTTTTCCATGTACCCGAGCGTGCAATCGCTTACCACTTTATATGGCTACTGCAAAAGCGGCGGCGCGGCCTACTTCATGGCTACCATACCCACCAGCTCTACAGAATTGATGCTGGCAGCCATGAAGGCGGTGAAAGCATACTGGGAGCAAGGCGGCCAGGGATTACTCGGCCTCCACCTCGAAGGTCCGTTCTTCAATCCCGTAAAGAAAGGTGCCCACATCGAAGCCTATATCAAAGTGCCAACTGCGGCGGATATCGACTGGATTTTGGAAGAAGGCAAAGGCATCGTAAAAATGATGACCCTCGCCCCCGAACGTTGCGACATCCAACTCGTAAAGCGCCTGATGGATGCCGGCATCATCATTTCTGCCGGCCATAGCAACGCCACTTACCCTGAGGCCTACGCTGGTTTTGAGGCCGGCATTCCCGCCGCCACACACCTGTACAATGCTATGTCGGGCTTCCAGCACCGCGAGCCGGGCATGCCGGGCGCTATTTTCGATCATCCGAAAGTAATGGCCAGCATCGTGGTGGACGGCGTGCATGTAAATTACAACGCGGTGCGCATCAGCAAAAAGATATTGGGCGAACGTTTATACCTCATCACCGATGCGGTAGACGAAAACCTGGAAGGTGACTATAAATATATTCGCCGTCCCGATCGCTTCGTGACGCCGGAGGGTATCCTGTCTGGCTCCTGCCTCACCATGTTGCAGGCGGTGCAAAACTGCGTAACGCATGTAGGCATCGATTTACATGAAGCCCTGCGTATGGCCGCCGAATACCCGGCGCGGCTGTTAACACGTGAGGTGCCGCTGGGCATGATCGCTCCGGGTTACGAGGCCGCCTTTGTTGTGCTCGACCGCTCCCTGGCACTGAAACAATTGCTGCTGCCCCAAACTATTTCATAACTTCGCCCCCTATGTCTACCTTTCTTAGTTATATCAGGCGGGATAAGTATAAAAGCATTTTCTATTTCGTGTGGTTTGCCCTGGGCGTTGCGCAGGCACTCTTTACCGGTTTGATGGACGATGAGGCTTATTACTGGGTGTACAGCCGCAACCTCAGCTGGGGCTATTTCGACCATCCGCCGATGATCGCGCTGCTCATTAAACTGGGTTACGCGGTATTTCATAACGAATTGGGCGTACGTATAGGCATGGTCGTACTGAATGTACTTACGCTCATGCTGGTAGACGATATGCTGCGCCCGAAGAACAACCGGGTGTTTTACCTGATCATGGGCGCCATGGGCGCCATGCAGCTCGGGGGCATGCTGGCTGTGCCGGATGTGCCGCTCATTTTCTTCGCGACCCTTTACTTCCGTATTTATAAAGACTTTCTCGAAAAGCAGGACTGGCAAAACACGATTCTGCTGGGCCTGAGCATGGCGCTGATGTTTTACAGCAAATACCACGGCGTATTGCTTGTCTTCTTCACAGTACTGAGCAACGTAAGCCTGCTGAAAGTGACCCGTTATTACATCGCCTGCATCATCACCACGGTACTGTTCCTGCCACATATTTACTGGCAATACACGCATCATTTCCCATCGCTGCAATACCACCTGGTGGAGCGTAATGCGGATGCCTACCAGCTCAATTATTCCATCGAATATATTATCGGGCAGTTATTGTTATTCGGTCCGCTCATGGGCTGGCTGTTACTCTATTACGCATTCAGCAGCCCGGTACAGCGCACGTTTGAACGTACATTGAAGTTCTGCCTGACGGGTGTACTCGTCTTCTTCCTGATCAGCACATTCAAAGGCCGCGTAGAGGCTAACTGGACGGTAATGGTCTTTACACCACTTGTCATCCTGGCGCACCAGTCTATCATCCGCAATAAACGTAGCCTGAAGCCACTGATCTACACACTGCCCATATCGTTGGCGCTGGTGCTGGTGACACGTGTATACATGGTCTGGGACTTTATGCCTGGCGTACATGTGCGCCCGGAGCTGCACCATAACCAGGAATGGGCAAATGCTATTAAAGCGAAAGCCGGTGACCGGCCGGTTGTTTTTTTCAACAGCTACCAGGCGCCCTCTAAATACATGTTCTACACTGGCGGCGAAGCGTATAGCTTTAATACGGTGAGCAACCGCCGCAGCCAGTACAATTACTGGCATATGGAGGAGCCGATCTGGAATAAAGAAGTATTGCTGGTCGGCGGCTATCGCCCGTTCTTTCAGCAGCCCGACAGCCTGACCGACGCCCGCGGCAAGATTTACCTCGAAAAATATGCGCCGTACGTGTCTTATTCGCTCCTGCAGTTCACGCAGGCCGAAAGTAAGGTAACGACTACGCCTGGGGCCGACCTGCATTTCCGGCTCGGTAAGCAGTCCGATTACACAGTGGCGCTGCCTTTCCCGGCGGATAGGCCGGCGGTAACGGGCTACGCGATCATGGGTAAGGATAAATACTTCGATACCGTAAGGACCACGCTCACGCTCAGAGAAGCACTCACCCGCGACTCGATCGATGTACTCGTAAAAGCACCGCAAACGCCCGGCAGTTACCGACTCAAATACACGGTCTTTGTACCCGGACTGCCACCCACACACAACAGTCAAACCATCAAACTCATTGTCGAATAAACAAGGGCGTTGCGTTGCACACTTCCCCGTTAATTTTTCTCTTCACCTTGCAAAATCAAATATTAACATTTACTTTAGGAAAGTTATTCCATGTTAAAGACAGACTTGTAGTTTCGTGCGCCCGGTTTTTATTCCACTGTTAATGCATCATACTGTATCGTTGTAACCGGCCTAAACTATCCCGGATGAATATTGATAATACACATCTCTCTACCTTATGGCATAAAATAGTGACCCAAAGCGATCAGAAAGCTTTTGAGGAACTGTTTACAGGCTGTTATACGCGCCTGGTGAAGTTTGCCGCCGAATACCTGCAAAGCACAGAAGCAGCCGAAGAGGTAGTGTCCGACGTGTTCATGAAACTGTGGACCGGCAGGCAGCAATTCGAAGCCGTAGCGCATATCGGCAAATACCTGTTTACCGCGGTACGCAACCAATCGCTCAATCACCTCCGACAGTTTTCCAATATCCATATCGTATCCACCGACGACGCCGGCGAAGCCCGCCTCGTCAACACCTTTGACCCCTGCTCAGCCACCGAATGGCGGGAGCTGCTGTTGCGCCTCGACGAGGCCGTAGAGCAATTATCACCCCGCAGGCGTATGATTTTCCGCCTTATTAAAGATGAAGGCTTTAAACCGAAAGAGGTGGCGGAGATCCTCCAGCTCTCTCACCGTACGGTAGAAACCCAGTTATTCCAGGCGGTAAAACAATTACATGTCATTCTCGCGCCCTACCTGTCGGACTACCGGCAAAAAACACCTGCGACGGATATCTTGTCTATAGCGGGTTTGCTGGCTATCTTACTCCCAGGAATGGCTTCCTGAAATTTTTTTTGGTAACGGATACGTAAGTTCGGTTTGTTTTGGTGTCATATGTATACACGCGCTAATTCCACGTTATGCACATGCACACCGACCGGTATATATGGCTGTTATCTAAAAAGCTTTCGGGCGATATTTCTGCAGCAGAACTGCAGGAGCTGGATGCCCTGTTGAAAGCCGATCCCAGCCTGGCTAAAGGCCAGGAGCTGATGCAGCGTTTCTGGAAGCAGCGCGAAACAGGCGACGATTCTATTCACTCCTCCCAGGCTTTCGAACGCCTTGTTTCTCAAATGAAAGCAGCCGATGTATGGGAAGAAGCACCGGTGCGCACAGTTAAACGCGCCTGGCTGGCACCCTTGCTTAAAATCGCCGCTGTATTGGTATTGGTTACCGGTGCCTGGCTATTGTACAGCCATAACGCGAACCAGGACGATCTACGCACCGAACATAATCAACGTGGCAAACGCTCCCTCATTAAACTGGCCGATGGTACTACCGTATGGCTGAACGCCGACAGCGAATTAAAGTATCCGCCTCGTTTTGCCAGTAACAGCCGCGAAGTTTACCTCAGCGGCGAAGCTTATTTCGACGTAGCGCGCGATGCTTCGCGTCCGTTTATTGTGCATACCGACAGGATGCGCATTCATGTGCTGGGTACAAGTTTCAATATCAAATCATACCCCGGCGACCGCGCTTATGAAGCCACGCTCATTACAGGAGAAGTAGAAGTGACGCTCGCCGCGCAACCCGATAAAAAAATACGATTAAAACCTTCCGATAAACTGGTGCTGCCCGCAACGGACAGCTTCCAGGTAGAACATGCCCACGATCCGCTGATCAGCAGGCCAACCTATTATCCGCCGGAAGATAGCGCGATCATTGAGACCGCCTGGGTCGACAATATGCTGCTGTTCCGCGACGAAGACTTTGCCAGCCTTGCCTTGCGCATGGAGCGCTGGTATAATGTAACCATCCGTTTTGATAATAAATCGCTGGAACAACTCCGGTTCACCGGCGCCTTTAAAAAAGAAACACCTGAAGAAGCGCTGGAAGCGCTGCAGGTGATCGAGTCGTTTAACTACAGGCACGAAGACGATGCCCTGGTCATTTACTGAATTAAAAAACTGAGATAATATAGCAACGCAAACAGAACAACCAAAATAAAAAAAACGGGAAACGCTGAAACATTTCCCGCTTAATCAGCATGTAAGGAGGCCTTAGTTTTGAGCGACCGCGGCTTCCTATTGTTTACTACTAATTCTACGTAAGTTATGAAAAAAAAGCATCTGGTGCATGCTTTCGGACCGCCGCATGTGCTGCTAAAGGTACTTGTCGTTATGAAACTGACCTTTTTATTTATCCTCGTTTCCTTTCTTCACCTTTCTGCCTCTGTGCATTCGCAGGACAGGGTTACCATGGACCTGCGCGAAGCCGATATCCGGAAGGTGTTAATGGCCATAGAGGCACAAACGAAATACCACTTCCTGTTCAGCGAACGTAAGTTGCAGCCCGACAAAAAAGTGGACCTCAACGTAAAAGAGGAAAATGTATTTAAAGTGCTGGAAGCCGTGCTGCCTATGGCCAACCTGCAGTACAAACTGCTGGACGGTAACCTCATTGCCATTACTACCCGAGGGGAAGATAACCTGTCGAAAGTATTGCGCAAGGATGTACGCGGCATTGTAACGGATACCAGCGGCTCGCCGCTGCCCGGCGTTACCATTGCCGTAAAGGAAAAGCCAAGTGTAGGTACTACTACCGACTTAAACGGTAAGTACGTGCTGGATATTCCAGAAGGCGGCACCGCACTGATATTCAGCATGATCGGTTACGATAAACAGGAAATATCATTGAATGGCCGCGACGTCATCAATGTGCAACTGGCGCCTGCGAGCAACCAACTGGACGAAACCGTGATCGTAGGCTTCGGTAAACAGAAAAAGAAAGAGGTAGTAGGCGCGATGACCACCATCAACCCGAGAGAATTAAAGGTGCCCTCCAGTAACCTGACCACTGCACTGGCAGGCCGTATGGCCGGCGTAATTGCTTACCAGCGTAGCGGTGAACCAGGTGCAGATAATGCAGACTTTTTCATTCGCGGTGTGACCACATTCGGTTATAAAAAAGACCCGCTCATCCTCATCGACGGTATAGAATTGACCACCACTGACCTTGCCCGCATGCAGGTAGATGATATCGCCAGCTTCTCTATTTTGAAAGATGCGACATCCACCGCTTTATACGGTGCCCGTGGTGCAAATGGTGTAATTCTCGTTACCACCAAAGAAGGGGTGGAAGGTAAGGCCCGCGTATCTGTACGTGTAGAAAACTCACTTTCCGCACCTACTGAAAACGTAGAACTGGCCGACCCTATCACGTACATGAAATTAGGCAACGAAGCCGTGGTAACCCGCGATCCGCTGGGTAAACAATTGTACTCCGAAGCGAAGATCGATAACACGATCGCGGGTACAAATCCCCTGGTATATCCCGCAACTGACTGGCGTAGGGAGCTGTTCAAAACACACACGAACAACCAGCGCGCGAACCTGAATATTTCCGGCGGTGGTAAAATTGCCCGCTACTACCTGGCCGCTACCATGAACCAGGACAATGGCGTGCTGAAAGTGGATAAGCGGAACAACTTCAACAATAACATCAACTTAAAAACATACGCACTCCGCTCGAACGTTAACATCAACCTGACTAAATCAACTGAAATTGGTGTACGCCTGTATGGTACGTTCGATGATTATACCGGTCCGCTCACCAGCGGTACGGATATGTACAACCGGGTGATGTACGCTAACCCGGTGCTGTTCCCGGCTTATTACCCGATGGATGATGCGCATACGCATACGCAGCATATTATGTTCGGTAACTTCGGTACAGGTAACTACATCAACCCATATGCAGATATGGTGAAGGGTTATAAAGAATACACCCGTTCCACCATCGTAGCGCAGTTTGAAGCGAAACAGGATTTTTCGTTTATCACAGAAGGTTTGTCGGTGCATGCGTTGTTCAATACGACCCGCACTTCCTTCTTCGACGTCGCCCGTTTCTATAAGCCGTTCTGGTACCAGGTGCAGCAGTACGATAAGTACGCCGATAACTATACGCTGGGCATCATCAATCCGAATGACGGTACCGAGTACCTCGAATACGACGAGGGTAACAAAGACATTCGCGCCACCACGTATTTACAAACGACTGCCAACTATAACCGCACCTTCAGGGATAAACATAACTTCAGCGCGATGCTGGTATTCCTGATGAACAACCAGATCACCGCGAATGCAGGCAGCCTGCAACTCTCGCTGCCGCATCGTAACATCGGTTTATCGGGTCGTTACACGTACTCCTATGATAACCGTTATTTCGTGGAGTTCGATTTCGGGTATAACGGATCGGAGAGATTTCATAAGGACAAACGTTTCGGCTTCTTCCCATCTGTGGGCGGCGCGTGGATCATCTCCAATGAAAAGTTCCTGAAGCCTTACCAGCACATCCTGCATAACCTGAAACTGCGTTACACTTACGGTCTCGTAGGTAACGATGCGATTGGTGCGCCGGAGGACAGGTTCTTCTATTTATCTGATGTAAATATGAATGATCCCGGTCGCTCGTCTGCCTTTGGTACGGACTACACTTACAGCCGCCCGGGCATTAACGTGAATCGTTACGGCAATAACAACATCACCTGGGAAACGGCTACTAAAACCAACTGGGGCCTGGAGATCGGGTTGAACAATAACCTGAACATTTTGCTCGATGTGTACACTGAGTATCGCCGCAACATCCTCATGACCCGCGCGTCTATCCCGGTAACGATGGGTGTAGTTTCCTCTTCGGATGTAAAAGCGAATATCGGTGAGGCCAGCGGTAAAGGGATGGACCTTTCCATTGACTACAGCCATAACTTCTCCCGTCACCTCTGGATGCAGGCACGTGCAAACTTTACGTATTCTACGAGCAAGTTTGAGGTGTTCGAAGAACCTGATTATGACGAAAGATATTTGTCCATGATCGGTCAGCCGTTGTCACAAGTACGTGGTTACATTGCAGAACGTTTGTTTGCCGATGATAAAGAAGTGCTGAACTCCCCGCACCAAAGCTTTGGCGAGTACATGGCCGGCGATATTAAGTACCACGATGTAAACGGCGATGGCATTATCTCTACCCGCGACCTGGTGCCCATTGGTTATCCTACTACCCCTGAGATCGTGTATGGCTTCGGCTTCTCCGTAGGGTATAAAAGCTTCGATCTGTCCGCCTTCTTCCAGGGCCTGGCGCGTGAATCGTTCTGGATCAATCCCACCACTACAGCACCTTTTGTGAACGACAGGGCTTTGCTGAAAGCCTATGCAGACGATCATTGGTCAGAAGATAATCGTAACCTGTACGCTATCTGGCCGCGACTGAGCAATCGTAACATCAATAACAACCAGGTGAGCAGTACGTGGTTCATGCGTAATGGTGCGTTCCTGCGCCTCAAAACCGCCGAACTGGGTTACACCCTGCCACAGGCGACTACGCGCCGTATCAAGATCGAAAAGGCGCGTTTTTATGCGAGCGGCATCAACTTGTTTGCCCTCAGTCGCTTCAAACTCTGGGATGTGGAAATGGGCGGCAATGGATTAGGTTACCCGGTACAACGAGTGATCAACTTCGGAACACAAATTTCTTTTTAACCATCAGCACTTAATGATATGATGATAAAACTAACCAGGAACGTAAAATTATGGCTGGTGTTACTAAGCTGGCCGGTGGTGTTTGGTTGCCATTACCTGGACATTGTGCCGGATAACGTAGCCACAGTAGACTATGTATTTCGCATGCGCAGTAAGGCCGAGCAATACCTGTTCACCTTGTACAGCTATCAGCCAAGGTATACCGATCAATATAACTACCTAACCATTCTCGGCGGCGATGAGCTGTGGGGCAATGACTACAATGTAAATATCAGCATGCCTGCCTGGCAGATTGCGCGCGGGTTTCAGAATATAGTAGATCCATATTCCAACTACTGGGGCGGTACGCGCGGCGGCCGTGGTATGTTCGTGGCCATCCGCGACTGTAACACGTTTATCGAAAACATCGATAAGGTGCCGGATATGGATGATTACGAAAAGAAACGCTGGAAGGCGGAAGCGACTTTTCTGAAAGCGTACTATCACTACTTCCTTTTCCGTATGTACGGGCCTATTCCGCTGCTCGATAAAAATTTGCCCATTTCCAGTGGTCCTAATGAAGTAAAAGTATGGCAGATGCCGGTGGATTCCTGCGTGAATTACATCGCCAGTCTGCTGGACGAAGCTGCATTGGAGCTGCCTCCGCAAATCGTGAACGAGGCGACCGAACTGGGTCGCGCAACCAAGGCTGTAGCGTTAAGTGTAAAGGCGCAATTGCTCGTTACTGCTGCCAGCCCGCTCTTTAACGGCAACAGCGATTATGCAGATGTGGTGAACAAAAAAGGCGAGCATCTCTTCTCAACCTCAGTAGATCCGAAGAAATGGGAAAGAGCAGCGGAAGCATGCCGCATAGCGATAGAACAGTGTCACGCTGTCGGTTTAAAACTTTACTATCAAAATCCGGCGTTCATTCCTTTTAAAGTGTCGGATCGTACGGTAACGGAAATGAGCATACGGAATGCAGTGTGTCTGAAGTGGAACTCCGAAATAGTATGGGCCAGCACCAATAGCCGCGCAGGCGGCCTTCAGCAGGAAGCTATTCCGAAACTCTATACCAGCGATAAGCAGAATGGCGCATGGTCCACGTTCGGCGTGCCGTTTAAGATCGTTGAGCAATTTTATACAAAGAACGGCGTGCCTATCAACGAAGATGTAACCTGGGATTATAACAACCGTTATGCACAGCGCACCGCTACCAATAACGAGCGGTTGATGCTGAAGCCGAATTACATCACGGCTAATCTCAACTTCGACCGTGAGATTCGTTACTATGCCGATCTTGGTTTTGATGCCAGTCGCTGGTACGGCAGCAGCCGCTTTTCCGACTCCGATAATGTTTACGTAGAAGCCAAGCTGGGCCAGGTATCCAACAACCACGCATGGGCGTATTCCATGACTGGCTACTGGCCTAAAAAGCTGGTGAACCCGGCTACTATATCAAGTGCTACAGAGCTAACGATACAATCATATCCCTGGCCTGTAATCCGCCTGGCCGATCTGTACTTGCTTTACGCGGAAGCGTTAAACGAAAGTGCAGGTCCCGGCGCGGAAACCTGGAAGTGGATCAATGAAGTGCGCGCACGTGCAGGGCTGAAGTCCGTGGAAGAATCCTGGACGCAGTTCTCCTCTAACCCAACTGCTTACACGACAAAGCCCGGTATGAGGAAAATCATTCACCAGGAAAGGTTGATCGAAATGGCGTTTGAAGGCGCTCGCTTCTGGGATTTGCGCCGCTGGAAGGAGGCCGAGTATGTGATGAACGAACCCGTGCGCGGCTGGAACTATACTGGTAAAACGGCTGATGAATATTATCAGCCAAGGTTACTCTACAACCAGACGTTCCGCAAACGCGACTACCTGTGGCCCATTATGGAGAATGACCTGATCGTGAACAACCAGCTGGTGCAAACCCCGGGCTGGTAATCTTTCAACTTTAATTATAGCAAGATGCAATCAAAATACTGGCTGATACTGTTTGCTGCTTTCCTCTTTGCCTGCAAGGAAGAAACGCTGGAGCCGCTGAACGAAGGCGGCGATGCGCCACAACTGGTGAGCGATGTGAAAGCAGTTGGCTTCGCGGGTAAGGTGGAACTTACGTACGCGCTTCCCAAAGATCCGAACCTCTTTTACGTGAAGGCGGAATATGAAATTCGCCCGGGTAAAAAGATGGAGGCGATCGCTACTTACTACAATAATACCCTCACGCTCGAAGGCTTTGGTGATACGACTGAACGTACCGTGAAGCTTTATTCCGTGAGCAGATCGGAGGTGAAATCTGCACCGGTAGCCGTAAAAGTAAAACCGCTGCAGCCGCCGGTGAAAAAGACGTTTGCGTCGCTTCACTTCGATGCGGACTTTGGCGGCATCTCTGTATCGTTCCTGAACGAGGATTCCGCAAACGTGGTAATTGGTGTACTCACGAAAGACAGTCTGGGTGCGGTAGTACCTGCAGATATGTATTACACCAGCCAGAAGAAAGGCACCTTTTCCGCCCGCGGATTTGATGCGAAGCCCCGCTGGTTTGGTGTATATGTACGCGATCGCTGGACGAACCTCTCCGATACGTCATGGAAACAGCTGACGCCCATGCACGAACAGATGCTGAACAAGAGCCTCTTCAGGGCAATGAAATTGGCAGGTGATGCGAACCTGCACGGTAATATGCAAATGAGTACGCTGTGGAACAATGTGATTACCGGGGGTAGTGCTACCCTGCTATCTTGGTTGCGTACCGCCAACGGATCGGGTGTGCCGCACATGATCACCTTCGACCTGGGCGTAAAGGCGAAACTGAGCCGCTTCCAGTTTATTCCGCGTGGTGCGATCGACGAACAGAACCTGCTCTATGCTGCCGGCGATCCACGCCTGTTCGAAATATGGGGTACCAACGAACCCTCTGCTGATGGCAGCCTTACCAGTTGGACGAAATTGTCTGACTGCGAAGTAATTAAACCATCGGGTTTGCCGATCGGCACGCAGAGCAATGATGATATACTGGCTGCGCAGGCCGGACGTGAATTTAAGATGCCGCTGGACATTCCGGCCGTCAGGTACATCCGCCTGAGAATATTGCAAACCTGGGGTAACTCAGATTACATGTGGATGGCCGAAGCTACCCTGTACGGTGAAATACAATAGTTCATCTATCTAAAAAGAAACAATGAAAGCCTTTACATATCTCGCACTGGCATTGATGGCAACTGCTATCGCCTGCGAAAAAACAGACGAAAAGTATAAGGACTTTGCACCCGGCGGAGAGATCATCTACGCCGGTAAGGCAGACTCTCTCAAAGTATATCCCGGCCGCGAGCGGGTGCAGCTTACCTGGCTGCTCACCACCGACGCTACCATTACCAAAGCACGCGTGTACTGGAACCGTCGCAAAGATTCGACCGACGTTTTAGTGAAACGCACCAATGGCGTAGATACCATCCGCCTTATGCTGGATAATATGGTGGAAGGTCCGTACACGTTTACGGTATACAACTACAATAGCCGCGGTGACATATCCATCAAAACAGAAATTAACGGCGATGTATACGGCGATTTTTATGAAAGTACGTTGCTGAACCGCCTGGTAAAAAGTAAGGCGAAAATAAACAACACCTTAAAACTCGACTGGCTGGATGCCGATCCCCGGGCGGTGGGCGTGCGGTTGTACTATAAAAATCCGGACGGTACCGATAATACCCGGTTTGTGCCGACCACGGAAAAGACTACACTGTTAGATGTAATACCCTTGAATAATACCCTCGAATATCATACTTTGTATAAGCCATCGCCCGCGGCCATCGACACGTTTACGGCCGTGCGGGCTACTGTTAACTTTTAACGCTGATACAAAGTGCAACGAAGAAGTTTTTATCCACGTCATTGCTGAGCGCGGCTGCGCTTACCCTGCCGTTGCCCGAAGTGCAGGCGCGGCCGCCCGCAGGTGCGGAAGTGATCAATGCCGGCGTCGGTGGTAATAACACCGCCGATCTGCTCAAACGCATGCAAAAGGACTGCCTGGACCACCGGCCTTCGCTTACTGTGCTGATGTGCGGTACCAACGACATGAACAGCATGAAGTACATCCCGCTGCCGCAATACAGGCAGAACATGGCCAGCATTATCGAGGCGATCAAGGCCACGAAAAGTAAAGTGGTGCTGATGACTATCCTGCCTTATATCGAAGACTACCTGTTCACCCGCCACAAGAAGGAACACTATGGTGCTGAAGGCCCGGCCGCGCGTCGCGCCGCGGTGAACGATACCATTCGCGGGCTGGCGAAGCAATACAAAACTTCGCTGCTCGACCTGGGGCATATCTTCGATCGGGTAGGCAACATCGGGAAAGATAAAAGCAGCCTGATAATGAACGAGGCCAACAGCAACAAAACCGATGGTGTACACCCTACGGCGGATGGCTACCGGCTGATCGGCGTATCGGTTTATGATTATATCACCTATCATCAACTACCCACTTCCAAAATTGTTTGCTTTGGTGATAGTATTACAAACGGCGGCGGCGGTGTAGAAGGCACCAGTTACCCGGCTAACCTTAAAAGACTTTTAGCATGAGAAGATTTGTAGCAGCGTTCCTGTGTTTGGGCATTACCGCGCAGGCGAACGCACAGGACCATAAGGCGGATATCATTGTGTATGGCGGTTCCTCTGCTGGCGTAATTGCCGCGTATACCGCGAAGATGCAGGGTAAGAGCGTATTACTCATCGAACCCGGTAAACACCTGGGCGGCCTCAGTTCCGGTGGCTTGGGTTATACTGATATCGGTAACAAGTATGCCGTGCGCGGCCTGGGGCTCGACTTCTATCGGAGATTAGGAAAAGTGTACGGTAAACTGGAGCAATGGATATTTGAACCACATACGGCGGAAGCAGTTTTTAATGATTACATCAAGCGGGGTAAAGTACCTGTATGGTACGGGCATCGCATCCTGAAAGCAGATAAAGTAAATGGCACAATTAAAAGTATTACGGTAGAAGATGCAAGCGGCGCGAACAAAGTCATTGCCGGTAAAGTATTTATCGACTGCACCTACGAAGGCGATCTGATGGCCCGTGCAGGCGTATCCTACACCGTAGGCCGCGAAGCCAACAGCGAGTACGGCGAAACGTTTAACGGTGTACAACTGATGGATGGTCACCAGATACCCGATCACGTCGATCCTTACAAAGTACTCGGTGACAGCACCAGCGGCCTGTTATGGGGCATTAGCCCGGAGCCGTTGGCGGCTACTGGCTCGGGTGATAAAAAAGTGCAGGCGTACAATTATCGCATCTGTCTTACCACTGATCCTGCCAACCGTATTCCCATTACACAACCTGCTAACTACGACGCTTCGCGTTACGACCTGCTGGCCAGGCTGATCGTAGCACAACCGAAGCGCCGTAACATCAACGACTACTTCATCATCAGCGGCATGCCGAATAAAAAAACGGACATCAACAACCGCAATGGTTTTAGCACCGATATGATCGGTATGAACTACGACTACCCGGAAGCTGATTACGCCAAACGCGCCGAGATCATCAAAGCACATGAAGATTATACAAAAGGTCTCCTGTACTTCTTCACCAGTGATGAACGCGTGCCGGAAAGTATGCGGAAAGACATGAGCCGTTTCGGGTATCCGAAAGATGAATACACCGATAACGGTGGCTGGTCGCCGCAACTCTACATCCGCGAAGCCCGCCGTATGCGTGGCGCGTACGTGATGAAGCAGGATAACTGCGTAGGCAAAGAACCCGTAACCGATGGCGTAGGCATGGCCGCTTATACAATGGACTCGCACAACACGCAGCGCATCGTCATCACCAAAAATGGAAAGAAGATGGTGAAGAACGAAGGCAATGTGGAAGAAGGTGGTTTCCCTCCTTACCCTATTTCTTATCGCTCGCTGGTGCCACAACAACAGGAGTGTAGCAACCTGCTCGTTCCGGTATGCCTCTCCGCCACACACATCGCTTACGGCTCTATCCGTATGGAACCCGTTTTCATGTGCCTGGCCCAGGCATCTACACTCGCCGCCTGCCAGTCCATCGACCGTAAAATTCCCGTACAGCAGGTAGATGCCGCCGCTATCCGCCGCAGCATCGAACAAAACCCGCTGTCCGACGGTTCCCGGGCTGATATTTTTATTGATAACAAAGACAATGTCAAAGTGTCGGGCGACTGGACCTCCGCGCATCCCTACGGCGCTTACGGCCCGGACATCCTGTTGAATACGACCGGTAAAGGCAGCGTGAAGTTCATCCCTAATGTGCCTAAAGCCGGCGACTATAAAGTATTCATCTACTATCCCAAAATGGATAAAAGCGCCAGCATGACGAACTACATCGTGAATGGTAAAGCCGGCCTTAAAAAGGGCGCGATCGATCGTAGTGCGGTGCGCGTGGAAGGACAAACGTCCGGTGAGTGGGTAGAGGTAGGTGCGTTTGCTTTCGCGAAAGGACAAAGTAATTATATCGAGATCACTGCGGATGGTGCGGATGGCGGTGTGGCTGCGGATGCGGTGTTGATGGTGCCGAAGTGATATACATTCTCCACAAACTCCACAAAACAAGAATGG
Source organism: Chitinophaga horti (assembly GCF_022867795.2). NCBI lineage: Bacteria > Pseudomonadati > Bacteroidota > Chitinophagia > Chitinophagales > Chitinophagaceae > Chitinophaga > Chitinophaga horti. The sequence continues at coordinate 5,126,114 of NZ_CP107006.1, read as the reverse complement.
CCGGTGTCACCACCGGCCATTCTTATATCTATCAAAACATCTATTTAAACGCGTTCCACCCCTGTGCCGTAATCGCATGTTGATTACCGCCACGGGTGATGATATGTACCCCCTTATCTGCCTCCTGCATATACCCGATCACACTGATCTCTTCAGATAAGGTCAGCTTATCGTAATCTTCCTGTTTAATGGTGAACAGCAGCTCGTAATCTTCGCCGCCGCTCAGCGCACAGGCGGTCGGATCCAAACCGAACTGCATGCCCATCATTTTGCTGTCGCTGTGAATGGGCAGCTTTTCTTCGTAGATCACCGCGCCCAGGCCGCTCTGTTTGCAGATGTGCAGTAACTCCGAGCTGAGGCCGTCGCTTACGTCCATCATGGCGGTAGGTGTTACTTCTTTTTCTGCAAGGTATTGGATGATGTCGAGACGCGCTTCCGGCTTCAGCTGGCGGCCGATAATGTACGTCTGGTTCTCCAGGTCGGGCTGCACCTTCGGGTTTTCGAGGAAGATTTTTTCTCTCTTTCCAGGATCGTGAGGCCGAGGTAGGCGGCACCGAGGTCGCCGGTTACGCAAACCAGGTCGCCTTTTTGGGCGGTGGAGCGTTTCACGAACTTGTCCGGCGCAACTTCACCTACCGCTGTAACGCTGATGAAGAAACCTTTCTGCGAGGAGCTAGTATCGCCACCCACCAGGTCTACTTTGTAACGCTCGCACGCAGCATACACGCCTTCGTAAAACTCGTCCAGCGCTTCCAGGGAAAAGCGGTTGGAGAAGGCGATGCTTACCGTAACGTGGGTAGGGGTGGCATTCATGGCGCAGATGTCGGAGAGATTTACCACCACCGATTTATAACCCAGGTGTTTCAGCGGCGTATACATCAGGTCGAAGTGAATGTTTTCTACCAGTACATCCGTGCTGATCACCGTTTGTTTGCCGAAGTGGTCGATCACAGCGGCGTCGTCGCCCACCCCGAGGATGGTGCTGGCGTTGTGAATTTCTATGTTGCGGGTGAGGTGGTCTATGAGGCCAAACTCGCCCAGCGATTCTATTTCAGTTCTTTCTTCCATGGTCAGTGTGGTCGCAACTTTTGCTGCGGCCGGCAGTTGGTGTATGTTAAAACGGTGTTACCCGTTGTTGATCACGTTCAGCAGTTCCGCATGGATGTGGCCGTTAGTGGCTAACACCTTGCGCTGGCTCGATCTGTAAGGTTTGCCTTCGAAGTCGGTCACTTTTCCACCCGCCTCCTGTACAATGAGCGCACCCGCAGCACTGTCCCACGAATTGAGGTTGTGCTCCCAGAACCCGTCGAATCGTCCGGCTGCTACCCAGCACAGGTCGATGGCGGCGGAGCCCAGGCGGCGTACCGGCAGACCTTGTTTCACAAAACGTTCAAACACCTGCATGGGGTCGTTTGGCATTTCTTCCCAGTTATAAGGGAAACCCGTTACCAGGCAGGCTTTCGACATATCGGTTTTCTTCGATACAGATATCTTCTGGTCGTTCAGTGTCGCCCCAAAACCTTTCTGGGCGAAAAAGAACTCGTTGATGATCGGGTTGTATACCGCGCCCAGTATCATTTCACCGTCTTGTTCCACACCAATAGACACGCAACAGAGCGGGATGTTGTGCGCAAAGTTCACCGTTCCGTCAATCGGGTCGATGATCCATTTGATGGTGGAATCGGAGTAGATCTCACCCGTTTCCTCGCTCAGGATGTAATGGTCGGGGTAATCTTCGCGGATAGCCGCCAGGATGGCTGCTTCTGCTTTTTTGTCGGCCTCGGTCACCAGATCGTTGGCCGTACTTTTGCTGGAAATTTCGAACGTACCGTTAAAATATTCCTTTAAAACTTTTGCACCGGCTTGTGTAGCTTTGAGTAACGTTGCTTTTAACATGCAGCAAAGGTAATGGGATTTTGGAAAAATCCTGCCTCGCGGCTTATTACGAAAAGGTCATTGCCAGAGGTGATAAATGGTATAAATTTGCATTTCAAACATAAGAGGAAAGTTAATGGCCATTATTGGTAATCTAATATCACGTTCACTCAGAATACGCAAGCAGTTCACCTTTAAACTGGGAACTCCCCGCCAGTACCAGATGCAGACCCTTCACCGACTGATGGAGAAAGCCAAGCACACACAGTTCGGTGAACACTACCGTTTCCAGGACATCCTGGACAGCCCGAACTGGGTAGCCCAGTACCGTGGCCGCATACCCGTACACAACTACAATAAGATGCATGCCGAATGGTGGCATAAGTGCCTCGAAGGCGTTCCCAACGTAAGCTGGCCCGAAAAGATCAAATATTTCGCCCTCAGCTCCGGTACGTCCGAATCGGCCAGTAAACATATCCCCGTAACCCGGGCCATGCTCAAAACGGTGAAAAAGGTAGGTGTGAAGCAGCTGTATTCCATGGCTAACTTCAATGTACCTCCCAAATCCTTCGAAAAAGGTATTCTCATGCTCGGCGGTACTACCTCCCTGTTCGAGAAAGGCGACTACTACGAAGGCGATATGAGCGGCATCCAGGCTAAAAACATCCCTAAGTGGTTCCGCAGGTTCTACAAACCCGGCGGTAAGATCTCCAAGAAACCAAATTGGGAACAACGTATCAAACTCATCGTACGCAACGCCCCCAAGTGGGATGTGGGTACGGTGTGCGGCGTACCGGCCTGGGTACAGATCGTACTCGAAGAAATTATCAAGTATCATAACGTAAAACACATACACGAGATCTGGCCGAACCTCGCCATCTATATCCATGGCGGCGTGTCTTTCGAGCCTTATCGCGACAGCTTCCAGAAACTGCTCGGCAAGCCGATCACGTTCATCGAAACGTATATGGCCTCCGAGGGTTCCTTCGGTTTCCAGGCGCGCCCGGGTACCAAAGGCATTAAACTGGTGCTGAACGCTGGTATCTTCTACGAATTTATCCCCTTCAACGAGGAAAACTTCGATGCAGACGGTGAGGTAAAACCTAACCCGAAATCCTATATGGTGCACGAGGTGGTGGAAGACCAGGAATATGCGGTGATGCTCAGCACCTGTGCGGGCGCGTGGCGGTATATCATCGGCGACGTGGTGAAGTTCACTTCCGTAAAGGAACACGAAATCGTGATCGTGGGCCGCACCAAACAGTTCCTCAGCCTTTGCGGCGAACATATGAGCGTCGATAACATGAACAAGGCGATCGATACAGTGCAGAAAAAGATGGGCATCACCATCCGCGAGTTCACCGTAGCAGGCTTTAGCTACGAAAACCTGTTCGCACACCGCTGGTATATTGGTACTGACGCTGCCGATGCCGATCCCGCGAAGATCCGGGAGATCATCGATCAGACGCTCAGCGAAGTAAACGACGATTACGCGGTGGAAAGAACTGCCGCGCTGAAAGAAATATTTGTGGAAATCATGCCGAACGATGTCTTCATCGACTATCTGCGCTATAAAGGCAAGGAGGGCGCGATGAACAAATTCCCCCGGGTACTTAAAGGCGATAAGCTGAAGGACTGGGAAAAGTTCGTGGACGGTGTGAAACATAAAATGTAAAACTGCGGCTTATTCCACATGCTTACAGCCATCATTCAGGGTTTAGGATTAGGGCTGGTGTTATCGGTGTCTGTAGGACCGGTCATCTTTGCCATCATCAAATACAGTATCAACAACGGTTTTAAAGCCGGTATCAGCTTCGCCCTGGGCGTAAGTATGAGCGACATTGTGTTTGTTGCCGCCGGCAATATCGCCACCTCCTTTATTACCGGGCTGGAAGCATACAACCGTTACATCGGCATCGGCGGCGGCATTTTACTCGTAGGCATGGGCCTCTACGGCCTCCTGTTCAAAAAAGTAAAGATCGTTACCGGCGACGAGCGCCCTGAAATGTTCCGTACCAGCGACTACGCCAAAATCTGGACTGCCGGGTTCCTCATGAATACCCTCAACCCCGGCGTTATCCTGTTCTGGCTGCCCATCTGCATCGCCAACACTGCCACGCCCGTTGGCCACCGCTGGGTCATGTATACCGTGGCCCTCGCCATGGTACTCTCTTTCGATATCCTCAAGGTCTTTGTGGCCGACAAAATTCGCCATAAACTCACGCTTACCACTGTGCTGTGGCTCAACCGCGTCTCCGGCGTGTGTATGATCATTTTCGGCCTGGCCCTCCTGTACAAGGTGGCGTTCGATGTGAGCCTGGCAACGCACTAGGCCGCCGGCGGCTGGTCCTTTACTCAGCCGCCGTTGTGTCACTCCCTTCAGCTTTCTCTTACCGCCCCGGCAGTTTATTCACCGCCATTTTCCATCTCCTTGTAATACTCACTCAGCATTGCACGAAATAGTGAAATGCCATACGGTAACTTCAACCGCAGCCGCGCAGCCTCCCGTTGCTCCAGGTCGGCATAACGCAGCTTCACCACGCCGGAGGCCTCTTTAAAGTTAAGCTGGTTGGCTTCCTGCTTAGGGGTGGCCTTCTTTTCCCGCTTCTTCACCTTCTTACACATCACCACCTTGTTCCCGTAGTTTTTAATCGTCATCAGGTCGCCTATCGACCCTGATAGTGCCATCAATAAAAGATTGGTAGAAACTGCCATAACGTGTTTTAGTTTATTCGGAAATGATTGCTGGATCCTTCGGGGAACCTTGCTGCATACAACGTATATCCTTCGTTGATTGTTCGTTAATAGTAGGTTAATGCATCGTATCTATACGAACCTTATACGAAGGATATACGAACCATATACGAAGGATGAACGAAGGATGCGGCAAGGATGGTTGAACGATGTTCGTAGAATCTGCGGGCGATGGAGATGCGAAATCGCGGCAAAAGGAGCGTTGAGTAAAATGGTTTGCTAGAAAGCCCAAAGGGGCTGTATCAAAAGTAGCTTTGACCCGTTTTTATTCGGGCACCTGATGGAGAGATTTTTCGTTTATGCGTTTCTCATGGCCATCAAACTACTTTTGAGACAGCCCCTTCTATAAGGATGTCGCAATGGCTTGCTATTACGCAAAAAGACCGGCCAGTTGGCCGGTCTCTTCTATAAGAATATCTTAAAGACTATTTGATCGTCCAGGTTTCGTTGCCTGCGAGCAATTTGTCGAGGTCGCCGTTGCCGCGTTTAGCGAAGGCTTCTTCGAGCTGGGCACCCATGATGTCCTCATACGTCGGACGGAAGGCCTGGTAAAACACGCCGAACGGACGTGGCAGGTGGCCTTCGATACGCGGATCGTCGAACATGCGGGTGAGTATCTGGGCCTTGTAGAAGTCGTGTTCGTCGTGAATCCACAGGTCGGCGGCGGTGTGAACGCCGTCGTTCAGGTCTACTACCACCGGACGGAGGCCATCGAGTTTAATACCCTTGTCTTTGGCGGCGCCGAAAATCAGGGGCTGACCCTGTTCTACGAAGATGGTCTCCTGCGGTTTGCTGCCTTTTTCGGTGAAGATCTCGAATGCACCATCGTTAAAGATGTTACAGTTCTGGTAAATTTCCAGGAAGGAAGCGCCCTTGTGTGCATGGCTGCGTTTCAGCAGTTCCTGCAGGTGTTTGGGATCGCGGTCCATACTGCGGGCTATAAAGGTTGCATCCGCACCCAGGGCAAGCGCCAGCGGGTTAAACGGATGGTCGATACTGCCGAACGGGGTCGACTTGGTTACCTTATTGGTTTCCGAAGTGGGAGAGTACTGGCCTTTCGTTAAACCGTAAATCTGGTTGTTAAACAGCATTACGTTTACGTCGAAGTTGCGGCGCAGCAGGTGTATAGTGTGGTTGCCACCGATAGACAGGCCGTCGCCGTCGCCGGTAACGATCCAAACGCTCAGTTCGGGGCGGGCAGCTTTCAATCCGGAGGCGATCGCTGTAGCGCGACCGTGGATCGAGTGCATGCCGTAAGTATTCATGTAGTAGGGGAAACGGGAAGAACAGCCGATACCGGAAACAATCACAATGTTCTCCTTAGGAATACCCAGTCCGGGCATAATGGTCTGAACCTGTTTTAATATGGAATAGTCCCCGCAGCCCGGGCACCAGCGTACTTCCTGGTCCGTAGCAAAATCCTTGGCCGTTAACGGTTGCGGAGTGACAGTTGCTGTTGACATTTTATCTTGTTTATGAATAGATTTGAAACAAAGTTACTAATTCCCGCGTCACAATCGGAAGCAGTGCATAGCAGATATACCCGTTATTACAGGCGATAATTGAGATGGTCGTAAGAAGTGAGGCTCGTAGCCCCGGAAAAAGATGACAAATATAGTGCTGCTGCCTGGTTATCGCAATACTTTAGTTGGCGCCCTGTAACTCCTCCCAATACTCCGCTGCACGCCTGGTGTGGGGTATAACGATGGTACCACCCACTATATTGGCTACTGCAAAGATCTCGTACATCTCTTCTGTAGTTACGCCCTGCTCATGCGCTTTGCCAAGGTGATATTTGATACAGTCGTCGCATCGCAATACCATCGAAGCTACCAGCCCGAGCATTTCCTTTACTTTAGTGCTTAACGCGCCTTCTGCATAGGTGTTTGTGTCCAGGTTGAAGAGGCGGTTAATCACTTTATTCTGCTTGCCGAGTATTACCTCGTTCATTTTCTCCCGATAGTCATTGAATTCCTTCACCAACTCGCTCATAAAGATGATTTTTCGCGCGTAAATTAATCAAAAACCGGCTCAATCACCGGAATACGCAAATATACTATTAATCTACTAGAATGGTAGGATTTAGTTAGCCGCTTTCATTGCTATAGTGCGCCACTGCGGAGGCCGGGCGATTATTTTATCGCCCCTGCCAGGAAGTCCTTGATGCCCAACACGATCTTGGCCGCCATCTGCTTCCGGAAGCCAGGGTCCAGCACCAGCGCCTCGTCAGACGGGTTACTCAGGAACAGGGTTTCCACGAGCACGTTGGGGTATTCGGTAGGCACGTTTAAAGCAAAGTTAAAATTGCCCACATTCCCGTATTCCTTCAATCCGAGCTCCAGCATCCGCTTATAAATAGCCAGGCTCAACGGCCGGAAGCCGATGTGTTTGTAAAAGGTACTGGTACCGCTGATGTCGATCGGGTTGCCTGCCGAATTCAGGTGTATGCTCACCAACAGGTCCGGGTCCTTGGCGCGGTTAGAGGTAATGCGATAGGTATTGTCCACATAGGAATCGGTCATACGCGTCATGATCACTTTCGCCCCTTCGTCCACCAGCTGGTCCTGCAACTCGCGGGCGATCAGTAAGGTCAGGTCTTTTTCGGTGGCGCCCGTAGGCCCCATTGCACCGGGATTACTGCCGCCATGCCCAGCATCCACCGTAATGGTTAAACCTTTGATGGAAGGTGTGGCGGGCTGGCGCTTCACGCGTACCACCAGGTTGTTGCCGTTGTAATACACGTTATACCCCCAATGCTGCGCGTGTACCAGGTCGATCGTCACCCGGAAAATATCGTCGGACACCTGCTCGTAATAGGCGTTTTTAATCTCCTTCACGCTTTGCAGCTGCGATATCCAGTTGGTATTGGCGGTGGCACCAAATATGTCTAATACAATACGGGCGGGATTAATTTCCTGCTTCGTACGGTACGGCAGTTTGGCGGAGAGGCCTACGCTCACATAGTCGTACTTGTCATCCCCCCAAACCCGCCAGCTGCTGGTCAGGGAGGTGGGCGGAAAAGTACCCGGCGGCATCAACGCCGTTTGACCGGACGGAATATAGGCCGTTACGTTGTTGGCCAGTTGTACGCGGTAATCGCCGCCCACCTTACCGGTTACGTTCAGCAACACGGCGGTGTCCAGGATAGTCATACGCGCGCCACCCAGGCGATCCTCTCCCAGCCCGAACTCCAGGTACGGCATGCTGCCCACGGTTTTTACCACCAGCGGGATGGAAGATGCCATGGAGAACGTGCTGCCGGTAATACGGCTGGTTTCCTGGTTGTCTTTACGAAGCGTAACCCGCAACCCGGTGCCGGTAATGAGCGGATCGTTCGGTTTCACGATGTAGGTGCCCTGGTAAGTGCCGGGCATTGCCTGCGGCTGCTCGTACAGCAACGTTTCGCCTACTTTGGCGATACATCCCGGCAAAGCTTTTACCCGCAGGCGGATGGCATCGCCCGATTGCAACACCAGGTTGCCTTCGGGATAGGTAGTAATGTCGGTGATATTGAACGTGCTGACCGGCAACGGTGTTTCCGGTACGTTATAGTTGAAGTTGATCGTCTTTTCCACGCTCTTCCCTTCGGTGCTGGTGGCCTTTAACCGGTAGGTATTGAGGCCGGGCGAAAGATTTACGGGCAGCGCAAAGGCGCCGGTGCCGTATACGATGGCCATGGTATCGTTCAATGTAAGGCTGCAACCTTTGCAAGTGCTGCCTACGAGGTATTGGCGGGCAGTAGTGACGGCGTTTTGCTCCCTGCCGGGTTGCGTCATCCGTATAAAAGCCTGCGCACTGGCCTGCGCGGCGGAAAAGGCGAGTAACAGCAGGCAACCTGTCGTTTTCATCATGTGCATGTCGTTCTAGGAGGTCTAAAAATAACCGGGTGCGCTGTGTTTTACAATGATTAATACTTGAGCGGGAACTAGTTATGAAATAGCGAAGCGTTGCGCCAAATACCTGCGCAACGCTTCTTCTTTGTATTGTTGTTGACCAGTTAGAAGGCGTACTTATTGTCTGCCAGCAGTTTATCCGCTATGCGGCGGCGGGCTTCTTTTGTGTTGAACGGTTCTGCTTTGGTAAAGCGTTTTATGCCCAGCAGCATCATTCTTTGCTCATCCCCTTCTGCAAAACCATTAATCGCATCTTTGCCGGATTTATGAATGCGTTCTGCCGCATCGTACAGGTAGGTGCGTACCATATCGGTTTGCAGGGCAACAGCATCCGCGCCTTTCTGCTCCTGCAGTTTGATGAGGCGTAACAGGGCACTTTCGGCCACGAAGGTCTCGATGGCCATATCCGCAATGTTCATCAGTATTTCCTGTTCGCTCTCCAGTTTCATGGCGAGCTTTTGCGCAGCAGCGCCCGCGGCCAGCAGAATCGCTTTCTTAAAGCTGCCGATCAGTTTCAGTTCTTTGGCAAAGGCGCTTTCGTCGTCGCTGCCGAAGTCGGGAATGCTCATCAGCTCCTTCATCACGTTCATGGCCGGCGTCATCAGGTCGATCTTGCCTTTCATGGCGCGCTTCAGGGTCATGTCGAGTGTGAGCAGGCGATTGATTTCGTTGGTGCCTTCGAATATACGGTTGATGCGGCTATCGCGGTACGCTTTTGAAATCACATACTCGTCGCTGAAGCCGTTACCTCCATGAATCTGCACACCTTCGTCCACCACGAAGTCGAGCACCTCTGAGCCGTTTACTTTCAGCATGGCGCACTCCACGGCATATTCCTCCGCAGCGCCAAGCAGTGCCTCGTTAAAGGGTTTGCCTGCTTCCAGTAGTTCATGCTCTTTCTGGTCGATGAGTTGCGCTGTACGATACAATGCGGCCTCACATGCCCAGGTGCGGATGGCCATTTCTCCCAGTTTGTGCTTGATGGCGCCGAAGTTGGCGATCGGTTGCTTGAACTGTTCGCGGGTAGCCGCGTATTGTACGGAGATGGAGATGCTTTGTTTGGTACCACCCAGTGCGGCGGCGCAGAGTTTCAGGCGGCCGATATTCAGGATGTTAAATGCGATGAGGTGGCCCTTACCGATTTCGCCGAGTACATTTTCCACGGGCACCTGTGCGTCCTGGAAATAAATCTGGCGGGTAGAGGAGCCTTTAATGCCCATCTTATGTTCTTCAGCACCCAGCGTAAAGCCCGGCGTATCTTTATCAACAATAAAACCGGTAAATTTATCACCGTCGATTTTGGCAAACACGGTAAACACGTCCGCGAAACCGGAATTGGTGATCCAGCATTTTTGTCCGTTCAGGAGGTAGTATTTACCGTCGGCCGATAGCTTTGCGGTGGTTTTGGCGCTCAGGGCGTCGGAGCCGGAGTTGGGCTCCGTAAGTGCGTAGGCGCCTTTCATTTCGCCGCTGGCCAGTTTGGGAATGTATTTTTGTTTTTGTGCGTCGGTACCAAAGTATAGGATGGGTAAGGAGCCGATGCCGGTATGGGCAGCCATGGCTACCGAAAACGAATGGCCGGCACCCAGTGCTTCGTTGATGAGGGTGGCGGTAACAAAATCTTTGCCCAGTCCACCCAGTTCCTCCGGAAAGGCTGCGCCTAATAGTCCTTGTTCGCCGGCTTTATCGAGCAACGATGGCATCAGGCCTTCTTCCAGTTTATCGAGGCGGTCGAGTACAGGTGTAACTTCTTTAGCCACAAACTGTTCGGCCATCTCTTTGATCATCTGTTGTTCTTCCGAAAAATCTTCTGGGATAAAAACGTCCTGTGGAATGCTTTCTTTAACAATAAATTCGGCGCCTTTTAAAGCTGCTTTGTTGGTAACCGCGGTATCCATCGTGCTTAATTTTTGTCTTCTTCTAATTTACTTAGATTGTACCAAATGGCAAAAGTTGTTTAAAATTGCGATCTCATTTTAACAATGTCTTCATTTTTCATACCATACGGACACAGTAAGTTTCATGCGGTTACCTACGGCAACGGCCCGGAGCTGCTTATCTGTCTGCATGGTTTTGGCGAAAATGCCGCCCATTTCGAATGCCTGCAAAGCAGCCTGGGCGATCAGTTTACCCTGCTTGCGCTCAACATGCCTTTTCATGGCGAAACGGTGTGGCAGGAGCAGCGCACGTTCGAAAAAGAGGATCTTATCAACATCTTCCAAAAAATATTACAACACCAGGGCAAACAAAAATTCTCTTTACTGGGTTATAGTATGGGTGGACGACTTGCGTTATGCATCATAGAAAGGATGGCCGGACAAATTAACCACCTGGTACTGATCGCGCCGGACGGGCTCAAAAACAATCCCTGGCACATGTTTGTGACGCAAACGCGCTGGGGCAACCGAATCTTTAAGCACACCACTTATCATCCTGCATTTTTCTTCCGCCTGCTCACCCTCACGAACAGATTGGGGATGATCAATCAAAGTGTGTACAAATTTGCTTTTCACAGTATGGATAAACTGGAGAAGCGGGAACTGGTGTATACCGTATGGACGGCATTGCGAAGAATGATGCCTTCCAGAAAGAGATGTAAGGTACTGCTCGCGAAACATCATATTCCCACGTTAATGATGTTCGGGAAATACGACCGGGTTATACCGCCCGTGTTAGGCTACCGGTTTTCCGACGGCACCTTCCCCTGCAAAATCATAGTTTTAAACAAAGGACACCAGTTACTATCTGAAACGCTGGGCGCCATAATAAAAAATAATATTTCGACTGAATGATGAACGCGCTACTCATCACCATACTGGCCCTGGCAGTGTTGTACGGTGTTTTAATGCTCACTTACTTTTACGGCTGGAAACAGCTCGCCATATTTAATCCGCAGGCACACACCACTCCCGGCACCACGAAAGTATCCGTGATCATCCCCGCGCGTGATGAAGCCGGGAACCTGCCGCCATTGCTGGATGCGCTTACACGGCAAACCTATCCCGCCCATCTTTTTGAAGTCATTGTCATAGATGATTTTTCAGAAGACGGCACGGCGGATGTCGTATTAAATTTCCCCGCAACAAACGTAAAACTATTGCGGCTTTCCGATCATCTCGATAAAGCGCAACGCCTCAACTCTTACAAAAAGAAAGCGATTGAACTGGCCATCGAACAAGCCACCGGCGACCTGATCATGACCACCGATGCGGATTGTGTGATGGAAGAAAAGTGGATCGAAACGTTCGTGCGTTGTTACGAAACATCCCGCCCGAAGTTTATTGCCGCACCAGTTAGTTTCTATAAGGAGAATAACTTTTTCAAACATTGCCAGTCGCTCGATTTTATGACCATGCAGGGTATTACCGGGGCTATGGCCTACCTGAAGAGCGGTACCATGTGTAATGGCGCTAATCTCGCTTACGAGAAAAATGCCTTCTTTGAAGTAGGTGGTTTTATGGGGATTGATATGATTGCTTCGGGGGATGATATGCTGCTGATGTACAAAATCTATCACGCTTATCCCGATGGCGTCGTGTACATCAAAAGTAAAGAAGCGATCGTACGTACGTTACCGGTAGATGATTTTTCCGACTTCATGAACCAGCGCATCCGTTGGTCGTCGAAGGCCGATAAGTACGAGGACAAACGTATTACGCGTGTACTTGCATTGGTGTACTTCTGGAATGTGGCGCTCGTCGTACTGGCGGTGGCAGCCATTTTTAACCCGTTCCTGTGGTGGTGGTTATTGTGGCTGATGGCGTACAAAGTAGTGGTGGAGCTGCTGTTCCTTTCGCCGGTAGCGCGTTTCTTCGATAAACAATCTTTACTTCCCTCTTTCATTCCGGGGCAGCCGTTTCATATCCTGTATGTAATCGCAGCCGGCTGGCTGGGTAAGTTCGGTTCTTACAAATGGAAGGGACGGACCGTTAAATGATAGGCCGGCAGCTACGTTTTGTGCATCCGCAACCACCGGCCGTTTTTGGGGTTAGATCTTTTCTGAGAACGTCCATTTACCGGTAGCAGATTCGGTTACGTGCACCTGGTAACGGGCCGTGTCCGAAAAACTCCAGTCCATGTTAGCGCGCATCCATGCGCGCAGGATCGCCACATATCTTTCTAACTCCTGGTTGATGATTTCTGAGAAATAAGGGAGGTTGTTGGAGAGCGTGATGAACCTTTCTATTTCCGCATCGTGCATACGCGCTGTTTCATCCAGCGCCTCGGAGAGTGACAGGCCGCGTTCTTCCTTCAGTACCAGCACCAGGTTATGTACATCCCCATGACGTCTTTCTTTATCGAACGAGAAGATGTCGTTCGCCCAACACACTACGTTGTTGCAGGCGAGTGATAGTTGCTTCACCGTTTCGTGTGCGTACACGCGTTCGGGCAGGTAAATCTTTTCTACGATCTCGATCAGCTCAAGGTCGGCGAAAAGTGCGCCCGTGTAAGGACGTTTTTCGATGTAGTCTTTTACGGACGGGCTTTCGTGGCGAATGCGGTTGCCGGCCTCCCAGATGCAGGCGTCGAGGTAATCCTGCATACTTTGTACGAAGCGGCGTTGCCAGGACGGGGTGCTGATCTTTTTCATTCTCGACCACAGGTCGGCAAAGCTTTCGGTAAGTGCAGTCACTTCTTTTGGGGCGATTACCATGCGGTTGTCCAAAATGGCCATCACGGCGGAATGGATCATGTCGAGGAAATCCATTTTGCCGAACATGGACTCATCGTTTTTGTCGTCCAATAAGAAAAGCCAGGTGTTAAATTCTGCTGCAATAAATAGTTCTTTACGGCCTGCTGTGGGAAATGCTCTCGATGACAGGGCTGCAAACTTCGCTCTTCTGAAACGTTCCTTCGCCTTTTCGGTTTGTACCAATCCGAATTGCTGGACCCATTGCGTATCGTGCGCGTCGGCCTGGTCGGCAAAACGGTTGATGGCAGAGGGAAACGGGCAGTAGATCTGCGGTAATTGAATTACGGGCATAGCATTAATTTTAATGGTTAACGAATTAAAAATTGCACAAAAAGGTCATTGTCCCTTTTCGATATAAAAAGTGGGCATTGTGTCTTAAGCTTGTATGATTTACCAATGGCTAAAAGGCATGGCGGCCCTTTAGTTAAAGTGCATCATGTGTGATTTGTTAGATGGTTACTAAAGCTGGATCTGTGTCTTAAGCAATGCTGTTACATAGTGCTAACAGCATGGGCTGTGTCTCATGCTCTTTTAGTTGAAGCGTGTCATTATTGTCCTTTTTTTACAAATATGAAAACGGTGTCTTAAGCGCGTCTTTTTAACTGGTCACGATGATGCAATTGATGTTCTCTAAACTGGGCTGTGTCTGAATATTAATTTAGGCCATTTAGTGAGAATAACACATACAATTTTTGTGTGCCGCCCTAATGATACAGTGTGGTAAATCGGCTACTGCGCTATGTTTGCAGTGATGTTTATAAAATGCTTTACAGTCGCTTGACCGTATAGGCAACGCCGTTATTTGTTGATCTAATGTAAAAAGTTTTGACGGTCAGATAGATGCGTTTGCTATATCACACGAAAGTTCGTTTGGTCACAGCACCCGGGGCGCAGGAAGTCAAAAAATATGAAAGTTTGCGCTGCATTAAGTAAACTTGCAAACTATGTCCGCAACCACCTCTTTTTCGCAGCAGGCCTGGCGCAGGTTAAAACGCAACAAAGGCGCCATCGGCGGCCTGGTGGTTATCGGTTTGGCGATCCTCACCGGCATATTCGCCTACCTGCTCGCCCCCGACCATTCGCCGTACGCCAACGAAATGGTGCTGGAGGTAAGTGGTCAGAAGCCGGGGTTCAGTGTGCAGATGCTGGCCGTACCGAAGCAGCAGCCTGTCGCACGACGCGGTTTTTTTAGCCGGCTAACGAACGGGCAGGAATCTGCTTACGTCTTTGTGCCACTGCGCAGCTACCGCGTGGCTGGCGATACGGTGATCATTCAAAAGTATGTAGATGAAGCCACCACCGCCGAGGAGCGGTATATCACGGAGCCCCGCGTCATTACCCGCACTTACTGGCTGGGTACCGATAAGTTCGGCCGCGACATCCTTAGCCGGTTGCTGGTAGGCATTCGGGTAAGCCTGAGCGTAGGCAGTATCGCCGTATTGATATCGTTGTCTATCGGCATTTTGCTGGGCGCCGTAGCGGGGTATTTTCGCGGTGTAACCGACGAAGTGATCATGTGGCTGATCAACGTGATCTGGTCGGTACCTACCCTGTTGCTCGTATTTGCCATCACCCTGGCCCTGGGCAAAGGCTTCTGGCAAGTGTTTATCGCCGTGGGATTAACCATGTGGGTGAGCGTGGCGCGCATCATCCGCGGGCAGGTGCTCAGCATCCGCGAGCTGCAGTTCGTGGAGGCCACAAGGGCGTTGGGGTACAGTCATTTCCGCACTATTGTCCGCCACATCCTGCCTAATATCCTCGGCCCTGTAATGGTGGTGGCCGCCAGTAACTTCGCTACCGCCATCGTGGTGGAAGCCGGTTTAAGTTTCCTCGGCGTGGGCGTACAGCCGCCGCAGCCTTCCTGGGGGCTGATGATCAAAGAAAACTACAATTTTATCATTACCCATAACCCTTTGCTGGCCCTGGCCCCGGGCGTGGCAATAATGATATTGGTATTGGCGTTCAATCTGTTAGGTAACGGGCTGCGCGATGCCATGGACGTGAAAGGGAAAATAGCGTAGCTTGCAGCCGATTTAGTTTTTATTTATTAATAAATATTCTAATTTTAGAGTAATATACTAACTGAAAATATGCGACTTCAACCTTACCTTATTGCCGCACTTTGTGTGTTCACCCTGGCATTTACCGCTTGCAAAAAGTCCAGCAAAGGCGGCGGCGGTGGCGAGCCTCAGCCTAATGAAGAAGATCTGAAAGTTGAATTGGTAAATGTGGTACTGCCACCTACTACCAATCCGGCCCAGGCGGCAACGTTCCCCTTCCAGGTGAAAGTAACGAGTAAAATGCCCGCTAAGGGTGTGCGTATTGGCATGCAGGCGACCGTGAAATTCAGCAATACGCCGTTGACGCAGAACGATGCGATCGTAAGCAGCGCCGCTACCACCGAAACGAGTGTGATTAACCTGCCGAGCAAAAATGAAGTAACCGTTAAGGTGATCATTACTTCCGAATCGAAGCCCAGCAACAAAAAGGAAATCGAATTCGTCGTGTTCAACAAAAGTTAATACTTGCCGTATTTTGTATAGGAAGTCCCCCTGCCGGCTGGCGGGGGGATTTTTGTTTTTGGGGAGTAGGGGGCGTTGGCGGCACCTTCATTTTTCCTTAGGTTTGCAACCATTATGCGTATAATCATTCAGGCTTCCTGGTTACTGGTGGATAGTCCCGCCGATACCGGTCATGTGTATTGGGATTTCCTGTATGCCCTGTGCGGTCAGCACCCGGAGGTGCAATTCTTCCTGGTGGTAGACAGTGCATGGCAGAAGAAACTGCCTTTGCCGGCTAATGCTACCGTTGTGGAGAAGGTGGCCGGCACCGGTGCGATGGGGCAATGGTGGTGGCGAAACTATACCTGGCCTTCGCTGGTGAAAAAGTACGAGGCCGACCTTGCGCTGGTGATCGACGATGTGCTGCCCACCCGCGCCGGCGTTCCTACCTGGCTGGTGTTGATGCACCAGGCAGCTCCCCTCCGCTCAAAAGACGCCGAAAAATATATTGGTAACTACCGGGGCGTCATCACCCTCTCTAACTGGATGAAACAGCAGGTGCTGGACAAACATCCCGGGTTGGAAGACCGCGTGCATACCCTCGCTCCCGGGTCTATTTCGGCAATTCGCCCGGTTGAATGGGAGGAACGCGAGGAGTTTAAACGCGAGCTGACGGGCGGTGTGGAGTACTTCGCAGCAGTGGGCTCCTTTCATCCCGATAATAACATACTGCCCTTGCTAAAAGCCTTCTCCAAACTGAAAGGCCGCCTGCACAGTAACCTGAAGCTCGTCATCGCAGGCCGCGCTACCCGCGCAGGTGCACAGCTGGCAGATTCGCTGGCCAGCTATCGTTACCGCGACGATGTAGTGTGGGTAAAGGATGCGACCTCGCACCGGCTGGCCCGGTTGATCGCCTCGGCTTATGCCGTAGTGCACGTGGCTACGCAGGAGGGCGTGGCGCTGCCGGTACTGGCGGCCCAGGTGGCCCAGGTGCCCGTAGTGGCTTTGGCCGGCGGTACCGGTCAGGAAGCGGGGGGCGAAGCTGCGTTGTACGCCGAGACGGGTAACATCGACGAGCTGGCGGAGAAAATGGGTGCGCTTTACAAAGACGAGATGTTACGTAACCGGTTGCTGTCCCAAATTCCGCCAACGGCCGCAGAGGCAGGCTGGCAAAGGTTTTCAGCCGCCGTGTGGGAACTCATGTTGCCAGAAACGCCAGTGATCAACAATTAACGCTATTTTTGCCGTTCAAAATTACGACCAAGATGAGTAAAACTTCTACCATCCAGATACATGTTGGCTTGGATGATCAAAAAGTGCCAGAGAAAATTGAGTGGGATGCCACAGACAATACCGCCGAACGAATGAATAAAGCCAAAGCGATGATGCTGGCTTTTTGGGACGGAGAAGAGAAAACCGCACTGCGCATCGACCTGTGGACCAAACAGATGATGGTAGACGAGATGGCGGACTTCTTTTTCCAGACGTTCATGACCATGGCCGACACCTTCCAGCGTGCCACGCCTTATCATGATATGAGCAACGACCTGCGCGCTTTCGCCCAGAGCTTCTATAAAAAGTTCGAGGAAAAACTGAAGGAGGAGGAAAAGCGATAGTAAAAAATATCGCATCTTACAGGTACCTTTCAAAGAGACCCGGTTAACCGAACGTAGCTTAAACAAACCATTATGCCGTTAGAACAAACTATAAACGACGCTATAAAAGCAGCCATGCTGGCCAGGAATGAAGTAGACCTGCGCAGCCTGCGCGCCATCAAAGCCGCTATCCTCGTAGCTAAAACCGCCGAAGGCGCCAATGGCGACATCTCCGAAGCAGAAGAGTCGAAGCTGCTGCAGAAACTTGCCAAGCAAAGAAAAGACTCCCTCGATATTTTCCGTCAGCAAAACCGGGAAGACCTGGCCGCCAAAGAAGAAGAGGAGCTGCTCGTCATCGAACGTTACCTGCCTAAACAAATGGAGGAAGCTGAAATCCGCACGGTACTCACGGGTATCATTGCCCAGGTAGGCGCTGCCGGCCCCGGCGACATGGGCAAAGTGATGGGCGTGGCTACCAAACAGCTGGCCGGTAAAGCCGACGGTAAAGTCATTTCCGCACTGGTAAAAGAATTGCTGGCAAAGTAAGCCATGGCAATAGACATCATTTTCGCCATTATCCTGGTATTTGCCATATACAGGGGATTTACCCGCGGGCTCATCGTGGCGGTATTTTCGTTTGTAGCCTGCATGATCGGGCTGGCGGCAGCGTTAAAGCTGTCATCCACCCTGTCCGTGTACCTGCAGGAACATGCCGGCATGAATACCCGCTGGTTGCCCGTACTGTCCTTCGTTCTCCTGTTCCTGGGCGTAGTGCTGCTTATCCGGCTTGGCGCCAACCTTCTCGAAAAGATGGTGGAGCTGGTGTTGCTCGGCTGGGTAAATAAACTGGGCGGGATATTGCTTTACAGTACAATATTTATTATAATTTACAGCGTAATGTTATGGATCGCCAACCAGTTATACTGGCTGAGTCCTGAAACAAAGCTGCAATCGGCAGTATATCCTTATATAGAGAAGATTGGCCCCTGGGTGGTAAAGCATATTGGGACGGTATTGCCGTTTTTCCGGGATATTTTCAGTGACCTGGAAGCTTTCTTTGAAAACGCCGCCACGCATGCAGCCGGTAAATAGCTTCGAAAGAAGGGGCTTTTGGGTCCGGTGGAGGCTCCGAATTGCGTAGATTGCTCGCTTCAAAGATTATTTGAATTAAGAAAAAGAATTATTTTAGCGCAAAATTGACTTTTAAGCTTAGGCGATGAATTACGAAATCAAAACAGAGGGTAAGTTTAAATTCGTGGAGGAAGGTGAAGGAGAACCGTTGATATTACTGCATGGGCTGTTTGGCGCACTAAGTAATTTCATGGACCTGGTGGAGCATTTCAGAAAAACCCATAAGGTGGTTGTGCCCTTGCTGCCGCTGTGGGACCTCAATATTCTCGATACCTCTGTAGGCGGGCTGGCCAAGTATGTGCATAAATTCCTGGAAACCCGTAATTATCAAAATATCCACCTCCTGGGTAACTCCCTGGGCGGTCACATTGCGCTGGTGTATATCCTGAAGCACCAGGAGAACGTAAAATCACTCATCCTCACCGGCAGCTCCGGCCTGTTCGAGAACGGCATGGGCGAAACTTATCCGAAAAGAGGCGATTACGAATACATCAAGAAGAAAACAGAGCTCACCTTCTACGATCCGGCCATCGCTACTAAAGAGCTGGTAGACGAGGTTTTCGATATCGTGAACAACCGCCTGAAAGTAATTAAGATTATTGCCCTGGCGAAATCGGCCATCCGCCACAACCTTGGAGACGAGCTGATGGACATTACCGTGCCTACCTGCCTGATCTGGGGCCAGAACGATACGATCACGCCGCCAATGGTGGGTGAAGAGTTCAAAAAGCTGATCCCGAACTCAGAACTGCACTTTGTTGATAAATGCGGCCACGCACCGATGATGGAGCAACCGGCAGAATTTAACGCCATCCTGGGAGCCTTCCTCGCTAAGCTTAAATAATAAGCGCGCCGTTTCAGCCGTTATCTCTTCGCAGGAACATTATACCTATGTTCACTTCCTGCGCATATGACTGCTATGCCATTTCGTGCCGGATGTTGTAATTTTTACACGTAGTTTCTGCGTTTGGAATATTCTTTGTTATTATTGCAGTACAATCCAAATGAACATTATGCTGGCCCAGGAACTTATATCATCTGTAATTCCGGTGTTGCACCCGATGGATACCGGAGCCAAAGCATTGCGACTGATGAACGAATATCATCTGACGCAACTGCCCATGGTAACGGATGCCAAATACGTTGGGTTAGTGGAGGAGGATGATATTATGGACTGGGAAGATCCGGACCTGCTGCTGGAGGCTGCACAGGTAGCGCAGTTTAAACCAGCGGTGATGGAAGGCGCTCACTTCTATGAAGCGCTGAAACTTTTTTACGACTTCAAACTCTCGGCCCTGCCGGTCGTTACCCGCGACAATGAATACCTGGGCGTTATTACAAAAGATAATCTGCTGGCCGTACTGGCCATGTACAACGGTGTAAAGGAACCCGGCGGCCTCGTGGTGCTGGAAGTTGGTCCGCGCGACTACAGCCTTTCCGAAATCGCCCGCATCGCGGAGTCTAACGACGTTACATTACTGGCAGTTAACATTATCACCAATCCCGCTACCGGTAAACTGGAAGTGCTGCTTAAAACCAACCGGCAGGACTTACAGGGATTAGTGGCTACTTTCGAGCGCTTCAACTATATTATCAAATACACTTTCAGCGAAGAGCTGGAAGAAGACCTGGTGAAGAAAAATTACGAACTGCTCATGACCTACCTGAGCATGTAGTCGCCAGTATTAAGCATGTACAAATACCTTCACATTCTCCTGCTCTGCCTGTACACGGCGGCTGTACTGCCCTGTAAAGCGCAAGCCGTACAACCCATGCAGGTAGTGAGCGATGAAGGATACATCGTTATCCGCCACATCATTATCACCGGTAACAAAAAAACACGCACCTCCGTTATCTTACGCGAGCTTGGTACCGTACCGGGCGACACGATCAAACTAAAAGAATTATCCGCCACCCTCGAAACAAGACGTAAACAGTTGCTTAATACTTCCCTGTTCCTCAACGTTACCTCCAACGTAAAAAACTGGACAGGTAACGAAGCTGACATCGAATTTGAAGTGTGGGAGCGCTGGTACACCTTTGCCTTTCCCATCTTTAAGCTGGCC
This sequence comes from Chitinophaga horti, assembly GCF_022867795.2. Lineage (NCBI taxonomy): Bacteria > Pseudomonadati > Bacteroidota > Chitinophagia > Chitinophagales > Chitinophagaceae > Chitinophaga > Chitinophaga horti. Next base: position 5,105,606 of record NZ_CP107006.1, on the reverse strand, counting down.
GACCGTAACTTCAACCAGTGGCTGGTAGAACAAAAGGGCAGCATCGATCGTGTAAACCTCGGCGTTAAGGTGTTAAAGGATAACCTGACCGGTCGTAACGACGAAATCAAAGCGGACATACAGGCCGGTTACACGCAACGCGTCGTGTTGTCGTACGATCTGCCTTATGTGGATAAGCGTTATCGTCACGGCATTGGATTTTCATTTTCCTATAGCCGTAACCGGGAGGTAAACGACAGTACCGCGTTGAACAAACAACACTTCTACACCCGCGATGAATTTCTGCGCCGCAACTTTTCGGCCGGCGTCAGTTATACCTACCGCCGGGCGATCAATACCCGCCACCAGGCATTCCTCACGTATAACGACGATAGTGTGCACGATTCGGTAGCTATTCGTAACCCGCAATACTACGGAGGTGGCCGCACCCGCGCCCGCTACCTCAACCTGTTGTACCGCGTTTCGTACGTGAAGGCCGACAGCTGGCAGTTCCCGTTGAAAGGTGTGTCGGTACAGGCGGAATTAGAGAAGACGGGCATCGCGCCCCTGGACGATATCAATAACGTGCGCATACGGTTTCGCGGTGCGAGGTACTGGCAGCTGGCGCCTAAAACCTTTGGTGCATTGGGTATACGGGCGCAGGCAAAGTTGTCGGACGAGCAGCCTTATGTGGCGCAAAAGGCCATGGGCTATGGCGATGATTATTTAAGGGGATACGAATACTATGTGGTAGACGGCACCAGTTTTGCGATCTTTAAATCCACTTTGCGGCAGCAGCTGCTCAATACAAGCTTCCGGGTGCCCCTGGTGCCGCGTAAGTTTAGCCAGGTGCCGCTGCGCATCTTCGCAAAAACGTATGTCGATGCGGGTTATACCTACAGTAAGTACCCCGGCGACGGCTTTTTGAACAACCGCATGTTATACAGCGGCGGAGTGGGGCTGGAGATCGTGTCTTTCTACGATACGGCGATCCGGTTCGAATACAGCCTTAACCAGTTAGGCGAAAAAGGACTATTTTTACACGCTAAGTTGGACATGTAACCGTTAACGTCAACTATTTCAGCGCATGCAAATTGCTATTTACAGCAGGGGATTTAATGAAGACGACATAGACGACATCAGGCTTTTGCTGGATGAATTGCTGCGTCAGGAGATTACGCCTGTCATTTATGAGCCTTTCTACAAAGAGTTGCACCAACATGTGCAACTCAACCGCCACGTGGAAACCTTTTCCGACGGCGCCGGGCTCACCGCTAAAATAGAATTCCTGATCAGTTTGGGCGGCGACGGCACCCTGCTGGACACGGTTACCTTCGTGCGTGATAAAGATATTCCCGTACTGGGCGTAAACTTCGGCCGCCTCGGCTTTTTAGCCAACGCCGGCCGGGAGGACATTCATCACCTCGTAAAATCGCTGGTAGCCCGCAATTACGTGGTAGACGAGCGGAGCCTCATTCACCTTGATGCCAGCATACCCTTGTTCGGCGATGTGCCTTACGCCCTCAATGAGTTTACGATCCATAAGAAAGATACATCCGCCATGGTGAAGGTGCATACGTACCTCAACGGCGAGTTTTTGAACACTTATTGGGCCGATGGCCTTATTGTGGCTACGCCAACAGGATCTACCGGTTATTCACTTAGTTGCGGTGGCCCGATCGTATTTCCCGAGGCGAGCAATTTTGTAATCACCCCCGTAGCCCCGCACAACCTGAATGTGAGACCCCTCGTGATACCAGATGACCAGGTGCTTTCTTTCGAGATAGAAGGCCGGAGCGACCAGTTTATCTGCACCCTCGATTCGCGTATGGAGATTATAGACAACCGGGTGCAGCTCGCGGTGAAGAAAGAAAGTTTTTCGCTGAAGCTGTTGCGGCTTAACGAGGCCAACTTCCTGCACACCCTGCGTAACAAACTGCTTTGGGGTATCGATACCCGTAATCGCGGGAAGTAAGCGCGGCTTTGCGGAATACCAAAAAGCCTTATTTTACGTTTTTAGTCTTGTTTATGCGTCATCCAATCAACTATTTGCAGTGTTTAAAGGCCTTTGGGCTCGGAATTACCTTATTCTGCCTTACCGGCAGTACCGCCAGTGCACAGCAGGAATTGCAGTACACCGGCGAACTTGGCTTTACTGCTGGTGGCGCCCATTACTTTGGCGATCTTAATACCCGCTACGCGCTTAACGCTACCAAACCCACGGTGGGAGTGTATTACCGTAAATACTTCAACGATTACGTAGGTGCAAGGCTACACTTCCGGTACGCGCAGCTGGGCTACTCCGACGTATACAACACCAACGATTTTCAAAGGAGCCGTAATCTGAGCTTTAACTCCGATATATTTGAACTGGGTGCCCAGGGCGACTTCAACTTCTTCCGATTCGAGCCCGGCAGCGAGGAGTACCGCTTTACACCTTACTTTACAGGCGGCATTTCCATGTTCCACTACAATCCTTACGCCCTGTACCAGGGTAACAAATACTTTTTGCAACCCATGCACACCGAGGGGCAGGGCATGGCCGCCTATCCGGACAGGAAGCCATATGGCCTTTTTTCCTATGCATGGCTCATTGGCGGCGGTGTTAAATACAGCATCAATCACCGCCTGAACCTGGGGGTGGAGGTGTTGTACCGCTTTACCGGCACCGACTACCTCGACGACGTAAGTACCACCTACATAGGCGTCGAAAACTTCGCGTTAAACCCTGCCGGCCAGCCGTCGATGGCAGCTATCTTACAAGACCGTTCTGCAGCCGTTGGGGAAACGATCGGTGTAGCGGGCAGGCAGCGTGGGAACAGTCGTGACCGGGACCATTTTGCTACGATTGAAATAACGTTTGGCATCCTCTTTACTTCTTATAAATGCAGATTCTGATAAGCCCGTCCATTGTGCATTTGCGCTTTACGCAGGTGGATAATTTTTAACTTATATCTCCTCGTCCGTTAAAACTACGTTAAAACACACCCCCTCTCTTGGCGGGTAGCGACATAAGGGTATTTTTGTATCTTTGCACACTTTTAGTAAATCTGTATTAACACGCCTACATACATGAGTTTGAAGGATCAATTAGACCTGCAGCGACTGCCGCGTCACATTGCCGTAATTATGGACGGCAACGGCCGTTGGGCAAAAGAACGCGGTCAGGACAGGTTGTATGGGCATCACGAAGGAGTGGAAAGTGTGCGGAACATCGTAGAAGCCTGTGCCGAATTAGGGGTTGGGTATCTGACCCTGTATGCTTTTTCTACTGAGAACTGGGACCGTCCCATGTATGAGGTGAATGGCATTATGGAACTGCTTGTGAATACCATCCGTAAGGAAGTAGCCACCCTTTCCAAAAATAACATCCGGTTACATGTAATCGGGGATATGGAAATGCTACCCGGCAATGCCCGCCAGGAGATGGAGGAAGCTATGAGCATCACAGCGGCCAATACCGGTTTGAACCTGGTAATGGCGTTGAGTTACAGCGCCCGTTGGGAAATTGTACGGGCCGCACGCAACATCGCGCAGGATACCCGCGATGGCAAGTTAAAACCAGAGGACGTAACACCAGAGGTCTGGGAACAATACCTGTGCACCGCGAAAATCCCGGACCCGGAATTAATGATAAGGACTAGTGGAGAATGCCGTATCAGTAACTTCTTACTTTACCAGTTGGCTTATGCAGAACTGTATTTCACCAATACGCGCTGGCCTGACTTCAGAAAAGAGAACCTATACGAAGCCATCTTAAATTTTCAAACCAGAGAACGTCGTTTTGGCAAAACAAGCGATCAAATACAGCAGAATGAAGAAATTGTTTCCTAAGAGCTTACTGGCCCTCGTGTTATGTTGCAGTGCCGGGATGAGTGTGTCTGCCCAGCAGAAAGATACGATCCCGGTAAAAAGGCCTGAAGCGGTGCCTCTTGACCTGGATAACCCCCAACAGTACGAGATAGCCGACATTGCCGTTTCCGGTACCCAGTTCCTCGACAAACAGCTGCTGATCTCGCTGTCTGGACTTAACGTGGGCGATAAAGTGATCCTCCCGGGCGACCACTTCTCCAAAACAATTTCTACGCTGTGGTCTCAGCGCTTCTTTTCCAACATCGCTATCTACATCACCAAAATAGAAGGAAACAAGATCTGGCTCGAAATCGAACTCACGGAAAAACCCCGTATGAGCGATTTCGATTTCAAAGGCATCAAAAAATCTGAAAAGGACGAACTGGTAACCAAAATAGGCCTTCGCAAAAGCCAGGTGGTAACCGAAGCCCTCAAGCAGAATGCCGTTAGCCAGATCCGTGCTTACTACGCCGAAAAAGGTTTCCGCAATATCACCACCCGTGTTGAAGAAGTGCCGGACGCGCGCCTGCAAAACAGCGCCAAGGTAATCTTCCACGTGTCCAAAGGCAATAAAGTTCGCGTTAACAACATCCACATCGTTGGTAACGATAACATCGCCGATAACAAGCTGAAGAAAAAAATGAAGGGTACCAAGGAGATGAGCCGCTTCACCCTGCACCCGGACGATAAAACTGTTTATGTTGACAGCAACGAGGTAAAACCTGATTACTGGAAAGAAATGGGTTTCCTCTCTGCCACCAAAACACTGGAAGCGCTGGACCCATACTTCCGCTTTCACGTATTTGCCAACGCCAAGTTCAACGACGGAAAATATTTTGAGGATAAAGAGAAGCTGGTAGCGTACTACAACTCTCAGGGCTTCCGCGATGCGGTGATCGTGCGCGATACCACTTATCCATCGTACCGCAATAACCTCAACATCGACATCCAGGTGGAAGAGGGTAAAAAATACTACTTCGGTAACATCACCTATAAAGGTAACTCCGTGTACAGCGACTCCGTATTGTCACGCATACTCGGTATCAAAAAAGGAGATATCTATAACCTGGAACTGCTGGAAAAACGCCTCGGTAAGCAAATGAGCCCGGAAGGCGGCGACATCACCGGTTATTATATGGACTTCGGTTACCTGTTCTTCCAGATCGACCCGGTGGAAATCGGTATTCGTGGCGACACCATCGACTACGAGATCCGTATGAGAGAAGGACCAAAAGCAACGATCAGCGCGATCACCCTGGCAGGTAACGAAAAAACCAACGACCACGTAGTGATCCGCGAGTTACGTACCTTCCCCGGCGACGACTTCAGCCGTGCTAACCTGATCCGTTCACAGCGTGAGATTTCCAACCTCGGTTTCTTCGACCCGGAGAAAATCGGTATCAACCCGGTGCCGGACGCCAACCATGGTACAGTTGACATCGACTACACCGTTGTCGAAAGAGCGAACGATCAGTTGGAGCTGTCTGCTGGCTGGGGCGGTTATATCGGTTTGACCGGTACCCTCGGTGTAACGTTCAACAACTTCTCTATTAAAAACATCTTTAAGAAAGAAACCTGGGACCCTTTGCCGAGCGGCGACGGACAAAAACTGTCTGTACGTATCTCTTCCAATGGTAAGGCGTACCGTTCTTATAACTTTTCTTTCACAGAACCATGGTTAGGCGGTAAAAAACGTAACCCGTTCTCTGTAAGTTTCTACAGCACCTTCCAGAACCCGAACGCATATGCCGAGTACTATGGTCAGACCGTTAGCAACCCCGGCGCTTACTTCCGCGTACTGGGCGGTTCCATCTCTTTGGGTAAACAGCTGAAATGGCCGGATGACTATTTCTCCCTGATGTACTCACTGAACTATCAGCGTTACAAACTGAAAGACTTCAACTACTTTAACATTTCCGGTTTCGATAGCGGTATCTCTAATAACCTGAGCTTCCGTTTAACACTGGCACGTTCTTCTGTGGATCAGCAGATCTTCCCGCGTAGCGGTTCCAGCTTCATGGTATTCGGTCAGTTCACGCCTCCTTACTCCTTGTTTAACCAGGACAGGAATTACAAGAACGAACCTGTTAAAGATCAGTTTAAATTTATCGAGTACCAGAAATATCGTTTGAACGCGGAATGGTATGTTCCGTTGACCAAGCCGACCGGTAGCGACAATAAATCACTGGTACTGAAAGTGGCGACCAAGTTTGGTTACATCGGCAGCTACAATGATCGCACAACACTTTCGCCATTCGGACGTTTTGAATTGGGTGGTGATGGTTTGAGTAACTTTGCCGTATATGACCGCGATATCATTTCGCAGCGTGGTTATCCGTTATATTACACTTCCAACCCGAAACTGAACCCGGAAAGCGGGCAGCCTGCCGGCTACCAGGGCTTCACCATCTTCAACAAATATGTGATGGAGGTTCGTTACCCGTTCAGCCTGAACCCGAGCTCGACCATCTTTGGTCTGGCCTTTATCGAGGCAGCCAACGGTTATCGTGACTTTAAAGAATACAACCCGTTCCGTTTGCGCAGATCAGTTGGTTTGGGTGCACGCTTCTACCTGCCGATGTTCGGCCTGTTAGGTTTCGACTACGGTATTGGTCTTGACAGGTTAAGACCGGGCGGTGGATTGAAAGATGCGGCTAAGTTCACCTTCATGCTCGGCTTCGAACCGGAGTAACAGAGATGGACGAAAAAGGGAATGCTGAATTTTTCAAATTATTATATATTGCGAATCCGGGCCATTGGTGTAGAGAATGGAGGACAATCGGCTTAGGGCATGGTATTTGCAATTTCGACCCACAAATCGCATAAAATGAAAAAACTCTTTATCACAGCAGCTATATTAATGACCACTGTAATAGCGGCGCAGGCGCAGCGTTACTGTGTGATCGATACAAAATATATCCTCGAAAGCGTACCTGATTACAAGGAAGCGCAAACTAAACTGGATGCCGTTGCAGACCAATGGCAAAAGGAGATCGATGCGAAATTCCAGGAGGTAGATAAGATGTACAAATCTTACCAGGCCGAGCAGGTGATGCTGACAGAGGAGCTGAAACGCAAAAGGGAAGATGAAATAGTGGCCCGGGAGAAAGACGCGAAGGAACTGCAGAAGAAACGTTTCGGTTATGAGGGCGACCTCTTTAAAAAGCGTGAAGAGCTGGTAAAGCCGATCCAGGACCGTATTTACAACGCTGTACAAAAAATGGCTGCCAGCCGTATGTACGACTTTGTACTGGACAAATCTGGTGGTATTACCGTAATCTTCTCCGATCCGAAACTGGACAAAAGTGAGGATATATTGAAAGCCCTCGGCGTTAAAAAGTAGCCTTATAAACCAATTTTTATCTAAAACAACAACTTAAGTGAACATCATGAAGAAGTACGTAATTGTTGCTCTCGTTGCGTTTTCCGCTATGGTTAGCGTAAAAGCATCGGCGCAAGGCAAAATTGCGCATATCAATGCGTCGGAGTTGCTGCAGCTGATGCCGGAAGCTAAAACCGCATCGGAGCAACTGGAACAATTTGCTGCCGGGCTGGAAAAAGACCAGCGTGCGTTGGTGGATGAGTACACTAAACAAATGCAGCTTTTCGACTCGACCAGCGCTAAACTGGCTGAGGCTGTGAAGCAGGCGAAGATCAAAGAAATTCAGGCGACTCAGCAGAGAATCCAGGAATTCAACGCAGGCGCCGATCAGAAAATCAACACTAAAAAACAGGAATTATTAAAACCAGTTCTCGACAAAGCCAAAAAGGCGATCGAAGAAGTAGCAAAAGAAAAAGGTTATGGCTACGTGTTCGATAACTCAGAAGGCCTTTTGCTGGTAGCTCCAGCTGCGGATGACCTGATGGCCACCGTAAAAACGAAACTTGGAATTAAATAATCACCCTATACTCATAAACTTTATACCATGAAGAAATACATAGTGATCCTGGCCGTAGCAGTAGCAGGTCTGTTCAGCGTAAACGCAAGTGCTCAGTCTAAAGTAGCACACATCAACTCACAAGTATTGGTAGAGGCTATGCCAGATGCCAAAACTGCTCAAACTAAAATTCAGGCTTTTGCAGATACCCTTGACAGGGACTTTAAAGCCATGCAGGACGAGCTGCAGGCCCAGGCTAAAGATCTGGACGCCAAAGCAGGTAACGGTACCATGAGCCCGAATATGATCGAAATCAAGCAGAAACAACTGCAGGACATGCAGCGTAATATCCAGGCTTTCCAGCAGAGCGCTTCACAGCAGATCGAAGCTAAACAGGCGCAGCTGATGAAACCCGTTATCGATAAAGCTAAAAAAGCAATCGAAGACGTAGCAAAAGAGAAAGGTTATACCTACGTAATTGACACTTACCAGGGCACACTGCTCGTTACCCCAACCGGCGACGACATCCTGGCACTGGTGAAAACCAAACTGGGTATCAAATAATTGGTCCTTCACAGGATTGAAAAGGGAGACGGACCCGTCCGTTTCCCTTTTTTCTTTTTTTAAGGCAAAGGGCTTTGATATTTCGAATAATTTCTGCTACCTTTGCCTTCCGTTTTAAAACGGGGTTATAGTAGCCTGTCCGGGTGGATGGGTTAATTAGTACAGGAAAAAACAAAAAAATCAAGATGAAACGTACTTTTCAACCGCATAACAGACGCAGAAAGAGCGTTCACGGTTTCAGAAAGAGAATGGAAACTGCTAACGGCCGTAAAGTATTGGCTTCCCGCAGGGCTAAAGGTAGAAAGAAACTGACTGTTTCTGACGAGCGCAAGCTGAAGTAATCTATTTGAGATAAATACTACTGTATCATAAAGACTTATTCTTTTAACAAGGAAGAAAGGTTAAAGAGCAGGAAACTGATTGAAACGCTTTTTCGAAACGGAAAAGCGTTTTCTGTTTTTCCATACCGTGTAATCTACATGCCTGCTAAACTGCCTACGGAGAAGTTTCCCGTACAGGCAGGCTTCACTGCGTCTGGCCGCAACTTTCCCCACGCCACCGACCGTAATCGTATTAAACGTCTTGGTCGCGAATGCTGGCGCCTGCAAAAGCAGGAACTCTATGACGCCCTCGGCGAAGGCCAGCAACTGGCCGTATTTTTTATCTATACTGATAAAAAAATAGCCGACTTCCCCACCCTGCGCCATAAATTTTCGGTAATTTTAAATCGTTTGCAGAAAGAATTATCGGGGGAAACAAAGTAGTTTTCACCTGTCACCAACAAACGATCTGTTCAATGAGGCGATTTTTGATTTGGCTGAGCTATCCGTTTATTTTTCTTATCAAAATATACCAATGGTGTATTTCCCCGTTATTAGGAAGTAGTAAATGCCGGTACACGCCAACTTGCTCCCAATACGGCCTGGAAGCGTTCCGCAAATACGGATTACTGAAAGGATCGTATCTCACCGCCCGCCGCATCATCTCCTGCAACCCCTGGGGTGGCCACGGTTATGATCCCGTTCCTTGATTTTGAACTAATTAGCATAAAACGAACCTATGAGGAAGCGTAATAAGCTTATCGCCATATCTCTGCTCCTGCTCAGCCTGGGCATAACGGCGTTCTCTGACAATGATAAATACTTCCAGATCGCGAAGAACCTGGATATTTTCGCCGCTTTTTACCGGGAGCTGAATACGTACTACGTAGACGACCTGCCGGCCGATAAACTCATGCAAAGGGGCATAGAAGCGATGTTGGAAGAAACCGACCCTTATACGGACTTTGTTTCCGAAGACAACCTGGACGATCTGAAGTTTATGGCTACCGGCAAATATGGCGGCGTAGGCGTATCTATCTTCACCCGTGGCGACTCCACCGCTATCACCGACGTGTACGAAGGAAGCCCCATGCATCGCGCGGGCATCCGTGCGGGCGACATCATTCTTTCGCTCGATGGTAAAAGTGTGAAAGGCTGGCAGCAGGAAGACATTAGCCGTGTACTGAAAGGCGCACCTGGTACGCCCATGACCATGACCGTACGTCACCCGCTCAATAAATCGGAAAAAACGGTAAAGATCCAGCGGGAAGAGATTGCGGTGCGGCCGGTAAGCTTCTCCGGCATTGTGAAGAACGATGTGGGGTATATAAGGATGACGCAGTTTACCGAAAACAGCGGCCGCCTCGTACAGGAAGCATTTGAAAAACTGAAGGCCACTAATCCGACGCTCAAAGGTGTGATCCTCGACCTGCGCGGCAACCCCGGCGGACTGCTGGAAGAAGCGGTAGTCGTATCCAACATCTTTATCGATAAAAATAAACTGATCGTCAGCACCAAAGGCAAAGTAAAAAGCTGGGACCGCGAATATAAAACCCTGCAACAGCCTGTAGATGTGCAAGTGCCGCTCGTGGTACTCACCAGCCGCACTTCCGCCTCCGCGGCCGAAATCGTGGCCGGCGCTGTGCAGGACCTGGACCGTGGCGTGGTAATCGGTCAGCGTTCTTTCGGCAAGGGGCTTGTGCAAACTACCCGTCCGCTGCCTTATAATGCTAAGCTGAAAGTGACCACTGCGAAGTATTACACGCCCAGCGGCCGTTGCATCCAGGCCATCGACTACTCGCATCGCAATGAGGACGGTGAAGCAGAATCAGTACCGGATAGCCTGCGCAAAAGCTTTGCCACCGTAGCCGGCCGCCCGGTAAAAGATGGCGGCGGTATCGAACCCGATGATAAAACAGAACCGACTATATTGAGCCAGGTGGCCATCACGCTGCTGCGTAAACAATACATTTTCGATTATGTAACACAGTATGTTTACGCGCATCCTAAATCACCTGCTATCGGCGAATTCCGGTTAAGTGAAGCGGAGTTTGACGACTTCGTGCGTTACCTGGATGGTAAAGACTATAGCTACAAAACCCGCAGTGAAGAAGCGTTGGAGGCCTTTAGCGCAACTGCCCGTAGGGAGCAATACTACGAAGCCGTATCGAAAGAGTTTGACGCGTTGCAGGCCAAAATGAAACACGATAAAAAACAAGATCTCCTGAAACATAAAACAGAGATCCGCCAGTTGCTGGAAGAAGAAATAATGAACCGGCATTACCTTCAGAAAGGCCGCATCGAAACAGGGCTCGCCTGGGACAATGATGTGCTGGAGGCAGTGTCTGTATTACAGCAGCCAACGAAGTACCAGGCCTTGCTGGTAGTAGCAAAGAAATAAGATCGATACAATGATAGTGAAGCCTTGCACCTGGTGGTGCAGGGCTTTTTATTTGGGGGTAACCCCGCCCGCCGCACGTAATAAATTATGATTTCCAGAACGTTTGCGGTAAATTGAACCCTACGTCATGTAATTATTAACAGCAAAAGTTTACGAATTATGTCTATGAACTCCGGAGGAAAGTCCCGCCGCGGCTTTATCACCAAAGTAGCCAAGGGAATGGTGGGCGCCACGTTACTGCCTAACATTATTACCGCTGCGGACAGGCAGCGCAACCTCGTGCAGCTCGCCCGCGAAAAGGGACATTACAGTCCTAACGACAATATCCAGATCGCGCTGATCGGTGCCGGCGGTATGGGGACGGCAGATGCGAATACAGCGATCACGGTGCCCGGCGTTAAGCTGGTAGCCGCCTGTGACCTCTACGATGGCCGCCTTGCCGACGCTAAAAAGAAGTACGGCAGCGACATCTTCACCACCCGCGACTACCGCGAAATATTGCAGCGTAAAGACATTGATGCGGTGATTATCGCAACGCCCGATCACTGGCATAAAGACATTTCTGTGGCGGCGATGAATGCAGGCAAATCGGTGTATTGCGAAAAGCCGATGGTGCATGACATTAGTGAAGGTCCGGCAGTTGTGGAAGCGCAGCATAAAAATAAAGTAGTGTTCCAGGTAGGTAGCCAGGGTGTTAGCTCCCTCGGTAACGAAAAGGCGCGCCAATTGCTGAAGGACGGTGCGATCGGGCAGCTGAACTACGCAGAAGGCTTCTGGGCCAGGATGTCGCCATTCGGTGCCTGGCAGTATCCTATTCCGGCCGATGCATCTGAAAAAACAGTAGGCTGGGATACTTATCTCTCTAATACAAAGAAACGTGCTTTCGATCCGCTGCGCTTCTTCCGCTGGCGTAATTACCGCGATTATGGTACCGGCGTTTCCGGCGACTTGTTCGTACACCTGTTCTCCAGCCTGCACCTGGTAACTGGTTCTATTGGTCCGGATAAGGTAATGGCAACCGGCGGGCTGCGTTACTGGAAAGATGGGCGTGAAGTACCGGATGTAATGCTCGGCATGTTCGACTATCCTGAAACCAATGTACATCCTGCCTTTAACCTGTCGCTGCGCGTAAACTTCGTAGACGGTACCGGTGGCACCAACTACCTGCGTATGGTGGGTAGCGAAGGATCAATGACCGTAGAGTGGGATAAAGTGACCCTGCTGCGGAACAAGAACTATGCTGCTGCAGATGATCCGTTGCTGCAAACCAAACAAAGCCAGCAAAACGGCAAACAGTATGTATACGAACGTAAACATATGCTCGATCCAGAGAAGCTGGAATACGCCGCAGAAGAAGGTTACAAAGGTGCCCACTTCGATCACTTCTACAACCTGTTTAACGCCATGCGTACCGGTGGTAAAGTTGCAGAAGACGCCTTGTTCGGTTACCGTGCCGCAGCACCTGCGCTGTTGTGTAACGATAGCTACTTCTCCAACAAGATCATTCACTGGGACCCGAAAAACCTGAAAACCGTAAACAAGTAAAACCGATTCTCCATGCAGAAATTAATGATCGCCAGCCTGGCACTCGCCGCTATGTCATGCGGTAACGCCGGCAATCAACATACAAAAGACTCCGTTACCGTGACAACCAACGATACCACTGCGACTGTAGCAGCAGATAACACCCTCAGCAGCCAGGAAACCGCCGATGGCTGGAAGTTGTTGTTCAACGGCACCTCGCTGGACGGCTGGCGCGTGTACAAAGACCGTACCTCCAACACCTGGTCGGCGGATAGCGGTATCCTCCATTGTAAAGGCAGCACGACCGATAAAAGCGATCTTCGTGGTGATCTGATCACTACCGGCGAGTATGGCAACTTTGAGTTCACAGCAGACTGGAAGCTGGCGCCGCAGGGCAATAGCGGCATCCTTTACCTGGTGACCGAAGAATTTGATGCGCCGTACCTGAGCGGTCCGGAGTACCAGATTATCGACGACAATAACTTCCCTGAAAAGCTGGAAGACTGGCAGAAGACTGGTGCGAACTATGCGATGAACCCACCGTTAGTGATGGCAGCGAAGCCCATCGGCGAATGGAACCATACTAAGATTATCGTGAACAACGGTCACGTAGAGCATTGGCTGAACGGGCAAAAAACAGCCGAAACAGAAATGTGGAGTGATGCCTGGAACAAAGCCAAAGCGACCGGTAAGTGGAAAGATGCTAAAGGTTACGGCATGGCGAAGAAAGGACACATCGCCTTGCAGGATCACGGTAGCGAGATCTGGTTAAAGAATATAAAGATCAAAGAACTGTAAACATAGAAAGGGAGAAGCATTTGCTTCTCCCTTTCTATGTTGAGTAAGATGAGGCTTATTTAGCAGCATCGAAACGTTTCGCTACTTCTTCCCATTTTACGAGGCTCCAGAACGCGTTCAGGTAATCTGCACGACGGTTCTGATACTTCAGGTAGTAAGCGTGTTCCCATACGTCAACACCCAGCAGTGGCGTGCCTTTCACTTCGGCAACGTCCATCAGTGGATTGTCCTGGTTAGGTGTAGAGCTAATTTCCAGCTTGCCGTCTTTTACCAGCAGCCATGCCCAGCCCGAACCGAAGCGGGTGATACCAGCCTGGTTGAATTTCTCTTTAAAGGCGTCGAAAGAACCGAAAGCGCTGTTAATCGCTTCGCCGAGCGCACCTGTAGGAGCGCCGCCTGCATTTGGTGCGAGGCTGGTCCAGAAGAAGCTGTGGTTCCAGTGACCGCCGCCGTTGTTACGTACAGCAGGGCTGATTTTACCAGCGCTGGCTACCAGCTCTTCCAGTGATTTATTCTCGTTTTCGGTACCTGCAATCGCTTTATTCAGATTATCTACATAAGCCTGGTGGTGCTTGCCATGGTGAATTTCCATGGTTTGTTTATCAAAATGCGGCTCCAGCGCATCGGAAGCATACGGTAAGCTTGGGAGTGTAAATGCCATGATCCTATTTTTATTGGTTAAATAATAGTCGTTTGTGATCTAAAAAGTTATCAAATTTAGTACCTAATGGGATAAATGACAAAAGGTTTGTTCGCAGATTCTTGTGCTTATTTAACCCATTATAAGTTTTTTTGTAGTATATTAGTAAGCGTAACCCCTCTGTTAACTGACCGAAATTTGAATGAAAGATGAGGGCCCTGTACCGATTTAAGTGAGGTAAGCTTCGCATTACATTAGTGTTATATTTACATATAAGTGTTACAACGGTTAACGCACTTTTCGCTATATTCGTTTTCGTATAGTATGAACCGTTAGTTTCACTATTGTTTGTTTAAAAGATAAAATATGCAGGACCAGGGCACAGGCCACCGCGATTCTCCAGATGCGATGATATCGGAGAATGCTCGATCAGGCAGCCAGTTACAGCAACTACAATCCATTGTTCAGCAGATGCCTGCGATGGTTTACATTTCCAACATCGACCAGCAATCCGTTACATGGTGTAATAAAACTTTGGAAGATACCATTGGGTACAGCCTTGAAGAAATGCAGTCTCTCGGCAGTGCTTTTTTCCCTCTGGTCATTCACCCCGACGACAGAATGGTAACGGCCGAATCGAGCCAGTCGTTCCGCGAAAAAAAGAACATGTTTGGCGGCGTACTGCGGGTAAAGCGCAGGGATTCCGATTATTGGTTTTGGGTAGTGGGGCTTGGTTGCCCATACACCTTTGATGAGCAGGGAAACGTGGTAGACGTGATCTGCGCGTTCCTCGATATCTCTATCGCGATCGATACAGGCAGCCAGATCAGCGAGGCTTTACGCGAAGTATTACGGCGGCGTAACGAAGACATACTTAATAAATTAACAGCAAGGGAAAAGGTTATATTTACATTAGCAGCACAAGGATTTAATAACAAAGAGATAGCGGAAAAGCTGACCCTCAGCCGCTATACAGTGGAGACACATCGCAAAAATATCAGACTCAAACTGAAAGTTAGAAACACCTCGGAGTTGGTGGCCCTGGCAAAACAAACCGGTATTCAATAGTATCCCAATTGCCCCTTAATCAATATTTTTTGTATTAGTTATTTTGAAAATAGACTCCTGAAACGCTTACTGCTACTAGATTTAGGAAGGTATGTTATTTATAATTTCTTTAACATAAAACCCTGAAAAATACCCAAGCTTGGGTATTTCCTCGCGTTATATTCTCGAGTAATTTAGTAGCAGATTATGAGGAGTTCATTTTGGATAGCTTAGTAATAACTTACTTATCACTATGATAACCGACGAAAAAGCCTATTTTATCCTGGATCTCAACGACACAGCTACGCCCGAAGAGATTATTTCACGATATGAGGCCTTAAAAGACCAGTATAAAAAAATCAAGGAAGAAACAGAGGATCTGAAAACCCGTCTGGCCTATCAATTGAAACAAATTGAGTTGGACGATGCATTCATATACTTAAGAAAATGCCAAAAGATACAGTAGCATCATGGTGCTGCTTTGCCATTAAATAGACCGGACTTTCATTCATTGTTTGTTAACCCAACAAACTTGTTTGAAGTCCGGCCCCTGGCAACCGAGTGTTTGATTTGATCCCCCTCGCTCTACCCCGATTTTCCAATTTTGTTGTAGTTATAGATTTTATATTACATTTATGTTGTAATTAAAATCAATGCATAACTATGAGTAGCTACTTATTGCCCGGCATTATCGTCCTGCTGGTCCTGATCCTGTTTACCTCGTTCGTGACGGTGCAGCAGGGCAGCATCGGCGTTACGACTATCTTCGGAAAGTACAACAGGATACTTTTTCCGGGGCTTAACTTCAAAATCCCCATCATCGAAAAGGTATTCAAACGCATTTCTATCCAGAACCGCTCTGTGGAGCTGGAGTTCCAGGCTATTACGGTAGACCAGGCGAATGTGTATTTTAAGGCCATGTTGCTGTATTCCGTATTAAATCAGCAGGAAGAAACGATTAAAAACGTGGCCTTTAAGTTCATGGACGAGCGTAGCTTTATGCAGGCGCTCGTGCGCACGATCGAAGGATCTATCCGCGGATTTGTAGCCACTAAAAAACAATCCGAAGTATTGGGACTGCGCCGCGATATTACCGAACACGTTAAGCAACAAATTGACCAGATATTAGAAGAGTGGGGTTTTCACCTGCAGGATTTGCAGATGAACGACATCACCTTCGACGATGCCATTATGCGCTCCATGGCGCAGGTGGTGGCCTCCAACAACCTGAAGGCGGCAGCCGAGAATGAAGGTCAGGCTTTACTGATCACGAAAACAAAAGCAGCAGAAGCAGATGGTAATGCGATCAAGATCGCGGCGGAAGCAGAACGCCAGGCGGCACAACTGCGCGGCCAGGGTGTGGCACTGTTCCGCGAGGAGGTGGCCAAGGGTATGACCATGGCTGCAAAAGAAATGCAGCAGGCCAACCTCGATACCTCTGTTATTCTCTTCTCGATGTGGACGGAAGCAATCAAACACTTCTCCGAAAACTCGAAAGGTAACGTGATCTTCCTGGATGGTTCCTCCGAAGGTATGGACCATACCATGAAGCAGTTAATGAGTCTGAACAAACTGATGGATAGCAAACAACATGCATAAATGAAAAGGACCGGCAGCATGCCGGTCCTTTTCATTTATCTTCTTGCTGCGAAGAAGTCCTTTACAAGTTGAAGGCACTCTTCCGCAAACAGTCCGTGTTCGATTTTTGTTTTGGGGTGAAAGGGCGATGTGGCCCCTGTTACCCGCCGGTAGCCGTTCTTTTCATCCTGCGCGCCGTATACCACGCGCCCGATCTTACTCCAGTACAACGCACCTGAGCACATCACGCAAGGCTCCAGCGTTACGTAGATCGTAGCATCCATGATGTACTTGCTTCCGAGGGTGTTGAACGCCGCCGTAAGGGCAATCATTTCGGCATGAGCGGTGCAATCGTTCAGCGTTTCCACCTGGTTGTGCCCGCGCCCGATAATTTGTCCGTTCATGACTACTACCGCGCCGATGGGCACTTCTCCTTCTTCTCCTGCCAGGCGTGCCTCTCTAAGCGCCTGTTGCATATAATGTTCGTCGCTTAACTGCATCAGTTTTCTACCAGTTTAATGAAATCGTCTTCCGTTAATATTTTGATGGTGTTGATCTTCTTTGCCTTTTCCAGTTTGCTGCCGGCATCTTCACCCACTACCAGGTAGTTAAGTTTGCTGCTTACGCCGCTGAGTAGTTTGCCGCCGTGTTGTTCTACGATGGATTCTGCATCGCTGCGTTTTAGTTTGGACAGGGTGCCCGTGAACAAAAATGTTTGTCCGCTCAGGGTGCCTTCGGCAGATAGGCTGCCTTGGGTGTTCTGCAGGTTCACACCCAACGCCCGTAAGCGTTCGAGCATTTGTACGTTGCCTTCATCACTAAAGAACTGGCGGATGGAACCTGCTACTTTCGGACCGATATCTTCTAACGCGAGCAGTTGTTCTTCTGTAAAATCTTTTAACTCCGTAAGCTCCTTCACGGCATGCGCCAGCGTTTTAGCCGTCGTTTCTCCAACGTAACGAATGCCGAGGCCGAAGATCAAACGGTGTAACGGTTGCGTTTTGGAGTGCTCAATAGCGGTGGTAAGATTGGTGATAGACTTTGCTCCAAACCCGCCCTGCTTCGCGATCTCAGTAAAGTCCATTTCATAAATACCCGGTACATCTTTGAGGATGCCGAGGCCGTAAAACTTACGCACGTTGCTTTCGCCAAAGCTGCGGATGTCCATCGCATCTTTGCTGACGAAGTGAATGATCCTTTCCACTACCTGCGCTTCGCAGTTGATGTTGTTGCAGCGCCATACACTTTCACCTTCCGGCTTAAATAATTCGTGATCACAAACCGGGCAGGTTTTAGGGAAGATGATATCTTTCTCCGAACCATCACGCAAATCGGCCATTGATTTAACAATGTACGGGATCACGTCGCCGGCGCGTTCTACCAGTACGGTGTCGCCTATCTTCAAATCCTTCTCGCGGATCACGTCTTCATTAAAGAGCGAAATGGAACCTACCATTACGCCGCCAATCGGCACCGGATCGATTTTCGCGACTGGTGTAATGGAGCCGGTACGGCCTACCTGGAACTCTACGTTCCGCAGTTTGCTTGTCGCCTGGCGTGCTTTAAATTTAAACGCCATGGCCCAGCGTGGGTGATGGGTGGTCATGCCGAGGCGGTCTTGTAAATCGTAGTTATTTACTTTGATCACCATGCCGTCGATCTCATATGGCAGATCGTCGCGGCGGGCTTCGAAATTGTGTACATAATCAATCACCGCCTTAATACCTTTCACTACCGTCTTCTCTTTCGCCGGGCTCCGGAAGCCTAATTCATACAGCAGATCTAACGTGCCACTATGTGATTGCAACGGGGCTGGTTCCGTTTGTCCGTCCAGCATCACGTGGTAACTCATATGATACAGGAACGCTTCCAGTCCGCGTTTGGCCACCTCTTTCGGATCGACCATGCGCAATGAGCCCGATGCGGCGTTGCGCGGATTGGCCAGCGGCGGCAGGTTGTCGGCCATGCGCTGATCATTGAATTTCTTAAACGTGTTTTTGTTGATGAGCACCTCGCCACGGATCTCGATCTGCTGTATGCCGTAATGCGAAAACGGTGCCGACAACGGGATCGTTCTTATCTGGCGGATGTTCGTAGTGATATCGTCACCCGCTACACCATCGCCGCGGGTAGCGCCGCGTGTGAGCAGATCGTTTTCGTAAATGAGGGAAATACTGGCGCCATCGAACTTGGGTTCTATGCAGTATTCAATTTCCGGCAAGCCTGTCAGCTCGCGGGTTTTGCGGTCCCAGTCCGTGAGGTCATCTTCATTGTAAGAGTTTTCGAGACTTAACATCGGTACGAGGTGTTGCACCGAAGGGAAGTTTTTCGAAAGGCCCTGCGCCACACGTGCGGTAGGCGAGTCGGGCGTCATCAGGTCCGGGTATGTTTTTTCAAGCTTCTTGAGCCAGGCGAACAATTGATCATATTCAAAGTCGGACAACACCGGGTCGTCCTGTATGTAATAACGGTAGTCGTTATAGCGGATCACGCGACGCAGCGCTTCCACCGTGTCGGTAGCGCTCTCATTTATCATGCCCTCTTCCGGCAACAGGCTAAGCAGCTCTTTAGCTACTTGCGTTAAAGTTCTTTCCGTTTCTTTCGTGTACATACTTAAGATCTGTGGCGTAAATTTAAACTTTACAACAATTATCGCCCGAATTTATTGATATGAAATACCGTTCCGTTATACTGCTGCTTTCGTTGCTGGCCGCCTGTAAGTCAAAGCCGCCCGCAGACCTGCTCCTCTACAACGCCGTTATTTACACGGTAAACGACTCGTTCACTGTAGCACAGGCCATGGCCATCAGGAACGGTCACATATTGGCCGTAGGCAGCAACGATGCCCTACAGGACCAATACGCCTATGCCGAACGGATCGATGCTGACGGCAAGGTTATATACCCCGGTTTTATTGACGCGCACGCTCATTTTACCGGCTACGGCCTCGGACTGCAACAGGTAGCGCTGGCCGGGACGGGCAGCTGGCAGGAAGTGGTAAACAAAGTAAAGGCCTTCGCCGCCGCCAATCCGCAACCATGGATACTCGGCCGCGGCTGGGACCAGAACGACTGGGACGTAAAAAGTTTCCCCGAC
Source organism: Chitinophaga horti (assembly GCF_022867795.2). Classification (NCBI taxonomy): domain Bacteria; kingdom Pseudomonadati; phylum Bacteroidota; class Chitinophagia; order Chitinophagales; family Chitinophagaceae; genus Chitinophaga; species Chitinophaga horti. The sequence goes on along the minus strand of NZ_CP107006.1, from coordinate 5,085,929 downwards.
AAGTCGCAATTGGACAGTGCCTTCCCCAACACACCGGTATTCCTCGCGCGGGTGGATGGTCACGCGGCCGTGGTGAACCAGGCAGCTTTGGATGCAGCGGGCGTAAAAGCGGGCCAAATATTGACCGGCGGCATGGTGGAGACGAGCAACGGCCGCCTCACCGGTATACTCATCGATAATGCCGTAGATCTCGTATCCTCCAAAATACCATCACCCTCCCCGGCGCAATATGAAAAGAGTTGGCGCGCAGCCGAGCAGCAATGTTTTGCGGTAGGACTTACAAGTGTATCCGATTGCGGGCTGGAATTGAAAGAAGCCTTATTGCTCGACACCCTGCAACGCAGCGGCAGCGTTCAGATGCGCGTATACGTCATGCTCAGCGACAATGAAACCAACTGGCAGTGGCTGAAGCAACATGGTCCATATAAGAAGGATCGTATCAACATAGGTGGTATGAAATTTTATGCAGACGGCGCGCTCGGTTCCCGTGGTGCCTGTTTGTTACACGAATATGCAGATAAGGCCGGCTGGAAAGGCTTTCTGCTGAAAGACAAATCCTACTTCGCGGCAAAAGCACAGGAGATGGCCGGCACCGCTTTACAAATGTGTACACATGCAATAGGCGACTCTGCCACCCGGGAAATATTGAATATTTACGCATCCGCTTTAAAAGGAAAGAACGATAAGCGCTGGCGTATCGAACATGCGCAGGTGGTAGACAGTGCCGACTTTCACCTGTTTGGCGAGTATAGTGTCGTGCCTTCCGTACAGCCGACGCATGCTACTTCCGATATGTATTGGGCTGCCAGCAGGCTGGGGCATCAGCGGGTGAAAACGGCTTATGCGTACAGGCAATTGCTCGAACAAAATGGCTGGCTGCCCCTCGGTACCGACTTTCCTGTGGAGGATATTAGCCCGTTAAAAACCTTTTTAGCGGCGGTGGGTAGAGTAGATGCGAAAGGTTACCCGGAGGGCGGCTTCCAGGCGGAAAATGCGTTGTCGCGTGAGCGGGCATTAAGGGGCATGACCATATGGGCAGCAAGGGCGGCATTTGAAGAAAAAGAGAAAGGCAGTCTGGAGCCGGGTAAGCTGGCAGACTTCATCCTGCTCGATCGTGATTTGATGAAAATGCCCGTAACGGACATACTTACAACACGCGTGGTCGCCACGTATATCGGAGGCAGAAAGGTGTACGCCGGTAAATAATAAATCACCTGTACCTTCATCGTTTAAAAGCAGTGTACGCGAGTTTGCTTCCGCCGGGAAAGACGTACGCTGCCGGATAAGTGTAAAATATGGCCCATGCCATCTGTCGAAAATTGATTATCTTTTGTTAGTTATTGTTATTGCCCCGGATACGATATCCGTTGAACATTCCACGATTATGAACACATACACCGCAGCGAATCCCTCCACCGGGGATGCACGAGAGCACTTTAAAATGGCGGTTTCCGTAGACTGTGTGATTTTTGGCTGGGAGGACGAAACGCTGAAAGTATTATTGCTACCATCATTGGAACCCGAACACCAGGGGTGCTGGATGTTGCCCGGCGATACCGTGCAGCCCGAAGAAACGTTATCCTCAGCTGCCTGGCGCGTATTAGCCCCGCACGCCGCCTTTAGTGGTCTGGAGCTGGAGCAGGTACACGCATTTGGTACCGTGCACCGGCACCCGGTAGGCAGCCTTGTTTCCGTCGCTTATTACAGTCTGGTGAACGCCGCGCAGGCACCGTTTAAAGGCACTTTGCGATGGCATTCCCTCAAGCGATTGCCGAACCTGTTGCCATATCACAAAGAAATGCTCGACACCTGTTACCGCCGGCTGCAGCACAAAGTAATCGACGGTCCCATCGGCATCGATCTGCTGCCCGAAAAGTTTTCCCTGCGTACCTTACAACACCTCTACGAAACCATTCTGGACGTGAAACTCGACCGTCGCAACTTCCGCAAAAAGTTCTTTAATATGGATATACTTGTCGACTTAAATGAGGAGGAAGACAGCGTTCCGCACCGTCCGGCACGGCTGTATAAGTTTGATGCAGGCAAGTATGACCTCCGGACAAAAAAGACCCTTGGTTTTTAATAAGTGTAATCAAAACACCCCTAAAAGGCCCCCTTCGTTTAGTCCGGGTGAACGAAAAACGCTAAAAATGTCATTTTTGGCCTGATATTTTTTTAACTTCTCAACAAGCCCGGTTTTGCTTCCTTTTTCTTGCTGAAATGCTTTACTGTATTGGTGAAGCGGCGTTATAAGGTATGTGATGAAAGTATCAGGTCTGATGATTTTTATAGAATTTTCAGTAATTATTGAAATAAAAGTTTGTTTATAAGGAAAAAAGAATTAAGATTGTGTTAAATATACGCAACCAAAGAAAGTAAGTATATTTTCGACCAGCAGAGACCAGAGAGACATTCAAGTAACCAAAATTTAAATAGCTTAAAGGAACGTTATCATATAGCGTATTCAGACAAGATTTTATATCAACCGTTTTGCTTTTATAAATTCCACTTTATTTAACTGATTGTAAATTCCACGTTGTGAACTTTAGTTTCACTAATTAATCATTACAGCTTTCTATTTGTATGAATCCCCTGCGCTTTTATCGACGCAGGGGATTTTTCTTTGTGCCCATTCAGCGATGCGCGTGAATGTTTAATATTTATCCAACGACAATAACGCTTGCTTTAATCAATTCTAAATCTGCGACCTGTTTGCATTTGTGGCCCCCCTGGCCCTTATTTTCGTAACTTGCAATCTTGCGCTGCCCATGCAGCTTTCCGCAAACACGTTATTATGTATACACCAATCAACAACGTACGTATTGTTACAGCCGCTTCTCTGTTCGACGGGCACGATGCGGCCATTAATATCATGCGCCGCATTATGCAGTCGAAAGGTGCAGAAGTGATTCACCTGGGCCATAACCGTGCGGCCGCCGAAATCGTTGACTGCGCCATCCAGGAAGATGCGCAGGGTATTGCAGTAACCTCCTACCAGGGCGGTCACGTCGAGTTTTTTAAGTACATGTATGACCTGTTACAGCAGAAAGGCTGTGGTCATATCAAGATATTTGGCGGTGGTGGTGGCACCATTTTGCCGGTGGAGATTGAAGAGATGCATGCTTACGGCATTTCACGCATCTACTCTCCGGACGACGGGCGTAACATGGGGTTGGAAGGGATGATCGAAGACCTTATTCGCCAGTGTGACTTTCCGTTGCCGGCGATTGCCCGTAAAATAGAAGTGGCCGATGCGCCGCTGATTGCCCGTGCTATTACACAGGCGGAAAACGGTCAGCCAGTGCCGCAATTACAAAAGAAAATGGCGGCGGCCGGACTGGAAGAAGAAGAGGAGCGTGCGCACCCCGTGGCGGTGTTGGGTATTACCGGTACAGGCGGTGCCGGTAAAAGCAGCGTGACCGACGAGCTGGTGCGCCGGTTTTTATATCATTATGATGATAAGACCATTGCAGTCATCTCTGTCGATCCCTCCAAGAAAAAGACGGGCGGCGCTCTGCTGGGCGACCGTATCCGCATGAACAGTATTCACCATCCCCGTGCCTACATGCGCTCCCTGGCCACCCGCGAAAGCGATAAGGCGATCAGTGAACACATCCAGGAAGCGATCGATATCTGTAAACTGGCAGGGTTCGATTTTATTATCCTCGAAACCTCCGGTATTGGCCAGAGCGATACGGCGATCATCGATTACTGCGATCTTTCTTTATACGTGATGACGCCCGAATACGGCGCCGCTTCCCAGCTGGAAAAGATCAACATGCTCGATTATGCGGATGTGATCACCATCAATAAATTTGATAAAGCCGGCGCGCTCGATGCCCTGCACGACGTGCGTAAACAATATAAGCGCAACCACGGCCTGTGGAGCGCTAAAGACGAAGAGTTGCCGATCGTGGGTACGATTGCTTCCAAGTTTAACAATACCGGCTGTAACATCCTGTTCGATACCTTAATGAAGGTGGTGGAAGAGAAGGTCGGTATCAGCTTTGGCAGCGAACATAAACAAGGCGGCAGCAGCGGCAACCTGGAAGATGCGATCATTCCACCTTCACGGGTGCGTTACCTGGCCGAAATCGTAAGTACGATCGGGGATTACGGCAAGTGGGTGAAAGAACAGAGCGCCATTGCCAGCCAGTGGTATAAAACCGCCGGCGTATTGGCCATGGATGCTTTTAAAGATAATGCGGCGCTAAAAGAAGTAAGCGAACATCTGCAACAACAACTGGCCCCGGAGTGTAAAGCACTCATCACCGGTTGGGATGAGCTCGTAAAAAAATATACTGCCGATCATTACGCCTTCCAGGTGAGGGATAAGGTGATAAAGCTGCCCCTGTTCAGTAGCAGTTTGTCGCAATCGCGCATCCCGAAATTAAGCCTGCCGAAGTTTAGTGACTGGGGTGATATCCTGCGCTGGCAGCTGACCGAAAACCTGCCCGGTGAGTTTCCTTATGCTGCAGGCGTATTTCCGCTGAAGCGGGAAGGTGAAGATCCTACCCGTATGTTTGCCGGCGAAGGTGGTCCGGAGCGTACGAACAAACGTTTCCACTATGTATCGGTAGAACAGCCGGCAAAACGGTTGTCTACCGCGTTTGATAGTGTAACACTCTATGGTGAAGATCCTGCTGAAAGGCCGGATATTTATGGTAAGATCGGCAACTCTGGCGTAAGCATTGCTACCGTGGATGATGCCAAAAAACTATACAGCGGCTTCGATCTCTGCGATCCGAAAACATCTGTTTCGATGACGATCAATGGTCCGGCCCCGATCCTGCTGGCATTCTTTATGAATGCCGCAATCGATCAGCAGTGTGAGTTATATATTGAGAAAGAAGGGCTGCAGGATAAAGTACGCGCCACCATTCAGCAACGATTTAACGACCATCCGTTGCCTTCGTACAACGGCGATTTGCCGCATGGCAACAGCGGCCTCGGGCTCGCGCTGCTCGGCGTTTCAGGCAGCGATGTACTCGAGCCGGAAGTCTATGCAAAGATAAAAGCGCATGCACTGAGCACCGTTCGTGGTACCGTGCAGGCGGATATATTGAAAGAAGACCAGGCGCAAAACACCTGCATCTTCTCCACTGAGTTCGCCCTGAAATTAATGGGGGATGTGCAGGAGTTTTTCATCAGTGAGAAAGTAAGGAACTTCTATTCTGTAAGTATCTCCGGTTACCATATCGCGGAAGCGGGTGCCAACCCGATTACCCAGCTGGCGTTCACGCTGGCGAACGGCTTTACTTACGTAGAGTACTACCTGAGCCGCGGCATGCATATCGATGATTTTGCACCGAACCTGTCCTTCTTTTTCAGCAACGGCATGGACCCTGAATATGCGGTGATCGGTCGTGTAGCACGTCGCATCTGGGCAAAAGCCATCAAACAGAAATACAAAGGCAACGATCGTTCGCAGAAGCTGAAATACCACATTCAAACTTCCGGTCGTAGTCTGCACGCGCAGGAGATCGACTTTAATGATATTCGTACCACGCTGCAGGCGCTGTACGCGATCTACGATAACTGTAATTCCCTGCACACGAACGCGTACGACGAGGCGATTACCACGCCTACAGAAGAAAGTGTACGTCGAGCGATGGCCATCCAGTTGATCATCAACCGCGAATTGGGTACTGCTAAAAACGAGAACCCGAACCAGGGCAGCTTCTTCCTCGAAGAACTCACTGACCTGGTGGAAGAGGCCGTGATGATGGAGTTCAATCGCATTACCGATCGTGGCGGCGTATTGGGTGCGATGGAGCGGATGTACCAGCGTAACAAGATCCAGGAAGAAAGCCTGTACTATGAATCGCTGAAACACACCGGCGAATACCCGATCATCGGCGTGAATACTTTTCTGAACAAGAATGGCTCTCCCACCGTGATCCCGGCAGAAGTGATCCGTTCAACAAATGAAGAAAAACAATACCAGATACAGGCTGTTGAAACCTTCAAACAACGTCATGAAGATAAAAGTGCAGCCATGCTGAAGCAATTGCAGCAGGCGGCTATTCGTAATGAAAACCTGTTTGCGGAACTGATGGAAACTGTGAAGTACTGTACCCTCGGGCAGATCACGCACGCTTTGTATGAAGTGGGTGGGCAGTATAGGAGGAATATGTAGACATATCAATTTTCTTCGACATTGCGAATGAAATGAAGCCAACTTCGTGTAGAATCATGCGGTGGTTTGCTTCATTTTATTCGCAATGATGTTTTATAGCGCGATCGTCTCTACCCAAATTCCATGTCATAACGCGCTTTGCGCATGCTATTGAATAACAGCTTAACTTTATAAGGTCGTCGAGTTGCATAACCACGTTTTATCTGTTAACTTCAAAAGTAACCTCAATGAAAAACATGCAGTTTCATTGGCAGGCCTCCATGCTACTGGGCCTTTGCCTTTACCTGTCGGCTTGTTGTAAGCCGGCCAATGTAGGGTCCCAACCGGTTCCGCTCATTTCGCAGCAAACGAATAACTGGTGTTGGGCCGCTACTACACAAATGATCACCACTTTTCTAGGCCACGGTGTGCAGCAGTGCGACCTGGCCAACCAACGTTTCGGACGAACGGATTGCTGTACAGGCAACTGTCCGAAAAACGCTGCCTGCGATTCTCCCGGCTGGACGATGTTCTCTGAAAGTGGCTTTAACTTCCGGGAGTCTACCGCGCCGCTGCCCTGGGATAGCATTACCAAATACATCTACTGCCGCAAACAGCCGCTGGCTTATGCTTATGGTCCTAAAACGGGCGGTGTAGGACACGTATTGGTGATATATGGCTATGCCACGATCGGGAGTTCCAACTATCTCTTTTTAAGAGATCCATGGGCGCCGTGCGAGGGTACTGACAGGTCTATTACGTACCAGGAGTACAGTAATTCCGGCAGCTCGGACCATTGGAGAACGATGTTTGATTTTAAATTCCGTTAAACCCTAAAAAGAAACGATCATGAAACATTATCAAAAGATATACACCCTGCTGCCGGCGGCCCTCTCCCTTTGGATGATGGCCTGTACGGCCGGTTCCTCCGGTGGTAACGGCGGCGCAAATGATACCAGCGTGGTGATGAACTCTCCGCAGAAAGCAGTAGAAGTGGCGCTGCGCGACCTGCAGCAGGTGACAGATGCCACCGTTAAAACCTTTGGCTTTGCCTCCGTCGCTGAAGCCAAAGAAGCGAAAGCTGAAGAACCCGTAAAGTTGCAGGTACTCAGCTTCGACAAATTGCTGGCCGCTGATAGCAGCGTGGCAGGCGACTCTCTCAATCCCCTAAGCCGTTATGAGGAAACCAGTCAGCAGGAACTGGTGTACCCGCTGGCGGTAGGCGGCGCTATCAAATCGACGGTTAAGATTGCCGGTATGAGCGAACGTTGGCAGATTGCCGGCTTCGACCAGGGGCATGCAAAGGTCCTGGACAATGCGCGGAAGCTTAGCCAGGGGCAAGCCTTTGGACTGGTGACGGTGCCGGGGCTCCAGTTGGCGTTTATTGCTACTAATCCGGGCGGCCGGGCGTTATACTATCCTGTTCAGACCGATGAAACGGTGGGGGTGTATAAGGACAGGCCTGTTTCTGCCTACGAATTAATACGCCTCGTATCCGGCGCCGCCAGGGCTGCCAAAGAGAAATATGGGAAAGATATCGATAGCCGGAATATCGTGAACTAACAGTAAGTAATTTGTATTAGGATTTGGTATGTGCCACCGGTGCCGATTGGGCCGGTGGCTTTTTTGTGAACCAACTATTTGCGCGTCGCATTTGCCGCACTGGCGCGATTCCCTTAATTTGCCGCATCACCAGTTTACAAACAACATGAACCCGGCACATACTTACCAGCAAAAGACACAACATTTCGGCCAGCAGATCAAACAATTCGAAGGACAGCTAAGGTTGCTGAGCTGGGGGCGGCTACTGTGTTTCCTGTTGATGATTACGGCAGGTTATGAGTATGTGCATCATGATTTTAACGGGATATGGCTGCTCGTCATCCTCGGCCTCGTCGTACTATTTATCTTCTCACTCGTTCGTTACCAACGCACACAGGATAAGTTGTTGTTGTCCAAAACCCTGCTCGATCTCAACGAAAAAGAATTATTGCTGGCGACCAAACACGTAGCCACCTTTCCGGACGGTGCGGAGTTCCAGGACGAGCAACACGACTTCGCAGGTGACCTCGACGTGTTCGGCCCTTCGTCCGTGTTTCAGCATATTAACCGCACCGGCACGCTCATGGGCAAACGAGCATTGGCGGATGCGCTGAAACGATCATCCAACAGCGTGGAAAGCGTACACCAGTTGCAGGCAGCAGTGAAAGAACTGGCCCCGCAACTCGACTTCCGCCAGCTGTATGCAGCACAGGCGATTATGGCGCAGGAGAAGGAGGACGATGTGGCTGCGTTGCGTAAGTGGTTCGATATGCCTTTGCAGTTTGCCGGTAAAACGGGGCTGCGCATCGCCAGTTATTTGTTGCCGGTATTGTTGATCGCGTCGTTCGTGTATTACGGCATTACGGGTAGTTACCTGCCTTCGTCACTGCTATTAATCATAAATGGTTTGATGATTGGCAGCGCTGTAAAAAAGGTGAACGAGATGTATACACACCTTGGTAACAAAGAGCGCATCCTACATAAGTTTGCGAACATGTTGCAGCAAGTGAGAGAGTCCCCGTGGCAGTCTGCACAACTAAAACAATATAAAACCACCGCGGAGGAGGCCGACCTGGCACTGAGGCAACTGGCGAAGACGGGCAACTTACTCGATCAGCGCCTTAACATCCTCGTAGCCGTTTTCGTGAACCTGCTTTTCCTGTACGATCTCCACTGTGCCTTTGCCATGGAGCGTTGGAAGGAGCGTTACAAAACACGTGTGCCCGACTGGCTGGATGTGATTGCAAAACTGGAAGTGCGGAACAGCTTTGCCACCTTTGCGTATAACCACCCGAACTACATTTACCCGCATGTGGAAGATAGCCCCGTAACCGTGTCCGGCACCGCTATTGGTCACCCGTTGATACCGGCGGCCGAATGTGTAACGAATGACGTGAAAATGGGCGAGGGCGCGCAATTCCTGATCATTACGGGATCTAATATGTCCGGCAAAAGTACCTTCCTGCGCAGCGTTGGTGTGAACCTGTTGCTGGCCACGCAGGGAGCGCCCGTTTGTGCAACCACCTTTAATTGCAGTCCGTGCCGGATCATGACGTCGATGCGTATTAAGGATTCTATCGCACGGCATACTTCTTATTTCCAGGCGGAGTTGTTGCGCCTGCAACATATCATCCGCGTGCTGAAAACCGGCGAACGCGCTTTTATTATCCTCGATGAAATTCTGAAAGGAACCAACTCTGAGGACAAGCTGACCGGCTCTATAAGGTTGATCAAACACTTCCTGCAATACAATTGCCTGGGCATGATCGCGACCCATGATTTGGAACTGGGGGCGCTGGAAGCACAGCATCCAGGCTACATCCGCAACTGTTGTTTCGAAAGCAGCTTAGAGAACGGCGACCTGCACTTCGATTACCGGATGCGTGAAGGCATCGCGCGTAACAAGAATGCTACTTTCCTCATGCAGCAGATGGAAATCATTTAAGGAGAAAAATTATTTTGCGTGACTAATAAATTTAGTATTTTTACTAAAATTGTTAGCAGTAAGATGACCTTGCCTTTTAATGATAGTCCTTCCGAAAACCCCTATTATAAAGGAAGAGGCGCGCAGATTAATCCGAAGAACCGCTTCCTGAAGGGGGAGTACGCCCAGGAGCATGCTGAGGGTATCGACGAGTGGTGGCAGGCCGACGTGCCTACGCAAATCTTCGAAGAGCATGCAAAAACACTGGTGAACAAGGTGGATAGTCCGGACGTAGGGATGTGGTATTCGATGAATCCCTACCAGGGATGTGAACATGGATGCATTTATTGCTATGCCCGTAACTCGCACCAATACTGGGGCTTCAGCGCCGGGCTGGACTTCGAGCGTAAGATCGTGGTGAAGAAGAATGCGCCGGAGCTGCTCAAAAAGTTTCTCGATAACAAGAACTGGGTGTGCAAACCCCTCTCGCTTTCCGGCAATACAGACTGTTACCAGCCGCTGGAGCGTAAAATGTGGATCACCCGCCAGTTACTTCAGATAGCCCTGGACTATAAACAGCCAGTGGGTATTATCACGAAGAATGCTTTGGTATTGCGTGATAAATACATCCTGCAGCAGATGGCCGAACATAACCTGGTTTGTGTGTTCGTGTCGGTGACCACCCTGCAGGAGGACCTCCGGCAGAAGATGGAGCCGCGTACCGCCACCGGTCTGCAACGCCTGAAGGTAGTAAAAGATCTCAGCGATTTGGGCATCCCTGTCGGGGTGATGACCGCTCCACTGATCCCCGGCCTCAATGATCATGAAATGCCGCAAATCCTGGAGATGGCCGCACAGAACGGCGCGAAGTATGCGGGCTACACCGTAGCGCGTCTGAACGATGCCGTAAAGCTGATCTTCAACGACTGGTTATATAAAAACTTTCCCGACCGGGCCGACAAAGTATGGCACATGGTGGAAAGCCTTCACGGCGGTCATGTGAACGACAGCGAATGGGGGCGCAGGATGAAAGGGAGCGGTAACATCTCTGAAATGATCCACCAGCAGTTCAGGATACATACCAAGAAGCTGGGGCTGAACCTGGAGAAGTTCGAGTTTAATACGTCGCTGTTTGAGCGGCCGCAGGTGCAGCTGAAGTTGTTTTAGGGCGATATGAGAAGCCGCTACGCGCGGCGCCCGATGTTACCGGCTGGATTTCCGCTTCGCAGCCCTGCGGGTGATCGTGTGCCTGCCATGCCCACCCCGGCGCCGCACTGCCATGCCTACCCCGGCGCGGCACTGCCATGCCCCCGCCCGGCGGTTCCGGTCCCATAAATATTTTATCTACTATGTAGTTTTTTAATTTTGTATTAATTACTACCTTTATTACGGCTTGTCATAAGCTGCAACCCGTAATTGTATGAACACTTATCCCAACTGCCTGAGGAAATGGTGGATGTTCGCCTGCATCGCCATGTTTCCCCTACACCTTTGTGCCCAGGATGACGATGACCGTAACATCACCATCCGTGAAATGAAACAGCGCTACGAGTTTATTACAGGTGATAAAGACAATCCCGTTAAAGTGCGCGAGAACGCCCACACGGTATACCGCTGCAATGAATACCGCGGCGCCGTACGCGTGGCCGAGTTCTACGACGATAAAAGCACCATCGACGATATCCGTATCTACGTTAATAACGAAAAGGCGAAATACATCAAGCCGGAGTACCGCTACTACGAAGTGGAAGACTTCTTCTTCTCCGACATGCACGTCGCCACCTTCGTATTGCCGCTCGAAAAGAAAGGCACCGAAAGCTACTTCGACCTCGTGCGCACCACGCATGATCCACGCTACCTTACCTCGGTGTACTTTCACGAAGGGTACTACCAGGACCTGAAAGAGATCGCTTTCGCCGTGCCACGCTGGATGCATGTCGACATAAAAGAGATGAACTTCGCGGGCTTTCAGGTAAAGAAGACCGTCGAATATGATAAAAAGACCGACGCAGACATATACGTTTACACCATGACCAATCTGCCTGCCCGGGCAGACGAGTCCATGTCGCGGGGGCCGTCTTACATTTACCCGCACCTGCTCGTTTGCAGCAAATATGCAGCACCTAAAACTGGCCGCGTCAACTTCTTCAATTCCGTAGACGACCTGTACGCCTGGTACCACAGCCTTGTGCAGACGATCGGCAACGACGCTACCACCATCAAGCCACTGGCGCAGTCGATCACGAAGAACGCAAGCACGGATATCGATAAGATCAAAGCGGTGTATAACTGGGTGCAGGAAAACATCCGCTACATCGCTTTCGAAGATGGCATCGCGGGTTTCAGGCCGGCAAAGGCGCAGGAGGTGTTGCAAAAGAAGTATGGCGACTGTAAAGGCATGGCGAACCTCACCAAGGAATTGCTGAAGTCTCTCGGCTATGATGCCCGCCTCTGCTGGATCGGCACAAACCACATCGCTTACGATTACTCCATCCCCTCACTCTCCGTAGACAACCACATGATCTGCGGCGTGAAGCATGAAGGAAAATTGTACTTCCTCGACGCAACAGAAAGCTACATCGGTTTTAACAAATACGCAGAACGCATCCAGGGCCGCCAGGTGATGGTGGAAGATGGTGATAAGTACTTTATCGAACGTATTCCCCTGGCCACTAGCGAGCAGAACGCCGAGTATGAAAAACGCGTGCTGCGCATCGACGGTAATGATCTTGCCGGTATTACAGAACACCGCTACACCGGCGAAAGTACAGAGTTCCTGCTTACACAGATCCACGGCATTAAAAAAGAAAAACTGCAGGACGCATTGCAAAGCTACCTGTCAGAAGGTAAAACCCAATGTGCGATCAATAACCTGCAAACGTCCAGCCTCCACGACTGGAATAACGATTTAACCATGAAGTATGATGTGCAGTACAAAAACGCCATCACGGGTTTTGGCAATGATCTGTACCTCGAACTCGACTTCCGCAAAGAAATGAATGACCTTAACATCGATACGACGAAACGTAAAACCGACCTGCTATTCAGCTTCAAACGTAAGCTGGTTCATGAAACGGAATTACAGCTGCCCGATGAATTAAAGGTAAGTGAACTGCCTAAAGGCATGAAGGTGTCGCGCGATAACTACGACTTCTCGGTGAGTTATGAGGTGAAGGCCAACAAGATCTTGTACCGCAAGGAGCTGATCATCAAAAATACCCATCTGCCCAAAACTGCTTTTGGTCAATGGAACGACGATGTAAAACTGCTTGCCAAAAACTATCTCCAGCAAATCTCGTTTACAAAAAAATAGCCGCTGCATGGAAACGCTGATGGTCATCGCCGCAGCGCTCAACTTCCATGACCAAAGCTCATAAATCCTTTCTCATGAAGATAAGATACTCTCTCCTGGCAGCTATGCTCGTAGTTTTCTGTGCCGCCGCGGTACATGCACAAAGCCGGCAGGACGCAAAGTATAAAGAACGCGCCGAAGAAATACGCGCCGAAGTATGGGGCTGGTCGCTGCCCGCCTTCAAGAACCGCACCGTGCCCGACAGCATGAACAAAGAGTCGGGCGTAGTGATGGCCAGGCACATCGACATCAGCGCCTCCGGCCGCAAACGTAAACGGGAGTACACCCGCATCGTGCGTGAAATGGTGAAGATCAATGACAAGGCTGCGCTGGAAGAATACTCCGAGTTCAACTACCAGCAATTCAGCCGCTCCCTGATGTCGTATCCCGTTACGGAAACCCGTGTGCTGGGCGTGCGCATCATCAAACCTGATGGCGCTGTTAAATACGTGAACGCCGACGATGCCGTGGCCACTACCGACGATAAAACAGACAAGCAGCGTAAGCTGGCTATCTCTGATCTGCAGGTAGGCGATATTATCGATTACTTCGTGTGTATGGAACAGGTGCTGGAAGGTTACCAGACCTTCCTGCCGGAAACGTTCGTGCTGGGGGATGATAAGCCTATCCTGTCGTACTCCATTCACACCGAAGTGGCCGATCGTTTCGTGACGCAATATCGCTCCAGCAACGGCGCGCCGGAGTTTAAAAGGAAATATGCCGATGGCACCGTGGAACTGGACATGCTCGTACGCAACATCCCCGCGCTGCCCATGAGCCTGTGGATGTCGCCCATACGCCAGGTGCCGCTGATCCGCATGAACCTCGTAGAGATCAACGATCCTTCATTGGGCGGCCCTACCAAAGGCACGGTGATGAAAAATCCGGCCACCTTCCGTACCCGTGAAGCGGCAACTAAACACGTACTCGGCAGCCGCTCCGGCACCAGTTATGCGACCGTTCCGTTCCTGGGTGATACCAAAGAGCTGATCGCGAACTACAAAAAAGCCAACCGCGACGCCACCGACCGCGACATCGTTACTTTTGCCTACTATGCGATTCGCTACCTGGCACTGTACCGTGTGAATGCAGGCGATAAGATATTGGTGGGCCAGGGCCGTAACTACAGCACCCTCAACCAACGCCGCTTTTTGTTGTACCTGAATTACATCCTCGTAAAGAATGATATTCCTACCGACTTCGTACTGGTAACTTCCAAGTACGGTCCTGACCAGGACGAAGTGATGCTCCCCGGCGACTACGAATGGATGTTGAAAACGAGGGAGAAGGATCCCCTGTTCATCAGTGTGGAAGGCATGTTCACCAACGCGTCGTACATCGCGTCCGAATTCGAAGGCCAGCATGCGTACGTGGTAGAGGGCGCCAAAGTGCGCAGGGAAGATGGGTTTGCCGACCAGGTAGATCTGCCCCAGACCACACCTGCGGAAAATGCGAAACTGGAAAAAATGAGCATCAGCCTGGATGATAATATGCAACTGCTCAATATCGACCGCACTACTACGGTGAAAGGTCATCTTAAACACGACGACCAGCAATCGCTGCTGCTGTTCGAAGAATATTACGAGGAAGAACGGAAGAACATGGGCGTGAAAACGTCGTTCATGGAGGAATTTGCAGACAGTCGCCGTAACAAGTCGCTGGCGGAAGAGTACGCGAATGCATTTGCGAAGGCGCGTAAAGACTGGAAAGACATCTTCAAGGGAGAAATAAAAGGCACTTTTGATGTGGAGCCTAAAGAAGTAAGCAAGTTTGGTATTACGAAGATGGGGTTACAGCATGCAAAGCCCGACTTTGTATACACCACCCGCTTCTCATTGGAAGGTCTGGTGAAACGTGCCGGTAACAATTACATCCTCGATGCCGGTAAACTCATCGGCGGCCAGCTGACCCTTAAACCATCGCAGCGCGATCGTAAAGTGGATGTATACATGCCCTTCGCCAGGTCGTTCGAGTATAGTATAGATATACAAATCCCGGCCGGTTACACGGTGGAGGGGCTCGATAAACTGCAGCAAAACGTGGATACGGACGCCGCTTCCTTCGTGGTGAACGGGGCGGTAAACGGCGGGAAGCTGACACTTAATATCAAAAAAACGTATAAGCATGCCTTCGAAAAGGCAGCACAGTGGGGCGATTTGGTGAAAGTGATCGATGCGGCGCTGGCTTTCCAGGATGCAAAGTTACTGCTGAAGAAAGCGTAACCTGTTCAGTTCTAAAGATGTTTAGTAATTTTTTTGAATTAATAATTTTTTTACCTGGAAAATTATGCAGAGTAAAAAAATCAATATATCTTTGTTGTAGAGTTAAATAGAATAGAGCAAAAAGAAGTGTTACACAATTGTCAATATATGAAGCAGGTTATTTCCCGCAAGCAAATGAAGCTGGCGGTAGAAATGCGGGCATGTTATAAAGGTAAATAATACAAACTTACTTTAAGATATAACAAGAAGGTCCCGCAGGAAACGCGGGACCTTTTTCTTTATAAGTGATGATGAAAGAGAAGATGATTATTACGCTGTCGCAGAGTGCATGTCGAAAGATGTGTAAGCAGGTTTTTGCTTATAAAACCAGGCGGGAGAGGTATGTTATAGTATAAACAAATTGTTTATAATGATAAAATACCCGGTCCGCTGATAAAGTTGGCCGGGTTTTTTCTTTTAGAGGCCAGCTGAAACATAGGATGGAACAGTAATTTATATTAACCGGTACGCACTTTTAATTATTTGAGAAGTGGCTTGCCCCCAAAACTTGAGCCCATGAGAAATGTAGTACAACTTGTAAGAGAGGCCCTGGTAGAAAACTTTAGGGAAATCGACCAATGGTTCGATAAAGATCACTCCCTGCTGCACTTCAAACCCACGTTAGACCACTGGAACGCCAGGGAAGTACTGGAGCACATTAGTTTAGCCAACTACTTTTTGCTCCTGATTATTAACAAAAGCACCCGTCGCGCACTGGACCGCCGTGTAAATGGCCTGATCGTGATGCCACCGCCCAACTATGAAGATAAGTTTCGAGAGATCGATGTGATCAGCGATGGTACCTTCCAATGGGTACGGCCCGAACATATGGAGCCCACCGGCCTGCAGGCGATGTCCGAAGTAAGGGCGCTGCTGAAACAACAGTATGCACAGTGCGTGTACAACCTGTCCCTGCTTAAAAACGGCGAAGGCCGCCTGGTAAGCATCAATATGAGCGTAAATAATCTCGGTAAACTGGATGTTTACCAGTACATATATTTCCTCACAAAGCATATCCAACGCCACATCCGCCAGATGCAGAAACTGGAATTGCAGTATGAGGAAACGGAAGCGCTTGCATCCTAAACAGCTATGCATGGGTTGTATTGCAATTCAGCCGCCCGTGTATGCTTTATTTTCTAAACTTTTAAATTGATAACAATGCTCCGGAACAGCATAGATTCAGGCAGACGCAATCTTGATCCACGCGGGTCCGGGCAGGTTATTCCCGTTACTATGTAACAGTAGTGAACGAATAAAAATGATCTGGTCCGGCCATCATGAGCCGGACCTTTTTGTTGCCCGTCCCCCGCCGCTCTCATGCATTTCCCTGAATTAAAACAGACAACATTGAAGATGCCGGCCCTGTATTTGTGCCGGTACGTTACAACAACAAACGAATGGCAAAATTAAAACTGAGAGGTAAAGACCTCCGGAACATAGGTTACCCCGAAAGCCCTGTCATCAGCATCGCGATCGGTGTAATGGAATTACATTATAAACATCATTCACAGGAAGATGCGCTCGCCGTATTATCGAAAGTACTGGCCTCGCCGCAAGATTATGTAAACGACGAAGTACTGGGTAAGATCGCTGAACGACTGGTGGAGAAGCAGGAACAGGAAGCACGCGCCCTGAGGGATAACGGGATTAAGTATGCCGTATACGGCGCTGAATTTATAGATCCTTCCGCCATCCGGCAGATGGAACAGGCCGTACGACTGCCTGTAGCCGTAGCCGGTGCCTTGATGCCGGATGCGCATCACGGGTACGGATTGCCGATCGGTGGTGTATTAGCTACCGGGAATGCAGTCATTCCTTACGGCGTAGGCGTTGATATTGGGTGCAGGATGTGTTTGAGCATTCTTGACCTGCCTGTGAAATCACAGCAGGCAGAATACAACAAATACGTGAAGGTGCTGACCGATCATACCAAGTTCGGTGCCGGCGCAGCCTGGAAGCATACACCCGATGCAGAGGTACTAGAACGTAAAGAGTTCGAAGAGCTGCCGCTGTTGAAGTTCCTGCATGATAAAGCTGTAGGACAATTAGGTACTTCCGGCTCGGGCAACCACTTCGTGGAATGGGGTGTGGTGCATATCCAGGACGCGCAAAACGAATGGGGACTAATGCCGGGTGAATACACTGCGATATTAAGTCACTCCGGCTCCCGTGGCCTTGGCGCGCAGGTAGCAGGGCATTATACGCGGCTGGCAAAAGAACTTTGTCCGCTCCCGAAAGAAGTGCAACACCTGGCGTGGTTAGATTTAAACTCTGAGGCCGGACAGGAATACTGGCTGTCGATGAACCTGGCAGGTGATTACGCCTCCGCCTGTCACCACCTGATCCACGAGCGACTGGTAAAAGCGATGGGTGCAGAAGTGCTGGCGCGGGTGGAGAACCATCATAACTTCGCGTGGAAAGAAACCCATGAGGGCAAAGAGATGATCGTACACCGTAAAGGTGCTACCCCGGCCGGTAAAGGTGTAATGGGTATCATCCCCGGATCGATGACGGCGCCGGGTTACATCGTACGTGGTCGTGGTGAAGCTGCTTCGCTGGATTCTGCATCGCATGGTGCAGGCAGAGCGATGTCGCGGACGGCAGCTACGCAGTCGATTACCCGTCATGCGATGGATAAGATGTTACGTGACCATGGCGTAACGCTGATTGGTGGCGGTCTGGACGAGGCGCCGATGGCGTATAAGAATATTAATGAAGTAATGAGTGCCCAAACCGATTTGGTGGAAGTGCTCGCCCGTTTCCAGCCGACGATCGTGCGGATGGCGGATGGGGAATAAAATGTTGTGGGTGTAAGTAGAGAAAGGCTGTCTGTATTCAGGCGGCCTTTTTTATGTGCTGCAATGGCGTTTCCCACATGCGCATCTTGTTACAGCTGCTATCTGCTTAATGAAAGATACGCAGCGGCACATGTTTGCGCCCATGGTCCTATAACTGACAACGCATTTTCACTGGATAAAACGGCTTGATAGTGCATTAATATAACTGTTACATCGGGATAACCGGCCAATATCCCACTATAGAATGTGGACTTGACCCGGAGATGAAGTTGACTTGTCCCGGAGGTGACATGGAGTAGTCCAAAATTGGGCAAAAGTTGAATTTTTGGGTAGAAGTGCGTGGTCTTTTATGCAGGAAGGGCAGGTTGGGGAGACATGGGATGTGAATGCGGTGGATTAATCAGTCGTGCAGGGGCGTTGGGGAAAGATAGGGGCATGAGGGGGCGGGCTGCTCGTCCGGTAAGCAGCCGATATCAACGTAGGTGAAGCTAGCGTGGTGGAAGGTGCGCCTGGCGTTCAGCCAAAACTAACCCGGTGGAAGGTTCGCCTGGCGTTCAGCCGAAACTAACCCGGTGGAAGGTACGCCTGGCGTTTCGCCGTGCGTTTCGTGTGCTGCATCTTTTCATTTTCAGCCGGCGGCGTAGCAGGCTTTGTAGCCGTTTCTTTAGTTGGTGGCAATATCGCGATGATGTCCATGGCATTGAACTTCCGGTTGCCCATTTTGTACGGCACGCCATTTTCCAGTTTGCAGTAAATGGCTTCCAGTATAATCATGCAAGGGCCACTGTGAGAGGACGGAATGGTGAGGCAGAATGCATCCGGCGTTTGCTGATCGCTGAGTGTTACCGTTTCGCTGCTGATCGTTTGCGAAGTGCCCTGTGCAAAATCGAAGAACACGGCTACAGCGCGGAATTGCAGGAGGTTTGTTTTGGCGTGGAACTGTTTGCGTGGCTGCGTGACCGTTACCTCGATGTTGCCATTGTAAGTACGTTGCGCTGAATAGCTACAGCTGATGCTGCGGTGCTGGTTGATCTGCATTCCTTCAAGCGCGCGGAGGTTAGGCAGCGTTACCTGCCGGCGGCCGGCCTGACGTTGTGCATCTGCTTTTACAATAGCCACCATCGCCTTGTTCAGGCGGTTGGCAAATGTATCGTCGTGGTACGTAACGATGTCTTTCACGATCCCGTTGCGCAATACCGCCGCATGGCTCGATGCGGTACCAAAATCTTTCGCCGCCCTTTTCGTGGCAGGCGTCTGGTGTACGTACTCCGGTACGGAGCGTACGCGCTGCTCCCCCTTGACGCGATAGCTGATCACGTTCCCCATTCTGCCGGAGAACTTGATGATAGAAGTCATATTTCCCATAGTGTGTATTCGGTTTATAATGAAACGGAATATACCGAAAATGGGTCGTGGGAGATGTTAATAAGTGTTGTAACAGAAGAAGTTATGAGGGATTGCAGACGAAGTGAGTCTTCCCACGGAGGCGTCTCAATAGGCGGTTGCTCAGCCCAATCGATATTCAACAATTCAAGCCGGAAACGGCGCTCAAGGCGCTTACGCCGGATACCTGCCCTCCAGGTACGCCTCCACTTCCGGTAGTGCGATCTTAAACCAGGGCGTAAACTCCGATGGTTTATCCGCCACCCACCGACGTATATCCGCCAGGGGTAGGTAGCGGTAACTGCCTACTTCCTCCGGGTTCGGGGTGATCTCGCCGTTGAAGTGGCCGATAAATACATGGTCGAACTCGTGCTCGATGAGGCCATTGTCGAACGTAGCGCGGTAAGTAAAGTGGAAAGCTTCTTCCAGGCCGCAATCGAAGCCCATTTCCTCCTTTAGCCGGCGATGTGCCGCGGCCATGGTGCTTTCGCCTGGCGACGGATGGCTGCAGCAGGTGTTGGTCCACAGTCCGGGAGAGTGATACTTGCCATCGGCCCGTTGTTGCAGGAGCATATGTCCTTCGTTGTTGAAAACGAAAACGGAGAAGGCGCGGTGTAACAAACCTTTTTCGTGTGCTTCGAGTTTTTCCATGATACCGGTAGGTTCATCATGTTCATCGACGAGGATCACGGAGGCGGAAATGGCGTTGCTTAACATAGACGGAAATTTGGGCGTCTTTTACGATGGTCAGCTATAAAAGTAAACTAAGTTCAGCGTATTTCCTGCAATGGCATACGAAAAGCACCGCACTGCTAACTGGCAGCGGTTTGTTTGGAGGTTTGATGTTAGAACGACAGTTGGGTAAAAAGTGCTTAGACGATATAAATGGGTTAATGACTTGAGGTTGCGAAAAAATCGATTCGTTGTTTGGGTGCTAGTGGTGTGCGACTTGTGCTTTCAACATTTTCCGCGCGAAGTGGATCCGGCTTTTGATTGTTCCCAGGGGTTCGTTAAGCATGTCGGCAATCTCGAAATATTTGAACCCGTCAAGGAAAAGTAAAAAAGGTTTTTTAAAGATGTTAGGAAGATGATGCACTGCCATCTGGATATCTTTTACCCGTAGTCCGGATTCGGCGTGATTACCGATAATAGCCTGGTGCGAATTGAGGAGAAACTCGTTACCGGAGTTGTCGAAGCAAAGATGTTGTTTTGATTTTCGCCGGTAGTTGTTGATGAAGATGTTCCTCATGATCGTATACAGCCAGGCCCTGATATTGGTTCCGGCAAGGTATTTTTCCTGGTTGGAAATTGCCCGGAACATTGTTTCCTGGTAGAGATCCTTTGCTGATTCCGCATCCTTGGTAAGCGTGATGGCGAATGGTTTAAGGAAATCAGCATTGCTGAGTAATAGGGTGTTAAATTCAGCGGATGACATATAGATAGTGTTTAAATGGTTACAATACTAATTTAAACAAAAAAAGGCATTCCACCCAACAAATCAACGCGCTTTTTTTGCATCACACAAAGATGCAAAGGGTCGTTAAAACGCTAATAATCAACTGTAAAAATGACAACTAAAAAGTACAATTGTACTACTCTTGCAAGTAGGTGTTTTGTTAAGTTGTTTAAGTTTTAAACGATACGAATTAAGATTAAAGAAGATGTAACAGCACGATCGTCCCTATCATTTACGTAAACCGCTATAGGAAAGTTCGGGTGAGTTTCGATTAAGACAAGAAATGGCATGGTTTGTACCAGGGGAATAGGGAGGTGAACGTACAAGTGAGTGACACAACGGGGGCTGGGAAGGGAGACGTTGCCAGTACCATTACCTGATTGTTGCGCCCTCAGTTACCCAAATTTTGTGCGGCAACGGGCCGATAGTCTGATATTTTGTTTATTAGCATATGTAATGCGGCCTCTGCCAATCTCTGACGATTGTTTTATATTGATTTTCAATCCACTGTCTTTTATGTGCTATTTTTAATAAATTTGCCTGCGTTTTTACACCCCAATTCCCAAAATTGGGGCGGAAATGTGTTTATCCAATTCGAGAAGTTATAACGTCTTATGATAAAAAAACTTTTGTTGCTTCAATTGTTCGTGCTTGTTACCCTGTGTGCCAACGCCCAGGTACCCACTATGTCGTCTGAAGCGATGAAGCAGATGAAAGTCGAAAACCTCAGTGACGACCAGGTGCGGCAGGTTGTGGCGGAGATGAAAAAAAATAAGATGTCGCTTGACCAAACCGACAGCTATGCCCAGCAGAAAGGCATCCCCGCCTCTGAGGTGCAGAAGCTGAAACAGCGCATCGTGGCTTTGAATCTTGATAAAGAATTGACTGCCAGTGGCAACGGCGATAATGCGGCCGGCCAAAGGGCGGATACGCGTACCGTCGATGAAGAAACTGACTCCCGCGCCGAGCCGATGACCCAGGCGGAACTCCAGGCGCAGCAACGCCGCCGTCGTATATTCGGCGCGGAATTGTTTAGTAATAAAAACCTGTCATTCGAACCTAACCTTCGCATGGCCACCCCAGGCAACTACCAACTGGCAACCGGCGATGAAATAATGATTGACGTTTATGGTTACTCCGAAGTGCAGCACCGCCTGAAAGTAACGCCGGAAGGCTACATCCGTATCCCGAACCTGGGACCGGTGTACGTTAATGGCCTTTCAATGGACGAAGCAAAGGAGCGCATTACGAAACAACTGTCTACTATATATAGCGGTATACGTTCCGGCAACACATTCGTGAGCATTTCGCTGGGTAACATTCGGTCTATCAAAGTATTATTGATCGGCGAAGTGAGCGCCCCGGCTACTTACACCCTGCCTTCGCTGGCCTCCGTGGCCAATGCGCTGTACGTTTCCGGAGGGCCGACTGAAAACGGGTCGTTCCGAAACATCCAGGTGATACGTGATGGGAAAGTGGTCGCCACTTTCGACTTATACAGTTTTCTTTCCAGCGGAGATATGAGCAATAACGTGGTATTGCGTGACCAGGACATCGTTCGCGTTAATCCTTACTCTACCCGTGTAGAGCTGGCAGGCCAGGTAAAACGCCCGGCCATCTTTGAGGCGAAAGAAGGAGAAACGCTACAGTCTATCCTCGACTTTGCCGGAGGTTATACCGATATCGCCTACCGCGACAACATCAGTGTACAACGTATTAATAATAAGGAGCGCGAGGTGCTGACCGTACCCGCATCGGAGATCGGGAGTTTTAAACTGAAATCCGGCGACCGCTTTTATGTAGACTCTATCTTAAATACCTATACGAATCGCGTAACTATTTCCGGTGCCGTTCATCACCCGGGTGATTACGCCCTTACGCAAGGGATGACGCTGGCCGATCTGATCAGGAAAGCAGATGGCGTTCGCGAAGAAGCGGCATTGAATCGGGGCTTGATCCGCCGCCTGCAATTCGACCGCTCACCCGCCTACGTTGCTTTTGATGTAGAAAAGGTGTTGAATGGCGCGCAGGCCCATGCATTGCAGCGTGAAGACAGCGTATTTATTTTCAATAAAGCAGACTTACGCGAATCTTACCAGGTAAAAATTTCGGGTGAAGTAAACAAGGGGGGCTATTTTCCATATGCGGACAGTATGCACCTCGAAGACCTGATCTTGCTGGCTGGCGGCCTGCGGGATGCGGCATCTTTGCAGCATGTGGAAATATCGCGGCGTGTCCGGAACGCTACTTATAGCGGAAGTGATACGGCGCTGGCGATCATCCGGCAATTTGACATTACATCAGATTTACGCACGGATGCAGCCGGCTTTGTTCTACAGCCGTTTGATGAAGTGACAATCCGCCGTTCCCCTATTTACAATGAACAAGGCAATGTATACCTCGACGGGGAAGTATTGTATCCAGGACTGTATACGATCAATTCAAAAACGGAAAGAATATCGGATGTGCTGCGTCGTGCAGGCGGACTACGTGCTGGGGCTTATCCGGAGGGCGCCGTGTTGTTAAGAAAGACATTTGTGAACGAAGGCGATAGTTTGTTACTGAGCAGCAAACTGGATATTTTTTATAATTCTCAGGCAGATACCACAGCCGTTTCAAAACTTGAAAACACGATCGCTAAGAAAGAACAACTCTTAGGAATACAAATGGATAAAATACTCGCTTCCCCGGGATCTAAATACGATCTCCTCCTCGAAGAGGGCGATATTATCCGGATTCCCAAACGCCTGCAGACTGTACAGCTTTTTGGCGAAATCTATTTCCCTAAAAAAGTACGTTTCGATAAGAATTTTTCTTTCAGAGACTACGTGCGTGGCGCGGGAGGGTTTACCAGTTCAGGCCTGAAGCGTAAAAGTTATGTTGTTTATGCTAACGGAGAAGTAAAAAGCACAAAACGCGTATTGTTTTTCAACAGCTATCCGAAAGTTAAACCGGGAGCTGAAATATATATACCTACAAAGAAAGAAGGACGAGGACTTTCCGGAAGTGAAGTGGTAGGATTAAGTACCGGGCTGGCATCGCTCGCATTGGTGATTATCACGATATTAGATAGAATTAAATAAGCGTTGAAAAATTAAGACAAAACCTATTTCCATGGATAACGCTAAAGCCGATCCTATCAAGTACCAGGAAAACGAAGTGTCCCCCAAAGAGATATTGCTTAAACTGATTGGGTGGATCAGGTTCCTGCTCAGCAAGTGGCTGTTTATACTTATTATCGCAGTCCTTGGGGCAGTGCTCGGATTTTTTTACGCAGATAGTAAGTCACCGCAATATAGTGCCGAATTGACATTTGTGCTGGAGGATAATAAGGGTAATCCGTTAGGCGCTTACGCCGGTGTGGCAAGCCAGTTCGGGATCGATCTGGGAGCTGCTGCAGGTGCGGGATTACTGGGCGGCGACAACATCACCGAATACTTAAAGTCCAGATTGCTAATCGAAAAGACGTTACTTTTCCCCATTAGTTACAACGGGCGCGAACAAACATTGGCTGACCTCTACATCGACGTATACAAGTACAGGGAACGCTGGAAGAAAAAAGGTGCCCTTGCAAAACTCTCCTTTCCTGCCGATCTGCCCAGAAAGCAGTTTTCACTGCAGCAGGATAGTGTTCTGAACATCTTTCATCAAAATATCGTCAACAAGAACCTTACAATTGAAAAGCCGGACAGGAAGGCCAGTTTTGTGGCGGTAACCTGCACCAGTGAAAGTGAAGCGTTCTCCAAGATGTTTATAGAAGTACTCGTGAAGGAAGCTACGGGCTTTTATCTTGAAACAAAAACCAGACGTTCCCGGACGAACATCACCAAGTTACAGGCAACAGTCGATTCCATCGAAACACTGCTGAACAGTAAAACGAGATCTGCTGCGATGTCGGTAGACCTTAACCTTAACCCGGCAAGAAGTATTGCCATGGTAGGTACGGAACTGAACACTCGCGACAAACAAATGCTGACGATCCTGTACGCGGAGGTGACGAAAAACCTTGAGATCGCGAAGATGACGATGGCCCAGGAAACACCCCTGATACAGATTATCGATACACCGATATTGCCACTTAAAATTTCACGGTTTGGACCGTTAAAGGGAATTGTGCTGGGGGGAGTGCTTGGAGGTGTCATGATCGTAATACTGCTGTCGATCGTGCGGTTGTACAAAAGTATTATGCGCTAATCAAAATCCTTTTCAAAAGAAATATTTATTCGCAATGAATAAGAACTACAAAATAGCGATTATCGGGCTTGGTTATGTCGGCTTGCCCCTAGCAGTTGAATTTGGCAAAAAGTATGCGGTAGTAGGGTATGATATAGACGAGAAAAGGATTGGTGAATTACGGGAAGGAGAAGATCATACGAAAGAGGCTGACCTGGAAGGTTTAAATTCTGCTATGTCGCTTCATAAAAGCGGTAGTGGTATAGGACTCAGCTTTTCCTGCACATTGGAAGACATCCGGGATTGCAATATTTTTATTGTAACGGTCCCCACGCCTATCGATCAATTCAAGGCGCCGAATTTGAAGCCGCTGTTAGGCGCATCGGAGATGCTCGGGAAGGTGCTGAAAAAGGATGACATTGTAATCTATGAATCGACAGTATATCCAGGTTGTACCGAGGAAGATTGTGTACCGGTACTGGAAGCCTCTTCCGGGCTGCGGTACAATATCGATTTCTTCTGCGGTTATTCGCCTGAGCGGATCAACCCTGGAGATAAAGTGAACACGCTTACAAAGATCAGAAAGGTTACCTCCGGATCTACTCCAGAGATTGCAGAGCTGGTGGATCATCTTTATAAAAGCATCATCGATGCGGGTACGTTCAGGGCGGCAAATATAAAAGTTGCAGAGGCGTCTAAAGCCATTGAAAATGCGCAGCGCGATGTTAATATCAGCTTCGTGAATGAACTGGCCCTCATTTTCGATCGCATCGGAATTGATACGTCAGATGTAATTGAAGCGGCAGGAACTAAATGGAATTTCCTGAAATACAAGCCCGGTTTAGTGGGTGGACATTGCATCGGCGTTGATCCGTATTACCTGGCGCATAAGGCAGAATCGCTGGGTTATCATCCGCAGGTAATCCTTTCCGGAAGGCGCGTGAACGATAACATGGGCATGTTCGTAGCCAACAAAGTGGTGAAGCTAATGATCAAAAAGGGCCTCAAAATAGGTGATGCCAGGGCGCTTATCCTGGGCGTTACCTTTAAGGAGAATTGTCCGGATATACGTAACTCGAAAGTTGTAGACATTTACAGGGAGTTAAGCCAGTTCGGTATGCAGGTAGATGTTTATGATCCTCACGCAGATCATAAGTTAGTGGAAGAAGAGTACGGCATTAAGTTGAGGGATCGAATAGATGGCTATTATGACGCGTTGATACTGGCAGTCGCACACAACGAATTTCTGCAGATCGATTTCAAAGAACTGAGAAATGGGCATTCGACCGTTATTTTTGATACAAAATCATTTCTTGACAGATCGCTGGTAGACGGCAGACTTTAACAATAATGAATATGGAACCGATCCGAATGGTTGACCTGCAAAGGCAGTATGCTCATATCAAAGACCGCGTTGATGCAGCGGTGATTCGTTGCATGGACGAAGCAAATTTTATCAATGGTCCTGAAGTTAAAAAGTTCGCCATCAATCTCCAGAACTACTTGTCAGTAAAAAAAGTAATTACCTGTGCGAATGGAACGGATGCGTTACAGATCGCGTTTATGGCACTTGATCTGGAGCCTGGCAGCGAAGTCATTGTACCCTCCTTCACATATGTAGCTACTGCCGAAGTGATTTGTCTGCTGGGGCTTACACCCGTTATGGTAGACGTAGATCCGCACACCTTCAATCTGACCGCTGATCTTATTGAACAGGCAATTACAGAGAAAACGAGAGCTGTAGTGCCCGTACACTTATTCGGCCAGTGTGTGGACATGGATGCTATCATGGCCCTTGCCCGCAAGCATAATATATATGTGATAGAAGATACGGCGCAAGCCATAGGCGCTGAATACAGCGGGTGTGAATATAATGGTAAAGCAGGTACGATAGGTGATATCGGGTGTACGTCATTTTTCCCTTCTAAAAATCTCGGTTGTTTCGGAGACGGTGGTGCCGTGTATACCAACAATGAGGAGCTGGCGGCTAAACTAAGCATGATCGCTAATCATGGTCAGGAGCGTAAATACGTACATAAATACATCGGCATCAATTCCCGGCTAGATACCTTACAGGCGGCAATTCTCGATATAAAACTTGAACATCTGGATGAGTATTGCGAGAAGCGAAGGCACGCAGCAGATTTCTACGACAATGCTTTCCGGAATGTGCCCGGGCTTGTGATTCCCGCAAGGAACCCGCGCTCAACACATGTATTTCACCAGTATACTTTAAAGGTGCCGGCCGAACGGAGGCAGGCGCTGCAGGATTATCTTCAGGACAAAGGTATACCGTCCATGATATACTACCCATTGCCGTTGAACGAGCAGGAAGCTTTCAAAGGCAAGAGCAGGATTGCCGGCGAGCTGAATGTAACCAAGGAGCTTTGCGAAAGTGTGTTATCGTTGCCGATGCACACGGAACTTTCCCAGGAGCAGTTGGAGCATATTCAACAGAGCGTGATTGAATTTTTTCAAGGTAACTAAAAAAACATGGCTACATATTTTGCGCATGAAACAGCAGCTATTGATGAGGGAGCTGTTATCGGGGCTGGCACGAAAGTCTGGCATTTTTCTCACATCATGACCGGCGCTGTTATAGGCGAGAATTGTAACATCGGTCAAAACGTCGTGGTATCTCCTCAGGTTGTGCTGGGCAATAACGTTAAAGTGCAAAACAATGTATCGATCTATACAGGTGTTACATGCGCAGACGATGTTTTTTTAGGGCCTTCCTGTGTATTCACGAATGTTACAAACCCCAGGAGTGCTGTTAACCGGCGGGGGCAATATGCTAAAACGCATGTAGGTAAGGGTGCTACCATTGGAGCAAATGCTACGATCGTATGCGGTCACGATATTGGTGACTATGCTTTTATCGGCGCCGGCGCGGTAGTAGTTAAGGACGTTGCAGCCTATGCGTTGGTGGTAGGAAATCCCTCCAAACAAATTGGATGGATGAGTGAGTTCGGACACCGGCTGACATTTAACCAGGAGGGACGAGCAACTTGTCCGGAAAATGGGGATGAATACATAATCGAAAACAATTCAGTACGTAAAAAAACTAACTAACATCATGACGTCATCTGATCAAAAAATAAAATTTGCGGTGATTGGTTGCGGGCATATCGGTAAAAGACATGCCGAAATGATTCAACGCAACGATGAGGCTGAACTGGTAGCTGTAGTTGATACAAAAGACAAAGCGCTACTTGGTGTTGATCAATTTAATGTGCCGATCTTCAATTCAATAGAAGAACTATTAAAATCGGGCTTAGCTGTTGATGTGGTTAATATTGCGACACCAAACGGATTCCATGCGCAGCACGCACTGGAATGCCTGGAGGCACGCAAACACATTGTGATAGAGAAGCCGATGGCGCTTACAAAAAATGACGCGGAAAAAGTTATATACAAAGCGCTGAACGTGCACAAACACGTTTTTGCCGTTATGCAGAACCGGTATTCTCCCCCTCTGTCTGGATCAAAGAACTGATCGAATCCGGCAAGCTGGGCAAGATATACATGGTGCAGCTGAATTGTTACTGGAACAGGGATGAGCGTTACTATAAACCCGATAGCTGGCATGGGAGGCTTGACCTGGACGGCGGTACCTTATACACGCAGTTTTCACACTTCATCGATATCCTGTACTGGCTCTTTGGTGATATAGAAAATATCCAGGGGCGCTTCCGGGACTTCAACCACGCCAGCCTTACAGATTTTGAAGATTCCGGCATCGTGAGCTTCGACTTTGTAAACGGTGGCGTTGGATGTTTGAATTTCTCTACGTCTGTCTGGAATAAAAACCTGGAAAGCAGTATGACCGTAATCGCGGAGAATGGATCAGTGAAAATCGGAGGTCAGTATATGAACGAGGTGGAGCATTGCCATGTTAAAGATTATGTGATGCCGACACTGCAGGCTACTAATCCCGGTAATGACTATGGCGCGTATAAGGGCTCTGCTCAGAATCACCACTATGTGATCGATAACGTGGTGGATGTATTGAAAAACCGTGCGACCATCACCACTAACGCATTAGAAGGATTGAAAGTAGTTGATATCATCGAAAAAATATATGCCTTAAATGGAGTTAAGAAATAAAAAGGTACTTGTAACCGGCGCAGACGGATTTATCGGAAGCCATCTTGTTGAAAAGTTGATCAGCGAAGGAGCCTCTGTTAAGGCTTTTGTATACTACAACTCTTTTAACACTTGGGGCTGGCTGGATACGTTGTCGCCAGAGCAATTGAATAACATCGAAATCTTTGCCGGCGACATCCGTGATCCGAACGGTGTACGTACCGCGATGAAGGACATCGATATCGTTTTCCATCTCGCAGCACTGATCGCCATTCCATTCAGTTATCACTCGCCAGATTCTTATATCGATACTAACGTTAAAGGCACGCTTAACGTCATTCAGGCTGCAAAGGACCTCGGCATTTCGAGAGTGCTCGTAACATCTACTTCAGAGGTGTATGGCACCGCGCAGTATGTGCCGATCGATGAAAAGCATCCGCGTCAGCCACAATCTCCATACTCGGCGTCTAAGATCGGGGCCGATTGTATTGCGGAGTCTTTTTACCGGAGTTTCGATCTTCCCCTGACGATCGTGCGGCCGTTCAATACTTTTGGTCCACGACAGTCTGCAAGAGCCGTAATTCCCACCATCATCACCCAGTTATTGAACGGTATAACCGAGATTAAACTCGGCGATATCACACCTACCCGCGACTTGTTGTATGTTCGCGATACCGTGAACGGGTTCGTGGAGATTGCGAAATCGGAAGAACTCATTGGGCATGACTGTAACATCGCCACCCAATCCGAGATTACGGTAAAGGCGGTGGCGGAAATATTGATCTCACAGATTAATCCTGAGGCGCGGATTGTTGCCGATGCATCGCGCATCAGGCCGGAAAAGTCGGAAGTGTTCAGGCTGTTTGGTTCAAATGAGAAGATAAAAAAATATACTAACTGGGATGTTCAATACACGTTCGAACGCAGTCTGGCGGAAACGGTTGAATGGTTCCGGAAGCCCGGAAATCTGGCACACTATAAGGCTAACATCTACAACATTTAGAAAATGGAATTTAAGATACCGCTATTTAAACTGAATTTCGACGAGGCCGAAGAAAAGGCAGTAATGGATACAATTCGCTCCAAATGGATAAGCACTGGACCCCGTTGTGCGGAATTTGAAAAACAGTTTTCTGCCGCTCTCCAGGTAAAACATGCTGTTTCCCTGTCGAACTGTACAACGGCGTTACACCTCGCATTTAAACTTACCGGCGTTGGTGCCGGTGATGAGGTTATCTGCCCGTCTATGACGTTCGTGGCGTCTATCAACGCGATCCGTTATGTGGATGCGGTGCCTGTTTTTTGCGATATCGCGGGGCCTGAGGATATGAATATCGATGCAGGTAAGATAGAAAGTCTGATAACTGAAAAAACGCGTGCTATACTGGTAGTGCATTTTGCGGGCTTCCCCTGCGATATGGACCGTATTATGGCGATCGCGAAAAAGCACGACCTCAGAGTAATTGAAGATGCTTGCCACGGACCATTGTCTGTTTACCACGGAAAAAAACTCGGTACCATAGGAGATGTCGGATGTTTCAGCTTTTTCTCGAATAAAAACATCAGCACCGGCGAAGGCGGAATGCTCGTTACCAACAATGACGAGTATGCAGACAGGGCCAGGTTACTGCGCTCGCATGGTATGACAACGATGTCTTACCAACGTGCAAGTGGGCATGCCACCACGTATGATGTGGTAGACTTCGGCTATAATTACCGTATGAATGATATTCTCGCTGCTTTAGGCATAGAACAGCTGAAAAAACTTCCCGGCGATCTGGAACAGCGGGTTGCCGTTAGGAAGGCTTATGAGCAGGCGTTCGCAGATGTAGAAGGCGTATTCGTACCTTTCGCGAACACACCGGAATTTGTATCTAACTACATATTTCCGATCGTACTCAAAAACAGTGACGCCACGAAACGTGACGAAGTACGGAATGCCTTGCATGCAAGAGGAATACAAACCAGTGTTCACTATCCTGCCGCACACCGGTTCTCCATCTATAAAAGTGACAGGCACGAATTGCCTGCTACCGAGTATGTGACAGATAACGAAATCACACTTCCCATGTATAGTTCACTTACTAACGAGGAGGTAGGGTTTATTGTATCAACACTAAAGGACATCTTAGGTGAAAATAACCATTCTAACTGATGATCTGGTAAGCTGGTTCATTGAATATGGGCACCAGCTTAAAGCGTCACTTGCCGCAAAGGGGCATGATGTGAAATATGTCTTTGATAAGGACGATATTGATCAGGGTGATGTATGCTTTTTACTAAGTTGCAGAAGGATCATATCACAAGGCTACCTGGACCGGAACAGCCACAACATCGTTATACATGCGAGCGATCTCCCGCGTGGCAAGGGATTTTCTCCCCTGCAGTGGCAGGTCTTTGCCGGGATGAATGAAATTCCACTTACATTGTTCGAAGCAGTCGAAGGCCTCGATGCCGGACCATACTACATGAAAGACATGCTTGTGCTCGAAGGAACGGAGCTTTATGACGAGATGCGTCGTAAGCTCGGCAACAAGATCATCGAAATGAGCCTTTCTTACATAGAGAACTTCGATCCGCAAGATACAGGTACCGCACAATCGGGCGAAGAAACTGTTTTCCCGCGTCGCCGTAAAGCCGACGATATGTTAGATATCGATAAGTCGATCCGGGAACAGTTTAATCATCTCCGGATCGCGGATAATGAGCAACACCCGTTGTGGTTTACATATCAGGGCAAGGAGTACATCGTAAAGATATTTCCCGGTACAAACAATAGTTAAATCTATGAATACTAAAATCAAGACGATAACTATTTCGCCTGAAACTTCCCTGTTGGCATCGTTGGTGCGAATGGACGATGTGTCGCACAAGTTGCTGGTCATTATGGACGCAGACCGGTATATAGGATTAATATCTATCGGAGATATCCAACGTGCGATCATCAAAAACTTTCCGCTGGATACGCACGTTGCCACCGTTATGCGCGACAACTACATCATAGCTGATGAAAATACTTCAACCGAAGAAATCAAGCAAAAGATGATTTCGATGAGGTTGGAGTTTATGCCGGTCGTAGGTGCCAACCAGGAACTAAAGCGTGTTTACTTCTACGAAGACTTACTCAATGCACCTCCTCCTGCCAAAAGAAAAGACCTGCATGTTCCGGTCGTTATTATGGCGGGCGGTTATGGCACCCGTATGCGGCCATTAACCAATATTATCCCAAAGCCGTTGATTCCCATTGGGGATAAGAGTATGCTGGAGGTAATCATCGACAGCTTCAAAAAAATAGGCTGCCAGGATTTTTACCTGTCTGTGAATTATAAAGCGGAGATGATTAAGTTTTATATGGACAGCGTGGAGCATGGCGTAAACATCGAATACTTCAAAGAAGACAAACCATACGGCACCGCTGGAAGTTTACATCTGCTGAAAGAAAGACTGTTTTCAACCTTCTTTGTGTCTAACTGCGATATTATAATCGACCAGGACTATTCCGAGATTTACGAATATCACAAAGAGAAAAATAACGAATTAACTTTAGTAGCTTCTGTAAAGAACTACAGCATTCCATATGGCACAGTGGAGAGTGGGGAAGACGGCCAGCTTATCGACATTAAGGAAAAGCCACAACTGCCGTTCATGATTAACTGCGGACTGTATATCCTGGAGCATCATCTTTTACAGGAAATACCAGAGAACGAATTTTTCCATATTACCCATCTGATCGAAAAAATAATGAAAAGAGGCGGCAGGGTCGGCGTATTCCCGGTGAGTGAGAAGTCGTGGAGCGACATTGGGGAATGGAAAGAATATCAAAAAGTAATAAACATTAATCCGGCCATTTAGTATGAATGTGGGCAGCTTGCTTAAACTTTTTGTAAAATTCTCGATCGGGAACTGGCTGGCAGCGGGCATTGCATTTTTGTCTACACCACTGATATCTGCATTAATTGTTCCCGACGAGTTTGGCAAAGCTTCCATGTTTACCTTAGCGTTTAACTTTCTGATCCAGATAGTAACGCTCGGTGTAGACCAGTCGTACGTTCGGCGATTTTACGACAAGAGTTATCGTGATAAACCACATGAACTTCTTTGGAACGTACTCACGCCCGTACTATTATGTTACGTCGTGGTCGCTGCCGGCGCACTGCTTTGCTGGCGGGAGATAAGCCGGTTCTTGATTAATACGGAGGAGTGGCATATTGTCGTGATACTGGCAATCACTTTATTTGTGGGTATTATTGAACGATTTGCCTCTTTGTATTTTCGGATGAGCAAGGCTGCGGGCATGTTTTCGGTGATAAAGGTAGCTGTAGCGATTACAAACGTACTCACGGTTTACATCTACTGTTTGCTCGCTGATCATAGTTTCTACGCGATACTATATGGCACAGGGGTATCCTTGCTGGTTGGCAGCATTATTGGACTGGCGTGGCAAAAGAAGATGTGGCTTACGAAAGCAGCAGTAGATTGGAGCAAGGTGCGGGGGCTCTTGGCTTTTGGCCTTCCCTTCGTGCCTGCGTTTATAGTAGGGTGGCTGTTCGAAGGGGTTGACAAACTGGCGTTAAAGAAATACACAGACTTCCACGAAATCGGGATATTTTCTGCCGGATACCGTATTGTTGCGATACTAACAATTTTGCAGGTCGGTTTTTCCAACTTTTGGACGCCCGTCGCCTACGAAGCATATGAAAGCCAATCTGCCGATAATACACGGTTATTCAGAAGGGCATTCAGTTGCATGAGCTTAATACTGTTTATCTGCGGATTGCTCACGATCGCTTTTAAAGATATTATCATTCTGTTTTTTGCCAGCGATTACCGCATTGCAGCCACGGTTATGCCTTTCCTCGTATTGATGCCAATTATGTATACACTTTCTGAGATAACCGTAGGGGCCATCAATTTTAAGAACAAGAGCTATCTCCACTTAATTATAACGAGTGTAGCAGCGGTTTCAAATATTTTATTAAACGTGTGGCTCGTCCCCGCATTCGGGGCCCAAGGAGCCGCGTTATCCACCGGCGTGTCATATATCCTGTTTTTCCTGACCAGGACTTACCTGAGCGAAAGACTACTGCAGGTCGGCTTTGATATGAAAACCACCCTCATTGCGCTGGTAGTGGTGATACTAAATGCCTATGTTGCAACTTTTGGTATATTTACAGCGCTGACCTTGTGGGCATGTCATGCAATAAGTATTGTTTTATTGCTGCTTTTATATAGAACACATTTTATATATCTGGTTGGTTGGATGAAAAATAAATTCTTAGGAGGCGCAGGGTCATGAAAATAGCCATAGTTACAAATCATAAGGATTCTTTTCCGTTCGTAGATGAACTATGCCGGGAGTTATATGCGCTTGGCTATGAGGTGGAAATATTGGATATGATCAACATGTACACTGTCCATATTCCCTCCGGGTCGAAAACGGAGCATACCAGGCTTAAATTTCTGAAAAAAATATTCGCGGTTCCGAAGGTCGGCACACTGCTGCGTGTATTTTTCTACAGGTATTACCTGTCGGGAATAAAAGTAAGGTACGGGCATATTGGCATACACTATGCACTGTCTTATTACAATTTTTTCCTTGAAGATTTCCGGAGACTGGCCCGTGGGCTGTCTGTCGTGATATGGGGATCAGACTTTTACCGTGCGGATAACGGTGTAAGGGAGCGGTTAAGGCCGCTTTTTGATGAAGTGGATGCCATTGCTATCACCAATCCGCAGATGATCACGCATTTCAACGAGTATTATGGAAGCTATGCCAATAAGATTCTATTGGTCGGGTTTGGTATCAAAAAGCTTGATACACTTAAAGAAATGAAGGCAAGGTTAACTGCAGATAACGCTAAAGTGGCGCTGGGCATGCCACCGGATAGGATCGTGATCACTTGCGGATATAATGCGCGCGAGGAACAGCAACATTTGTATATCATAAAGAACCTGGAAAAACTCCCGGCAAGTATTAAAGGAAGGATTTTTCTGGCATTTCCTTTTGGTTACGGTGGTTCAGCGGAATATAAAGCATCGATTGAGCAGGCGTTAAACGCAGGAACAATTGGTTTTAAAATATTTGATTACTTCCTTACGGATGAGGAAGTATGCTACATCAGGATCGCATCGGATGTAGTAATAAACGCACAAAAAACAGACGCGTTGTCCGCATCACTGCAGGAGCATATCTTTTGCGGGAGTATTTTGTTTGCCGGCAGTTGGTTGCCATACGACACCTTTCTTAATATCGGGGCCAAATTCTGGTATTTCGATGAAGATAAACTGGCGCAACTGCTTACGGACTGCTTTGAGAATTATGAAACATTTAAAAGCAGTGCAGCAGCAAACGCTGAAAAGATTTATAATTTGTCGAGTTGGGGTATTCGGCATTCTCAATGGCTTAACTTATATAAGGAAAAATGATCGCTATTGTCAATTACGGACTAGGAAATCTTGGCTCGATCAGGAATATGCTCAGCAGGATTCAGCATGAATCTGTTATTGTTGATACGCCGGAAGAACTGGAGAAAGCCTCCCGTATCATTCTTCCGGGGGTGGGCGCATTTGATTCCGGGATGAAACATCTTAATGAGCGGGGGTGGTTGCCCATCCTAAACCATAAGGCGCTGGTTGAAAAGGTTCCTGTTTTAGGTATTTGCCTTGGTATGCAATTGATGACCAAAGCGAGTGAAGAGGGTGAACTGAGTGGTCTCGGCTGGATAGATGCGCACGTTGTTCGCTTTCCTTCACAGCCCGGCCTCAAGATTCCGCACATGGGGTGGAATGCGGTAACGAAAGTGAAGGAATCTAAATTGTTAGAGGGAGCTTATACCGACCGCAGGTTTTACTTCGTTCACTCGTATTATGTGAAGCCGAACGATCCGGGGGATACATTGCTGGAGACTGCGTATGCAGGGCCTTTTGCTTCAGCGTTCGAGAAAGAGAACATTTTGGGCGTGCAATTTCATCCCGAGAAGAGCCATAAATTCGGAATGGAGTTGCTGAGGAATTTTATGACAAAATATTAAGCAAATGCTACGTGCAAGAATCATCCCGTGTCTGCTATTGAGAGAGGGAGGTTTAGTGAAAACACAAAAGTTCGATAAGGGGAGCTACGTGGGAGACCCGATAAATGCGGTGAAAATATTCAACGAAAAAGAAGTAGATGAACTTATTTTTCTCGATATAGATGCTTCCAAAAAGAACACCGACCCTGATTGGAGCATGCTCGAGGACTTGTCTACTGAGTGTTTTATGCCACTCTGCTACGGCGGCGGCATTAATTCTTTGCAGCATATAGAAAGGATACTCAGGATCGGGATCGAAAAGGTTGTTATTAATCATAAGGCGCTGGAAAGTGTACAGTTGGTTGAGCAGGCCAGTGCGAGATTCGGAAGTTCAACAATAGTTGGTGCGATTGATGTAAAGAAAAATATGTGGGGTAAACAACTGGTTTACGATCATGTTAAAGGAAAGGTGACAGGCACAGATGTGCTGGCGCACGCAAAACGCCTCGAAGACGCGGGTGTCGGGGAAATATTTTTGAATGTCGTTGACCGCGATGGCACCTATGCTGGTTATGATTTTGACTTGATCACCAGGGTGAGCGAACAGGTGAGCGTGCCATTGATCGCCTGCGGTGGCGCATCCACTGTGATGGATTTCAAAAAAGCAATAAAATCGGGGGCTTCTGCGGCAGCGGCGGGAAGCCTCTTTGTATACCAGGGGCCGCACCGCGCCGTTCTCATATCTTATCCCTCATCATCAGAATTAAACGAAATTAATAAGTAACTAGACTTATGCAAAATACACAACAGCAATGCACCAAATGCGTCATGGATACCACGGATCCTGATATCCGTTTTGATGCGCAGGGAGTATGTAATTATTGTTTGGAAGCTGCGATCGTTCTTCCCAAAATGAAGTTTACTGCCGAACAGGAGCAGGAGAATCTTGCGAAGATCAAGCAGATGGTGCATAGCGATGCTAATAAATATGATTGCGTGATCGGATTGAGCGGCGGTGTTGATAGCTCCTATGTGGCGTTGTTAGCGCATAAACTTGGTTTGAAAGCACTCTGTGTGCATTTCGATAATGGCTGGAACTCCGAGATTGCGGTATCGAATATCAAAAAAATTGTACAGAAGTGCAATTATGACCTGGCAACCTATGTTATTGACTGGCCGGAGTTCAAAGACTTGCAAAGATCTTTTTTCAAGGCGGGAGTGGTAGACATTGAAATGTTAACCGACCATGCTATCATGGCAACTATGTTTCAGCTTAGAAAAAAATATAAGCTGAAATATATTTTGTCTGGAAGTAACTATGTAACGGAGCACGGGATGCCGTTGAAATGGATTTGGAGGAAGCAGGATTTAACGAATATCAGGGATATTCAAAGTAAGTTCGGAACAAAGAAGATTAAAAACTTCCCGACGATGAACTCTGTGAAGTTTCAATTGAGTAAGTTATTTGGTTTGGGCGGTACTTACATTGAGATCCTGAACGGTGTGAATTACAGTAAGGTAGATGCCATGGAAGCGCTGAAAAGAGAGTTTGGCTGGGAATACTACGGTGGAAAACACTATGAGTCTGTATTTACGAAGTTTTACCAGGCTTATATCTTGCCCACGAAATTCAAGTTCGATAAGCGTAAAGTGCACTTATCTGCCCAGATCCGCAATGGTGAGATCACCCGCGACGAGGCTCTGCAAGAATTAGCAAAAGATATTTACGATCCGATACAGTTGAAGAACGACAGGCAATACGTACTCAAGAAACTCGGTTTTTCCGAGGAAGAGTTCGGGGCCATGATGGCGGCGCCTCCGAAGCAACATCTTGATTACGCATCGGACGAATGGATTTTCAATATCTGGAGAAAGCTGAAAGGCAAAAAAAACGCGTAATGATGTCACCAGTTAACAGCGTGTTGTTTTTGTCCGGAGATGATTTTAAGGCTAAGTCGATCCAGGTTATCAGAAAAACGCCGGAGGCATATGTAAAGGCGGGGTGGAAGGTGATTTACATAGTGGCCAGGGATAGCTCTAACAAAGGGAATTACTACTATGAAGACCCGATCGTTCCGGAAGGAGTAGATGTTCGGCGATTCGAGATTCCCGGCACCAATTTGCTTAACAAGCTTAATAACAAAGTGCTCGTAGCAGTCTTAGTGCGCCTGCGCCGTTACCTTGCGATCATCATGCTTTTTCTAAAAGGCCGAAGATATCTCGCCGGTAATAAGGTGGACGTGCTTTATGGTTACGAGATGCCAGGTTTTTTGGCAGCAAGGTTGTTAAAAGTATTCCGGTTATCTGGTAAGTCACGTGTAATTGCTCGCTTCCAGGGCGTTGTTTTTGTCAGGGAATGGCTGCGAAGAGGATACTGGCAACGTAAGGTAACAAACGCGGAAACCTTTTACGGGTTAAGAACAAGTTCGGACCTGTGTATCATGACCAACGACGGTACAGAGGGAGATTGGGTGTTACGCCAGTTATCTTCCAAACATCTGAATAACCTCAGGTTCCTGGTGAACGGCGTGGACCAAACGCCCGCTGACCCCGCTAAAAGCCTGGAATACAGGAAGTCGCTGGGGTTAGATGCCGTGGCCCATGTATGGATATCTGTCAGCCGGTTGGATGATCATAAGCGTGTTGACCGGTGTTTACGAACTTTTGCACATGCCACCATGCAATTAGGACTTATTGACGCGCACTACGTGATTGTAGGGGAAGGTGCTAAGCGGACGGAATTTGAAATGTTGGCCGAATCTTTGGGAATAAGCTCGAGCGTTACTTTTTTAGGTGCCGTTAACCAATCAGAGGTTAAACACATTCTTGGTGCTGCGGACGTATTCATTTCTATGTATGAAGGGTCGAATGTAGGAAACCCGCTTATTGAGGCCATCCAGGCAAACAAGCTGATCGTGACGTTAAATAATGGCGGTACAGGCAATTGGATACAACACAATTACAACGGGCTTATATATGATATAGATGATGCCAAAGACCTGCAGCAAACTGAGGTCGAAACCATTGCAGTCGATGTGGTAGCCGTATTAAAAAACGAAAGTGAGCAGGTAAGGTTAAAAGCTAATCTCGAAACAACCCGGTCAGAAAAAATATGGAGCTGGGAAGACCGGTTCAAAGCTGAGTTAAGTGCAGTTGAGAAACTCTTGCACATATAAGAATAAATATGCTGATTTTTGCTTTTCTATATGTCTTGTTTCTGATATTCTTATCTGTCAGGAAGTTTGGCGTTCTGATGAACCCATTCTTCTTCGAGGCGCACTTCCCATTGCTTTTTCTGATCGTTCCGCAACTTATTATGGTGGGCGTATTCCCCGAATCTGAAGATAATGTGAAGTCAGACTGGGTTATCATTGCCTATGTGACAGCATTGTTTGCGGGTACGATGACGAATCTGAAATCTTTTTCACTGGCGTCTATTAATAGTCCCTCGCGTGTGGCCGGAGTAGATCTGGCGACGGCAGGTGTATTTATTGCTCCCACGTTACCAATTCTGTTCGCATGCGGACTTACCCTGGGAGGCATCAGATGTTATTATGAGACTGTGGTGTTCAGTCAATTCGCTTCGTTATATGACTTGGGCAAAACGTTTCTTTTCCTCAGTATCATGCTATTGCTTGCTCATAAGCGGAAATTTACCCCTTTTACGATCGGGTTGATGTTCTTGCTAGTGTTTTCGGGTAACAAGTTCGCAATTTTCAACCTCCTGTTATTTTTTGCCATTTTCTTCGAGGAATATAGAGGGATAAAGTTTCAGAAGATGTTGATATGGGCAGTGCCGATCTTTTTGTTATTTATCGGCTACCATTTCATGCAGTCCCGCACCTATTTCGAAAACCCTTTTCTGGCCGCTATCCGTTACTTCGATATCTATGAGAAGCAGTCTTTTCTGCTGGACGAATTGTCGAAGCCAAGAGCTGAGCTTTATCATGGGGAAATTTACGTTTCCTCATGGTACAAGTACATTCCCCGGTTGGTGTGGCCGGGCAAACCGGTCGCATTCGGATTTGCCATTCTGAACTATGATTTCTTACCGGATGAGGCAGCCGCGAATTATATGCCTTCATTTGGATTAGGTACAATCTATGCGGATTTCGGTTTTTATAGTGTCATTATCATAGGATTTTTTACAGGATTTCTCAGAAAATACACTTACCAGATTTTTCTGAAATCGGGTAAGAACAACGCCTCGCTTATTCTTTACTACTTCGGCATTGCACCATTAACAGTTATCTACCTGGCTATACAATATTTAGTTAGTTTCTGTTTTAAACCCAAAGCAAATCATGACGTTGTACATTAACTTACTAAATTTTAGCTCACGTCAAATTGCTGGTGCGGGGTATTTCATGAAGCGTTTATTTGAACAAATAAATTACGAGGAACGCCTGTTCCCGAAATTTGATGAAGTTCACATATTTTGCAACGATCAGCTGGATGTAAGAACTGTTTTTTCTATTCCAGACGATAAGAGGATTATCCTCAGGCCCGTGAAGAAGATGAATAGCTTTCTGATGCGCATATTGTATGAGCAATTGGTTATGCCGTTTTTATTTGTCGGGAAAAAGGGCTCCTATTATGCGCCGACGCCCGTGATGCCTTTGTTGGCGGTGGTCATCGGAAGAAAGGTGAAGTACGTATGTACTGTACACGACATGATCCCTTTCTTCATCCGGGAGAAATACGGTCGGTTAAGGGGAATATATGTACGGGCTATATCAAAGTGGGCGTCGCGGCTTTCAGATATGGTAATCACAGTTTCGGAGCATTCGAAAAAGGATATATTGTTTCTCACCGGCATCCCTTCAAAAAAGGTTAAGGTAGTGTACAATTTTTTACCCGCTACTCGTTTTCAGGCGGAGCAATCATGCCTCCCAACGCTTGTTACGATCTGCACGATTGAGCCCGGGAAAAACCTAGAAAACTCAATGAAAGGCTTCAAACGGCTTATAGAAAAATATAACCTGCCCCATTTCAGGTATATCATTATAGGTAAAAAGGGCTGGAATTATGACGGTATCTTTGCCGCGGCCGAAAAGCTGTCCATGAATGACAAGATAGTTTTTACAGATTATCTGCCTGATCCAGAAAAGGAACGGTTCATCAAGGAGTGCTCCGGAATTGTATACCTGAGTAAGTATGAAGGTTTCGGGATCCCGCCGCTGGAGGGGATGTATTTCAGCAAACCATCCATCGTAGCCAATAGCTCCTCGTTGCCGGAAGTCGTTGGCCAGGCTGGCGTCATTTGTGAAAACGTTGATAGTCCGGATGCTATCGCCGACGGTATGTACGAGCTGATTACAAACAGGGAGCGATATATTGCCCACATTCCCGATCAGCTCTCAAAATTCAGTCCGCTGGAGCAAGAGATTAAATTCGTAGATGTTTTGACCGTTAACAACTTATAACAATCAGTATGAAGTTCTCAGTTTTGATACCGGTGTACCATAAGGAAAACCCCGCTTTTTTTCTTCAGCAGTTGATTCAATGCTTTTCCAGACGGTACTTCCAGAGGAAATACTGATCGTTGCAGATGGGCCGTTGACCGACCAGCTTGATGAAGTCATAGAAAAATATACTACTGAACACGAAAGGCTTTTCACGGTTGTCAGGTTAGAACGGAATATGGGAATGGGTGTAGCCATGGATACCGGGTTGCGCGCATGCCGTAACGAGTGGGTGGCCCGGATGGATTCCGATGATCTGGCTATACCGGAGCGGTTTGAAAAGCAGGTGAAATTCCTGCAGGACCATCCGAAGGTAGATATTTTAGGGGCGTTTATCAGCGAATTTGGGGCAGAACCGGGCGATATAGGAAGGGAGCGCCGGGTGCCAGAGTACCATCAGGATATTTGCCGGTATATGAAGAAGAGGAATCCAATGAACCACATGACTGTTTTTTTTAGAAAGAAAGTGGCATTGGCTGCAGGAAGTTACTGGCATAACCGTATGTTGGAAGACTATCATCTGTGGTACAAAATGATGAAAGCCGGTGCTATACTACATAATATACAGGAGGTTTTAGTACATGCCCGTATCGGCAACGATATGGTGGGACGCCGGCGTGGAATGGCCTATATACGGAAGGATATCGAGTTTTTCCGCTTAATGCGAAACGAAGGCTTTCTGAGCGCAACAGAGTTTTACAAAAATGCCGTAAGCAGAGCCCTAGTCAGGATGCTTCCCAAAGGACTTCTGCAAGTCATATATAAAACAGTGCTGAGAAAGTAGTGGGCTTAATAGCGCTGATTGATGTTATGTTGATATATTTGAGCTTATATTAAAATTGAATTATGAAGATTACTATCATCGGGGGATCCGGCTTTATCGGAACAGCTTTGATAAGGAGATTGATGACTTCAAAACACGAAGTAACAAACATTGACAAGGCGCAGTCCCGGACGGTGCCCGAAATTACGCTCCTGGCGAATGTATGTTCACGAGAAGAGCTTACAAAGGCAATGGTAGCCA
The DNA here is from genome assembly GCF_022867795.2 of Chitinophaga horti. NCBI lineage: Bacteria > Pseudomonadati > Bacteroidota > Chitinophagia > Chitinophagales > Chitinophagaceae > Chitinophaga > Chitinophaga horti. The sequence continues at coordinate 5,043,334 of NZ_CP107006.1, read as the reverse complement.
GCGATGTTGTGGTACTATTAGCTGCGGAACATCGCGACGACGTAACGCCGACTAGACTTTATTACGATGTAAATGTCGAAGGCACGCAAAATGTGCTGGATGTGATGGATAGTTTAGGGATATCCAACATCGTGTTTACCAGTACCGTGGCTATCTACGGTCTGAATAAGACCAACCCGAACGAGAGCATGCCGGCAGATCCGTTTAACCATTACGGAAAAAGCAAATGGCAGGCAGAAGAAGTATTAAGAGCCTGGGCACAAAAAGACCCGGAGAAAAAAGCCTTCGGATCATACGTCCGACCGTAGTATTCGGGGAGGGAAATAAAGGAAACGTATATAACCTTCTTCAGCAGATAGTTTCCAACAAATTCATGATGATTGGAAGTGGCGAAAACAAAAAGTCTATGGCCTATGTTGAAAACATTGTCGCATTCATGGAGAAATTGTTGGTTGAAGTAAGACCAGGCTACGAGCTGTATAATTATGCAGACAAACCTGACTTGTCTACCAAAGAGCTGGTTGACGTTGTGTATGGCCAGCTGGGTAAAAAAGGGAAAGTATTGAAAGTTCCCTATTTCGTTGGCTATTGCGGGGGGCTTGCATTTGATATTTTATCAAAGGTAAGCGGTAAGAAGTATGCCATTAGCAGCATCCGTGTAAAGAAATTCTGTGCAACCACGCAATTTGATGCCGGTAAGGTAAAGAGCACAGGATTTATAACACCTTATAGTTTAGAAGAGGGCCTGCGGCGAACGATTTCGTCCATCCGCCAGAGCACGAATTAATTATAACGTGCATGATACATGTAGTCCGAGTGCAGGTTCGTTAAATCCAATATTATGAAGTCATTCTTTTTGACAGCGGCTGTTTTGTTGATAGTAGTGTCTGGCTTTGCTCAGGGCACACTGCCGTCTATCAGTATGTATAATTACAGAGATATCCGCGCACTTTACCTGGATTCTGTCAACCGGCATACGTCTTTGGGCAATATTTTACGGGAAGATACATTAACCGAACGTTCGGAGAGAAAATGGTTGTACCGGAAGCTTTTCCTGGAGCATTTGGTAGAGATAAGGCAGGATGACTTCAATGTGTTTGCTGATTTGATTGGCGATTTCAATGTGGGCAGAAGTAATGCGGGGAACGGTAAGACGGTATGGACGAACACGAGAGGTGCCCACGTACAGGGGAACATCGGTCGTAAGTTTTATTTTGAAAGCTCTTTTTATGAGAACCAGGCGAAAATGCCTGCCTACATTGACAGCTTTTGGTTGAAACACCGCGTTATACCAGGGCAGGGTGAGCCTAAGGGAGGCGATGGGAAATATTACGACTACGCTTACGTAAATGCATTAATGCAGTATTCGCCAAGTAGACACCTGGATTTAACATTAGGTTATGGAACTAATTTTATTGGAGATGGCTATCGTTCAATGATACTCTCTGATATCAATTTTAGCTATCCATATCTGAAAGTAACGGCAAACCTAGGAAATGTGCAGTATACGTCGATGTGGGCGCAGTTTATGGATTTGAAGAGTCTTACATTCGGACAAGCTTATGAAGACATTGGCTATCTCAAAAAGTGGGGCGTTTTTCATTATCTCGACTGGAACGTTAATAAGAGACTCTCCATCGGCCTGTTCGATGCCGTAATTTGGCCGGATGCCGATTCTGCGGGCCGTAAACGAGGATTTGACTGGTCATATATTAATCCCGTAATTTTCTTACGGCCTGCCGAGCACTCGGTAGGATCATCCGATAATGCAATGATGGGCATGACCGCGAAATACAAATTGTGGCCAAAGGTAACAGCTTATGGACAAGTTGTCCTTGACGAGTTTCGGATTAAGGAGATGTTCAATGGTGAAGGATGGTGGGGCAATAAGTGGGCAACCCAACTGGGTCTCAAAGCTTTCGACCTCTTCAAGGTCGATGGTTTAGACTTACAGGGAGAATTTAATGCTGCCCGTCCATACACTTATTCATTCCGTAACACCCAAGGCAACTATGCTCACTATAACCAATCATTGGCCCATCCTCTTGGTGCTAATTTTAATGAGTTTATAGGTATCGCATCTTATGGACATAAGCGTTGGTTTGCCCGTGCCCAGGTCAATTATTCCAACTATGGGCTCGATCGAAATAATGATGTTAGTTATGGACAGGATATTTTCAAATCTTATGAACTGAGATTGTCCGAATACGGCAACACGATTGGCCAGGGGCTCAAAACTGACCTGATTTACGCCACCGGGTCGCTGGCGTATGTGCTCAATCCAAAGTATAACCTCCGCCTGGAAGCTTCATTAACGCACCGCCAGGAAACGAACAGTTTGTTTATCAACAAGGAGCTCATCTTCCAGTTCGGGCTCCGCACGACCTTCAGGCAATTCTACTACGACTTTTAAGATATAGAAGTCCGCCCCAAACGGGCGGACTTTTTTTATGCAGCCACGATGCAGTCGCATTAACACGAATGTGTCATCTCCGTTACCTGCCTCATCCGCTAGGTTGCCCGTTAATCCGCAGTGCCCCTAAAATAGCTACCCAAAATAATCCCCCAAAAGAGGTGTTCACCTGACACTAAATTTTAGTAACTTTAAAATATCGAGGCACATTTACGTTACGAGCATTATTATTTTTAAACCGAGAGCTATGTACAACTTTGTAAGTCATCTTTTAGCCATGACTACAGTTACGGCATTCTTTGCCGCGTTCCGCTGGCTCACTACCAGCCGGAGAGAAGGCTAAACAGTGAAACAAAAACAAGATTATTTAACTTCCTAACCAACTGTCAGCAACTTACCGGCACCAACCGGAGATTCCATTCTGAAACGTGACGTTCCGTCGCAAAAACGGCATATCCGACGCACCCGCCCATAACGCCAGCGAGCTTGCCAGCCCGGCTTTATGAAACGTGCTGAGGAAAGCGCATAAGCACCGGACCATTCGCATCGGCTCCCGGAATCGATCCCGCCGATGCACGCAAACCGCCCTCACCGGCGTAAAATCTGTTCAGGCCCTTAATCCAACGCGATGGTACCCTGCAAGCTTGCCAGCTGGGGGCCACGAAGTTCGGCTTAGGCCAAAACAAAAGCCCCGGCGTTTGCCGGGGCTTTATATCTACTAATCAGGGGAGACAAACAAAAGAAACCGCATATGGATAAAGGCCGGGCCCACCGTTCCGCATCAAACGGAACTGCAATGTGCATCCCCCTTTACCCTCCACGGCTTGTCAATATCACCTGGGGAGTATACACGTGTTTAATTTGTAAAGTCGATATATTAAAAGAGAAATTTAAGTCAGCATTGTGTCTGCAAGTCCTGTAATAGCTGTGCCTGGTCGTCCGGATAGTTCTTTTTCTATTATGAATATACGATATAATATTTGAATTTCTTATAAGTGAAGGCCGGTTTTTATGTTAATAAACTGCCAAATACATGAGCCCGTATCTCCTGTTACTGCTTTTTCCCGGATATGTGTAACTTCGCCGAATGCATTATGTTACTGTAGAAGGACTCACCAAGTCCTACGGAGAAGCGCCTCTATTCGAAGACATTTCTTTCCATATTGAAGAAGGTGATAAGATTGCCCTCGTAGCCCTTAACGGAACGGGCAAATCCACGTTGCTACGCATCCTGTGCGGTAAAGAAGTGCCCGATGCAGGCAAGGTGTGGATACATAAGGACGTAACAGTCGTAATGCTCGAACAAAACCATGGCTTTGACCTTAAAAAATCGGTGCTCGAAAACATATTCGATCACAGTCACCCGATCCTTAACGCCATCCGCGAATACGAACTGCTTACCGATGAAGGCGCCGAACCCGATCCGGACGCGCTGACGGCCGCTATCGCCAAAATGGACGAAATGGGCGCCTGGCACTTCGATTCCAAGGTGAAACAGATCCTCGGCAAACTGAATATTCATCACCTCGACCAGGAAATCGGTACGCTTTCCGGTGGGCAGCAAAAACGCGTAGCACTGGCAAAGGTGTTGATAGACATCGGTTTCGAACATAAACATACGCTGCTGATCATGGACGAGCCCACGAACCACCTGGACGTGAGCATGATCGAGTGGCTGGAAAACTACCTCGACCAGGAAAATGTGACGCTGCTGCTCGTTACCCACGACCGCTACTTCCTCGACAGCGTTTGTAACGAAATCATGGAGCTGGATAACCGCCAGCTGTATATCTATAAAGGCAATTACGAAAACTATCTCGAAAAAAAGGCCGCCCGCGAAGAGTCGGAAAAGGCCAGTGTTGAAAAGGCGCGTAATACCTACCGTAAGGAGCTGGAATGGATGCGTAAGCAACCCAAGGCCCGTACCACCAAGTCTAAATCGCGCCAGGACGCTTTCTACGAAGTGAAAGAGCGTGCTACGGCCCGCCTGGAGTCGCAGCAGCTGGAGCTGAATGTGAAAATGAGCCGCCTGGGTGGTAAGATCATCGAATTGAAAAAGGTGTACAAGGCCTATGGTGAAAAGGTGATCCTGAAAGGCTTCGACTACACGTTTAAGAAGGGCGAACGTATAGGCGTTGTCGGTAAAAACGGCGCGGGTAAATCAACGTTCCTCAATATCCTGATGGGCCATGAACAGGCCGATTCGGGCAAGGTGAATGTGGGCGATACGATCATTTTTGGTAACTACTCGCAGGAAGGTCTCAAGATAAAAGAAGACATGCGGGTGATCGAGTTCGTTAAAAACATTGCTGAAAACTTTCCGCTGGCAGATGGCTCTAAGGTAAGCGCCGCGCAGTTCCTGCAGCTGTTCCTGTTCCCGCCGGAAAAACAATACACTTATATTTCGCGGTTAAGCGGTGGTGAAAAACGCCGCCTGCACCTGCTTTCCATATTATTCCGCAACCCAAATTTCCTGGTGCTCGACGAACCGACGAACGACCTGGACCTGCCCACGCTCAGCATCCTGGAAGACTTCCTGCTGACGTACCAGGGTTGCATCCTCATCGTGAGCCACGACCGTTACTTCATGGACAAACTGGTGGACCACCTCTTTGTATTCGAAGGCGAGGGCGAAGTGCGCGACTATCCGGGCAACTACACCCAGTACCGTGAGTGGGAAAAGGACCAGGAAAAGCCAGAGCCGAAGAAAGAAGAACGTCCTGTCGAAACACCGGCGGCCGCTCCCCAGGCAGCAGCCGAACCGAAAAAGAAAATGTCTTTTAAGGAGAAGCGCGAAATGGAACTGCTCGAAAAAGACATGGAGGCGCTGGAAGCCGAAAAGAAGCAACTGGACGAGCAACTGGCCTCCGGCTCCCTCAGCTACGAACAGCTGCAGGCAGCTGCACAGCGCATCGGCGTGGTAATGGAGCAACTGGATGAAAAAGGCCTGCGCTGGCTGGAGCTGAGCGAAATGGCGTAGATTCTTCGTCATCATATGTTTGCAAGTGCGGAGATTGGAGCGGAAGTTTGCTTGATTTCATTCGCAATGACGGCGCGGAGGAGATGAAGCCAACTTCCTTCGTCATTGCGACGAAGGAAGCAATCTTCGTGCGCTATCTCCGCACGAGTGGTTAATAGCTGACTACCCTGCTGCCCGCAAACCTAAAAAGCCCATACTTTTTATTAGCTTTAAGCGATTAACCAACATCGTTTATGAGCCTCCCCACGTCATCGCCTAATCGTTTCCTGTCCCTGGATGTTTTCCGCGGACTTACCGTCGCCTGTATGATCCTGGTAAACACCCCCGGCAGCTGGGCACACATCTACGCGCCGCTTGGCCACGCCAAATGGCACGGCTGGACGCCCACCGACCTGGTATTCCCCTTCTTCCTGTTCGCCGTAGGTAACGCGATGAGTTTCGCCCTAAAGAAGTACGACGCCCCACTAGCGAAAATATTTAAGCGTACGGCCCTTATTTTCCTCATCGGTTTACTGCTTAACTGGTTTCCGTTCGTAGCCTGGTCAGGGGATGAGCTGGTGTTTAAGTCACTGGCCAAACTCCGTATCATGGGCGTGTTGCAACGCATCGCGCTTTGTTACGGCCTGGCAGCCCTCATCATCTATTACTTTAAACCTAAAGGTGCGATCATAGCATCCGTGCTGCTGCTGTTGGGCTACTGGGGACTTTTACTAACCTGCGGACAGGGCGATCCTTATAGTCTCGAAGGCAATGCAGGCCTGTTCATCGACAAGGCCATCCTCGGTGAAAATCACATGTATCGTGGCGAAGGCGTTCCCTTTGATCCGGAAGGGTTGTTAAGTACATTACCCGCCATCGTAAACGTCATTTGCGGTTATCTCGCCGGTGATTACATCCAGCGGAAAGGCAAAAACACCGGTACCGTAATACGCCTCGCACTGGCCGGACTGGTATTCGTGGCCCTGGCTTATGTATGGAATAGCTGGTTCCCGATCAATAAAAAGATCTGGACCAGTTCTTATGTGTTGCTTTCTGCAGGACTGGCGGCTGTAATTTTGTCCATCTTCATCTACCTGGTAGAAATCGTACAATGGAAACGCGGTTGGTATTTCTTCGAAGTATTTGGTAAGAACCCATTGTTCATCTTCGTGATGTCGGGCGTATTGGTAAAGATTTACGGGTTGATCCGCCCCGAACCTGGCAAGGGCTTCTATAGCTGGTTTTACGAAACCGTTTTCAGGCCGCTGGCGGGGGAACTGAATGGCTCGCTGTTGTTTGCGTTGTTTCATGTAGGGTTGTTCTGGTTATTGGGGTGGTGGCTCGATAAGAAGAGGATTTACATTAAGGTATAATAGTCATGGGGGCGGGGCCGTAAGGTCCGCCCCTACCCATTTCATATAACATCAATGTGTTAGGGGAACCCAGCCATTTCTGTGTATTTTTGACACCGATTATTGTTAGCCACTTCCATGAAAAGACCTCGTATCATTAACCCGATGCCGCAGTTTGCGATGTTACCGATGATATAGCGCAATTACGAATACACTCTGATCCGAAAATTATCTGGCAAACGATCCCTGTACCATTGTTTGCCCGGCCTAAATGCAGATACATGAATAAACTTTTTACACTCCTGTTAGTGCTGTTAACCAGCGCGCTTTCAACTTATGGCCAAACCTGTACCGACAAGGGCTTTACCATCGTTATCCTGGGTAGCTCGTCTGCCGCCGGTTATCACGGGCCTACGCACATCGACAGTTCCTGGGTAAAGATTTTCGAAAGGCAGATCAGGGCAGATAATCCGCTCAACATGGTGCGCAACCTCGCAGAAGCGGGAACGACTACCTACTTTGCACAACCGTCCTGGTACAAGGCGCCAGTCGGCCGGCCGGTGGCAAGTGTTGAAAAAAATATTACCCGCGCGCTGAAGGATCTGAAAGCTGATGCCGTGGTGGTAAACTTCCCGTCCAATGACGCGGCGCAAAGCATCCCGGTAGCGGAACAACAAGCGAACTTCAATCGTATTGTCGCCGCTGCTGATTCGTTGCATGTGCCGGTATGGATCACTTCCACGCAGCCTCGTACCACGATGTACGGCGTGAGCCGCGCCCCCCTGATGCTGATGCGCGACTGGCTGGCAAACCGTTTTGGCAGCCGGTACATTAACTTCTGGGATCCGTTCGCCACGGCTGAAGGTAAAATTGTTCCGGAGTATGCAATTGCCGATAGCATCCACCTGAATAACGCGGCCCACCGCATCATGGCGCAGCGTGTCATCGCGGAGCATATCCTGGACACGCTCTGCGCAGGCCCGGTTGCCCTGGCGAAGTTTACCACTCGGTTTGGTGAGGTGGCGAAAATATCCTGGACAACGACGGCTGAAAGATATGTAACGGGTTTCCAGCTGCAGGGGCGTTCGGAAGGCGGTGCCTGGAAGGATGTAGGGGCGCAGGTGCCTTCGACCAGTAACGGCTATGACCTGCAGGAATACGCGCAGACAGATACGGAAGCGCTTCCCTATTACCGCCTTAAGATTACTGATGCAAAAAACAGGGTGTTTTATTCTCCGGTACTGGAAGCAAAGGATTCTTCTGAATTTATTATCAATAATGCCACTATTACCACGGCCAACCAGCGCCTGAAATGGAGCTGGAACAGGACGAAGGAAACCTGGATCGCATCGGCTTACATCCTGCAATGGATGAGTGGCCGTTGGGAAGCTATCGACAGTATTGCGTCGGGGCAATCAGCCTACGAGCTGCAATCCACCGCCTGGCTCACGGGTGGTACCTATGTGATCGCCGGCCGCACCTTAACGGGTAAATTGTTGCATGGCGATACGCTGGTGCTGAATGCGCCGGACGAAAAGCCTTTGATCACGGGCTTCCAGGTAGCGGCGGAAGGGGCAAGTAATATTGCCCGTTTTACGGCTTCGGTAACGGCGCCTTATTCGGTTCACCTCGAATTTCCAGCCGGTGCAACGGGCAACTGGTCGGCCATCGATAAAAAACAGGTGCCGGTAAACGGCAATTACGACCTGCGCGATACGAATCCGCATAGCGGCGCACAATACCGGTTGCGCATGGTGAATAATAATAACGGCAGTACTTACTACTCTGATGTAATCACTTTAGGAGAAGGCTTCGCCCTGGGTGCGCTCACTATCGCCAAAATAGATTATCACCGTACTACGGTTAACTGGAACACGGTTCGCCACCGCCGCCTGAAAGAATTGACGCTGCAGGTAAGCGCAGATTCCGCTAATTGGAGAAACGTGGTTACGTATCCTTCCGCCGCACCTTATACTTATACCTTTACCGATACGAGTTTTGCCGGAGTGAACAGGTGGTATCGGGTGGCAGGCACCGATTCGGCCAACGGCGGTACTTTCTCTGCAGCGGTAAAAGCACTGCCGGACCCCTTGTACCTGGATCCCTTCCGGTCTGCTATCGGAACAATCACGGCACCATCAAATATTCCCTACACCATCACGCGTAATAAAATGATCCAGTCATATGTGGCGGAGCGTTCTATCAATAATGGCGAGAGTTGGGAGGTGATGACTAATACCGTTGTTACCGGCGGCTTTATCAACGATGACCGTTACTACGATGCGGATGTATGGTATCGCATTAGTGCAATAGATTCGCTGGGCCGCCAGTTTGCCGGCTCACATGGCGTATATGCGCGTGGCGATGCTCCGTTCCGCGTGAAAAGTTTTACCGGCTATGGCGATTGGGGAAGTGCCATGCTCTCCTGGACAACCGAATATGAACGTAAAGCAAAACAAATCTCCGTTGTCAGAAGTTCCGACCTCAGTAACTGGCAAACGGTGAACGCAACGCCTATTGCCACAGCGGGTAACAGTACATCACCTGTCCAATACAGCTATATAGATCCAAATGTGGCGCAGGTTACCTTGTTTTATCGTTTGGTACTGGAAGACAGCGCCGGCCGGAGAACGCTGACGCCAATAATTGAAGTGAATCCCGATACGCTTTTTGCCCTGCCATACCGTTTGGCTTCGCTCACCGGCACTCAGGAGGGCAACCGGCAAACTATAAAATGGCAGGTTTCCGTAGAGAAGAATATGAGAAACATCACGGTAGACCGTAGTAATGACGGTACAAACTGGACGGCCCTTAACATTGACCTCGTAGCCGCGCGCGGCGAAGGTGTGTACAAAAATGTGACGTATGAGCGAACTTATACGTACAACATTTCCGGCACCACCAATGCTGTTTATTATCGTTTGCGATATATGGATGTCCGCAACCGCTATTTCACGGTGCCGGTCGTTGTCAAAATAGTGGCAGACTCTAACTTCGCGACGCCTATACATTATGCTAGCGTAAGCGCAGTGCGCAACCTGGACAAACAGACGGTGAGCTGGAGCACGAGCAAAGAATGGAATTCCAGTGAGTTTATAGTACAGCGTAACGTAGACTTTAGCGGCTGGAATGCTTTGGAAGGAAGGGTTAAAGCCGCGGAAATGTCTAACACTACTAAGCATTACACTTTTGAAGACACCTCCTATACACCTAGGCAGGTGCAATACCGGGTGGTGATGCTGGATGCGTTTGACCGCGTATTTAATAGCCCGGCTGTTGCTATGCCGGTAGACTCGAACTACAATCGCTACTTCCGCGTAGGAAGCTTCAGCGGGGTGCGCGATGGTCGCACGCAGGTGATTACCTGGACGACGACCAAGGAATTTTTTACCACCGACATTCTCATTGAAAGAAACCACAGCAACGCGTGGGTACGGGTAGATTCGGTGCCGGCTGCAGGTATTTCGATGACGGACAAACCGTACACGTTTACTGACAAGGAGTACAATCATAAAGACATTTACTATCGTCTTACTTTCCGAGATAAATATAAACGAACGGAGCGCAGCAACGAGGCGCTGGTGAAAATCGATTCTAACTACGTGACGCCCGTTCGCTTTGGCGGCCAGTCGGTGAAACGTGAACTGGACAAACAGGTGATCGCCTGGAACACAACCAAAGAGTTCGGGCTCGTACGTTTCAATATCCTTCGCCTGGACGGCAATACCTGGACGCGCATCGATAGTGTGCCTGCCAAAGGCGCCGGCGATTATACTTTTACGGATAATGAGTATAAGGAGAAGGAAACATATTACCGCCTGCAGGTGCGTGATGAATTTGGCCGCGGTACCCTTACGAATGAAATGTTCGTACGGATAGATTCCAACTATAATACGCCTGTCCGTTACGGTGCCGTCACCGGTGCCCGTGAAGGCGAAACACAGGTGATCAGCTGGTCTACGCTGAAAGAGTTCCGTACGAAATCGTTCGATGTCGAAAGAAAGAATGCGGACAATAGCTGGCTGAAGATAGGGACCGTGAACGCCGCCGGTATCGATATGGATGGTCAGTCATACAGCTTCACCGATACCGAAGGCCTGCCCGCTGCGCAAACATACCGTGTCGTAATGACCGACCTGTTCGATCGCGCTACCTTTATCAGTCCCGAAGTAAAATTAGCCGCCGATAGCCGTGAAGCCGCCGTGTTCAAGAACTTCACCGTAACCCGCGAGAGCGAAAAAAGCATCCTGAAGTGGACTACCGCCAGCGAATACGGCAGCCTGCGATTCGTCATCGAAAGAAGCAACGACGGCAACGCCTGGACACGCATCGACAGTTTGCCTGCCGCCGGTAAATCGTCGGCAGACCTTGCGTACAGCTTCACCGATGCATATGTTGCCAATACGGTATGGGCACATTACCGCGTGCTCGCTGTAGGCGTAAATGGTACCCGCACACCAGGTGAATCAGTGAAAGTAGTGGTATTGATTACGAGCAACCCTACTGATCCGCAACCCACCACCGGCCAGGTATATGCCTACCCCAACCCGGCCTCCGGCAGCTTCAAGATTCACGGGTTCGCCACCGGCGTACATACAGAAGTATATAACAGCCGTGGTGTCCTGGTATATCGTAACACACAATACGCCGGGGAAGCGATCAACACCGAATCATGGCCCGCCGGTATTTACTACATACAGCTGAATAAAGGCAGGTACCGCATCACCCTTATCAAGATTTAATCCTACTGTATAAATAACGAATAGCCCGTTTAGTCTTAAAATGACTGAACGGGCTTTTTTGTGGGCTGAAATGCAGCTGTATTCGCGATGATCACATGAAGATGCTATATGAAACGGCAATTCGCCGGAGTACTTTTATCTTATTAGCCCCATACCCCTACCGAACCAGAAACATTATTTCTTATCGAGCCTCAAAATTGTTTTGCATGAAACATTTCTATGCACTGTTGCTGCTTGCATTACTCAGTGCCCCGTCCACGTTTGCCCAGGTTTGTACCGATAAAGGGTTCAGGCTGGTAATTGTGGGATCGTCCACCGCCGCCGGCTGGTCGGGCCCCACGAGTATCGACAGCTCCTTTGGTCGCCGGCTGAAGCGGCACCTCGAAGCCATACACCCAAACTGGGCGGTGTATAATATCGCTACAGGCGGTATCAACACGTATGCCGTGCAGCCCAGCTGGTACAGGCCGCCTGTCATTCCGGGCGACTCGCGCCCCGCTCCTGATCCGGCGGTAAACATCACCCGCGCGATCAATGAGTTTTCGCCGGATGCCATCCTGATCAGTTTACCCTCTAACGATGCCTCCGCCGGTTATCCCCTGGCGGAACAACAAGCCAACTTTAACCGTATTTGGGCCACAGCCGATTCCATGAACATCGCTGTTTGGGTAACGTCTACCCAGCCCCGCGACCAGATGTGGGGCGCCTCGCGGCAACCGTTGATGGATATGCGAGACTGGCTGGCCACGCGTTTCGGCGCTAAGTACATCGACTTCTGGACGACCTTCGCCAATACCGATGGTACGATCAATTCTGCATATGCGTCGGGAGATGGCATCCACCTGAATAATGCCGCACATCGTATTATGTTCGAGAGAACGGTGGCGGAAGGTATTCCCGATACACTGTGTAAAGGCCCGATCCGCCTGCAAAGCCTGGCGGTAACGGCAGCCGGCAGCGGCAGGTCTGTCGCCTGGACGGTTACCGGCGAACGCCTGATGACGCAGTACGTGGTACAACGCAGCCTCGATTCGCTGGCCTGGGATTCGGTGGGTGTAGTAGCGGCCAACGGCAGTAATATCGTTACCCGCAATTATACCTTCGCAGATAACAGCACACAGAGTACTGCTATCTATTATCGCCTCAAACTGCGCGACAGTCGCAACCGCATCTTCTACACGCGTGGGGTTAAGTTTGATGCGCAACCTGTTCCTTATGCCCTCTCGTCCTTCACCGGCGTTGCACGCTATAATACAGCGAAGCTCGACTGGACTACCACTTTCGAAACAAAATTGCATCGCATCAAACTGCAGAGAAAAACGGCCGTATCAACCTGGAAGCAGATAGCAGATTTGCCTGCTGCGGGTAACGCTACCGTACCAACGAATTATACGTATACAGATACACTTACTTCGGATAGTTCGTTTTACTACCGCCTGCACATCAGCGATAGCAGCGGCCGACAGTTCCTTACCGACAGTATTCGCGTAAACGCTGACAGTGGTTATTGGAAACCTTTCGTGCTGCAAAACTTCGCGGTGACGGGTAACGATACTGCCGCCAATCTGAGCTGGCAGACCACCCGCGAAAAGTATACGGATAAGTTCTTCATCCTCCGCAACAACGGCGCAGGTTGGGCCACCATCGATTCGGTAAACGCCGCCGGCCGCTCGTCCACACTACGCAGCTATACTTACATCGATCATAACCGATTCAACTTCGACGTATTCTATCGCTTACGCCTGCAAGACAGTTTAGGCCGCAGCACCTTCAGTGATTCAGTAAAACTGCTGAAACCACAGCCGCCGTTCGCGCTGGACAGCTTCTCCGTAACTGCCGACTGGGACCAGTTTAACGCAGGCTGGAAAACACTTACGGAATACAACAGCTGGCGTTTCTCGCTCTTGCGCAGCGCAGATTCTGTTAGCTGGACGACTGTAACGGTGGTGAACGCAGCCGGTACTTCGACCACGCCGCGTTATTATACTTATGTCGATAAACCGGCCACGCTGCAGACTTATTACTATCAGTTGAAGATGGAAGGCCTTTCTGGCGGCAGCTACTACTCGAACGTAGTGAAAGTGCAGGCAGATTCCTCGTACGCGAAGCCGTTCGTATATAGCGGCCCAACCGTTACGCGACAGAATAACCTGCCTTACGTACAATGGAGCACCACGAAAGAAAAGAATACACTCCGCTTTACCGTACAACGCCGCCTGTCTACAACCAGCTGGACGACCGCGGGCACGGTGAACGCCGCCGGTAACAGCAATACCTTACGTAACTACAGCTTTACCGACAACAGCATCTTGAACGAAGATGTGTACTATCGCCTTAAAATGGAAGATACCAGTCAGCGTGCTTTCTACAGCGATTCTGTAAAGCTCAATAAACTGGTCATTCCGTTTGTGCTGACAGCCTTTACCGGTACCGCCGACTACAACCAGCGCAACCTCGCCTGGACCACCGCCAGCGAAAACGGCAGCCTGCGTTTCATCGTAGAACGTAGCGCCGATTCCGCTGCCTGGACGACGGTAGGTAACGTACCAGCGACCGGCACTTCCGCTGTGCCGGTGAACTACACATTTGCGAACACTAACGTGCCGCAACAGGTATGGTACTATCGTTTGCATATGGAAGACACTGCTGGTGTGCATACGTACAGCGGCGGTATTAAAATACAGCCAGACCCACTGTATGCACAGCCGTTCACCTATACCGGACCGACCGTTACCAAAGTGGGCAGCTATCCGTTCGTACAATGGGTGACCACGCGTGAGAAAAACACCTTACGCTTCACCGTAGAACGGAGTTTGAACAACACCGGCTGGACGGGCATCCGCACGATCGCGGCAGCGGGTAATTCCACTACGGCGCGTAGTTACAGCTTTACCGACAGTACCGTGTTCACGCAAAACGTATATTATCGCCTGAAGATGGAAGACACCGGCTACCGGGCATTCTACAGCGCTTCGGCATTGCTGGCTTATGCGACCGGGCCGTTTGCGCTCACGAGCTTTACCGTAACGCGCGACTACGACGACGGTTACCTTAACTGGTCGACCGCGAGCGAAACCAATACGTCTAAATTTGTATTACAACGAAGTGTGGATTCTGTCACCTGGGACATACTCGCGTTTGTACCGGCAGCCGGCAACAGCACAACGGCAAGGCAATACACTTACAAAGATCCGTTGGTGCCATCTATCGCCTTCTTCTATCGCCTGAAGATGGAAACGACGAATGGCAGCGCAACTTACAGTCCGGCCGTAAAAGCTTTGCCTGATCCGGTGCAGTTGCAGCCTGTGAACCTCAGTTCATTTACAGCGGTACTTGTAGGTGGTAAACCGAGTGTGCAATGGACGAGCAGTATTGAAAAGGAAAGCTCGAAATGGCGGCTGCAACGCAGCACCAACGGTTGGTCGTGGACGACAGTGAGTACGCAGAACGCGGCAGGTCGAACGTTAACAGGCGCTTCGTACAGCTACAACGATAACTTTACGGTTACCGCGCTTACCCATTATCGTGTGCAATTGGAAGATTCTGCGGCGCGTACATTCAATAGCAGCAGTATCTCCGTATCGCCTGGATCCGGATCGCGGCTGGCATTTGCAGCACCAACGCCTGAAGCAGGTGCGCAGCTGGAACTGCTAACCCCGAATCCAACTTCCGGCGACTTCCGCATCAATGGGTTATCTGCTGGTGGCCACCAGGTGGAGGTGTTTAACACTGCTGGCGCGCTGGTTTATCGTCATGCATCCTACGAAAATGGTACCCGCATCGAAGCTGGTAACTGGAGTAGTGGTATCTATTATGTGTTGATAGATGGCGGAAAAACTAAACTCCGACTTGTAAAACAGTAACGGCAGCCTGCTGCATAGATAACGGGTTCCTCTTCGGGGGAGCCCGTTTTTATTGTATGCCTGTTTCGGGTACCAAAGCTATGCATCTTAAACTACCCCACATCATCTTGCTGCTATTACCGCCCGTCCCGGATAAATTGTCGCCCTTTTCCGAATTCGCTATCTTGTGCCGTTACAATTTTTTAGTCTGTTTATGAAGAAATTAGTGCTTTCCGCCCTGTTGCTAGTAGCCGTACAGGCTTTCGCGCAGGACGAGCTGAAATACCAACGCCCACCCGCGGCGATTTACGATCTGGCCATGGCGCCTGCCACACCAGCTGTGAGTTTTAACGATAAAGGTACGGTGATGCTGTTGCTCGGCCGCAGCACCTACCCGACCATAGAAGAGTTGTCGCAGCCGGAATATCGCCTCGCCGGGCAACGTATCAATCCTGCTACCTTCGGGCAAAGCCGCAGCAGTTATTATACGAACATTACGATTACCGATCCAAATACGAAAAAGCAATCACCCGTAACCGGCCTGCCTGCAGATGCCCGCATCGGAGCTATCAGCTGGTCACCGTCGGGCAAATACTTCGCGTTCCTGGTGACAGGTACAAATGGCATCACGTTATGGAAGGCGGATGTAGCTGCTAAAACTGCAACACAAGTGAGCCGGCGTAAGATCAATACAACGATCGGTAATCCAATCGCCTGGTTAAGCGACGATGCCATACTGGTACAGGCCGTGCCAGTAAATATGGGTGCTGCGCCCGAAAAACCGTTGGCGGCAGAAGGGCCTACCGTACAGGAAACAAAAGGTAAAGCCGCCCCGGCCGCCACTTACCAGGATTTGCTCAAGAATCCGTATGACGAAAAACTGTTCGATTATTACTTCCAGACGGAATTGGTGGTTGTAGGCAATGGCAGCGAGAAAGTCATCGCGCCTGCTGCGGTGTATACTTCCGTAAGGCCTTCGCCGGATAAACAATACCTGCTCGTGAACCGGCTGCGTAAACCTTACTCTTACCTGGTGCCGGCAGAACGTTTCCCGACAACGATCGAGATCATCAAAATATCCGGCGAAAAGGTAAAAACGCTGGCAGAAAATCCATTGGACGAAATCAGGCCGACGGGTTTTGATGCGACGGTTAGTTTTCCGCGCAGCTTTAACTGGCGCGCAGATGTGGCAGCGACGGTGGTTTGGGTACAGGCATTAGATGGCGGCGATCCGCGTAGAAAAATTGCGGTGAGAGATGAAGTGAAAATGCTGACAGCCCCATTCACCGGCGAAGCGGTATCACTCGCGCGTACTACCATGCGTTATCGGGGCTTACAATGGGGTAATGCCCAACTGGCATTGCTATCCGAAGGGATGCGCAGTCTGCAGAAAACAAAAGTAAGTAAGATCGATCCGTCCAACCTGGCGAAGGAGCCTGTCGTACTCATCGATCGTTCCGATAATGATCGCTACAACGATCCCGGAGACCCGGTAACGGTGAAGAGCAGCTTCGGTACGAATGTGTTGTACATCTCTCCCGCGAAAGAATTACTGATGACTTCCGAAGGTGCATCGCCACAAGGCGACATGCCTTTCATTGCTTCCTTTAACCTGGAAACGCGTAAGCAAAACATCCTCTGGCGCAGTGCAGCTCCTTACTACGAAACGCCGGTAGAAATCATCGATCCGGCTAAACTGCTCGTCATCACCAGCCGCGAGTCTGTAGAAGACCCCGCGAACTACTTCCTGCGCGATATCAAAAGGAAAAAATCAACGCAGCTTACATCCTTTACGCATCCTCAGCCACAGCTGCTCGGTGTACAGAAACAACTACTGAAATACAAACGTAAAGACGGCGTTGACCTTACCGCAATGCTCTACCTGCCCAAAGGTTACGATCCCGCAAAGGATGGGCGTTTGCCGGTATTGATGTGGGCTTATCCGCGTGAATATAAGAGTGCCAGCGATGCCGCCCAGGTGCGTGGTTCGCAATACCGCTTCACGCGCGTGGGTTATGGTTCCGCCATCTTCTGGGTAACGCAGGGCTTCGCTGTAATGGACGCTACCGAAATGCCGATCGTAGGCGAGGGCAACCGGGAGCCGAATGATAACTTTATTGAACAGGTAGTGATGAACGCCGAAGCCGCCGCAGAAAAAATCACATCGATGGGTGTGGGCGACAAAAACAGGCTGGCTGTAGGTGGTCACTCTTACGGCGCGTTTATGACAGCGAACCTCATGGCGCATACCGATATCTTTAAGGCCGGTATCGCGCGCAGTGGCGCATACAACCGTACACTTACGCCATTCGGTTTTCAGAACGAGCAGCGCACGTACTGGCAGGCGCCGGAGGTGTACTATAAAATGTCACCTTTCTCCTATGCAGATAAAATCAAAGAACCTTTACTCATGATTCACGGCGAGGCGGATAATAACTCCGGCACGTTCCCGGTACAGAGCGAAAGGCTGTACAACGCGATCAAAGGTAATGGCGGCATCGCCCGCCTGGTGTTCCTGCCGCAGGAAAGCCACGGCTACGCCGCGAAGGAAAGCATTTTGCATATGTTGTGGGAGATGGACCAATGGCTAACGAAGTACTTGAAAGACGCTAAATAACAACGAAGGGGCTGTGGTAACACGGCCCCTTTTTTTATCTTCACAATACGACGGCAATGCCTTGCAGCAACCCGCGGCAAAGAACTAGATAAGCCGGAACAATAGCGGACGGGCAATGTTCGATTTCGCACATGTGCATCTATCTGACAATATTTAAATATATTGATAACCATAGAGATTGATTTTGGTACGCGGGATGCTTCCTGATGCTTACCCAAACCTAAAACCACATGTTCAGGAACTATTTAAAGATCGCTTTTCGTAACCTGAAGCGTAATAAAAGTTACGCGATCATCAATATCGCGGGCCTGGCCACGGGCATTGCCGCCTGTGTGCTCATCTTCCTGGTACTGCAATTCCACCTGAGTTTCGATACCTTTCATCCGGAGGTCGGCCGCCTGTACCGGGTAGTCGTCGCAGATACCGGTACCAACGGCCCGAACCTCAACGATGCCATTTCACTCCCCATGCCGGAAGCTTTCAAGAACGAATTGGCGCAGTTCGAATATGTAAGCGGCGTCGCCACCACCAGCGGCGACCAGATCCTGGTTAATGACGGTAAAGGCGACCCAAAGAAGTTTTCGCAAGACAATGTGTTTTTTGTCGATCCGGACTTTTTCAGCATGACGGGCTTCAAGTTCCTGGCGGGCGATAAAATGGTACTGACAGATCCGAACAATGCGATCTTAAGCCGTGCGACCGCGGAACGCATGTACGGCTCCTGGCAAAACGCGCTGGGTAAAAGTTTTCGCTACCGCAATCGCCAGGACTGTAAAGTAGCTGCCATCATCGAAAATCCACCGGCTAATACCGACTTTAATATCCAGATGGCTTTCCGCCACCGCAATACTTACTTTGGCGGATTCGACGATTGGATCAGTATTTCCAGCGGATCTAATCTATATGTGCGTTTACGCCCGGGTGTATCGCACGACTTAGTGCGCCGTGAAATGCGCGAACTCGTAAAACGGCATATGAGCGACTCGAAACGTACGCCGCTGCTGCAACCGATGAGCGAAGTACACTTCGACGACCGGTACGATAACCTGAGCGGCACCGTCGTAAGTCGGCAAAGCCGCCTGACGTTAATATTGATCGGCACCTTCCTGCTGATTACTGCCTGCGTGAATTTCATCAATCTTGCCACCGCCCAGGCGGTAAGCCGCTCCTGCGAGATCGGGGTGCGCAAAACGCTCGGCAGCACCCGTCGCCAACTGGTGATCCAGTTTATGAGTGAAATGCTGCTGATCACCGTATCGGCAGTAGTCATCGGTGCGATCATCGCGTTTATCGTGCTGCCCTTCATCAATGTACTGCTGGAGTCAAGGGTGAACCTGGGCGATGCGAAGATCTGGCCGCTGTTGCTCTTCCTGGTGTTGCTCACCGGCGTCGTAACCTTATTATCTGGTTTTTATCCGGCCATTGTACTATCGGGCTTTAACCCGGTAATGGCGTTGAAGAACAGGATTACCGCCAAAACGATCGGCGGCCTGTCCTTACGCCGTGCACTCGTCGTTTTCCAATTCGTGATCGCACAAATGCTCATTATCGGCACGCTCGTGGTGTTGAACCAAATGGATTACTTCCGCAATACGCCCATCGGTTATAACAAAGAATCAGTCGTGAACGTACCTATACCGCCAGACAGTGCCAGTCGTTCGCGCATCGCGGTGTTACGGCAACAGTTGCTGCAGCAGCCCGGTATATCGATGGTCAGTGCCAGCTCCGTCACGCCGTCGGACTATGGCCACTGGTGGTCGGGCTTCCGGTACGATAACCGCTCCGAAGGTACCGACTGGCCCACCACGATCAAATGGGCGGATGGTGACTTCTTTAAAGTGTACAATATTGATTTTGTAGCCGGTCATAATTACTCATCGGCCTCCGATACGGTGCGCGAGTTTATTGTGAATGAGTCGTTAGTGCGTAAACTGGGTTTAAAACATCCTTCCGAGATCATCGGTAAACGCATCGATCTGTGGGGGCAGATGAATTTACCGGTCGTGGGAGTGATCAAAGATTTTCACAGCAGTTCCTTACACAATCATATCGATCCTATTTTGATGTCGTCAGCCATGCGGCAGTACCGGGTGTTGAATATCCGTCTGTCAGTCGCAAATGTGAAACCGGCCATGGATGCCATCGAAAAGTACTGGAACGCCGCTTATCCCGATTACAGTTATAGTTACCAGTTCCTCGACGATAAAGTGGCCAGCTTTTACCGGGAGGAGCAACAACTGGCAACCGTGTACGAAATCTTTGCCGGTATCGCCATCTTCATTTCCTGCCTGGGACTGTACGGGCTGGTGTCGTTCATGGCCGTGCAGCGCAAGAAGGAAATGGGCATTCGTAAAGTGTTAGGTGCTTCGGTGGCGAATATTCTTTACCTCTTCTCCCGCGAGTTCACGGTGCTTACGGGCATCGCTTTCCTGATTTCCGCACCCATTGCCTGGTACTTTATGCAGTCGTGGCAGCAGGATTTTGCCTATAGAGCGCCGATGGGTGTGGGCGTGTTTGCAATCGCCATCCTGACGTCTGTACTCATCGCCTGGATTACCGTAGGTGGACGCGCATTAAGCACCGCCTTCTCCGATCCGGTCAAAAGTCTGAAAACAGAATAAACGGTATTTTTTACACCTTTGGCCGGGGACGCTAGCAGTTCCCGGCCTTCTTTTTTCCGTCCACCCCAAGCTGCTTTAAAAATCATTTCTATTGCTTATTTTACAGGATAATGTTTTGTTAGCTTTGGCCTAAATCATGTCAGAAATCCGGAGTACAGACGACAACTTACGCATTTGGTGGGAGGCGGTGCTGGGCGGAGATACACTGGCTTATTCTCACGTTCATGAACTGCTGCACCCGGTATTGTACCGGTATGCCTTTGCTATGCTTAACGACGAGGCGCTGGCAAATGATGTGGTACAGGAGCTTTTTATCAAGATATGGTTTAAGAAAGAGCGGATAGGCATGCTGCAAAATGTGCGGGCTTTTTGGCTCACCGCCCTGCGCCGGCAAACGTTGAACCAGCTGCGTAGCCTGCGGCGCCTGCAAATATTGCCGCCCTCCGAGCCAGACATCGAATTTTCCACGGAAGATATTATCATTACCGCTGAGCAGCAACAAGACCTCAAAGCAAAAATCGCGCGTTACCTCAACGAACTGCCCAAACGGCAAAAAGAGATCATCTACCTCTATTATTACGAAGAACTTTCCTACGATGAAATAGCGGGCGTGATGGATATTAACTATCAGTCCGTGCTCAACCTCATGCAAAAAGCACTGAAGCAGCTGCGCGAGCTGGTGTCGCACCTTCCGCTACTGGGGCCGGTTTGGCTGGCTGCCAAAATATTTTTCTAAAATTTCTTCAAAAAAGGAGTATCCGGCTATTTAATCCGGTGTCTTACTTACAAAAGCACGCAAGATATGGACGAGCGTTCGGTGCCAGGGAAGGATGGATCAATGCCCTTCCGGTTCCGGCAAAGGCCGGTGCCGGGGGAAATGACCCGGGAGAATTGGGAGCAGGTGGAGGCGGGTATAGCAAACGAAATGGCCGCTGCCGACAGGCGGCGGAAGTTGCGCCGGGTGGCCGCAGTGATGTCCTTTTTGTTAGTAATCGGGGCCGGTTGGTACATCGGTCGGCAGGTTTACTGCGCACGTACCAACGATATCACCACCGCCTACGGCGAAATTAAAAGGGTAGTGCTGCCGGATAGCTCCATCGTATTCCTCAACGCTAACTCCACCCTTAGCGTACCAGCCGCCTGGAACTCAAGTGAAGCTCGCTCCGTATGGCTGAAAGGAGAGGCGTACTTCGAAATCACGAAAAAGCCGGGCAGCGGAAATGCTAAATTTATCGTACATACAGATAATATAAATGTAGAAGTATTAGGTACGCGGTTTAACGTAAACATCCTGGAACAAAAAACCACGGTGTCACTGGCAGAAGGTAAAGTACAACTCACCGGTAAAGAACGGCCCGACGCGTACGTAATGAGTCCGGGCGATGAGGTGCAGATCACGCAGAAGAAGGATTTCCGGAGGGTATTTACCAATGTGGAACAGATAGCGGATTGGCGTAATCACCGGTACCATTTCGATAATACGACGCTGGAAGATATTACCACGCTGATACGCACCAGGTTTGGTTATGAGGTAGTGATAGCAGATGAATCGCTGCGTAGCCGCGATATCAGCGGCGACCTTTCGGCCGACGACATCGACCAGTTCGCAAAGGCACTTTCGATTACAATGAACATCAATATCGAGAAAAAGGATAAGCAATTAATATTTAAACCGAAAAACTAGATCTGCTTATAAGTTATTACGCTTATAGCTTTGTTTATGAGAACATCCCAACGCACCATTATTATTCAACCTGTTAAACGACACGCTTATTAGCATCCTTGGCAAACGGATCTAAATCGAAAAATGGGCGGATAAAGAGTATCCGCCCATAAGTAACCAACAACAACACATGGCTGATATCAACTAAAATCGGAGAAGAGAAAATATTTAACGCTTTTAAACAATTCCACATCATGAAAAAGCGAATTTTGTTTTGCAGGCAAGGCTTGTTCATTACGGCATTGGCGGCAATCAGCTATTCGTCGTACGCGGCCTTTCCGCAAGACCTGGCCTACAACCGGACGAACCAATCTGTAAAACAAGGCGGTAAGTCTAAAAAGACACTCGTTACCCTGTTAAAAGAAATCCACAAAACATACAAAGTAGACTTGCTCTACGAAGCCAAAAAATTACCCGACGTTAAAATAGAGTTCGATCCCTCGCGTTACCGTGCCGTAGATGAAATGCTGCGTGCGCTGCTCGCCCCGCTGGGGCTCGACGCACAAATCGTGCAGCCGAATACGTATGCAATCGTGCCGGCACCGGTTGATGCACCTGTTCGCGGCGGGGCCTCCAGCAATCCGTCGCAAAAGGACAAGAAGGATGATATCCTGCTGCTGATGTCTGTCCCTAAGGGCGGCACCGGATCATCGTTTAACCAGGTGGCCGACACTGTACGCCCGGTTCGTGTAAGCGGTACCGTAAATGATGCCGCCGGTAACGACGGACTACCCGGCGCCAATGTACTCATCAAAGGTGAAAACCGGGGTACACAAGTAAAATCAGATGGTACGTTCAGCCTGGAAGTGCCGGTAGGCAAAACCCTCGTGTTCTCCCTCATTGGTTACGACGCAAAGGAAGTGCTGGTGACCGGCCCCACCACGCTGAATATTCAGCTGGACGCCAGCAATAAAGCCCTGAACGAGATCGTGGTGGTAGGGTATGGCGCACAAAAAAAGAGCCTGGTAACCGGTGCCATCTCGTCCGTAAGGGCCGAGCAGATCGCGACGGTGTCCAGCAGCCGTATAGAACAGGCATTACAGGGCCGTACGCCGGGTGTAACGGTATTGCCAGCCTCCGGTTCTCCCGGTAGCAGCATGCGCGTAAGGGTACGAGGAACAGGATCCAATGGTTCCGCCGAACCGCTGTACATCATCGATGGAGTGCGCGCCGGTGGTATCGAGTATCTCGATCCGTCTGAAATAGCAAGCGTAGAGGTGTTGAAAGACGGTGCGTCTGCAGCGATCTACGGAGCAGAAGGCGCGAACGGCGTCGTGATCATCACCACTAAAACGGGTAAAGCCGGATCCAGCGAAATCAACTTCTCTATGCAATACGGTCAGCAGTCGGTGAAAAACCCGATGAAGCTGATGAACGTGGAACAATACGCTACTTACCTGAATGAATCCAACACAGCTAACCGTCCTACGCCAGCAGATATTGCGGGTGTAAAAGGTACTGACTGGCTGAACGAAATATTTGAAACGGCCCCGCTGCAACGTTATGCGTTAAACCTCAGCGGCGGTACGGATAAATCGTCTTACCTCATCGGCGGTACTATCTTTTCGCAGGATGGCGTAGTCGGCGGCAGCAAAGCGAAATTCGATCGGTACACGCTGCGCATCAACACCGATTATAAAGTAAAACCCTGGCTGAACGTAGGTAACCGCTTCTCTTTTTCTCACTTTAAAAGAAGGGGTGTAACGGAAGATTCCGAGTTTGGCGCAGTCATCAATAACGCCATCCTCATGGACCCGATCACGCCGGTGATTTATTCCGGCACGCTACCTGCACATGCACAGTCTGCCCTGAGTGCAAACAATCCACTCAGCCGCGACAACCAGGGTAACTATTATGGCATCTCCAATTTCGTAAAGGGCGA
Organism: Chitinophaga horti; assembly: GCF_022867795.2. Lineage (NCBI taxonomy): Bacteria > Pseudomonadati > Bacteroidota > Chitinophagia > Chitinophagales > Chitinophagaceae > Chitinophaga > Chitinophaga horti. Next base: position 5,019,183 of record NZ_CP107006.1, on the reverse strand, counting down.
GATATCCAACCCGATCGCGCAAATACATAACACCAACCAGGAAACGAAACAAAGTAAGATCGTAGGTAACGTGTTCGCTGAGTTGGAGCCGATCAAAGGGCTGAAACTGACGAGCCGCTTCGGTATCGATGCTGCCTTTCAACGTAATCACTCCTGGGCGCCTACGTTCTGGTATTCCTCCGAAAGATTAAATACCATAGCCAGTGTAACGGACAACAACGAAAGCTGGTTTACCTGGCAGTGGGAGAACTTCGCCAACTATACCAAAACCTTCGGTAAAAACAACCTGACGGTGCTCGCGGGTATGTCAGCTATGAAGATGGGGTATAATCGTTTGAACGGCAGCTCCTCGGGCATGTTTGCAGAGGAAGATAAATTTGCTTACAGCGATTTTACACCGGATGACGTTGACCGTATCGCAGGGCTGCAAACGTACAGGCAATTACTTTCTTACTACGGTCGTATTATTTACGATTACGACGATAAATACCTGCTGAACGTGACCGTGCGCCGCGATGGTGGTTCTGTTTTGCCGCCGGATAATCAATGGGGCACATTCCCTTCTGTGTCTGCAGGCTGGGTGATCTCCAACGAACCGTTCTTTAAAAATTCGGTATCGTTTATGGATTACCTGAAGCTGCGCGCCAGCTGGGGTGTGAATGGTAGCCTGTCGAATGTAGGTATTGGCCAGTGGGCGTCGGTGATTACCGCGCAGGGATTACGTTATGCGGATGCGAACGGCGCTTTTCTCGTAGGTGCGGAAGCGGCTAACATTGCCAACCCGCAGCTGAAGTGGGAAGAAAGTAATCACATCGATGTAGGCTTTGATGTGGCGATGTTCAGTAATAAGGTAAACTTATCGGTAGACTACTACAATAAAACCACCAAAGATCTGATTTCACCGGGTACGGCGCCAGGCTTTGCTGGTTTTGCGCTGCCCTTCGTAAATAGCGGTGACGTACGCAACCAGGGTATCGAAATCGACCTGAATTACCGTAACGACGACCGCGAGTTTAAGTGGGAAATCGGCGGTAACCTCGCCACATTGAACAACGAAGTAACTTACCTGAACCCATTCGTACAACGCCTGTTCGGCACCGGCCTCGGTACCGGCTACACGGCCACGTTCTTCGAAGTGGGTTATCCCGTATGGTACTTCCGCGGTTATAAAACAGACGGTATCTTCCAGGACCAGGCAGAGATCACGAAATACCTCGCCACCACGGGTATTACCGGTTATAATCCCAAACCAGGTGATCCTATCGTAGTAGATGTAAATGGCGATAAAAGCATTTCCAATGCAGACCATACCGAGATAGGCAGCCCGCATCCAAAGCTGATCTACGGCGGCCGCATTAACCTTTCGTACAAAGGCTTCGACTTCCTGATGTTTTTACAGGGGCAGAGTGGCAACGATATTTTTATGGGCTTCAATCGTGTGGACAGGCCTACTGCAAATAAACCCGTGTTTTTCTATAACGACCGCTGGACAGGCGCCGGCAGCACCAATACCTGGTTTGCCGCGAATACGAACAGCGAGTATGCGTACAACTCTGATAAGATGATCTTCGATGGATCTTACACCCGCATCCGCCAGCTGCAACTGGGTTATTCACTGCCTAAAACGTTGTTGAGCCGCGCCAGCATTACCCGTGCAAGAGTGTATGTGTCGCTCGACGACTTCTTCACCTTTACCGACTACCCCGGTATGGACCCTGAAGCAGGCAGTAACAACAATAACAGTCTTGGGATCGACCGCGGTGTATATCCTATTCCCCGTAAGCTGATGTTTGGTTTGAATGTGAGTTTCTAAACAGCAAAACACGTTATCATGAAAAATTCGATTCTTAAAATAGCCTTCTTTAGTGCATCCACGTTCATGCTGACTGGTAGCTGCTCCAAGAGTTTCCTTGACCAGGAAATTCCTGGGCGGCTACCTATTGACGGGTTTTATAAAACGGATGCAGATGCTTTACAGGCCACCACTGCGGTGTACGACTTCCTTTCCGCGCACTATAACTTTGGCTGGTCGAGCCTTACGCTGGTAAAAACATTTCCTTCGGATGAAAGTAATGCCGGTGGCAATGGCCCTGGCGACCAACCCGGCTACCAGGCGCTCGACGATTTTACCTTCGACTCGCAGAACGAGGCCGTGTTTGGTGCCTGGCGTATGTGTTACTACACGATCGCACGCGCCAACCTCGTGATCAATAATGTAAAACCCGAGAATACGTTGCGTAAAAGGCTGATCGCAGAAGCAAAAGCCATTCGCGCTTATAACTACTTAGAACTGGTGAGTCTTTGGGGAGATGTGCCCATCGTCACCAAAGCCATCTCGCTAAGCGATTTTCGTAATACGCCAAGAACGCCCAAGGCAGATGTGTATGCACAAATCGAAAAAGACCTGACCGAAGCGATCCCCGATCTGCCTTTGAAAAGTGAATACAGTGCAGGCGATAAATTCCGGATTTCTAAAGGTGCCGCCCAGGCGATCCTTGGCAAGGCGCTGCTATACCAGGAGAAATGGGGGCCGGCTGCCGCACAGTTCGACCTGGTAATCAAGTCGACACAGTTTGACCTGGAGCCTGATTTTGGTCGCGTGTTCTCACTGGCAGGCGAATTCGGCATCGAATCGTTGTTCGAAGTGAACTACGTGTCCAACGTGCCGTACGACTGGGGTAACTTTCCCTGGGATAACGGCCGCGCGCTGGAAAGTAACATTCATATACAGCTGATGGGTCCCCGCGCCGATTATTATAAAAAAGCTCCCGGCGATTCGCTGATCGCAGGCTGGGGCTTTAACCTGCCCAAACCTGCGTTGTACAATGCCTATGTAGCTGCTGGTGATGTGAAGCGCAGGCAGAACACTGTAATGTCCATCGGCGAGTTGCAGGCAGCCGGTGGCGACTGGACCAGCCCTACCAGCTGGGACTTTGAGGGCTTCCTGCAGCGGAAGTACGGCTCCTACCAGGGACAAACCAATGGTGCAGGAGGTGCTGTGTCCGAACTGAACTACGGTACCAACTGGCGGCTCGTACGTTATGCCGACGTGTTACTCATGGCAGCCGAAGCTTATTACCGCGCAGGCGATGAAGGCCGTGCCCGTGCAGAATTGAAGAAAGTCAGGCTGCGTGCCGGTCTGGGTGAAGTAACCGCAAGTGGCACCGCGCTGTTCGAGGCTATTGTGCTGGAAAGGCAGCTGGAGCTGGCGTTTGAAGGCCATCGTTATGTAGATCTTGTACGCTGGGGCCGTGCTGCCGCTATGCTGGGCACACTTGGCTTCACCCCAAATAAACATGAAGTTTTACCGATTCCGAACAATGATGTTTTGGTGGCTGGCATTAGCCAGAACCTGAACTATTAACCACTCAGTTTTTATATGTGACGGGCGCGCCGGTTTCCGGTGCGCCCTTTTGTATTACCACTGATCAATGGGTTAATATACGGTAAGTAAAGGTTAAATTACTGCTACGCAGGCGGAACGATTAAAAGTATTTTAGCGATAGATAATTAAGTGTTAATTTAACAATTATTATTAGATTCGTTCCTTTATTCCACGTGTTCGCGGCAGCTGCTACCAGCGCCGGACGTATATCTGGAAACGTGAGCAGTAAAACTTTATCAACTAACAATAAGAGAACTGGTACTTATGAATCTTCTCCACAAAGCAGGATTGTCGCTGCTCTTAGTTACACAGGCCATGGCAGGCGCAAATGCACAAACCATCACGGTGCAGGCGAATAAACCTGGTGTTGCGATACAGCCCACGATGTGGGGCATCTTTTTCGAAGACATCAACTTCGCCGCAGATGGTGGCCTTTATGCAGAAATGGTGAAGAACCGCTCCTTCGAATTTAGCGTACCAATGATGGCCTGGAAAGAAGTGAAGCGCGAAGGCCTGAAAGGGAAAACACTGATCAATAATCACAAAACCGCTAATCCTGCTAACCCACGTTATGCGAGCATTACGGTAGACGGTCAGTACGGCCTGTCTAACGAAGGCTTCCGCGGCATGGGTGTAAAGCAGGGCGCTGCCTATGATTTTTCACTGTGGGCGCGCCAGGCCAGCGGTAACGTGAAACTGCGTATCGTACTGGTAAGTCCTGCCGGTGAAAAACTGGGGGAGACGACCCTGGGCGGACTAAACGGCGAATGGAATAAACATACCGCTTCCTTAACGGCTACTAAAACCGAAGCCAAAGCGAAGCTGGAAGTATACTTTGAAGGAAATGGAACGGTGGAGGCGGATATGATATCCCTGTTCCCGAAAGATACCTGGAAAGGCCGCCCCGGTGGTTTGAGAAAAGATTTAGTGGAGAAACTGGCGGAACTGAAACCTGGCTTCATCCGCTTCCCCGGCGGTTGTATCGTGGAAGGCCGCGACTTAAGCAACCGTTATCAGTGGAAAAAAACTGTTGGTAAACCGGAAGAAAGAGAATTGATCATCAACCGCTGGAATACCGAGTTCTCCCACCGCAACGCGCCGGATTACTTCCAGACGTTCGGCCTGGGCTTCTTCGAATATTTTCAGCTGGCAGAAGATTTAGGTTCCACCGCATTGCCCATCCTCAACTGCGGTATGGCTTGTCAATACAATACCGGTGAAGTAGTAGCGCTCGATGAACTGGATCCCTACATCCAGGACGCGCTGGACCTGATCGAATTTGCGAATGGCAGCACGGCTACCAAATGGGGTAAACTGCGTGCAGACATGGGCCATCCGGCTCCCTTTAACCTGAAATACCTCGGCATTGGTAACGAGCAGTGGGATGTACAATACATCGATCGTTATAAATTGTTTGCAGAAGTATTGGAGAAGAAACATCCGGAAATCGTACTGGTATCCGGCTCTGGCCCCGGTGCAAGCGGGAAGGAGTTTGACTTTGCCTGGAAGGAACTGAAGAAACTTAACGCGCCGCTGATCGACGAACATTACTACCGTCCGCCGGAGTGGTTTTTCCAGAACGCTGCCCGTTACGACAACTACGACCGTAAGGGCCCGAAAGTGTTTGCCGGTGAATATGCTGCACACGCGAAAGAACAGCCACAAGCCGAATCACGTAATACCTGGCTGAGCGCCCTGGCCGAAGCCGCCTTTATGACGGGGCTGGAGCGTAATGCAGACGTAGTACACATGTGTTCTTACGCACCGCTGTTCGCGCACGTGGAAGCCTGGCAATGGCGCCCGGACCTCATCTGGTTCGATAATCTGCAGACCGTGGCCACACCTAACTACTATGTGCAGAAAGCATATGCGAATTACGCCGGTACTAATGTACTGCCTATCACCGCTAACGGTAAATTCCTGACGGGGCAGGATAGCTTGTACGCCAGCGCCGTGCTGGATAAAAAGGCGAAGGTGGCCTATATCAAACTGGTAAACATATCTTCCCAAACTAAAAATATTACGCTGGATGTGGCCGGCATAGCTGCCAATAAAGACACGAAGGTGGAAACACTGGTCGCGTCGGACCTGTACAGCTACAATACGCTGGAAAAACCGAAAGAGGTGTATCCTGTCAGCAGCACGGCTAAAACGCAGGCGAAAGGCTGGAAAAACACACTGGCGCCTTCTTCCTTTACAGTGATCACGGTACCGATCAAGTAACAGCACAGATAATGATGAAACCTTTTTTAATAGCTGCCTTGCTGGCCACCAACGTCGTGGCCGCACAGCAGCAGGAGTGGGAAAATCCGGCCCTGTACGAGATCAACAAAGAGCAGCCGCGCGCAGGCTTTATGTTGTTCGACAATGCCAGCGAAATTTCTTCCGAAGATTACAGCCGCTCGTCCTACTACCAATCCCTGAACGGTAAGTGGAAGTTCTGGTACGCTGACAAAGCCTCTGCCCGTCCTACCGAGTTTTACCGTCCCGACCTGGACGCCAACGAGTGGAAGGACATACAAGTGCCTTCTAACTGGGAGTTGCAGGGTTTCGGATTGCCGGTGTTTACCAACATCACTTATATGTTCCCGCGTAATCCGCCATTCGTAGGCGATAACAACCCGGTGGGTACGTATCGCAAAACGTTTACGGTACCGGCCAACTGGCACGATAAGGAAGTGTTGATTCACTTCGGCTCCATCACCGGCTGTGCGTTCGTGTATGTGAACGGACAGCGTGTTGGGATGAGCAAAGCATCAAAAACAGAAGCGGAATTTAACATCACCAAATACCTGAAAGCCGGTGAAAACCTGCTGGCCGTGCAAGTGTTTCGCTGGCACGATGGCAGTTACCTGGAAGACCAGGACTTCTGGCGCTTCAGCGGCATCGAACGCGATGTGTTCCTGTATGCCCAGCCCAAGCTTACTATCTGGGATTATTTCGTGCGTGCAGGCCTCGACAACAGCTACCGTAATGGTACGCTCAGCCTGGATGTAGACCTGCGTAAGTTCGCAGGTGCTGATCTGAAGAACGCTACGTTACAGGTGCAACTGAAAGACGGCAGTAGCAAAGTATTCGCCGCACAACGCAGTGTAACCGTGAACGGTGATACCAGCTATCGCATTCACTTTGATGCGAACGTGAAAAACGTAAAACGCTGGAGCAGCGAGTCGCCTTACCTGTATGATTTACAGCTGTCGCTTACCGGCGATAACGGCCGCTCGCTCGGCATGCTGCAACAAAAGGTCGGCTTCCGCAAAGTGGAAATCAGGAACGCTCAATTATTACTGAACGGCGTACCAATGGCCGTACACGGCACGAACCGCCACGAGCATGATGAAATTAACGGCCACGTACCCAGCCGCGCCCTCATGCTGAAAGACATTCAGCTGATGAAGCAGCACAACATCAACGCCGTTCGTAACAGCCACTACCCGAACGATCCGTACTGGTACAAGCTGTGCGATGAATACGGTATTTACCTGGTAGATGAAGCCAATATAGAAACCCATGGTATGGGCGCCGAATTCCAGGCCTGGTTCGATAAGTCGAAGCACCCTGCTTACCTGCCACTGTGGGCGCCGGCGCATGTAGATCGTATTAAACGCATGTTCGAACGGGATAAGAACCACGCCTCCATCATTATTTGGAGTATGGGCAACGAATGTGGCAACGGCCCCGTTTTTCATGATATGTACAAATGGCTGAAGGAGCGCGATAAGAGCCGCCCGGTGCAGTTTGAGCAGGCAGGCGAAGATTGGGATACAGATATCGTATGCCCCATGTACCCGCGCATCCGCAACATGGAAGACTATGCGAAAGCCACCGATAAAAAACGCCCGTACATCATGTGCGAATATGCGCACTCCATGGGTAATAGCACCGGCAACTTCCAGGCATACTTCGATATTATTCGCAGTAGTCCGCATATGCAGGGTGGTTTTATATGGGATTGGGTGGACCAGGGCATTAAAACCGAAACAGCCGGTGGGCGCTACTACTGGGCGTATGGTGGCGACTTCGGCGCTTATCATTTACAGAATGACGAAAACTCCTGCTCCGACGGCCTTATCGGGTCGGACCGTGTACCGCATCCTGCATTGAAGGAGGTGAAAAAGGTGTATCAGAACCTGCGCTTCTCTGATGCTTCTCTGGATAAAAACCTGGTACAGATATACAACCATTACGCGTTTACCAATGCAGATCAGTTTACCTATAAATGGGCCTTGTACAAAAACGGCGAGCTGGTAAAAGAAACCGAGTTTGCGATCAAGGCCGCTCCGGGTGCATATGCCAGCGTACCGGTAGACCTGCGTAGTTACATCACCGACGCGCCGGGCGTGGAATATCGTCTTAACCTTTCTGCCTATACGAAAGCAGCTGATCGCTTGTTGCCAGCCGGTTACGAAATAGCGAACGAGCAGTTCATCGTCGGCAAAGACCGTTACTTTGAAACGAAGTCTGACAAAGGCGGCGCACTGAAAGTTGCGCGCGATAACAGGAAAGTAACCTTTACTGCGGGCGACATCACCGGCGAGTTTGACGTAGCGTCCGGCCGTTTGAGCCGCTATGGCCTTAAAGGTAAACGTATACTCGACCAGCTGCCGGAACCTTACTTCTGGCGCGCCCCTACCGACAACGACTTTGGTAACGGTATGGAGTCGAACCTCGGCATTTGGCGCACGGCGCACGTTAACCGTAAAGTGAAGAACGTAACGATCGGTGAGCAGAACAGCGAAGGCGTAAAAGTAAAAGTGGATTATGAACTGACAGGCATTGGCGTACCGTACACCCTGGAGTACCTCGTGCAGAACGATGGCGCCGTAAAAGTCACTGCGGCCATCGATATGACGGGCCGCGAGCTGCCCGAGTTACCACGCTTCGGTATGCGGATGCAACTGCCGCCCGCCTACAAAAAATTGTCGTACTATGGTCGTGGCCCCTGGGAGAACTACAGCGATCGTAACACCGCATCGTTCCTGGGAATTTATAATGACAGCGTAAGCAACCAGGGTACGGAGAATTACATTCGTCCACAGGAGAATGGCTATAAAACAGATGTTCGCTGGTTAACGCTGACAGACAATACCGGCACTGGCTTGTCTGTGGAAGGGCTGCAGCCACTGGGCTTCTCTGCCCTTCACCACATGGCCGAAGATCTCGATCCGGGGCTTACAAAGAAACAGCAACACTGGACCGATATTAAACCCCGGAAGGAAGTGTACCTTCATGTAGACCTGAAGCAGCGCGGACTTGGGGGCGACGACAGCTGGGGCGCTTTGCCGCACAGGCAATACCGCCTGCTCGACAAAACGTACAGCTACAGTTACATTATTAGATTGATACCTGGAAAATAGAATGATTATGCGGAAACTATTAATGAGTGTTTTATGGATGCTTTTTGCCGGCGCTACTTTCGCCCAGCAGAAAGATGTGTTACTGTTCTCTTACTTCAAAGGCAACGGCGAAGATGGCCTGCACCTGGCCTGGAGCGAAGATGGTTATAACTGGAAGTCACTGCGCGGCGACAGCTCCTTCTTAAAGCCCACCGCCGGCAAGGATAAACTGATGCGCGATCCCTGTATTATTCAGGGGCCGGATGGCCTGTTCCACATGGTATGGACTGTAAGCTGGCATGAAAAAACCATTGGGTATGCCTCTTCGAAAGACCTGGTACATTGGTCCGGGCAACAGAACGTACCGGTGATGGCGCACGAAAATGCCAGCAATTGCTGGGCGCCTGAAATCACCTACGATGCCAAAAAGAAGCAATACGTGATTTACTGGGCCACTACGATTCCCGGCCGCTTCCCCGCCACCGATACACTCGGCGATAACAACCATCGCATGTATTACGTGACGACGAAGGATTTTAAAACCTACACCAAAGCCCAGCTCCTGTACGACCAGGGCTTCAATGTGATCGACGCCACCATTCAGCCCGACGGTAAACGTTACCTCATGTTCCTGAAGGACGAAACCGTGAAGCCCGTACCGCAAAAGAAGCTGTACCTGGTAACCAGCAATAAGCTCACCAGCGGCTACGGCAAGCCCACCACACCCATTACCGGCAATTATTGGGCAGAAGGCCCTACCGCCATCAAGATCGGCAATACCTGGATGGTGTATTTCGACAAGTACACCCAGCACAAATATGGCGTAGTCACCTCCACCGACCTCGTTAACTGGAAAGACGAAAGCGACCGCCTGTCTATGCCCAAAGGCATCCGCCACGGCACCGTCCTTAAAGTGAAGCGGGAAGTCGTAGACCGCCTGCAATAAAATTTTAATGGGACGAGCATCCCCGCTCGTCCCAACCGCCGTTGTGTCACTCACTTCAACGGCAGAACAACCTTCCTCTTCTTGAAGTCATCCTTGCCGGTAAGTTGCCCGGTGTCGAAGCTCGCCGTCCGCGAAGCTGACGCTTCTTCGTTATGTCGAATGAGGTGCCTGCTTGTGCAAAGCTAATCGCCGTTCCCATCCACTTCAGCGCGACGCAGCGAACGCTTGTGTAGCGTTCGCGCGGCCATGCTGCATCCTTTTTACATCGTTTAAAGTTCCTTGCCGCATCCTAGGTAGATACTACTTTAGTCCTTCGTTGATACTAGGTAAATGATTCGTACGTGAACGAAGCATATACGAACGATATACGAACCATATACGAAGGATGAACGAAGGATGCGTATAGGATCTGGCAACTTTTCAGCGGGTTAGCAGGAAGCTGCTCGCACTTTGGTGAGTAGGGCGATGGCGTACAAGGGAGTGACACAACGGGGGCTTAATAAAGAGGCAGAAGGTGGTTGCCAAATACTCGCCAATCATATCCATTTTTTAACTATTCGATCAATAGTTGGTATAGCAACCAAAAAATCGATTATTTTTAAAGGGTCAGTAAACATTCATCTAAATGCCTATATCCAGACGAGCGTTCCTGCGCAATGGTACCTCCGCCCTTGCCACTTACCCTGCCATGATGGCCCTGGGCATGCTCAGGCCTGCACCGGCGTATGCATTTGACCTGGATGGAGATGCTGCCGGTAAACATGTATTGATACTGGGTGCGGGTCTGGCTGGCATGACGGCGGCTTACGAATTAGGTAAGCTGGGGTATCAATGTACTATACTGGAAGCCCGTAGTCGCGCTGGTGGCCGATGTTTTACGGTACGCAAAGGTGCTATTAACAAGGAGAGCGGGGCGCCGGTGCAAACGGCTGCCTTCGATGAAGGGCAATACTTCAATGCGGGGCCTTCGCGTATTCCGCATCATCATGAGCTTACGCTACATTATTGTAAGGAACTGGGAGTGCCGTTGCAGGTGTATAACAACATTAACGAGGCGGCTTATTACTTTGCAGAAGGAAAAGGGGCGCTCAGCAACAAAAAAGTGCGCGTGCGCGAGATACATAACGATGTGCGCGGATATACGGCCGAAATGCTGGCCAAGGCGATCGATCAGCATCAGCTGGATGCGGCGCTTACAAAGGAAGACACACAAAAGATCATCGAGTTTTTACGGGCGGAAGGCGGGCTGGACGTGGATAAGCTTTACAAAGCATCCGACCGGCGCGGGTTTATTGAACATCCCGGTGCTGGAAGTAAATCGGGGCGTATCGCCGATCAACCGCATAAACTGGCCGACATTATTGCATCGGGGTTAATGGACCCGGACTTTTACAACGTGGCAGAATATGCGTATGAGCTGCAGATGACGATGTTTCAGGCCATTGGCGGGATGGACGTGATCGTGAAAGCATTGGAAAAGAAAGTGGGCAGGCAGATACGTTTCGGATGTGAGGTAACAGCCATTCATAACCAGCCGGAAGGTGTGACGGTGAATTATAAAGATAAAGACGGCGCGAAACAACTAAAGGCCGATCTTTGCATTTGTACAATACCGCTGCCCGTGCTCAGTAATATCGACCACAATTTTTCTTCGGATGTAAGCCGGGCGATAGACACGGTACCTTATATGCAAACCTGCAAAATCGGGTTGCAGTTTAAACGACGCTTCTGGGAAGAAGACGAGCAGATTTACGGGGGCATCACCCACACGAACAACGAACTGGCACAAATATTTTATCCATCTTACGACTATCTCGGCAAAAAGGGCATCCTGATCGGGGCTTATAATTTCAATGAACGCGCCAAACGCACCGGTGACCTCGATTTTGCACAGCGGCAACAAATGGCGCTGGACAAAGGTCGCCTCATTCATCCGCAATATGCGCAGGAGTTTGAGACTGGTTTTTCTGTGTGCTGGCACAAAACGGAACACAGTTTAGGCGGATGGGCGCTGTACACAGGAGCTGCCCGTAAATCGGCCTACGCTGCATTACAGCAGCCGGACAAGCAAGTATATTTCGCCGGCGAACATATGACGTATCTGAATGCCTGGATGGCCGGGGCTTTTGAGTCGGCCCGTAAAACAGTGGCAGATATTCATGCAAGGGTGATGGCACCATAAACGAACGATTATTTATCAACCATAAATCTATTTTATGCCTACGTTAATGAACCGGCGCGACTGGCTGCGGACAGGCGCAATTGTTACAGGAGGCTTGCCTTTCCTGTCGTCCTTCGGGAGTTTTGCTGCGCCTGTAAGGACGAGTAATCCCAACCGGCAGTTAAGCGATGCGGAGTTTGCGCGACTGGCGCCGCCCGAGCTGAAAGCCCGGTTGTTCGCGAACGAGAACCCTTTTGGTCCGTCCGAAAAGGCGCGCAAGGCAATCATCGATCATCTCTCTACTTCTTACCAATACGCATTTATGCACTTCGATACGCTCGTACAAAAAGTACTGGCGCACGAAGGCATACAAAAAGATATGCTGCTGTTCTCCTCCGGTTCATCGCCCTTGCTGATGGCGGCGGCTATTGCATTTTGCAGAGAAGGCGGCAACCTGGTTACGGGCGATCCTACCTACGACGATTTGCCCGAACAGGCAGAACGTTTCGGTGCCACCTGTAAAAAAGTACCGCTGACCGCCGACTACAAACTCGACCTGGACGCGATGGAAAAGGCCGTCGATGCCAATACGAAACTTGTGTACATCTGCAATCCCAACAATCCCACTGCCACCGCAGTAGATATTGCCAAATTGCAGTCGTTCTGCGAACGGGTATCTAAAAAGACAATGGTGATGGTAGATGAAGCATACATCGACTACATGCCCGATCCCGCCGCCGCTACCATGATCGCCGCGGTGAAGAAAGGGCAGAACATTATCGTAGCACGCACGTTTTCGAAGTTGTATGGTTTTGCGGGTTTACGCGTAGGTTATATGATCGCACTGCCTGAAACCGTAAAGAAGTTAGAGGTCCTCACACCGGGAATGTTTTCGATTTCTGGTCCGGCGATACATGCAGCCACGGCGGCCTACCAGGATAAGGAGTTCCTTTCCGGCGCGCTGGCCAAAACCAACGAGAGCAAGGCCTTTTTATATAAAACCCTCACAGCAGAAGGCTATTCTTACATTCCGTCTGTAGCAAATTTCGTGATGTTCCCCGTTAAGATGGATAGCGAACGCTTTGTACAGGAGATGATGAAACGTGGAGTAGGCGTGCGCCCCTGGAAGTTTGGCGGAAAAGAATGGTGCCGCGTAAGCATCGGCCGGATGGATGAAATGGAAGCCTTTGCTGCTGCTTTTAAAGAAATATCTTAAATGTTATGTTGATGAGAAAACTAGTATTACTGTGTTTGTTAGTAAGTAGTGCGTTGTCAATCGCCGCGCAGGACAAAGCCGCCCGTCCCGTTACGATGGAAGAATATGAAAAGGCGAAGAAGTTTACCGTTAAAGACCTCGACAATGACACGTACGCCAAGTTTGAAAATACGTATGTACTTGACCGCTATGAGCTGCGTAAACCCTACTACATCACCGGCGACGACGGACTTAAAAAGCGGGTGGATATATACAAGCTGTTGTTAAAAGAAGGGATGCAAGACCTGGGTACCATCATCTTTTACACCAACGAAAAAGGCAAACTGTATACTGCGCTCATCCCCAACTTTACCGCCGATGCAAAAGTCTGGAACAAGTATTTCGAAGACATACACGCGATCGATAAGGAAGAAAAAAATTATGTGCTGAAACTCTCTTACATCCTTTCCAAGGAATGCAGTTTTCAGCTGTATAAAGCCCAGCACCAGGGCAAAGACCTGAAAGACGAATCCGGCACCTACGGCAGTGACATCTGTTTCCCCGGCACCCAACAGGTAGCCATGGCAGACGGATCGCAGAAACTGTTGCGCGATGTCAGGCCCGGCGACCGTATCGTCACCGTAGACCCAGCAACGAACGGCGCAACCACCGTCACCGTAAAGGAACTTACCACCCATGAGGCGAAAAACTATGCGATCACACAGTTGTTGCTGTTGTCCGCCAACGAGAAAGAAACCGCCAGTGCAAAGGAAGTACAACTCTCCGTCCGCCTGCTGGAGGCCACGCCCAACCATCCCATGACCACTGCGGCTGGTCGTAAGAAGATCGGCGACGTCGGTGTGGATGAAGAGGTGCTGTGCCGGGACGAGCAGACCGGCGAATACCGTAAGTTCACCGTGGTGCGTAAAACCGAGAAAGCCGGCGGCACGCAAGCCGTGTACAACATCGTCGCCGATGGCGGTAGCACCTTCCTCATGAATGGAGTGATGGTGTTACAGAAATAATCTATCCTGCCCTCATATTGAACGGCGGCGTGTGATGCGTCGCCGTTTTTGTGTGAAGACACCAATAATCTACACACTCAGAAAGTGAAACAAATAGAAATTTTGTATAATTTTATCCAAAACCTTTAACCCGATGATTAATCAAGATTTGTTCGAGCTGCGCGTAGATGCAGAATCCGCGTCCTACCTGGGTCAGGCCGCCCGTTGGGCCAAGTTCCTGGCTGTTGTTGGATTTGTACTGAGTGCCCTCATGATTGTTGGCGCCTTTTTTATGAGGTCTGTAATGATGGCCAGCTACGGCGCAGCTATGGGAGGCATAGACAGTTCTGCCACCCGTGCTTTCGGCGGTGTAATGACCGGCATGTATGTGGGCATCGGTGTTATCTGGTTCTTCCCTTGCTACTTCCTGTTCCTTTTTGCGGGCAAAATGCAAAAGGCATTGCACAGTATTGACCAGAACAACTTTAATCAATCCGTTGGCAACCTGAAGTCCTGCTTTAAGTTCGTAGGGGTGTTTACGATCGTTATCTTATGTTTCTATGTGTTAGCGATCATTGCTGCGATCGTGGGAGCAGTTATGACTGCCGGGGCGATGTAGAAAGATGTTGTTATAAAGAAAAAGGGATGCCGGGTGCATCCCTTTTTTGTTTGTGGTCTCGGCAGGAATCGAACCTGCATCTAGGGCTTCGGAGACCCTCGTCCTATCCATTGTACTACGAGACCGGTTCCCCACAGGGGAGTGCAAAGCTAAGTTTTTAATTAGAATTTTAGATGTTCCCGATGTTGCTTTTAAAGATTTTTACGGCGATGGCCAGCAAAATCACCCCAAAGAACTTGCGGATTACCATCAGGCCGGCTTTGCCGAGGATGCGTTCTATAAAACTGAGGGAGCGAAGCACCACGTAAATGATCACCAGGTTAATGAAGATGCCGGCAAAAATGTTGGAGTCGTTGAAGTCAGCTTTCAGCGACATGATCGTAGTAAGGGTGCCGGAACCGGCTATCAGCGGGAAGGCGATAGGCACCAGGCTGCCCGTCTTTGTATCGTTATCACTCTTGAAAAACTCAATCCCCAGTATCATTTCCAGGCCTATCACGAAGATCACGATGGAACCGGCAACCGCGAACGACTGCACGTCTACGCTCATCAGCCTCAGGAAAGGCTCGCCCACCATCAGGAACAGTACCATCAATACGCCGGAAGCCAGGGTGGCCTTGGCAGCGCTGATCTCCCCGATCTTTTCCCGCAACGATATCAGGATAGGAACGGAGCCCAGGATATCGATCACCGCAAATAAAGTGAAGCTGATCGTAAAGATTTGGTCGAAACTAAACATAGGGTAAGTATTTTTGTCAAGATGTGGCCGGTGCGCTGTAATTTAGCAGCTGAGGCCCCGGTTTGCGCGAAAATATCTAATTTGTTATTAATTTAAACCTTTGTGAGCAAAAACATCCCATGCAGGAAGACATAATCATTCAGATCAGCACCAAGATAAAGGAAAAACGTAAGGCAAAAGGCATTACCGTACAGGAGCTGGCCGATAAAGCCGACGTTAGCAAGGGATTGATTTCCCAGATTGAAAACAACCGTACCGTACCGTCACTGCTGGTACTGGTAAATATTATCCGCGCGCTTAGCCTGGATATGAACGAGTTTTTCAACGACATCCACCAGCAGAAAAACACGCCAAAGGTAATCCTGATCAAGAAAAAGGACTATGCTCCCTTTCAGAAGGAAGACGCCAAAGGCTTTTTCTATAACCGTGTGCTGACGCGCAACCTGAAAGACAGTACGGTCGACATCGTGCTACTGGAATTGAAGGAAGGTGCGAAACGTCCGGCGCTGGTTAAGACGGATGCGTATGAATATAAATACGTGGTAAAAGGCACGGTAGAATATCTCATCAATAATGAGACGTACGCGATGGAGGAGGGAGATTCCCTGTTCTTCGACGGCCGCCTGCCACACAAGCCTACCAATGTTGGGCCGGGCGATGCGGTGATCCTCGTTATTTACTTCTTCCAGGATTTTGAGAAATAGCCATCGCCGGCTCCAGCGTAGCCCACTTGTGCTGCAAGTGTGCCGGCATGGTAAAGATATTCGGGTGAAATAACTTAGCCAGCAGCTCCACACCATCTACCAGGGTGCTGGCGCTTGGCTGGGTAAACAGATCATAGTCTGCCAGGTAAGTTTCGCCATTTCGAACGGCCTGCAGATCGTTCCAGCCGGGGAGGCTGGTCAGTAAAGACAATTCATTGGCGCTCCTGTCTGTCAAAAAACCACAAGGCGCAATCACCAGTACTTCCGGGTCATATCGCTGGATCTTTTCCCAGGGCGTTACGATCGAGTCGCCGGCCGGGTTGCTAAGCATGTCTACACCACCGGCATAGGCAACCTGGTAAGGTATCCAGTGCCCGCAGTTATAGATAGGCGCCATCCATTCCATGATCATTACGCGGCGTAACGGGGAGCGATGCTGGCGCAATGTGTCGGTAACCGCATCCAGCCGTTGCTGCAGGGCAGCCAGGTGTTGATAGGCCGCTTCTTCCTGTCCTAACGCGGTGGCGATGTCGACTGCACACTTAAATACATCATTGAGGTTATTGGGACTCAGTGGCACCAGCTGCGGCTGTTTGGGCAACATACTGATGGCCTGCTGGGTGCAGCGGGTGTCGATCTGGCACACTTCACACACATCCTGCGTAAAGATCACATCGGGGGCTATACGTCCCAGCAATTCCTCATCCACATAATATAAGCTCTTCCCCTGCGCTTTGGAGGCGGAGAATATACGGTCTATCTCTTCGCTGCTGTAGTTATTGCCTTCCAGCACACAGCGCACCACGCGCTCCTTTTCCGCCAGCGCCGCAGGCGGGCATTCGAACGTGATGCCCTGCAGCAGGTGTTGCAGGCCCATATCGTATATCATTTGCGTAGCGGCGGGGAGGAAGGAGGAAGCGATCATGATAGCAGGGTTTTAAAAAGAAACTGCGCAATGCAAACGAGGTGCATTGCGCAGTTGAGATGATATTAAGCCTGGGCCAGTACCGGGTACCTGGCTTTGGTGTATTCAAATCCAAAGAACATGATCGCGCCGTACACGAGGTTGGCGATCATCATATTCTTCATAAAAGGAATAGCGGCAATGTAGCATTCCAGCAATCCATTAAAGTCATGGCTGTAAATACTCAGGCTGCTCATCCACATACCGAGGTCGCTGATCAGCCAATGGGCCACAGCGCTCACAATACCGGCAATCAGCAGGTTGCTGATGCTCACTTTACGGATGAGCAGCTGTCCGCATAATACCATGGCGGCTACGGCAAGGTAGTTCCATATCCAGCCATCGTACAGCAGGCCGGTACTGAGGTCACTAAAAAAAATCTTCATGATCAGTACATCGCTGATGAACAGCGTAAGCAGGGGAAACACGTATGATTTCCACTTTTCTGAAAAGTAAGCACCGCCAAATAAGGCCATCGCTCCTACGGGAGAGAAGTTGGAGATCGCGGTGATTTGTCCGGCGGTAGCGGTCCGCAGCACGCCTACTGCCAGTATAAAGGCCAGTAGTACTATGAAGCGGGGCTGAAGTTGTTTTAGTGACATCGGTGCCTGTGTTTTTAAAAGTTAAACGAGATGCCGGCCATCACGTTGAAGCCAAGTGTGCCGTACCCGTAAATTTCATTGTATTTCGTGTCTGTAATATTATTAAAATTCGCGTATAAACGTCCTTTTTTTGAATAACGGTACTCCACGTACATGTCCCACAGGGTAAATTCCTTTACCATCACCGGTGAGGAAGCGTAAGTAACGGGGTCGAAACGAAGGTCGTTCTTCTCGCCATTAAAGCGCACGTTGGAGCTGATGAACAGGTGCGGACAAATCTCGTAACCTATATTGATGCCACCGCTGTGTTTCGGACGGCGTGCGAGTACATCGGAGTACAAAGAGTCTTTACCGGTGCTGGAAACCGTGTTAGTGCTGCCTTCTACGAAAGCATAATAAGCATTGATCTGTAAAGACTTCGCTGGTTTAACCGTGGCCTCCAGTTCAAAGCCTTTGTCGTTCTGCTCGTTCAGGTTGACGTACTCGCCCAGGTTATTATAAAAGATGACGTTCTTAATATCCCTTTTAAACACCACACCGCGCAGGTCCAGTTTGTTGTTCCATACAGATACTTCGGCACCACCTTCGTAGGTCCTCGCTTCTTCCGGCTCCAGGTTGGGGTTAGATCCCCATTGGCCGTACAGGTTAGTGAGTGTTGGTGCCTTAAAGCCTGTCGCCAACGTCGCAAATACTTTCACTTTCTCCGCGATCAGGTAAGATGGGTTGATGGTATAGGTGAAGTTGTTGCCGTAGGTATTGTGCAGCGTGTAGCGGCCGCCCAGCTCCAGGTTAAAGCCGCCCAGGTTACGGAAGAAGAGTGCTGCGTAAGGACTGGTGTTATGCATATCCGGGTTAGGGGTGGAGAGCGAAGTATCCAGCAGTTGTGATTTACGTAACTCTACGCCTGCCAGTACCTGCATCCAGTCGGTCACATTGTAGTTGCCAAAGATATCGCCAATCCAGTTGCGGCCGTCGTAATTCGAAACACCAAAGGAGCTTGTTTCCGCACGGTTCACTTTCTGGAAGCCGTAGTTCGCCTGGATCATACCTTTATCGAGGGTGTATACACCGCTGATGCCCGTATGCAGGAACTCGGAGTTGGTTTTGTTGCCGCCGTCGGTAAAGGAACCGCCATCGTAATCGCTCTTGAATTTAGAATACATGAGGAACGGGCGCAGTGTCAGTTTTTCGCTGGCGTGTATGCCGATATTGGCCATAAATGCATCCTGCTTATAGCCGTCGCGGTCGAACTTGCCGGTGTTGAGGGTGTCCTCCGCTTCGGAAATACCATCTGTTTCCAGGTGGGTGAAGCTCAGGTTGTAGTCGATGTTTTCGGTACGGCCGTTAGCGCCTACTGTACCTTTCACGGTACGATTGCTACCCCAGTTAAGGTCGCCGCTCACGCTCACGGCTTTGTCGCCGCCCTTGCGGGTAATTACGTTGATCACGCCTGCAATCGCATCGGCACCGTACATGGTGCTTTGTGTGCCACGCAGAATTTCAATGCGCTCGATCTGGTCGGTTGGGATGAAGCGCAGGTCAATGTTGCTGCCCGTGAGCCCAGATGCATCGTTAATCGGAATACCGTCGATCAGGATGGTGGTGTAATTGGTGGTAGCGCCCCGGAAGTAAATCTCTTTGTTTTTACCGGGGTTGGAGTTAGCACCGGCGATCACCATGCCTACCTGCTCGTTCAGCAGTTGAGCCACGCTTTTACCGCGGCTGCGGTCGATTTGTTCGCGGGAAATAACGGTAACCACTTTGCCGGTTTCGCCCTGTTTCTTGGCGAACTTGGTGGCCGTTACCACCACGGTGTTCAACAAGTTGGTTTGTGTTGTGTCTTGTGCGGCGGCGCCCTGCATTAATAGCAGCAACCCGCCCGACAGAAATGCGTAAAACTTCTTTTGCATAGTCGGTTGATGTTAAAACTATGCTCTCGAAAAATGAACAGACAGAATAAGGGCATACCAGTATGGTATATACATATTCCCGGCTTTTCACCCGAAAGCGCTGATAAGAAAATTTGAAACGCGGCAGGTCTTCTGGCTTTCCTGCTTCCCGGGAGGGCCTTCCCGCCTCATGTGAGACAGTGGTAAATGGAGAAAATCGAGTCCCGGAAAACGTTCCGGCATAAAGCCGGAGCAGGATTACAGCTACGGGGATAGCTCCGGATTCGCACCGGATTCCCTATTAATGTCCATTACAGACAACCGTATTCAGGCGCAAACGTACATAAAAAAGTGGATTTTCCCTTAAAATCCGCCCGGGTGGTCACATTCAACAATTTCATTTACTATCTTGTACGCATGAGCATTAAACCAAAGCTGGGCATTTTTGACCTTACAATGATCGTGGTAAGCCTGGTCATAGGCATGGGCATCTTTCGCACACCAGTGAACGTGGCGCGCGAAACGAACGACCCGAGGGTGTTTTTTGCTATCTGGATCATTGGGGGGATTGTGAGCATCTGTGGTGCACTTACCTATGCGGAGATCGGCTCACGCTACCCGGTAGCCGGCGGCTTTTACAAGGTGTTGTCACATTGTTACCACCCGGCTTATGGGTTTATGATCAATTGGATGCTGCTCATCTCCAACGCTGCATCTGTAGCGGCGGTATGCCTTATTGGTGCAGAGTATATCAGCCCGGTGCTGTTACCCGATTCGTTACAGAACGGCGCAGGGCATAAACTCATCGGCGTGGTGGCGGTACTGGTCTTATATGGGATCAATATGCTCGGCATTCGCCTGAGCGCTACTAGTTTAAATGTACTCACGATCTTAAAAATATTGATGATGGTGCTGCTTTGCCTCGCGGTGTTCTCCGGCGGCAACCCGTCGAATGCCAATGCGGTGGTGGAAAGTAGGGAGCCTAAAAACTGGCTCTATATCTTTGGCGCGGCGCTGGTGCCAGTGTTTTTTACGTTCGGCGGTTACCAGCAAACGATCAACTTCGGTTCTGATGTAAAAGATCCCGGTCGTAATATGCCGCGCGGTGTGTTTTATGGTTTCGCGATCATCGTAGTATTGTATCTCACCATCAACTACGCTTATTATAAAGTAATCGGGTTTGAACAATTGCAGCACACCAATGCGCTGGCGGCCCGTATGGCGGAAGCTTTCTTTGGTCCGTACGGCTTTAAAACGATCTCGCTATTGCTTTTCATTTCCGTACTGGGCTACGCGAACGTAAACCTGATCTCCAATCCACGCATGTATTACGCGATGGCGGAAGATGGTATACTGCCGCCGGTGCTGAAGCGGGTGAACAGTAAAACGCAGGTACAGGAAGTGGCACTGTCGGTGTTTGTAGCGGTCATTTTGCTCGTGCTGTTTTTTGTAGGCACGTTTGATAAGATCCTCAACTATGTGATGTTGTTCGATACGATCGGACTGGCCTCCGCGGCGGCTAGCCTGTTTATCCTCCGGAAGAAAACCCGGCACCTCGATGGTACTGGTATTTATAAAATGAAATTATATCCCTACCTCACGCTACTGTTTGTGGTAGTATACCTGTTCGTTACAGTAAACATATTTATCCAGGATTGGAAAGCAGCCTCTATCGGACTGAGCCTGTTTGTAGCCGGATTGCCGTTGTACCTGCTGATGAAGCGGGTAAACCGCAAAGGCGCATAAGTATCAGTATTTGGTAAATTCCATGACGCCGGAAACGGAGAAACGCTATATGTTTGTAAAATGGGCTTGAAAGAAACTAAAAACAACTTGTCGAAATGGACGTATCCTTTATTTTGAATGAACTGGGAGAAGACAGAGAGCAGTATTTTAACGCCGTTGCGCCGCCAATCGTACAGAGCAGCAATTTTGCTTTCGATAAGGTGAGCGAAATGCGCGAGCTGATGCTGGATGAATACAAAGGCTTCCTCTATTCTCGCGGTAACAACCCCACACTCACTATCCTGCAAAAAAAGCTGGCCGCCCTTGACGGCGCAGAAGCAGCCCTCGTTTTCGGCAGCGGTGCCGCGGCTATCTTCGCCGCTGTACTGTCACAGGTAAAACAAGGCGACCACATCGTGTCAGTGCGCGACCCGTACAGTTGGGCCGCCCGTATGTTCGACGTCATCCTGCCACGCTTCGGCGTTTCCACTACGTATGTCGACGGTACCAATACGGCCAACTTTGCGGCCGCCATTCAGCCCAACACCCGACTTATTTACCTGGAGTCGCCCAACTCTTTTACGTATGAACTGCAGGATATCGAGGCCGTTGTAGCACTGGCTAAAAGTCACCACCTCGTTACCATTATGGATAACAGCTATTGCAGCCCGTTGTACCAGCAACCCATTAAACTCGGCATCGATCTCAGCCTGCAATCAGCCACAAAATATATCAGCGGTCATAGCGATACGGTAGCAGGTGTACTTACCGGCTCCACCGATATGATCAGCAAAATATTTGCCTCCGAGTACATGAACATCGGCAGCGGCGTATCTCCTTTCAGCGCCTGGCTGCTTCTGCGCGGACTGCGTACATTGCCTATCCGGCTGCAACGCATTACCGAAACAACCAAAACCATCGTGGATTGGTTGAAGCAGCAGCCCGTTATCGAAAAGGTAATTTATCCGATGGACCCTGACTTCCCGCAATACGAACTGGCCCAACGCCAGATGCAGGGCGCGGGTGGTTTGGTAACTATCCAGTTAAAAGCCACGACAATCGACCAGGTGGAACGTTTCTGCGATTCCCTGCAGCATTTCCTTATGGCCGTATCCTGGGGCGGGCACGAGTCGCTGGCCTTTCCGGCCTGCGCGTCAATGAACGTGGCGGACTTCAGGGCCGATGAGCCCAGGCACCGGATGGTGCGACTGTATATCGGTTTGGAAGATGCCGGTTATCTTATCAAAGATCTCGAACAGGCCCTGGCCAAAATGTAATAAAAAAAGGCTGACACGCAGGTGTCAGCCTTTTTTGTGTGCCGTAGTACCGGTATCAACCAGGCATGCGGGAAATATGTTTGTCCATCTGTTTGATCTGCGCTACCAGCTGCTCTGTAGTAGGTTTCATCGCTTTCGCACGACGAAAGTACTCTTTAGCCGATTTAAAGTCGCGGCGCGTCATGGCGATAGAACACAGCATGAGTAAGGCGCCCGCGGAGTTTTCTTTATCAGGCAAACCCAGTTTCATGGCCCTTTTCAGGTTCATGTCCGCAGTCTTAATATCATTCTTCTGGAAAGCGATGCTGCCCAGCTGAAAGTATTGCATGCCCTCGAACTCTTTCATCGGGCTGCCGGATTTAATACTTTGTTTGATCGTATGTTCTGCTTTATCCAGGTCCTGGCTGTACATCGCCATGTTGGACTGCATAAAGAAGTAAGCCGAGCGGATGGGTTTGTAGAGCAGTTTCGGGAATTTGATTTGGTTCATGAGCGACATGGCGCCGTCTACGTCGCCGGCTTCCATGGCTTCCTGCACCAGCCTCATCGGGCCAAACAGGAAGTGCGTAACGATACACACCAGGCCTAACAGCAGTACGATGGAGGCTTCCCACCAGCCGAAAGTGATGCCCAGTGCAACACCCGCTAACAATAACACGATCCCGAGCGGGAAACGGTATCTGATAAATAAGTTAAATGCTTTCATTTTGCTAAATCCTCAATAGGTGGGCAAAGATAAGCAAATGCGCGAATTATCCCGGAAATACAAATCCGGCATACGGGCAGCGGTTTTGCTGCCGTATGCCGGATGAGATATTGTTCAAAAGCCTTATCTGCGGCTCAAAGAGTACACGATGTAGGCGGTGGTGCCGTCGATGGTCACTGGTGCGCGCCAGGTCATAGCGTTATCGCCTGCGGTGGTCAGTTCTACCCGGTAGCCGTCGGCGGTGTTTTTCGCTTTTACGCCGCTCAGCAGCTCTTTAAACTGGAAGTACACGATGCCGTCGCGGTCGTAGGTAGACCATACGATGTTCTGCGTCACGGGCGAGCAGCCGGTTTCGCTGGAGGTGATGGCGTACGAACCGTTCGCAGTGGCGTTTGGCAGTGTCCATACACTACCTTCCAGGCATTTGTACGGAATGTTGTTAAACACCGTGGTCACCCTGGCGGTTTTAGGAACGCCCTCGAAGGATACGTTGTTCAACACCCAGGTGCCCTTAATATTCTTCTTCTCACTTTTAGCCGTGGGGCCCTGCGCTGACTTACTGGATTTGCAGGCGCTGAACACGACGGCCATCAGGCCCGTAACCATGATTGCATGGAGGATCTTCTTCATAAAATAATCGTTGTTGTTAATTGATTAGTCCACAGTTAAATAACAAATATACGGCCAAAGTGGTTTAGTATCTTCGTTTATGCGTATAATGTTAATGAAAACGTGAAGTTTATACATTTGAAAATGACGTATGGCTGCCTGTCTTCAATATTGGCGGAGTCGTTTCTGGCAGTTATTAATCATGTAGCCAGCTTTTGAACTTTTTTCAGCCGCCGTTGTGTCACACCCTTGTACGGCAGTTTCGCTTTTCGGCGAAGCGGCTTCCCTTTCCGTCATGGCGAACAAAGTGAAGCCATTTTCGTGTGCGTCTTCGCGGCTGCCAACCTTACTGTCGCGAAGACTCGAGCGGATGTTCGCTTCCTTTCAATCGCGATGACGGTGGAAGCGATGCTCATCCACTTCGTGAATCCGCCTTATTGGCAAAAATTTATGAAAGTCACTCCTGTCAACGGCATCCGCTCCATGGGCAAAACGGCGGCGGAGGCTGGCAGGGCCGCCCGTAAAATTCCGCTGGCGTCATCTGTAAACCGTGCAGGAATTTTTGCCGGGTAAGTTCACCGAAGGTAAACCTGTCCAGGTAGCGATGCATGTTTTCAGGGGCGATGTCCGCATCGGTAAAAAAGCGGTAGAACGACAGTTCTTTGTCGGCGAGCAGCCGGGCCAGCCGGCGTCCTTCGTGGAAGATGAATTTACTTTCCATGTTTGTTGAGAGTTTAGTGATCCAAAACTAACATGGCTAAACGAAATTAGAACAATCAATATGAGTGTCGTTCATGTCAATTTGATGTTAATTTAATTGATAATGAGAAAATTTATCTCAATAACAAAAAGTAACTCAAATTCAATACTGTATGGATGTAGTATGACTGAATTGTTTTCATATCAATAATTCCATAATCAATTTGCTCTATAATAGACCCGAATAGCAAAATTTACTGCTAATTGACAGCGTTATTTTCGCCGCAATAATTCACGAAAATGGACTTGCGCGAAATTGGCGACCTCGTAAGAAAACGAAGAGAAAGTTTTGGCCTCGAAAGAGAACAACTGGCAGAAATGGGCGATGTGGCGGGCAGAACGGTGTACCTGTTGGAAGTTGGCCAGGGCAACCCTTCATTTCATACATTGATCAGTGTATTTGATGCACTTGGTCTGGAAATGATCGTCCGCGTGAAGCAAAGTATATAAACCATGACAGAAGCGGCAGTTTACTTAAACGAAAAACTGGCGGGCGCATTAACAAAAACCAACAACGAGGAATACACTTTCTCCTACGACCTGCCTTACTTTAACGATCCCTCAGCACCATCTATCAGCCTCACGCTGCCCAAAACCAGGCGTGATCATCAGGCCAATGAACTATTCCCGTTTTTCGCAGGACTATTGGCCGAAGGCGACAACCGGCGCTGGCAGCAGGAAACGCTGAACATCGATCCGAAAGATGACTTCCTTTTATTAATCCGCACCGCGGGCACAGACACCATCGGGGCAATAACGGTGAGAGAATGGTAGGTGCTTGTCCTGGCTGCTACAAGCCACAAAAGCGAATTACATATTGTAGTGATTGTCGCCGTAAATTATTTGATGGCATTAAGGTGCCGCCGGTGCTCACGTTTAAATCGCCCCAGGGGGAAGATGCTTACTGGTTCGAGCGGCAGGCGCTGCGGATGGCTATACCTGGCTCACAGCCGAAGTATTCGCTCATGCTCGAAGACGATGAGCTAACGCTCACCCGCGAAGGTATTAAAGGGCTCTTCCTGCTTAAGATGCCTCCGGCATCGGCTGCACAACATGCGCAGGCCATAACGGAGAACGAGCACCTTACGCTGCAGATCGCCGCCAATGTGTTCGACATCGACACGGTGAAGAATGCCATCATTTATTACCAGGACGACGTGCAGGGATTGCTGTTAAGACGCTTTGATATTGATCCGGAGTTTGTCAGTTATCAGCAGGAAGACTTTTACCAGCTGCGCGAAAAACAAGTGAAAGGGGTGCCGCAAACGTATGAGGATATGGGGGCGCTTATCAAAAAACATATTGCTGCATATGGTCCGGCATTGGCTATCTTCTTTAAACGTATACTCTTTAATTACCTGGTATCCAACGGTAGCGGGGGCCCTCGTTCTTTTTCTATCAAACGTACCGAACATGGCGACTATGCACTCACGCCCGCCTATGGTTTGTCCTGCACCCGCCTGCTCGATGCTGGCAGTAAGGATATGGCGATGGAGCTGTACGAAGGGGTGCATAAATCTTCCTATTACCAAAAGTTTAAAGCTTGCGGGCAGGCGGAGTTCGTCAATTTTGCGAGGAGGCTTGGATTAACAGCAGGCCGGGCGGAAACGATTATTGCATCAATGACGGATAAGGAATATGAAGTGGCTGACTGGGTAGAGAAATCGTTTCTCAGCGGCTCGCTGAAAAAGGAGTACCTGCGGCTTTTTAAGGAGAAATTGCACCATCTCAGATCAACTTATCCTTAAATGCTTTGGCCACGGCTTCGGACTTGGAATTGACGTGTAGTTTTTCGTAGATCTTTTTAATGTGCGAACGCACGGTATCAATCGAGATAAAGATTTCCGCAGCGATCATCTTATAACTATAGCCGTTTACCAATAACTGCAATACTTCTCTTTCCCTTTCGGTAAGGTTATACAGCTCACGCCTTTCGCCGGTGGGCTGCCTGGCGAATAATTCCAATACCTGCCTGGCTACCGAGGAGGTCATGGGCGCGCCGCCGTTGTATACTTCGCGCAGGTGTTCCAAAAGTTTTTCGGGGGTGGTTTTCTTAAGGAGATAACCATCTGCGCCTGCTTTGATGCACTCGAATACGTTTTTGTCATCATCAAATACCGTAAGCATCAGTACCGGCAGATGCGGGTATTGGGCGCGTACAAGTTTAAGGCCCTCAATACCATTGGTGCCGGGCATGTCAATGTCCATCAGGATTACGTCGGGTAACAATTCGGCTACTTCGCCGAGTATACGGTCGCAGTTTTTAAAGGCGCCGCACACTTCGAAGTCGGCCGAGCCATCGATCAGTAAGGTGAGGTTTTCGCGTAGTTTGGTATTGTCTTCGTACAACACGATTCTTATCATATCACAATTTTTGATAAAGGTAATAGCTGCCAGCCGGTTATTCAATCACATACTTATGTAGTGGGAAAGCGCAAACAAATGCGTGTGCCGCTACCCGGCGCCGATGCAATTTCCAGGCTGCCGCGCATGCGCTGGGCTCTTCGCTGCATGTTGAATAGTCCGTCCCCATCACTGTTGCTGCCTGGTTTAAAACCATGCCCGTTGTCCTTCACCTGCATGATCAACGTTTTCTTTTTATAGTCGATAATAATGTCGACATGAGTGGCCTGGGCGTGCTTTGCAATATTGTTGATCGCTTCTTTAAAGATCATAAAGAAGTCGTGCCGGCTTTCCAGCGTGAGTTTCAGATGTTGGACGGCTTCATCTGCATGAAACGTAAATCCGATTTCTCTTGCCTCGAACATGCTGGTCGTGAACTCGCGCATGCGCGCCAGGATGATAGGCATGTTGTCGTTATTCGGATTAATCGACCAAACGATATCGTCCATCGACTCCATCATGCGGGTGGTGCTTTCGCCTATCTTCAACAGGAAATCTTCCGTTTTCTGATTGTCCTGCCGCACGTTGCGTTTGGCCATGGTGGTCATTATATTGATCGAAGTAAGCGTCGATCCCATATCATCGTGCAGGTCGCGGGCAATGCGGCGGCGCACCTGTTCGGTGGCAATAAGCCGGTTAATGCGGATGCGGTAGCCGAGATAGGCCAGTCCGGCGATCAGCATCAGTATCAACATAAAAAACCACCACTGGCGGTAATATGGACTGGCCACCTGTAACATAAAGGTAGTTACATGTGCGGAGGCTAATCCTTCCCCGTTTTCGCACCACACCTTAAACGTATGGCGGCCGCTCGGCAGGTTAGCATAATTGACTAGCACGCGGGTGCCTGCTACTACCGGCTGTGGGTCTACACCTTCCAGTTGATAATAATACGTGATGTTATCCTGGTCCAGGTAAGCCATGGCATTATAACCAATGGTGAGCGGCCCTTCCTTATATGACAAGCGCAGTAAATCACTCTCCAGTAGTATCGAATCGGCATTGAGGAGCCGTTCGCCTAGTTGCAGGGATGTGATGCGCACATCCGGCGGCGGCTGCGGGTCCTCAAGCTGATCTGGGTCAAAGCTGATGAGGCTTTTCACCGATCCGACCACGATGCGGCCGTTCATTAGACGGTGATTGGCGGTTTGTTCAAAAGCTTCTTCCACGATACCGTATTTGCGACCGTAGTTCACCAGTTTTCGGTTATCGAGGTTGATCTTACCCAGGTTGAAGTTGGTAGTAAAAAACAGGTTGCGGTTAATCAGCTGGACGTTGGTTATCATGTTGACGGGCAGCCCGTCCTTTTCGGTAAACGTAGTGATATGGCCCGTTCGGGTATTGATGAGCGCGATGCCTTCCATCGTGCCCAGTACCAGCGTATCGCCCATTACCTGTATGTTGTGAATGCCGTTGCCTGGCAACCGGTTTTCAGGTTCGTCTTTGCCATACCGTTTTTTAATGCGCCCGGTAGCGGCATCCATCTGCAGTAAACCATAAGCGCCGGTGCCGATGTAAATGTTGCCAAGATGATCGGCCTCCAGGTCCATAATGTGCCCCCATAAAGGCTGGTTGGTGTGGTACAGGCTGTCCTGGTAGCGGGTGAATTGCCGTTGTTTTACATCCCATTTCACCACCAGGCCGCGTTGTGTGCCCATCCAGATGTTTCCCGCCGTATCCATCGTCATGCAACGGATGGTGCGATTGTCGAACGTGTCCGACCGCTCGTATTTTATGCTCCCCGTCTTAGGATTCAATATTGCGTACCGGCCGTGTTGCGCCGCCATCCAGATGTTGCCTTCCCGATCGCGCAGCAGGTTCCAGCCAAGATTGAAGAATGCATCGTTAGGGTGGCGGTAGGCTTTTATGAGGTGTGTAAGTGTGCTGTCGTACACCAGTAATCCCTGCCCCCAGGAACTAACGTATACTTTGTCGGGCGAGGTTTGTAATATATCCGTCGGCTCAAAGTTGGGTCGCACAAAGTTGTCGATCGGCGGAAAGTGGGCAGTATGAAACTTTTGCTTTTCTTTATTGAAGATAAATACGCCATTGTTGGTGCCGAGCCAGATGTTGTGCATATTATCCGGGGTGATGGCGTAAAGCTGAGAGCAGTCCAGGCCAAACCGCGTACTACGGTCCTGCACAATTTCCTCCTGCAGCTGGCCGGTACTGTCGAAGAGGCAGATGCGATCGCCCGCTACCCAGGTTTTGCCGTAACTATCTTCGAACGTCTTACGAAGGCCGCCGACGTTAAAGTCTGTAAACTCGTGCAGTTGGTTACGCCGGGTATCGAATGTATAAAGGAACGGCGCGGCGGAGCCGTACGGCCAAATATTAACGAACAGGATGCCCTGCCGCGTAAGGTACATATTGTTAACGGCCTGGTTAAACTGTGGCACGTCCAGGTAGGGCAGGCTGTTCGGGTTATGTTCTTTATGATAGTACGTACGTTTTTTATAATCCAGGCGGCAAATGCCAGTCGTGGTGCCAAACAGGTAATCGTCACCATCCTCCAGCACACACACGATTTTACCAGGAGCTTCGGGTAAAAACCGCGTGTAGAGTACAAACGCCTGTTTTTTCTCGTCGAAGATGTAGGCGTTATCCTGTGTGCTTACGGTCCACAGGTAGCCATGCTTGTCGCGCTGGATGCTGCTGATCTGCACGCTGCCTTCGCGGTGGCCGTGTTGAATTTTATAGTAATGATACTTGTTGGCCCCGTAATCGAACGCCACCACGCCGCTATGCAGCACGAACCAGAGCGTTTTGCGGGATTTGTCCTCGTACATGCATTGCACGGTTTCGCGGGCAATAGAAGGATTGCTGAACGGCATGTCCACGAACCGGAAGCTGACGCCATCGTAGCGTTGCAGGCCGTTGGCGGTGCCGAGCCACATGTATCCGCGACTGTCGCTGAGTAAAGAAATTACCTGGTTGTTGCGCAACCCGTCTTCCACTGTGTAATGTGTATACACGTACGATTGCTGTGCTTTTCCGGCGGTAAAACACAGCATGATAAGTAGAGATATAGTGGATAGCCTGGTGAAAAGCATGGGTAAGAATAAGCAAAATTAGCCATAATAGCCAGTTCACACATGTTTATGTGGTATGAGTGACCATTAGCATATCGTATTTTGCTTGTAAATGAATGGGTGGCAGGCTATTTTCGCCGCCCTGCTGCTGCACCGCGGCTTCCGGAACAAATGATATTTTCGAGTATCGCTCGGCCTATGCCCTCAGTCCCATAACAACAGTAAGGCCGGAAGTCGTCGTGCAGCAGTTTCTTAGTAACAAGGCATTAACATTTCCTTTCCTCCTGCTATCGGTTCGCAGCAGCCTGTTCCTTTAGCGCTCAAATCCTTCACTATGGCTTGCAATGAGTTTGAATCGTGAAATCCGCAGGTTAAATTTTACCGTATATGAAGGTGTATTTGAAGAACCTGATAAAAATTCATTAACTTTAGACGAACAATAAACAGAACACCCAATCTCTTAATTTTAGCCCGGACGAACCTAGTTTAAAACAGGAACTAATTCAGAAAACCCGAACAAAGACAAAAACGACCGATCACCCTGGCTGAAAGCAGACCAGTATCCTTAACCCGAAGAGAAAAACCTTCGATTTCTGTTTCACGTAATTCCCCAGATATGTTAACACAGCTGCTGGCATCAGGCATACATCCCGGATTAGATAAATACGAAGCGAAAAGAGTACGTATCGTAAACTTCATCAGCTTCCTTTGCGGCGCGCTGGTCGTGTTGTATGGTATACTATTTTATGCACTTTCCGGTGAAGCGGGTATTTTGTACCCCGCGCTTTTATTCAGTCCATTTTTCTTTTCCATTATATTATTGAACAAGAGCGGTCTATACATGGCTGCCAAGGTGGGACTACAGGTGTTGTTCTCGGGCATCATCCTGTATTATGGCATAATGTTCGGCAGTCTGGCCGAAGTGCAATTGTTTGCCGTGTTCTCTATTTGTGTAGCCATGTTGTCGTTCAAGGTGCAGGACCTTAAAATGATCCTCGCCTGTTCGCTGCTGCCCGTCGCCTGTGTGGTATTGCTGGAGGTAAATTATAGTACCGGCCTGCTGCAACCGCTGGCCCTGCCTGCCGACACGCAGCATCTCTTTCGCTGGCTGATCATGTCGGTCGTATTTGCCTTGTGTGTACTGGCCATCGCTTTTCATTGCCGCAGTAACGATCAGCTTCAAAAAGAAGTGGAATGGCAAAATACCTGGCTCGAACGCTATAATGCAGAACTGGAGTCGCAGGTAAAAGAGCGGACCGCGGCGCTGGAAAAAGCGAGTTATGAAAAGTCGCGTTACCTCAGCGAAACCAGCCACGAAACGCGTAACTACATTAATGCGATTATCGGTTTAAGTGACATATTACTGCAGGAAACGCGGGAAGTACAAATGCCCGACGGTGCCAGGCAGATTATTGAAGATATTTATTGCAACAGCCACGACCTGCGTGGTATGCTTACCAATGTGCTGGAGGTTTCGAAGATAGAAGCGGGGCAAGGCGATGAATTGCATGCCGAGCCGGTTTCGCTGAAGCGTTGGCTGCAGCCGTTGACGCACACGTACAGTAACATCGCCAATATGAGCGGTGTGCGACTCGACGTGCAAAACAACGGTGTGTTGCCGGAGTGTATTATGCTGGACCAGTCGAGGTTAACGCGCATTCTGAATAACCTGTTATCGAATGCGATCAAAGTAACGCCGCGCGGACACGCGGTGTTGCTGACAGTAGACGCACAAGAGGGTGTCCTGTCGATTGCGGTGCATGATAGTGGCCCGGGCATTCCGCCGGAAAAACGCGACTTGTTGTTTAAGCCGTTTGCGCAATTGGGGCTATCGTCTGATCATAAGGGTTCGGGTTTAGGGCTGGTGCTTACGCGTCGGTACGCCGAGCAGTTGGGCGGTACGTTAAGTGTGGAAAGTGTAACGGGCGTGGGGTCGGTGTTTCGGGTGCGGATGCCGTTGCAGGTTTGTGAAGATGTGCAGACCGGCAATGAGGAATTACGTCCGTCGCTGGCAGGTAAAAAAGTGTTGCTTATCGAAGACGAACAAATGAACTGTATGATCCTCGAGCGCTTCCTGCTGCCGTTAGGATTGGAAATAACCACTTGCGCCAATGGCCTGGAAGGTATATCTGCAGCTACCGCTAAGGTGCCCGACCTGATCATCCTGGATATGGCAATGCCCGTAATGGATGGAAAGGAAACGACCCGCATCCTGCGTAGTCTGCCGCAATTTAATCGCGTGCCGATTATCGCTTTATCGTCCAACGCCTTACTAGAAGAGCAGGAAACGATGCTGGCGCTGGGGGCGGATGAGTATATTGTAAAACCCGTCTTGCGCCGTCAAATCACCGACGTGGTGGTGAAACATTTAAGCAAAGCACGCTCGGGCCATACGATGGTGCTGGCTTTTTAATAAGGTAAGAGAGAATCCTGTTTGATATGGGGCGTCGTAGTGCGGCGCCCTTTTTATATGAAGGTCCTTGTGCCGGAAAAGTTTTCGCGAAACTCCTTTGGTGTACATCCCTTCTTCTTGCGGAAAATGCGGTTAAAGTTCGAGATGTTGTTAAACCCGCAATGGTAGGCTACCTCGGCAATAGTCTGCGTGGTGTCGATCAGCATGCGCGATGCGTGCCCCAGCCTGATCTCATTTACACTGTCGATGAAAGTATTACCGGTACGCTGTTTAAAGAAGCGGCTGAACGATACTTCGCTCATGTTGGATAGCTTGGCCACTTCTCCAAGCGTAATCGCCTTATCGAAGTTTTGGTTGATGTATTCCAACGTTTTTTCCACCCGCCGGCTGTTGTACGAAAACTGTTCCTGATTGTTGAACGACGCATCCGACAGTACGCGGATGTTGCGGGAAATGGATAAGTCGTGCAGGATCGACATCAGCTCAAGGATGGAATCGAACCCGTGTTTCTGTTGCAGATCGATA
Source organism: Chitinophaga horti (assembly GCF_022867795.2). Taxonomy (NCBI): domain Bacteria; kingdom Pseudomonadati; phylum Bacteroidota; class Chitinophagia; order Chitinophagales; family Chitinophagaceae; genus Chitinophaga; species Chitinophaga horti. The sequence continues at coordinate 4,986,190 of NZ_CP107006.1, read as the reverse complement.
ATTCGCGGGGCCAGTTGCTGAATAGTTTCTTTCGAGAAGAGAATACCACGCAGTGACTTCTCGAACATCGTGCGCATAAAACTCAGCTGATTGCGCCGGAGTAGTTTATCGTCGAACAAATCTTTATGGAACTGCAGCGTTACTTCCCTTATCTCGGGATTATCGCATTTGTGTGTAAACCAGGCGTGCTGTATGTTAGGGCCGACAAGCACAAGTTCCCAGTCGTCAATTTCCTCGATGTGATCACCGATTACACGTTTGGCGCCTTTGCCATTCTGTATCAGGTTTAATTCGAACTCGTCGTGATAATGTAAAGGGAAATCGAAAGTAGATTTAACCCTGGAGAAGATGGTAAAGCAATCGCTTTGCGTGAGCGGGGTAATCTCTCTCATCAATTTACTTTTCATATACGACGGTCTTTTTTACTAAATATGGAATCAAAAATAAGTAAAGCTTTGTAAAATAAGTACCATATTTTGAATGACAGTAAAATCTGCCTGCGATTCAATGCTGTATTGATTTTGTATAATATGGTCGGCTGAATAAGTTGAAAAATCATCTCAAAGGGATAAAAAAGTATTTGAATAGATAAGATAGTGGATATACATTTGACTGCATTACCAGGACGTTATGAATTGAGTGTAATCCATGTGTGGAAACGAATGTGCGAACTTGTTTGTATAGCCTGAGCATGTAAAGCTTTTGCCTTCACCCGGGCGTAGCTGACTTTGAGAATGTAAATCCCGGTCCAGGGGTATCTTCGGAAAGAAACTGGTGGTAATTAATATATGAAACTACAGGCGTTAGACGTCATGATCATCCTTACCTATCTCACTACCATGGTGATTATCGGCTGGGTGATGCGGAAAAAGGCAAGACAAAACAAGGAGAATTACCTGATGGGCGGTAAGTCCCTGCCCTGGTACATGTTGGGTTTGAGCGATGCGTCCGACATGTTCGATATTTCAGGCACCATGTGGATGGTGAGCCTGTGCTTCGTTTATGGACTTAAAAGCATTTGGATACCCTGGCTTTGGCCGGTATTTAACCAGGTGTTTTTGATGATGTTTTTGTCACGCTGGTTACGGCGCTCCAATGCCACTACCGGCGCCGAATGGCTCGCTGGCCGTTTTGGTGCTGCTGGTAAAGGAGTGCGGTTGTCGCATAACATCGTGGTGACGTTTGCATTGCTTAGCTGCCTGGGCTTCATGGCCTATGGTTTTGTTGGGCTGGGTAAGTTCATGCAGATCTTTATTCCATGGGAGATGGTGCAACCCTACATTCCATTTACGATTGCGCCCGGGTACGCACCTCATTTTTATGGGATCGTATTTACGCTCTTCGCCATGTTCTACTCCATCTTGGGCGGTATGCACAGTATTGTATTGGGTGATGTGATCAAGTATTGCATTATGATCGCCGCCTGTATCAGCATCGCTGTTATTGCGATGATAAAACTGCACAGCGGCCCGGCCCCGAATGTACCAAACGGTTGGCTGGACCCATTCTTCGGTGCCCGGCTGGATATGGATTGGACGGGCATTGTGAACGATGCGAACAAAAAGATCGATGAAGATGGATTTTCGCTATTCGGAATCTTTTTTATGATGATGTTGTTCAAAGGTGTGTTTGCCAGCCTGGCCGGCCCCGCGCCCAATTACGACATGCAGAAAATATTAAGCACCCGATCCCCGCAGGAGGCAAGTAAGATGAGCGGCTTTGTGTCCATCATCCTGCTGCCGGTCCGCTATTCGATGGTGATGGGGCTTACGATACTCGCCTTATTATATTATCCCCAAATCAGCGGTGAACTACAAACCGCCAGGGGAACAGATTTTGAACGAATATTGCCGGCATCTGTAAACGCATTTATACCTGTAGGGCTGCTGGGCTTAGTGTTGACAGGCTTGCTGGGTGCTTTCATGGGCACTTTTTCCGGTACGCTGAACGCTGCACAGGCTTATATCGTGAACGACATTTACCTGAAATATGTAAATCCTCACGCATCCACCAAAAAGGTAATTACCATGAATTACACGGCCGGTCTGGCGGTAGTAACTCTGGGTGTGATTTTGGGTTTATTTGTGAAAGATGTGAATACCGTGCTGCAATGGATCGTTAGTGGCCTGTACGGCGGGTACGTCGCTGCAAACATGCTCAAATGGTATTGGTGGCGCTTTAACGCAAGTGGCTTCTTTTGGGGAATGTTGTCGGGCATTGTGCCGGCCATTGCGTTGGCGATATTGAAGTCATTCGGCATCATTCACGGACTGGATCTATATTACTGGCCGTTACTCTTCCTGTTGTCATTGGCGGGGTCGATTATCGGCACCTATGCCGCACCGGCCACCGAGATCAATGTGCTGAAAGATTTTTACAAAACCGTTCGCCCCTGGGGCTTCTGGAAGCCGGTGCATGCGCTGGTACAGGCGGATGATCCGGCATTTGAGGGAAATAAAAACTTTAAGCTCAACATGTTCAACGTGTCATTGGGCATCGTGGGGCAGTTATGTCTTACCATTTTGCCGATGTACGTCATCCTCTGGATGAAATTACCGCTGGTGATTACGATCGCTATACTGGCGGTGGTACTGCTGGTATTGAAAAGAACATGGTGGAACAAACTAGAGGAGCACTAACAACAACTTATAAAAATTGTGACGATGAAGCACCAATTTGAACAGCGGCTGACGAGTCTGAAGAAGCAATATGAAGCACTGGTTACACGGCGTAATGAGCCGCTGGCGCAGCACAACGGGGTGTACACCCGTTACAAATACCCCGTAGTTACAGCCGCACATGCCCCGGTTTTTTGGCGGTACGATCTCGATGAACAAACTAATCCCTTTTTGATGGAACGTTTTGGCATTAATGCTGCCTTTAACGCCGGTGCCATCAAATGGGAAGGCAAATATTTATTGATGGTGAGAGTGGAAAGTGTAGACAGAAAATCTTTTTTCGCAATTGCTGAAAGTCCGAATGGGATAGATAATTTTCGTTTCTGGGACTACCCGATCAACGTAGGTCAGTCGGGTGAGCCGGATGTAAATGTGTACGATGTGCGCCTCACGCAGCACGAGGACGGCTGGATTTACGGCCTTTTCTGCACCGAAAGAAAAGATACGTCGGCGCCCGCATACGATCAATCTGCCGCCATTGCACAATGCGGCATTATTCGAAGTAAAGATCTGAAAAACTGGGAGCGCCTGCCCGATCTTAAAACAAAGTCTCCCCAGCAACGTAACGTTGTGCTGCACCCGGAGTTTGTAAACGGCAAATACGCGTTCTATACCCGCCCCCAGGATGGCTTCATCGATGCCGGCAGTGGCGGAGGTATCGGCTTTGGACTGTCCGATTCAATAGAGCATGCAGAAGTGCTGGAAGAAAAAGTCATCGACCCGAAAAAATACCATACCGTCTACGAAGCCAAAAATGGTCAGGGGCCCGCACCTATCAAAACGCCTAAAGGCTGGCTTCACCTGGCGCACGGGGTGCGTAATACTGCAGCGGGGCTCCGATACGTGTTATACCTCTTCATGACTGACCTGCAGGACCTTACGAAAGTGACGCACAAGCCGGCGGGTTATTTCCTTGCGCCCGAAGGCGAGGAGCGCATCGGTGATGTAAGCAACGTCGTGTTTGCCAACGGCTGGATCGCGGAGGAAGATGGCCGGGTGCTGATTTATTATGCTTCTTCCGATACGCGGATGCATGTGGCGACGAGCAGCATAGATCAGCTGGTAGATTACGTGGTGAATACAGAGCAGGATGGCTTTACATCCGGCGCATCTGTAAAAACACTTAGTGGCATTATTGGTAGAAATATGGAACTGTTACAAACCGCCAGCGAAAATGGACGTGTAGGCCACCGCGCTATATAACCGTTATTTACGTAAATTCCGGTTGTAAACAGTAACATATGGTAGACACTTCCCTATATAAACAGGAAATGGAGCAGGAATTAGACAGTATTCTTGCTTATTGGATGCAATACGCGGTAGACCAGGAACGCGGCGGTTTTTTTGGGAAAGTGAATAATGATAATGTGCCTGATCCGGCGGCAGATAAAGGAGTCGTGCTGAATGCCCGCATCCTGTGGGCTTTTACTGCTGCCTACAACCTTACCGGAACGCCGGACTACCTGACCATTGCAGACAGGGCCTTTGCTTACATTACCGAGCATTTCATAG